>NZ_QMKQ01000004.1 GCF_003287975.1 Arthrobacter sp. AQ5-05
TTTTCCGCCCTATGCGCCGGATCATAATCCGATCGAGCATGTCTGGAATGATGCGAAGAACGCGATCAGTAACGTGCAGCGTAACGATTTTGAATCTACGGTGACCTCGTTTGAAGCGCATGTTCGTTCGCGGGTGTTTGATTACAAAATCTGAGGTGCGGGGATGACCGATTTTGAAATATTAGAGCCATAATAGGAATTGTTTCCGGCGGCATTCCTATGATGAGAGGAAAGATATGGATCTCCAAAGCGGAGAATATCAACTTCTCGCGGGATCAGTTGTCCTGGGGCTGTTGGTGCTTTTTTACGGGGGCACATTCGTGATGACTCTGTTTATTGGCAAAAAGAAAGAAAATGCCGATGGTTATATGACTGCCGGCAACAAGATTGGTTTCGGTGTCTCTGCGGCAAGCATGACCGCGACATGGATCTGGGCTGCCTCGATGTATGCTTCGGCTACTTCCGGCTACACCTATGGCATTTCCGGGCCGATTCACTATGGCCTTTGGGGAGCCTTGATGATTCTATTCATCTACCCCTTCGGCCGGAGAATCCGTGCGGTTGCGCCAAAGGCACACACCTTGGCAGAGGTCATGTACGCCCGTCACGGACGGTCCAGCCAGCTCATGCTGGCAGGTTCCAACATCCTGGGCAGCGTCATTTCCCTGACGTCAAACTTCATCGCAGGTGGCGCGCTGATCGCGCTGCTCTCGCCGTTCAGCTTCCGCCAAGGCATCATCGCAGTTGCCGCAGGCATTTTGCTCTATACGCTGTGGTCCGGATTCCGGGCGTCGGTGTTGACCGACTTCGCGCAAGTGGTGGCGATGCTCGGTGCAGTGGTCATCATAATCCCGGTGGTGTTCTTCGCCGCTGGAGGTCCCGGACTCTTTGAAACCGGCGCCTCGAACCTGACGGTGCAGCAGGCCAACTTCTTCTCGTCCGAGGCATTCCTGAACCAGGGTGCCCCGTACATTGCGGCCGTGTTGGCCTATGCCATCGGCAACCAGACCATTGCCCAGCGGCTCTTTGCCGTGCGTGAGGACCTGATCAAGCCGACCTTCATTACGGCGACCATTGGCTATGGCGCCACGGTGATCGGATTCGGCATGCTCGGTGTCATTGCCCTGTATGCAGGCATCACCCCGCTGGACGGGGATACGAACAACCTGATTCCGCAGTTGGCTGTCACGTACCTCGGCCCCGTCCTGCTGTGCGTCTTCTTCATCATGATCCTTGGGTCGTTGTCGTCCACGGCGGACTCGGACTTGGCAGCGCTCTCCTCCATCGCCATGACGGACCTTTACGGCCAGACGGTTGGCAAGAAGAACGTCAAGCCGAAGACCATGTTGCTGGTCGGACGCATCACAATGATCCTTGCCACCGCTGCGGGTCTCTTCTTCGCCAGCGGCCAAATGAACATCCTGGACCTGTTGGTGTTCGTAGGTGCACTCTGGGGAGCGTTGGTTTTCCCGGTCATCGCAAGCTTCTACTGGAAGAAGGTCACCAACAAGGCCTTTACCATCTCGACCCTGGCGGCGCTGGCGTTGTTCTTGCCGGTGCGCTTCGAATGGATCTCGATGTCGGGATTCACCGGATATGCGGTGGATGCCCTCGGCATCGTCGGTGTCGGCGTCGTCCTTGGCCTGATGACCTTTGGCTTCTTCGGGTTGAAGATAGCCCGCATTGTGGGAATCGTGGCCATGGTCGTGGCTACGCCGTTCGCAATGGGTGCACTGCACGAGTACGCGGTACTCAGCGGATCACTGGTTGCCTATGCTGTTTCGACCATCATCTGTTACGCGATGTCGGTGCGCTCGAAGCAGAACTTCGACTTCAGTACGATCAAGGATCGCGTTGGTGACTTCGACCCCATCGAGACGATCAAGCGCGATACCAACCCCGTAGCCACCAGCAAGTAGAGAAAAGGAAGCAGGAGACAACAATGGAAATCTTTTGGTTGACCGTATACGTCCTGATTTGGCCGGTCGTCGTTGCCGGAACCCTCTTCGTGATCACTCGTGCATTCTTCCGTGAATGGAAGCAGGCCCGCGCCGAGGGTCGAAGCCTGGTTTAGGCACTGGTCGGTTGGTCCGTAGGGACCACACCGCAATGTCGGTAGCTGAAGCCCCGGTGTTCTTCCCGTGTTGGAAGGGCTCCGGGGCTTCTTCATCGCCGACTACGCATCGTCAGAGGTTATTGGGAGGTGTGCGACGATCGTCAATCTTCTTCTCAAAGAATGAGGTGATATTCGGAGCGTCACCGTTTTTGATAGCAGTTCTAGGCCATAAAGATCTTCGCCGACCTGCACACGCTCTTCGTAACGCCATTGCCGAATGATTGGGAGGGATGTTTATGGTCGCTCGGCGCTTCGTGCCCGGGACGGAGACTTCCACTTCGTGTCGGGGCGGCACCATAGCCGGCCGGTCGCGGGGCGTCCGCTCGCCAGCCACGTATGCCTATGTCCGTCTATACATGGCGCTGGCACAGATGATGACTAAAGTGTGAATGGCCGGATGATCCGTTCGCCGTGTGGCAGCTCAGGGGGCCCTTCGGGCGCTACCTGTCGAACAGGGACGCGCAGCCCGGTGCATGCGGGTCGTTGGTGCAGTTCTCCGCTACCAGGATTTTCTTGGTCCGCCACACGCTCATCGTGACCTGTTCGCTGGGCACGTTGGCGACGCCCGGGATCGGGGTCCAGGGGCCGCCCTCGGTCGAGTACTCCCCGCGGAACCGGGTGGTCAGGCCGACCCTGAAGTCGCCGGTGTCCTGGTAGACGTGGCTGGTGCTGGTGGGTTCGTCGAAGCCGCGCTCGGCCACGGGGCCGCCGGGGAATGGGAATGTCCGCGAGGTTCCGTCGCCGTATGTCCACAGGTAGGAAACGGGGATCGCCCGCACCCGGACATCCTGGTCGAACAGCGTGATGTTGAAGTTCTGGAGTTCGGATTCGGCGTACATGTGGGCGTGTCCGTTGCGCAGCGAGAAGTTCTTGGGCTGGCTGACGATGCTCGAAGCCAAGATCGGCAGCTTCCGGAAGTCGCTGAGGCTCACCTTGGCGATGTCATCTTCCGCGCCGGGAATCGTTGTTGGTGGCTCCGTTTGGCAGTACTGCGTTGTCGATATCGTTTGCCCCTTTCTTGGTCCGTTAATTGCGCGGATTGTCCGAATTACTCGGTATCCACCGTCGGGACATGTCGGGTCGGCGATGGCTTCGCAGGAGAGCCTGAGTGACAGATCGGGAGTGCATTCGCTGAAGTACTGTACGTCGTACCGAAGTTTCGGCCCGTTGGATAGGATCTTGGATTTCCTCGGATTGTTCACGAACTTTGCGGAGTTCTCGACACTTTCTTCTGGACATTTCACGCGTACTTCGATGTAGCTGTTGCCCATGCGTTCCATGCTGGTGCAAACCTTTGTGGCGACAGCGGGCGACGGGGCCACGAATGGTTGTGCCACCAGTGCGACTGCCAAAAGGCTGGCGAACATAAATGGATTTCTATGATTTCTCATCCAAGTACTCCATGCTTTCAACAAGCCAGCCCTTCTCAAATCTAAGCAGCATCATCATGGGTGCGGGCGTGGGCGTTGCCGGAAATACGCCCTGCAGTGTTCCATCGCTCATATAAAGAGACATCTCACCTTGGGTTGTGGTGTACAAGGCAATACCCTGATCCGGTTGCAATATGGTTTTGGTGATCACGGCCTTGATGTTGGCTCCGGCAAGCCAAGAACCAGCTTTCTTGTTGTTGTCGAATGGATCGATGTAGGTGCTGCCACACTCGACACAAGTACGTTTTGTCACTTGTTTGATTGGTTTCGTATCGTTTGTTTGGATCGTGTACTCAATGAGCGCGTAGTAGTACTCGGCAAATGCCTTAATGCCAACCTCTGATTTCTTCTTTGCGGCTTCCGGCATCTTGGGGACCGGCCAGTTCTTTGCGGGCCCGTTGGAGCTGGCCGGAACCGGCGTGGGAGTGGGTTTTGCGGTCGGGCTGGGCGACGACGTCGGGGGAGAACTGCTTGCAAGTGTTGTTGGTGTCGGTGACGTGCCGGTGGGCTCGACTGGGTCGGCGTTACCGCCGCATCCTGCCGCTGCCAGCAGGAGCGCACCCGAACTCAAGACAACGATGACTTTTCTGGTTTTCGCAAACATGCCAGCGGCCTACGATTCGGTTGGAGTCAATTAGCAGACATCCTAACCCCGTTCCAAGACCATTGGGAGGGTTTGTCCACAGGGCCCGGCCAGCCGTCAGGGCTTCTGCTGTTGCTGGTTCATGGTCAGCAGGCTCTGTGCGATGGACAGCGTGGACAACGCCTGCACCGACTCCCATGATCCGGGCTTGAGTTTGGTTGCACCTTGGAGGGCTTGTTCGGCAAGCATTGCCGCAAGCTGGGCACGGGAATCCATATCGGTCATGACGATCACTCCTGAAAACACTGAACCCCAGTCGTCTCGGGGATTCGAGACAGCTTGGGGTTCAGTGGAGCGGCAGATCCAAGTGGTGAACATGTCGGTCTCCCGACCGGCGACCAGTTGCAGCCTGCGCGCGGGTGCTCAGTCTTGGAACGTGTCCAGGATCGTGGCCTTCGGGATGCGCTTGGTCATGACCGCAATGGATTGCGGGTTCTCGTCCACGCAGACGAAGCGGCGGCCCAGCGCCTGGGACACGGCCCCGGTGGTGCCGGAGCCGGCGAAGAAGTCAAGCACCCAGTCGCCCTCGCGCGAGCTCGCGTTGATGATCCTGCGCAGGATGCCCTCGGGCTTCTGCGTCGGGTAACCGGTCTTTTCCTTGCCCGTGGGCGAGACGATGGTGTGCCACCAGACATCGGTGGGCAGCTTTCCGCGCTCGCGCTTCTCGGCGGTGACCAGCCCGGGGGCCATGTATGGCTCACGGTCGACCTCCGCCGAATCGAAGTGGTAGGTCTTCGGGTTCTTCACGTACACCAGGATGTTGTCGTGCTTGGCCGGCCAGCGGGACTTGGCACGTGCCCCGTAGTCGTAGGCCCAGATGATCTCGTTCAGGAACGACTCCCGGCCGAAGATCGCATCAAGCATGACCTTGGCGTAGTGCACCTCGCGGTAGTCCAGGTGCACGTACAAGGTGCCATCGTCGGCCAGCAGCCGCCAGGCCTCGCGCAGGCGCGGTTCCAGGAAAGACCAGTAGTCGTCGAAGGCGTCGTCGTAGCTGTGCAGGTCCCCGCGCAGGGTGGAGTAGCTCCGGCCCTGGAAGCCGACCCGGTCGCCCTCGCCGGCGGCCGCGCGGACCGCCGTGGTGACCTGGCGCTTTTGCGTACGCCCGGTGTTGAACGGGGGATCGACGTAGATCAAGGTGAATGATTCGTCTGGAAGCGTCGGTAGGAACGCAGCGTTTTCCGCATGGACTATCAGGTTGGGCCCCGCGGGATCCCAGGCAGTGGCTGGGGATGCAGCGGCGGGCCCATCGGTCTCCTGGGTGGGATCGGCGATGGGCCCGTCGGGAATGCTGGTCAACGTCATCTAGTGGCTGGGCGTCAATCTACTCGGCGTCGTTGTTGGTCACGACTTCGCCGTCGCTGCGGCGGGTGCGGGTGCGGCTGCGGGTGCGGGCCGGGCGATCGGCGGCGGCAGCGGACTGCTCCCCGGCATCGGCGGCGACGGCCGTTTCGCGGTGGCGCTCGCCCTCGCGGGCCGGGCGGTCCGAACGGCCGCGGGAATGGCCGTGGCGTCCGCCGCGTTCAGCGCTGTTGCTGCGTTCCGGACGGTCCGAGCGCTCTCCGCGTCGTCCGCCCTCGGAGGAACGGCCGCCGGAACGCGGGGCGTTCTTCTTGCCGGTCTCGCCCAGGTCCTCGAGCTTCTCGCCGGCCAGGCCCTCGAGCTTGCGCGCGTGGCGCGGCAACCGGCCCTTGGTGCCGGCCGGGATGTTCAGGTCCGCGTAGAGGTGTGGGGAGGAGGAATAGGTTTCCACCGGGTCGGTGACGTTCAGGCCCAGGGCCTTGTTGATCAGGCCCCAGCGCGGGACGTCTTCCCAGTCCACGAAGGTGACGGCGGTGCCCTTGTTGCCGGCGCGGCCGGTGCGGCCCACGCGGTGCAAGTAGGTCTTCTCGTCTTCCGGGCACTGCAGGTTGATCACGTGGGTGACGTCGTCCACGTCGATGCCGCGGGCCGCGACGTCGGTGGCGACCAGGACGTCGACCTTGTTGTTGCGGAAGGCGCGCAGCGCCTGCTCGCGGGCACCCTGGCCCAGGTCGCCGTGCATGGCGCCGGCGGCGAACCCGCGATCGATCAGCTCGTCGGTCAGCTTGGCCGCCGAACGCTTGGTCTTGGTGAAGATGATGGTCCGGCCGCGGCCCTCGGCCTGCAGGATGCGGGCGACGACCTCGTCCTTGTCCAGCTGGTGGGCGCGGTAGACGACCTGGCGGATGTCCTTCTTGGTGATCGAGTCGTCGTCCGGGTCCGCGGCGCGGATGTGCGTCGGCTTGGTCATGTAGCGGCGGGCCATCGCGATGACGGGGCCGGGCATGGTGGCCGAGAAGAGCATGGTCTGGCGGATCGCCGGGGTCGCTGCCAGCAGCGTCTCGACGTCGGGCAGGAAGCCCAGGTCAAGCATCTCGTCGGCCTCGTCGAGGATCACGATGCGCACGTTCTTCAGGTTCAGGTGGCGCTGGCGGTGCAGGTCGATCAGGCGGCCGGGGGTGCCGACGACGATCTCGACGCCGTTGTTCAGCTGCTCGATCTGCGGTTCGTAGGCACGTCCGCCGTAGATCGTGGCGATGCGGGCGTTGCGCTTGGTGGCTGCCTTGGCGATGTCGGTGGCGACCTGGACCGCGAGTTCGCGGGTCGGTGCAACGATCAGGGCCTGCGGCGCGCCGGGGGCCGGGAGCTTGTCGTAGCCCTCGTCATCGGGGCCGATCACGCGCTGCAGCGCGGGAATGCCGAAGCCGAAGGTCTTGCCGGTGCCGGTCTTGGCCTGGCCGATGATGTCGTGCCCGCCCAGTGCAACCGGGAGGGTCATCGACTGGATGGGGAAGGGATGGATGATCCCGGCGTCCGTCAGGGACTCGACGATGTCGGCGCGCACGCCGAAATCGGCGAAGGTCAGCTGCGGGATTTCGTGCGGGGTTTCATCGGTGGACAGGGTTTCTTCGATGTCCACTGCCTCAGACGCCGAATCGGCGGTGAGCTGGTGTTCTGTATTCAACACAGGGGGTCTCATTCGTTTAGGCACTTTAGGACAGAGGTGCTCGACGACCGTCCCCGTGATTGCCGGGGAAGAGGGGTCGGAGGTCCACCACTATCGGGGTGCTTCCAGCGGAGCCGATCGCAGGCTTAGCTAGCGGTCAAGTGGATCTGACCACGTGGGGCGCGGAAGTCGCTGGGTAATCCCGCATGAATTCTTTTCAAGGTACGCGACCGGGCATCCTTGTATACCGTTCAAGCATATCGTGGACCCGATGAAATTACGGTATTGCCCGCCCCGACCGCATGGGCGGGCCTTGGCCGCGAAGCTAGGCGCCCACGATGCGGAAGAGCACCTTGCGGCTGGCCGGGTCGGCATGTACCAGTTCCACCTCGACGTGCACCCCGGCCTGCGCGCTGCCCTCGAACGAAGCCATCACGGCGGGGGATTCCAGTTGCAGGGTCCCCAGCGAGCGGTGGTTGCCGTTGGAGGATTCCTCGGATCCGGTCAGCGTCACCGCGCGGAAGCGTTCGCCCACGCGGTGGGCCAGCGTGGCGGCCTCCACGGTGTCGATGGCAGCGCGTTCGATCTTGTTCACGACGCGGTTCGAGTCGTTCATCAGACCCGGCAGGGTGGGCAGAACCTCGCGCAGTCCCCGGGGCACTTCCTGGCCGGTGACCGCGTAGGAGCAGACCAGCAGCGCGAAGCGGTCCACCAGCCGGCGCAACGGGGCCGTGGTGTGCGCGTAGGGAGCGGCGATGGCGGCCTGGACGGTGTCCGGGGGCAGTTCGCCGTCGATCACGGTGTAGGTGGCCCCGCGAAACAGGCTGGTGGCCCGGTGCATCAGGGCAAGCTGCCGCGGATCGGCCAGGTCCAGCGAGCGCAGGAACTCGCCATAGGGCTGGGTCGGCTCCCAGGTGGTGCCCAGCGCCTTGGCCTGGAGCCGGAAGACGTTGATGTCCTTCTGGGCAGGGGCGGGCATGGTGCGCAGCAGCCCGACCTTGGCCTCGAGCATGATGCGGGCCGCCTCCATGCCTGTCATCAGTGAGATCTGCGCGTTCCAGTCCTCCACCGGCAGCGGGGCGTCGGAGACGATCTTGTAGGTGCCATCGATGCATTCGACCTCCTGGGAGGGGATGCGCAGGGAGGCCCCTCCGCGGGCCCGTTCCAGCCCGATGCGCTTGAGCCCGATCTCGCGCAGCAACTGCAGCATCTCGGTTGCCGTGCCCGCGTCGAGGGACTCCTGCACGCCGACGTAGCTGAGCTTCTCGCGGCTGCGGACGACGGCCCGCTGCAGGCCGGTGTCGGTGACAGCGCCTTCGGCATCGAGGGCGAAGGTCCACAGGTAGGCGCTGCGGTCCTGGTTCGGCAGCAGCGAACCGGCGTCCTCGCTGATGGATTCGGGGTGCAGCGAGATTCGTCGGTGCGGCAGGTACACGGTCTGGCCGCGCAGCCGGGTCTCCACATCGAGGATGCCGCCCAGGGCCACGAAGCCGGGCACATCGGCGACCGCGTAGTGCACCAGGTACCCGTCGCCGCTGCGCGACAGGTGCAGGGCCTGGTCCAGGTCGGTGGAGCTGGCCGGGTCGATGGTGACCAGCTCGATCTCGCGCTTGTCGATGGGCGGCAGCTCGAAGTCCGCGATGGCGCGCTCGGCTTCCTCCAGCACCTCGGCCGGGAATTCGGAACGAACCTCGAACTCCGTTTCCAGGGCCTTGAGGGCCTGGGCCAATGCGGTGCTTCGGGCCTCGGGGGTCAATGCGATGTATTGGTGGCTCACAACGCCAGCATAACCACCAGGCCGGTGCCGTGGCATCGACGTGCGGCGCGTGTTGGGCCCCGAGTACGCTGAACCCATGACCAAAACACCCTTGACCTATGGTTCGACGGCCGCCGCCGACGACGCGGAGCTGGCCCTGATGGGGCTGATCGCCTACCAGGAACTCACGGCCTTCGAACACCTGTCCTCCGATGCGCGCCTGTCGCCGACCCTGGTCGACCGTGAAACCCTGGGCCGCTTCGCCGTGAAGGAGTTCGAGCACTTCGAAATGGTGCGCGAGCGCATTGCCGAGCGCGGACTGGACCCGCAGGAGGTCATCGAGCCGTTCATGGCCTCGCTGGACGAAATGCATCGGCGGACCAAGCCGGGGGACTGGTACGAGTCCCTGACCAAGGTCTATGTGATCGACGGGGTCGCCGCCGATTTCTACGCGCTGATTGCCTCCGGACTGGAACCGGAGGTGCGCACCTTGGTGCACGAGGTCAAGACCTCGCAGGCGAACACCGAATGGTTGCGCGAGCGGCTGCAGCTGGCCATCACCGACCGGCCCGAGCGGGCCTCGCGCCTGGCGCTCTGGGGCCGGCGGCTGCTGGGCGAGGCGCTGACCCAGGCCAGGGAGATCGGCGAGAAATACGACTACTGGGGCGCCCTGCAGCTTGAGGGCCCCGACGGCCGCGGACAGGAAATGACGCGGCTCTTTGCCCAGCTGGTGGAGAACCACTCGCGGCGCATGCGCCAGCTGGGCATGACCGCCTGAGCCTGCCCGCCCGGGGTTGCACCGGGGCAAACACCGACCAATGACAGCACCACAAGAAACGAGAACCACCACCATGGGCCTTGACAAGGACTCACCCACCCGCGTCCTGACCGACTACGAGATCGCCAGGGCGCTGAAGGAACTGCCGTCGTGGAGGAAACGGGAGGGAGCGCTGGTCTGCGCCTGGACGTTCCCGGATTCCCGGGAAGCCGTCGATTTCCTGGCACTGGTGGCCGAGGCCGCCGAGCACCAAGGCCACCACCCCGATGTCGACTGGCGGGCGAGCACCATCTTCCTGCGTACAACCTCCCGCGACGTCGGCGACGAGATCACCCTGCGCGATGTGGCCCTGGCATCGCTGCTGGAATTCGCCGCCACCGACTCGGGCGCCGTCGCGGTGCCCCATCGCCACCAAGACGTCAACCTCGGCATCGAGACGCAGGATCCGGCCAAACTGGAGGACTTCTGGATCGGTGTCATGGGCTACCGCAAGGGACGCGACGGGTTCCTGGTGGATCCCGAGGGACGCAACCCGCGGATCCGGCTCGAGGGCACGGCAACGCCAAGCGCCAACCGCATCCACGTCGAGAAGTTCATGTCCCATTCCGGGCTCGAAGCGCTCCAGGAGGCACTGGAGCCGCACGCAGGTGCCGGGGACCGGACCCACGCACCGGCCCTGAACATCTACACGGACGCCGACGGCAACCGGGTGGGCCTGAACACCGAGCAGCGGGACGAACCTCCGGCGTTCCAGTAGCCGCACGGCGGGTTAAACAAGTGGGGGAGGGACGGTTGCCCGGTCCTCCCCCACCTGCCTGGTGACTAAAGTGCCTAGTGGGCGAAGCCCACGCGGCGTGCTTCCTCGACACCGATCTCGACATACGCGATGCCCGCGACGGGCACCAGCATGAGGCGGCCCTTGGAGTCGGTGAGGCGAAGTTCCCCGCCTGCTGCCAGTGCGTCGGAAACGCGCTTGGCCAACTCCTCGGCATCCTCGGCGGACTCGATCACGATCTCGCGGGCAACATTCTGAATTCCAATGCGAACGTCCATGGTGGCCTTCCTGGTTTGTTGCATGTGCCGGAGCCCGGTGGCGCCGACCAACATCTAGTGTCGAATTTACGTCAGGATTCCTTGGGGAATCGACCGATTCCGCGCCAAGCTAAACGCGAGACCAGATTGCTGGCCTCTTCCATGGACACCTCATCGGCCATATCCACCCAGTAGCGTGCCGAGACCTGGGCCATCCCGGCCATGGCCCGGCCCATCAGCAGGGCCTGTGCCGGGGGAAGCCTGGTGTCCTCGGCCACCACGTCGGCGATGCGGCCGGCAAACTTCGCATTGAACGCCTCGATGCGCCCGCCGATCAACTCGTCGTTGAGCAGGTCGGATTCGAAGATCAGCCGAAACGCCTGCGAATCCCTGGAGATGTACTCGTAGTAGGCGCGAATCGTGGCGCCCACCCGCAACTTGTTGTCGGTGGTGGAGTTGATGGCCTGCTGCAGCAACGAGCTGAACTCATCCATGTGCGCATCGAGCAGCGCGACATACAGCTCCCGCTTGCCCGGGAAGTGCTGGTACAGCACCGGCTTGGACACCTCGGCGACCTCGGCGATCTCGTCCATCGAGGCCCCATGGAAGCCGTGGGCCACAAAGACCTGGTGGGCCGCGTTGAGCAGCTGGCGGCGACGGGCCTCGCGCGGCATCCGTTGCGTCCGGCCGCCGCGGCTTGGGGGAGTAGTCACATCGGCCCTTTCGCGAAAGCTCGCCGCCCGAATGGAAAACGGGCGACATTCCGCACAAGTCTACTCTTGGGTAACGACGGATGCCGGACCGGCGCCAACGCGCCGCACAAGCATTATGGTGAATACATGAACCAGCGCAACAACCCCGCCGCCCGTTACGAGAACGCCGCCGCCGGCCGGCTGCCGGCCCTCGTGCCGCCCGGGGACGAACTGCTGCCGGAGGAATTGCTGCGCTACTCGCGCCAGATCATCATCCCGGAGATCGGGATGACGGGGCAGCGCCGGCTGAGGAATGCCCGGGTGCTGGTCATCGGCGCCGGCGGGCTGGGTGCCCCCGCGCTGCTCTACCTGGCTGCGGCCGGGGTCGGGACCCTGGGCATCATCGACGACGACGAGGTGGACCTGGGCAACCTGCAGCGCCAGGTCATCCACTCCACCCTCACCGTGGGCCAACCGAAGACCGAATCCGCGGCTGCGCGCATCAAGGAACTGAACCCGCTGGTCACCGTGCGGGTGCACAACCACCGGCTGGATGCCTCCAACGCGGTGGAGCTCTTCGGCGAATACGACCTGGTCCTGGACGGGACAGACAACTTCGCCACCCGCTACCTGGTCAACGATGCGGCCGCGCTCGCCGGCATCCCGTACGTCTGGGGGTCGATCCTGCGCTTCGACGGCCAGGTATCCGTCTTCTGGGACGCCCACGGCCCGAACTACCGCGACCTGTATCCGACCCCGCCGCCGGCGGGCACCGTGCCCTCCTGCGCCGAGGGCGGGGTCTTCGGGGTGCTGTGCTCGCAGATCGGCTCGGTGATGGTGGCCGAGGCCATCAAGCTGATCACCGGGGTCGGCCGCTCGCTGTTGGGTCGGCTGCTCATCCTGGACTCGCTGGACATGACCTGGCGCGAGGTGACCCTGCTGCCCGATCCCGACGTCCCGCCGATCACCGGCCTGCTGGAGAGCTACGACGACTTCTGCTCGGCCCCGGCGCTGGATGCACAGGGGCTCGCACAGATGGCCGCGCACAGCATCGATGCCAGGGAGCTGGCGCGCCTGCTCGCCCTGCGCACCGAGGGGAAGGAAGATTTCCTGCTGGTCGATGTCAGGGAGCCGGGCGAGGCCGAAATCGCCTCGATCCCCGGGGCGATCCTCGCCCCGCGCGGGGCGATCCTGGGCGGGGAAATCGAGTTGCCCAGGGACCGGGAAGTCATCCTGCATTGCAAGTCCGGGGGCCGTTCCGGGGAGGTGCTGCGCTTCCTGCTGGACCGGGACTACGCGCGGGTGCGTCATGTTGCGGGCGGAATCCTGGATTGGATCAGTGATGTCGATCCGCGCACGCCTGCCTACTAATGCATTGAACCAGCTTGTCAGCGGTGGATCGGCGGATTTCCCAAGGCGATTTGGCCGTGTCGTGGTGGCCCAAGTGCGCCCGGGGTTCCACTACCCTGTGAGTGTTCACACTGAAGTGTTGCTCGTTGGGGAGGGCACTGAGGTTTAAGGCACCACATGAAAACATTCCTGTTTGCGCTCGTTGGGGCATTGGTCCTCACGCAGGGCCTGCTCTCCGCACCGTCGGCCGACGAAGGGCCGGGCACGGCCACCATCCTCGAGAAACCACTGGCGGCCCCGGCCGCTGCTCCGACAACGGCGATGCAAGTGGACGCATCCATCCAGCCGATCGTGCTGGCCGGATCCAGCACCGTCGGCGCTTCAAAGCCGCACTACATCACCACCGCCACCATCAAGCCGCGCAGCGGCAAGGGCAAGGGTGCCCGGCTGGGGTCGGCCACCAGGGGGTACAAGGTGTGGGGCACCGGGAAGACCTCGACGGGCTACACCCAGATCAGGTTCCTGGGTCGCACCGGCTGGGTCAGGTCCACCCAGCTCAAGCGCCTGGTCGTGGCCAAGTACACCGCCAAGCACTCGACCGTCCTGCGCTCGAAGGCCAACGGCGGCAAGAAGCTTGCGACCATCGGGCGGGACCACACCCTCGGCACCGTGGACAACGCCCGGAACAAGTCGCGTTCCCGGGTCCGGGTCCAGTTCCAGGGAAAGACCGGCTGGGTCGCGCTGAAGCACGTGAAGAAGGCTTCGCCGGGCAAGACCGTGGGCCCGGGCACCCGGACGTACCCGGACGCGGCATGGGCCAAGACGGTGTCCAAGAACATCTCCAGGTACTGCCCGCGGACCACCGTGCGCGTGAGCCACCGCAAGAACGAGTACTACGCGCAGTCCGGTCCACGGAGCATCACCCTGAGCCGGGTGGGCCACCCGGACCCGAACGCGGCACCGGTCAAGGCCGTGGCCCTGCATGAATGCGCGCACATCATGCAGTTCAAGGCGTACCCCAAGGGCTTCTCGAAGCTGGTTCGCCATGCGGAGAAGATCAACCCGCGCCGTGACGGATACGGGATCGAGCACCTGGCCGATTGCATGTCCGATTCGATGGGCGCCAAGCGCAGCGGACGCCTGGCCAACGGCAGCACCTACTACACCGGATACCACGGCAAGTGCAGCAGCGCGCAGAAGCGGTCGGCGGCCCAGTTGATTGCCGGCAAGCGACCGGCCTGATCGACACCGCTGCCTGAGGAGGCACCCGGACCCCCCGAACGGGGGAGACCTGTACATGAGGGGATGTCCAGGGCCGGCACGGGCACGCCGTGGACGGCAAAGGGCACCGCCGGAAGAAGTTTCCCGCGGTGCCCTTTGAATGGTGTCTGGTGCCCGGCCCGACCGGTGTGGCGGAGTTGGCTAGCCGACCTGCCGGATGGAAGCGGCCCCGGCGAGGTTCCCGGCATCGGTGCCCTGGATGCCGGTCACCGGGCAGGCGCCCGATTTCTTCATCGAGGGTGCCACCGGCATCTCGACCTCAAGGCCGTACAGCGTCTCCAGGGCGTCGATGTAATCCCCGGCACGCCCGGCCGCGGCCAGCTCGCGGGCACGGACCGTGGGTACGTGCAGCAGCTGGCGCATCATCCGGCGCATCGCGAATTCGACTTCCTCGGCAGCGGCTGTGCAGCCGTGCTGGGCGCGGACCTTCTCGACCTCGGCCTCCAGGACCTTTTGGGTGTGCCGGCGCAGGGCCACGATGGCTGCATCCGCGGCACGCTCGCGCTGTTCGGCGGCGAAGGCCTCGGCCGCGTCGAGCACGATGCCGCGGGCCTGGCGCAGCGACTGCGCCTGCTCCTCGGGGGCGGCCATGCGCACCGACTCCAGGTTGATCAGCTCCACGTTCCGCAGCGAGCCGAGCTCCGGGTCGAAGTCGTGGGTCAGGGCCAGGTCGATGGCGATCAACGGGCGGGAACCGCGGTCCAGTGTCGCGATGTCGGCGGCCATCAGGCGGTGGTCGGAACCACTGCACCCGATGATGACATCGGCGGCCTCGAGGGCGGCCTCGAGCGTGGACTCGTCCAGCGCGGTGCCCCCGCGGGTGGCGACGAAAGCCTCGGAACGGCCCGAGGCGGAGAACACCGAGACATTGTGGGCCGCGCGCTCGCGCAAAAGGGACATGGTGGCCCCGGCGTAGGCGCCGGTGCCGAAGATGACGATGTTCTTGGAGCCCCAGTCCGGCTCGCGGCTCAGATCGGTGGCCAAATCCAGCGCCACGGAGACGACCGAGAGGCCGCGCGATCCCAGCGAGGTCCGCGAGCCGACGTCCTTGGCGGTCCGCGAGGCGGCCTGGAAGAGCCGGACCAGGGAACCGGTGGCGGTTCCGGCGGCCTGCGCCTCGTTCAGGGCGCGGCGCACCTGGCCGGCGATCTCGCGCTCCCCGATGACGGCGGAATCGAGTCCGGCGCCGACGGAAAAGAGGTGCTCGATGACTTCGGTCTCGGTCTTGGAGACCAGCGCGGTGGAGATGGTGGCCTCGGAAAGCCCGGTGCTGGCGGCGATCTGGGTGATCACCTCCGAGCGCGCGGCAGGTACGTCCCCTGATTGCGGCACTTCGCAATAGATTTCGTAGCGGTTGCAGGTGGCCAGGGTGATGGCGCCGGCAACAGGGCTGGCCGAAGCGAGCACGACGGAAGCGACCTGGGAGGCGTCGGCACTGATCTTTGCCACGGTCTCGAGGTCGATGTCTGAATGAGAGGCAACGAGAGATAGTAAAACCACAGTGCCTCCCATGATAGCGCTTCTACTGGTTGTAGAGCATCGGGTGTGACGAGGTCGCCCAAAACCATGCAGCGTGCGTTCGCTGGGGGCGTGTGGATTACGGTTCGGGCCGATATGTTGGCAGAATCAATAGCATGACGTTGAGCCAGAACCACCCGCTGATGGACGGTCGTACCGCCAATTCCCCGTTGATTACCGCCTACCGCGGCCAGAAGCCAAGCCGCAGACCCGTGTGGTTCATGCGCCAGGCAGGCCGTTCGCTGCCCGAATACCGCAAGCTGCGCGAGGGCACCGAGATGCTCGAATCGTGCCTGCGCCCCGAGATGGCCTCGGAAATCACCTTGCAGCCGGTGCGCCGGCACGGCGTGGACGCCGGGATCTTCTTCTCCGACATCGTCATCCCGCTGAAGCTCGCGGGCATCGACGTCGACATCGTCCCGGGCGTCGGCCCGGTGCTCGGCACCCCGGTGCGCACCGCCGCCGACGTGCGTGCGCTGCCGAAGATGACCGACGCCTCGCTGGACCCGATCCGCGAGGCCGTCGCGATGACCGTCGAGCAGCTGGGCAACACCCCGTTGATCGGCTTCGCCGGCGCCCCGTTCACCGTCGCCGCCTACATGGTCGAGGGGCGTCCGTCCCGCGACCACATGGGCCCGCGCACCATGATGCACGCCGAGCCCGGCGTCTGGGAAGAACTGGCCAATTGGGCAGCCGACGCCTCGGGCGCGTTCCTGCGCGCCCAGATCGAGGCCGGCGCCTCCGCCGGACAGCTCTTCGACTCCTGGGCCGGATCGCTCTCGCTGGCCGACTACACCAACCACGTGGCCCCGGCCTCGGCCCGCGCCCTGGACCACGTGCGCGACACCGGCGTCCCGCTGGTGCACTTCGGCACCGGCACCGGCGAGCTGCTGGGCGCCATGCGCAACGTCGGCGTCGACGTCATGGGCGTGGACTACCGCCTGCCGCTGGACGAGGCCAACCGCCGCCTCGGCGGGGACATCCCGCTGCAGGGCAACATCGACCCGGCGCTGCTTTCGGCCCCCTGGGAGATCCTCGAGGCCCACGTGCGCGAGGTGCTCGCCGCAGGTGACACTGCCGTGTCGCACGTGGCGAACCTGGGCCACGGCGTGCCGCCGGAGACCAACCCGGAAACCCTCACGCGTGTGGTTGAACTCATCCACTCGATCCCCGTGGCTGGGCGTTAAGCTAGAAGAACGCAGTACCGGGTGCAGGACACGGTGCGCCGGCCGCACGGCCCAGCGCCGCGCGGACGCCGCGCATCGTGTCCGGCGCCTTCGAAGATACACATTCGTTTCCCTGAAAAGAGTTGATGGTGCCAAACGTCGAAGAGCAGCCACGCCGCGGCTCGGCCAATGAAGCCGGAACTGCCCGGCGCGTCCCGGGCGCCGCGGCGGACCTCGACGAGGGGACTTCCGGGACCGCGCCGGTGACCAACACACCTAGGGCCGACGACGCCGCTGGCACCGCGGATACCGCAACGCCTGGCACGGCGACACCGGCGGCAGCTGCCGCCGAGAAGGCACCGGCCAAGGCCCGGCGCAGCCCGGTCGCCTCCAATGCCGCGGCCCACGCCATGCGCCTGCTGGCCCGGGCCCGCGGCACCGAAGCCGCAACCCCCGGCCCCGGCGGCCCGCTCGCGGTGGTCATCGGCGGCGGCATCTCCGGGCTGGTGGCCGCCCGCGAACTGGCCATCAGCGGACACCGCGTCCAGGTCCACGAAGCCTCGGCGGCCTTCGGCGGCTGCGTGGGCGTCCACGAGGTCGCCGGGCTCAGGCTCGATGCCGGCGCAGAATCCTTCGCCACCCGATCCACCGCCGTCGCCGACCTTCTGGGAGAACTGGGCCTGGGCGATGACATCGTCACCCCGGAACCCGGGGGCGCCTGGCTGTATTTGAAGCGCGGGCATGAGTCGGTCGCCCAGCCGCTGCCGGCCACCGGCATCCTGGGCATCCCCGGGGATCCGTGGGCCGAAGAGGTGCGCAGCGCCGTGGGACGTGCCGGGGCCCTGCGCGCCGCCGCCGACCTGATCACCCCGGTCTCGAAGAAGATCACCGGGGGCCAAATGTCCCTCGGCGCGCTGGTCCGTTCCCGGATGGGCTCGGCGGTGCTGGAAAACCTGGTGACCCCCGTGGTCTCGGGCGTGTATTCCGCCGATCCCGACACCCTTGACGTTGACGCCATTGCGCCCGGGCTGCGTGCCGCGGTGCTCAAGCACGGCTCGCTGGCCCGGGCCGTGGCGGCCATGCGTGCCGCGGCCCCGGCCGGTTCCGCCGTCGCCTCGGTGGTCGGGGGCATGAACCAGCTCACCACCGCCCTGCTGGCCGACCTGAAGTCCGCGGGCGTCGAATTGCACGCCAACAGCGCCGTGGTGGCGCTCGAACCCCGCGAGGGCACCTCCGGCTTCCGCGTTCTGCTGGCCGACGCCCCGGCCCCGGCCGCCGCGAAGCACGTACGTCCCGGGCGGGCGGGCAAGCCCCCGGCCGAGGCGGCTCCCGTCCCCGAGGTCCCGCCCGCGCCCCGCGAGGTGCTGGCCGAACGTGTCGTGGTGGCCACCGGCGGGACGGTCGCCGTCGACCTGCTGGTCGGCATCGACACGGCCTTCGCCACCCACCGCCCGGCAGCCGGCGCCGGCATTTCCCTGGTCACCCTGGTCATCGACAAGCCGGAGCTCGACGACGCCCCGCGCGGGACCGGCCTGCTGGTCGCCCCCACCGCGGACAACGTCGGGGCCAAGGCGCTGACCCACGCGACCGCCAAATGGCAGTGGCTGGGTGACGAATCGGGCCCCGGCTCGCACGTCTTGCGCCTGTCCTACGGCCGGCTCAACGACGTGGCCTCCGCGCTGGTGAACGCCGACGACGCCTCGCTGCGCAACGCGGCCCTGGTCGATGCCTCGGCGCTGCTGGGCCAACCGATCACCGCCGGGGACGTGCTGGGCTTCGACGTCGTGCGCTATTCCGGCGCGCTGCCCTTCGCCACCACCGGGCACGCCCGGAGGGTGGCGGCGATCCGCGAGATCGCCTCCGCGCACCCGGGCCTCGAAGTGGTCGGCGCCTGGCTGGCGGGCACCGGGCTGGCAGCCGTTGTCAACGACACCCGCAAGCGGCTGCGCATCACCGCCAGCTGACCCGTCCTTCCCGTCCGGCGCCGCACCGGCGCCGGACGGGTGAAGCACCCCAGACTTTCACAACACGTACGAGAACCACTTCGCCGGCAGGCGAAGTACCGCAAAGAAAGCAGGAGAACCAACCCATGAGTGCAGTGGAATCCAATTCACCCGTCATCCGCGACCGCGAAGCGGCGGGTGCCGACGCGACCATGTACTACACCCTGTGGACCGTCTTCAAGCGCGACTCGGACCTGGACCGGTCCGAGGGCGTCGAGGCGTTCGACGCGCTTGTGGCCGAGCTGGCCGCCGAGGGCGTGACCCTGCGCGGCACCTACGACGTTTCGGCAATGCGCGAGGACGCCGACGTGATGACCTGGGTGCACGGCCCGACCCCCGAGGCGCTGCAGGCCGCGGTGCGCAAGATCCGCCGCTCCTACCTCTTCGCCGAGACCACCATCGTCTACTCGACCATGGCCGTGCACCGCGAGGCGGAGTTCTCCAAGGACCACTCGCCGGCCTTCGCCCGCGGCGTGGCCCCCGAGGCCTGGATGACCGTCTACCCGTTCGTGCGCTCCACCGACTGGTACCTGCTTGACCCGAAGGAGCGCGGCAAGATGCTGCGCGACCACGGCATCCTGGGCCGCGACTTCCCCGGCGTGCTGGCCAACACCGTGGCGGCCTTCGCCTTTTCCGACTTCGAATGGCAGATCTGCCTCGAGGCCCCGGACATGATCGACCTGGTCGACATGATGCGCCACCTGCGCTACACCGAGGCCCGCAACCACGTGCGCGAGGAAACCCCGTTCTACACCGGCCGCCGCATCTCCACCGCCGAGGTCGCCGAGGTCCTGCGATGAGCCAGGGCTTCGATCCCCGCACCGGGTACGACGACAACGGGGTGATGGCCCCCAAGGCGTACGACGCGATCCTGCTGGCCTCCTTCGGCGGACCGGAGGGGCAGGAGGACGTGATCCCGTTCCTGCGCAACGTCACCGCCGGCCGCGGCATCCCCGACGAGCGCCTCGAGGAGGTGGCCACCCACTACCGCGCCAACGGCGGGGTGTCCCCGATCAACGCGCAGAACCGGGCGCTGAAGGCGGCCCTCGAGGCCGAGCTCGCCGCCCGGGACATCGAGGTGCCGGTCTACTGGGGCAACCGCAACTGGGCGCCCTATGTCGCCGAGACCATTGAGCAGATCCACGCCGCGGGCCACCGCCGGGTGCTGATGCTGTCCACCAGCGCGTACTCCGGCTACTCCTCCTGCCGCCAATACCGCGAGGACCTGGGCGTCGCCCTGCGCGAGACCGGCCTGGAGGGAAAGCTCGAGGTCGACAAGGTGCGCCAGTACTTCGACACCCCCGGATTCGTCACCCCGTTCATGGGCGGGCTGCGCGATTCGCTGGCCGAGGTCCGGGAGCAGCTGGCCGCGGCCGGGAACCCCGGCGGGGAGATCAAGATCGTCTTCGTGACGCACTCGATCCCGTCGTCCGACGCGCAGGCCGCCGGCCCGCGCGACCTGGTCGCGGAGCTGGACACCGACCTGTACTCGGCCCAGCACCTCGCGGTGGCCGACGCGATCCTGGCCGGGGTGCCCGAGGCCGCCGGCCTTCAGCACTCCCTGGTCTTCCAGTCCCGCTCCGGGGCCCCGCACGTGCCGTGGCTGGAACCGGACATCAACGACGCGCTCACCGAGTACAAAGCCGCCGGCACCGCCGGGGTCGTGGTGATGCCCATCGGCTTCGTCTCGGACCACATGGAGGTCCTCTGGGACCTGGACACCGAGGCGAAGGAAACCTGCGCCGAACTCGGCCTGGCCTTCCACCGCGCCCCGACCCCCGGCACCCACGCCGAGTTCGTTTCCGGCATGGTCGACCTGGTCTCCGAGCGTCTGGCCGGACCCGACGGTGCCGCGCTGAAGCCGGGCCGCGCCTCGGTCGCCGAACTCGGCCCGTGGTTCGACGTCTGCCGCCCCAACTGCTGCGCCAAGGTGATGCGCGACGGCACCGTCAAGCCCACCATCGCCGCCGTCGACTCGGAGGTCGGGGTGCCGGCACCATGAGCGTCTCGCGCTTCACCATCGGCACCCGCGGTTCCGCGCTGGCCACGACCCAGACCGGGCACGTGGCCGTGGAGCTGAACCGGCTGGCCGGCGTCGACTACGACACCGTGCTGGTCAAGACCGAGGGCGATGTGACCACCGGTCCGCTCTCGCAGCTCGGCGGCACCGGCGTGTTCGCCGCAGCCCTGCGCCAGGCGCTGTACGACGGTACCTGCGATTTGGCCGTGCACTCCCTGAAGGACCTGCCCACCACGCAGCCGGCGGGCCTGGTCATCGCCGCGACCCCGAAGCGCGCGGATGTGCGCGACGCGCTGTGCGCCCGCGACGGGCTGTTCCTGGCCGAGCTGCCCGAGGGCGCCACCGTGGGCACCGGTTCCCCTCGGCGCGCCGCGCAGCTGCTGGCCTTCCGGCCCGACCTGAAGATCGTGGACATCCGCGGCAACGTCGGCACCCGGCTGGGCCGGGTCATCGGCTCGCCGGTGCAAAAGGACGACGGGGGAGTGGGGCGCACCGCGCAGGGCGACCTGGACGCGGTGGTCCTGGCCGCCGCCGGCCTGGAGCGTCTGGGCCTGGATGCGCACATCACCGAGTACCTGGACCCGGACATCATGCTCCCGGCACCCGGGCAGGGCTCGCTGGCCGTCGAGGTCCGGACCGGCGGCAGCGGCCACGCGGCTGTCGATGCCGCGCTGGAAACCATGGACGACGGCGACACGCGCCTGGCCATCACCGCCGAACGCGCGCTGCTGGCTCGCCTCGAGGCCGGCTGCGCCGCGCCCATCGGTGCCCTGGCCACCGTCCGCGGGGACGAATTGGTGCTCGACTCGGTGGCCTGCAAGGTCGACGGGTCCGACACCATGCGCCGTTCGGCGCGGACCTCGACGCTGACGGTCGACGGCGCCTACGCCCTGGGCGTCGCGTTGGCCGGGCAATTGCTGCGCGAGGGCGCGGCCGAGCTGGCGGGACTGTAGGAACCATGCCGAATCCCGGGGTGTTGGCGGGGCGCACCGCCCTGCTGCTGCGCAGCGCCGACCGTGCCGCGGCGACCGTGAAGGTCCTCGCGGCACGCGGCGCACGCACCGCCGTGTGCCGGCTCATCGACTTCGAGCTGCCCGCCGACACCGCGGAACTCGATGCGCACCTGCGGCGGATGCTTTCCGGGCACTACGACTGGTGCGTGTTCACGTCCGTCAACACGCTCAGCGCGCTGGGCTCCCGGGCCGCGGCGTTGGGCGTGGAATTGCGCATCCCCTCCGGCACCCGGGTCGCGGTGGTCGGCGAGGCCACCGCGCAGGCCGTGCGGGCCCTCGGCGCGCACATCGACTTCATGCCCGCCACCGACCACTCGGCCCGCGGCATGCTCGCCGACTGGCAGGATCTGCGCACCTCGGCCGCCCGGGTGTTCGCCCCGCAGGCGGACATCGCCTCGGCCACGCTGCGCGACGGATTCGCGGCGCACGGCTGGGAGGCGGACATCGTCATCGCCTACAACACCGTGGCCGCCCCTGCGGATCCGGCACGTGCGCTGCATGCTCCGGGGACCGGGCATACGCCCGCGCTGCCCGAGGGCGGCTACCTGCTGGAGGTTTCACAACTTCCCGCCGCGCTGGCCGGGATCGATGCGGTCATGTTCTCCTCGCCGAGCATCGTCGACAAGTTCCTGGCGCTGCTCCCGGACCCCGCTGCGCACCCGACCGGGGGCCAAGCGCTGATCGCCATCGGGGACAGCACCGCCGCCCGGCTGCGCGAACACGGGATGGAACCGGCGGGCATTGCTGCCCTGCCCACCCCCGAGGGGCTTGCCGACGCGTGGGAAGCCGCCGTTGCAACCTCCCGCCACCCGGCTTCCACGCTTGCAGCCTCCACCGATCCAGCCACCTAAGACTTGGCTACCACCACACCAGCTTCACAAGGAGCGAAGAATGTCATTCCCCGCCCGCAGGCCCCGCCGCCTGCGCACCACCCCCGCCATGCGCCGGCTCACCGCCGAGCTGGTCCTGGCCCCGCAACAACTGATCCTGCCCGCGTTCGTCCGCGAGGGGCTCACCGAACCCAACCCGATCACCTCGATGCCCGGGGTCGTGCAGCACACCATGGACAGCCTCAAGGCAGCAGCCTCCGAGGCCGTCGAGCTGGGACTGGGCGGCATCATGCTCTTCGGCATCCCGGAAACCCGCGACGCCACCGGTAGCGCCGGCCTTGACCCGGCCGGCATCCTGAACCTGGGCATCGAGGCGGTGCGCGCGGAGGTCGGCGACGAGCTGGTCATCATGTCCGATGTCTGCCTGGATGAATTCACCGACCACGGCCACTGCGGCGTGCTCGATGCGCGGGGCAACGTGGACAACGACGCGACCCTGGAGATCTATGGCCAGCTGGCAGTGGCCCAGGCCAATGCCGGTGCGCACATCGTCGCACCCTCGGGCATGATGGACGGCCAGGTCGGGATCATCCGCCAGGCCCTGGATCAGGCCGGCCACCAGGACGTTTCCATCCTTGCCTACGCCGCCAAGTATGCCTCGGCGTTCTACGGCCCGTTCCGCGAAGCGGTGGATTCCCAGCTGACCGGGGACCGCCGCACCTACCAGATGGATGCGGCCAACCGCCGCGAGGCCATGATCGAGGTCGAGCTCGACCTGGCCGAGGGCGCCGACATGGTCATGGTCAAGCCCGCCATGAGCTACCTCGACGTGCTGGCCGACGTTGCCGCGATGTCCCCGGTGCCGGTCTCCGCCTACCAGATCTCCGGCGAGTACGCGATGATCGAGGCCGCCGCAGCCAACGGCTGGATCGACCGCCGCGCCGCGATCCTCGAATCCGTGCTGGGCATCCGCCGCGCCGGCGCCGACACCGTGTTGACCTACTGGGCCAGTGAAATCGCCCAGTGGCTGAAAGAAGGAAAATGATGACCAGCTCAGCTGAACTCTTTGCCACCGCCCGGAAGCTCATGCCCGGCGGGGTGAACTCCCCGGTGCGCGCCTTCGGCTCGGTCGGCGGGGTGCCCCCGTTCATGGTCGGTGCCAAGGGTGCCTATTTGGCCGACGCCGACGGGAACTCGTACGTCGACCTGGTCTGCTCGTGGGGTCCGGCGTTGCTGGGCCACGCGCACCCGGCCATCCAGGATGCCGTGCACGCGGCGGTTGACCGCGGCCTGTCCTTCGGCGCCTCGACGCCCGACGAGGGCAAGCTGGCCCGCCTGGTGATGGACCGCTTCGGCGGCGTGGAGCGCATGCGCATGGTCTCCACCGGCACCGAGGCCACCATGACCGCGGTGCGCCTGGCCCGCGGCTACACCGGACGCGACCTGATCGTGAAGTTCGCCGGCTGCTACCACGGCCACCTCGACGGTTTGTTGGCCGCCGCCGGCTCCGGCCTGGCCACCCTGGCGCTGCCCGGCTCCGCCGGCGTCACCGCGGCCACCGCAGCCGAGACCCTGGTGCTGCCGTACAACGACCGCGAGGCCATCACCGCGGCATTCGCCGAGCACGGCGCCAACATCGCCGCGGTCATCACCGAATCGGCACCGTGCAACATGGGCGTCGTGACCCCGGAAGAGGGCTTCAACAAGTTCCTGGCGCAGACCACCACCGCCAACGGCGCGCTGCTGATCCTGGACGAGGTGCTCACCGGGTTCCGCGCCTCGGACGCAGGGTACTGGGGCTTGACCGGCCGCACCGAGGGCTGGACCCCGGACCTCTACACCTTCGGCAAGGTCATCGGCGGCGGCCTGCCCGCCGCGGCCCTGGGTGGACGCGCCGAGGTCATGGACCACCTGGCGCCGCTGGGCCCGGTCTACCAGGCCGGCACGCTCTCGGGCAACCCGGTTGCCATGGCAGCGGGCATCGCCCAGCTGACCCATGCAACCCCCGAGGTCTACGCGCACATCGACGCGAAGTCCCTCGAGCTGCAGGGCGCACTTGCCGGGGCGCTCGCCGTCGCGGGCGTCGACCATTCGATCCAGCGGGCGGGGAACCTGTTCTCGGTCGCCTTCGGCACCTCGGAGCACGGCGTGCACAACTACGCGCAGGCCCAAGCGCAGGAAGCCTACCGCTACGCGCCGTTCTTCCACTCGATGCTCGAGTCGGGCGTCTACCTGCCGCCGAGCGTCTTCGAGGCTTGGTTCCTCTCCTCGGCCCACGACGACGATGCGATGAACAAGATCTTCGACGCGCTCCCGGCCGCGGCTCGCGCAGCGGCTTCGGCTGTTCCCGTCGTCTAGCCCCACAGGGTTGTGGGTACCCCCGGAAGCTGCCGCGTCAATCGCTTGATGCAGCAGTTTTCGGGGGTATTTTCATGTGTCTGGGTGGCTCGCGCCGCCTCGAAGATGAAATTCGGTGAGGTCTAGACCACTTTTCCGTCCGGTGCATCTGTCTGTCCGAGACCCGTGGGGGAAAGCGGCGCCGACGCGTTTGGGCAACGCGGGAGACGATAAAAGGCCACGTCAGATATTGATTGGTCGGCAAGTTCGGGTGTGGGGGCAGGTGCAAGGATTCCCGGCGCCGGGACGCATCCGGGGGTAAACGGTTCACCAGGGCGCATGGGCAACGCGGCTAGGCTTGTCCGGTTAGTTTTCGCGTTTCATTGCCGCCGAGGAAATCAGTGAGCCTTTTTCGTACCAAACCCGTGGAGAGTTTCCTGGCCGACGCCGCGGAACCCGGCCGCCAGCTCAAGCGGACCCTGAACACCTGGGATCTGATGATCATGGGCGTTGCCGTATCGGTGGGTGCCGGAATCTTCTCCGTGGGCGCGCGGGCAGCAGCAGACTTCTCCGGCCCCGCAGTCACGCTGTCATTCGTGATCGCCGCGCTTACCTGCGCCATGGCCATCATGTGCTACGCGGAATTCGCGACGGCGATCCCCGTCGCAGGCTCGGCGTATGTGTTTTCCTACGCCACCATGGGCGAGTTCATTGCGTGGATCATCGGTTGGAACCTGATCCTCGAACTCTTCACCGCGGCAGCGGTGATCGCCAAGTATTGGGGTATCTACCTCACCGAAGTTTTCCAGCTCGTGGGAGTACACCTCTCACCCACCATTGACCTAGGCATCGTCACCATGAGCTGGGGACCATTGCTGATCGTTGCGCTGTTCACGCTGCTGCTCGTCATGGGCACCAAGCTGTCAGCCACGGTCGGGAGTGTGTTCACCATCATCAAGATCGCCGTCGTGCTCTTTGTCATCGTCGCCGGCCTGTTCTACATCAAGGCGGAGAACTTCTCTCCGTTCATCCCTGAAGCGGTTCCGGCCACGGGGGACGGCACCGCCGAGGTGCTCAAGCAGTCGCTGTTCGCGTTTGCCACCGGCGCCGCACCGGCCCAGTACGGCATGATGGGCGTGCTTGCCGGCGCCGCACTGGTCTTCTTTGCGTTCGTCGGCTTCGACGTCGTGGCCACCAGCGCCGAAGAGGTCAAGAACCCGAACAAGACGCTGCCCCGCGGCATCTTCGCCGGCCTTGCCCTGACCACGTTGCTCTACGTCGGTGTTTCGTTCGCGCTGACCGGCATGGTCTCCTACAAGGACCTGGCAGCTGTGGAAACCCCGACACTGGCCACCGCGTTCTCGCTGGTGGGCAACGAAGGGGCAGCCTCGGTCATTGCCGTCGGCTCACTCATCGGCCTGACCACGGTGGTCATGGTGCTGCTCATGGGGCTCTCACGAGTCGTGCTTGCCATCAGCCGCGACGGGCTGCTGCCGCACGCGCTGTCCAAGACCAGCGCCAAGCGCGGCACCCCGGTGCGCATCACCATCATCTGCGGATCGCTGGTCGCCCTGGTGGCCGGCTTCACCCGCGTGGATGTGCTCGAGGAAATGATCAACATCGGAACGCTGTCGGCCTTCGTGATGGTCAGCCTGGGCATCATCGTGCTGCGCCGCAAGCGCCCGGACCTCAAGCCCGCCTTCCGGGTCCCGTTCGGTCCGGTCATCCCGATTGTCTCCGCCCTGCTGTGCACCTACCTGATGCTCAACCTCGCCGTCGAGACGTGGATCTACTTCGTGGTGTGGCTGGTTCTCGGCGTGCTGATCTACTTCGGCTACGGACGCAGCCACTCTCGCCTGAACCAGAAGTACACGGATCAGATGGCGGCGATGGCCAAGATCGCAGAGCCGGAGCTTGCCAACAAGTAGTCCTTCATCGTTGATGTGCGTGGCAGGACGTCTTGGTAGCCAGTTGCCAGGGTCAACACGCGGCAAGCGCCCGTGCCAAGAGGTCTCTGTGGTTCGGCGGCAGGCATCGGCGCTTTTGCGTATCCGCGGGCAGCCCGTGCGGTTGGGCACCGGGACCCAAATCGGTTGGGGCACCGGCATTCAACGTGGTCGAGATAGATTTAGTCGAATTTGACGAAGGCACGCATTTCACCGGAGGGGTACTCGCTGGCCTGTGTCATGCCGAGGGACTCGTAGAAGGCCTTCTGCCCGGGTTCGTTGTCGGTCAACAAGACCTTCTGCCGCACACCCGGGCACTGCGCGAAGACCAGCTCGGCAAGCCCTCGGCCAATCCCTGCCCGGTGGTGCTCCGGGTGGACGAGTATGTCCTGCAGGTAGCAGATCGAAGCGCCATCGGAAATGCTTCGGGCCAGACCGACCAGCTGGTTGCCGGAACGGGCAACAGCTACAGTGTGCGACCCCTGGATCGCGGCCAGCAGTGTCTCGGGGAAGTTCGTGTAGGCGCTCCAGCCGACCGCGTCGTACAGGCCGATCAGCTCGACGGTCTCGATCTGCTTCGTGAGTGAATACTCGATGTTCTCCATTCCCGTAGTTCTATCACGCGGCGCAGATGAGAGTGGGGAGGCGCCGGACGGGGGCCGCGAGTGGGACAGCGGACCAGGCTGACCCACGGGATGAATGGAGAAAAATCAGGCGGCTGCGGATTCCGGATGGAAAACCCAATTACGCCTGGGTAATCGCAGCGGATCCCGCGATGCAGGGAGCACCACGTGGGGGATTCGGTCGATCACGACGATGTCGAAATGGCCCGCGTGGTAGGCGGTGTGGCAGCGGATGCATAGGAGCAGCCCATTGGATACGTTGGTCTTCCCGCCCTCGGAAAACGACTTGATGTGGTGGACCTCGGTGCGGTGCACCGGCATCGAACAGCCCGGGTTCGCACAGCCGCGGTCGCGGGCGGCGATGGCCCGCTTCTGCGCCTTGGTGAAGTAGCGAACCTTCCTGCCCAGATCCAGTGGCTGGCTCTTGCCGCCCATGACCAGCGGCAGGATCCCTGCGTTGCAGGCCAGCCGGCGTGCGGTGGCTGCGGAAATGAGTTCGCCGTGCTGGGTGAAGCCGGGTTCGTCGGTGATCCCGGCAAGGGCCTCGTAGGTGATCGTCACAAGGATGTCGATGCGCGAGCACATCGGCATCCACACGTCCGCGGGCGTTTGCGGGTCAACCAGCCTGGTGACGGCGTCGAACACCAATTGGTGCAGCCGGCGCGCGCGCAACCTGGCGTTTGTTTCCTTGGCGGTTTCCCCGGGGCGCGGTGCTTCCTCGGGGGTGGTGGCAAGCGGTCGGCCAACGTCGTTGAAGCCGGCACGTGGGCGTTGGTCCACGGGCGTGTCCGGGTTTGCCGCCCATTCGGGGATGGGGGGGAAATCGTCGTCGAAGGGGGTGCCGAGCGTGCCGGGAATGCCGGATCCGGCGAATGGGACACCGGTGGTGGCCGTCTCGTCGTCGGTGGATGCATCCGCGACGTCTGCCGGGGAACCGGTGCAGTCGGCGTCGTCCGCGGGGCAAACTGTGCCATCGGCTTCGGCGGTATCGGGCGCGTGCTCCTTGGTGTTGCCGTCGCCGGGGTCCTCGCCATCGCCAAGAACGCCGGGGAACGGGAGCTGGCCGGAAGTGGTGCGGGGGTTGTTCAGGTCGTCGGCCAAGCTCATCAGCAGCTCATGGCCCACGGCATCGGTGGTCAACTCCCAGACATAGCCGGTGGGCAGTTTGCCCTTGAAGTCCAGGCCGAGGTTGCTCTCCATGTTGGCCTCGTCGCGGTCAAGAACACTGCGGTCAAGGTCCACGGATGCCTTCTTGATCAGCTTTTCCACGGTCTTCTGTCCGGCGGTGACCAAGGTGCCGGCGACCAGGCCCTCGAGCTTGGTGCGAACATCGACGGGATCCGGTTGGGCTTCGATGGAGGGCTCGAGTGCAGCGAGCTTGGCCGCGGCGCTGGCAATGGTGCGCGGGTCGGCCGCGCCCGACACCAGGATCCTGCCCAGCTGCGGGTACCGGGCCGGTGCCAGACGTCCGTCGGCGTCAAGGTGCGGCAGCAGCCTTTCGTGGGATTTCACGCGGTGCTCGGCCTGGAAGTAGTCGAGATTGAACTGGGACTCGAGGAACTCGGGGGTTCCCTTGTGCAGCGGCTTGCGGTCGGCGGCGCTGACGGCATCGACGGGAAGCTGCGCCTCGCCGCGGGCAAAGACCTCGGGGGCGGCCATCACGGCGTTGAGCCCGGCAAGCGCGCCGTCGGTCAACGTATTGACCTCGGTCCGCTCGCAAGAGCCCGCGGCGACGATTTGCGCGTGGCTGCCGGCGTGGGCGAAGCGCTCGGAAAGTCGTGCAAAGGCCGCGGCGCGGACCGGGGAGTCGCCGATCGAACGATCCACGGAATCAACGGTGCGGCGCAGCAGGAGTTCGAGGGCGGCGAGGGTCCGCAACGGGTCGATGGGCGCGCCGGCCTCCGGGGTTGGGCCGGTGGCCCCGGTTCCCAACGCTCCGTTGAGTGCGGTCAGCGCCGCATCAATGATGCCGGTGGTTGTGCTCATGTCTCCCATGATGCGCCCGGGGCAATGCGGGTGGGTGATGGCTGGCGGGAATGTGGAAAAGTGCCAGGTGAACTCGGCTGGGGGCGTGGTCGGCGGCGGGCATGGAGGAGAGGCAGCGCGTGGGCGGGCCGGTGTCGGGCAACAAGCAGGAGGCGCCAGGCCTGCGGTGGGTGGGAAGGTGGGATGCAGTATTGGGTTCACTGACCGGGCGGGATCGCCGCCTGGAGTGGAGGATCGAACCTCGAATGCGGGGATGACGCTTCCGTCGGTCCAGGTGTACCGATGTACTTGCGCACCTCGTCGCAGTGCGGCAACTCGTCGAGCTTGGCGATGACAGCGGTTTTCCCACCGGCACGCCATGCGATCAGGTTGGAGTCGGGGTTGTCCTTGGCCGGTTCCTGGACGAGGATCCCGTCCGTGTTCAACTTGGCCTGGACAATGTAGTTGCCGTTCACCACGGCAATACCCACCGTGGGGTCCATCTGATAGGACTTCGGCACCTGCTCCTGATTCACGTCCTCGAACTTCAGATGCTCCGGGTTCTTGGCCTCGTCGTCCTGGGTGGCCAGGGCGGGGTCGCCGTCGGCCAACCCCGAGAGCAGGCCGGCGGACTCAATCACGCGCTGGCCACGCAGCTGGTTTGCCGGATCGTTGCCCACGACAACGACGGATCCATCCTCGACCGATGCGGCGTCCCTGTACTTCTTGGAGACGCCGTCAACGGCTCCCGGTGGATGCCCGCGCCATGCTCGAACTTGTACCCTTGGCCTTGATCCGGGCCCTGGGGTACTCCGGGGTCGGGAAGTCGTTGGCGTCGATCGCGTCGTCGCTCAGGGCGATGTCCGGGGTCTGCTAGTCGTCGATTTCGGTGGTCTCCAGGTCGACGCCGGGATTCAGGGCCAGGTGTTCGTCGTCGAATTCCGGGATCATTGCGTGCATGATGGCGCTGGCGCCGACCGCGACGACGACCGGATTGGCCGGGTCCAGGGTGACCCGGGCGTTGGGTGCGGTGGCCGTGCCTCCGCGGCAGGCGGTCGGGGCGAACGGCGCGGCGGCGCCCGTAGGGGCAAATGCGGGTTTCTGGCGCATGGGCTGCGCTTCCTTGTCTTCAAAACCAACGAAGCGGTCATCGGGCAACAACTGCGGCTAGCGGCCATTGGCTGCGGCCGTGGCGGGATCTGCGGCCGGAAAACCAGAAGCCCGCCAATCGGTGCGGGCCCGCTCCGCCTTCCAGCGAAAACGCGGTGCGTGGCCCCACCGGGAAATCCGGGTTGGACCACGCACCGCGTCGGTGCTCCGCGCTAACGGAAAAATTGCCGGGCGAGCCGATGGCAGCCCGGCGGTGCTGGATTAGAAGGCGGGGATGACGCTTCCGTCGGTCCAGGTCTTCTTGATGTAGTCTCCAACTTCGGGGGAGTGAAGAAGCTCTTCGAGCTTGGCGATGGCCGGGGTCTTTTCGCCTTCACGCCAGGTGAGGAAGTTGGCGTTCGGGTTGTTGACGGCCGATTCCTGGGCCACGACCTCGTCCAGATCCAGCTTGGCCTGGGCGATGTAGTTGCCGTTGATGATGGACAGGCCGATGGTCGGATCCTCGGCGTAGAACTTCGGAACCTGCTCGGAGTTGACTTCCTTGAAGGTCAGCTTCTTCGGGTTCTTGGCATCGTCGCCCTCAAGGGTCAGTGCCGAGTCGCTGTCCTCGAGGCCCTTGAGCAAGCCAGCGGTCTCCAAGACGCGCAGGCCGCGCAGCTGGTTCACCGGGTCGTTGTTCAGCAGCACAACGGAACCCTCGGTGACGTCGGCGATGTCCTTGAACTTCTTGGAGAAGACGGTCAACGGCTCGACGTGGATGCCCGCGCCGTGCTCGAACTTGTAACCCTTGGACTTGACCTGGTCGGCGAGGTACGCCTCGGTCTGGAAGTAGTTGGCATCCAGGGTCTTGTCGGCCAGCGCGATGTTCGGCGTCTGGTAGTCGTCGATCTCGGTGATTTCCAGGTCGATGCCCGCATCCTTGGCCAGGTTCTCATCGATGTACTGGAGGATCTGGGCATGCGGGATCGGGCTGGAACCGACCTTCACGACGGTCGGGTTGGCCGGGTCGAGGGATGCTTCCGCGCTGGGGGTGGTGGCAGTGCCGCCTCCGCAAGCCGTCAGTGCGAACAGCGTGGCGACACCTGTCAGGGCAAGTGCGAGTTTCTTACGCATGTGATGCGCTTCCTTTTCATCAAGTTCCGGTGTCGGCGACAGCGGATAACAAACGCAGCTAGCGGCTACTGGCTGCGCGCCGGCGGGATGAACCGCCGGAATTCTTTGGTTCCGGGGCAGGGCCCGGGCGGTTTAGCGGTGGTCCACCAGGCGGGCCAGCCAATCGCCCAGGAGCTGGACCAGCTGGACCAGGAGAACCATGATCACGATGGTCACGATCATCACGGTGCCGTCATAGCGCTGGAAACCGTAGTTGTAGGCCAGACGGCCCAACCCGCCGCCGCCGACAAGTCCCGCCATCGCGGAGTAGCCGATGAGCGTGACGACGGTCGTGGTGGTTGCCGCGATGATGCCCGGCAGTGCTTCGGGGACCAGGACCTTGCGCGTGACCTGCATCTTCGTTGAGCCCATGACGAGGGCCGCATCGATCTTCCCGGTGGAGACGTCACGCAGCGCGGATTCCACCAAGCGCGCGAAGAACGGGATGGTGCCGATCGTCAGCGACACCGAGGCAGCGACCGGGCCCAGTGAGACGCCCACGAGCAGGGTGGCAAACGGGATCAGCGACAGCATCAGGATGGCGAAGGGGATGGAACGGGTGATGTTGGTGATGACGCCCGAAAGCACCAGGTTCAGCCAGGGGATCGGGGTCAACCCGCCCTTGGCGGTGTTGAGCAGGAGGACGCCCAGCGGCAGTCCAACCAGGACCGTGAAGAAGCCGGAGATCCCGGTCATTTGCAGGGTCTCGAGGAACGCCGGCCACATGGCCCTGGTGATGCCGGGGTTGGTGACTAGATCGTTGAAGAAGTCCATGGACTACTTGGCCTCCTTGGGCGTCACGGCAACACCGTTGGCGAGCAGGTGGTTGGTGATGGCGGTGATGTCCGAGCCCTCGGGAAGCTGGATGCGCAGGTGCGCGAACTGGTGTTCTCCCAGGTTCTCGACGGAACCCGCAAGCACGTTCACGTCCACATCGAAGGTGCGGGCGATCGACGAGATCACCGGCTCGGTGGCCTGGGAACCGGAGTAGAGCAGATCCAGCACGACGCCGGCGGGAAGATCCACCGGAAGCTTGCCGGGCATCGGCAGCAGGGCCTGGGAAAGGCGACCGGCCGGGTCGGCCACGACCGTGGCAATGGCACCGTGTTCGACGATGCGTCCGGCTTCGAGCAGCGACACCGAATCGCAGGCCTGCTTCACGACGTTCATTTCGTGGGTGATGATCAGCACCGTGAGGTTCAGCCGGTCACGCACGGACTTGATGAGTTCGAGGATCTCATCGGTGGTCTTGGGATCCAGCGCGCTGGTGGGTTCGTCGCACAGCAGCACATCGGGATCCGAAGACAGGGCGCGGGCAATGCCGACGCGCTGGCGCTGTCCTCCGGAAAGCTGGGCCGGGTACGCATCGGCGAACTGGGTCAGTCCGACCAATTCCAGCAGTGCGTTGACCTTTTCGGCGATCTTTGCCTTGGGGGTGCCGATGAGTTCCAACGGGAAGGCCACGTTCTGCGCGGTGGTGCGCGAGTCCATCAGGTTGGCGTGCTGGAAGACCATGCCGATGCGACGGCGTGCGGTACGCAGGTCGGAGTCGGAGACATTGGCCAGTTCCTGGTTGTTCACGGCCACGGACCCGGAGGTCGGGCGGTCAAGCAAGGTCAGGCAACGGACAAGTGTTGACTTGCCGGCGCCGGAGTGGCCGATGATGCCGTGGATTTGGCCGGCATCGACGTGCAAGGAGACGCCATCCAAGGCGACGACGGTGCGGTCGCCCTGCTGGTAGACCTTGCGCAGGTCAGTGACTGTGATCAAAAGGGGGATGTCCTTAGCAATCAAAAAGTAAAGGGGGTACCAGACATTGAATCACTGTCGAACGATTGCAGCGCAATCGTGGCCGTTTCTCGACTTTCTTCGCAACGGCTCTCGACGGCACCGGGTTTGGCTGCTGTTTCCTTGGGTGGCCGGAGGTTTTTTCGAATAATCCGATGGCGTGGCATGCGCAAAACGGGGCTCGGGGTTACCGACGCGTAGCGTGAACTGGCCCACCTGGTGCCAGCGGAGGGGAAATGTTGCTCCATGTTGCGCCGCTGCCTCCGGGCGTGACGCCGCAAATGCCTGGTCGAGGTTCCCCTGCGGCCAGATGCCCGCAGGGCGGTGCGGCGTCCCGGAAACACCGAAGGGACCCCATCCGGGATCCCTTCGAAATGTTGCGTGCGGTGCCTGGCTAGGACTTGACCGGCCACTGCCCGTCGACAACGGCATCGGGGTTCTTGCGGCGGAAGTATTCCTGGAGGCTTGCGGCTTGCTCCGCGGCCCACTTGATCTGCTGCGCATGCAGTTCGGCGGGGTCGGCCCGGAGCTGGGGGTACTTCGCGGCCTGCGCGTCGGCAATGCCGATGGTGGCGGCGGCATCGGCCTCGGAGGTGTGGGCGTTGAGCAGCTGTACGCCGTAGAACTCGCTCATCACCGAAAGGTTGCGCTTGCCGCGGCGGTACTTGTCGACCTGCTTGTCCAGGACGTAGGGGTCGATGACCGGCGCCGGGGCGATCGGGGCCAGGCCGTGGCGCTTGGCTTCGCGGTCGAGCACCGTGAAGTCGTAGGCGGCATTGAAGGCCATGACCGGCATGGTGAGGAACAAGTCGGCCAGGAACGCCGAGATTTCGGCGACGGCGGTGGCCGCATCCATCCCGTCGGCCTGCGCCTTGGCGGTGGAAATGCCGTGGATGGCCGAGGCCTCTTCCGGGATGGCCACGCCGGGGTCGACGAGCCATTCCCTGGTCTGCAGGATTTCTGAGCGCCCGTTGACCACGACAACGGAAGCGGTGACGATGCGTGCATCGAGCGGGTCGCGGCCGGTGGTTTCGAGGTCGAATGCGGCGCGGGGGAGAGTATGCCAGGAAGTCATGGCATCAACGCTACCGGGAACCGGAGACACTTTGGCGATCCGCAGCGCGCTTGTGGATGATCACCGGGCCCGACCCCCGATAATGGGTGTGGATGGGCACGGCGTTGAGGAGAGAACTTTGGACCAGTCAGAACGGACACCGGTTCCGGATGCCGGAGGAGAAACGGATCCCCGGGTGGAGGCCGGAGCTGCGGGCGAGGCGGGGCTGGAGTACGACGAAGCGGTGTTCGCCGTGGTCGCCATGATCCCCGCGGGCAAGGTCCTGTCCTACGGCGACATCGCCGAACTCCTGGGCTCCGGTGGGCCGCGACAGGTGGGCAAGGTGATGGGCCGCGGAGGATCGGCGGTCACCTGGTGGAGGGTCATCCGCTCCAACGGAACCCTGCCGGCGGCCCTGCATCCGGTCGCGGCCGGGCACTGGGCGCGGGAGGCGACCCCGTGCACCGAGGAACGGGTGCAGATGAAACGTGCACGCTGGGTGCCAACCGAGGAAGACCATTCGCGCATAGACCGGGTGGCCGAAGCGCTGCCGATTCCAAAACGTCACCCCCGAATGATCTGATGGAGCACATGGACACCCTCGCATCCACCCCGGAGACCGTGGCAACTGCCCCCGGTGCCTCCCCGGCCGCCGATCCGGCCCAGCAAGAACTCCTGGAGCTGGCACCCGGCCACGGACCGGTGCTGGTCCTGGGCGGTCCGGGCACCGGGAAGACGACCACGCTGCTGCGCGTGCTCACTCACCGCCTGGATGCCGGGCTCGACCCGCAGCACGTGCTGGTGCTTTCCCCCACGCGTGCCGCCGCGGCCACGTTGCGCGACGACCTGTCCGCCGGCACCGAGAAGACGTTCTCCGAGCCCGCTGTGCGCACCTGGTCGGCCTACGCGTTCGACCTGATCCGCAGGGCCCGGCTTGACGGGCTGCTGCCGGCGCTGCAGCGGCCGCCGCGGCTGCTCTCGGGGCCGGAGCAGGACACGCTGATCGGGCACCTGCTCGAGGGCCATGCCCTGGGGATCACCCCGGGACCGGAGTGGCCCGAGTCGCTGGGGGAAGCCATCGGCACCCGTGGCTTCCGCAAGGAGTTGCGCGAACTCTTCGACCGCATCTCCGAGCATGGGCTGGAGGCCGGTGCGCTGCAGGACCTGGGGGAGTCGCTGCGCCGTCCCGAATGGGTGGCCGCGGCACGGTTCTACCAGGAATACCGGGACCTCCTGGATCTGGGCAGCGCCGAGGCGTTCGACCCGGCGGGGCTGCTGGCGGCCGCCGCAAACATCCTGGAGGAGAATCCGGAGTTCCTGGAAGCCGAACACGAGCGCCTGCACCTGGTGATGGTCGATGACCTGCAGGAAGCGAACCCCGCGCAGCACCACCTGCTCTCGCTGCTCGCCCGGGGCCGGGACCTGGTGGCCTTCGCGGTGCCGGACAACGTGGTGCAGGGTTTCCGCGGTGCCCGTCCCGACATGCTCGGCGAGTTCGAGGCGCGTCTGGGCACAGGGGACACGCAGGCCCGCATCGTGGAACTGCGCACCTCCTACCGGTTGAACCCGGAACTGGCCACGGCCTGGGGCAAGGTCGCCAGGCGCATCCCCGTTGCCGCAGGTGGCGCCGGACGGAAACTGGAGTTACCCGACACTTCGGCGACCGCTGATGACACGGGTACAGCCACCGCTGCGGAGGATGACGCCGTCGTCCAGGGGGCCACCGGGCCCACCGGGCAACAGCCGGTGCCCGGCCGGGCACCGGCCCAAGGAACCGAACCCGAAGGAACCGAGCCCGGGGGGCAGGACCCCGGAAACGACGAACCGGGCACCCCTGCACCCGGACGCCTGGAGGTGCTGCTGGTCGATTCGCCGATCCACGAGGAACGCCTGGTGGCCCAGCGACTGCTCGAGGAACACCTGATCAACCACCGCCCGCTGGAGTCCATGGCGGTGATCCTGCGCAACGGGGCCCAGGTCCGGTCCATGGCCAAGTACCTCGCCGGGGCCGGAATCGCGGTGAACACCCCGCCGGCCGAAACCCCGCTGCGCGAGGAACCCGCGGTGCGCCCGTTGCTGGATCTCATGTCGCTGGCGCTGGCGCCCGGGGCACCGGCCGACCCGCTGCTGCTCCAGGAACTGTTGATGTCCCGCTACGCCAACGCCTCGGCACTGGATGTGCGCCGGCTGCGCCAGGGGTTGCGCCGCCACGAGGTCGCCCAGGGAGGGAACCGCTCCAGCGCCGAGCTGCTCGCCGGGATGCTTGACGAGCTGGAACTGCTCGAAACCATGGGACGGGAAGCCGCCGGTGCCCGGCGTCTGGCCCGCATGCACCGCGCGCTGCGCCAGGAGCTCGCCGGTGGCAACGTGAATGCCGAAACCGCGCTGTGGGCGCTGTGGGCCGCCAGCGGCATGGGGGAGAAATGGAGCCAGGCCGCGCTCGCCGGCGGCATCCTGGGCACCCGTGCGGACCACGACCTGGACGCGATGCTGGCGATCTTCCAGTCCGCCGAACGCTTCGTGGACCAGCTTCCAGGGTCTTCCGTCGGCCAGTTCGTCGAGCACGTGCTGGGCCAGGAACTGCCCATGGACACCCTGGCCAGCCGCGGCGGGTCCGCGGCCTCCGTCCAGGTGCTCACCACCGCGGCGGCCGCCGGGCGCGAATGGGACCTGGTGCTGGTGCCCGGGATGCAGGAAGGCATCTGGCCCAACACCAAGCTGCGCGGCGAGCTGCTCGGCGGCGGCGAGCTGAGCGACGTCATCGAGCACGGCCCCGAGATCCTGCGGGTGCGCAACATCGCCTCGCTGATCCGAGAGACCCGGGCCGACGAGCTGCGCACCTTCGCCAACGCGATCTCCCGCGCCCGGGACAGGGTCATCGCCATCGCGGTGGCCTCCGAAGACACCGCACCCTCTTCCTTCCTGGACATTGTGGACCCCGTCGGTGCGGTCCAGGGCCGTGCCGCCGCCTTCGTCCCCCGGCCACGAACGCTCAGCGCGCTGGTGGCGGAGCTGCGCCAGGCCGCCGAGGCCACGGCGCTGGACGAGGCCCGCGGGCCTTTGCACCGCGACGCCACCGCGGTGCTCGGCGCCCTGGTGGCCGCGCCGCACCCGATCCGCGGGGCGCATCCGGCAAGCTGGTGGGGGCTGGCCGAGTCCACCTCGCACGGGCCGGTGGTTCCGCCCGGGGAACCGGTGAAGGTCTCGCCCTCGAAGGTCGAATCCGTGATGAACTCCCCGCTGAACTGGTTTGTCCAGGCCGCCGGCGGAGAAGCCGCCACCGACTTCGCCCGTTCCCTGGGCACCTTGGTCCACTCGATCGCCGAGGAACACCCCGAGGCCGGCGGAGGGGAGTACCAGCAGGTGCTCGAGGAACGCTGGGGCGAGCTGGAAATGCCGCAGAACTGGGAGGGCGCCCGGGACCGCGAGCGGGCCGAGTCGATGCTCAAGAAACTGGCCCAGTACAACGTGATGATGCGCACCGAGCAGCGGCGCCTCATCGGCCGGGAAATCCCCTTCGAGGTTCTCATCCACCCACCCGGGGCCGGCGCTGTGCCGGGGTCCGGATCCGGCTCCGATGCGGTGTCCGGCCCCGATGCAACGGACGCCGTGGACGTGCAGGACACACCGACCGATCCGCGGGCGCCGCGTGCCGCCTTGCTGCGCGGTGTCGTTGACCGGGTGGAGGCCGATGCGGCGGGCAACCCGTGGGTCGTGGACCTGAAGACCGGCAAATCCCAGCCCAGCGGCAAGGACGTCGAACGCCACCCGCAGCTGGGCGCCTACCAGGCCGCCATCATCAACGGGGCATTGGCCGGGAAGACCGGGCAGGAGCTCACGACAGTGCCCGCCGGCGCATCGCTGGTGCAGCTGGGCACCAGTACCAAGACCCCGCGCGAACAGGCCCAACCGGCCATCACCACCGAGGACTGGGCCACACCCATGGTGCTGGCCGCCGCGCAATTGATGGGCGACGCGGATTTCCTCTCGCGCCACGACCCGGCCCGCGGCGGGCGCAGCGGCAGCAATTGCCGGCTGCCGGGAATCTGTCCACTATGTTCCGAAGGAAGGCAGGTCACCGAGCCATGAGCCACACCCAAGAAGCCGGCCACGCCGGGGCCATGCCCGTGCCGGGCACCGACACCCACACCGGAGAACCTACGCGGGTGTATTCGCCCGAGGAACTGGCCGGGATCCTGGGCCAGCACCAGCCCACGGAAGAGCAGTCGGCGATCATCTCCTCCCCGCTGGAACCGCTGCTGGTCATCGCCGGTGCCGGGTCGGGCAAGACCGCCACCATGGCCGACCGGGTCATCTGGCTGGTGGCCAACCAGAAGGTGCGCCCCGAGGAGATCCTCGGCGTGACCTTCACGCGCAAGGCCGCAGGCGAGCTGGCCCAGCGCATCCGCGGGCAGCTGGAGAAGCTTGCCCGCTCCGGGCTGCTGGAGCTTGACGACGAGGGGCTGCTGGATCCCTCGGTGTCCACCTACCACTCCTACGCCAACACGCTGGTGAAGGAACACGGGCTGCGCATCGGCGTGGAATCCGACACCGCGCTGCTGGGCACCGCCCAGGCCTGGCAGGTCGCCGCCGCGGTCGTCGAGGGCTATGCGGGGGACTACGAGCACCTGGCCTCCTCCAAGAACACGCTCATCGACGCCGTGGTGACCTTCGCCGGGGAATGCGCCGAGCACCTGGTGGACCCGGTGTACGCCAAGGAATGGATCGACGAACTGGTTGGCCGGCTCGAGGCGCTGCCCTATCGGTTGGACAAGCAGGCCGCGCCCTCGCTCGATGCCCGCAAGCTGTTGGACAGGCTGCGCACCCGCGCCACCATCGCCGAGCTCGCGGTGGACTACGCGCGGGCCAAGGCCGCCCGGGGTGCCCTGGACTACGGGGACCTGGTGGCGCTGGCCGCGCGCATCGCCCGGGAAATACCGGAGGCCGCGCACAGCGAACGGGCGAAGTTCAAGGTGGTGCTGCTCGACGAATTCCAGGACACCTCGCACGCCCAGATGGTGCTCTTTTCCTGCATCTTCGGCGACGGGCATGCGCTGACCGCCGTCGGGGACCCCAACCAGTCCATCTACGGTTTCCGCGGGGCCAGCGCCGGGCAGCTCTTCCGCTTCCCGACCGAGTTCCCGGCGCGCCTCGATGGCGCTGCGGGCCCCGGCTCCACGGACGCGGCAGAGAGCTCCACCAACCCCGGTCGGTTGCGTCCGGCCTCGGTGGCCTACCTCAGCACCGCCTGGCGCAACTCGATCAACGTGCTGGCGGCCGCCAACGCGGTGTCCGCGAAGCTGAACTCGGTCGCACCCTTGGGCATCTCGGTGCCCTCGCTCAAGCCCAGCGCCTTCGCCGGGACCGGCGTCGTGGAACTGGCCCGCTACGCCACCGGCTCCCAGGAGGCCGCCGCCCTGGCGGCCCGCTTCGGTGCCGAACGCCACGCGTTTGCCGCCGCGCACGGCCGGAACCCGACGATGGCGGTGCTCTGCCGCACCCGTTCGGCGCTGATGCCCATCGCCCGCGGGCTCGAGGACGCGGGCATCCCGTACGAGATCCTGGGCCTGGGCGGGCTGCTGGGCATGCCCGAGGTCGCCGACATCGTCGCCACGCTCAACGTGCTGGTGGACCCGAACCGCTCCGACCACCTGCTGCGGCTGCTGGCCGGGGCACGCTGGCGCATCGGCCCGGCGGACCTGATGGCCTTCGCCGACTGGTCGCGTTTCCTGGCCCGACGCCGCGAATTCGCGCTCAAGGACGGCGGGCGCGAAAACCTCGACGCCCCCGAAAGTGCCGAGGAAATCACCCGCGGCGAGGCCCGGGCCGAGCTGAACGACGCCGCGAGCCTGATCGAGGCGCTGGACTACCTGCCGCACCCCGACTGGGTCTCCGGTGACGGGCGCGCGCTGGGAGCCGAGGCGCTGGGCCGGCTGCGGAGGTTGCGCGACGAACTGCGCTACCTGCGCGGGTTCATCGACGACGACCTGGAGACGCTGCTGCGCGAGACCGAACGCGCCATGGGCCTGGACATCGAGGTCGCGGCCAAGCCCGGGGTCGGCATCCACGAGGCCCGGCGCCACCTGGACGCCTTCGCCGACATCGCCCAGGACTACGCGTCCACCTCGACCCGGGTGGACCTGGCCGGGTTCCTGACCTGGCTGGAGGCCGCGGCCGAGAAGGAAGGCGGGCTGGCGATCGTGCCCGGGGAACTGAACCCGGATGCGGTGCAGCTGCTGACCATCCACGCCTCCAAGGGCCTGGAATGGGACGTGGTTGCGGTGACCGGGATGAACGAGGGGATCTTCCCCGGCGCCAACGATTCGCGCTGGACCAGCGGGGACGCGGCGCTGCCCTGGCCGCTGCGCGGGGACAAGCACGACCTGCCGCAATGGGACACCGACCAGGAATCCCTCTTCGACGTGGTCAAGGCCGAGGCGATGTTCAAGTCCGAGGTGCTCGCGCACGCCGAGTTGGAGGAGCGGCGCCTGGCCTATGTCGCACTGACCCGCGCCAAGTCGCTGCTGATCGCCTCGGCGACCGCCTGGACCGGCACGCGCACCAAGCTGACAGAACCCTCCAGCTTCCTGCTGGATATGCTGCCCCTTGCCGAGGGGCAGGCACCGTCGGCGACGACCACCTTGTGGGTGGCCGACGAGGATGCCCCGGAGGCCAACCCGTTCCGCGAGGCGCCGCTGGAGGCCCGCTGGCCGTACGACCCGCTCGAAGGCCCGGTCGTCTCCGGCGCCGGGGTGGTCCGTCCCCGCCCGGCCGGCCGCCGTGCGAAGCTGGAGGCCTCGGCCGCGGCGGTGCTTGAAGCCGCAGCGCGGGCCAGGGAAGAATCCCGCGCCGGTTCCGGCGACGGGCAAGGGGATCGGGCAGCAAACGGGGAAGAGCCCGCGACGCAGGAACCCTGGTTGACCCCGACCGGCAAGGCCTGGTTCCACGAGGCGGAGCTGCTGCTGGCCCGCAAGGCCCGGGAAGCCGCCGAGGAGCGGACCACGGCGATCCCGAAGCACGTGCGTGCCTCGGTCTTCGTGGACCTGGCCACCGATGCCGCCGAGGTGCTGGCAGAGCTGCGCCGCCCGGTGCCCCGCCGCCCGGGCACCGCCGCCCGCCGCGGAACCGCCTTCCACGCCTGGCTGGAGGAGTACTTCGACTCCACCGGGATGCTGGAACTGGGCGACTACCTGGAGGCCGCCGACGCGTACATCGACGACGCACTGGACCTGGAGGAGATGAAGAGCGCGTTCCTGGACTCCGAGTGGGCCAACCGGCAGCCGGCGTTCGTGGAGGCAGCCATCGAGACCCGGATCGGCCCGGTGTCGGTGCGCGGGCGCATCGATGCGATCTTCAAGGAGCCCGACGGGGCCTGGCTGCTGGTGGACTGGAAGACCGGGCGGGTGCCGCGCGGGGAGGAACTGCGGATCAAGGCGCTGCAGCTGGCGGTGTACCGGCTGGGCTGGGCGCGCTTGCGGGGCATCGATGCCTCCCAGGTCCGCGCGGCGTTCTACTACGTGGGAACCGGCACCACCATCAGGCCGCACGACCTGGCTTCCGAGGCCGAGCTCGAGGAGCTGATCACCGCGTCCATGGCCCAGCTGGGGCGGGTCCCGGCCACCGGGGGCTAGGCACGGCAAACGGCAAGGCGCCGACCCCGCACGGGGATCGGCGCCTTGCCATGTGTCAAGCCGAAGCCGCGGGGGAGTCCGGCGCCTTGGAAGGTGCCGGGCTGCTGCCGCTACTGCTTTTTGAGCTTCTGGATCGGGATCGCGGAGGTTTCGGGTTCCGCTGCCGGCCCTCCGGATGCCGGGACATCTTCCGTGTCCGTTCCTGCCGCGTCCCTGTCCGGGTGTTCCTTGCGACCGTCTTCTTTGCCATCCTTGCGGTCCGACGGGTCCGCGGCAACGGGTGCCTTCGGGCCATCGGAGTTCGCGGCAACGGGTGCCGAAGCCCCGGGTCCCGTGGCGGCAACGGGCCCGGGCACGGGTTCCCTGGAAGCCACCGGGACGCTGGCCGGCTGCACCGGGGCGGCGGCCGGGACCGGCGGGGAAGCCGGAGGGGCCGGCGCGGCGCTCACGGGGGACGGCAGGATCCGGATGGCGGAGGTTTCCGGCTCGGCGGGGTTTGCCGCGGGACCGTCGTCGAATGTTGCGCTGTCGGATGCTGCGGCGTCGGCGGTTTCGATGCCGGTGACGGTGACGCGTTCGGCGGAGGGAAGCGGTTCGGGCGGTGCGTTCGCGGGCTCGGGGCGGGCCGCGCGCGGCGGCTCCACCACGGAGATGGGCTGGCCGCCGTACTCGGCGATGTCGTGGTCGAGCTCCTCGAGCATGACCTTGGCCTCGGCGATGCGCTCGGCGTCGCCCCCGGCAATGGCCTTGACCAGCCACTGGGCCAGGGCGAACTCGGCAGCCAGCGCGGCACGGCGCATGATGTGCGGATCGGCGCGGTCCCCGCGCACCGCGACGTAGCTTTCAAAGGCGGCCTCGGCGAAGGACTGCTCGTGCACCGCCGCGAGCCAGGCGAAGTCGTCGGCCGGGTCCCCGACCTGCAGGTCCGTCCAGCCGGTGACCGCCACGACCTTGGCATCCTGGACCAGGAGCTGGTCCTCGTGCAGGTCCCCGTGGATCACGGTGGCGTTGAAGCGCCACAGCGCCACGTCCTCCAGCGCGTGTTCCCAGCGCCGGAGCAGCCGCGAGGGAATCATGCCGGTGGTGGCCGCGGCGTCGAGCTCGTTGAGCCGGCGCTGGCGCACCTGTTCGGCGGTGTAGGACGGCAGATCCGCGCGGTCGATGGCGGAGGCCGGCATCGAGTGGATCGCGGCCATCACGGCGCCGAGGTCCCGGGCGCAGCGCGAACCCTGCGACACGAGGTCCTCCAGGGAGAACTGCTTGCCGGGCAGGTGGTTGTAGACGAAGGTGCGCAGCGGACCCTGCCTCACGGTTCCGGCGACGGAAGGCAGCTGGAAGGGCAGCGAGGCGCGGATGCCGGCGGAGAAGGCGCGCAGCGCGGCCAGTTCCGATTCCAGGCGCATGGACGCTTCCTCGTGGCGGGGGGAGCGCACGCGCCAGCGATTCTTGGCGGCGTCGACGATGAGCACCGAGTCGAAATCATTGCCGTCGTCCGGCAACGAGGCCACGCCCGTGGGCGCCAAGCCGGGGACCGCAGCGGTGGCGATGGCAGCGAGTTCCATGGGAGAGCGTTTCACATCCTCCACCGTAGACCGCGAGGGCTGTTCGAGTCCTGCCGTGCGGCGGCGAGTCGCATGATTTGCGTCCATTCCCCGCCCGCCGCCGGCTTTCGCGCACTCCCGCGGCCCGGCCCGGCGGCCGGACCCGCGCCGCGGCGGATGCGCCGATAGCCACAACCGGGGCCCCGGAGTATGCGTTGGGGCGCGGAGGTCAGTACGGTTGATGCTATGAGCGATACCGTGCAGCAACCCGTGACCAGCCACCCCGAGCTAGGGGTCCTGCCCCTGGCCCGCACCGCCATCGACCGCGGCTGCGAACGACGGATCCAGCCCGGCTGGCTCGATGGGCTGCGCGCGGATCCCGAAACCCGGTACCTCTTGATGATCGGTGGCCGCGCCCGGGTCCTCGACGGGGAACTGGTGCTGCTTCAAGGCACGCAGGTGCCGGCCGGCGGGACCGAGATCTACCTGGGCTCGGACGGCAGCACCGAAATCGTGCTGCATTCCTTCGCAGAAGCCCCGGCCTCGGCCGACGGCGCGGCGGGCACGGCCGCCACCCATCCGGAGCAGTGGCTGGGCCTGCGCGATGTCGCCGCCGGGCTGGGCGCGCGCGATGCCGGCCTCTTCGTCGAAGCGGTGGCCATCGCCAACTGGAACCACACGATGAACTTCTGCCCGGGCTGCGGCGGGAAGCTGGACTTGCGCGACTCCGGCTGGGTCAAGCACTGTCCCGCGGAAGACCTCGAGCACTTCCCGCGAACCGACCCTGCCGTCATCGTGGCCATCACCGACGAGGACGACCGGCTGCTGCTTGGCGCCAACAAGGCCTGGGGCGGCACCCGCTTCTCCACCCTGGCCGGGTTCGTCGAGCCCGGGGAATCCCTGGAATCCGCGGTCATCCGCGAGGTCGCCGAGGAATCCGGGGTCATCGTGCACAACCCCCGCTACATGGGTTCGCAGCCCTGGCCCTTCCCGCGCTCGCTGATGCTCGGGTTCACCGCCACCGCGGTGGGCACCGAGCTTTTGCCCGACGGGGTGGAAATCATCGACCTGCGTTGGTTCACCCGTGAACAGCTGGCCGCCGAGGTCCGCTCCGGCGCCATCGCGGTGCCCTCGGGCGCCTCGATCGCCAGCGCACTGATCGAGCACTGGTTCGGCGGCGTGCTGCCCGAACCCGAACGCCTGGAAAACTAGGACATGGGCGAAGCAACCGGAACCAGCGCCCTGGAGGACCGGATCCTCGGCGGGCTTGACGATGAACAGCGCATGGTCGCCACGACGCTGCGCGGACCGCTGTGCGTGCTGGCCGGGGCCGGCACCGGCAAGACCCGCGCCATCACCCACCGCATCGCCTACGGCGTGCACACCGGGGTGTACAAGCCCTCCTCCATGCTCGCGGTGACCTTCACCGCCCGGGCCGCTGCGGAAATGCGCTCCCGGCTGCGGGAACTGGGCGCCGGGGCCGTGCAGACCCGCACCTTCCACGCCGCCGCGCTGCGCCAGCTGCAATACTTCTGGCCGCAGGCCATCGGCGGGAACCTGCCCAACATCGTCGACTACAAGGCGCCACTGATCACCGAGGCGGCACGCCGCCTGCGCACCAACGCCGACCGCGCCACGGTGCGCGACCTGGCCAGCGAGATCGAATGGGCGAAGGTCTCGATGCTGACCCCCGAGTCCTACGTTGCCGCCGCCGCGGTGGCCGACCGAGGTGAACCCGGCGGGCTGGACCCGACCACCGTCGCGCGGATCTTCCAGTCCTACGAGGACGTGAAGACCGACCGGCAGTACATCGACTTCGAGGACGTTTTGCTGCTCACCGTCGCGATCCTGGAGGACGACGAGCGGGTCGCGGCCTCGGTGCGCGAACAATACCGGCATTTCGTGGTCGACGAGTACCAGGACGTTTCCCCGCTGCAGCAGCGCCTGCTGGATTTGTGGCTCGGCGGGCGCGACGAGCTGTGCGTGGTGGGAGACGCCTCCCAGACCATCTACTCCTTCACCGGCGCCACCCCGCGGCACCTTTTGGACTTCACCGCGCGCTACGAGCACGCCCCGGTGGTCAGGCTGGTGCGCGACTACCGTTCCACCCCGCAGGTGGTGCACCTGGCCAACCGGGTGCTGGCCGCCCGCCGCCCCGAGCCCGGGGTCCCGGACCGCGACCACCCCTGGCCCACGCCGCTGGAACTGATCGCCCAGCGCGAGAACGGCCCGGAACCGAGCTTCTTCGAGGCGAAGGACGACGAGGCCGAGGCCGCGGAGATCGCCGCACGCATCAAGAAGCTCATCAGTGCCGGGACACCGGCTGCGGAAATCGCGATCCTGTACCGGACCAACGGCCAGTCCGCCGCCTACGAGCAGGCACTGGCCGCCGCCGGTGTCGGCTACCTGCTGCGCGGCGGGGAACGCTTCTTCGCCCGGCGCGAGGTCCGCGACGCGATGCTGCAATTGCGCTCCGCCGCCCGCCACGCCACCACCGAGGCCGACGGCGACTCGGTCCCGAAGCTGACCCGCGACATCCTGGTGTCCCTGGGCTACAGCGCCACGGCCCCGGCCGCCTCCGGCGCGGTGCGCGAGAAGTGGGAGTCGCTCTCCGCCCTGGTGGCGCTCGCCGACGAGATGGCCGAGGCGCGCGCCGGGGCCGAGACCCCGTTCACCCTGGGGCTCTTCGTCGCCGAGCTCGAGGAGCGCGCCGCCAGCCAGCACGCGCCCACGCTGCAGGGCGTCACGCTGGCCTCGCTGCACGCGGCCAAGGGCCTGGAATGGGACGCGGTGTTCCTGGTCGGTCTCTCCGAGGGCCTGATGCCGATCTCCTTCGCCGATGACCAGGCCGGGTACGACGAGGAACGCCGGCTGCTCTACGTGGGCATCACCCGCGCCCGCATGCACCTGGGCCTGTCCTGGTCCCTGGCCCGCACCCCCGGGGGACGGGCCAACCGGCGGCCCTCGCGCTTCCTGGACGGGCTGCGCCCGGCGGGAACCTCTTCGGTGGCTTCGGCCCCGCGGGCCAGCCGGCGACGGGCCCCGGCCGGCCCGCCGATGTGCCGGGTCTGCGGCACGCTGCTGACTTCCGCCACCGAGCGGAAGCTGGGCCGCTGCGGGAACTGCCCCGCCGGATACGACGAGGCCGTGTTCGAATCCCTGCGCGCCTGGCGGCTGTCGGTGGCCCAAGCCAACTCGCTGCCGGCCTTCGTGGTCTTCACCGATGCGACGCTGATGGCGATCGCCGAGGCGAAGCCTTCCGGGCTCTCGGACCTGGGCCGGGTTTCGGGGGTCGGCAAGGGCAAGCTGGAGCGCTACGGCGAGGCGGTGCTGGCGATCCTGGGCGGGGAAACGCCGGACTGACCGGCACCCACGCGCCCGGCGGAGCGAACTTCCATCCGGCCCTCGCACGGCGGCGTGTGCTCAGGCGGCCAGCGAATCCAGGCAGTTGCAGTGCGGCCGGGTCTTGGCCGGAACCATGGTGGTGGACCCGGTGGGCAGGTCGCACACGAGCATCGAGCCTGCGGCGGAGGGGATGTTGATGCGGTCCAGCACCATCAGCACCTGCATCGCGGCCATCCCCGCGGCGACGGCGGCCAGCGACGCCTCCGGGCGCAGCCCCGGGGCCCGCGCGCCCACCCCGGCATCGGCGAGCAGCCGCAGCGTCGGGTCGCACTGTTCCCACACGCAGCGCTCGCACATGGTCAATCCCGGAAGGCACAGCGGGCCGAGGTTCATCCCCGAATCGGTGAACAGCACCGGCAGCACCGCGGCATCCGTGGCCAGCGATCCCAACGGCGGGAGCATGCCGCCGGAGATCACCACCGCCATGTCCAGCGGAGGGGCATCCGGGCTCCGATGCCCGGTCTCGGCCACCACCAGGTGCGGGTACAGGGGCGCCAGCGCACGGGCCGTGGCGCGGGCCCGCGAGGTGCCGACGCTGCCGATGCCGGTGGTCCCGGCGCCCAGATCCCCGGCATCCATCGCCGCCGCGTCGCTGAGCATCAGGGAACCGACGCCCGCCGCGGCCAGGATGTGCGCCAACAGCTGGCCCATCCTCCCGCATCCCTGCAGCGCGACCCGGGCCCCGGCCCGGCGTTCGAGCACCTCGGCCGCGTCCATCTGGTACGCAGCGCTCCACTGCCGCACATCGGGCACCAGCCGCGCGCCGAGTCCGTGGCCGGATCCCGGCCGGGCGCCGGGCGAGTTCCGGGTGGGGGTATCCAACAGCACCGGGGCCAGCATCGCCAGGATCTCGCTGCGCCGGGTGGCATCGGGCACCTGCTCCTTCGGCCGCTCCTTCGCCTGGTCCGGGGGTGCCGCAGGGCCTTGCCCGTCGGTGCACAGGGAGAGCACAAACCGCTTTTCGGCCGCGCTCAGGCCGGTTATCCACCGGGCGCGCTGCCCGGTGCCGATTTGCACCACGCCCTCCATTAGGCTGAGTACCTGCAAGCCCGGGTTGATCCTCATGATGTTGCTCCTTCGGGAACGGCGGCCCCGGCGCGAATCCTCGTGGCCGGTGCCCTGCATGAACCCATCGTGGCACCGGGCCGCGAACGCCGCCGCGGTTATCCACACCCCGGAGCGGGAAAGCGGTGCGGCCGCGGCGCAGGCACGGGCGCAGCTGCACCGGGCAAGGGCCGCGGACGACAGGAAAACGGCAGCAAATGCGCGGCGGAAAGGACACCAACATGCGCACCCAACCATCCACCATCGAATACGTGGACGAGACAGGCACCCCCATTCGCGTGGTGCGTTCGGCCCGGCGCAAGAAGACGATCTCCGGGGCATGGAAGCAGGACACCATGGTGGTCTCCGTGCCCGCGGGCCTCACCGAGCACGCCGAGCGCATGCTGGTGGCGGACATGGTCAAGAAGGTCATGCGCAAGGTCGTCCGCGGCACCGGGGCGGACCCCGACGCCGTGCTGCTGGCCCGGGCGCATGCCATGGATGCAGCGCTTTTCGGACGCCTGGCCGCACCGGCGTCGGTGCGCTGGGTCTCGAACCAGAACTCGCGCTGGGGTTCGGCCAGCCTCCTGACCCGGCGGATCCGGCTCTCGGACAGGCTCAGGTCGATGCCGCAGTGGGTGCAGGACTACGTGCTGGCCCACGAACTGGCCCACCTGGTGGAGCCGCGCGACGGCCACGGCCCGCGGTTCAAGGCCGCCTTGTCGCGCTACCCGCGGGTGCACGATGCCAACATCTTCCTGTCCGGGGCCAGCCACGGCTTCCACACGGCCAAGAATGCCGCGGCGCAACCGGCACAGCTGTTGGACGCGGAAGACGATTTCGACGATTTCGGGGACCTGGACGAGCTCGGTGGCCCCGGAGCCCCGGACGGTTCCAACGGGGGTGTCCGCGGCGGGGAAGCGGAGGATCCGTACCGGTTGTTCGGCTGATTCGACCCGGTGGCCGGTTCCACCGGGAAACGCGAAAGGGTGCCGGCGCTCAAAGCGCCGGCACCCTTTGCCCAAAACCGGTGGAGCGACCGCCGGCGGACTACTTGTCCGTGGAGCTGTCCGTGGGGTCCGTGGGGTTGTCCGCTTCTGGACCCTTGTCGGTTCCGTCGGGATCGCCGGTGCCGTCCCCGCCCGCCGCGGGCTCGTCGAACCCGCCGTCGAGCAGCTTGCTCAGCGCGGCGTCGATGTCATCCATGTCGGCCGCGGCCAACTCCCGGCGTGAAGTGAATCCCGTCGGGTCCACCAGGTCCTCTTCGGTCGGCAGCAGATCGGGGTGCGCCCACACGGCGTCGCGCCCCTCCTGGCCGCGCTCGGTCAAAAGGTGCGCCCAGAGGGCCGCCGCTTCGCGCAGGCGCCGCGGACGCAATTCCAGTCCCACCAGCGAGGCGAACGCGTTTTCCGCCGGTCCACCGGTGGCCCGGCGGCGCCGGATGGTTTCGCGCAGCCGGGTTGCCTGGGGCAGGTTCACCGCGGCGGCCGCGACGACCTCGTCGACCCAGCCCTCGATCAGTGCAAGCACCAGCTCGAGCTTGGCCAGCGCGGTTTCCTGCGCGTCGGTGCGCTTGGGCATGAAGAGCCCCTCGCCCATCAGGGACTGGAAGGACTCGGGATTGCTCGGGTCGATGTCCCGCACGGCTTCCTCGATGCGCGACATGTCGATGTGGATGCCGCGGGCGTAGGCCTCCACGGCGGAAATCACCGTGGAGCGCAGCCACGGCACGCGGTTGAACAAGCGGGCGTGGGCGCATTCGCGCAGCGCGGCAAAAAGCAGGATCTCCTGCTCGGGAACCTCCAAGCCCTCGCCGAACGCCGCGAGGTTGGCCGGCACCAGCGCGGGGGTCGAGCCGGCCAGCGGAAGCCCGATGTCGGTGGCGCCCAGCACGTCCTTGGCCAGACCGCCGACGGCCGTGCCCAGCTGCATGCCGAACATGGTTCCCCCCAGGGACTGGAGCATGCCCTGTGCCCCGCCCATCATGGGGCGCATCTGCTCGGGGATCTGCTCGGACAGTGCGGAGGTGATGGCCTTGCCGACGGACTCGGCGACCGGTGTGGTCAGCGACTTCCACACCGGCATGGTCTTCTCGACCCACTCGGAGCGGGAGAAGGCGCGGCACTCGCTGCCGTCGGCCTCGAACACGGTGGCGGCATCGAGCCACATCTCGGCCAGCCGGGCGGCGGATGCCACCGCGGCGGCGCGGGAGGCGGAAATCGACGGGTCGTCCTTGGCGATGGCCTGGCGCGCCGCGTCGGTGGCCATCTTCCAGTTCACCGGACCGGAGCCGCCCTGGGACATGGCGGCCATCATGGCCTGGGCCTGCGCCATCATCTGCGCCATGGCCTCGGGGTTGTTGGACAGGCCCATGGCCTCGCCCAGGCCCTCGGGAAGGTTCTTCGGGTCGAATCCGCCGGCGCCGCCAAAGAGCGAGCCGAACATCTCGGAGAACGGATCCTTCGGGTTCTCGTCGTCGTTGCCGGAGTCGTCGGGTCGGTTTGAAGGGGGATTCTCAGCCATGGTTCAACGGTACCCCCGGGTCCGGGGATCGGCCCAAGATCCGGGTTGGCAGTTCGCTGTGGGCACATCGGAAACTGCTGTGAAGCCGCGCTCCGCACCCGTGCCGCAGGCGGCCGCAGCGGCACGGGCTTGTAGGCTTGAGGCTGCTCGTGGCGCGCGGCGCACGCCTCGCTCCGCGGGTTCGAGAGACCAGCCATGAAAGAGGGAATCGTGCCAGCAGTGCATGAAGGAGCCGGGGACCGGGCCGGCCGGAACGCCGGGGGGACCGAAGGAACGCACCCTGGACCGGACGGCGCCGACCACTCCCCGTTGCTGCGCCGGTGGCCCGAACCGGACCCCGGGACGGCACGGATGCGGCGCAACCGCGCGGTTGCCGGCTGGATCACGATGGTGCTGATCGCGGCCGCGACGCTGCTGCCGACCCACTTCGTGGTCGAATCCGCCGGCCCGGCACTGAACACCGTCGGGTCCGTCGAGGGGACCAAACTCCTGAGCATCACCGGCAAGACGACCTACCCGACCTCCGGCGAGCTGGACATGACCACGGTGTATGTCCAGGGCGGGGGCCAGGCGCGGCTGCCTTTCTTCAACGTGCTGTGGGGCTGGATCGATCCGCGCCAGGACGTGGTGCCCGAGGAAATGGTGCTGCCGCGGGGGACCACCACCTCCGAGCAGAGCGAACAGAACACCGTGATGATGGACGACTCGCAGCAGCTCTCCACCGCCGCCGCCCTACACGAGCTGGAGATCCCCTTCTCCAGCCACCTGGGCGTCGTGGGATTCGCGACCCAGCAGAATTCCGGCGTGCTGAAGATCTCCGACCGGCTCGAAACCATCAACGGACACAAGATCGCCGACCTGGAAACGCTCAAGAAGCAGCTCGATGCCGCCGGCGCGAAGCCCAGCGAGCTGGGGATCGTGCGCGACGGAAAGCCGCAGACGGTCACGGTGTCCACCACCGAGGGAGCCGGAGGCCAGCGCCAGCTGGGAATCCTGCTCTCGGGCAGCTTCGACTTCCCGCTGCAGGCCACTTTCGGGCTGGAGAACGTCGGCGGGCCCAGCGCCGGGATGATGTTTGCCCTGGCGATCGTCGACCAGCTCACCCCGGGCGAGATGACCGGGGGCAAGCACTTTGCCGGGACCGGCGCCATCACCGCCGACGGCAAGGTCGAGCCGATCGGCGGCATCGCGCAGAAACTCGTCGGCGCCCGGGACCAGGGAGCGGCGTACTTCTTGGCCCCGGCGGAGAACTGCCCCGACGTGGTGGGCAGGATCCCCGCGGGGCTCGATGTCATCAAGGTGGCCACGCTCTCCGAGGCGCGCGCGGCGGTCGAGGGGATCGGTGCGGGCAAGGACCCGGCATCCTTCCCCGGCTGCGGCTAGCACCGGCGGTTCCCCCCGTGCGGGGATGGGGGCGAAAACGGGGGCCGGATCACAATCGGCTCACATTTGTGCGACATCATCCTTTGGGGTGCCCCGCCGGGCGTCCAAGCAAGGCAGAATAGAGAACAAAGACACACTTCCGGTGCGTATTGTGCGCGCCAATCGTTCCAACGGTAGAGGTATAAATTGAGTTTTGGCACCGGCAGTCCCTTCGGAGGGCCCCCGCGGGGTCCCGAAGGACGTCCCGACCCGCAGCCGCACCAGCGACGCCCATCCCCGCTGATGCCCACGATCATCGTGATCGGCATCCTGGTCGCCGTTTTCGTGTTCGTCTCCAGCGTTTACGCGGATGTGCTGTGGTACAACCAGCTCGGCTTCGAACGCGTGTTCTGGACCGAGTACCTGTCCAAGGCAGCGATCTTCGTGGTCGCCTTCCTCCTCATGGGCGCGGCAACCTGGATCTCCCTGCGCCTGGCCTACCGTTCGCGGCCGGTCTACGCCCCGGACGGGCAGCGCCAGGACAACATGTCCAAGTACCAGTCGCAGCTCGAGCCGATGCGCCGCCTGCTGATGATCGGCGTGCCGGTGGTGATCGGCATCTTTGCCGCCACCGCGGTCACCTCCCAGTGGAAGGAAGTGCTGCTCTTCTTCAACCAGGTCGACTTCGGTGAGACCGATCCGCAGTTCGGCATGGACCTGGCCTTCTACATGTTCTCGCTGCCGTTCATCGGCCTGCTGACCGGGTACCTGATCTCCGTGGTGCTCATTGCCGGGATCGCCGGCCTGTTGACCCACTACCTCTACGGAGGCATCCGCATCGAGGAGCGCGGCGGCGTTGTCATCGGCAAGCCCGCCCGCATCCACATCGCGGTCTTCGCCGTGGGCTTCCTGCTGCTGCAGGCCGTGAACTTCTGGGTCGACCGCTACTCGACGCTGCTGTCGCAAAACGGCCGCGTGGCCGGCGCCCTGTACACCGACGTCCACGCAGTGATCCCGACCAAGACCATCCTGGCGATTGCCGCCGTGTTGGTCGCGGTGACCTTCATCGTCGGGGCCGTCATGGGCCGCTGGCGCCTGCCGATCATCGGCACCGCGATGCTGCTGGTGACGGTCATCGTCGCCGGGGGCATCTACCCGTTCATCGTGCAGCAGTACCAGGTCGTCCCCTCGGAGAAGACGCTGGAACGCGAATTCATCCAGAAGAACATCGAGATGACGCGCCAGGCCTACGGGCTGGATGCGGTCGAGGAAACCAACTACGACGTCCAGCTGAACCCGCAGAAGAACGCGTTGGCCAAGGACTCGGCGACCACCACCAACATCCGCCTGCTGGACCCGAACCTGGTTTCCGCCGCGTTTGACCAGCTGCAGCAGTTCCGTACCTACTACAAGTTCACCAATACCTTGAACGTGGACCGCTACGTCATCGACGGCAAGACCGAAGACACCGTCATCGGCGTGCGCGAGCTGAATGTCGACCCGGGGGACACCTGGGTCAACCAGCACATCACCTACACCCACGGCTACGGCGTGGTCGCCGCCTATGGCAACCGCGTGGCAGCCGGCGGCCGCCCGGACTTCATGCTGTCCGGCATCCCGACCACCGGTGTGCTGGGCAATGACAAGACCTACGAACCGCGCATCTACTTCGGTGAGCTCTCGCCTGACTACTCGATTGTCGGCGGACCGGAAGGCTGGGACCCACGTGAGTTGGACCGTCCGGCCTCGGGTTCGGGCAGCGAGGACACCCGCAACACCTTCTCCGGTGACGGCGGGCCCTCGGTGGGCAACTTCTTCAACCGCCTGGTCTACTCCCTGAAGTTCGCCTCCACGGACCTTCTGCTCTCGGACGCCATCAACTCCGAGTCGCAGATCCTCTACGACCGCAGCCCCAAGGAGCGCGTCGAGAAGGTCGCACCGTACCTGACCATCGATTCCAATGCCTACCCGGCGATTGTCGATGGGCGTGTGCAGTGGATCGTCGATGCCTACACCACCTCGAAGAACTACCCGTACTCCAAGCAGCAGGCACTGGATTCGGCGGTCACCGACTCGCTGACCGGCGGCACCCGCGCGGTGGCCCAGACGGGGCAGATCAACTACATCCGCAACTCGGTCAAGGCCACGGTGGATGCCTACGACGGTTCGGTCACCCTCTACGCATGGGAACCGGAGGAGCCGCTGCTGCAGGCCTGGCAGAAGGTCTTCCCGACGAACATCAAGTCCTACAAGGACATGTCCGCGGAGCTGATGAGCCACGTGCGCTACCCGGAGGACCTGTTCAAGGTCCAGCGGGAGCTTTTGGCCACCTACCACGTGACCGATCCCGGTGGCTTCTATGACGCCAACGATGCTTGGTCGGTTCCCGGTGACCCGACGCAGTCCAACGCGAGCATCAAGCAGCCCCCGTACTACCTGTCGCTGAAGATGCCGAAGCAGGAGAAGGAAGCCTTCTCGCTGACCTCGACGTTCATCCCGCAGACCGCTCCCGGAGGACAGCAGCGCAACGTGCTGTTCGGCTTCCTGGCTGCGGAGGCCGATGCCGGCAGCAAGGCCGGCGTGAAGGCCGAGGGCTACGGCAAGCTCCGGCTGCTGGCCATCCCGCGTGAACTCTCCGTGCCCGGCCCCGGCCAGGCACAGCAGAACTTCGACTCCAACGCCACGGTCTCGCAGGCGTTGAACCTGCTGCGCCAGGGCGCCTCGGAAGTGAAGAACGGCAACCTGCTCTCGCTACCCGTGGGCGGCGGCATCCTCTACGTCCAGCCGGTCTACGTGCAGTCCTCCGGCCAGACCTCGTATCCGACCCTGCGCAAGGTGCTTGTTGCCTTCGGTGACAAGGTCGGATTCGCGGACACGCTCGCCGAGGCCCTGGACCAGGTGTTCCAGGGAACCAGCGGCGCGGTCACCAGCGAAACCGGAACCGGCAGCGGCAGCGAGAAACCCGGAACCCCTCCGTCCACGCAGACCGCCGAGCAGCAGCTAACCGATGCCCTGGGCGACGCCAACGCCGCGATCAAGGCCGGACAGGCCGCACTGGCCGAGGGTGACTTCGCCAAGTACGGCGCGGAGCAGACCAAGCTGCAAGACGCACTGGAACGCGCCACCGAAGCGCAGGACAAGTTGACCGGCGCCCCGGCTTCCACCGAGACTCCTGCACCGTCGGAAGCCCCGGCACCGTCCGAGTCCCCGGCTCCGTAAGGCACCGGTAACGGAGCAATCCGGTGTCGCCCCGCTCGACATGTGAGCAGGGCGACACCGCCAGGATTTGCTTCGGGCCGGCCCCGTGCGCGATGATTGATATATCGCCGCGGGGTGGAGCAGTTCGGTAGCTCGCCGGGCTCATAACCCGGAGGTCACAGGTTCAAATCCTGTCCCCGCCACGAAAGAAAGACCCCGACCGGGGAAACCGGGTCGGGGTCTTTCCTTGTCCGCGCCCAGGGTCCGCGGGCCCTGCCGGGGAGGTGGGCGGCGTCACCTTGGCAAATTTCGCTGAAGTCGGCTTTCGATGCAGCAATCCATTGAGGTTGGCGTGCTTCTCGGTGGCATTCGCCGGGAAACCATGAAAGATCGACGAAACCACGGGCCGATTAGGCGTGGGGCAGGGGCGCTGGTACTGTTGTATTTACCGACGCGGGGTGGAGCAGTTCGGTAGCTCGCCGGGCTCATAACCCGGAGGTCACAGGTTCAAATCCTGTCCCCGCCACAAAAAAATGATCCGCGGTCCTTTTCCAGGGCCGCGGATCATTTGTCTTAACTGCACACGGCCGGCCCTGGCGCGGCCCGCGGGACATAAGCGGGTATGCGCCGGATATGCCACCGGGCGTGGGCGGGTGCGGGGGCGGCCAATCGTCCGGGGAGCTTCGCCGGGCCTTTGAAAAGCGGTGAAATGCCAACTGACCTGATGTTTTGCCCTACATCCGGGCTGGGGTCATAGACTTGATCGGTAAGTTGTCGGCTTGGCACATGTCGAGCATTGTCGAGTCCATACGAGGTAAAGCCAACATGCCGAAGCAGCCAGCATCGAAAAACGGTGTTCCGGCGAAGAACGCCGTTCCCTCCGACACCGTGCGCCCAACGCCTGCCAAGGCCGCTCCTGCGGCAAACGGACCGATGGCCGGGAAGTCATCGCCACCTGCTGGAACCACCAAGCCCGTTTCTCCCGTGAACACCGCACCCACGTCGCCATCTTCGACGAACGCAACGGCCCAGACGCCCGCGGTGGAGACGAAAACGAAGCCGAGCCCGGCAACCGTCGGCAAACCTGCCGGCTTTGTGGCGAAGCCCCCGAAACCGGGAACTCCCGTTGCCGCCAAACCAAAGCCGGAAAAGGCAGCCCCGGCGACGAATCCTGGCTACCGGAACCCGGCCACCGCACCACAGGCCGCAAAGACGCCATCGCCCGGCACCTTCCCGGCACCCAAGCCCGGACCGATTGCCCTCGCCCAGACGGAGAAGGGCAACAGGACTCCGGCGCCCGCACCGGTGGCAAACGTGCCCTCGACCAAGAGCGGCCCGGGCCCCAAGCGTCATGCTCCAAAGCAGGGTGCCAAGGCCGCCGCCCCAGGTCCGGTTACCTCCCCCGCGCAGGGCAAGCCCGGGGGTGTGGCAACCAAGCAGGCTGCGGCCCCGGCGGCCCGGCCCGCCACAGGCAAGAAGCAGGATGAAACGGCACAGCCGGGGGCCATCGAAAATTCGGTGAAGAATCCGGCAGCTGGCGAGGATCAGGCAAAGAGCCCGTTGCAGGCCAACGCATCGTCCTCGACCGAGGCGGCATCGCGCACGGCTGCGGCCACGCGGCAGGCCAAGGACTCCGAGATCAAGCCGGCCCCGGTGAAATCCAAGGCCGCTGCGCCGGAACCGGCAACCACAGCCGCCTCGGACGACGCCGCAACGCCAGTACCAGGCTCGGCCCAGGAACCGGAGGCAGCCGCAACGCCAGTACCAGGCCCGGCCCAGGAACCGGAGGCAGCCGCGGCGGAACCGGAGGGCGTTGCCACAACCGTGACCGCACCCGATGCCACGGTCCTTCCCCGGAACCGGGAAACCACGGCAACGGACAGGGAAATGCCGAAAACCGAAACCCCGGCTGCCGAGCAACCATCGGGGGAGCAGCCAACGGCTGTTGCCCGGGACGGTGCAGCGCCTGCCCAGGCTGCTGAAGTGCCACAGGGCGGCGCCCCCCGTGGCATCGTGGTTGCACTGATGGTCGTGTCGTTCGTCCTCGAAGTTGCACTGCTCGGTGCGCTGGGAATTTGGGGCCTGGTGACGCTGCCCCTGGGCCCCGCGATGTCGCTCATCGTCACCGTCGTGCCGTTGCTGGTCTTCTGGGGCATTTTCATGTCGCCCAAGGCGAGCCTGCGATTGCCCCAGCCCTACCATGCGGTCTTGGCACACTTGCTGTTTGCCACCGGTGCAGGATTGCTGGCCATCGCCGGGCAACCGATCCTGGCGGTGTGCATGGGCGTGCTGACAGCCGTCAGCCTGGCGCTGACCGTAGCCGTCCGTGGCCAGCACGTGGCCGGCGGCAAGAAGGCCACCGGGCGCCGCGCCGCGCGCTAGGACTCCGCACGACGACGCCCCCCCAGCGGTGCCTGAGCCGGTGCGAACCGCCAGCGGGAAAGGGCGGCCCCCCGCGTGGTGGCTAGGGCAGCAGGGACGCCAGCAGGCCGCCGAGAAGCCCGGCCGCCAGTCCGGCGCCAATGGTCAGCACGGTGTAGGACGCCGCCATCGCCCGGGCCCCGGAGCGCCAGAGGGACACGGCCGCCACGACGAAGGTGCTCATGGTGCTCAGCCCCCCGCCGACGCCCAGGACCAGGGCCAGGACAAGCAGTCCCGGCCAGGAATCCAGGCCTCCTGGGTGCCAGGCGAATCCGTGTCGCGCGGCCCACGCTGCGCCCGCGCCGACCAGCAGGCAGGCCAGGGTGTTTGCCAGAAGGATGCCCAGCGGAAAGATCCGGGCGCCCGGGGCACCACGCCGGTGCTGCGCGGCGGAGAGCACGACATCGAGCAGATAGCGCAGCAAGGCCCCGAACGCCCCGGCCAGGGCAATGAGCAGGAAGCCGGCGGGGCCAAGTGCGTTCATGCGGTCCCGCCCGCGTCCGGGGTACCGGGATGCTGCCTGCCATCCGGGAGTGCCGGGTTCGCGTTTGCCCTGCGGGCCAGCACCCGTTCAACCACGGCCATGGCAGCCCAGGCCGCCGCCACGCACAGCACCAGCGAGATCGCCAGGTCCAGCACGGCGGCACCCGGGGCCGCGCCGAGGGCGAAGAGGACCAGGGCGGAAAACGTGGTGAAGGCGCCCAGGAAGCCGGTGCCGATGCCGGCGCGCAGCCATCCCGGCCCGCGATGGGTCACCTGCCAGTAGCTGGTCAGCGCGCCCAGGGCGGCGGTGCCTGCGACATTGATGGCCAAGGTGGCGGCGGGGAAACCTGGGCCGTCGGGGAACCACAGGCCCAGGCCGACACGCAGGCCGGCACCGCACAGGCCTCCCACCGCAACTGCGGCGAGATTCCGGCCGGTGATCTGCTGTGCCGGCGTTGGCCGGGACATGGTGGGTGACGTGGCGTTTGAGGTCACGTCGCGGGACGGCTTTGCGCTGCCCGGGGTTCCCTGCCCGCCCGGTGTCTTCGGCTCGTCCATTCCCGGCACCCGGTTCCGGCGCCTAGGCGCCGGTGGGCACGGGAAGCACCCACAGCATCGTCGCGTCGATGTCGCTGATCCGCGGATGCGGCAGTTTGATGGTGGCCCCGGGGGAGATGCCAAGTTCCGTGCACAGGCGCAGGAACGCGGGATCCTCGTCGCTGATCCGGGACACGACAGCGGCGGTGGCCGCGCCGGCCAGTTGGAAGCGGTCAAGCCTGATCGCCGGGGGGATCGCCAGGGCGCCGTCGGGCCCGGGGATCGGGTCCCCGTGCGGGTCGGCGGCCGGGTGGCCCAGGCGTGCGGCCAGCGCCTCGATGAAGCGGGTGGAGACGGTGTGCTCGAGCTGCTCGGCCTCCTCGTGCACCTCGTCCCAGGCGTAGCCGAGCTCCTTGAGCAGGAAGGTCTCGATGAGCCGGTGGCGGCGCACCACGGACAGCGCGGCCAGGCGTCCGGCCTCGGTGAACGTGATGGCCCCGTAGGGCGGGTGGACCAAAAGGTCCTTGCCGGCCAGCTTGGAGACCATCGAGGTCGCAGAGGCCGGGGCCACGCCCAGCTGCGCGGCGATGTTCCCGGTGGTGACCGGGTCGTTCTCCCATTCGGTCAGCGCGTAGAGCGCCTTGAGGTAGTTTTCCTCGCTGCTGGTCAGCGGTGCCGGATGCATTAGCGGCCGGCGTTCAGGATTTCCAGTGCGGCGTCGTGCACCAGGGAGTTGCTGGCCACGGCGTTGCCGCCGTTGCAGCCATCAACGCCCTCCACCGAGGTGAAGCGCCCTCCGGCCTCGCGCACGATCGGCACCAGGGCCGCCATGTCGTAGAGGTTCAGTTCCGGCTCGGCGGCCAGGTCCACGGCGCCCTCGGCGACCATGCAGTAGGACCAGAAGTCCCCGTAGGCGCGGGTGCGCCACAGCGAGTCGGTCAACTCGATGAAGTTCTCGCGCTGCCCGCGTTCCTTCCACCCGGTGAGCGAGGAGTAGGACATCGAGGCGTCCTCGAGCTTGGCCACCGAAGACACCTGCAGCTTGTGGGCACTCGCCATGGAGCGGCCGGTGTAGGCGCCCATGTCCTTCGCGGCCCACCAGCGGCGATTCAGTGCGGGGGCGGATACCAGGCCGACCACCGGCTCCCCGTCGTCGATCAGCGCGATCAGCGTGGCCCAGACCGGGACTCCGCGCACAAAGTTCTTGGTCCCGTCGATCGGGTCGATCACCCAGTGCCGGCTGGACTTGCCGGTGGTGCCGAATTCCTCGCCGGTGATCGCATCGCGGGGCCGGGCGCGGGAGATGTGTGAGCGGATGGCTTCCTCGGCCGCCTTGTCGGCGTCCGAGACCGGGGTCAAATCCGGCTTGGTCTCCACGACCAGGTCGACGGCGTTGAAGCGCGAGAGGGTCAGGGCATCGACCGAGTCGGCGATGACGTGGGCCAGGCGCAGGTCATCGTTATAGGTCATCACATCGGTGTTCATGTGCTTAAACCTATCCCACCGCGCCCCGCCAACCTCGCAGGATGCCACCGGGGGCAGCAGTGAAAGCGGCGAACGGCCGCATGGCCGGGCCCGGAGGCCCGCCCGGGCGGCGCATGCTCAGGGTGCCCCGAGCTCCTTGGCCTCGGTGGTTTCGTCCTGGCCCAGCAGCCGGCGGTAGGAATCCAGCCGGGCGATGCCCACCGGGCCGGCCTCGCCGGATGCCACCCATGCATCCAGCGCGCACTTGGGCTCGGTGGCCTTGTGCGTGCAGCCGCGGGCGCACCGGTTGGCGACCGGAACCAGGTCGTCGAAGGCGTTGAGGATGTTCTCCGGGTCCACCAAGGCCAGCCCGAAGGAGCGGATGCCGGGGGTGTCGATGATCCATGAGCCGGCCGGGGCATCGTCGATGCGCAGCGCCAGGGCCGAGGAGGAGGTGTGGCGCCCGCGCCCGGTGACGGCGTTGACGTTGCCGGTGGCCCGCTGGGCGCCGGTGAGCGCGTTGACCAGCGTGGACTTGCCGACGCCGGAGTGCCCGATGACCACCGAGACCTTGGAGGCGAGCATCTCGCGCAGCTCCTCCACCGGGGTTCCGGCCAGCCGGGCCGAAAGCCCGTCGGCGGACCGCGCGTCGATGCCGGTGGCGGACTCGTCGGTGGTGCGCGAGACGACGATGTCGATGTCCAGGTGCCGGTAGTTTTCCAGGAACGGCTCCGGGTCGCGCACATCGGCCTTGGTGATGCACAGCAGCGGAGCGATGCCCGCGTCGAAGGCCGCGACGATGGCCCGGTCGATGAACCCGGTGCGCGGCTCCGGGTTGGCCGCTGCCACCACGATCACCAGCTGGTCCACGTTGGCCACCACGACGCGCTCGACAGGATCGGTGTCATCCGCGCTGCGGCGCAGCAAGGTGGAGCGGTCCTGGATACGCACCAGGCGGGCCAGGGTGTCCGGTTCCCCGGAGGTGTCTCCCACCAGTGCCACGAAGTCCCCGGGCACCACCGGGTTGCGGCGCAGCTCGCGGGCGCGGGCGGCGATCACGATCCGCTCCTGCTCGGTGTCCTCGTCGAGGATTGCGCGGTAGCGGCCGCGGTCCACCGTGATGATGCGTCCGATCAGCGCGTCCTCGTAGGCGGGGCGGTCCTTGGTGCGCGGTCGTGAGCCTTTTTTGTTGGGGCGGATGCGGACATCCGATTCGTCCCAATCCCGTGTGCTGCGTGTCATGTGCTTAGTGTGCGGCCTTTCCGCTGGCGGCCAGCGTGGTCCAAAGTTCGGGGAAGTCGGGCATGGTCTTGGCGGTGGTTCCGATGTCCAGGACCTTCACCCCGGGCACGGCCAGGCCGATGATGGCCCCGGCGGTTGCCATGCGGTGGTCGGCGTAGGTCGCGAACGCCCCGCCGTGCAGCGGTGCCGGTTCGATCAGCAGCCCGTCCGCCAGCTCGGTGGCGCTGCCGCCGAGCTTGTTGATCTCGGTCACGAGCGCGGCAAGCCGGTCGGTCTCGTGCCCGCGCAGGTGCGCGATGCCGGTGAGCCGGGAGGGGCCGCTGGCCAGGGCACAGATGGCCGCCAGCGTCGGGGCGAGCTCGGAGGCATCCGCATAGTCGATGCCGGAGATCTCCGCCGGGCCGGTGAGCTCCAAGGTGCCGTCCGCGTGGTGCGTGATGCTTGCGCCCATGCGGGTGAGGATGGTGCGCCACTGGTCACCGACCTGGGTGGTGGAGGCGGGCCACTGCGGGACGCGGACCGTTCCGCCGGTGACCATGGCCGCGGCCAGGAAGGGACCGGCGTTGGACAAATCCGGTTCCATGGTGCGTTCGAACGCGCTGATGGACCCGGGCTCGACCTTCCAGCTGCGCTCGTCGGGGCGGGTGACCACCACGCCGAGCTCGCGCAGCGTCGCCACGGTCATCTCGATGTGGTCGGGGCTGGCAATGCGGCCGGCGGCTGCGGTGATTTCCAGGCCGTGCTCGGTGCGCGCCGCCACCAGCAGCAGGGCGCTGACGAACTGCGAGGAACCCGAGGCGTCGACCGTGATCCGGCCCCCGGCCAGGGACCCGGTGCCGGTGACGGTGGCAGGCAGCAGGCCCGGTTCGCCGTGCCCGGCCAGCGGGACGCCGAGGTCGGACAGCGCGTTGAGCACCGGGGCCATGGGGCGCAGCCGGGCGTGCGGGTCGCCGTCGAAGGTGAAGGAACCGCGGGCCAGGGCCGCCAGCGGGGGAACGAAGCGCATGACGGTCCCGGCCAGCCCGCAGTCGATGTCGACCCGACCCATGTCGGTGCCCAGGTCCATGGGGGTGATGAGCAGCTCCAGGGTTCCGTCCGCCACCTGGCGGGTTTCGATGCCGGTGCCCAGGGCACGCAGGGCGCCGATCATCAGGTCGGAGTCGCGCGAGGCCAGCGCGTTGGAGATGCGCGAGGGGCCGTCGGCCAGGGCGGCGAGCAGAAGATACCGGTTGGTCAACGACTTGGACGCCGGAACGATGACGGTTCCGTCAACGGGGAGTTCTGGGTGCGGGGCGTCCCACGCGGTGTCCAGGGTGTCTTGGGTGCTCAACGGCTGCCTCCGGGTCTCGGGTGTGCCGCGGGATTTGGCCCGCGGCGGGGGATGGGGATCGGGAATGGGGGTCATGGGCGGTGGCGGCGCCGTTGCCGCCGGCGGTGGATTCGCGCCTGATGCGCAAAACCACCTGCGAAGGGGGAACACCTGGAGCCGGTGCCGCTGGGGGCCGGGCCCGTGGGCCGGCGATCGGTGTCCCCTCGTGGCCCCAATTCTAGCCGCAGGCGGGGCCCGGGCGTGGAATAGAGTCGCGGGCTTGCGTGTTACCTCCTGTATGGCGTGAACCGCGCAACGCGCAACAACCGCTGGCGCGGGCAGCTGCGCCATCGTCGAACAATGATTCCAAGGCAAGAGGCGGAGGACATATGGGAGTATTGCAGCTCGAAGCCCCGGCCCCGAGTGCGTCGCGGCTACGCGTAGACTGGGCCGTGATGACCGAGAATATACAGGGCACCGACACTGTACCGGTAGCCGATGAGACCGAAGCACAACGCCGCGAGCGCTTCGAGCGCGACGCACTGCAATATGTCGACCAGCTCTATTCCGCGGCCATGCGCATGGCGCGCAACCCCGCGGATGCCGAGGACCTGGTCCAGGAGGCCTACACCAAGGCGTATTCGGCCTTCCACCAGTACAAGCCCGGGACCAACCTGAAGGCCTGGCTGTACCGGATCCTGACCAACACCTACATCAACCTCTACCGCAAGCGACAGCGCGAGCCGCTGCGCACCGGGACGGACACCGTCGAGGACTGGCAGATGGCCAAGGCCGCGGAGCACACGCCCGCAGGGCTGCGCTCGGCCGAGGTCGAGGCCCTGGACCACCTGCCGGACTCGGACGTGAAAAACGCGCTGCAGTCCATTGCCGAGGAGTTCCGGTTGGCGGTGTACTTCGTGGACGTCGAGGGCTTCCCCTACAAGGATGCCGCGGAGATCCTCGGTGTGCCGATCGGCACGGTGATGTCGCGGTTGCACCGGGGACGAAAACAATTGCGAGAATTGCTCGCCGACTATGCGCATGAGCGCGGGATCGGTGTGGCACAAAGGACCCAAGGGGCACCCACGCCCGGAGCGGAGAAGAAATAATGGGGGACTGCCAGTCATTGGGAGACTGCGACGACAAACGGATCGTGCGTCTGTACGAGTACCTTGACGGAGCATTGTCGCTGCAGGACCTCTCGGAGGTCAAGGCCCACTTGGAGCACTGTGCCGAGTGCACCGAGGAATACGACCTGGAGTGCATCATCCGCTCCGTCGTGCGACGCAGCTGCCAGGAGATCGCGCCGGACACGCTGAAGTCGAAGATCATCACCCGCATTTCCGAGATCCGCGTCGAATCGGGCCACGCCTAGACACGTCGGCGACATCAATCCACGCCCGCCACCAGGCACGCAAGAGGGCCGGAGTCCGTTTCATCGTCAGCTGACGATCAACGGGCTCCGGCCCTCTGGTCTTCCGGGTGAGGCGTTCCTGCGGTCTGTGCCCGCCGGAACACCGCCGCGTCCGGGCTAGGTGTTGGGGCGCTTGCCGTGGTTGGCTCCGCCGCGCTTGCGATCCTTACGCTTACGTGAACGTTTGCTCATGTGAGGACTCCTTTGCAATTCCTGGTCCCAAGTTGGACTTTCCCCAGTCTGTCATAAACACACGGCCGGGCCCAAGAATACAAGTACGCCGCGAGAAAAACGTGTCAGCCGGCCCCGGGCTCGGGCAGCCCCAGCCACGAGTACCAGCCGCGGTGCAGCACCAGCCAGGCCATCAGCCCGTAGCCGGCCTGCCCGGGCAGCCCGCCGTTGACCGAGAGGTCGTTGCGCCACTGGGCGTGGTTCTGCAGCGGGGTGAAGGTGTCCACGTAGTGGTGCTTGCGGCGCGTGGCCACATCCGCGTAGACGTGGGAGAGCTCGGCCAGGCGCGCATTGCGTTCCGGGTCAAGCCCGGGGGCCGGGCCCACGACCAGGGCCTTGATGCTCATCTGCGAGGCGGAGTCCAGGATGTTGGCCAGGTTCAGCCGGGAGCGGGCGGTGGACAGGCCCAGGTCCAGGTCGCGGTCCGAAAGCGCGATGACCAGGCGGTTGTCGACGTTCTCGCCGAAGCGGCGGGAAGCCTCGTCGAACCAGCGGGTGCTCAGGGCCTCGGTGCCTTCCCCGGGTGCGGCCAGCGTGTAGCTTTCGATGCGGACCTCGGTGTTGGAGGTGCGTGCCAACACCCGTCCGTACCAGCCCAGTGCCCGCGGATCCCCGTGACCGGCCAGGAGCTCGTCGCCGATGGCGGTAAGTCGAATAGTGCGGTATTCCACGAAAGACCTTTCTCAGGGCGCGTACGCACCAACATTAGCAGTCGGTTAAGCGACCTCGGGGCGGGACACCGTCGATGTCCCGCCCCGAGGGCAATTTCCGCGGTCACATCACCTCGTGGGTGCGGACCGCCCGGCATCGGACCCTAGCGGGTGAACGCCTCGGTGATCAGGCGCGCCTGCTGGTCCTCGTGGCGCTTGTGCGTGCCGGTGGAGGTCGCCGCCGATGCCTTGCGCGAGACCAGGCGCACGGCCTTGCCCAGCTCGGCCGGCAGGTTCAGGCCGACGAACGGCCACGGACCCTGGTTGGCGGGCTCGTCCTGTGCCCAGACGAGCTCGGCGTTCGGGTACTTGGCCGCCTCGGCCGCGATCGCCTCGGCGGGCAGCGGGTAGAGCTGCTCGACGCGCACGATTGCGGTCTTGGTGTCGTTGGCCTTGGTGCGGGCCGTTTCCAGATCGTAGTACAGGCGCCCGGAAACCAGCAGCACGCGATCGACGTCGGCCGGGTTCAGGTTGGCCGTGTCGGGGATGACCTCCTGGAAGGTGCCCGTGGTGAAGTCCTCCACCGACGAGGCCGCTGCCTTCAGGCGCAGCAGCTGCTTCGGGGTGAAAATCACCAAGGGCTTGCGCGGACGGGCGTAGGCCTGGCGGCGCAGCAGGTGGAAGTGGTTGGCGCCGGTGGACGGCTGGGCCACGACCATGTTGTTCTCCGCGCACATCTGCAAGAAGCGCTCGATGCGGGCCGAGGAGTGGTCCGGGCCCTGTCCCTCGTAGCCGTGCGGAAGCATCATGACCAGCGAGGAGCGCTGGCCCCACTTCTGCTCGGCGGAGGAGATGAACTCGTCGATGACGGTCTGGGCGCCGTTGACGAAGTCGCCGAACTGGGCCTCCCAGAGCACCAGGGCGTCAGGGCGCTCGACCGAGTAACCGTATTCGAAGCCCAGGGCCGCGTATTCGCTCAACAGCGAGTCGTAGATCCACAGCTTCGCCTGGTCTTCGGCCAGGTTCAGCAGCGGGTACCACTCGTCTCCGTTGAGGCGGTCGTGGAAGACCGCGTGGCGCTGCACGAAGGTGCCGCGTCGCGAGTCCTGGCCCGCCAGGCGGACCGGCACGCCTTCCATGGACAGGGTGCCGAAGGCGGCGATTTCCGCCATGCCCCAGTCGATCCCGCCCTCGCGGCTCATCTTCTCGCGGCGCTCCAGGAGCACCTTGAGTTTCGGGTGGACGGTGAAGTCCTCCGGGATGGCCAGGTGGGCGGCGCCGATGTGCGCCAGGGTCTCGGCGGTGATGGCCGTGGCCTTGGCGTCGATCGAGGCTGCCTCGTCCTCGCGCTGGGCCGCGGGCAGCTCCAGATCGTGGATGGCCGAGGTGCCCGGGGTGATCACCGGGATCGGGGAGGTCTGCGCCGCGTGGGTCTCGGCGAAGACGCGCTCCAACCGCTGCTGGTAGTCGCGCAACGCCTGGTCGGCCTCGTCCTGCGTGATGTCGCCGCGGCCGACGAGGGCCTCGGTGTACAGCTTGCGGGTCGAGCGCTTGGCCTCGATGAGGTTGTACATCATCGGCTGGGTCATCGACGGGTCGTCGCCCTCGTTGTGGCCACGGCGGCGGTAGCACACCATGTCGATGACGACGTCCTTGTTGAAGCGCTGGCGGTAGGCGAAGGCCAGCTGGGCCACGTGGACCACGGACTCCGGCTCGTCGCCGTTGACGTGGAACACCGGTGCCTGGACCTGCTTGGCCACGTCCGTGGCGTACACGCTGGAGCGCGAGTCGGTCGGGGCGGTGGTGAAGCCGACCTGGTTGTTCACGATCACGTGGATCGTGCCGCCGGTCTTGTAGCCCTCGAGCTGGGAGAGCGTCAGGGTCTCGCCGACCACGCCCTGGCCCGCGAATGCTGCATCGCCGTGCACGAGGATCGGCAGGACGTTGAAGTCCTTGGATCCGGCGCGGTCCTGCTTGGCGCGCACGATGCCCTCGAGGACCGGGTTCACGGCTTCGAGGTGCGAGGGGTTGGCTGCCAGGTAGACCTTGGTCTGGTTGCCCTGGTCCGAGGTGAAGGAACCCTCGGTGCCCAGGTGGTACTTCACGTCGCCCGAGCCCTGGACCGAGCCCGGGGTCGCGGTGCCCTCGAATTCGCGGAAGACCTGTGCGTAGGTCTTGCCGGCGATGTTGGTCAGCACGTTCAGGCGGCCGCGGTGGGCCATGCCGATGGCGACCTCTTCCATGCCGGCGTCGGCGGCGTCGGACAGGATGCCGTCAAGCAGCGGAATCAGGGATTCGCCGCCCTCCAGGGAGAAGCGCTTCTGGCCGACGAACTTGGTCTGCAGGAAGGTCTCGAAGGCCTCCGCGGAGTTCAGCTTGGCCAGGATGCGCAGCTGCTCTTCGCGGGTCGGCTTGGTGTACGGGTGCTCCAGTTCGTCCTGGAACCACTTGCGTTCCACCGGATCCTGGATGTGCATGTACTCGATGCCGATGGTGCGGCAGTAGGCGTCGCGCAGCACCCCGAGGATGTCGCGCAGCAACAGGCGGTCGGCCCCGCCGAAGCCGCCGGTGACCCATTCGCGGTCCAGGTCCCACAACGTCAGGCCGTAGGTCTGGATGTCCAGGTCCGGGTGGCGGCGCTGGACGTACTCGAGCGGGTTGGTGTCGGCCATCAGGTGGCCGCGCACGCGGTAGGAGTGGATCAGCTGCTGGATGCGGGCGATCTTGTTGACCTGCAGCTCGACGTCGACCTGGTTGTCGACCGCCCAGCGGACCGGCTCGTAGGGGATGCGCAGCGCTTCGAAGATCTCGTCGTAGAAGCCCTGCTCGCCCAGCAGCAGCGACTCGACGAGCTTGAGGAACTCGCCGGAGCCGGCGCCCTGGATGACGCGGTGGTCGTAGGTCGAGGTCAGCGTGATGACCTTGCCCACGCCCTGCAGGGCAACGGTCGACTCGGCGGCGCCGCGGAAGGCGGCCGGGTACTCGAGGGCGCCGACGCCCACGATGGTGGCCTGGCCCTTGGACAGGCGCGGCACCGAGTGCACGGTGCCGATGCCGCCGGGGTTGGTCAGCGAGACCGTGGTGCCGGCGTAGTCGTCGGCGGTGAGCTTGTTGGCGCGGGCGCGCTTGATCAGGCCTTCGTAGGTCTCCCAGAATTCGGAGAAGGACAGGGTTTCCGCTGCCTTGATGTTGGGAACCGCAAGCATGCGCGAGCCGTCGGGCTTGGGCATGTCGATGGCGATGCCGAAGTTCACGTGGGCCGGCTGGATCGCCATCGGCTTGCCGTCGATCTCGGCGTAGGTGACGTTCTGCGAGGGGAAGAGCTTCAGGGCACGGATCACGGCGAAGCCGATGATGTGCGTGAAGGAGATCTTTCCGCCACGGGCGCGCTTGAGGTGGTTGTTGATGACCACGCGGTTGTCGATCAGGGCCTTGGCCGGGACCGCACGCACCGTGGTGGCCGTCGGAACGGTCAGCGACTGCTCCATGTTGGTGGCGATGGCCTTGGCCGGGCCGCGCAGTTGGGTGCGCTTTTCCTCGCCCGATGCCGAGCTGCCGGTGCCCTTGGGCAGCTGCGCCGGGATCGGCTGGGACTTGGTGGCCGGTGCCGGGTCGGCCGGGACGCGCGGTGCGGCTGCAGCGGCGGAACCTGCGGTGGAGGATTCCGCGGAGGCGCTGGGGGTGGTCCCGGTGACGTCAACGACGCGGGCCTGTGTTGCGGCGCGCGGTGCGGCAGGAGGGGCAGCCGGTGCCGGGGCCGGGGTTGCCGCGACCGGAACCTCCGCTGCCGGGGGTGCGGCGGCCTGGTCCGAATTGAGGGACGCGAAGATGTCCCACCATTTCTTGTCTACCGAGTTCTTGTCCTTGAGGAACTGTTGGTACAGCTCATCGACTAGCCATTCGTTCCCGCCGAACTCTTCGGTGAGTCGGTGGTGCGATTGATCTGGCACGGTATTACGCCTCTTCTCCCTGTATTTCCGTTTGTCTAAGCGCCTTCGAGCGGAAACCCGTCACGAGGGCATAGTTCTAGACCTGCTAAGTAGTCTAGTGACAAATCTCCGCCGGATGGGAACCAATGAGCCGGTTATCACATGCGTGGCGCGTCGAGCGGCGATTCAAGCGACCGGCCTCACACCCTGCGCCGCCGGTGCATTATTCGGGTCGCGGGGGGACCGCTTGCGGCGGTGCCCGGCCCGGGGCGCGGAGCATGTCCTCAAGTCGCGGTTCAGATACACTGGCATTGTTATGGACAGCCACTCTCTGTGCCGGCCAGTCGTGAAATCACGCGGTGCCGGCCACACATGTCATTGCTCGCCCAGTTCGGTCTCCCCATCGGAGCCTTCTTGTTGCCGGCGCACACACCCTAGATTTCCGGGCCTCGGCTTTTCCGCCACCCGAGTCCCCGCCGCCGGGGCGGTGAAACACTAGATGGAATGGTTGCTGCTGGCCGTTGGCCTGCTGCTGATCCTGGGCACCGGTTTCTTCGTCGCCGTCGAATTTTCCCTCGTCGCCCTCGACCAGGCCAACGTGCAGGAAGCCGTCGATGCGGGGGACACCAAGGCCATCGCCTTGCTGCACTGCCTCAAGTCCCTCTCCACCCAACTATCCTCCTGCCAGCTGGGCATCACCCTGACGACGCTGCTGACCGGCTACGTCATCGAACCCTCGGTGGGCAAGCTGCTCCAGGGCCCGCTGCTGGCCCTCGGGCTCGGGGACTCCGCCGTTCCGGTGTCCCTGGTCGTGGCGATGCTGCTGGCCACGCTGCTGTCGATGGTCATCGGCGAACTGGTCCCGAAGAACCTGGCCATCGCCAAGGCCTTCGACATCGGCCGCGCGCTCGCCCGGCCGCAATTGATCTTCACCGCCATCTTCAAGCCGGCCATCGTCCTGCTCAACGGCTTCTCCAACAAGGTCTTGCACCTGTTCGGGCTCGAGGTCAAGGAAGAGATCTCCGGGGCGCGTTCCCCGGCCGAGCTGGTCTCGCTGGTTCGCCGCAGCGCGGCAATGGGCACCCTGGACAAGGACGCGGCGCTCTTCGTTGACCGCACCGTGCGCTTCTCCGAGCGTTCGGCCGCCGACGTGATGACCCCGCGCACCCGGATGCAGACCATCGAGCACACCGCCCACGTCCAGGAGGTCATCGAGCTGGCGAAGAAGACCGGGTACTCCCGCTTCCCCGTCACCGACGGCTCCTCCGACGAGATCAAGGGCGTGTGCCACGTCAAGACCATCATTGCCATCCCGCGCGACAAGCGGGCAGGCAAGGAGGTCGGCGAGAACAAGACCCCGGTGATCTTCGTCCCGGAAACCGTGCACCTGGACACGTTGTTGGTGCAGCTGCGCGGCGCAAACCTGCAGATGGCGATCGTGCTTGACGAATATGGCGGAACAGCCGGAATGGTCACCTTGGAAGACCTGATTGAGGAAATCGTCGGCGAAGTCGCCGACGAGCACGACTCCGCGGGGCCCGAGGTGCGCCAACTGCCCGACGGCTCCTGGATGATCCCGGGCATGTTCCGCCCGGACCAGCTCAACGAGCTCATCGGCGAGGTCGAGATCCCCGACGATGCCGCCTACGAAACCGTGGGCGGGTTCGTGATGGCCGAACTGGGCCGGATCCCGTTCCTCGGCGACGAGGTCGACACCGAGGGCGGTGCGTTCACCGTCACCGCGCTGGACAAGCGCCGCGTCGCGGAACTGCACTTCGTGCCGCGCCCGCCGACGGTGTCCAGCGCGTCCTCGGCCGCCAGCCCGGACGAAGCGGCGGAGGGACGGGCATGAACGACTTTTCCGGCCTGCTTTGGCTGATTGTCCTGTTGCTGGGCAACGCGTTCTTCGTCGCGGCGGAATTCGCCGTGATGTCCGCCCGCCGCTCCCAGATCGAACCGCTGGCCGACGCGGGGGACAAGCGTGCGATCCGCGCGCTGAAGGCCATGGAGTCGGTCTCCATCATGCTCGCGGTCTGCCAGCTGGGCATCACCGTGTGCTCGCTGCTGATCCTGAACGTCGCCGAACCGGCCATCCACCACCTCTTCGTGGTGCCGCTGCAGTTCCTGGGCCTGACCGAGGCGCTGGCCGGGTCCATCGCGTTCCTGCTGGCGCTGCTGATCGTCACCTTCCTGCACGTGACCTTCGGCGAGATGGTGCCGAAGAACATCTCGGTGTCGATGGCCGACAAGGCGGTGCTGTTGCTGGCCGGGCCGCTGTTGTGGCTCTCGGTGGGCGTGCACCCGATCGTGGTTTCGCTGAACTGGATCGCCAACCGCTTCCTGCACCTGATGGGGATCGAGCCCAAGAACGAGGTGAACTCCGCATTCACCGCCGCCGAGGTGGCCTCGATCATCGCTTCCTCGGCGCGCTACGGCACGCTGGAGGCCGACGACGCGATCATGCTGCGCAAGGCGCTGGAGTTCTCCGACCTCACCGCCGCCGCCACCATGGTCGGCCGCGACCAGGTCGTCGCCCTGGAACAGGGCACCACGGTGCAGGAGTTCGAGCGCACCGTGGGCCGGACCGGCTTCTCGCGCATCGTCATCGCCCGGGACGGGGAATTCGTGGGCTACTGGCACATGAAGGACGTCATGGCGCTGCCCGACGAGCGGTACCGCGAACCGGTCACCGACATCGAGCTGCGCCCCATGGGCGTGGTGGCCGGTGATGCGGAGATCGAGGATGCGATGGAGCAGATGCGTGCCGACGGCAAGCACCTGGCCCGCGTCGTCGACGAAACCGGCGCCACCCTGGGGATCCTGTTCCTGGAGGACGTGCTGGAGCAGCTGGTCGGCGAAATCGACGACCAGAACCAAAAGCGCGGCATCCGCCGGGAAAACCGCAGCGCCCAATAATGCGAATGACTCGCAATTGAGATAGTCTGGGGTCTGTTGGTTTTCCCCCCGAAAGGTCCCGTACGCACCGCATGAACAAACCACTTCGCGCCCTCGCGGCCGCCGCCTGCCTCCTGTTGCTCTCCGCCTGCGCCACCGCGCCGGCGGGCCAAGACGCACAACCCGGCGGTGCCGGCCCGGTGCTCGAGGTGGTGGCATCGACCTCGGTGTATGCCGACGTGGCCCGGGCGGTAGGCGGGTCGGCGGTGAGCGTGCGCGCGATCGTGGACAAGACCTCCCAGGACCCGCACTCCTACGAGGCCACCGCGCGCGACAAGCTTGCGGTCTCCAAGGCCGATGTCGTCATCGCCAACGGCGGGGGATACGACCCGTTCATGGACGCGCTGGCCCAGGGCCTTTCGCTGCCCGACGGCGCGATGATCCACGCGGCGGACTTCCAGGCCGGGCACGGCGACGCCGCCGGTGCGACCGAAGCCGCAGCGCAGGACCACACCGGGCACGACCACGCGGAGGGCAACGAACACGTCTGGTACGACGTGCACACCGTCGGAGCGCTGGCCCGCGGCCTGGCCGCCGAGTACTCCAAGCTCATGCCCGGCAAGTCCGCGGCTTTCACGGCCGCGGCCGACGCCTTCGACAAGCGCATCGATGAGCTGGCCGGGCGCATCGACGCGTTGCGGGCCACCGCGGAAGGCAAGAAGTTCGCGATGACCGAACCGCTGGCCTACTACCTGCTCAGCGATGCCGGGATGGTCGACGGAACCCCCGCCGGCGTCAGTGCCGCGATGGAAGCCGGCGAGGACGTGCCTCCGCTGCTGCTCAAGAAGCTGGCCGAAGGGCTCGAATCGCACGAGTTCGCGGTGCTGGCGCTGAACACCCAGACCTCCGGGCCGCAGACCGAGAAGGTCGGCGCGCTGGCCGTATCCGCCGGGGTCCCGGTGCTGGACCTGACCGAAACCCTGCCCGAGGGGCAGGATTACATCACCTGGATGGAATCGAACGTGCAGCAACTCGAGGTGGCCCTTGGCCGCTAGCCCCAGCCCCGTGCCGGGCACCCCGGTAAACCCCGCACCCGAACCGGTGGTGCGCCTGCGCGGCGCGTCGCTGCGCTTCGGCGACCGCCTGCTCTGGGACGGACTGGACCTGGACATCGCCCCGGGCGAATTCCTGGCCGTGCTGGGCCCCAACGGGTCCGGCAAGACCACCATGCTGCGCACCCTGATGGGCCTGCAGGAACTGTCCTCCGGCACCGTCGAGGTTGCCGGGCGGCCCGCGACCCGCGGCTCCCGCCAGGTCGGCACCATCCCGCAGCAGCGCTCCTTCGACGACAACACCCCGCTGCGCGCCCGCGACCTGGTGGCCCTGGGCATCGACGGACACAAGTGGGGGATCCGGCTGGGCCGGGCGAAGATGCGCAAGCGCGTGGACGAGCTGTTGGAACTGGTCGGGGCCACCGCCTACGCCGACCGCCCCGTCGGGGTCCTCTCCGGCGGCGAGCAGCAGCGGCTGCGCGCGGCCCAGGCGCTGGCCGACGACCCGCGGCTGCTGTTGTGCGACGAACCGCTGCTCTCCCTGGATTTGCACCACCAGCAGGCGGTCTCCTCGCTGATCCACCGCCAGGCCTGCGACCACGGGGCGGCGGTGGTCTTCGTGACCCACGAGATCAATCCGATCCTGCAATACGTCGACCGGGTGCTGTACCTGGCCGGCGGGCGCTTCCACGTCGGGACCCCCGAGGAGGTCATGAGAAGCGAGGTGCTCTCCGAGCTCTACGGCAGCCCCATCGAGGTCTTCGAGTCCAACGGCCGCATCGTGGTGGTCGGGATGCCCGAGACCGTGAACCACGCCCACCCGCACCAAGGAGCCTGAGCATGGACCTGACAGAGATCTGGAGCACCGTCTTCAGCTTCCAGGACTACGCGGAGATCCTGCCGCTGGTGTCCAATTCGCTGATCGCCGGGGCCCTGCTGGGCCTGGTCGGCGGGATGATCGGCATCTTCGTGATGCTCCGCGACATGGCCTTCGCCGTGCACGGCATCGCCGAGCTCTCCTTCGCCGGGGCCGCGTTTGCGCTGCTCATCGGGGCCAACGTGGTCGTCGGCTCCCTGATCGGATCGGTGCTGGCCTCGCTGGTGCTGGGCCTGATGGGCGCCGCCGCCAAGGACCGCAACTCCATCATCGGGGTGCTGATGCCCTTCGGGCTGGGCCTGGGGATCTTGTTCCTGGCGCTCTACCAGGGCCGCAGCGCCAACAAGTTCGGCCTGCTCACCGGGCAGATCGTCGCCGTGGACACGGTCCAGCTGGGATTGCTGGCGGTGTGCTCCCTCATCGTGATGGTCGCGCTGCTGGCCATGTGGCGCCCGCTGACCTTCATTTCCGTGGACCCGGCCGTGGCCGCGGCCCGCGGCGTGCCCGCCGGCCGGCTCTCGGTCGCGTTCATGGTGGTGCTCGGGCTGGCCGTGGCGCTGTCGATCCAGGTGGTCGGCGCGCTGCTGGTCCTGGCCCTGCTGATCACCCCGGCCGCGGCGGCCATCCGGGTGACCTCCAACCCCGTGCTCACCGTCAGCCTCTCGGTGGCCTTCGCCATGACGTCGGTGGTGGGCGGCATCCTGCTGGCGCTGGCCGGGTCGCTGCCGATCAGCCCCTACGTCACCACGATCTCGTTCCTCATCTATGTGGTGTGCCGGCTCATCGCCTGGCGCCGGGACCGGGTGCGGCACTCCGAGAAGATGGCGGCCGTGGCCGCCTGAGGCCCGCGTCGGTCCGCCGGCCCGTCGAACCACCAGGCGAAGGCGTGTGCCCGGTTCCCCGTTGCGGGGCCCGGGCGCACGCCTTCGCCGTATCCGGTGCCAGCGGTAACGGGGTAGCCGCCCGGGGGGCCGAAAACGAGGGGTTGACTCCGTGGCAGGATCGCCCCAGTCTTGTCGTGGGATTCGGGTTCCGGATCCGGTGCCACATCAGTGAACGAGGCGAGTCCCGTGGACACGAACAAGGAATTGCAAGCCATCATCCGCCAGCCCGGGGAAGGGGAACGGCGCTGGTTCTTCGGCGGCGGGGTGCACATCTGGAAGGCCACCGAGGAGCAGACCGCCGGTGCCTTCCTGCTCTTTGAGGACCGGCTTCAGAAGGGCAAGGACACGCCCCTGCACACGCATCCGGAGTCGGACGAAACGATGATCGTGCTCAGCGGCGAGATCGTGATGCACCTGGACGGCCGGGAATCGAGGATCGGTGCCGGCGGCCTGGCGATGGCGCCGCGGGGGATGCCCCATGCGTTCAAGGTGACCGAGGACGGAACGCGCGTGCTGTGCCTGCACACCCCCGGGGTCTGCCAGGCGTTCTACCTGGAGGCCAGCGTGCCGCTTCAAGACGGCGATCCGGGTACCGGAGAAGTCGATTTCGGCCGGGTGATGGAATCGGCACGGCGCAACGGGGGCATCGAGATCCTCGGTCCCTCCCCGTTTGCCGCCCCGGAGGCCTGATCGGGATCCGGGTTTCCCGGCTTGCTGGAACCGGCGCGACGGCGGGGAAAGTCCGGTGGTGCCGGGACGGCAGGTGGCCGTCTAGCTGGTCCCGGCCGCCTGGCTTGCCGAGCAGGCCGGGCAGAGCCCGTAGATCTCCACGGTGTGGGTGGGTTCGGTGAAGCCGTTTTCCTCGGCGACCCGGGCCGCCCACTTTTCCACCGCGGGGGCCTCGACCTCGACGGCCTTGCCGCAGGTCCGGCACACCAGGTGGTGGTGATGGTGCTCGATGACGCACTGGCGATACATGGCCTCGCCCTCGTTGTTGCGCAGCACATCCACCAACCCGTCCTCGGCCATGGACAGCAATAGCCGATAGACCGTGGCGAGGGAGACCTTGTCGCCCTCGCCGAGCAGCCAGCGGTGCAGTTCCTGTGCCGTCACGAAGTCATCGACCTGGCCCAGCGCGGCATTCACTGCCAGGCGCTGCTTGGTCACCCGCTGTTCGGTTCCTCGCCGCGTGGTCGCAGGATTCGTCATGTGTTGGAGCACTCCTTGAAAGATCGGCACTGCGTCCACACGCTGCGCACCTTGGGGCCGGCTGAAGAACAGCGTCAGGGGCACGCCTCGGGCGGACACCTTGAGTTTACCAGCGGGCCCCCGCGGCGGGCGGTTCCGCGCCCGGCACCGCGGGGCGGACGGGCAGGAGCCGGGCAGGGGGCCCGCCCCCTATGCAGCACCCGCGCCCCCTGCCTAGGCTGGGGCCATGGAGATCACCAAGTTCAACCATTCATGCATCCGCGTCAGCTCCGGGGGACGGTCGCTGGTCATCGACCCGGGAACCTTCTCACCGCTGGAGCTTGCGCTCCAGGGTGCCGAGGCCATCCTGGCCACCCACGTGCACGCCGACCACCTGGACCTGGACGCCGTGGTGGCGGCCATGGGGCGCGAGAAGCAGCTGGCCTTCCACGGACCGGCGGCCCTTGCCGCGTCCTTGCTGGCCGCCGCCACCGAGGCGGGGGTCGCCGATGCCGCGGCGCGGATCCACGGCACCGGGCCGGGCGAGCACTTCGAGGCCGCGGGGATGGAAATCTCCACGCACGGCGGGATGCACGCGGTGATCCACCATTCGCTGCCGGTCGTGGCCAACATCGGCTACTTCGTGGACCGGACGCTGTACCACCCGGGCGACAGCTACCAGGTGCCCGAGGGGATCGAGGTGGAAACGCTGCTGGTTCCGGCCCATGCCCCGTGGGCGAAGATCGGGGAGACCATCGAGTTCCTGTCCATGGTCAACGCGGCGGACAACATCCCGATCCACGACGGGCTGCTCAACGCCCGTGGCCTGTCCCTGGTGGACGGGCACCTGGGCAGGGTCGCCGCGGAGCACGGGTTGGGCTACCGCAGGATCCCCAACGGGACCCCGGTGGTGCTGGGGGAGCGCTGACCCGCGAAACCCCGGAGTCCCGGAGTCCCGGGCGGCTACTCCCAGCGGCCGGTTTCCAGCAGGCGTTCGATCCGGCCGGCGTAGGGTTCCGGGTCCAGCCCGGCGGCCTTGAGCCAGCCGGCGTCGTAGTAGGAGGTCGCGTAGCGCTCCCCGTTGTCGCACAACAGCGAGACGACCGACCCCTTCTCGCCCGCGGCGAGCATGTTCGCCACGACCTGCCAGGCCAGCCAGAGGTTGGTCCCGGTCGAGGGCCCGGCGCACAGGTGCGCGAAGTCCTGCAGGTGGCGCATCGCCGCCACCGAGGCGGCATCGGGCACCGTGGCCATGAAGTCGATGACCCCCGGCACGAAGCTCGGTTCCGGGCGTGCCCGGCCGATGCCCTCGATGCGGCTGGCCGTCCCGGTGGCGGCACCCGCGTCGCCCCCGGAAACCGCTGCCTGCCAGGCCGGCAGGAACGCCGAGCCCTCGGGGTCCGCGACGGCCAGGCGCGTGGAATGGCGGTGGTAGCGGGCGTAGCGGCCGATGGTTGCCGAGGTGCCGCCGGTTCCGGCGCCCACCACGATCCAGGACGGCACCGGGTGCTCCTCCATGGCCAGCTGCTGGAAGATCGACTCGGCGATGTTGTTGTTCCCGCGCCAGTCGGTGGCCCGCTCGGCGTAGGTGAACTGGTCCATGTAGTGCCCGCCGGTGGCCGCGGCCAGCCGCTCGGACTCCGCATACACGCTCGAGGGGTCATCGACCAGGTGGCAGGTCCCTCCCGTGGCCTCGATCAGCGCGATCTTCTCCGGGGAGGTCCCCGCGGCCATCACCGCGATGAACGGCAGGCCCAGGAGCTTGGCGTAGTACGCCTCGGAAACCGCGGTGGAGCCGGAAGAGGCCTCCACGATCGTGGTTCCCTCGGTGATCCAGCCGTTGACCAGGCCGTAAAGGAACAAGGAGCGCGCCAGCCGGTGTTTGAGGCTGCCGGTGCGGTGCGTCGACTCGTCCTTCAGGTACATCTCGATGCCCCACGCGCGGGGCAGCTCGAGCTTGTGCAGGTGGGTGTCGGCCGAGCGCATCGACTCGGCCTCGATGGTGCGCACCGCCGCATCGACCCACGAGCGGGAGGAGGAGGGACGGGGCAGCGAAACCAGGGGTGTTGTATCCACCCGAGCAAGCCTACCGAACCGCAGTGCGGCGCGAGGCCCGACGCGCGGCGGGCAGTGGGCGCCGGGTGGTGGACGGCGGGCGGGGAACTAGGCTGGAGCCCATCAAGGGGCCCGCGGGCCGAGGTCGCGAGTGAAGGGACGCCGCCGCACATGGGCGAGGAACGAAAGACATTGATCCAGGCCGGGGAGCTGGCCGCACTGCTGGAGTCCAATCCGGATACCGTGCTGCTGGATGTGCGCTGGGCGCTGGGGGATGCACACGGCCGGGACCACTACGAGGCCGGGCATGTCCCCGGGGCGCTCTTCGTCGACATGGAAACCGAGCTCTCGGCAACTCCGACCCCGCAGGCCGGCCGCCACCCGCTTCCCGAGGCGCACGACCTTGCCGCCACGGCCCGCCGCTGGGGCATCAACGGGGACTCGACGGTCGTGCTCTACGACGGAACCGGCGGGTTGGCAGCGGCCCGCGGCTGGTGGCTGCTGCGCCACGCCGGCGCCGCCGACGTCCGGGTGCTGGACGGGGGACTGCAGGGCTGGAAGGCCGCCGGGCACGTGCTGGAAACCGGGACCAACACCGTGGCCCCGGGCAACGTCCGCCTGGGCTGGGGGCACATGCCGGTGATCGACATCGATGCTGCCGCCGCGTTCCCGGGACACGGGATCCTGCTCGATTCCCGCGCCGCGGAGCGCTACCGGGGCGAGGTCGAGCCGATCGACCCGCGTGCCGGGCACATCCCCGGGGCACGCAACCGCCCCACCACCGAGAACCTGGACGCCGACGGGCACCTGCTGGCACCGGAGCTGCTGGCCGCGGCCTTTGCGGAGCTTGGCGTGCGGCCCGGCGCCGGGGCGCACGAGGTCGCGGCCTATTGCGGCTCGGGTGTCACCGCCGCGCACCAGGTCCTCGCGCTGGAAACCATCGGGGTGCATGCCGCGCTGTACCCCGGGTCCTGGTCGCAATACGGTTCCGATGCCGCCCGGCCCGCCGCCACCGGACCCACCCCGTGAGCGGCCGGATCCCGGCGTGAGGCGCGGCCGCTGGCTCCGGGCCCGGGGCAGAGGTAGGTTCGAAGCATGATTGGTCGACCGAAACCCCCGCCCCTTGACACCGCCGCCAGGCTGCACGAGCGCGAACGCACCCGGGGCCCGGCCGCGGCCATGGCCCCGGAGGCGGTGCCGGCGCTGGGCATCGCACGGGCCGGAGGGCCGGTGGTGCCGATGCTGATCCACCGCCGCGAACCGGGCCCGCGCGACGTGGTCATCGAGATCGAATTCTGCGGGCTGTGCCATTCCGACGTGCACACCGGGCGCGGGGAATGGGGCGCCAAGCGGCTGCCGCTGGTCCTCGGGCACGAAATGGTCGGCATCGTCTCGCAGGCCGGCGACGCGGTGACGGACCTGGAGGTCGGCACCCGGGTGGGGGTCGGCTGCCTGGTGGATTCCTGCCGCGAATGCGCCGAATGCCGCGCCGGCCTGGAGCAGTTCTGCACCAAATCGGTGGCGACCTACGGCGGGCACGACGCCCGCACCGGCGAATACACCCAGGGCGGCTACTCCACGCGCATCGTGGTGGATGCCGGCTACGTGCTGCGGATCCCCGCGGCGCTGGATCCGGCCGCGGCCGCCCCGCTGCTGTGCGCCGGGATCACCACCTACTCGCCGCTGCGCCACCACAACGTGGGGCCCGGCAGCCGCGTGGGGGTCCTGGGCCTGGGCGGGCTGGGGCACATGGCCGTGAAGCTGGCCGTCGCGATGGGCGCGCAGGTCACCGTGCTGACCCGCGGGAACGCCAAGCACGACTCGGCGCTGGCCCTGGGCGCGCGCACGGTCATCGACACGCTGGATGCGGCCGCGATGCGGGGGAGCCGCGACTCCCTGGACCTTCTCATCGACACGGTCTCGGCCCCGCACGACGTGGGGCCCTACCTCAAGGCCCTGCGCCGCGACGGCGCACTGGTCCAGCTTTCGCTGCCCGATGGCCCGATGCCGGGGTTCGACACCCGGGAGCTGGTCCACAAGCGGCTAAGCTACACCGGGTCGTTGATAGGCTCGATCGCGCAGACCCAGGAAATGCTCGACTTCTGCGCCGAACACCAGGTGGCGTGCGAGATCGAGTTGACCGGGGCGAAGCACATCAACGAGGCGTGGGACCGGATGGTCGCCGCCGACGTGAAATACAGGTTTGTCCTGGATGCCGCCACCTTGCGCGGCACCGACCACATGGAGGGTGCATGAGCACGCTGTTTACCAAGATCATCGACGGCCAGATCCCCGGGCGCTTCATCTGGAAGGACGAGCACTGCGTCGCGTTCCTGACCATCGGGCCGATCACGCACGGTCACACCCTGGTGGTGCCGCGCGTGGAACTCGACAAGTGGACCGAGGCCCCGGCCGATTTGATGACACACCTGATCGATGTGGCGGGCAAGATCGGCCGCGCCCAGGTCCGCGCGTTCGCCTCCGCGCGTGCGGGGCTGATGATTGCCGGGTTCGAGGTCCCGCACCTGCATGTGCACGTGTGGCCGACCAACTCGCTGGCCGACTTCGACTTGGCGCGGGCCGACACCGACCCGGATCCTGCCACGATGGACGCCAACGCGGCCAAGCTGCGGGCGGCGCTGCGCGAGGACGGCCACGGGGACCTGGTTCCCGAGGCCTGAGGCCTGAGGCCCGATACCCGGGGACCGGTGCCCGGTGCTGATTCCTGCGGCCGGTACCCGCAACGCAGACGAGGCTGCCCGGTTCGACCACGTGGTTGAACCGGGCAGCCTTTGTCTTCCGTGGTTTGTCGTCCGCGGTTTGCCATCCAAGGGCTACCTGGCCGCGGCCAGCCCCTCGCGCATGGCCGTGCGGATGCGCTTGGCGGACACCGAGTAGGCGGTGCCCAGTTCCTGGGCAAAGAGCGAAACCCGGTATTCCTCCAGCATCCACTTCACCGCAGCCAGCTGTGCCGGGGTGCGCATCCCGGGGACCAGCTGGCCGAGCGCGGCATCGTACTCGTCCTCCAGCGACTGGATGTCCAGGGTTGCGGCGTTGTCGCGCGCCAGGTTCCCGGTGCCGAGCTTTTCCAGCCGCTTCTCGATGGCGGTGATGTAGCGCGGCAGCTGGGCCAGCTGCGCGTAGCCGGTCTTGGCCACGAACCCCGGGTAGACCAGCTGCTCGAGCTGGGACTTCACGTCGTTCAAGGCGTTGACCAGCGCCAGCGAGGACGCCGACTTGATGTCCTTCTGGATCCGCCGGGTCCCGGAAAGCACCTTCTCCACGATCGCGGTCACGGTGAAGACCGTGTCGATCAGCTCCGCGCGCACCTTCTCGTACAGGGCGTCGAACGCCGCCTTGGTGAAGGGCAGGGCGGCCGGGACCAGCTTGTCCACCGCGGCCATGGTGCAGTCGCGGATCAGTGCCTCGACGCTTCCGTGCGGATTCTGCGTGAAGACCAGCTTTTCGGTGTTGTTCAGGTGGTCAAGGACGTACCGGGAGGGCGAGGGGACCTTGAGCAGCAGCAGCCGGATGACTCCGGTGCGGTGGGCGGCCATTTGCTCGGCCGGGTTGCGGAAGACCGTCAGGCGCACGTCGGTGCCCGTATCCAGCAGCGCCGGATAGGCGGTGACCTGTTGCCCGGCGACCTCGGTGACGACCTTTTCGGTGATCGACCCGGCCAGGCCGAGCCCGGTGTCCCAGTCCCCCAGCCCGGTGCGTTCCCACACCGTGGTGGCCACGGCCGTCGCGCCGCCGGGCCGTGAAGCGGACTTCTGCCCGCGGCCCTTCGTGTTCTCTGCCGGGCCCCGTGTCTGGCCCGATGCAGCGCCCGGGGCCCGGCCCGATGCGTTGCCGGAGGCGGCCGCGGAGGGCAGCGCGGCGCCGGGCTTGATGCCCAGCGAGCGTGCCAGGGCCGAGCGGTTGGCGGCGGCCAGCGTCTGCTGCAGCACGGCCAGCTCCTGGGACTCGTCCAGGATCTTCGCCTCGGCGTCGATGACGGTGAAGGTGAAGCGCAGGTGCGGCGGCAGCGCGTCCCAGTTCCAGGAACCGGGCGGAATCACCACGCCCTTGAGCCGGCGCAGCACCAGCTCCAGGGAGGCAGCCAGGTCGTCGGTCTCCGGGTTGAAGTCGGACTCCAGTGCGGCCACGGCGGTCCGGGCCACGTCGGGGGCGGGGACGAAGTTCTTCCGGATGGCCTTGGGCAGCGACTTGATCAACGCGGTCACCAGCTCGACCCGCAGCCCCGGGATCAGCCAGCGGAAACGCACCGGGTCCAGCTGGTTCAGGAAGAGCACCGGGACGCGCACCGAGACGCCGTCGGATTCCCCGGCGCGGGCGGCAGGGTTGTACTCGTAGACCAAATCCAGGTCCAGGGTGCCGTGGCGCCAGGTGCGCGGGTAGGCGTCGGTGTCCAGCTCGGTGGGATCGGCGGCCAGCATGTCCTCCGGGTTGAAGTCCAGCAGCGTCGGGTCCTCGTGCCGGGCGGCCTTCCACCACCTGTCGAAGTGCCGTTCGGAGAGCACCTCGGGTCCCAGGCGCGCATCGTAGAACTCGAAGAGGTCCTCGTCGCTCACGCGCAAATCGCGGCGGCGCATCCGGGTCTCGAGCTCCTCGATGTCCTCGAGCACCCGGCGGTTGCGGGCGAAGAACTTGTGGTGGGTCTTCCAATCGCCCTCCACCAGCGCATGGCGGATGAACAGCTCGCGGCAGAGCTCCGGGTCAACGCGCGAGTACTGGATGCGGCGCCGCGGCACGATGGTCAGTCCGAAGAGCGTGAGCTTCTCATAGCTCATGACGGCTCCGGAGTTCCGGGACCAGTGCGGCTCGGAGTAGCTGCGCTTGAGCAGCTCCCCGGCGACCTCCTCGACCCACTTGGGATCCAGGCGCGCCACGGTGCGGGCCCAGAGCCGGGAGGTTTCCACCAGCTCGGCGGCCATGACCCACTCGGTGTTCTTGCGCGAGAGCGCCGAGCCGGGGAAGACCGAAAAGCGCGTGCCGCGGGCGCCGACGTATTCGCGCTTGCGTTCGTCCCAGGAGCCCACGTGGCCCAGCAGCCCGGAGAGCAGTGAGATGTGGATGGCGTCCTCGTTGGCGGCGGCGTCCACCGGATCCGGGGAGATGGTGATGCCCAGCGGCTTGGCGAGCTGGCGCAGCTGGGTGAACAGGTCCTGCCATTCGCGCACACGCAGGTAGTTGATGTATTCGTTCTTGCACAGTCGGCGGAAGGCCGAGGAGGAGAGCTCCCTCTGCTTGTCGGCCAGATAGCGCCAGAGGTTCAGCAGCGAGGAGAAGTCCGACTTCGCGTCGGTGAAGCGCTTGTGCATCTCCGCGGCGCGTTCCCGCTTGCCGGTTTCCTCGCTGGGGCGCTCGCGCGGGTCCTGGATGGACAAGGCGGCGGCGAGCACCATGACCTCCTTGGCGCATCCCCGGTTCCCCGCCTCCACGATCATCCGGCCCAGGCGCACGTCGACCGGCAGCTGCGCCAGCGACTTGCCGATGGTGGTGATGGTGGCCTCGGTGCCGGTGTCCAGGGCGCCGAGCTCGCGCAGCAGCGCCACGCCGTCGTTGATCGACTTGGCATCCGGCGGCTGGACGAAGGGGAAGTCCGCGACGTCGTGCGCGGTACGCACCACGCCCATCGAGCTCATCTGCAGGATCACCGCGGCCAGGTTGGTGCGCAGGATCTCCGGGTCGGTGAACTCGGGGCGGGTCTCGAAGTCCTCCTGCGAGTACAGGCGGATGGCAATGCCGTCGGACACCCGCCCGCAACGGCCCGAGCGCTGGTTGGCGCTGGCCTGCGAGACCCGTTCGATGGGCAGGCGCTGGACCTTGGTGCGGTGCGAGTAGCGCGAGATGCGGGCGGTGCCGGTGTCGATGACGTACTTGATGCCCGGCACCGTCAGCGAGGTCTCCGCGACGTTGGTGGCCAGCACGATGCGCCGGTTCCGCCCCGGCTTGAACACCTGGTGCTGTTCGGCCAGCGAGAGCCGGGCAAACAGGGGCAGGATCTCGGTGCCGGCCAGGCGCTTGTTGGTCTGCACACGGGCCCGCAGCACCTCGGCGGCGTCGCGGATCTCGCGCTCGCCGGGGAAGAAGATCAGGATGTCCCCGGGTGCCTCCTTGGCCAGTTCGTCCACGGCCTCGGCGATCGCGTCCAGCGGGTCGCGGTCCTCCACCTGGGCGTCGGGGTCCAGCTCGTCTTCGTCCATTCCGTCGGCAGGGTTCAGCGGACGGTAGCGCGTTTCGACGGGGAAGGTGCGCCCGGAGACCTCGATGATGGGTGCCGGAACGGGCTCTTCGCCCTGGATGCCGGGTGCGGCGAAGTGCTCGGCGAAGCGCTGCGGATCAATGGTGGCGGAAGTGATGACGATCTTCAAATCCGGGCGCTTGGGCAGGATCCGACGCAGGTAGCCCAGCAGGAAGTCGATGTTGAGGCTGCGTTCGTGGGCCTCGTCGATGATGATCGCGTTGTACTTCTTGAGCAGCTTGTCGCGCTGGATCTCTGCCAGCAGGATGCCGTCGGTCATCACCTTGACCTTCGTGGCGCGCGAGACCTCGCCGGTGAAGCGGACGTGGAAGCCGACCTCGGCTCCGATGGTGGTGCCGAGTTCCTCCGCGATGCGTTCGGCCACGGTTCGGGCGGCCAGGCGGCGCGGCTGGGTGTGACCGATCATGCCGCGTTCGCCCAGACCCAGCTCCAGGAGCATCTTGGGCAGCTGCGTGGTCTTGCCGGAGCCGGTTTCGCCGGCGACGATGACCACCTGGTTGTCCTTGATGGCTTTTTTGATGTCGTCGCGTCGGGCGGAAACGGGCAGGGCTTCGGGATAGGAAATCGTCAGGGCCATGATGACTCAAGTCTATGCCAGTGCCACCCGCGAATCCTCCGGCCGCAGCCCCGGTGCCCGCGGCGCGCGCGGGGTGCCGCAATTGCCGGGTCCGCGGGCCCGCTCCCGGGGGTAGAAAGAGTCAAAACACGGCTTTGTCCACGGTACCGTCTGATTCTCGAGACGCAGGGATACCAATTGTCTGATTTGCGGGAATTCTTCATGAAAGATGCACGATGGCAAGATGAATGTTCGATGGTTTGTCTTGTATTTCATACCAGATGGAAGAAATGTGAGTAGGTTCACATGTAGTATCAAGGGAATTCATGAGGAGAACTTCCTGCCGATCGGCCGAGGTTGGGCTAATCCTGAAAACGCCCTTGTGCGGCCTTGGCGGCGCACCGGGAATGACACTCGCACGTCGTGAAAGGAACACAATGAAATTCATCAAGTCCGTACAGATCGCAGCCGGGGTCGCTGCCACCGCATTGGTGCTCACCGCATGCGGTGGATCCACCACCCCCGAGGCCACCGGCTCCTCCGAGGCCGCCGGCCCGGTGACGATCGGCATTGCCCAGTACGTGTCCCACCCGTCGCTTGACGCCGTGGTCACAGGCTTCAAGAAGGGCATGGCGGACGCCGGCTACTCGGGCGACGACAAGGTCAAGTACGACTTCGCCAACGCCCAGGCCGACCAGGCCACCAACACCTCGATCGTGGGCAAGTTCGCTTCCGACAAGGACATGGACCTGGTCCTGGCCATCGCCACCCCGACGGCCCAGGCCGCCGCCCAGTCGATCACCAAGATCCCCGTGCTCTTCTCCGCGGTCACCGACCCGATGGAAGCCAAGTTGGTCTCCAGCCTCGAGGCACCCGGCGCCAACGTCACCGGCACCTCGGACAAGAACCCGGTCAAGGAACAGCTCGAACTGCTCAAGAAGATCAAGCCGGACGCCAAGACCGTGGGCATCGTCTACTCCTCGGGCGAGGTCAACTCCGGCGTCCAGGTCCAGTGGGCCAAGGATGCCGCAGCGGAATTGGGCCTGACCATCGAGGAGAAGGCCATCTCGGCTTCCTCCGAGGTCCAGCAGGCAGCCTCGGGCCTGGACGTCGACGCGTTCTACGTCCCGACCGACAACGCCGTGGTTTCGGCGCTCGAAGGCCTGCTGCAGACCGCTCAGGACAAGAAGATCCCGGTAATCTCCGCCGACGGCGAGTCCGTCAAGCGCGGCGCGACCGCCACCTACGGCCTGAACTACGAGAAGCTCGGCGAGCAGACCGCAGCCATGGCAGTGAAGCTGCTCAAGGGCGAGGCCAAGCCGGAAACCATGCCGGTTGAGACCATCACCAAGGTCGAGCTCTACCTGAACACCACCGCGGCGGAGAAGATCGGCCTGACCTTCCCGGCAGACCTGCTCTCCGAAGCCGCGGAAACCTACAAGTAAACACGACCGCAACACGGTCCAAACCCCGGTGGCCGGTCGGTCTACTCCGACCGGCCACCGCCATTAGCCCAACACTCGAAACGCAAGGATCCACCCATGATCACCGCGGTTGAACTAGGCCTGATCTACGCGATCATGGCACTCGGGGTCTACCTGACCTTCCGCATACTCGACTTCCCCGACCTGACCGTCGACGGAAGCTTCACCACCGGCGCGGCAGTCGCGTCCATATCGATCGTCAATGGCATCAACCCGTTCATTGCCACGATCTTCGCCTTCTTCATCGGCGCCCTCGCCGGTGTCATCACCGGTCTGCTGCACACCAAGGGCAAGATCGATGGGCTGTTGGCCGGCATCCTGACCATGATCGCCCTGTATTCGATCAACCTGCGCATCATGGGCAAGGCCAACACCCCGCTGTTGGGCGAGAAGACGGTCTTGTCCTTCATGCGCGAAAACCAGCTGCTGGGCACCTGGACCTCCGTGGGCCTGATGTTCGCCGGCTGCCTGGTCGCCGTGGCGATCATCGTGTGGTTCCTGCGCACCGATGTCGGGCTGGCCATGCGTGCCACCGGCGACAACGAGGAAATGATCCGGTCCTTCGGGGTGAGCACCGACAACCAGAAGATCCTTGGGCTGGCGCTTTCCAATGGCCTGGTCGGCTTCGCCGGCGCCATCATCGCCCAGTTCCAGGGCTTCGCCGACATCGGCATGGGCATCGGCGTGATCCTCATCGGGTTGGCCTCGGTCATCGTTGGCCAGGCCATCTTCGGGCAGAAGTTCATCTGGATCGCGGCCCTGGCCGTCGTCTTCGGCTCGGTCGTCTACCGCCTGGTCATCCAGCTGGCACTGAACGCCGGCCTGGAGGTCAACGACATGAAGCTGATCTCCGCGGTGCTGGTGGTCGTTGCGCTGATCCTTCCGCAATGGAAGGGATTCGGAAAGTTCGCCAACCGCATCCGCATCCGCGGCAAGGCGGTTCAGCCCAACGGCGTGAAGGAAGAGGTGGGAACCAATGCTTGAGATCAGCAACCTGAACAAGACCTTCTTCCCGGGCACCGTCAACGAGCGCAAGGCGTTGCGCGACATCAATCTGGAACTGACCTCGGGCGAGTTTGTCACGGTGATCGGCTCCAACGGCGCGGGCAAGTCGACCGTGCTGAACATGGTCGGCGGCAAGCTGCAGCCGGACTCCGGGACCGTGCGCATCGGCGGCAAGGAAGTCACCCGGCTTCCGGACCACGCGCGCGCCAAGTACATCGGGCGGGTCTTCCAGGATCCGATGGCCGGCACCGCGCCGAACATGTCCATCGAGGAGAACATGGCCCTGGCCCTGGGGCGGGGGAAGTTCCGCGGGCTGAACCCCGGGGTGAACAAGCGCAAGCGCGAGCAGTTCGTCGAGGAGCTGCGTTCCCTGGAGCTCGGGCTGGAGAACCGGCTCAAGGCCAAGGTCGGGCTGCTTTCCGGCGGCCAGCGCCAGGCGCTGAGCCTGCTGATGGCCACGTTCTCCGGACCCCAGATCCTGCTGCTCGACGAGCACACCGCTGCCCTTGACCCGCAGCGTGCCGCCCTGGTGGCCCGGTTGACCGAGGAAATCGTCGAACGCCACAAGCTGACCACCTTGATGGTCACGCACAACATGGAACAGGCCCTGCGCCTGGGCAGCCGGCTGATCATGATGCATGACGGGCAGATCATCCTGGACCTGGACTCGGAGCAGAAGGCGAAGATGACCGTTCCAGACCTGCTGCACGAGTTCGAGAAGATCAAGGGTGCCCAGCTCGACGACCGGACCATGCTGCAGTAGCAGGCCGCCGCACCGGTTTGGTTGGACACAGGCAACGAAGGAGCCGCACGCCCTGAAGGGGGAGTGCGGCTCCTTCCTCGTCCCGCGTGCCCGGGTGGCCCGCAGCGGTGGCATGTTGCGCATCATGCCGAGGTGCCTGTTCCCCGGCTCCCCGGCGGTGCGCCGGCAGTGGAGGCAGGGCGCAGGGCTCCGGGTGCCGGGGCTACTGCAAGGCGGAGGTGAGCCGCGCCAGGTTGTCCAGAATCGTGGAGCGCAGCGGCTGGCGCATCCATTCCTCAAGCGTCAGCAACCGGCTGACCTCGCGGTATTCGTCCTCGACCGCGCGCATCCGCGCCACAAATTCGGCATCGCGCACCAGCATCGAGACTTCCATGTTCAGGCTGAAGGACCGCATATCCATGTTGCTTGATCCGATCATCGCCACCTCGTCGTCGATGGTGAAGTGCTTGGCGTGCAGGATGTACGGGGCGGGATAAAGGAAGATGCTCACCCCGGCGCGCAGCAGCTGCTCGTAGTAGGACCGTTGCGCGTGGTGGACCAGCGCCTGGTCGCCGATCTCGGAAACGAACAAGTCCACCGGGATCCCGCGGGCCACCGCGGAGCTGATCGCATACAGCAGCGACTCGTCGGGCACGAAGTACGGGGAGGTGATCACGATGCGCCGCTGGGCCGCGTGGATCAGCCCCAGGAAGAGCCGCAGGTTGTTCTCGCGCTCGAACCCCGGGCCCGAGGGCACCACCTGGATGAGCATGGTCCCGGCATCGGCACGGTGGTCGATCAGCGCGCTGCTCAGCCGCGAGAGGTTTTCGCCGCCGGACACCAGCTCGGCCCGGCGCACGCCCTGGATGATGACCTCGCCGGTCTCGGAGTACCAGTCGGAAATGAACACCGCGTCCAGCGTCGAGACGCCCGGGCCGCGCAGCTCCACGACCAGTTCCTTCCACTTCAGCCCGCGCTTGATGTTCTTCTTGACGTTGTAGTCCCGGGAGATCATGTTCAGCGAGCCCATGTAGCCCACAGTTCCGTCGATGACCAGGATCTTGCGGTGGTTGCGCAGGTCGGGGCGCTGGAACTTGCCCTGCAGCGGCTGCAGCGGGAGCATCAAGGTCCAGTTCGCGCCCATCGCATCCAGCCGGGCCTTGGTGGCCGCGTAGTCCTTCTTGCCGCGAGAGGCCCAGTGGTCGAGCATCACGTTCACCGTCACCCCGCGCGCGATGGCCCGCTCCAGCGCGTCGAAGAAGCCGGCGGTGGTCGCATCGACGCTCAGGATGTAGAACTGCACGTGCACGTACGCGGTGGCGCCGTCGACGGCGTCGGCCATGGCCCGGATGGTCTGCTCGTAGTCGCTCAGCAGCATCCCGGAATTGCCCGCCAGCAGCGGCAGGCCCCCGTAGGTGGCGTTCATCCGGACCAGCGAGTTGAACCACGCCGGGTTGTTTCCATGGGTGTCCTCGAGGCGCTCCTCCGCGCTGACGGCGCGCATGAACGTGTTGATCTCGTCTTGCACCTCGCGGCGCTTGCGCGGCAGCTTGGGGGAGCCGATCAGCAGGAAGGCGATGACCCCGAAGTAGGGGATCAGGAAGATCGCCAGCAGCCACGCCATCCCGGCGGTCGGACGCCGGTTCCGCGGCACGAAGATGATCGCCAGGACGCGAATGGCCAAATCGATGGCCACCAGCGCTGTCGCCCACCACCAGGCACCAGTAAACATGTCTGCAACTTTCCCGCATCCGAACCGGGTGTCCGAACCGTGCGTTCCACTAGGTACGCTAGCCGATCCTCGGTTCCATCGGCGTCCCCCCGGCCCGGAATCGGCCGCGCGTGGCGCTCGGAGGGCGGAACAGACGCCCCCGGTGCACCGTGCGGCGGGGCCACCGGAGACCCGGATCGGGGCCTCAGCCCAGGGAATCGGCCTCGTCCTCCCGCGGGGAGAGCACCACCTTGTTGGCCAGCCCGTTGAAGGTCTTCACCGGGCGGCGCATGTCCCAGGTCGGCCACTCGGCGATGCCCATGGTGGCAAAGCACACCCACGCCTCGTGCATGGCGCTGGCCAGCGACTGCGGCGCCGCAGTCCCCACCAGCCCGATGGCATCGGCCGTGGCCAGGTTGTCAAAGACGAAGGGCAGCTCGGTGCCGTGCGCCGCGCCCAGCTCCTCCACGGGGCTGTGCCACGCAAACTCGTACACCTGGGTCTGCGCCCCGGCGTAGTGCCGGGTATCGGCGAGCTTGTACATCGGCACCCGCAGGAGCTTGTCGGTGGCCAGTGCGCCGAGCAGCTCGCCCGGGCCCGCACCGGGGCGGTTGCGCGCGAAGAGCTTTTGCGCCGCGTGCGGGATCCTGGCCTTGCGCCGGGCCAGGGCCAGGTGGACCTTGGTGATCTTTTCCGCGCGGCCCGAAGGCACCAGCCACAGCCGGGCCTCCTCGCTGGTGGTGCCGATCAGCAGCGGGACCTGTTTCCCGGCACCGGCGAGCATCGCCGCCAAGGGGTCCTCGGGGACAAGCTGCCCATCGATCGCCAGCGCATGGGAAGACCCGCCCTCCAGCGGGCCGGCCCCGGTGGACACCCGCTGGAGGGAGGCCAGCAGTTCGGCCGGGGTGCGGGCAGCGAATTCCTCCCGGGTTGCCCCGATGCCCAGGTCCGTGGCGATCTTCTGCGTCATCCGCCGGGCCCGGTTCACCGGCTGGGCCGACAACGGGGCACTTTGGATGATGGCCCGTGAGACCAGCGACGCCGCCCGGGGGTGGGCCAGCAGCGCGGCCACCAGGGAGCCGCCGGCCGAATGCCCCATGACCGTGACCTGTCCGGGGTCCCCGCCGAAGGATGCGATGTTGGCCTTGACCCACTCCAGGGCGGCAATGACATCGGCCAGCCCCAGGTTCAGCGGGGCATCCTCCAGTACCGAGAACCCCTCGGCGCCCAGCCGATAGTTGGCCGCGACGAAGACCACCGCATCGCGCGCGAAGGCCGTGCCGTCGTAGCCCTCCAGGGAGTTGGCGCCGTGCTGCAGCGACCCGCCGTGGATCCACACCAGCACCGGGCGCGGCACCGGGGAATGCTTGTCCGGGGCGTACACGTTCACGTTCAGGCACCCGTCCCCGGGAATGTCCTTCGTGGGCAGCAGCCGGGCCAAGGCCCCGGTGTACGGGAGTTGCCAGGCGGTGGGCCCGTGGGCGGTCGCGGGCAGGGGATCGGTCCACGGCTCCGGCAACGTGGGAAGGGCGAAGCGGTTGACCCCGACGGGCGCTGCGGCATAGGGGATGCCCAGGAACCGTTGCACGCCACCGACCTGCATTCCCTCCACCGGGCCGCTGGGTGTGCCACGGATCAGGGAGAGACCGTGCGGATCATTGCCGGCACCCATGGATTCCACCTCATTCTCGCGCCACCACCGCTATGAACCAGATTAGCGGCGCGAGGGCTCCAATGGCAGGGGAGCGTTGGTTCTCCGGCGGCGGCCCCGGGCCAGGGGGCACAATGGGTGCCAGGGGCCGGCGGGCATCGCCCGGGTGCTGCATGGTCGAGGAACGCCGAGGCCCGTCCGCCGCAACCCGCGCCGCAAGGAGCACCATGGCCAAGACCAGGGGCGCCACGCCCGAGGAGCACTTCGCGAACGTTCCGGCCGAACCCATCGCCAGGGTCAAGGAGCTGCACCGGGCCCTGGCCCAAGCGCTGCCGCAGGCGCAGGTGCAGATCACATGGGGGCAGCCGGGATTCGTGGACGGCACCATCCTTGTCTCCTACGCCGTGTTCGCCAAGCACATCAACCTCTACACCACGCCGAGCTCCCGTGAGGCGCTCGCCGGGGAACTGTCCGGCCACGACACGGGCAAGGCGCGATCCAGCTGCCGCACGACGCGCCGCTGCCGATCGGGCTCATCAAGCGCGTTTCCGCCGCACGGGCCGCCGGGTACCTGGAGCACCGGGTGTCGTGGATCTCCTAGCGCGCCCCCACAAAGGTCCAGTGCCAGGGTTCGCCGGCCACGGTGTTGCCGAATCCGTGGCGTGCGGCATGCGATTCCATCCAACGCAGTGCCTCCCCGGAAAGAGGCATGTCCACGCTGATGCCCAGCCCGTGCTCACTGGTGCCCACCGCGGCCGTGCCGCCCTCGGAGAGCAACCCGTAGCGCTTGGCCAGGCCCTCCTGATCGGCCAGGCTCCGGTAGGCCGAATTCACCTTCACCGCGTACCCTGCCTCGCGCAGCCCCGCTGCCAGCAACGTGAACGCGGCCGCTGCCTCCGGTGCCAGGTAGCGGCCCGGTCCGATGCGCACCAGTTCATCGAGCGGGATCTTGCCGTTGCCGTATGTGTCCCCGAGGCTTTTGCCTTCCGCGGACGAAGAACCGTGCCGCAGCGCGGACCCGGCAGCGAACCCCGCTTCCGGTGCCGGCTCCGCGGAGGGTTTCAGGGCGTAGGCGATCCCGAGGACCGAGGCGGTGAGCATGGCGAGCGCGGTGAGAACGGCGGCCAGGCGCAGGGCCCGGACCCTCGGCGATGGCGGAAGCTGGGAGGGAAGACTCATCATGACACCAGTCTTCGCGGATCCGGGGCCGTGCGCATCGGGCCGCGGGCCGAACCTTTGCGCGGCGATGCGGTACCTGCGTCCGAGCCGTGCGGTACCTGCGGGTGACCCGCAGCCGCGCGGGGACGTCTAACGTAGTGACCATGCACAATTGCGTTTCCCGTCGCCCGGCGGCAGCTGCCTCGGCGGGAGCCCGCTCCCTGAGCGCGCCGGAGGACGCCCGGTGAGCGCGCCGGTGGAGGCACCCGCAGCGGACTACGAACCGATCCGCTGGCGCGGGCGGTGGGGATGGCGCTCCGATGTCACGGCGGCGTTCATGTTCCTGGCGCTGGTGGTGCTCTGCCACGAATTCCTCTTCATGGCGCAGATATCGGGCAGCTACCTGGCGGACATCGTGCTCTTCGTGCTGGCTGCGGCCGTGGCCATCGGCTGCGCGCGGGTGCTGCCCGGGGTGGCGCTGTCCCTCATCTGGGTGGGCACGCTGCTGCAGATGCTCGGCGGATTCGACGTCGACCTCGCCCAGCTGGCCGCGCTGTACGTGGTGGGGATGGTGGCCCGCTTCGGCACCCGGCTCTGGGTGTTCCTGGCCGGGGCCTCGATCGCGGTGGGCTCGGTGCTGGGCACCTTCTACATCGCGCACGTCGGCTCCTGGGTCTCCGGGCCGCTCTTTGCCGCCATGGATTCCAATGCCTGGCCCGCCCGCAACCAGGTCGTCGCGATCTTCGTGGTGGTTGCCTCGGTGATGACGCTGCCGTGGCTGCTGGGGTTGCTGGTGCGGCTGTTCGCCGGCAAGCAAACCGCCGAACGCGGCTCCGCCCAGGCCCGCGAGGAAGCCGACAGCGCCCTGGAACTCGCCCGGCTGCGGGCCGAGAACGCGGCCCTGGCCCGCGACGTGCACGACGTGGTGGGCCACTCCCTGGCCGTGATCATCGCGCAGGCCGACTCGATCCGTTTCATCCCGGACCACGACGTCGCCCGCATCCGCGAGACCACCGGCACCATTGCCGACGCGGCCCGCCGCTCTCTGGGCGAGGTGCGACAGGTGCTCTCGCAAACGGCCGAAACCAGGCCCGCGGACACCCGCCCGACGCAAATTCCGCCTGCCGATGCAAGGACGGCGGCCGCTCGCCCCGGGCACCCGGCGACGCGCAGCCTGGCGCTGGCGACCGCGCAAATGGGGTTGCTGGCCCCGCGGACCTCGGAGATCTCCGCCATCCTGGAGAACGTGCGCGGCACCGGGTACGAGGTCAGCGAGGAAACCCTGGGGGAGCCGGTGCCGTTGCCGGCGGACATCGTTCCGGCCACCCGGCGGATCATCCAGGAGATGCTCGCCAACGCGCTGCACCACGGCTGCTCCACCACCCCGATCTACGTGCGGCACTACTGGGGTGCCACCAGTTACACGCTGAGCGTGACAAACTACTTTGAGTCCTCCGCCGCCTCGACGCGCACCGGTACCGGGATCGCGGGCATGCGCCAGCGCCTGGCCAGCCTCTGCGGAACCCTGAGCATCGACACCGGGGACGGGGTGGCCGGCGCCCCCGACCTGTTCACGATCGCCGCGACCTTCCCGATCAACACCGAATGGATGAGACGTTGACCCACCCCAAGATCCGCGTGGCCCTGGTCGACGACCAGCAGCTCTTCCGCTCCGGCCTGGCCGTGATCATCGGCGCCCAGCCCGACATGGCCGTGGTGGCCCAGGCCGCCGACGGCACCGAGGCGCTGGGGGAGATCGCCGCCCACGGCCCGGACGTGGTGCTGATGGACGTGCAGATGTCGCCGATGGACGGGGTCGAAGCCACCCGCAAGATCTTCGAGGACACCACCGGGCGCTTCGGCAGGCCCCCGAAGGTCATCATGCTCACCACCTTCGACTGGGACGAACACGCCGCCACCGCGGTCCGCCACGGCGCCAGCGGGTTCCTCCTCAAGGACAGCACCCCGGAGTTCGTCTGCGAATCGATCCGTGCGGTGCACGGGGGTTCCGCGGTGATCGCCCCGCAGTCCCTGGCCTCGCTGCTGCGCGACGAGCCCCTCCCGGTGCCGGCGGTCCCGGTGCCCTACCTGGAGCTGACCGAGCGGGAACGGGAGGTCTTCAACGCCGTGGCGCTGGGGCTGACCAACCAGGAGATCTCCGGGCGCCTGTTCCTGAGCGAATCGACGGTCAAGACCCACATCGGGGCGATCCTGCGCAAGCTGGCCCTGCGCGACAGGGTGCAGATCGTGGTGTACTCCTACGAGAACGGCATCGGCCGCTAGCACCGCGCGCGTTCCCGATGTGCGTCGGGCCCGCTTTCTGCATGCGCCGGTTGCGGCCTGTGGGGCAAGACACGTGCCGCCAATTGGCGGCCGCGGCACCATTGGCTGTAGTCTCATCCGTAGCCAATGCACCTTTTCTCAAAGGAGCGGCGGTTAGGCCCCCGTGGAGATTCGCCGTCACCGCGGGGGCCGCTTAATTTAACTTCCGGTCCGCATTTCCGCCTCGCGGGACCGGGCCCGGGCATGAAAAAAGCTCCCGTCCACCAGGATGACCTGGCAAACGGGAGCTTTTCGTGGTGCCCTCGAAAGGATTCGAACCTTCGACCTTCCGCTCCGGAGGCGGACGCTCTATCCCCTGAGCTACGAGGGCAATGCCGGAGTGCGAAACGTGCTCGCAAAACGAATTCCGGCTGGGAACGTAGACGAGCTTAGCAGGTGCCAGGCGGGGAATGACAAATCGGGCTTCGCGCCCCACTCCGGCGGTGCCCAAATGAGCACCTGATGTGTGCGACGTCGCTCCGTCACATCGGCGGCAGCGGCCCGCGCGCCCGGTTATCCTTGAGTGGTGACTCCTGAAGAACTCTCCACAGCCATTTCCGCTTGCCTCCGCGATGCCGTCGCCGCCGGCCAGATTTCCGTCGACGTACCCGAGAGCGTGCGAGTGGAGCGACCCAAGAGCCGCGACCACGGGGACTGGGCCACCAACATCGCCCTGCAGCTGGGCAAGAAGGCCGGCATGAACCCGCGCGACTTCGCCCAGGTCCTGGCCACCCGCTTGGCCGATGCCGACGGAGTCGCCAAGGTCGAGATCGCCGGACCGGGCTTCTTGAACATCACCCTCGAGGCCGGCGCCGCCGGCGAACTGGCCCGCTCAATCGTCGAGGCCGGCGCCGCCTACGGCACCAACGAGGCGCTGGTCGGCCACGAGATCAACATGGAGTTCGTCTCCGCGAACCCCACCGGCCCGCTGCACATCGGCCACACCCGCTGGGCGGCCCTGGGCGACTCGATCGCCCGCGTGCTCAAGGCCAGCGGCGCGACCGTCACCTCCGAGTACTACATCAACGACGCCGGCAACCAGATGAACATCTTTGCCCTGTCCGTCTACAACCGCCTGCACGGGCTGCCCGTGCCCGAGGGCGGCTACCCGGGCGGGTACATCAAGGAACTTGCCGATGCGGTGGCCGACGCGCACCCGGACATCCGCAACCTGACCGCCGAAGCGGCGTTGCCGATCGTCCGCCAAGCCGCCTACGTGGCGCAGATGGCCGACATCAAGGAGACCCTCAACGACTTCGGCGTCGAGTTCGACGTGTTCTTCTCCGAGCAGGAACTGCACGCCGGCGGAGCGGTCGAGGACGCCGTGGCGCGCCTGCGCGAGCAGGGCCACATCGACGACACCGACGGCGCGGTGTGGCTGCGCACCACCGACTTCGGCGACGACAAGGACCGCGTGCTGATCCGCGCCAACGGGGAGCCGACCTACTTCGCCGCCGACGCCGCCTACTACCTGTCCAAGAAGGACCGCGGCTTCACCGAGAAGATCTACCTGCTCGGCGCCGACCACCACGGCTACGTCAACCGCCTCAAGGCCATCGCGGCCGCCGCCGGGGACGATCCCAAGGTCAACATCGAGGTGCTGATCGGCCAGCTGATCTCCGTGAACGGTGCCCGCCTGTCCAAGCGCGCCGGCAACATCATCGAGCTGCGCGACTTGATCAACTGGCTCGGCGCCGACGCGCTGCGCTACTCGCTGGGCCGCTACCCGGCCGATTCGCCGATGACCATCGACCCGGAGCAGCTCAAGAAGAACACCAACGACAACCCGGTGTTCTACGTGCAGTACGCCCACGCCCGTTCGCGGGCCGCCAGCCGCAACGCCGTGGAGAAGGGCGTTGAGCGCACCGACTTCGACGCCACGCTGCTGACCCACGAAACCGAGAACGACCTGCTCGCGGCCCTGGGGCAGTTCCCCTCGGTCGTCGCCCAGGCAGCCACGCACCGCGAACCGCACCGCGTGGCCCGCCACATCGAGCTGCTCGCCGGCGCGTACCACTCCTGGTACGCCGCCTGCCGCGTGACCCCCGTGGGCGAGGGCACCGTCGAGCCCATCCACCGCACCCGCCTCTGGCTCAACGACGCCACCACCCAGGTCCTGGCCAACGGGCTTGACCTGTTGGGCGTGTCCGCACCGGAAAAGATGTAAGGACCCTCCCCATGGCCATTTCACCACTTGCACCTTCCTGGTTGTCCTTCCCGCAGGACGCCAATGCGCTGCGCCCCATCGAGTGGGCCGCCGGCGTGGCCCGGTCCGAGGACGGCGAACTGGCCGTCCAGGGCATCGGCGTCGCCGAGCTGGCCCGCGAGTTCGGCACCCCGTTGTTCGTGCTGGACGAGGACGACTTCCGGGCCCGCGCCTCCGGCTTCAAGCAGGCCTTCGATGAGGCGTTCAAGGACCTGTGCGGCGGGGTGGATGTCTACTACGCCGGCAAGGCGTTCTTGAGCATCGAGGTTGCCCGCTGGGTCACCGCCGAGGGCCTGCGCCTGGACACCTGCTCCGGCGGGGAAATGGCCGTGGCCCGGGTTGCCGGCGTGCCCGCCGCGAACCTCTCGCTGCACGGGAACAACAAGTCCGTCACCGAGATCCGCACCGCCCTGGAGGCGGACCTGGGCCGCATCGTCGTGGACTCGCTCGACGAGCTCGAGCGCGTCGCGGACCTGGCCAGGGAAACCGGCAAGCGCGCCAACGTGATGCTGCGCCTGACCCCGGGCGTGCACGCCAGCACCCACGAATTCATCGCCACCGCCCACGAGGACCAGAAATTCGGGCTCTCGATGATTCCGGTGGGCGACGACGTTTCCCCGGCCGCCGCCGCCGTGCGCTTCGCGCTGGAGCACCAGGAGCTGAACCTGCTGGGCCTGCACGCGCACATCGGCTCGCAGATCTTCGAGTCCGAGGGCTTCGCCCTGGCCGCGCAGAAGATGCTCGGCTTCCTGGCACAGGTCAAGAAGGACCACGGCGTCGAGCTGCCCGAGCTGGATTTGGGCGGCGGCTACGGCATCGCCTACACCGAGGTCGACACCCCCAGCCCACCGGCCGTGCTGGCCGCCGCGATGGCCAAGGTCGTGGGCGACACCGCAGCCCAGCTGGGCCTGGCGGTCCCGCGGATCTCCATCGAACCGGGCCGCGCCATCGCCGGAAGCTCCACCTTCACCCTCTACGAGGCCGGCGTGCGCAAGTCCGTCCAGGTGGAAACCGCCGACGGCACCCTGGTGCCGCGCCGCTACGTCTCGGTGGACGGCGGGATGAGCGACAACGCCCGCCCGGTGCTCTACGACGCGGACTACACCGCGGTGCTCGCCTCCCGTGTGACGGAAAGCGACCCGATTGTTTCCCGCGTGGTTGGCAAACACTGCGAATCCGGTGACATAGTCGTACGGGATGTTTACCTGCCCGAGGATGTTGCCGCAGGCGACCTGCTCGCGGTGCCCGGCACCGGGGCCTACTGCTGGGCATTGGCCAGCAACTACAACTACCTGGGACGCCCCGCCGTGGTGGCGGTGCGCAACGGCGCGGCCCGCGCCATCATCCGCAGGGAAACCGAAGCCGACCTGTTGGCCCGCGACTTGGGAGCAAAGTAAAAACGTGAAGACATTGAAGGTGGCCCTGCTGGGCTGCGGCAACGTGGGATCCCAGGTTGCCCGCATCCTGACACAGGATGCGGCGGTGCTGGCCGACCGTGCCGGCGCGAACCTTGAACTGGCGGGCATTGCCGTGCGCAACACCGCCGCCAAGCGGGACGTGGATCTCCCCGCGGACCTGTTCACCACCGACGCCGAGGCGCTGGTCGACGGCGCCGACATCGTCATCGAGCTGCTCGGCGGCCTGGAACCGGCCGGTTCCCTGATCCGCCGGGCGCTGTCCCGCGGTGCCTCGGTGGTCACCGGCAACAAGGCGCTGCTCGCGGCCCAAGGCGCGGAACTGAACGCGCTGGCCTTCGAATCCGGCGCCCAGCTGCGCTACGAGGCAGCCGTCGCCGGCGCCATCCCGATCCTGCGCCCGATCTCCGATTCCCTCTCCGGGGACCGGATCACCAAGGTCATGGGCATCGTCAACGGCACCACCAACTTCATCCTCGACGCCATGGACACCACCGGTGCCGCGTTCGAGGACGTGCTGGGCCAGGCCCAGGACCTGGGCTACGCCGAGGCCGACCCGACCGCCGACGTCGAGGGCCACGACGCCGCCGCCAAGGCAGCGATCCTCGCCTCGCTGGCCTTCCACACCGACTTTTCGCTCGAAGACGTGCACTGCGAGGGCATCACCAAGGTCACCGCGGCCGACGTCGCGGCGGCCAAGGACGCGGGCATGGTCATCAAGCTGCTGGCCATCGCCGAACGCGGTGCCAAGGGCATCGGGGTGCGCGTGCACCCGACGCTGCTGCGCCGCAATCACCCGCTGGCCGCCGTCCACGGCGCGTTCAACGCGGTCTTCGTCGAGGCCGAAAACGCCGGGGAACTGATGTTCTACGGCGCCGGCGCCGGGGGAGCCCCGACCGCCTCGGCCGTGCTGGGCGACACCGTCGCGGTGGCCCGCCGCGTGGTCTCCGGAGGCCCTCTGCCGGCCATCGCCGCGCAGCAAAAGGTGCAGGTCATGGACTTCGCCGACATCGCCACCAGCTACTGGATCGGGCTGCGCGTCACCGACGAGCCCGGCGTGCTGGCCGCCATCGCCGCGATCTTTGCCCGGCACGGGGTCTCCATCGAGACGCTGCGCCAGACCGTGAAGCCGGAAACCAACGGCGGGGTCGCCGACCTGCGCATCGTCACCCACCGCTCCACCGAATCGGCGCTTGCCGCCACCGTGGCCGCCGTCTCCGCGCTGGCCGCCGTCCAAGAAGTAACCTCTGTCCTGCGAGTTGAAGGAAACTAAGTGGCCCACCAGTGGCGCGGAGTCATCCGCGAATATGCCGAACGCCTGCCCGTTGACGAAAGCACCAGGGTCATCACCCTGGGCGAGGGCGGCACGCCCTTGGTGTTCGCCCCCGCACTGAGCGCGCTCACCGGCTCCGAGGTCTACCTCAAGGTCGAGGGCATGAACCCGACCGGCTCCTTCAAGGACCGCGGGATGACCATGGCGATGACCGCCGCTGTCGCCGCCGGCGCCAAGGCCGTGGTGTGCGCCTCCACGGGCAACACCTCCGCCTCCGCCGCCGCCTACGCCACCCAGGCCGGGCTCAAGTGCGCGGTGCTGGTCCCGGACGGCAAGATCTCCATGGGCAAGATGTCCCAGGCGATCGCGCACGGCGCCGACATCATCCAGATCGACGGCAACTTCGACAACTGCCTCGAGGTCGCCCGCAAGCTGAGCGAAAACTACCCGGTGTTCCTGGTGAACTCGGTGAACCCCGCCCGCATCGAGGGGCAGAAGACCGGCGCCTTCGAGGTCGTCGACTCCCTGGGCGACGCCCCGGACTACCACGTGCTGCCGGTGGGCAACGCGGGCAACATCACCGCCTACTGGAAGGGCTACAAGGAGTACTGCTCCGAGTACACCAACCAGGCCGGCGAGGTGCTGGCCCCGGTATCCACCAAGACCCCCATCATGTGGGGCTTCCAGGCAGCCGGCGCAGCCCCCATCGTGCTGGGCCACCCGGTGACCGAGCCGGACACCATCGCCACCGCCATCCGCATCGGCAACCCCGCATCCTGGAAGCAGGCCGAAGAGGCCCGCGACGAATCCGGCGGAATCATCGACTCGGTGACCGACGAGGAGATCCTCGCCGCGCACCGCTGGCTGTCCTCCCGCGAGGGCGTCTTCGTGGAGCCGGGCTCCGCCGCGGGCGTGGCCGGCATCATCAAGCACCATGCCGCCGGCAACGTCCCGAGCGGCAAGACCATCGTGATCACGGTGACCGGGCACGGACTGAAGGACCCGGACTGGGCCCTGAAGACCGCCGACGGATCGCCCGTCACCCCGACCAAGGTCGACTTCGACGTTGTCTCGGTGGCCTCGGCCCTTGGCCTGGCCTAGGCCAAGCAATCCAGAGTAGGGAAAACAAGCACAAGATGGCGCAGATCCAAGCCGGACAAACCATTGCCGTCCACGTGCCGGCCACGAGCGCGAACCTGGGACCCGGCTTCGACGTGCTGGGCCTGGCGCTGGGCGTGTACGACACCCTGGTGGTGCACACCCTCGCCGAGCCCGGCGTCAGCGTGGAAGTCACCGGGGAGGGCGCCGACACGCTGCCCACCGACGAGACCCACCTGATCGCCCGGACCATCCTGGAGCGCTGGGCGGAACTGGGCTTCGAGCCGGCCGGCCTGCGCATCGAGGCGACCAACAACATCCCGCACGGCCGCGGCATGGGATCCAGCGCCGCGGCCATGGTCAGCGCGCTTGCCGCCGCCAACGCGCTGCTCCCCGCCGCGTCTCAGGTCGGACTGGACGAGGTCTTCCAGGCCGCCTCGCGCTGGGAGGGGCACCCGGACAACGTCGCACCGGCCGTCTACGGCGGGCTGACGCTGTCCTGGAGCACCGAGGCCGGATTCGGCACGGTGCAAGGGAAGCTGCACGAGGACATCGTCCCGGTCATTGCGATTCCCGATGTCGAACTGTCAACCGCAACGGCGCGCGGGCTGCTGCCGGCGACCGTGCCGCATGCGGTGGCCGCCGCCAACGGGGGACGGGTGGGCCTGCTCATCCACGCCCTGGCCCACGACCCGTCGGTGCTGCTGGTCGGTACCGAGGACTTCCTGCACCAGGGCTTCCGGGCGCCGGCCATGGAGCCCAGCGCCGCGCTGATTGCCCGGCTGCGGGCCGCGGGGCATGCGGCCGTGGTCTCCGGCGCCGGACCCACGGTGCTGGTGTTGTGCGCCGGGCAGGACCAGGCGCAGGAGGCCGCCGCGGCCGTTTCCGCATTCGCGGAAAGCCACGGCGAAACGACTTGGCGTGTCCGGATTGAGTCCGTACCCCCAACGGGTGTTAGAGTGGAAGTGCTTTAGCACCCGCCTGAAAAGAAACATCCGGATTCCAGTGGATGATTCATTGCGTTTCGTGCAGCCATCAATTCCTTCCCCCGCCGCGGCGGGCGGATCTTGGGGAATTCGATCATCACAAACCATTTTCGCCGAGGCGAGCAGGCACACCCACACCATCCGATTGAAACCGTCAACCATGTTGGTGATTCGATCCCTTGGTGTGTCTTACGATCGACCGACGCACATGCCCCGCTCTTGCGGGGCGGTGCCCGGCCGAACCTTTTCCCGCATCTGACGCGGGAACAAGGGGTAGTCAATAGCTGCGGATCTCTCTGATGAAATCCGCCCGACGAGGGGGAAGGAACCTTCGTGACCGAAACCACCAGCCTTACTGCAGGCGTGGAAGAAAACAACGCATCCAAGGGCGGCGGACTTGCCGGCCTGAAACTTGCACAATTGCAGGTGCTTGCGTCCCAGCTGGGCATCACCGGCGGTTCGCGGATGCGCAAGAACGATCTTGTCACCGCGATCTCGAACCACCAACGTGGCGGTTCCGTGGCCGACCGTGACGCCAAGGCCAAGGCAGAGCCCAAGGCCGACGCCAAGACCGAGGCCCCCGCCAAGGCAGAGTCGAAGGCACCCGCCAAGGCTGCCGCGAAGGCCCCGGCCAAGAGCGCCGCCAAGACGGCAAGCAAGCCCGCCGAAACCGAGACCGCCGCAGCCCCGGCCGCCGAGGCCAAGGCCGAAGCCCCGGCCCGCCGCACCCGCAGCCGCCGCGCCGATTCCTCCGGAACCGCGGCCGCGGCCGCGGAAACCGCACCGGTCGCCACCGAACCGAAGGCCGCCGAGACTCCGGCTCCCGAGGTCAAGGCCACCGAGGCACCGGCCAGCGAAGAGCGCGCACCGCGCCGCAACACCCGCAACCGCCGGGCCGAATCGACCGGAACCGCAGCCGCCGAGGCTCCGGCCGAGGCAACCGCTGCGCCCGAGCAGGCATCGGCCGAGTCCACCGACTCCTCCGAGTCGAACCAGGACAACAACGAGCCACGCAACGAGCGCGGCGACCGCCACGAGCGCAACCGCAACCGCCGCGACCGCAACCGCAACCGCCGCGAGAGCAACAACAACGATTCCTCCGAGCACGGCGACAACGCCGAGGCCCACGAGGAGAAGCCGGCCGAGGTTCGCTCCAACGACCGCGCCAACGACCGCGTCAACGACACGAAGTCGGCCGACCGCTCCGAGGACCGGGTCCGCGAGGGCTCCGAGGACCGTGCCGCCAACCGCCGCGAACGCAACCGCGAGCGCAACGAGCGCAACCGCGACCGCAACCGCGATCGGAACGACCGCCAGGATCGAGGCAACGACCGCCAGGATCGCGGCAACGACCGGAACGATCGCAATGACCGTACGGACCGCAACAACCGCCGCGGCCGCAACCGCAACCAGCCCGATGTCGATGACACCGAGTTCAGCGACTCGGACGTGCTGCTTCCGGTGGCCGGCATCCTGGACGTGCTGGACAACTACGCGTTCATCCGCACCTCCGGCTACCTCGCCGGCCCGTCGGACGTCTACGTCACCCTGAACCAGGTCAAGAAGTACAACCTGCGCAAGGGCGATGCAGTGGTTGGCGCCATCCGCGCCCCCCGCGAGAACGAGAACGCCAACTCGCGCGCCAAGTTCAACGCACTGGTCAAGCTCACCGCGATCAACGGCAAGGCCCCGGAGGAGAACACCAATCGCGTCGACTTCTCCAAGCTGACCCCGCTGTACCCGACCGAGCGCCTGCGCCTGGAGACCGACCCGAAGCTGGTCGGCCCGCGCGTCATCGACCTGGTCGCCCCGATCGGCAAGGGCCAGCGCGGCCTGATCGTCTCGCCGCCGAAGGCCGGCAAGACGCTGATCCTGCAGTCCATCGCGAACGCCATCACCATCAACAACCCAGAGGTCCACCTCATGATGGTGTTGGTTGACGAGCGTCCCGAAGAAGTCACCGACATGCAGCGCACCGTCAAGGGCGAGGTCATCGCCTCGACCTTCGACCGCCCGGCGGACGACCACACCACCGTGGCCGAGCTGGCCATCGAGCGCGCCAAGCGCCTGGTGGAAATGGGCATGGACGTCGTGGTCCTGCTGGACTCGATGACCCGTCTGGGCCGTGCCTACAACCTGGCCGCCCCGGCCTCCGGGCGCATCCTCTCCGGCGGTGTCGATTCCTCGGCGCTGTACCCGCCCAAGCGCTTCTTCGGTGCCGCACGCAACATCGAGAACGGCGGCTCGCTGACCATCCTGGCCACCGCGCTGGTGGAGACCGGGTCCAAGATGGACGAGGTCATCTTCGAGGAGTTCAAGGGCACCGGCAACATGGAGCTGCGCCTGAGCCGCAAGCTCGCGGACAAGCGCATCTTCCCGGCCGTCGACGTCAACGAATCGGGCACCCGCCGCGAGGAGAAGCTGCTCTCGCCGGACGAGGTTCGCATCATGTGGCGCCTGCGCCGCGTGCTCTCGGGCCTGGACACCCAGCAGGCGCTGGAGACCCTCACGGGCAAGATCCGCGAGACCTCCTCGAACGCCGAGTTCCTGATGCTGATCAACAAGACCACGCTGGGCTCCAAGAACGACGCCTAGCTGCCTACACGCCCAGTTTCACCGTGCCCGGATTTCCGGTGCCGGTGAAGCTGGGCGTTGGTCGTTAACACCGGCACCGCATCCGCACCCCCAAGATCCTCTTTCGTTCCCTACACTGGGAACCAGTCGCAGTGAAAGAAGTTGAAACATGTTTGAGTCCGTACAGGGCCTTCTCGATGAGCACGCAGCCCTCCAGGCGCAGCTCTCGGATCCCGCCGTCTACCAGGACCAGGCGATGGCCCGCAAGCTCGGTCGCCGCTCGGCCGAACTCAACGGCATCGTCGAGGCGCACAAGCGCTGGAAGCAGGCCACCGAGGACCTGGAGGCTGCCCGCGAGATGGCCGACGAGGACCCGGACTTCGCCGCCGAGGTTGCCGAGCTCGAGGTGAAGCTGCCCGTGCTCGAGGAGAAGCTGCGCCGGCTGCTCATCCCGCGCGACCCCAACGACGCACGCGACGTGATCCTCGAGGTCAAGGGCGGGGAAGGCGGCGACGAGGCGGCACTTTTCGCCGCGGACCTGCTGCGCATGTACACCCGCTACGCCGAGAACATGGGCTGGAAGACCGAGCTGATTTCCTTCAACGAGTCGGACCTCGGCGGCTACAAGGACGCCCAGATGGCGATCAAGGGCAAGTCGAACGATCCAGCCGAAGGCGTCTACGCGCACCTGAAGTTCGAGGGCGGGGTGCACCGCGTCCAGCGCGTGCCGCAGACCGAGTCCCAGGGCCGCATCCACACCTCCGCCGCCGGCGTACTGATCCTGCCCGAGGTCGACGAGCCCGAAGAGGTGGACATCCACCCGAACGACCTGAAGGTCGATGTGTACCGCTCCTCGGGACCCGGCGGCCAGTCGGTGAACACCACCGACTCCGCGGTGCGCCTGACCCACATCCCCACCGGCATCGTGGTGGCCATGCAGAACGAGAAGTCGCAGATCCAGAACCGCGAGGCCGCGATGCGCGTGCTGCGTTCGCGCCTGCTGGCCCACCAGCAGGCCATCATCGACGCGGAGAACTCCGACATCCGCAAGTCCCAGGTGCGCACCATGGACCGCTCCGAGCGCATCCGCACCTACAACTACCCGGAAAACCGGATCGCGGACCACCGCACCGGCTACAAGGCGTACAACCTCGACCACGTGATGAACGGCGAGCTCGAACCGCTGATCAACTCCTGCATCGAGATGGACGAGCAGCAGCGCCTTGACGCCATCGGCGGGGACAAGGGCTAGGCGCGGCACGTGAGTGAACCGGGTTTCGGCAGGCCGCTGGCGCAGGTGCTCGGCGATGCCGCCGCCGTCCTCGAGGCGGCGAAAGTCCCCTCGCCGCGGGTGGACGCCGAGCTGTTGGCCGCGCACGTGCTGGGGATTTCCCGTGGCAGGCTCGCCTCGATGGTGATGATGGGGGAGTGCTTCACCGCCGGGGATGCCGAGGCGTACGCGCGCCTGGTCTCCAAGCGCGCCACCCGCATCCCGCTGCAGCACCTCACCGGGCTCGCCCACTTCCGCTACCTGGACCTGGCGGTGGGCCCGGGGGTGTTCGTCCCGCGCCCCGAGACCGAGTCGGTGGTCCAGTTGGCCATCGACTTCGCCTCCGACCTGGTCCACCCGCTGCTGGTGGACCTGGGCACCGGCTCCGGGGCCATCGCCGGGTCGCTGGCCCACGAGCTGCCCGGCGCCCGCGTGCATGCCGTGGAGCTGTCCGACGACGCGTTCGGCTACGCATCGCGGAACCTCGAGCCGCTGGGCGTGCACCTGGTCAAGGGGGACCTGGCCGACGCGTTGCCCGAGCTCGACGGCACCTGCGACGTGGTCGCGTCCAACCCGCCCTACATCCCGGCCAACGCGGTCCCGCGCGAGCCCGAGGCCCGGGACCACGACCCGGCCATGGCGCTGTACGGTGGCGGGGAGGACGGCATGGTCCTGCCGCGGGCCGCCGAGGCCTCCGCCGCACGCTTGCTGCGCCCCGGCGGCTTCTTCGTCATGGAGCATGCAGAGGTCCAGGCCGGGGCCATGGCGGCCATGTTTGCCGCCTCCGGGCACTGGAAGAAGATCGAGACCCACCTGGATCTGACCGGCAGGGACCGGGCCACCAGCGGCATCCGCCGCTAGGACAGACCGAAACATGGAAGAATGAATCACGTGACTTCACGTTTTGATGCCCGCGACAGCCAGGAACTAGAGACTGGACTCGAGGCCGCACGCGCCGCACTGGCCGAAAACCGGTGCATCGTGATGCCCACCGACACCGTCTACGGCATTGCCGCCGACGCCTTCTCCGCCCAGGCGGTGGCCACCCTGCTGGCCGCCAAGGGCCGCGGACGCAGCATGCCGCCACCGGTGCTGATCCCGCAGGCCGCAACGCTGGACGGATTGGCCGCCGACATCCCGGACTTCGCCCGCGAGCTGGCGGCGCGGTTCTGGCCCGGCGCGCTGACCCTGATCCTGCATGCCCAGCCGTCGCTGACCTGGGACTTGGGGGAGACCCGGGGAACCGTGGCCCTTCGGGTGCCCGACGACGAGATCGCCCGCGACCTGCTCAAGCTCACCGGCCCGCTGGCCGTCTCCTCGGCCAACCGCACCGGCCGGCCCGCCGCGGACACCGCCGAAGCAGCCTTCGACCAGCTCGGCGAAACCGTCGAGGTGTACCTCGAAGCCGGGCCTCGCCCGGTTTCCGGCGACGCGCTGGGTTCCACCATCATCGATTGCACGCTCACCCCGCCGCGGGTGGTGCGCGCCGGAGCGCTGTCGCTCGAGCTGCTGCGCGGGGTCGTCCCGGAGCTCCTGGACGCCGACGGTCGGCCGGATCCGGCGACCGCCAACGAATCCGAGGCCCCCGAGGCCGGCACCGCGGAAGCGCCCGACGCAGCCGAATCCGCTGACGGTGAAGTCGACGCATCCGCGGCAACCGACGCCTCCACCCAAACCGCTGCGGAAGTTGCCAGAGTCCCCGAGGAAACGGCCGACGCCTCCGACAACCACGATGCCGATCAGGCCGAGACGTCCCCGGCAGCCGAATCCGAAGCACCGGCAGATCCCGGTGCATCCCAGGACGCGACATCGAAGCAGTCGCCACCCCAGGGCGAGGACGCGGCAGGGGAGTCCGCCCGCTCGTCATGAGAATCTATCTCTTGCTGATCGGGATCACCTTCATGACCTCGTATCTGCTTACCCCGGTGCTCCGTGTCGTGGGCGTGCGCTTCATGCCCAAGTCCCCGGTGCGCGACCGCGACTTCCACGAAAAGCCCACCCCCAAGCTCGGCGGGGTCGCCATCATCGGCGGCCTCTACCTCGGGATCCTGGTGGCCTCGCAAATTCCGTTCTTTGCCGGGATCTTCCGGTCGCCCGAACCCGTCCAGGGCGTGATGATCGCCCTGGGGATCATCTTGGTCATGGGGGTGCTTGACGACCTGTTGGACCTGCGCTGGTGGATCAAGCTCATCGGGCAGATCGCGGTGGGCCTGGTCATCGTCAATCACGGGATCCTGCTCAAGGCCCTGCCGGTGGGTTCCCTGCAAATCGAGTCCCCGATAGTGCAGATCGTGGTCACTGTGCTGATCATCGTGGGCACGATGAACGCGATCAACTTCGTCGACGGCTTGGACGGACTGGCTGCCGGCATCTCCGCCATTGGTGCGGCGACCTTCTTTGTATACAGCTACCTGCTGGCCACACGCGTCAGCGCCGAGGACTACGCCAACTTCTCCGCCCTGCTTTGTGCCGTGCTGCTCGGGGCGACGCTGGGCTTCCTGCCGCACAATTTCCAGCCTGCCTCCATCTTCATGGGGGAGACCGGGGTGTTGGCCATCGGGATGCTTTTTGCGGTGGCCACGCTGGCGGTCACCGGGGATGTGCTGGGGGAGGATGCCTTCCGTTTCCGCAATGTCCCGGCCTTCATGCCGGTGATACTTCCGGTGGCGGTGATCGTGCTGCCGTACGTCGACCTGCTGCTTTCGGTGATCCGGCGAACCGCCAATCGCAGGTCACCCTTCAGCGCTGACCGCGGGCATATCCACCACCGCCTGGTCGATCTGGGGCACAGCCCCCGCGCCGTGGTCATCATCCTTTACCTGTGGGCGTCCCTGGTCGCTTCCGGCGTCGTGGTCATCTCACTGACCAACCGGGAAATCGCAATTCCCCTCTATGTTGCGGCCTTTGTTTTCGTGACCTTGGTCACCTGGTGGCCACTGCTCAAGCGCGCCCGGGGCAGGGCCCCGACGCCCGGCAGAAACTAGCGGCACACGGCTTGCGCAGGACCTCCGGCAGCCGGGTCGAGCCCCCGTTCTATCTCGTGTAGAATTCAAGGGTCGCCTTCACCGGTGACATCCCCCCAGCAGGCCTCGATACCAGGCAGGCGCCCGCAGCAAGCGGGCCCTTCTGTATACAAGGGAACTGAAAATACATGATCAAGCCGGAACGCGGTTCCAAGGCCAGCGGTGCATTGGTTGCATCGTCGGCTCCGCGTTCCCCCTGGCTGGGGATCCTGAAGACCTGTGTTGCCTACACCGTTGGTGTCGGCACCCTTGCCTCCCTCGCCGCATGGCCGATCCTTGGCGCACGCGAGGCCGGCTCCCTGGCCTTCGGTTGCGCGTTGATCGTTGTGTTCTTCGGCGTCAGCCTGCTTGTCGCCGAATGGGCCGGGCGCTATCGCAGCACCTGGGCGCTGCCGGCATTCTTGTTCATGTACATCGCCAAGATCCTGGGAATGGGATTTCTGGTGCTTTTCACCGGGCTGCCCGATTGGGTGCTTGCGCCCTACTTCATGTGGGGAGCCCTTGGTTCCCTGGTGCTGTGGCAGTTTGGCGAGATCCGAGCCTTCTCCCGGGCACGACTTCCCATTTTCAATTCCGACGATCCATCGCCCTCCCCTTCCGCAGGAGGGGATCATGGACAACCCTGAAACCAATTCCGTTCAAGGGCCGAAACAGCCCCGCGTCCGCGAGTACGTCAACTACATTGTTGGCGGGCTCATCGCGTGGGGTTTGATAGGCTGGGGTTTGGATCTTTTGCTGGACACCCGCTGGATTGTTTTCCTCGGTGCGCTGCTTGGCGCAACCGCAGGAATGTTTCTGGCTCGCCACCATTTGCGGCATCGACGCCGCGGGTTTTCACCAGACGATGAGATCGACCAATAGAACTTCACACGGTGGGCGGCGCCTTGCGCCGAATCACCGATATTGCCCCACGACCGAAACTGCAGAGAGGACAGCGCGTTGACCGCGTTTGCGCTTCCGACGGCCACTGAACCTTATGTCCCGCCGTCGATTTCCGACACCCACCTTCCCGAGGTGCTGCCATGGTTAGCCGAGTACGGGACCGGTTTCGGCAAGCAGATGGTCATGATCATCCTCTCGATCATCTTGATCGTGTGGTTCTTCAAGTCGGCCATCAAGAATCCGAAGCTCGTTCCAGGCAAGGTACAGTTCCTGGCTGAAAGCGCCTACGGCTTCGTCCGTAACGGCATTGGCCGCGACATCATCGGCGAAAAGAACTTCGCCCAGTGGGTCCCGCTGTTGTTTGCGACCTTCTTCTTCGTCTTGCTGAACAACCTGTTCGGGGCCATCCCGTTCCTTCAGCTCCCGTCCTTCTCCCACGCCGGTGCAGCGTACGCCATGGCCATCATCATCTATGGCACCTGGATCGCTGTCGGCGTGAAGAACCACGGCATCCGCTACTTCAAGCTGGCTGTCGTTCCCTCGGGCGTCCCGGGCTGGATCATGCCGCTGATGGTGCCGCTGGAAATCATTTCCAACTTCATCGTCCGCCCGTTGACCCACTCCTTGCGTCTGATGGCCACCATGCTGGCCGGCCACATGATCGTGATGCTGGCAGCAACCGGCGCACGCCACCTGATCATGGTCCAGGAGTCCCTGGCCATGAACGCCATCGGCGTTGCCGTCATCGCAGGCTCGGTGGCAATGTACTTCCTCGAACTCCTGATCATGGTCCTGCAGGCGTTTGTCTTCGCCCTGCTGACCGCCATCTACATCCAGGGTGCCCTGGATGCAGACGCCCACTAGTTCGGGCTCGCACCAACAAAAAATAGTTTTCCCCTTCAACAGGGAATGACCTCACAACCTGCCGACAAAGTGTCGGTATCTTGAAAGGAACGAAATGGAACTCCACGGCTCCCTTAACATGATCGGCTACGGCCTGGCTGCAATCGGCTCGGCCATTGGCGTGGGCATGATCTTCGCTGCCTACATCAACGGCGTAGCTCGTCAGCCGGAAGCACAGCGCATCCTGCAGCCCATCGCCATGCTGGGCTTCGCCCTTGCAGAAGCACTTGCCATCCTGGGCTTGGTCTTCGCCTTCGTCGTCGGCGCCTAGTTCCCCTCGTAGTGGCCCTGCCACTGTCGCAGGCGCCATTGCAATTGGAACTTAAGAGATAAGGAAGAGTGAGAATGATCAGCAACGAATTGATCCTCGCTGCAGGTGCGGGCGCAAACCCGCTGCTTCCGAACCCGTGGGAAATTCTTGTCACTGCCGCAGGCTTCGCTGTCCTGTTGTTCATCGTGGTCAAGTACATTGCCCCGGCATTCGAGAAGTCCTACCAGGACCGTGTCACGGCCATCGAGGGTGGACTTGAGAAGGCAGAGGCCGCACAGGCCGAAGCCAACGCCACCCTGGAGCAGTACAAGGCACAGCTGCTGGAAGCACGCACCGTAGCCAACCGCATCCGTGAGGAAGCGCGCGAAGAAGGTGCACAGATCCTCGCGGAGCTCAAGACCAAGGCCGCCGAGGAGTCCGCTCGTATCACCGAGCAGGCACATCGCCAGATCGAATCCGAGCGCGTCGCAGCGGTTACCTCGCTGCGTGCCGAGGTCGGAACCCTGGCAACTTCTTTGGCCAGCAAGATCGTCGACGACGCTCTTGAGAACGATGACCGCGCTTCCCGCGTGGTCGACAAGTTCCTGGCAGACCTGGAAAACCAGCAGAACGCAGGTGCATCGAACTAATGGCAGGTGTATCGAGCGAGTCACTGTCCGCGGCGCTGGCGTCGTTGGAAACCAAGCTTGCACACGCGTCCTTGGAATTGTCCGCCGAGCTATTTGGAACGGTTGACGTTCTGGATGGCAACGCAGGCCTGCGTCGCGCACTGACTGATCCGGCCCGTGGGGCCTCGGACAAGGCTGGCCTCGTGGCCAAGCTGTTGCACGGGAAGGTGTCGGCGGAAGCCGAAGCCACCGTCGCGTCTCTGGCATCCTCGCGTTGGAGCTCGGCACGAGACATTGGCGATGCATTGGAAACCCTGGCGGCAACTGTCGCCATCGTGGTGACCGAACGTCAGGACGGTTCCGCGGGACTGGAGAGGCTCGAAGAAGACCTCTTCGCGTTCATCCGTGTGGTTGGGTCCAGTCATGATCTGCAGCGTGCACTCGATGATTCCAAGGCACCGGACGAAGCCAAGAGCGCCCTGGCGCTCAAGCTGGTTCCGAACGCCTCGGACGCATCGGCACTGCTGATCCGCCAGGCCGTCGCTTCGCCGCGCGGGCTCAAGCCCGTTGCACTTCTGGAGCGCTTCGTGGAATTGGTGGCTAAACGCCAGGACCGCTGGATTGCCCAAGTGAGCGTCACCCGTGATCTCACGAGCGAGCAAACAGCGCGCCTGCAGGCAGGCCTGAACAACCTTTACGGCCGGGACTTGAAGATCAATGTCGAGATCGACCCGGCACTAGTTGGCGGCATCCGCATCAAGGTGGGTGACGAGGTTGTTGACGCAACCATCGCCACCCGCGTCGCGGATCTTCGCCGCCAGTTGGCAAGCTAGGCAGCCCCCCCACCACAACGGGGGGCCTGCCTTGCAGGCCAGTCACCATAGACTGAATCAAATTTCGGTTGCCGCAAGGATCCAACGCGGCAATCACAACTTAGGAGAGCAGGGACTGCAGATGGCCGAATTGACCATCAACGCCGACGACGTCCGCAATGCCTTGAATGAGTTCGCAGCGTCCTACGAACCGGGCAAAGCTGAGCGCACCGAGGTCGGCCGCGTAACCACGGCAAGTGACGGCATCGCCAAGGTGGAGGGTCTTCCCTCCGTCATGGCCAATGAGTTGCTTCGCTTCGAAGACGGCACTCTGGGCCTGGCCCAGAACCTTGATACCCGCGATATCGGTGTTGTTGTCCTTGGCGACTTCACCGGCATTGCCGAAGGCCAGCGCGTTGAGCGCACCGGCGAGATCCTTTCGGTTCCGGTTGGCGACGCCTTCCTGGGCCGCGTGGTCGACCCACTGGGCGAGCCGATCGATGACCTGGGACCGATCGCGGCCTCCGGCCGTCGTGCCCTGGAAACCCAGGCACCCGGCGTCACGCAGCGCAAGTCGGTTCACGAACCGCTGCAGACCGGCATGAAGGCCATCGACGCGATGATCCCGATCGGCCGTGGCCAGCGCCAGCTGATCATTGGTGACCGCCAGACCGGCAAGACGGCCCTGGCCGTGGACGCCATCATCAACCAGAAGGCCAACTGGGCTTCGGGTGACACCAACAAGCAGGTCCGCTGCATCTACGTGGCAATTGGTCAGAAGGCTTCGACCATTGCCGCAGTGCGCCAGACCCTTGCGGACAACGGCGCCTTGGAGTACACGACCATCGTGGCCTCCCCGGCATCCGACCCGGCCGGTTTCAAGTACCTGGCACCGTACGCAGGCTCGGCCATTGGCCAGCAGTGGATGTACGACGGCAAGCACGTTCTGATCGTCTTTGATGATCTGTCCAAGCAGGCCGAAGCCTACCGTGCCGTTTCCCTGTTGCTGCGCCGTCCGCCAGGACGCGAGGCCTACCCGGGTGACGTGTTCTACCTGCACTCCCGTCTGCTCGAGCGTTGTGCCAAGCTCTCCGACGCGCTCGGTGCCGGTTCGATGACCGGCCTGCCGATCATCGAGACCAAGGCAAACGACGTTTCGGCATTCATCCCGACCAACGTCATCTCGATCACCGATGGCCAGATCTTCCTGCAGTCGGACCTCTTCAACGCCAACCAGCGTCCGGCCGTCGACGTGGGTGTTTCGGTTTCCCGCGTGGGTGGCTCGGCCCAGGTCAAGGCCATGAAGAAGGTTTCCGGTACGTTGAAGCTGGAATTGGCCCAGTACCGCGACATGCAGGCCTTCGCCATGTTTGCCTCGGACCTGGATGCCGCTTCCAAGCAGCAGCTGACCCGTGGCGCGCGTTTGATGGAACTGCTCAAGCAGGGCCAGTACGCACCGTTCGCGGTCGAGGACCAGGTTGTTTCCATCTGGATGGGCACCAACGGCTACCTGGACGATGTCCCGGTTGAAGACGTTCGCCGCTTCGAGACCGAATTCCTCGCCCACCTGCGTCACCGCGCCAATGCGTTGACCGTGATTGCCGAAACCGGCAAGCTCGAGGACGAGACGGTCGAGACGCTCAAGTCGAACATCATCGACTTCAAGGCCGGCTTCTTTGGCCAGGGCGACGACAAGCTTGTCGCCGCTGGCAGCGAAGAATTCGACGCCTTGGCCGAGGGATCCGTCGACCAGGAAAAGATCGTCAAGCAAAAGCGCTGACATCACCTTTGAGTAGGGTTTGCCGCGTCACCACGTGTGGCGCGGCAACCCCTGCAAAGGGATAAGGAAAGGACAAACATGGGAGCCCAGATTCGGGTCTACCGCCAGAAGATTGCATCGACGACGTCGATGGGCAAGATCTTCAAGGCGATGGAACTGATCGCCTCTTCCCGTATTGGCAAGGCACGTGCGCGCGTCTCGGCATCGCTGCCGTACGCCAATGCGATTACCCGTGCTGTTACTGCCGTCGCGTCACAGTCCGAGGTCGAGCACCCACTGACCACCGAGCCGGAGTCAATCCGTCGCGCGGCGGTCTTGGTCATGACTTCGGACCGCGGACTCGCCGGGTCCTACTCCGCCAGCGTCTTGAAGCAGGCAGAGCACCTCGTTGAACTGCTCCATTCAGAAGGCAAGGACGTCAAGACCTATCTGGTCGGCCGCAAGGGCCAGGCGTACTTCGACTTCCGTGGACGGAAATACGCGAAGGTGTGGACCGGTGGAACCGACGCTCCGGAGTTTGAAACCGCACGCGAACTGCGCGAGGTCCTGCTGAAGGACTTCGCCGACGAGTTTGAAGCTGGTGGCGTGGACGAGATCCACGTTGTTTTCACCCAGTTCAAGTCGATGGTCGTTCAGGAGCCGACGGTCATTCGTTTGCTGCCGCTTGAGGTCGTCGAGGAGGAGTCCGAGACTCCCGCCGACGAGCTGCTGCCGCTCTACGAATACGAGCCGGAACCGGAGCAGGTGCTGGACGCACTGCTCCCGCGCTACATCGAGTCACGTATCTTCAACGCCATGTTGCAGGCAGCCGCTTCCGAGCTGGCAGCACGCCAACGTGCCATGAAGTCCGCTGGCGACAACGCCAACGAACTGATCAAGAAGTACACGCGTCTTCGTAACAACGCCCGCCAGGCCGAGGTTACCCAGGAACTTTCCGAAATTGTTGCCGGCGCTGACGCGCTGAACGGCTAACGGGACTTTCCTACCAACACTTACATCCACGCCATCTACACAAGTGAAGTGAGAGAGATGACTGCCCAACTTAACGAGCAGGGTACCGCTGCTTCGACCGGTGCAACCGGTCGTATCGCACGCGTTATCGGCCCGGTTGTCGACGTTGAATTCCCCGCCGACTCCTTGCCTGCAATTTACAACGCTCTTTCCGCTGAGATTACCCTCAACGGCGAGACCAAAACCATCACCTTCGAAACCAGCCAGCACCTCGGTGACTCAATGGTTCGCGCTATCGCACTGCAGGCAACCGACGGACTTGTCCGCGGTACCTCGGTGGTCGACTCGGGTGCCCCGATTTCCGTACCCGTTGGCGATGTCGTCAAGGGTCACATCTTCAACGTCCTGGGCGAGCCCCTCGACGTGGAAGCCTCGGAACTCGAAATCACCGAGCGCTGGCCGATCCACCGCAAGGCTCCGAGCTTCGCGAGCCTTGAAGGCTCGACCGAAATGCTCGAAACCGGCATCAAGTCGATCGACCTTTTGACCCCTTACATCAAGGGCGGCAAGATTGGTCTGTTCGGCGGCGCCGGCGTCGGCAAGACGGTTCTGATCCAGGAAATGATCACCCGTGTTGCACGTAACTTCGGTGGTACCTCGGTATTCGCCGGTGTTGGCGAGCGCACCCGTGAAGGTAACGACCTCTGGGTCGAAATGGAAGAAGCAAACGTTCTGAAGGACACCGCCTTGGTGTTCGGCCAGATGGATGAGCCGCCAGGCACGCGTCTGCGTGTTGCACTGTCGGCGCTGACCATGGCGGAGTACTTCCGCGATGTGCAGAACCAGGACGTGCTGCTCTTCATCGACAACATCTTCCGCTTCACCCAGGCCGGTTCCGAGGTGTCGACCCTTCTGGGCCGCATGCCTTCGGCCGTGGGTTACCAGCCAAACCTTGCCGACGAGATGGGTCTCCTCCAGGAGCGCATCACCTCGACCAAGGGCCGTTCGATTACCTCGATGCAGGCCGTTTACGTGCCTGCTGATGACTACACCGACCCGGCACCGGCAGCGACCTTCGCCCACTTGGATGCGACCACGGAACTTTCCCGTGAAATCGCTTCCCGTGGTCTGTACCCGGCCATTGATCCGCTGACCTCCACGTCGCGAATCCTTGACCCGCAGTACGTCGGCCAGGCTCACTACGAGACCGCGGTTCGCGTCAAGCAGATCCTTCAGAAGAACAAGGAACTGCAGGACATCATCGCGATCCTCGGCATCGACGAGCTCGGCGAAGAAGACAAGATCGTCGTGGCACGTGCCCGTCGCATCCAGCAGTTCCTTTCGCAGAACACCTACACCGCAAAGCAGTTCACCGGTGTCGAGGGTTCGACGGTTGCCATCAAGGACACCATCGAGGGCTTCAACGCGATCTGCAACGGCGACGTTGACCACATTGCCGAGCAGGCATTCTTCAACATCGGCGGCATGGACGACGTTGAGCGCCAGTGGGCCGACATCCAGAAGTCGACTCGCTAGTCATGGCCGAACTCCAAGTCGAAATCGTTGCTGCCGACCACTTCGTGTGGTCGGGAGCGGCGAAACTGGTCAAGGGACGCACCAGCAACGGCGAGATCGGGATCCTTCCCGGTCACGTGCCGATGTTGGCCGTCCTGGCTGCCGGGGATCTGGAAATCGTTCCGGTCTCCGGGTCACGGTTCTCGGTCCAGGTTGATGGCGGGTTCTTCTCCGTTGACGCCGACCGAGTGGTGATCGTAGCGGACAACGCCGTCATGGCCGACTCCGTCCCGGCGGGAACTCGATAGTCCTGCCTTGAACGAACTCGGCATTCCTGTACTCATCGTGTTGGCAGCCCTGCTGCTTGTGGTGATGTTCTTGGGTGCCATGGGAGTGCGTCGCATTCAATTGCGGCGCACTCTTGGCACTTTCGACGCTTCCATCTCCACGTCCTCCGGGAAGTGGATGATGGCGATTGCGCGTTATGGCCCTGGAGAGCTTGAGTTCCTCAAGCTCTTTTCGGTCTCCCCGATCCCGGTGCATCGATTCCTGCGGTCTTCCATCCTGCTCAAGGGCTGGAGAAAGCCCGAGGAAGAAGAAAAGCACCTGGTGCAGCCCGGAAGCGTCATCGTGATGATGAGCTATGAAGGCCGAGATGTCTTGATTGCCATGGATTACCAGACCTACAATGGCCTTTCGGCCTGGGTCGAGGCCGGCCCCGTTGCGGGTGTCGGCACCTGGCGGCAAGACTGATCAAGCAAGACAAAAGCCTGGGGCGGGATGAATAAATCATCCCGCCCCAGGCTTTTGTTTTCTTTTAGCGTTTCCGCCTATCCGATCGACTCCGCTGTGCGGGCCGGGGACAGAAGGGCGGGAAGTTCAAAGAGTTTGTGAAGTCCTTTAGAGACCAACCACACCGGTGGCCTGCGGCCCCTTGGCACCCTGTCCAACTTCGAATTCCACGCGCTGGTTTTCTTCCAGCGTGCGGAAACCGTTGGTCTGGATTTCCGAGTAGTGCACGAAAACGTCAGCCTCGGCGCCATCGGGAGTGATGAAACCGAATCCCTTTTCGGCGTTAAACCACTTCACGGTTCCCTGAGCCATGTATTTCTCCTCATTTAGTGCGAAAATCTGGCCGCTGCACCGTGCAACGGCCATAGGTGGTACTCAAGTGAGAAGATCACTGGCGTGGGTTTAACCCCGCCGCAGTCACTTCACACCCGCAGCACTGCTTTGGCGGGTATGACTAACCAACACAAAGACTGAGTCAAGCATCACACAATGGTGTGACTTGGGTCAATACCTTTGACTCAGATGGCAAGCAAAGACTTCACATGGGCCCTTGGGTGCCTACCCCGGGACGGGGCGCACCGGCGGATCCAGTCCCGCCGCGGTGCCGTCGGGCCAAGGGGAAACGGGGCCGTGGGGTCGGTGTGTCGGGCTTGCGGCAGCGCGGCCGGGCATGTGCAGCCATGGGGTGAAGCGGGGCGTCCGCCCGGCCGAGGGAAGATTCCCCGGGCCGGTGGAATCCGTGTGGCGAGGGGACCGTGCGTCAGAGCAAGTACTTGCCGTTGCGGACGACCTGCTGCAGCCCCAGATCCGCGTCCAGGATCAGCAGGTCCGCCGCAAAACCCTGGTGCAGCCGGCCGGCCTCGTCGATCAGGCCCAGCACGCTCGCCGGCACCTTGGTGGCGGAGACGAGGGCGTCGCGCAGATCCACCCCGGCGGCCACCGTGGAGCGAAGGACATCAAGCATGCTGGCGGTTCCCCCGGCCAGCGATCCGTTCGAGGCCAGGCGGGCTTCCCCGTTGGACACCATGACCTCGGCCGGGCCCAGCTCGTAGGTGCCGTCCGACAGCCCGGTGGCTGCCATCGAGTCGGTGACCAGCGCGATGGAGTCGGCCCCCACCAGATTGAACATGGTCCGGACCATGTCCGGGTCAAGGTGCACGCCGTCGGCGATGAGCTCGACGATGATCTTGCCCTGGGCAGCCATTTCCAGGCAGGCGGCGATCGGACCGGGTGCCCGGTGGTGCATCGGAGGCATCCCGTTGAACAGGTGGGTGACCGTGGGGCGCTCGGTGAAGCCGTCCACCCCGGCGCTGGCTAGTTCCTCGCGGGCCAGCGCCAGCGAGGCTGCGGTGGTGGATGCATCGGCATCGGTGTGGCCCAGCGACGGGACCACGCCCTGGGACACCAGCTGCTCGAGGAGCGCGTCGGCCCCGGGAAGTTCCGGCGCATACGTCATGGTGCGCAGCTGGCCGGCAGAGGCGTCGATCAGCTTATCGACGAAGTCCGGTTCCGGATCGGAGAGGAATGCCGGGTCCTGGGCGCCGCAGCGCGCGGTGGACAGGAACGGGCCCTCGGTATGGATCCCGGCGATGTCCCCGCGCTGGGCGAACTCGGACAGCACGGCGGCCGATGCCAGCATGTCAGCGCGCGAGGCGGTGACCAGCGAGGCCAGAAATGTGGTGGTGCCCGATCGGTGCAGGTGCCCGATGGCGGTGGCGATCTTCTCGCGGTCACCGGAGGGGAAGTCGCCGCCGGCCGCGCCGTGGCAATGCAGGTCGATCAGGCCGGGGATGATGATGGTTCCCTCGGGGCTTTCACGCAGCTCAAAGGCGCCGGCTTCGTCGAAGAAGGAGAACTCGCGCACATCGCCGGCGAACGCAATCCGGTTGCCCTCCACGGCGATGATGCCCTTGGTGATGTCCCTGCCGGGGGACACCAGTCGTCCGGTCAATGCGTAACGGTCGGGTGAGTCGGTGGAAGTCATGGACCCATTCTAGGTCCGAGCGCCCGCGTACGGAGGTAGCCGCGGCACAAGGTTGCGCGGTCCGCCTGCCTGGCCGGGCCAAGCCGGGCGGGTGCCGCAACGGGACATGGTCCCCGAGGCGGGGCAAAGGGGTGTCGCAGGGGCCCTAGAAGAGCCGTGCTGCCACGTCGTCGACGCCGCGCATCGCGTCGTAGTCCAACACCAGGCAGTCGATGCCGCGGTCGGTGGCCAGCGTGCGGGCCTGCGGCTTGATCTTCTGGGCGGCGAAAATGCCGCGCACCGGCTTGAGCAGCGGGTCGCGGTTGAGCAGCTCGAGGTAGCGGGTGAGCTGTTCGACGCCGTCGATGTCGCCATTGCGCTTGAGCTCGATGGCCACGGTGGCGCCGTAGGAGTCGCGGGCCAGGATGTCCACGGGACCGATGGCGGTCATGTACTCGCGGCGGATCAGTGTGTAGCCGGCGCCGACGGTCTCGATCTGGTCGGCCAGCAGGCGCTGCAGGTCCGCCTCGGCACCGTCCTTGATGAGCCCGGGGTCCGTGCCGAGGTTGTGCTCGGTGTCGTGGATGATCTCCTTGATGTGCACCACCAGGCGGTCGTCGGACTTCTGGTGGGCGACGTGCCAGAGTTCGATGTCGCCCTCTGCGGCCTGCTCCTCGTCGGGCTCGACGACCCGCATCACCGCCGGCGGGCTCATCCAGTTCAGCGGCTTGTAGCTGCCGCCGTCGGAATGCACCAGCACCGAGCCGTCGGCCTTGACCATCAACAGACGGGTCGCCAGGGGGAGATGGGCCCGAAGGCGGCCCTCGTAATCAACTGAACACTTGGCAATCACTAAACGCACAACAGGCACTCTACCGGGTTTCGCCGACTCCCCGGGCCCGCCGGGGCCCGGTCGTGGCGGGCCGGGGGTGCGCCGCGGGCGCGGCCCACCACGGAACTGGGGCAGAATTGGACCATGGCCCGCTCGAATCGACCTTCTCGCTCCTCCACGCCCGCACCCCGCTCCGGGCGGGTCAACAAGTGGACCCGCCCCGAGGCCCCGGGCGACGACGTTTGGCTGGAAAAGGCGCGCTACGGGGTCCAGCGCCTGCAGGACGCGCCGGACGGGCAATGGCACGTGCGCCGCATTTCGGCCGTCGGTGCGTCCAAGACCTACAAGTGCCCGGGCTGCGGACGTTTCATCTCCCCGGGGACCGAGCACCTGGTGGCGTGGAGGGCCGACCACTGGTCTGGCGATGACGCGTCGGCCGCGGGCCGCCGCCATTGGCACCCCAAGTGCTGGGAATCACGCTCCTACCGGTACTAGGCCGGCGAGCCACCTTCGGCAGCTGGCGGGCCAGGACGGCCCTAGCGGTTATCTTGCCGGGCGATGAAGACCTCGCGCAGGATCAGCATGATCGCCGCGGCCGCGGGGATCGCCATCAGCGCGCCGATGACCCCCAGCAGCGAGCCACCGGCGATCACCGAGATCACCGCCACCGCGCCGGGGACCGAGACGGCCTTCTGCATCACGCGCGGGGAGATGAAGTACGCCTCGATCTGCAGGTAGCCGAAGTAGCAGATCGCGTAGATGGCGGTGGTCTGCCACCCCAGGGTCAGCGAGATCAGGGACACCAGGATGCCGGCGATCACCGCGCCGACCAGCGGGATGAACGCCAGCATGGCGACGAGCAGGGTCAGCAGGGCGGCGAACGGCACCCCCAGGACGCTCATCAGGATCAGGGCGACGGTGGCATTGAGCAGCGCCACGAACGCCTGGCCCATGACGTAGTTGCCCACCGATCGGGTGATGGTGTCGCCCAGCTCCTCGACCCGTGCCCGGCGCGAACGCGGGGCCATGCGGTAGAAGAAGGACTTCATCGCCGGCATCGAGGCCAGGAAGTAGATGGCCAGCACCAGCACGATCAGCACGCCGAACACGCCCTGGGCGATGACGCTGCCCACGCCCAGCACGCCGCCGAAGATCCCGCCCACGGCCCCGGCGTCGGAAAAGAACTTGCCGATCTCCTGGCTGATCCGGTCCGAGACGTGGTACTGCGCATCGAGGCTGACAAAAAGCTCCGACTTCAGGAAATCGTCGACCAGCTTCGGGGCACGCTCGATGAACTGGGCCGTCTGCGCGGTGAGCGTGGGGATGATGCTGCCGATGAACCCGGCGGCCAGGACCAGCAGCGCCAGCATCGTGATCAGCACCCCGACGGTGCGCGAGATCCCGTGCGACACCAGGAAGCGCACGGCCGGGTCCAGCCCCAGGGCAATGAACAGGGCGATCGCGATCCAGATGACCAGCGAGCCCACGTTGGTCAGCAGGAAGAAGCCCAGCAGGGCCAGTCCCACGCCGACCGTGAACAGGAACCCGAAGGCGATCGGGTTGGCGGTCGGGGAAACATCCGCACCCGGAAGACCCGTGCCGGCCTCGTGCTTCGGCTCGGGCGGGAAGCCGAAGTTCGCCGGCGGCTTGATCCGTGCATCGAGCGTCTGCTGGGCGGTGCCCAGGATGCGGCGCCACCACTGCCGCGGACCCGCCGGCGGTCCCGGAACCGGGGTGCCGTCCGCGGAAACTTCCCCGGTGCCCGGAGCTCCCGAAGATTGCTGACCTTCGGCTCCGGGCACAGGCCCATGGTGGCCGGTTGCCGCCGTCGGCACTGCGTCGTCCCCGTCTTGAGTAGTCACAACCCCGAGCTTAATACCCGGTGCGGCCACTTGTCGGCATTGGGGCCCCGATGTCGGATACGGCAAATGGTGGCCGAGGCCCCACCGTGCCGAGCGTGGTGCTACCCACATCAAGGAACCCGGATGCGGTACAACTCGTTAGACTTATGGCGTGCCACCCCGAGTCCACGACGCGGGGCGGCACCCCGAGGCCGAATCTCGACCCCCATCCGTTAGGTGTAATTGTGCGAAAGATCTTCTCAGCGATCGCTATCATTCTTGGGCTGGCAGCCCTGGTGGTGGGGATCGGCCAGCGTACCGTCTGGGCTCCGCCCGAGACGCTGACCGCCCACCTTGCCGAAGCCCCCGCAGCAGCGCCGGTGACGTTGCTCGAATCCGGGATCGGAACCGTTGCCGGGCACCCCACGGAGATCACCATCAAGGCCGAGGGCAAGTTCAGCGCCTCGCTGGTGCGCTCCGCAGATGCGCAGGCGTGGGTCGGCAAGGCCGCACACACCACCATCTCCGGCATCAACGCAGCCGACACCGTTCTTGAATCCACCTCGGAAACCGGCGAGGCGCAGGTCCCGAACCCGGCCGGCGCGGACCTGTTCCAGGCGACCGAGAACGCCGACAAGACCATGACCTACCGCTGGACGGACCCCGACGAGGGCTCATGGACGCTGCTGCTGGCAGCCGACGGCAAGGCCGCTGCCCCCACGGACATCTCGGTGACCTGGCCCGGCGACACCGCCACACCGTACTCCATGCCGCTGATCATCATCGGTGCGCTGCTGCTGGTCGCCGGCATCGCGCTGGCCGCGGTGCGCACCATGCCGCGCGGGGGCTCAACCGGCGGAGGACGCCGCGCCGCCGATCGTTCCGGAGCCCCGCAGACCGGTTCGCTGCCGACCACCCCACCCGGGAAGAACGGCCCCAACACCGTGGCCAAGGTCGTTGCGACCGCCTCGATCCTGGCCCTGACACTGGTTCCCTCCGCGCCGGCTCTGGCCGCAAGCCCCTCGTCCTCCCCGGCCGAGGCCCCCGCCCAGGACACCGAAAAGGTCTTCCCGGTGGTGCTCCAGGCCCAGCTCGAGCGCATCCTTTCCGAGGTTTCCAGCTCCGTGGCCAAGGCCGACAAATCCAAGAACGCCAAGGACCTCGAGGACCGCACCACCGGTGCGCTCAAGGTGCTGCGCGGCCAGAACTACAAGCTGCGCAACGACAAGGTCAAGCTCGATGGCCCCTCCGCCATCGACACCACCGTCATCCGCTCGGCCGCAGTGCCGACGGACGACGGTGCCCACTTCCCGCGTTCGCTGATGGTTGTCACGGCGAAGGACTCCGGCGCCTCGACCATCCCCACCGCCATCACGCTGACCCAGGCGGGGCCGCGGGACAACTACAAGGTCGCCTTCGCCACCCCGATGCTGCCCGGTTCCACGTTCCCCGGGATCGCCGTGGGAGACCAGTCCGTGAAGCTGCTCAAGGACAACGCCGAGGGCCTGGAAATGACCCCGAAGTCGGCCCTTGAGCGCCTGGCCGGGCTCATGGACAACGAGAAGTCCAAGGACGCAGACAAGTTCGCCAAGAACGCGTTCCTGACGCTCAACGCCAAGGACCAGAACGCACTGGTCAAGGCCAACAAGGACGCCACCATCGGCTTCAAGCGCCAAGTGAACGCCAAGGACACCGTCGTGCTGGCCACCCCGGACGGCGGGGCGCTGGTCTCGGGCAACTTCACCGCCACGACCACCGCGAAGCCCAAGGAAACCGGCGGCACCATCGGCCTGGACGACACCACCGCCAAGATCGTCAACGCGAAGGAAACCAAGAAGGGCATCGAGATCACCTACGGCGAGCCGATGCTCATCTACATCCCGGCCGCAGACTCCAAGGACAAGGTCTCGGTGGTTGCCGCCGAGGTCATCACCAAGGGCGCAAAACTGCTGAAGTAGCCAATGGCCCCCTTCGGCGGGGGAGCGCGGGGACCTGTTGGTCCATCCACGCCAGGCGCGGTGCCACCGGCACGGGTAACGGATCCCGTGTTCGGCGGCACCGCGCCCTTTTGCATGCCGGTGTCCGATGTCCCCGCAGCGCCGGGCCCGCCCCGGCCGCGGGGGACCCGGCCGCGGGGAAGCAGCCAGGCGCCTTAGGAGAACACGGCGATGCCGTAGACGGCGAAGAGCACCAGGTGCACGGCCCCGTGCACCGCGGTGACCTGCTTGGCGGCAAACGTCGACACCGACAGCAGCAACGTCACACCCAGGAGCACGAGGTTGACGGGCGTTTCGGCCAGCACGACGGACTGGCCGGTGAGCATGCCGATGACCAGGACCGCGGGAATGGTCAGGCCGACGGTTGAGACCAGGGCCCCGTGGCAGAGGTTGCCGACCCGCTGGATCTCCCCGTTCAGGGCCGCCCGCACCGAGGTGATCGACTCGGGCAGGAAGACGATCATGGCGATGAGGATGCCCGAGAGCGCCACCGGCGCACCGACCCGGTCCAAGCCGTCGTCGAGCAGCGTGGCCATGTCGTGCGAGAGCAGCACGATGGGCAGGACCGTCACGACAAGCAGGCCCATCCGCAGCCCGATCTCGGTACGGTGTTCGGCGATGACAGCGGTGATGCGTGTGCGCTGCACCGCGGGGTCCGCGCCGGCGGGCGAATCGGCGGCCGGCGCCACCCGCGGGTCGACTTCCCGGAAGTCGTCGGCCTGCCGGCCCATCTGCTGGATGAGGAAGAAGCCGTAGAGGCCCAGGGTCAGCACGACGATGGGGATTTCCTGCCCCCGGGTGTAGGTGCCGGCCTTCCCGATCAGCGCCGGCAGGGCGAAGGCCAGCGAGGACAGGACGATGAGCATTCCCAGATAGGCGGAGGTGCCGGTGCGGTTGTGCCCCAGTCCGCCGTGCTTGAGGCCCCCGGCCAGCAGGGACAGCCCGATCACGGCGTTGAGGATGATCATCGACACCGCCATCACCGAGTCCCGGGCGATGGTGGCGTGCTCGCCGGGCCCGAGCATGACGGCGGAAATGAGCACCACCTCGATCAGCACGATCGAGAGTGTGAGCACCAGGGACCCGTAGGGGTCGCCCAGCCGGCGGGCGAGGTGTTCGGCCTCGTGGACCACCCCGAAGGCGCACAGCAGGATGACGCCGATGATCAGGACCAACGATCCGACCAGCAGCGGTGCGCTGGTGGGCGGCTCAAGCAGGGGGCCGGCCAGGAACAGGCCGAGGACGGTGCCCCAGCCGACGACGAGGCGCACGATGGCGGGGCGTGCGAGGATGGAGCGTGCTGTGGGGGAAACCACGGGATGGACCCTATTCCACGGGGCCGTCCCCGTGTTCGATCGATCGAACGGGCCGTCCCGTCCGCAACTGGGCTGCCACGCTGCCCTGAGGATGGGCCGTGACGCGGGCCCCGGTGCAGCGGGAGATTTCCAGTCACTAGGATATGCCACCGGTACTGCCCGGGGGCATTTGGCGTGTGGGGCCCCATCCGGGACCTCCCCGCGGCGCCGCCAACGGGAGGCGCCGCACCGGTGTGCTTGTCAGCGGGAAGCGGACGGGTTTTCCACCCGGGCACCAAGCGGCCTAAAGTAGAGGAATGACCACCAGCATGCCTGAACCCACTGCACCCTCCTCGCGCGGCGCCATTGATCTGGCAGCCTTCAAGACGCCCCACCCGGAGCCGGTCAACGGCCCGGTGGACGCCGGGGCCCCGACCTGGGTGCGCTCCGTCAACCAGGAACTCTTCCCGGAAATCGTTGCGCTCTCGCAACAGGTGCCGGTGATCGTCTCGCTGGGCAGCCCGCGTTCCCCGGCCTCGGTCCAGCTCGATGCGACGCTCGCCTCGCTGGTCGACGCGAAGGGCGGAACGCTCGCGCTGGCCACCGTGGACGCGGAGGCCGAGGCCGCCATCGCCCAGGCCTTCCAGGTCACGCAGGTGCCTGCGGTCATCGCGTTGGTCAACGGCCAGCCGGTGCCGCTCTTCCAAGGCAGCGCCGAGGTCTCGCAGATCCAGTCGCTGATCGAGGAATTGCTGGGCCTGGGTGTCCAGCACGGGGTCGCCGGAACCATCGCGCCGCTGGGCACCACCGCTGCTGCGGCAGCCCCGGCCCCGTTGCCTCCGCTGCACCAGGCGGCGTTGGAGGCCATCGAATCCGGCGACCTGCCGGCGGCGGAGACCGCCTACAAGCAGGCGCTGAATGAGAAGCCCAACGACAACGACGCGGCCATCGGCCTGAACCAGGTGCGCCTGCTGATGCGCACCCAGGACAAGGACCTGGCCGCGGTGCGTGCCGCCGGGGCTGCGAACCCCGAGGACCTGGCCGCGCAGCTGGACGTTGCCGACATGGACCTGATTGGCGGGCACGTCGAGGACGCCTTCTCCCGGCTGGTGGGCTTCATCGGCCGCCACGCCGGTGACGAGAAGGAGGCCGCCCGGGCCCGCTTGGTCGAGCTGTACTCGGTGGTCGGGGTGGCCGACCAGCGGGTGGTTGCCTCGCGCCAGAAGCTGGCCCGCGTCCTGTTCTAGGATCCGGGGCCCCACGGGTCCCGTCCCGCGCGTTGCCGCCCGCTGCACCGGCGGGAAATCAACCAGGGAGTGTCTCCGCGGCCCGTCGGGGTCCGTGGCGGCGCTCCCTTCGGCGTCCCGCGGACGCGCAGTTTCCGAAGGCCGGCCGCGCGCACATCGCGGCACCCCATCCCCGCGGGCGGAGCGCTTGGCGGGATTAGTCCGCAGGGATGACGGCAAAACCACGTGCCGACTGCTAATTTCGATTGCATGAGCAACTCCATTGAGGAACCCGGCACCCCGGCCCTGTCGATCCGATCGCTGGGCAAGCGCTTCGGCGAGAAGGTCGCGGTCAACGGCATTTCCCTCGACGTCCCCGCCGGGTCGTTCTTTGGCCTGGTCGGACCCAACGGCGCCGGCAAGACCACCACGCTGTCCATGGCCACCGGGCTGCTGCGCCCCGACGCGGGCCAGGTGTGGCTCAACGGGATCGATGTCTGGGCCGAACCGTTGAAGGCCAAGGCCGCCATGGGTGTGCTCGCCGACGGGGTGCGGCTCTTCGACCGGCTCTCCGGACGCCAGCTGGTCACCTACTCCGGCCTGCTGCGCGGCATGGACCGCGCCACGGTCGTCGAACGCACCGAGGACCTGCTGCGCGTGCTGGACCTGGAGGATGCCGGGGCCAAGCTGGTCGTGGACTACTCCGCGGGCATGGCCAAGAAGATCGCGCTGGCCACCGCGTTGATCCACTCCCCGCGGGTGCTGGTGCTCGATGAGCCCTTCGAGGCCGTGGACCCGGTCTCCGCGGCCAACATCCGCGAGATCCTCACGGACTACGTCACCCACGGCGGCACCGTCATCGTCTCCTCGCACGTCATGGACCTGGTCCAGCGCATGTGCAGCCACGTGGCGGTCATCGCCGAGGGCAACCTGCTGGCCGCGGGCACCGTGGATCAGGTGCGCGGCCCGGTCTCCCTGGAGGAACGCTTCGTGCAATTGGTTGGCGGGCGCGGGAACAGCGAGGGGCTCTCATGGTTGCACACCTCCTGAGGTTGAAGCTGGCGCTGCTGCGCAACTCCTTCCGGCGCAGCCCCTGGCAGTTGGTGGGCGTGTGCATCGGCGGCCTCTACGGGCTGGGCATGGTCGTCTTCGCCGTCTCCGGAACGGCGTTGCTGGCCGATGCGGACGTCGCGCTGGCCAACACCATCCTGGTCTGTGCGGTTTCGCTGATCACCCTGGGCTGGGCCATCGTCCCGCTGGTCGCCTTCGGCGTTGACTTGACCCTTGACCCGGCACGCTTCACCACCTTCACGATCTCCCGGCCCAGGCTGGCGACGGGCCTGCTGCTCTCGGGCTTCATCGGCGTCCCGGGGCTGCTGACGCTGCTGCTGCTCGGCAGCCAGTTCCTGGCCTGGCGCCGCGATCCGCTGGCCCTGCTCGCGGCACTGGCCGGGGGCGTTGCAGGTACCTTGATGTGCCTGGCACTGGCGCGGCTGACCACCACCTCGATGGCCCGGCTGACCGGCTCGCGGCGCTTCCGCGACGTCGCCGGGATCATCGCGATCATCCCGCTGATCCTGCTGGGCCCGATCATCGGCTCGGCTGCCGAGGGCATCGAGACGGTGCTTGACTGGCTGCCGCGCCTGGCCGCGGTATTGGGGTTCACCCCGCTGGGCGTCTTCGCGGCGCTGCCCGGGGACCTGGCCGCCGGGGCCTTTGGGCTGGGCGCGGCACGCCTGGTCCTGGGGCTGGCGTACCTGGGCGCGGTGCTCTGGGCGTGGGAGCGCGGGCTGCACAAGTCCATGGAAAACCCGCTGGCGCCGCACACCGGCTCCAGGTCCGTGGGCATGGGCGCCTTCGACATCTTCCCCGCCACCCCGCGCGGCGCGGTGGCCGCCCGCGCCCTGACCTACTGGCTCAAGGACCCCCGCTACGCCGCCTCCATCGTGGTCGTCCCGCTGATGCCGGTGCTGATCTGGTTCACCTCGACCAACGCCGGGAACCCGCAGCTGATGCTGGTCCTGGGGCCGCTGCTGGGGATCCTGATGGCGTTCGCGATCTCCGCCGACGTCTCCTACGACTCCACCGCGTTCTCGCTGCACGTGCTCACCGGGGTGCGCGGGGTGGACGACCGGGCCGGGCGCGTGTTGGCCTGTGCCGTGTTCGCGCTGCCGGTGACACTGCTGGCAGCGATCCTGCCGCCGGTGTTCCTGGGCCGCACGGACCTGTTGCCGGCGATCCTGGGCATCTCGCTGTGCGGCTTGCTGGCCGGGCTCGGTGTGGCCTCGGTGGCCTCGGCGCGCTTCACCTATGCCGTCCCGCTGCCGGGGGAGAGCCCGTTCAAGACGCCCCCGGGCGCCGGGGCGCGGATGGCCGTGGTGCAATTGGCGACGTTCACGATCATGTCGGTGCTGCTGCTGCCGGCCCTGGGGTTGCTGGTTGCCCAGGTCTTCACACACCAGGCGCTCTTCGGCTGGCTCGCCCTGGTGGTGGGCGTGGCCGAGGGTGCGGGGCTGCTGGTGGCCGGAATCCGCATCGGCGGGCGCTGGCTCGATGCCCGGGCCCCGGAGCTGATGCAGGCGGTCGCGGCGAACCGCTGATGTGCCCCACACGACCTGCCCCGGCACCCGGGTTCGACCGACCCGGGGCATTAGCTTGTTAGACTGGAGGACATGAGCATGCCCCTAGATCCGTTCCGCAATGATCCCCGCACCACCTCCGGCGGCGGTGCCACCACCATCGAGCGCACCGAAGCGGCCCAGGACGTCGAGGCCGGGGACCACGAACGCTTTTCGCACTATGTGCGCAAGGAAAAGATCATGGAGTCGGCGCTCTCCGGGGACCCCGTGATCGCCCTGTGCGGGAAGGTCTGGATTCCGGGCCGCGACCCGCAGAAGTTCCCCGTGTGCCCCGAGTGCAAGGAAATCTATGAGGGCCTGACCGGCGGCGGCGACAAGGACAAGAAGTAGTTCCTTCCACGCAACACGTCTTGACCCGAACCCGCCCGGGAGCGCCGGCACGCGCCCTGGCGGGGAAGATTTTTAGCGCCGTGGAGGTGTATGCATGACCGATACCTTGTTCTCACTTGCAGACAAGCTGCCCATGGAGGACCGGCTTCCTCCCGCCTACCCCGAACGGGCGGCCTGGGGCACCGGACCGAAGCTGCGCGCCTGGCAGGCAGAGGCGCTGGACAAGTACTTCACCGGCAACCCGCGCGACTTCATGGCCGTGGCCACCCCCGGCGCAGGCAAGACCACCTTCGCCCTGCGCCTGGCCAAGGTGCTGGTCGACGCGAAGACCATCAACCGCATCATCGTGGTCGCCCCCACCGACCACCTCAAGAAGCAGTGGGCCGACGCCGCAGGGCGCGTGGGCCTGGCCCTTGACCCGAACTTCAAGAACTCCGACGGCCGCCACGGCGCCGACTACATCGGCGTCGTGGTGACCTACGCCCAGGTCGCCTCCAAGCCGATGCTGCACCGGGCCAAGGTCGAGGCGGCCCGCACCCTGGTGATCCTCGACGAGATCCACCACGGCGGCGACGCCCTGTCCTGGGGCGAGGGCATCCGCGAGGCATTCGAGCCCGCGACCCGCCGCCTGGCGCTGACCGGCACCCCGTTCCGCTCGGACACCGCGGCGATCCCCTTCGTCGAATACGCCGAGGGCACCGACGGCATCCGCCGCTCCAAGGCCGACTACACCTACGGCTACGGCCAGGCGCTGCGCGACCACGTGGTGCGCCCGGTGCTGTTCATGGCCTATTCCGGGTACATGCGCTGGAAGACCAGCGGCGGCGAGGAGATGGAGGCCCAGCTCGGCGAGGGCTTCACCAAGGACATCACCGCCCACGCCTGGCGCACCGCGCTCGACCCGGCGGGCGACTGGATCCCCTCGGTGCTCCAGGCCGCCGACAAGCGACTGACCCAGGTCCGCCGCACCGTGCCCGATGCGGGCGCCCTGGTGATCGCCACCGACCACGAGGACGCGCGCGGCTACGCCGAGCAGCTGGAGAAGATCTGCGGCGAGAAGGTCACCGTGATCCTCTCCGACGACGCGGGCGCCTCGAAGAAGATCGACGAGTTCTCCGCCGGGGACTCGCGCTGGATGGTCGCGGTGCGCATGGTGTCCGAGGGCGTGGACGTGCCCCGGCTCTGCGTGGGGGTCTACGCGACCTCGACCTCCACCCCGCTGTTCTTCGCCCAGGCCATCGGCCGCTACGTGCGAAGCCGCAAGCGCGGGGAGGTCGCCTCGATCTTCCTGCCCTCGGTGCCGATCCTGATGGCCCTGGCCAACGAGATGGAGACCGAGCGGGACCACGCGCTGGACCGCCCGGAGAAGCACTTCCAGGACCCGGACTACAACCCCGAGGACGAGCTTGTCGCCGCGGCCAACCGCGAGGAGAAGGCCAGCGACGAGCTGAACAAGCAGAAGTTCGAGGCGCTGAACTCCAACGCCTCCTTCGACAGGGTGCTCTTCGACGGCGGCGAATTCGGCACCGGCGGCGCCGTGGGCTCCGAAGAGGAAGAGGACTTCCTGGGCATCCCGGGGCTGCTGGACGCCGACCAGGTGGGCGTGCTGCTGCGCCAGCGCCAGGCCGAGCAGGTCTCGCGGCGCAAGGTGCGCAAGGCGCACGAGGAGAGCGCCGAGGCGCCGGTCATGGACCACCGGGCGCTGATGGAGATGCGCTCGACGCTGTCCAAGAACGTTTCGGCGTGGAGCGCGCGCACCGGGACCCCGCACGGGGTCATCCACACCAAGCTGCGCGAGGTCTGCGGCGGGCCCGCGGTGGCCCAGGCCAACGCCGAGCAGCTGCAGACGCGGCTGAACAAGCTGCAGGGCTGGTTCATCGGCAAGAAGTAGCCGACCGCCTCCCCGCCGTGGTGCGGGGGAAACCGGCGCGGGGGACGACGAAGGCGCGGTGCCTGGCCGGGGGAATCCGGACAGGCACCGCGCCTTGCTTCGTGCGGGGCCGGGTGTCAGCCGAGGGCCAGCACCGTCACGCCCGCGGCCCGCAGCTGCTCGAAGACCGCGTCGTTGTCCTGCGGATGCACCGCGGCGGTGAGCGGGGCGATGACGGTTGTCTCGAAACCCTGGGTGCGGGCGTCGAGCGCGGTGGCCCGCACACAGTGGTCGGTGGCGATCCCCGCCACGTCCAGGGAGGTGATGCCGTGCTCACGCAGCCAATCACCGAGCAGCGGCCCGGACTCGTCCTCCACTGACGCACCCTCGAGGGCCAGCCGGCCCTCGAAACCGGAGTAGGCCGCGGAGAAGCGGCCCTTGCGGAACGCCGCGTGCAGGTGGGTCGTGGCCGGGGCGAGGTTGGGGTGCAAGGCCGCGCCGGGGGTCTCGGCCACGCAGTGCACGGGCCAGGAGTCGATGAAGTCGGGTGCCTCGGAAAAGTGGCTTCCCGGGTCGATGTGCCAGTCCTGGGTGGCGACAAGCACCGCGTAGCTTTCGTGCCGCGCGGCCACCAGCTCGGCGATGGCCGTTGCCACGGCGGCTCCGCCGGCCACGGCCAGCGGGCCGCCCTCGCAGAAGTCGTTCTGCACATCGACGATGATCAGGGCACGCGTCGAGGCGTTTTCCGGTGTGCTGGTTGGTTCGCTCATGGGGGGTGCTTCTCCTCGTGGTCAGTTTTCGTCGATGAAACGTGTGGGGATCACCGGTTCGCCGCGCTGCAGCCGCCGCGAGCTGCCGGGCATCTCCAGGATCGAGTCGCGGTGGCGTTTCGCCGCGCGGCGCACGCCGGCGGCGCCGGTGAATGCCTCGTCGATCCGGCCCCCGGCCACGAATTGTTCCAGCAGCGCGCGGTCGTTGGCATCGGTCGCGGGCACCTCGCCCACTCCGATGAGTTCCTCGGTGGCACGGCCGCGTTCGTTGAGCCGGCGCACCGCGTACTTGCGTCCGCCCACCGAGACCTTGTTCTTCGCGGCCTTCGCGACGTCGACGAAGTTTCCGGCGTCGTCGTGGCGCGAGACCAGCTTGTAGACCATCGAGGCGGTGGGGTGCCCGGAGCCGGTGACCAGCGAGGTGCCCACGCCGTATGCGTCGACCGGGGCCGAGCCCAGGGCGGCAATCGCGTATTCGTCCAGGTCCGAGGTGACCATGATGCGGGTGTTCTCGTTGCCCAGGTCATCGAGCAGGGTGCGGACCCAGCGGGCCTGCTCGACCAGGTCCCCGGAGTCCAGGCGCACCGCGCCCAGCCCGGGCCCGGCGACCTCCACGGCGGTGCGCACCCCGGCCTCCACGTCGTAGGTGTCGACCAGCAGCGTGGTGTCGGCGCCCATGGAGGCGACCTGGGCCTCGAAGGCGGCCCGCTCGGTGTCGTGCAGCAGTGTGAAGGAGTGGGCGGCGGTGCCCACGGTCTTGATCCCGTAGCGGTGCCCGGCCTCGAGGTTCGAGGTCGCCTCGAACCCGGCGATGACCGAGGCGCGGGCCGCGGCCACCGCGGATTCCTCGTGGGTGCGCCGCGAACCCATCTCGATGCACGGGCGGGTGCCTGCCGAGGCGATCATGCGCGAGGCCGCCGAGGCGATGGCCGAGTCGTGGTTCAGCGCGGAGAGGATGAAGGTCTCCAGCACGCAGGCCTCGGCGAACGTCGATTCGACGATGAGCACGGGGGAGTAGGGGAAGTAGATTTCCCCCTCGGCGTAGCCGTACACGTTTCCGCCGAAGGAGAAGTTCTCCAGGTACTTGATCGTGGTGGCGTCCACGACCTTGGTGTCGGACAGGAACCGCAGCTGCCCATCGTCGAAGCGGAACTCCTTGATCCCCGCCAGGATCCGGCCGGTGCCGGCGACCACTCCGTAGCGCCGGCCCTCGGGCAGGCGGCGGGCGAAGGCCTCGAAAACGCTGGGGCGGTGCGCGGCCCCGGAGTGCAGGGACGCCTGCAGCATCGTCAATTCGTAGTGGTCGGTGAACAGTGAGGTGGGCTGCTGCCACATGGCCGGTGGGCTCCTCGCGAGGGGTGTCGGGGGGGTGAAGTATGCGTGTTCGGGCGGTTTGCACCGGCGTCGGGAGCCTGGGCGCCGGGGCCCGCCCCGCCGCAGGTGGCGGCGCAATGGGCCGGCAACGGCGGTGCAAACGTTAGTAGATACTCTAGACCCGGCATCGGCCCCTTGCCGCCTTCGGGCCGGCCCGGCGCGCGCCGTCGTTGGGCGCCCGTTGCCCGAACCGCCCAACGGTGGCCCGGTTCGCTTCGGCGGCCCACCGTCGTAGAATGGGAGGTATGCCAACCATGACTGCGATGCCCGATGTGCTTGAACACGTGGAGCAGGCACAAGCACACGAACTGGACCAGCCCTACGTCCTGATCATCTGGAACGACCCGGTCAACCTGATGAGCTACGTCAGTTTTGTCTTCCGCTCCTACTTCGGGTACCCCGAGACCAAGGCGGAGAAACTGATGATGCAGGTCCACCAGGAGGGACGCAGCGTCGTCGCCACCGGCAACCGCGAAAAGATCGAGGCCGACGTGTCCGCGATGCACGGCTTCGGCCTGTGGGCCACCTTGTCGAAGGCGGACGCAGCCTAACCGTGGCACGAGCATTCAAGAACACCATGCGCGGTTTTTCCGCCTCCCTGGAAACCGCCGAGCGCAAGTTGCTGCGCGGCCTGTTCCAGGACGTCATCACCCTGCTTGAGCCGGAGCGCGCCGCGGACGAGGATCCGCTGTGGGCCATGGTCGGGCTGGACCCCAACGCCCACCGCGCGGACTTCGCGGCCCCGGCCGACCCCGCCACCAAGCGGCTGCTGCCGGATGCGGATCCGGACGACGCCGCCGCGTCGCTGGAATTCCGCAGGCTCTCGGAGCGCGGGATCCGCGAACGCAAGATCGGGGCGCTGCGCGAGGCTGCGCTATTGATGGAATCCGGGTCGATCCTGCTGTCCGTCGAGACCGCACCGCGCTTCGCCGCAGCGGTCAACGACGTACGCCTGGTGCTGGCCGAGCGGCTGGGGCTGGCGAGCGAGGAAGACGCCGAGCGGATCCATGCCCAGGACGACTGGTCGAAGGCCGAATCCGTCGATGAATACCTGGCACTGGTCTACAACTTCGTCACCTGGCTGCAGGAATCCCTGATGCAGGCCATGCTCAAGTCTTTGTGAGCTGGGATACAGTGTGTCGCGCGTGCTGGCCGTTCGCGCGCAAAACCACGTAGGCTTCGTACACCATGACAAGTGCGTCCTCCAGCGATAAGCGACCATCCGAGCGGCCCCGGGCAAACGCCCCGTTGGGAATCTTCGACTCCGGGGTCGGCGGCCTGACCGTTTCACGTGCCATCATTGACCAGCTTCCCGGTGAATCGACGATGTACGTCGGGGACACCGCGAACTCGCCCTACGGGCCGCTTCCCATCGCCGAGGTCCGGGCCAACGCGCTGGGGGTGATGGACGAACTGGTCGACGCCGGGGTCAAGCTGCTGGTCATTGCCTGCAACTCCGCCTCCGCCGCGGTGCTGCGCGACGCCCGCGAACGCTACACCGCCCGCTACGGCATCCCCGTGGTCGAGGTCATCCAGCCGGCGGTCCGCCGCGCCGTCTCCGCCACCCGCAACGGCAAGATCGGGGTCATCGGCACCGTGGCCACCATCGGCTCGCGCGCCTACGAGGACGCCTTCGCCGCGGCCCCGCACTACTCGATCACCTCGGTGGCGTGCCCGCGCTTCGTCGAGTTCGTCGAGAACGGCATCACCACCGGCGCCGAGCTGATGGACACCGCCGAGGAATACCTGGCCCCGCTCAAGGCCGCCGGTGTGGACACGCTGGTGCTGGGCTGCACGCACTACCCGCTGCTGACCGGGGTGATCTCCTACGTCATGGGCGAGGACGTCACCCTCGTCTCCAGCGCCGAGGAGACCGCGAAGGACGTCTACCGCGCGCTGGTGGGCCACGACCTGGCACGCACCGCCGACGCGGCCCCCACGCACCAGTTCCTCGCCACCGGCGATGCGGCAAGCTTTGAGATCCTGGCCCGACGCTTCCTGGGGCCCGAGGTCCTCGCGGTCGAGCAGGTCGAGAACGTGGCCGCCCACTACCCGACCGGCTCCATCGCGATGGTTACCCCGCAGATGGTGGCCCTTTCGAAAGCGAGTGCCTCATGAAGCTGACCATCATCGGCTGCACCGGCTCGTTCCCCGGCCCGGGGTCGCCCGCCTCCTGCTACCTGGTCACCGCGTTCGACGGGACACGCGACTGGAAGATCCTGCTGGATTTGGGCTCCGGCGCGTTGGGCGTGCTGCAGCGCTACGTCGACATCAAGGACCTGGACGGGATCTTCATCTCCCACCTGCACCCGGACCACTGCATGGATCTGTGCGGCATGCACGTGGCGATCCGCTGGGATCCCAACGGGTGGGGCCGCGAGCGGATGCTGGTGCACGGCCCGGCGGCCACCGCCGACAGGATGGCCACCGCCTACGGGCTGCCGCTGGAGGAGGGCATGCACCCGGACTACGACTTCCAGCACTGGAAATCCCGGACGCCGGTGAAGATCGGCCCGTTCTCCATCACCCCCTACCCGGTGCTGCACCCCATCGAGGAGTCCTACGCGCTGCGCGTGGAGGCCACCGAGCCGGTCGCCGACGGGTCCCTGCGCACTTCCGTGCTGACCTATTCGGGCGACACCGACTCCTGCCCCGAACTCATCGAGGCGGCGGCCGGCGCGGACATGTTCCTGTGCGAGGCCGCGTTCGAGGAGGGCCGCGACGACGCGATCACCGGCGTGCACCTGACCGGCAAGCGGGCCGGGCAGGCCGCCACCGAGGCCGGGGTCGAGCGCCTGCTGCTGACCCACATCCCGGTGTGGACCGACATCAACACCGTGGTCAACGAGGCCAAGGAAACCTACGACGGCGGCATCGCCGTGGCGGTCTCCGGGGTCACCTACGGGGTGTTCTCCGGCTCGCAGCTGGGCACCCCGAAGTCGCTGCCCACCGCGCCGGTGTCCATCGTGCGCTCGGCGCCGAACCGCGAATGGCCCGGGACCAAGTCCAAGAGCCCGCGCAGGTAGGCGCGGACGCGGGCTCGCTGCGGTGCCGTGGACGTGCCTGGCCCTGGCCGCGCGCCGACTAGACTTGAAGCCATGACTTCAGCATCCACCACAGCAGCAGTGCGCGCCGACGGGCGCGGCCTCGACCAACTCCGTGAGATCACCATTACCCGTGGCTGGTCCAAGCAGGCCGAGGGATCGGCCCTGATCGAATTCGGCAACACCAAGGTGCTGTGCACCGCCTCCTTCACCGAGGGCGTGCCGCGCTGGCTCAAGGGCCAAGGCGCCGGCTGGGTCACCGCCGAGTACGCGATGCTGCCGCGGGCCACCAACACCCGCAACGGCCGCGAATCGGTCAAGGGCAAGATCGGCGGCCGCACCCATGAGATCTCGCGCTTGATCGGCCGCTCGCTGCGCGCCATCATCGACACCAAGGCGCTGGGCGAGAACACCATCGTGCTTGACTGCGACGTTCTGCAGGCCGACGGCGGCACCCGCACCGCGGCGATCACCGGCGCCTACGTCGCGCTGGCCGAGGCCATCGAGTGGGCCCGGGCCAACAACCTGGTGAAGAAGAACGCGATCGTGCTCACCGACTCGGTGGCAGCGATCTCCGTGGGCATCATCGACGGGGTCCCGATGCTGGATCTTCCCTACGAGGAGGACGTGCGCGCCGAGACCGACATGAACGTCGTGGTCACCGGCACCGGCGACTTCGTCGAGGTGCAGGGCACCGCCGAGGGCGTGCCGTTCAAGCGCGCCGAACTGGACTCCCTGCTTGACCTGGCCCTGCTGGGCACCGTGGAGCTGACCCGCATCCAGCGCGAAACCCTGGGACGCTGAGCATGGGCGCCACCCCGCGGTTGGTGCTGGCCACCCACAACCAGGGCAAGCTGCGCGAGTTGCGCGAGCTGCTGCGCGGGCAGGTCCCCGGGCTGGACGTGGACACGCAGGTCGTCGACGCCGGGGCCGTCGGTGCGCCGGATGTCGTCGAGGACGAGGTGACCTTTCAGGGCAACGCCCTGCTCAAGGCCCGCGCGGTGTGCGAGGCGACCGGACTGGTTGCCATCGCCGACGACTCGGGGCTGGCGGTCGACGTGCTCGGCGGGGCACCGGGGATCTTCTCGGCGCGCTGGGCCGGCAGACACGGCGACGATGAGGCCAACATCGACCTGCTGCTGGCCCAGCTCGGCGACATCGCCGAGGAGCACCGCGGCGCCTCCTTCGTGTGCGCCGCGGCACTGGCCGCCCCGGGCGGCTACGTCGCCCTGGAAATGGGACACTTGGCCGGCACGCTGCTGCACGAGCGCCGGGGGAACGGCGGCTTCGGCTACGACCCGATCCTGCGTCCCGAGGGCTATGGGATCTCCGTGGCGGAGCTGAGCAGCGAGGAAAAGAACGCGATCAGCCACCGCGGGCGCGCATTCCGCGGCCTGCTGCCGCAGATCGTCAAGGCGCTGGCGGACCAGGACGCCAGGTAGGCGCCGGCTCGCTTGCGGCACGGCCCCACAGGGTGGTCTTCTTCCGGCATTGTGCCGCAGGGAGGGCCGCCCCCTTGCGGTGCCCGGGCCGCAGATCGTGCGATGCAGATCGTGCGATGCGGTCCGGCCGTCCCGGGCCGACGGCGGCCCAGCGCATAGAGTGGAAGCAAGACAAACCTACCGAGAACGAACGGAGCAAGAGTGGACACCTTTATCAAGGGGCCGTCAAAGCGCGATGTTGCGGGCATGAAGGCCGCCTTCGCGCTGGTTGGGAGCACGGAGGTGGTGTCCGTCCTGTTCAAGAATGCGCGTTACGGCAACTTCCTGGTCACCGGGGCCGCGCACCTGACAGTGCTCGATGACCTGATGGTCGGCGGGCTGAACGCCGCGGCCGCGGCGAAGGCGACCAAGTCCGCGGAGGGCGAGCCGCTGCGGCAGCGCCAGCCGGACTCGGATGTCCGCGCCTTCCCGGCGGTATTCGAGGGGGACTTCGACCCGACGCCGATTGCCGCGGACAAGGTGGCGCACGGCGACCTGGTGGTCGCTTCGTTCACGCAGGCGCCCTACGGCGACTTCGTGGTCACCGGCGTGGCCACCGCGGCCGAGGGCGATGCCGCCTATCTCATGGTCGGGCCGTGGATCCTTCACTCCGCCGACGGACCTGCACCGCGGTTGAACGAAGTGGAGCTGGTGGCCGCTGCCGGCGGCCACATCGCTCCGGTCCCGCCGCGCCGCGGACAGGTGGACTTCGAGTAGTCGCCTCGGCTTCTCGCCGCTGCACCGCGAACGACCCTGCACGTTGATCCCGATCCGGATCGAACGCGCAGGGTCGTTGTCATTGGTGGCCTAGAACAGGGGCGGGCGGGGAGTGCGCCAGTAGGTGTTGCGCCTCGGTTTTTGCTCGGGGTCCATGAACTTGGGCAGGATGACGGAGAAGAGCCCGTCCTCGTCGCGCACGACCTTGAAGAGCCCGGTGTGGAAGCCGTGGTGCGCACTGGTGCACCCCGGGCACCCCTGGTTGACCTCGGTCTTGCCGCCGTTGGCGAAGCCGTCGAAGTGGTGGATCTCGCAATGCTCCGGGGGCACGGTGCAGCCGGGCATGATGCAGCCGCCGTAGATCCCCAGGATGATCTCGCGCATGTAGTCGGGGAAGAACCGCTCCTCCTGGCCGAGGTCCAGGATCTGGGACTTGCCACCCATGACCGCGGGCACGACCCCGCCGTTGCACAGGCCCTGGCGCAGTTCCGCCGGGGTGAGTTCCTGGCCACGGGAGGTGATGCCGTGCGTGTCGGCCAGCCCGCGCAATTCGTCCAGGGTGGCGATGACCAGTGTCTTGGGGGAGGGCAGGCCGATGGTCTTTTTCCCGGAGCGTGGTTGGCCTGCCGCCCTGATCAGGTTCAGCAGTCCCTGCAGATGTCGTTGCGGCGGGGTGAGCCCGTCGCCTCCATAGGAGGTGGAGTTCATGCTTCCCGGATCGAATAGCCCGTTCCGGGTGCCTACACCGTTGCCGTTGTTGCCGTTGTTGCCGTTGGTTCCGGTTGCCCCGGTGAACAGGTTGCCGAGGATGCCGAGGCCCTCGGGATCCAGCGACAGCTTCCGGATGGCGGCCGGGTCGGTGAGCGGGGTGCCGGTGGCGGGGTCGATGAGGAAATCGGGAACCCCGGAACCCTCGCGGGCGTGTGCTGCGGTGCCGGACAGGCCATCGGAGGAGTTGTTGCCGGTGCCGGCAGCCTCGGCGACGTCTGTATCCGCACCCGGGCCGCTGGTGGCCAGGGCCTGGGCGAGCAGCCCGTCGCGGTCCCCGGCCTTGGTCCTGGGGTTGTCGGTGCTGGCGCACAGGGCCAGCAGGGCCTCGGTGTCCCGCGGCAGGGTGCGCAGCAGGAATTCGCCCAGCCCGCCGGTGGTGCCGCGGTAGAACAGTCCGGTCTTGGACCGCAGGATCTCCTCGGGCAGGTCCTCGGGTCCCTTCTCGAGTGATGTTTGGATCCCGGCCAGCAGCTTCGCGGTGGTGCGGGGATCCTGGGTGCGCACGGATTCGGCGACTTGGTCCTCGAGCGTGCCCGCCAGGGTGGCCGCGTCGGGGTGCCGGTCGATCTGCGGGACGAGGGACTCGAGCTTGCGGGCTGCGGCCCCGATCTGGCCGGGGTCGGCGGTCCCGTCGGCCAGGTCCCGAGCCAGGACGGGGAAGCGCGCCGGGGCCAACTGGCCGTGGATATCGGTGCCGGGCAGCAGCCTGTCGATGGACCTGACCCGTTCGCGGGCCTCGAAGAAGGAAATGTGCAGGAATCCGGACAGGAATGCGGTGGTGTCCTTGAAGACCGGCCGCCCGGTGGGGACCGTGGCCGGGTCCGCCGGAAGCACCGTGGTGCCCGCGAGGTATCCGGCCGGGTCGCGGTGGATGGCGTCGAGGTCGTCGAGCGTGGCCTCGGGAAGTTCGTGGACCAGGGTGCGCCGGGCGGTCTCGGCGGCCAGCAGCCGGGCGTGGGCAGCGGTGCGGTGTCCGTCTTCGGCCGTCCGGGCGAACAGCGCGGCATGGACCGGGGAGCTGGTGTGCGCGGCGACACGCCGGGACAGGTCGCGGCCCAGGGCCTGGACCTCGAGCAGGGCGCGCAGTTCATCGTCCGGCGACACGTGGTGTCCCGGGGCACCGCGGGTGCCCGCGGTGAGGCTGATGAACCGGTCCGTCTCCATGTCCACCAGCATGCGCCGAACCGGGGTGCAGCGGGGGCGGAAGAAGGAATCTGTGGATAACTATTTTCCGGGGCCGGGACTCCGCGGGGCCAAGCGATGAGGCCGAGGCCGTGGTCGACGCGGGCCACGCTCAGGCCTCGCGGCCGTCCCGCGGGCCGAACATGGTCAGTGCCTCGGCGTCGCTCGCGGCCGAACCGATGAAGTACTCGGCCCATTTCCGGCGGCCCGGGTACGTCGAACCCGCGACCACCTGGGCGATGGCCTCCTCGACGTCGATGATGCTGCGGTGCAGGGACACTGCGCCGTCGCGCAGCAGCGCCCAGTTGCCGCCCGCCCGGCCATAGGGCATGCCCACGCTGCCGGGGTTGATCACCAGCCGGCGGTCCACCAGCCGCACGAAGGGCATGTGGGTGTGCCCGCAGACCACGGTCTGGACCCGAGCGGGCAGCTCGGCGAAGGCCTCGGCCCAGCGCTCCAGCCGCGTGTCCACCAGCACGACCTCCTCGTCGTCGCGCGGGGTGCCGTGGCAGAACACCACGGGGCCGAAGCCCTCCAGCTCGAGGGTGACCGGATGCGGCAGCTGTTCCAGCATTGTGAGGTGCTCCGGACCCAGCTGCGCGGCGGCCCAGGGAACGACCTCGTCGGGAACCTCGATCGAGGCGCCCCGGGCGACGGCCGCCAGCTCGCGGTCGGCATTGCCGCGAACCAGCACGGCCCGCTCGCCCAGGGCCGCCAGCCGGTCCAGGACCTCGACGGGTTGTGGCCCGGCGGCGTGGTCCCCGGTGACGACGATGAGGTCGGCGGCCGCCACGTCGGGCTCGGCCAGGATCGCCTCGAGCACCGGCAGGACGCCGTGGATGTCGGACAGGACGGCGGCGCTTCGAATCATGCCCCGAGTATGCCCGTCGCGCGGGACGGGAACAAGGGCTGCGGGGGGGGGGTGATGCGGCGACTAGAGGCCGGGGTCGTCCACTTCGCGGGTTGTCCGGGTGACTCCATCGACCTCGCCCGGTCCGCCGACGGTCCGCCGCGTGGAGACGGTCCGGCGGCGGCGGAACGTGAAGACCAGTCCGAGCACAAAGACCAGGACGCCGGCACCCATGAGCAGGTTTCCGACCAGTGGAACGTCCAGCCAGCCCACTTCGACGTTCAATGCGAAGCGAAGGACCGCACCAACGACAAAAAGAAATACTCCGGCACCGATACTCATAATGATTCCGCCTTCCCGGGCGACCTATGCATTAGCGAATGTCTTGATTCGTGCTTCCAGCGTACTCATGTTCGCCTCCCACGGCACCCATTGGGGGATGCAGCACTAGGCGTCGAGCAGCTGGCGCAGCACGTATTGCAGGATGCCGCCGTGGCGGTAGTAGGCCTCCTCGGCCGGGGTGTCGATGCGCACGGCCATGGTGATGGCGCGGGTGGCACCGCCGTCCTCGACGGTCACGGAGACCTCGTCGGGCAGCTTCCCGGTCCCCGCCAGCCCGGCGATCGAGTAGACCTCCTCGCCGGTCAGGCCGAGGGACTCGGCGGTTTCGCCGTCGCGGAACTGCAGCGGAAGCACGCCCATGCCGATCAGGTTGGAGCGGTGGATCCGCTCGTAGGAGGTGGCCAGCACGGCCTTGACCCCCAGCAGCAGCGTGCCCTTGGCCGCCCAGTCGCGGGAGGAGCCGGACCCGTAGTCGGACCCGGCCAGGATGACCAGCGGGGTGCCTTCGGCCAGGTAGGCGTTCGAGGCGTCGAAGATGGTCGTGGTTTCGGTGCCCGGCAGGTGCCGGGTGAAGCCGCCCTCGACGCCCGGGACCAGCTTGTTGCGCAGCCGCACGTTGGCGAAGGTGCCGCGGATCATCACGTGGTGGTTGCCGCGCCGCGAGCCGTAGGAGTTGAAGTCGGCCGGGGCCACGCCCTGGGACAGCAGGTACGCCCCGGCGGGGGAGTCCTTGCGGATCGCGCCGGCCGGGGAGATGTGGTCGGTGGTGACCGAATCGCCCAGGTTCACCAGCACGCGCGCACCTTCGATGTCCTTGACGGGCTCGGGCACCGGGCCCACGCCGTCGAAGTACGGCGGGGACTGCACGTAGGTGGAGGAAGCGTCCCAGGCGAACTGGTCGCCCTCGGGGATGAGCATGGAACGCCAGTTCTCATCCCCGTGGTAGACATCCGCGTAGCCCTTGGTGAACATCGAGGCCTCGAGGTTGGCGTCGAGAACAGCCTTGATTTCCGTGCTCGTGGGCCAGATGTCCCGCAGGTACACCGGGTTGCCCTCGGTGTCGTTGCCCAGCGAGTCGTTGAGCAGGTCCACGTGCATCGATCCGGCCAGCGCGTAGGCGATGACCAGCGGCGGGGAAGCGAGGAAGTTCATCTTCACCTCCCCGTGGATCCGGCCCTCGAAGTTGCGGTTGCCCGAGAGCACCGAGGCGACCGAGAGGTCGTGGGAGTTCACGGCCTCGCTGATTTCCGGGATCAGCGGGCCGGAGTTGCCGATGCAGGTGGTGCAGCCGTAGCCGACCAGGTTGAAGCCCAGGGTTTCCAGGTAGGGGGTCAGCCCGGAGCGGTTGTAGTAGTCGGTGACCACGCGGGATCCCGGTGCCAGGGTCGTCTTGACCCACGGCTTGGAACGCAGACCCTTGTCCACCGCCTTCTTGGCCAGCAGCGCCGCCCCGAGCATCACCGTGGGGTTGGAGGTGTTGGTGCAGGAGGTGATGGCCGCAATGACGACCGAGCCGTGGTCAAGGGTCTCGGTGTGGGACCCGAGACGGATCTTGGTCGGCTTGGACGGCCAGGTGATGGCCGGTTCCCCGCTGGCGTAGTCGTGGGGAGGATCGTCACGTTCGATCCGGGTGCTGATGGCCACCGGGTCGGACGCGGGGAATGATTCGGCCGAGGCGTCGTCCAGCCCGCCGGCGATGGCTTCCTCGTGGGTGTCCCCGGCCAGCAGCCGGCGCACCGCGCCCTGCGCGGCGGCCAGCGGAATGCGGTCCTGGGGGCGCTTGGGCCCGGCCAGCGAGGGGGCCACGGTGCCCAGGTCCAGTTCGACGACCTGGCTGAAATCCGGAACGTGCTCCGGGTCGTGCCAGAGTCCCTGTTCCTTGGCGTAGGCCTCGACCAGCTTGACTTGGTGCTCCGCGCGTCCGGTGAGCCGCAGGTAGTCGAGGGTCTCGGCGTCGATGGGGAACAGGGCCCCGGTGGAACCGTACTCGGGGGACATGTTCCCCAGCGTGGCGCGGGTGGCCAGCGGGACGTTGGCGACCCCGGGGCCGAAGAAGTCCACGAACTTGCCCACCACGCGGATCTTGCGCAGCAGCTCCGCGACGGTGAGCACCAGGTCGGTGGCGGTGGTGCCCTCGGGAAGTTCGCCGGTGAGCTTGAGCCCGACGACCTGCGGGATCAGCAGGCTCATGGGCTGTCCGAGCATCGCGGCCTCGGCCTCGATGCCGCCCACGCCCCAGCCCAGCACGCCCAGGCCGTTGACCATCGGGGTGTGCGAGTCGGTGCCGACCAGCGTGTCCGGGTAGGCGGCGGTGCCGTCTGGCCCCTCGCGGGTGAACACCACCCGGGAGAGGTACTCGAGGTTGACCTGGTGGCAGATCCCGGTGTCAGGCGGGACCACCAGAAAGTCGTCGAAGGAGTGCTGGGCCCAGCGCAGCAGTTGGTAGCGCTCCTGGTTGCGCTTGAACTCGAAGTCGGCGTTGACGGAAAAAGCGTCGGAGCGGGCGAAGACGTCGGCGATCACCGAGTGGTCGATGACCAGTTCGGCGGGGATCAGCGGGTTGACCTTCTTCGGGTCCCCGCCCAGAGCGGTCATGGCGTCGCGCATGGCGACCAGGTCCACCACGCAGGGCACCCCGGTGAAGTCCTGCATCAACACGCGGGCGGGGGTGTACTGGATCTCACTGGCGGCCTCGGCGGCCGGGTCCCAGGAAGCCAGCGCGTTGATCTGGTCCTTGGTGACCAGCCGTCCGTCCTCGTTGCGCAGCAGGTTCTCGAGCAGCACCTTGAGGCTATAGGGCAGGCGTGCGGAGTTTTCGACGGCGTCGATCCGGTGGATCCGGTAGCTTTGCCCGTCGACGTCAAGGGTTGAGCGGGAATTGAAGGAGTTCGTGGGCATTGAAGCGCGGTCCTCTCACATGGGGGTCCACCCGGGGCTGCCGGCGACCGGCGCGGCGGGTGCTTGGAAAACGGCAGGAAGCGGGGCTTGGCGCGATCCACACCTCCGATCAGACGTGCCGCTCCGCGAAGGGATTGCCAGCGGGTTGCCCGGGCGCTCGGCCGGGTGTCGGCTCTTTTCAACCTACCGCCAGAACCCGCAATTGAACATGGCTGGGGTTCGCGTGCCGGATCGAGGCCGGGTGGGCGCGAATCCGGTGCTTGACCGCCGCATCCACGAAGGGCCATCCTTGGGCAAGAGGTTTCGCCTTCCGGGATAAGAGGACGCATGAAGAAGTTTTCGCTCACCGCCATGGCCCGCACCCAGATGCAGCTTGCCGCGAAGGCCTCCAGCGGGCGCAGCGCCAACACGGTTTTCGGCGGGCACGAACACACGCTGCGCCAGACGGTGATCGGCCTGGCCGCGGGGACGGAATTGAAGGAGCACATCAACCCCGGGGAGGCGACGATCATGGTGCTCAGCGGGCGGATCAGGCTGACCTCGGGCCAAGAGCACTGGGAGGGGCGGACCGGGGACCTGCTGGTGCTGCCGGCCGGGTACTCGCAGATCACGGCGCTGGAGGAATCCAGCCTGCTGCTGAACGTGGCGAAGATCGACCGGCTGGAAGCGGCCGGAAACGACTGAACCTGGATTCGCGGGCGGCCTGCTTCGGCTGCCGGTGTCCTGCCACGGGAGCGTGTGGCCGTGGAAGACTGGAGCCTTGAAGAAGCTGCCCGACACCCGCTCGATTTCTCCCTTGGTCCGCCTCGATTTCACCGACCAGGCGGCCTGGGAGCGCCTGCTTGCGGCCGTGGGGCAAGCGAGCGGGGAAGGGGTCGTGGCGAACCTGTCCCTCGTCGACGATCCGGCATTCGAAGAGGCGGTCCCGAAGCTCCTGCGCGCGGCGGTCGTCCCCAACCGGTTCGGCCCGATGGTGTTTTTTGCCGTTGGCCGGCGCAGCCCGGCCGACCGCGGGACCCGGTCTTGGTGATCGACCTGATGGAAGGACGGCCGGAATTCCGGTGCGCGGCCTCGGAATGGTGGGCGGTGGAGAGCAACTTGAACATCGCCAACATGGATTGGGAGGGTTTCGTGCGCGCGTCCGACGCGTCAGGGGTCTTTCGGGGATTAGCCTGGCCATGCGACCGGGACCGCCGCGGTTGCGCGTGGCCGCGCGCGTGAGGCCTTGGACACATTGAGCCGATCCACCCGGCGCATTTCCAGCCCGTTAAGAGACACTGATGGGTAATGACTACTTTGATTGCGCTACAGGCCGCTGCCGCCGATCCCTCCGGCGGAAGCCTGATCACCCGATTCGCCGACTGGGCCGTGCACCTGATGGAGGTCATCGGGGCGCCCGGCGCCGCGCTGGCCATCGCGCTGGAGAACCTCTTTCCCCCGCTGCCCTCCGAGGTCATCCTGCCGCTTGCCGGATTCACCGCCAGCCGCGGGTCCTTCTCGCTGTTCGAGGCGCTGCTGTGGACCACGATCGGGTCGATCTTCGGCGCCTACGCGCTGTACTGGGTGGGCCGGGCACTGGGCCGCACGCGCACCCGCGCGATCTTCGGCTGGCTGCCGCTGGTGGACCTTCAGGACGTGGACAAGGTCGAGGGCTGGTTTGACCGCAACGGTTCCAAGGCCGTGTTCTTCGGCCGGATGATCCCGATCTTCCGCTCGCTGATATCCATCCCCGCCGGGGTCACCAAGATGAACCAGGCCAAGTTCCTGGGCCTGACCGCGGCCGGGTCGTTGATCTGGAACTCCATCTTCGTGCTCTCCGGGTACTACCTGGGGGAGAACTGGCACGTGGTGGAGACCTATGCCGGTATCTTCCAGAAGGTCGTGATCGTGGTGGTCGCCGCGCTGATCGTGCTCTGGGCCGTGCTCAAGGTCCGCAAGTCGAGGGCGAAGAAGAGCGCTGCCCTGCAGGACGCGGACGCCGCCAAGTAGCCGCACCGCCGAACCGAGCCCTGGGCCCGGTCGCATTTCCCTGGTTTCGAGAAATACGAAGCAGGGGACGTGCGGCCGGGCTTTTTGCTGACCGGCGAGGGATGGCGAGCAGGCCCGTGCCTGAATGATCCCCCCCCCCGGGTTCCTGGAGACAGCGGTCTCGTGCGGCCGGAGGCTGGCGACGTGGGTCAGGGAGAAACCGACCAAGAGGTCTCGAGGTCTCTGTGCGGTCCGAGAGCGGCGGGTCGTCGTAGGTGCCAACGCTGATTCCCGGGCGATCTTCTTTCAGGTTGCGGGGCTCGCCGAACCCGTGAGCGTGGCCGACACCATGGCCGTAGAGACCCTGGACCCCTCGATCAACGGTTTCTCCTGCTGCCGCATGAACGATGCGACCATGGCCCAGGGCGTGAACCTCTTGGCTGCACGATGGATCCTGGACGGGAATCGAGGCGGTGGCACCTATGCCGCCACCGGGGACCGCGGCCACTTGCTTGAACGGATGGACAGCGCGTTCATTGCCCAAGACATCAAACCGCTGGTCAGTGAGGCGAATAGGCAGGCATTGATGCCGAGACGCAGGAACGGGAAGGTCCGCCGGCCACTGGCTGCCGACGCGCCCGAAAGGCGTGTCCGATCATGAAGACGACCCCTCGCCGACCCCCGAGCTGCGCAGCCCTACCAAGAACTACCGCAACGGCTGCGCACTGGACTCGGATGCCTTGTCCCCGAATCATGACGTCCCCGGGGGGAAGTCCGGAAACAAGGAATGCGGGGCAGCCGTGGCATCGGCAGGACCACCCCGGGAAGAATCTTCGGGGTTGGGGATTCCCGACCAACGGCGAGGCACTGGCCCACGGACTGTCTCCGTACAAAGCCGGCGAGACGCCGTATGGATCTGCTTCACCCTCCAATCGCAGGAGCCTTCCGACGACTTCGGCGCGCGTCAAGCTTTCCAGGCCGGCCGGGGAATCTGTCTTCCTGGATTGTGGCGGGCGCGAGGATGGTGCCCATGCCGTCCTCAAGGGCCAGGATCGTCGCCTGAATTCGGAGCAGTGAGGCCGCCACCAGCGCCAAGGACTCGCCCCGCTGATGCGCAGCGTCCGGCGTCGTACCGTGCGCTGAGAGTCCGAAGAGGGCGCATGGGCACGTGGGGCGGGGGTTCCGCGAAGCGGTGACACGGCGATGTTACGCCGGCCGGAGGCCAAAGCCACTGATGATGCCCTGGGCCTGTTCGCTGTCACGGTGGAAACCAGTCCGGTTGGCCCCGCGAGGCGCTCCAGCTGCAAGCGGCGCCAGTTCACCCTGCCACAGCCGAGGAAAGCGTCACGGATCGTGGCCGGGGCGGCGAAGGTGGCCTTCAGGGAGCTGGAATCGATCGGAGAAGTCAGGACTTGAGGTTGACGTGGCCGCACCGGGGCATCCGGCACGATGGCGACCTTGGCGCTCCAAGACGGTGGCTCGGCGCAAAATGCCATGCGCGGGGCGCTGGAGCTGGCCGGTGGCACAGCCAAGCCGTTCCCGTACCTGTGGGGTGCGCAGCTTGGCCGGGGCACGGAGACTGGGCGGACGATGGCCCCGCCAGGCCGGCGAGAAGCCGCTGCTGTCCAAGGAAATCGACGGCACTCGCGCACCGCCGTATGGACACAACGCGGTGTAGGCGAACGACTGGCAACGCAAGCCGGCAGCGGACCTCGATGCGTGCGTGGTGTGTGTCCAGGGTTGACCGGGCCCCGCCGCCACACTGTTGGTTGGATCCAGGCGCCGCATGCCCATGGGCGGGGGCTGCGAGGCGGTGCGCGAAGACCTCCCGTCGGCCCGCGGCCGGCGAAGAAGGCCTGCAGCGCAGAGCCGGCTGCTCGGGGTGTTGGCTGCCGCCCGGCGGCGGATAGCCGAGCGCCTCGAAGACGTCGGTGGCAATGCGAATGCCGGTGTCCTCCCTGCCGCCGGGCCTCACAGAAGGCCATTGGCATGAATTGGCCATCGGTGAGGGTTCTGCCAGACCCCGACCCGGGTGGATGGAAATGCCAGACGGCCCGCGGCTTATGCGGAACGAGCTGTCGCAACAAGGCGTCTTGCCCTTCAAGGTGCGTGGCACAAATCGTTTCACCCTGTTTGGTGGCCGAGGCGACAAGGAGACCGTCGACGGACCGAACCATTCTTCAAGCTGATTCAAGGACTGCTTGCCAGCTGACCACGGGGCGCTGAACGGTTGCGGCCGGAAGGATCGACGACGTTGCCGGGAACGCTAGGCCAGTGAGAGGAAGAGCTTTTCCAGGTCGGCGCGGTCGGCTGTTGGGTCCTCGCTCTTCAGGCACTGCTCCAACCCGGTGGCGATGATGGAGAAGCCGGCGCGGTCGATGGCCTTGGAGGCCGCGGACAGCTGGGTGACGACCGTGCGGCAGTCGCTGCCTTCCTCGAGCATGCGAATCACCGCGTTGAGCTGTCCTTGGGCGCGCTTGAGCCTGTTGATTGCGGGCTTCAGGGTGTCCGCTTCAAGTTCCATGGTGGGTTCCTTCCGGGTGCTGGCTTTCTCCAAGTGTATACCCCCGGGGGTTTCTTTGGGTGTCGACACAGCCAATTCCACATACCCCCGGGGGTATGTGCCATACTTGAGCCCAGGGGGGTGGTCACGCCCCCTCGATCACCTAAGACCGAAAGAGAACCACATGTGCCGAACGACCAAATGCCGCAAGTGCCAGAAGACCACCTGGGCCGGATGCGGCCAGCACGTCAAGCAGGTCATGGCCAATGTGCCGCGCAGTGAACGCTGCTCCTGCGATCCAAATGCCCCGAAAGCACCCAGCAGCGAAGGCGGGTTCTTCGCGCGCCTCTTTGGCCGCTAGGCCCGGCCGCTCCGTGCCGTGCGGCGGTCGGCGCCAGCTTGAATGGTGCCGACCGCCCTTTTTGCAGGGCAAACGATCCCGGGTACCGGGCAATGGATGACTTGACGCATACCCCCAGGGGTATTATTGTTTGAAGTGGAGCTGATACCCCCAGGGGTATGAAGCGCAAGCAGACCAACAACAAGGAGAACCAATGCTTCTCGAACGCATCTATGACGAGGACCTCGCACAGGCCAGCTACCTCATTGGCTGCCAGGCCAAGGGCGAGGCCGTCGTGGTGGACGCCCGCCGCGACATCCAGGTGTACCAGGATCTTGCCGCAAAAAACGGCATGGAGATTGTCGCAGTCACCGAAACCCATATCCACGCGGACTACCTTTCGGGAACCCGGGAGCTGGCCGCGGCAACCGGTGCAAAGATCTTCGTCTCGGGCGAGGGCGGGACGGACTGGCAGTACGAGTTCGAGGCCGAACGCCTCCTCGACCAGTCCACCATCACCCTGGGCAACATCACCGTCACCGCCCTGCACACCCCCGGACACACCCCCGAACACCTTTCCTTCCTGGTCACCGACGGCGCCTTCAGCGACAAGCCCGGCTTCCTGCTCTCGGGCGACTTCGTCTTCTCCGGCGACCTGGGCCGCCCGGACCTGCTCGACGAGGCCGCTGGCGGAATCGACACCCGCTTCGCCGGGGCCCACGACCTGTTCACTTCCCTGAAGGAAAAGTTCCTGACCCTGCCCGACTACGTGCAGGTTTACCCGGGCCACGGCGCCGGCAGCGCCTGCGGCAAGGCGCTGGGCGCGATCCCGTCCTCCACGGTCGGGTACGAACGCAACTTTGCCTGGTGGGGCCCCTACCTGGAGCCAAACGACGAGGCCGGTTTCGTCGAGGCCCTACTTGACGGGCAGCCCGACGCCCACGCCTACTTCGGCCGCATGAAGCGCGAAAACCGCCAGGGCCCGGCCGTCCTGGGCGATCGTGCACCGCTGGCCGAGCTGGCCACCGGGGATGTCGCCGCCGCCCTGGCCGCCGACGAAATCGGCGTGGTCGACACCCGCCACCACACCCTGGTCCACGAGGGCACCGCCGCCGGGGCACTGAACATCCCCGCCGGGACCAAGGCCGCCAGCTACGGTGCCTGGGCCGTGGACCCGGAAACGGACCAGCGCCCGCTGGTGCTCTTGGCTCCGGACAGCGAGAGCGCCACCGAGATGTGGGACCACCTCATCCGTGTGGGCATAGACAAGGTTGCCGGATACATCACGTCCCTGGACGGCCTGCCGGTCTACGTGCCTCGCACGATCTCCCCTGCCGAGCTGGCAGGGTTCGATGCCACCCTGCTGCTGGATGTGCGCAACAAGACCGAGCACGCCGCCGGGCACGTGCCGGGTTCCGAGCAGCTCAGCGCCGGCCGCGTGCTCTGGAACACCGACAACCTTCCATCCGACGGCGTGATCGTGAGCTACTGCCAGTCCGGGGTGCGCAACTCCGTGGCTGCCTCCGCCCTGCGCCGTGCCGGGTTCGACATCGTCGAGGTCGAGGGCAGCTACGCCGGATGGGCCAACTGGAAGCAGCTGCAGGACGCCTAGCGTTCTCCACCGCCCATCCCTCCCCCATAAATTCCACCTATTCCCGGTCCCGCATCCCCCTTTCCGGATGCGGGACCGGCCGGGCGCCATGCCCGGCAGAAAGGGCCCACAAGCCATGAACCCCATTCCCCAGACCACCAGCCCCGAAGAACTCAAGGACTGGATCGCCACCGGCTCCGACGTCGTGGTGCTTGACGTGCGCTCCGCCGCCGAATTCGAATCCCTGCACATCTCGGGCTCCTACAACGTCCCCCTCCCGTTGTTGGCCGAACACACCGAGGAACTTGCTTCGAAGCTCGACACCAAGGTGGTGCTGGTCTGCCAATCCGGCGTGCGCGCCACCGAAGCCAAGACAAACCTCGCGTCGGTCGGATTCGGCAACGCCCACGTCCTGGCCGGCGGCGTCCCCGCCTACAAGCAGGCCGGCGGCCGGACCGTTGAAGGTTCCAAGCGCTGGGACCTGGAACGCCAGGTGCGCATGGCCGCCGGTTCCCTGGTGATCGCCGGACTGGCCGGGGGCAAGTTCCTCTCCCCGCAGATCCGCACCGTTGCCGGGGTCATCGGGGCGGGACTGACCTTCTCCGCGGCCACCAACACCTGCGCCATGGGCAAGGCCCTGGCCAAGATGCCGTGGAACAAGACCGGCAACGAACCGACCCGCGCGTCGGTCCTCGCCCAGCTTCCGCCCAAGAAGTCCTAGCACACACCCGGTTGGCCCGCCGCCAACCGGATTCCTCCCGGTTTCCGGGCCCGGGTCGCGTTGATCCGGGCCCGGAAGGCACCCACATACCGCTTGAACACGCCCCCGAAGGAGCAGACCATGCCCGAAATCACCATCACCGACACCGACCAGCGACGCGCCACGGACCAGCTCATTGACGTCCGCGAAGACTTCGAAATCACCGAGGGCATGATCCCCGAAGCCATCCACATCCCCATGGGCGAGCTCAACACCCGCCTGGGCGAGATCGACCGGACCCGCCCCGTCATCGTCATCTGCCGCAGCGGCAACCGCAGCGCCCGTGTCGCCGATGCCCTCACCGGGGCCGGATTCACCGCCGACACCATGGCCGGCGGCATGACCGCCTGGCAACGCGCCGGCCTGCCCGTCACCTAAAGCCACGCACCGGCGCCACCCCGCACGCACTCCTCCCTTCCTCCCCAGACAAGGCCCCTTCCATGACCCTCACCCTCGTACTGACCCTCCTGTTTTCGGTGCTGATCGGGCTCTCGCTCGGCCTGCTCGGCGGGGGCGGGTCCATCCTCACCGTCCCGATCCTCACCTACGTTGCAGGCATGAACCCCAAGGAAGCCATCGCCGCCTCGCTCTTCGTCGTCGGCGCGACCTCCGCCGTCAGTGCGGTGACCCACGCCCGCAAGAAGCGCGTCAAATGGCGCACCGGGCTCGTCTTCGGGGCCGCCGGCATGGCCGGGGCCTTCGGCGGCGGCCTCCTGGGGGGCCATATTCCCGGAACGATCCTCATGATCGCGTTTGCCCTCATGATGGTCGCCACCTCCCTGGCCATGATCCGCGGCCGCAAGGACCGCACCACCGTGGCCCACGACGGTGAACTCCCCGTGCTCAAGGTCATCCTCGAGGGCCTGGTCGTGGGCCTGGTCACCGGGCTCGTCGGCGCCGGCGGCGGTTTCCTCGTCGTTCCGGCACTCGCCCTGCTCGGTGGCTTGTCGATGCCCGTCGCGGTCGGCACCTCGCTGGTGGTTATCGCCATGAAGTCCTTCGCCGGACTTGGCGGCTACCTCACCACCGTCTCCCTGGACTGGGCATTGGTCGGCGGGGTCACGGCCGCCGCGATCCTTGGTTCCTTCCTCGGCGCCCGGCTGGCCGGACGGATCCCCGAAGCGGCCCTGCGCAAGGGCTTTGGCTTCTTCGTCCTGGCCATGGGCGTCTTCGTCCTCGTCCAGGAACTGCCCTCCCCGGCCAACCTCATCCTGGGCATCACCGCCGGCGCAGCCGCGGCGGTTGCGGCGCTGTGCTGGTTCGTGATCCCCGCCTGCCCCCTGCGGCGCAAATCGCCCACACCCCCTGCCGCCAACATGGCAACCGAAGCCCGCTAGTCTCCGGCTCCCCGCCGTGTTGCCCCTCCCGCCCCGGCACCCCTGGAGTCCGCGCATGAAACCGTCCACCACCAAGATCCTCCCCGTCCTGGGCCTGCGCGCCAACGCGGCCCAGTTCGCCTTGCTTGTCGCGGTCAACGCGCTGGTCGGCGGGATGGTCGGGCAACAGCAAACCGTCCTTCCGCTGCTGGCCCACGCGGAGTTCGGCCTGAGCGGATACACGTTCCTCTTCGCCTACGTGGCCGCCTTCGGGATCGCCAAGGCAGCCTCCAACTGGTTCGCCGGGACCCTCTCGGACCGCTACGGACGCAAACCCGTGCTGCTGGCCGGCTGGCTCTTCGCCATTCCGGTGCCGCTGATGCTCATCTTCGCCCCGGACTGGGGCTGGGTCGTCGCGGCGAACGTGCTGCTGGGCATCAACCAGGGCCTGACCTGGTCGACCACCGTCATCATGAAGATCGACCTGGTGGGTCCGGCGCAGCGCGGCCTGGCCATGGGCCTGAATGAGGCCGCCGGGTACGGGGCCGTGGCAGCCACCTCCCTGCTGGCCGGATACCTCGCCGAGCAGTACGGGCTGCGCCCCGCACCCTTCCTCCTGGGCCTGGCCTACACGGCCCTGGCCCTGCTGCTGTCGGGGGTGTTCGTCCGGGAGACCCGCCCCCACGCACTCCTGGATGCCGGAAACATGGCATCCCGCGGCACCTCCGTGAGCCATGGCATGGACTCCGACCCGACCAACCGCCAGGTCTTTGCCCTGGCCAGCTTCCGGGAACCGGCCTTGTCTTCGGCGAGCCTGGCCGGATTGGTGAACAACCTGAATTTCGGACTTTCCTGGGGCCTGTTCCCGCTCCTGTTCGCCACCGCGGACCTCGGCACCAGCCAGATCGGCCTGCTCTTCGCCCTGTATCCCGGGGTGTGGGGCATTGGCCAAATGTTCACCGGTGCCCTCTCGGACCGGATCGGGCGCAAACACCTCATCACCGCCGGCATGTTGGTCCAAGCCACAGCCCTTGCCCTCATCGCCCTCGGAAACGGCTTTGGCGCCTGGGCATCGGGAACCGTATTGCTCGGCGCGGGAACCGCCATGGTCTACCCCACGCTGCTGGCCGCCGTCGGCGACGTCGCACACCCCGTGTGGCGGGGACGGGCAGTGGGCGTCTACCGGGTGTGGCGTGATCTCGGATATGCCGTCGGCGCCATCGCCGGCGGGATCATTGCCGACCTCATGGGGATGCACGCGGCCATCTGGATGGCAGCGACCCTCAGCGCAGCCGCGGCCCTGGTTGTCGCGATCCGCATGTATGAAACACACCTGCCGCATCCCCGGCCGGACCACGCGGTCGATACCGCCGCAATGCTTCCGCCCGATCGACCCAACACGTAGCATGGGCACGGAGCCGAGGGATCCTGCCATGGCGGACCCCGCAGCCGCCCAGGCAGGCCTCCGCACCACGAGCCCAGGAGAAACACCATGACGTACACCCACGCCATCACCGTCCCGCTGTCATGGCGAGATGCCGTCGCCAGGACCCGCGGCGCCCTTGCAGAACAGGGATTCGGTGTCCTGACGGAAATCGACGTGAAGGAGACCTTCACCCGGAAGCTGGGCCAGGAAGCAGGGGACGCCGTGGGGGACTACATCATCCTCGGGGCCTGCAACCCGCAATTGGCCCAACGCGGCATCACCGCCGAACCACAGTTGGGCGCGCTGCTCCCATGCAACGTCGTCGTGCGTCGCGCCCCCGAGGCCACGGAAACCACCATCGAGGCCATCGACCCGCAAACCCTGGTCCAACTCAGCCCGGGCGATGCGACACGCGAGGTCGCCAACGATGCCGACGCCAGAATCCAGGCGGCACTGAAGGAAATCTCAGGCAGTTAGGGCCCCGAGGCCGACCCGGACGGCGGTGGTCGAGGACGGTGCTGTCGGAACGCCGCGGATGCACTGTTCCGTGCGCAGGCCGGATTCCCGCGTGCGAATGATTCCCGTGGGCGTGAACCGGCCGCTTTCCAAGAGCCAGACGGTGGTGGGCACATCACCTGTGTCGCCCATCGAATGCAGGGCGAATGAACGGTGCGGAGCGTTGGTGCCCGCGTGGCGTCCGGTTGGGCGCAAAGGCCCCGGCCGGACCGTCTGGAATGCCCACTGGTCTTCACCACACCGAATTGGACGGGCCCCGGCCGAAAATCGCCTGCATGCGCCGCCGGCTGTCCACCGTGCGGGCAGCCGGCGGGTGGATCTGCCCACGGGTCCGGGCCGGCGTGCCTGGTCGGCCGCGCGGCCCTCGACGGTTCCCCCCAAGACGAAGACCACGGCAACCTGCCGTGCTTGCTGCCGGCGGGGAAGGACGCGGAGCATGGGTGGAGGCTTCGGGAAGATATCTGTTCATCGCTCTTTGGCCACCGCGTGCAAGCCCGTGTCCTCGTGGGGCAGCATGTGGCAGTGGTGGACGGACTTCGGTGAAATCGTCGAAGGCGAACCGTACGACGCCGCCGGTGCCGACCGGAACAATGACCGGGTCCTGCCATTGGCGGGGTTCCGGCACGGCCCGCCCGCTCGAAGATCTGCGTATGCCGCACGTGTGGATGCCCTGGGTGGGTGACGGCGCAGGTGTTGCCCCGCACCCGTTCCCCGATACGTCAGGAGAAACAGCCGCAACGAGGATTGCCCTGTCGAGGATTTGCCCCTGATGGCCACCGGGTCATCCCGGCACCCGGAACCGCGCCGGTTGCGGAGAACACTTCGCACCGGCCCGCGGCCCAGGCACCGGTCGAACCCGGCGGGGAGGCGAAGCGGCAAGCCTCCCCGCGGGGGGTTCGCCGTGCCGTGTGCGGTGTCATTCGCGACACATGCGGGCGTCGCGGTGCCCAAGGTGCGTGGGATCGACGGTATCCTTTGGTGCGTGGCCCTGGACTTTACATCGATCGACTTTGAAACCGCCAACGGATTCCGTGGCTCCGCCTGCAGCGTCGGGCTCAGCCGGGTCCGCAACGGCACCATCGTCGAGGAAGCCTCCTGGCTGATGCGCCCGCCGGAGGGCTTTGACCACTTCGATCCACGCAACGTGATGATCCACCGCATCACCGCGGACATGGTCGCCGACGCCCCGCGGTTTGGCGAACTATTCACCCCGATGGCCAACTTCATCGGCACCGACACCCTCGTGGCGCACAACGCCGCCTTCGACCTGGGCGTGATCCGCTCCGCCCTGGAGGTCTCCGGGCTCGCCGGACCGGCGTTCGACTACGCCTGCACCGTGAAGATGTCCCGGCGCACCTACGAGCTCTCCTCCTACTCGCTGCCTTTTGTGGCGCAGGAGGCCGGCTCGCCGATGGAAAACCACCATGATGCGCTGGCCGATGCCCGGGCCTGCGCGAACATCATGATCGACATCGCCCGCCGCCAGGAAGCCGACGCGGTGGCCGCGGCCGCCGAGTCGCTGAAGGTGAAGATGGGCTTCGCCCCGGCCTACGTGCCGGGCGACGAACTGTCCAAGGCCACCCGCGACGCCCAGGGCTGGGCCGCCAGCGGGAACCGCGTGCCGATGCAGCCCGAATGGGCCGCGTGGCCGCAGGAGGGCGAGGACCGCACCGCGGTGCCCGGGGCCGACCCCGCGCACCCGCTGTTCGGCGAGACGGTGGTGTTCACCGGAAACCTGCGCATCTCGCGGCAAATCGCCAAGGACCGCTCCGCCGAGCGCGGGGCCAACACCGCCAGCCGGGTCACCCGCGCGACCACTGTGCTGGTGGTCGGCGACGGCTTCGTGCCCGAGGACCTGTCCACCGGCCGGCTCACCGGCAAGGCCAAGCGGGTGCTGCGCCTGCAGGAGGCCGGGCAACGCGTGGCGATCCTTTCCGAGGGCGAATTCCTGCAGCTGATCGACGGCTTCGACGCCGCCTGAGCAAGCCGGCACGGCCTCGCGCGCGGACGCTCGCGGGCCACGGCCGCCCTAGCGCCGTCCGCGCAACGCGCCGAAGCCCTCGCGGGCCAGCTGCCCCACGCTGGCCTCTGGCAGGTACGCCCGGGCCAGTGCACCGGCGATCCGCGGCAAGTCCGACTCGTCGCGGTACACCAGGTACATCGGCACGATGCGCGGGGAAAACTTCGCCTTGAACGCGTGCAGCGACCCGAACCCGTAGAGCGGTTCCAGGGCCCTGGCCAGGGCGGCGAGCACCCGGTCCACCGGTTCGGTCCCCGCGCCATGCACGGCATGGGCCAGCGGGGCCCCGGAGAGCGAGGCGAAGGCCGCTCCCTCGTCGGAAAACGTGCGCAGCGAGGAGGCGATGAGGAACTCCATGACCGGCCCGAAGCCGCCCTCGCGCCGGCGCATCAAATCCAGCGTCCACCCGCTCACGGTTCCTCCGGCGCAATACACCGGCAGCCAGGACAGGAATCCCTGGATGGTTCCGCTGCGGTCCTGTGCCAGGGCCACGCGCACCGCCGGGTCCGCGGCTTCCGCCAAGGTGCCCAGGGTGAAGCGCATCGGCGGCAGCGACCTGTCCCCGGCCCAGGAGTCGGAGATTTCCTCCAGCGCCGCGCGCACCGGCTCCGGCTCGTCGATCAGCGCCGTCAGCCGGAAGGACACCTCTTCCCGGGCCGCGCGGTTCAGCGCCGTGCGCACATCGGACCATGCCTTCCCGGCGAAGGCCAGATCCGGCAGGTCAACGATGGTGTCCTCGGCGACCTGCATGAAGCGCCACGCATCGGTCGGCGCCACCGGGGGTCCGGTGACGGAGAAGAAGCAGGGGACAAGCCCGGCTGCCTCGGCCGCGTGCGCGAAGTCGGCCATTGCCGCATCCCGGTCACCGGCCGGGCCCACAGGGTCGCCGAGGGCGACCGCGCACCCGGAGTGGACCTGGTAGGCCAGCAGCGAACCGCCGGGGGTGTGGCGGTGCTGGTTGGGGGCCCAGGTGCCCATCCAGGACAGCGTGCCGCCCCCGTGTGTCTTAAGTGCCGTGACGATCTCGGCCCGGTCGGCCGGTGGACGGGGCGTGTCCGCGGGCAACCGCTTGGCCACACGCACCCGGAAGGCCCGCCAGCAGATCAGCAGGTAGGCCAGCATCAGCACCCAAAGCCCCGCCACCGCTGCGGCCAGCGAGGCGAAGCCGTGGTGCGGAAGCTGCGGGCCGATGGTCACAACCAGCGTGATGCCCGCGGCCCCGCGCAGCACGTTGAGCACCGCCAGCGCCAGCGCGCCGGCCCAGGCCAGGCGCCGTCCGGAACGCAGCCCGCGGGCCAGGGCGATGGCCAGGGCCGCATCGATGAGCACCGCCCAGTGCCCCCCTCCGGCCTGCGTGGGGCCGAAGGGCCCGTGCGTGGGCACGATGATGGTCAGGATCTGCACCGCAACCAGCCCCACCAGCCCCACCCAGGCCACGTAGCGCTGCTCGCGCAAGTTCGGAAGGGTGATGCTGCGGTGCCTGAACACCAGCACCAGCAGGATCGCTGCACAATGCTGCAGATCGCCGACCTCGCCAAAGAGCATGACCGAAAGCACCGCGAAGGCCAGCAGCAGGAACTGCCAGCGTCCGCGCCAGGGCTGGCGCACGTGGCAGGCGGCCATCGTGAGGCAGGCGAAGACCCCGCCGGAAGGCCCGGTATCGATGTCGGTGGCCAACCCGTCGATCCAGCCCGAGCCCAGGTCGCGGAAGAGCAACAGGGCCCCGGCGGTGAGCAGGAAGGCACCGAGCTGCCCGCCGAGGAACGCGAGCACCGCCGTGCGCGTGCCGCGGGTGGCTTCCAGCCAGCCAACACCCAGCGGCAGCAGCAGCAGCACCGAAATGTAGGCCAGCGGCTCGGTGAGGATGACGATCCCGGCAAAGGCCCCGGCCCAGGTCCCGCCCTCGCCGGTGGGCAGCGGGAAGCCGATGGCGTCGAACCAGTTGTTGCGCGACCCGGCGCCGAAGATCGTGCCGGTGAGGATCCCTGCAAGCAGCACCACCAGCCACAGCACCGCGGTGAACGGGGCCGCGGCGATGGCAGCGCGCACCGCGCGCAGCATCGAAGCCCACCGGGTGGTCAGCGGGGCGCGGCGTGTTCCGGGCATCGGTGTTCGGCTACTGCCCGGCGGTGAGGGCCATCCAGCGCTCGTGCATGGCATCGAGGATCGGGTCGATCTCCGAGGCCGGGCGGTGGGCCACCGCGTCGGTGCCCTGCACCGCCGCCAGCAGCGTGGTGGCAAACGCGGCGGTCTCCACGTCGGGTTCCTCGCCCAGCGCGTCAAAGAGTGCGTCGTAGGCGGCCTTCGGTTCGGTGTGTGACAGCGCGTTGCGCACGTGGCCGACGGCCCGGAAGAGCCCGGCCCCGGCCGTGCACTGCGGTTCCCGGCCCGGCGTTTCACCGGTGTGTTCGTCGGTGTCCGCCTCGGTGGCCTCCGCCGCATCGTGGGCGGGTTCCTCGATGGCGAATTCCTGCACCAGGGCGGCCCAGCGGTCCACGGAGTCGGTCCCGGATTCCAGTGCGGCGCGCACCACCAGGGCCGCGGCCCCGGCCGCGCGGTGCGCACTCGGTGCGCCGTGGGTCAGCGCAGCGGCATCCGTGGCGATCTTGGCCGTGGTGGCCTCATCGACCCGCGGCAGCAACGCCACGAACGCGGCGCGGGTGAGCACCCCCGTGGTGTCGGCCTGCGGGAACAACGGGCGGCCCACCGAGGCCATGTCGCGGTTGTCCAGGGCCAGCAGGTTCTGCGAGTCGCCCGGGGCCAGGGCCGGAGCACCGGCGAAGGCCGTATCGATCCAGCGCGGCTGCGGCTCGGGTGCGCCCTCCGGGTAGGACTTGTTCACCAGCTTGTACCAGCGCAGCGCGGCCAGCCACATGCAGGCCGCCTCGTCGGAGGCCACGCCGTCGTGGGCCCATTCCAGGGCCTCGAGCAGCCCGTCGAGCAGGTACAGGGCCAGGGTCTCGGTTTCGCCGGGCTCCTGCGCATCGCGGGCATGGGCCGCGCCGTCGGCCGCGGCCAGCAGGACCCCGAAGACACGGTCGGAAAAATCGGCGGGAAGCGCGTACTGATCAGTTGATTCACTCACGGAAGCAAGTCTAGTGGTTTTGCACAGGCAGGCAGGGCCGAATACCAACCAGTGGCCGCCGCTGGCTACTGTGGAACCCATGCGTATCTTGCACACCTCCGACTGGCACCTGGGCCGCTCCTTCCACCAGGCCTCGCTGCTTGAGGCCCAACGTGAATTCGTCGACCGGCTCGTTGCGACCATCGAGGCCGAGGCCGTCGATGTGCTGCTGGTATCCGGGGACGTCTATGACCGGGCGCTGCCCTCGGTGGACGCGGTGAAGCTCTTCGACGACTCCCTGGTGCGGCTGCGGGATACCGGGGTGGCGATGGTCATCACCAGCGGGAACCACGACTCGGCGCTGCGCCTGGGCTTCGGCTCGGCACTGCTGGAGCACGCGGGGCTGCACCTGCGCACCCGGGTCGCGGACATCGCCAAGCCCGCGGTGTTCGCCGGCGACGGGTTTGAGGTGGCCGTCTACGGGCTGCCCTACCTGGAGCCGCGCATGGTCGCCGAGTCCCTGGGTGTCACCGAGCCCGGGCACCCGCCGGTGGTTTCCGCCGCGCTTCAGCGGGTCCGCGCGGACCTGGCCGCCCGGCAGGAAGCCGCGAGCCTCCCCGTGCACGGGATCGTGCTGGCGCACGTCTTTGCCGCCGGGGGCGCCGGCTCCGATTCCGAGCGCGAGCTGAGCATCGGCGGGCTGGACATCGTGCCCACCTCGTTCTTCGCCGATTTCACCTATGCGGCCCTCGGGCACCTGCACGGCCGCCAGGTACTGGGCCAGAACGTGCGCTACTCCGGTTCCCCGATCCCGTACTCCTTCTCCGAGGCCGGGCACTCCAAGGGTGCCTGGCTGCTGGAGCTGGGCCCCGGGGGACTGGGGGAGGTGCGCGGCATCGACTGGCCCGCATCCAAGGAGCTGCGCATCCTCAAGGGCAAGATCGAGGCGCTGCTCACCGACCCGGCCTACGCCGCGGCGCAGGACGCCTGGTGCCAGATCACCCTGACCGACACCCACCGGCCCGCCGGGGCCATGGAGCGGCTGCGCGGACGCTTCCCGGACACCCTGGTGCTGAACTTCGAGCCCGAGGACCGAGCGGAGGATCCACACCATTCCTACGCGCAGCGGCTGGCCGCTGCCACTTCGCCGGTCCAGGTCTGTGCCGGGTTCGTCGACCATGTGCGGATGCGGCCCCTGAGCGAGGCCGAGGAAGAACTGGTGGTCTCGGTGCTGGACCAGGTCAAGAGCGAAAAGGTGCAGGCATGAGGGTCCATTCGCTTCAGCTCCAGGCCTTTGGCCCCTTCGCCAAGCGGGCAACCATCGACTTCGATGCGCTCTCCGAGGCCGGGATCTTCCTGCTCAACGGGGAGACCGGCGCCGGGAAGACCAGCGTGCTGGACGGGATCTGCTACGCGCTCTACGGCTCGCTGCCCGGGGTGCGGACCGGGTCCAAGTCGCTGCGCAGCGACCACGCGGTCCCCGATGCGGTGCCGGAGGTCATCTGCGAATTCTCCACCGGCGGGCGGCGCTTCGAGGTCACCCGCTCCCCGGCCTGGGACAAGCCTTCAAAGCGCAGCAAAAAAGGCTTCACCACGGAGAACGCCCAATCCCGGCTGCGTGAACGCATCGACGGGGCGTGGGTGGAGAAATCCACGCGCAACGACGAGGTCGGCGACACGCTCAAGGGGATCCTGGGCCTGGACAGGGAACAGTTCACCAAGGTCGCGATGCTGCCGCAGGGCGCCTTTGCCGCGTTCCTGCGCGCCAAGGACAAGGAACGCGAGGACCTGTTGCGTTCGCTCTTCGACACCAGCGACTACGCGGCGACCGAGCGGATCCTGGGCGAGCGGCTCAACGCCGCCCGCGCCGAGGCCGAGGAGGCCGCGCGTGCCCGGACCACCACGTTGCAGACGCTGGTGGCCGACGCCGAGACCACGCTGTTCGCACAGGTCCGCGACGCCGAGGCCGGGGAAACCGGCGAGGACAACGAGGACGACCCCGGGCAGGGCATGGCAGCGGAGTCCGGATTGCCGCCCGAGGCCCGCGAACACCTGCAGGCCGGGGATGATGCCGGGCTTGGCACCGTGCTGCGCGAACACGTCGCCGCCACCCGCACCGCGCTGGGCGAGGCACGCAGTTCGGCCGAGGCGGAGCTCGCCGCGGCCCGGGATTCGCGGACCGCATTGGATGAGCGGGCCGCCCGGCACCGCCAGCTGGCCGAACTGGGAACCCTTCGCGCATCCCACGAGAACCGCGCCGAAGAGATTGCCGCACTCGGGGCGTTGCTGGAGGCCGATGCCCGCGCCGTCGGGCTGCGCCCGTACCACCAGCAATTGCTCGATGCCCGGACCAAGGCCGATGCGGCCCATCGCCGGCTGGCCGAGGCCATGGCCGCGATCGAATCCGGCGAGGCCCGGGCGGCACTGGATGCCCGGGACCCCGGCATCGAGACCCTGCTGGCCGCCGCGCGCAGTGCGGAGCCCGATCCCACGGCACTTGAGGCCCTGGGTGGGCATGCCGGCGAAGCGGCCAAGGCCTCCCGGGCCGCCGCCGCCCTGATCGAGGCCGCGCTGCCCGAGGAAGCCGAACTGGCCCAGGCCCGCAAGGACATCGACGCCCTGCAGGAGGACATCGAGGCCGGCACGCAACGGCAGGCCGAGCGATCCGCCCGCATCCACGCCCTCGGGGAACAACTCCCGGTCCTGCGCACCCGGAACGCGGAACTGGCCGCGCTCGCCGAATCCGCACCGGGCCTGGAATCCGCGGTGCACGCTGCCACCGAGCGCCGCGACGCGGTGGCCGCCCGCAGCAAGGCGGAGAAGGCGCAGCTGACCGCGCACAGCGCCTGGAACAAGGCGCGCACCGGAACCCTTGAAGCCAAGGAACGGGTCGCCGCACTGGTCGCGCTGCGCCTGGAGCAGTCTGCCGCGGTCCTGGCCCAGGAGCTGGTTGACGGGGACCCGTGCCTGGTGTGCGGATCCACCACGCACCCGGAACCTGCCGCCCTGCCCGACGGCGAGCTGATCGGGGTCCGGGACATCGAGGCAGCCCAGGGCGTGCTGGCCGCGGCGGAAAAGACCGAAGAGAAACACCGTGCGGCGCTGAAGAAGGCGGACACGGCACTGGATGTCGGCCGCGGCAAGATCGGCGAGCTCTCGACCGAGGAGGCGGAGGCCGAGCTGTCGAGGGCCTCCGACGCGTTGGCAAAGGCGCGGGCCTCGGGGGCCGAATCCGCCGCCGCGGCCCTGACACTGGAAACGGCCGAAACCGAGCTCGAAACCCTGAACGCGGCACTGGCCTCGGCCGCCACCGCACTTGAGGTTGCGGCCGCCAAGAAGCAGGCCGAGGAGGCCAAGGCCATCAAGCTTGCCGCGCGCCTGGCAAGGCTGGGCAGGGACGGCCAGTCCCTGGCCGAACGCCACGCGGACCTTTCCGCCGCCGCCACCGACCTGGAAACCCTGGCCGGTGCGGTGCACGCATGCCTCGACGCGGGCACCGCACTGGAGGGTGCGCGGCTCCTGTGGGCGGGCAAGCTGGCCGGCATCGGGGCGGCGGACACCGCCGCCTGGCAGGAACAACTCCTGGACGATGCCCGGCGCACCGCCGAGCAGGCACGCGTGCGCGGGCACAACGACGCGGCCGTGCGCATCAAGACCCTGGCCGAGGCGCCGGGCATCGAACTGGCCCGCAACGAAGCGGCCGCAGGGCTTGGGGCCCCGGGCGAAGACGACATCGAGGCCGCCGGCCAGGCCGTGGACCGGGGCGCGGCGGCACGCGACGGCCTGCTGGCCCGCGACGCGGTGCTTGCCAGCTACGCCGCACGCCTGGAAGCCGCCCTTGAACGCCTCGCCGCGCTGGCCGTGGAAGCCGGCCCGGTCATCGAACGCTTCGAGACCCTCAAGGGCATTGCCGACCTGGCCCGCGGCGCGGGGGAGAACCGGTTGAAGATGACGCTGAGCACCTACGTGCTCGCCGCGCGACTGGAATCGGTGGCGCTGGCGGCAACCGAGCGGCTGCTGGCGATGACCGGGCAGCGCTACTCGCTGGTCCACGACGACACCCCGCGCGGCAACAACAAATCGGGTCTGGGCCTGCAGATCCTTGACTCCTGGACCGGGGTGCGGCGCGACACCCAGACGCTCTCCGGCGGCGAGTCGTTCATGGCCTCGCTGTCCCTGGCCCTGGGACTGGCCGATGTCATCCAGCACTCCTCCGGCGGCATCGACATCGAGACGCTCTTCGTCGACGAGGGCTTCGGCTCCCTGGATGCCGAGACGCTCGAGGAGGTCATGGACGCGCTGGAGAACCTGCGCAGCGGCGGACGGGTCATCGGGGTCGTCTCGCACGTGGCGGACATGAAGCAGCGCATCACCACCCAGCTGAATGTGCACAAGTCACGCACGGGTTCCACGGTGTCGATGCAGGCGGGGGTGTGACCGGGACCCTTGTGGCCCTCCGATAGACTGTTCGGTGGTTGCAAAGGGTTTTGTGTAGCGGGAGGCAGGGACGGTACACGCGTGTATGTGGAGTGCCCGTCATCACCATGAGTAATTCCGTTTCCAGGAAATCAACACCCCAGACCTCGCCCTATGCGGCGCTTCCGCCGCTGGTCGGCTGGGCCTTCTTCCCCCTGGGCTTCTTCGCCCGCCTGCCGCTGGCCATGTTGACCATCGGGTCGATGACCCTGCTGATCGACTCGACCGGCTCCTACACGGCCGGCGGCATGGCCGCTGCCATGGTCGGGATCGGTTCGGCCGTGGGAGGGCCCACCATCGGCTACCTCTCGGACCGCTTCGGCCAGCGCCGCGTGCTGGTCCCGGTGGCAGTGGCCCAGGCGATCCTGATCACCGCGCTGCTCTGGTTCGGGGGCGCCGGCCCGCTGGCGCCGCTGGGCGTCATCGTGCTGCTGGCCATCCTGGCCGGGGCCACCGGCCCGCAGGTCGGCCCGCTGGCCCGCGTGCGCTGGATGGCGCTGACCCGCAAGCGCGAAACCGGGGGACGAGAGCTATCCGCGGCCCTGAGCTACGAATCGATGGTCGACGAACTGGGCTTCGTGCTCGGTCCGGCGGCCGTGGGCCTGTTTGCCGCATTGGTTGCACCCTGGCTGCCGCTGGCGATCGCAGCGGTCCTGACCATCGTCCTGGTCCCGCTCTTCGCGGTGCACCGCACCGAAAAGGCCGTGCTGCCCGCGGTGAAGAACGCCGTGAAGACGAAGCTGGGCGCGCAGCAGGTCACCGGGATTTCCTTCGCCGTGGCCGGCATGATCGGCATGGGCACCTTCTTCGGGGCCAGCGCCGCCGGAACCCTGGCCTTTGCCGGGGCACTGGGCAACGCCAACATCGGCGGGCTGCTGTACGCCGCGGTCGGGTTCACCTCCGCGATCGCCGCGCTCTCGGTGGCCTTCTGGCCCAGCGGGTGGCCGCAAGCCAGCCGCTGGCTGGCCGCGGGGATCTTCATGGTTCCTGCCGCCCTGGCCCTGCAGCTTCCCGGGGATCTTGTCCCGATGATCGCCGCCCTGCTGCTTGTGGGCATCCCCGTGGGCCCGGTGCTGGTCACGATCTTCACCCTCGGCGGGGAAATCGCCCCGCGTGAGCGCCTGTCCACGGTCATGACGCTGCTGTCCTCGGGGATCGTGGTGGGCACCGCCATCGGCAACTCGTTGGCCGGGCTGCTGGCCGATTCCCACGGCTATGCCGGCGCCTACGCGGTGGCTGCCGGGGCCGCCGGGTTGATCCTGGCTGCCGGCATCGCGATGGCGCTCCTGCGCCAGCACCAGCGCCGCACCATGCTCGCTGGCAACGGCCCGCGCGCCTGACCGCAACCGCGCGGAACCAACGGCGGGTGCCGGCACCGAGGAAGTGCTCCTCGTGCCGGCGCCCGCTTTTTCGCTTTCCGGGGCGGGATCAGGCCAGTTCGGCCTCGATGGCCAGCGCCGCGGCCTTCATCCGGGCGCCGATGGCAGGGACCTCGCTGGTGTTCGATCCGGTGCTGTAGACCACCGCGACGGCCGCCGGAAGCCGGCCGGGTACGTTGATGGGAGCGGCCACGGAGGACAGTCCCGGGATGACCTCGTCGATGCTGGTGGCGTAGCCCTGGGCCCGGGCCACTGCGGCGTTCTGCCGGTACGGGGTCTCGTGGTTCAGGGCGTTCCACTGGGCCTGGGTAAGCGTGGACTGCATGGCGATGCCCGGCGCCCCGTGCCCGAAGGGGTGCCGGGTGCCGGGGTGCTGGACCACCGCGGCATGCACGTGGCGCGGCTCGACCGTCACCAGCGTGGTGCAGTCGGGCTGGTCCCACACGGCAATGAAGGCACACATTTTCAGTTCGTTGGCCAGCACCGTCAGCTCGGGCAGCGCCGCGCTTTGCAGGTCGCGCTGCACCCCGCGGGCCAGCACCGCCAGCCCGGGGGCCCCGTGCACCCGGCCGGACTCGTCGCGGGTGACCAGGCGGTGGGATTCGAGGGTGCGCAGAATCCGGTAGGCAATCGAGCGGTGCACACCCATGTCGGCTGCCAGCTCCGCAATGGTCCGCGGGCCGTCGGCCTCGGCCAGGATCTCGAGCATGCGGATGCCGCGGGACAGGGTCTGCGATGCCGGGGCGGGGGTGCTGGGGGCAGTCATGGGTTTGGTGGCCATCCTCTGGGGAATCGTGCGACGTGGCGTGCCGGGTCCCGGCGGGGGTTGTTGGGCAACCGGTGCTGGGCTATGGTGCAGATACAGTTCTTTATTGGAACCATACGTTCGATATTAGAACATTTCCTCCTTCGTTGCGAGGAATCGAACGGCCGGAAATGAATGCAGGGGCACGCCATGATCGTTCCGCGCAACCGGGAAGCCGCAGAGGGCGGCATTCCGCGCAGGATCGATGCCTCAACATTGCCACATTTCCGCGGCAGCCTCGGGCGTTTTGCCACAGGAGTCGCCATCGTGACCTTTGACGGGGCAACCCGCCGGCACGGGATCACCGTCAATTCCTTCACCTCCGTCTCCATGGACCCACCGCTGGTGCTGGTGTCCATCGCCCGCAAGTCCAGGGCCCACGACGAACTGGCCAACAACCCATTCACCGTGAACATCCTGGGTGCCGAGCAAAAGGAGCTGGCCCTTCACTTCGCCGGCCGCCCGAGCCACGATCCTGCCTGGATCGAGGGGGAGATTGCCCCGCGGCTGGCCGGGGTCCTCGCTTATTTCTCGTGCACCCCGTGGGCCGCCTACGACGGCGGGGACCACACCCTGTACCTGGGTCAGGTCCAGGATTTCAACTACCGCCGTGGCGACGCACTGGCCTTCGCCAACTCCGCCTTCACCACCATCCCCGAAAGCCAACTGGGCGTCGAGGAGCTGCTCTAGGTCCGCGCGCCCCGCTGGGCCCTTCCCGCACAGCACCGCAACATCCGAAGATCGCCCACCACGCAAGAAGCGGTCTTCACCATGGGAATCCGAACCGGCCAACGGTTCAGGGACAAGCTCGATGCGATGAACCCACACCTCGTGATCGACGGGGAGGTGGTTTCGAAGAACCTCATGCAGCATCCCGCCTTCAAGAACCTGGCGCCGACCTACGCCAAGCTCTTTGACATGCAGCACGACCCGGCGTACCAGGACGCCCTGACCTGCACCTCGCCCACCACCGGACAGAAGGTCAACGCCTCCTTCCCCCTCCCGCGCACCAAGGAGGACCCGGCCAACGCCGGGCCGCGACCAACACCTGGGCGCAGTACTCCAACGGATTTCTGGGCCGCACCGCCGACCACAGGAACTGGGCGCTCACCGCCCTGGCCGGCGCCAAGACCTGCTTCGCCCAGGCCGACCCGGTCTGCGGGGAACGCATCGAGGCGTACTGCCGGTTCGCGCGCGAAACGACCTGCTGGCCACCCGCACGCTGATCCCGCCGCGGGTCAACCGCCCGGTCTCCGGATCCGAGCAGCTCGGCGGGCAGCTCACCGCCCGCATCGTGGAGGAACGCTCCGACGGCGTGATCATCAACGGAGCCAGGATGCCGGCCACCATTGCCCCGATCTCCGACGAGCTTCTGGTCTTCCCCTCCACGGTGCTGCGCGGCACCCCGGAGGACGCCGCGCACCCCTTCGCCCTGGCGGTGCCCAACGATACCCCGCGGCTGCGCTACCTTTGCCGCACCGGATTGCACAACGGCGGGAACACCCACGACGAGCCGCTTGCAGTGCGCTTCGACGAGATCGACGCGGTGGTGGCGTTCGACGACGTGTTCATGCCCAACGAGCGGATCTTCCTGCCCGGGCACGCCGAGCTGTGCAACGCCTGGTGGGTGGACACCGGTGCCGGAGCGCTGATGACCCGCCAGGTCGTCACCCGCACCGTGGCCAAGTCCGCATTCTTCCCCGGGCTGGCCTCGGAGATCGGCAAGGCGCTGGTGGTGGCCGCCGAGGCGCAGGCCGCGCTGGGCGTCGACCGGGTGCTGCTGCCCGCCGGGACACGCTGAACGCGGCACGGAACCGGTACCCGAAGGTTTCCCAGCGCTTTCCGGAGATCATTCGCATGATGTGCGCCTCGGGACTGGCGGCGCTGCCCGGGCAGACGGACCTGGAAGTGGCGGGCGAGGACATCGCCAAGTACCGGCAGGGCAAGCCGCTGACCGGCCCCGAGCGCATTGCGCTGTTCAAGCTGCCCTGCGACGCCTCGAGCACCGGGTTCGCCGGGCGCCAATCGCTCTACGAGTACTTCTTCTGCGGCGACCCGGTGCGCATGGCCGGGGCCATGGTCAACGGCCACGACCGCGAGCCGGTGCGTGCCAGGGTGCGCGAGTTCCTGGCCCGCGACCGGGACCCGCGTGCGCAGCCGAGCTGTTGCGTCGCGGTCCTCCTGCGTGGTGTCGGGCGCCGGAGCGGTACGGATCCCGCGCCGAGCGGATGCGCGGACGCACCCCGGGCTGCGGGGCGAGGTGAGTTAACTCACGATCATGGGTTACCATGGTCACAGTCCAATACCGTCCGAACGGTCGGTATAACCACACTCACACCGCGCCTAGCGCCCAACGCTGGAGATCCCCATGGCCCGCACCTCCCTGGCTGCAAGCAAGAAACGTTCCGAGGAACGTCGCGTCCTTGCCGGCACGCTGGTCGGCACCACCATCGAGTGGTACGACTTCTTCATTTTTGCCCAGCTCACCGCCACCTTGCTGAGCCCGCTGTTCCTGGAACCACTGAGCAAGTCGAACCCGGGCTTCGGCCAGATCCTGGCCTTCGCCATGATCGGCATCTCCTTCCTTTTCCGCCCGCTGGGCGCCATCGTGGCCGGCCACCTGGGAGACAAATACGGGCGCAAGCGCATCCTTGTCGCCACCCTGATCATGATGGGCGCTGCAACCGCGCTGATCGGCCTGCTGCCGACCTACACCTCCATCGGCCTGGCGGCCCCGCTGCTGCTGGTGCTGCTGCGCATCGTCCAGGGCTTCTCCGCCGGCGGCGAATGGGGAGGCGCGGCCCTGATGGCCGTCGAGCACGCCCCGAAGAACAAGCGCGGCTACTTCGGTGCCTACCCGCAGATCGGCGTCCCGATCGGCATGATCCTGGCCACCGGCATGCTCTACATCCTGCGCACCTCGATGACCTCCGAGCAGTTCGCCGCCTGGGGCTGGCGCATCCCGTTCCTGCTCTCGGTCGTGCTGATCCTGGTCGGCTACATGATCCGCAAGGCCGTCGAGGAATCCCCGGTCTTCAAGCAGCTGGCGCTGCGCAAGGCCTCCGAGCACACCCCGCTGAAGCAGCTGTTCCAGACCAACACCAAGGAAGTCATCCAGGCCGCGCTGATCTTCATCTCCAACAACGCCGCCGGCTACCTGGTCATCGCGTTCTTCATCTCCTACACCACCAAGGTCCTGGGCATGCCGGTCGCACCGGTGCTGCTGGCCACCACCATCGGTGCTGTCGGCTGGCTGATCTTCACACTGGTCGGCGGCTGGCTCTCCGACATCCTGGGACGCCGGAACACCTTCCTGATCGGCTACGGCATCGTCTTTGTCTGGATGATCCCGATGTTCATGCTCATCGACACCGGGTCCATCTTCCTCTACGGGCTCTCGGTCTTCGTGCTGACCACCGGCTTGGGCCTGTCCTACGGACCGCAGTCGGCCATGTACGCCGAGATGTTCCCGGCGCACATCCGCTACTCGGGCATCTCCATCGGCTACGCCCTGGGTGCAATCCTTGGCGGTGCCTTCGCGGCGACCGTCGCCCAGATCCTGCTGGAGGAAACCGGCAAGTCGATCTCCATCGCCATCTACATCATGGTGCTTACCGTCATCTCGGTTGCCGCGGTGCTGTGGGTCGGGGAGACCAAGGGCAACAACCTGCATGTCGAGGACGTGGACCCGGGGCTGCAGGCCGCCCACGACGCGGAGCAGCGCGACCAGCACGCCTAGCCACCACACCCGGTGCGCACCGCGCGCACCACGCACGCGACCAACAAGCAAGGGGCCGAGCGGCTCCCGCTTCCCGAAAACCGGGGAACGGGAGCGGCTCGGCCCCTTTGCTGCCTGCACCCGGGCACTGCCCGGGGTTTCCGGCTACAGGTGCGGGACCAGGGCCAGGATCTCGTAGTCGGCCAGCGAGTCGAAGCGCGAGTAGAAGGCGCTGACCGAGTGGAAGACCCGCGGGGTGATGGCGCAGATGAATTCGTCGACCAGCGGTTCGACCGCCTTGCACGCCGGGGCCGGGGCCACCGGGACGGCCGTCACGATGCGTCCGGCGCCGGCTTCGCGCATCAATTCCACCGCGGCGAGCATGGTAGCCCCGCTGGCCATCCCGTCGTCGACCAGGATGACGGTGCGCCCGGCCACCGGCAGCACTGACTGGCCCACCAGGCGGGCCCGCAGCTCGTCCAGCTCCTTGCGGGCGTCGGCCTCGACCTCGTCGAGGATCTCCTTCTCGAAGCGCAGCTGCGCCGAGTCCCAGACCCCATCGATGTACTTCAGCGAGGTGTGCTGCCCGTAGGCGGCCAGCGCGGCGAAGGCGATGTCGGTGCGTTCGGGCATCACCAGGCGGCGCACCGCCAGGGCGTCCAGCGGCAGCCCCAGCCGCGCGGCGATTTCCGCAGCCACCGGGACCCCGCCGCGCAGCAGGCCGAGCACCAGCGCGTTCGGGTCCCGGGCGTACTTCTGCAGGTCGACCGCCAGGAATTCGCCGGCGGCCGTGCGGTCCGCGAAGCGGTTGGGGGCAATGTGTTCGGGTGTCATGTCTCCAAGTCTGCACCCCCGCGTGTCCGGGCGGGAGCCAAGCCACGACTTGGGCGCCGCTTTGGCCGCCGATTGCCCATTGTTGCGTACTACGATGTGCTCATGAAGCGATCTCCAGCCCTCGTCCTGGCCGCGGTGCTCGCCCTGGTGCTGGCCGGATGCTCGGGCGGGCCCGGTGGCGGGCAAGAATCGCCGCCAACCGCCAGCTCTCCTACGGCAACCATGCCGCAGCCGACACCGGGCAGGGACCCCGGCGGGCAGGGCGAAGCGGATCCTGTGGGTCAGTGGGGAGGGGCCACCGAGGGGTCCCCGGTGCTGTGGTTCGCCTCCGGCGGGCATTTCAACGGCAACGACGGCTGCAACACGCTCGGAGGCACCTGGGTGGCCAACGGGGAGCGCATCGAGCTGAAGGACATGACGATGACCCTGGTGGCCTGCCTCGGGATGGACACCTGGCTCTCTTCGGCGGCAGCGGTGCGGGTGAAGGGCGACACGCTCCACGTCACCGACGCGGACGGCCAGGAGATCGGCACGCTGGGGCGCCTCAACGTCGCCTACTGACCATGGGGGCTCGGGCCGGGAGGCGCGAGGCCGATTCGAACAGGTCGGCTCCGGTGATTTCCGGCTCCCCGGCCACTGCACGATCCTCCCGTTTCCGGGTGGATGCGGCACCCGGCAAACCCCGACCGCAGTGCCCGGTCGTGGCTGACCAGCACGACGGTGCCGGCGAAGGCATCCAGGGCCCGCTCGAGGTCATCGGCCGGCGCGGGGGACAGATGGTTGGTCGGGTCATCGAGCAGCAGCAGGTCCGCGGGCCGGCGACGGGAAACGGGCCGGGGTGAAGCGCAGCGGCTCGACGGGAACCGCAACCTCGTTGGCCTGTAGCCGGGCTTCCCAGCCTTCCGGGGATCGCAGCCACCGCGATCGCGGAGCGGAACCCCATGCGCGCGGCCTGCGCCAGGTCTTTTTCCCACCGCTCCCGGGAGAAGATGATGGCCCGGCGTGCGGCGGCCTTGGCCCGAAGGCATCCGACGTAGCCATCGGCATGGCGGGCGGGCGCACCGCCGTCGAGCTCAACGATTGCCTCGGCGATCCGCCCCGGGAAGACGGTCGTGCGTGCAGAACACCACGGCCCCGCGGCGGGTGGCAAGCCGCTGCTCCAGCCAGTTCAGGCCCGCCGTGTCCAGGTTGTTGATGGGCCCGTCGTGCAGCAGCACCACGGGGTTGGCTGCCAAGCTGGCCGCCGGCGACAACCGATGCTCCCCGCCGCGGAGCGATGAGCTCGGCTTGCCGCCCGGGATCCGGCCCAGGCCCGGCCGGTGCGCCGGTGCGCCGAGGCGGCAAGGCGCCGGGGTGCACCTGCGCCGTCGCGGGATTCGAAAAGAGCGGTCAGGCGGGCGTATTCCCCGAGCAGGGCAGGCAGGCGTTCATTGGTGGCGCGCGCCAGCACTTCGGCCCGGGCGCCGATGCGGGATTCGAGTTCCCGGACTCCGGCCAACACGTGGGCCCGGAAGCCGTCCACCATCCTGCACGGCTCGAAGGTTGGTTGCTGCGGCAGGTAGCCGATCCCTCCGGCGGACTGACGGATGGCGGTCCCGCGCTCCGGGGTGAGCCCGCCTCCCAGCAAACGAAGCTACGTGGCCTTGCCGGCACCGTTCCAGCCGATGACGCCCAGCCGTTCGCCGGGGCGCACCGCGAGGTCCGGTCCGCGGAAGACGACGCGTCCGGGATGGGAAAAGGTGATCCCCTGCAGGGAAAGTCGGGTCCTCATGTTCGGTGTTCCCAGGTTTCTGCGCGCAGCTTCCCGTTGCGGTCCGGGAGCGCTGCGCTTGCCGGCATCGGGGGGGGAGGATGCGCGGCCGCGGATGCCAGGACCGCCGTTACGGCCAGGTGCCGGGAACCGACCGGGGCTAGCGATCCAGGCGCCGTTGGCGGATGGCACCGTAGATGCCTGCGACAATCACCGCGCCAACAATGGACAGCACCCAGGTGCGCAGGTTGAAGAGCCCGCCGAGCCCGGTGTGGAAGATGAGGCTGCCGATCCAGCCGCCGACGATGGCGCCTGCCACCCCCAGGGCCAGCGAGGTGAACCAGCCGCCGTTGACGCGCCCGGGCATGATGTTCTTGATCAGGGCGCCGACGACCAGGCCCAGGATGATCCAGCCAACCAGCCCCATCGGGTGCTCCTTCGAGACATCGGGCGCCCGGGTCCCGGGCCGTCCGTGCGGACGATCCCCAACCCCGGATGAGCAACAATTTACGGCCCAAACCGTCGGGACGCAATGCATCGGCCTGCGCGGAGGTTCCTTTCTGAGGCAACGTATCAACCTTCCCGGAGGTATTGACATGACGCAACAGGTGCACGGCGGGCGGCGAATCCGGCGCGGGAGTCCGCACCAAGGCACCCGCAGCCGCGCCGGTGTCGAGGACCGGCATCAATCCCCGGTGTGGTGCGGGCCGTTGGCAGGGATGCCGGCAGCGCGTATGAATAGAGGAAGAAGCAAAAGGGGGAAGCGATGCGCGGCGAGGAACCGGATGCGGGGAACCCCGTGCCCGACCCCGGACGCTGGCGCATCCTGACGGTCCTGCTGGTCACCATGTTCATGTCGCTCATCGGCGTGTCCATCGTCAACGTCGTGCTCCCTGCGGTCCAGTCAAGCCTCGGTGCCTCGCAATCGGACATCCAGTGGGTGCTCTCCGGGTACGCGCTGACCTTCGGGGTCGTGCTGGTGGCAGCCGGGCGCGCCGGGGACGTCTTTGGCCGCGGCGCCCTGTTCATCGCCGGGGTCGCGGTCTTCACCCTGTCCTCGGTGGCCGCGGGACTGGCACCGGATCCGCTGGGCCTGAACATCGCGCGCTTCATCCAGGGCGTGGGATCGGGGTTGATCAACCCCCAGGTGCTGGGCATGATCCAGCAATACTTCCGCGGGACCGAGCGCGGGCGGGCCTATGGCGCCATGGGCACCGTGGTCGGGTTCTCGGTGGCGATCGGCCCGCTGCTCGGCGGGGTGCTCATCGCGTTGCTGGGGCCGGATGCCGGATGGCGGGCGACGTTCCTGGTCAACGTGCCGGTCGGGGCGCTGGCCATCGTGCTGGCGTTGCGCTGGTTCCCGCGGCCGATGTTCACCCGGGCAGCGCGCCCGGAACCGCAACCGGCGCCCGTCGCCGGGCACCGCACCAGCCGCGGAACCGACCTGGACCCGATCGGCAGCACGCTGCTGGGACTCGGCGTGCTGGGCATGCTGCTGCCCTTCGTGCAGGGACGCGAGAGCGCCCGGGTGTGGTGGCTGCTGCCCGCAGGTCTGGCGGTGATCGCCGGCTGGGTGTTCTGGGAGCGGAACTACGCGGCCCGCGGCAACTCCCCGATGGTCGACCTGGAGCTGTTCCGCATCGGTTCCTTCACCTTCGGCACGCTGATCGCCGGGCTGTACTTCGTGGGGATCTCCAGCGTGTGGGTGCTGGTGGCCATCTACGTCCAGGACGGGCAGGGGTTCACGGCGCTGGATGCCGGGCTGCTCGGGTTGCCGGCGGCGCTGTGCGCGGCGGCCGGTTCGCACCTGGCCGGGCTGCGGGTCATGGAGTACGGACGCAAGATCGTGATCCTCGGGATCCTGTGCGCGCTGTTCGGGCTGCTGACCAGCATCGTGGTCATCGAGCTGCACGCGAGCGGGCGCGTGGGGCTGTGGTGGCTGCTGGGCACGCTCGCGTTCGTGGGCATCGCCCAGGGCGCGATCATCGCCCCGAACCAGGCGCTGACGATGCTCGAGGTTCCCGCCGAGCACTCCGGCAGCGCCGGGGGAGTCATGCAGACCTCCCAGCGCATCGGCACCGCGGTGGGCATCGCGATGATGACCGCCGTCTTCTTCGCCACGCTCTCCGCCACGGCCTGGGACACCGCCATGAGCGTGGGCCTGGCCTCGATCGCCGCGGTCGTGCTCGTCACGCTGCTGGTGGCGCTCGCCGACCAGCGCCGGCGCACCCGGCAGGATCCGGCGGCCGGGGACGGCTAGGCCTCCGGGTTCCGCGCACCGCGCAGCAGGGCCGCCACGGTGTCCTCCTGGACCTGGGAGAAGTCCTCGTAGTGGGCGCCGACGGCGGAGAATTCGTGCGGGGAGTGCAGGGCGATGATCGCCGACGCCCCCTCCATGGCGTGCACCCGGTCCCGCGGGGCCACCGGGACCGCGACGATGACCTGCCCCGCCCCGCACCGTGTGATTACGTCGAGGGACGCGTGCATCGTGGCACCGGTGGCCAGTCCGTCGTCGCACAGCACCACGGTCCGCCCCGCCACCGACGGCGCGAAGTCGGCGAAGCGCGCGGCCAGCAGTTCCAGCTCGGCGGCGGCCCGGTCTTCCACGGCCCGAAGTTCGGTCTTCCCGACCGAGGCCAGCGCGTGGCGGTGGACCGCGGGCACCAGGTACCGGCCGGTGACGGAACGGTAGGAGGCGATGGCGCCGAAGGCGACCTCCGCATGGCCCGGAACCCCGAGCTTGCGCACGGCCAGCGCACCGAGCCCGGCACCCAGCCTTTGGGCCAGCGGGGCGGCGATCGGCAACCCGCCGCGCAGCAGCCCGAGCACCACTGTGTCGGCGCCCAGGCCCTGTGCGGCCAGGACCTCGCCGAGCAACGCGCCGGCCTGCGCCCGGTCGTGGAACTTCACCGCTGAGTGCCTGCCCATGACTCCAGTGTGCCCGCGATTGGCGACCGGGTGAATACCGGGCGGCGACTCCGGCCGCCCGATATGGCGCCGCTGACGGCCCGGGTCTGCACGCGTGCCCGGAGAACCCGGTCACTTGAAGGGGTTCCACCCGGCGGTGGGAAACAGGAACGCCAACGAGGAGCGGGCCATCAGGAACCCGAGGATGCCCACGATCCACGGCAGCCACTGTGGCGACGACTTGGCCAGCCAGGCGGAGAGCCGCACCAGCGGGCCCTGGAACCTCGGTCCGGCCACCGCCCGGATGCCGATGACCGCCGCTCCCGGAAGCAGCATCACCAGGCAGTAGAGCACCAGCAGCCCGGATTGCACCGGCAGGGAGTAGGGGCTTTGGGGCAGCAGCCCGATGGCCCCCGGATAGGGAAGCATGGTGGGCAGCTCCAGCAGCCCGGCGGTGACGCCCAGCCCCGCAATGCCCCACGGACTGGCCAGAGCCGTGTCCAGCCGACGTGCCCAGCGGCCCTCGGCGCCCTGCCCCGCCTGGCATGCGGTGCCCTGTGCGGGAGCCGGTGCGCGGCCGGTATCCGCGGCCGACCGGCCCGCACCCGCGGGCACGGCCCCGGATGCCGCCCTGGCGTTGTCCGGGTTTTTCCTGAAGGACCAGGCCAGCATCCCGGCGCCAAGCAGCAGCACCGCCCACCGAAAGGTCCAAGAGCCCAGCAACGCGCCGGTGAATTCCCTGCTGACCAGATCGACACCGCCGAGCAGCAGCAGCCCGACGGCCAGGTAGAAGCTCCCCAAGACACCCAGGTAGGCCAGTGCCGAGCGCAGATCCCCGCGCGGCTTCGCCCGCAGCACCAGCCACACCGGGATCACCAGGGTGCCGATGCTGGTGGCATCGATCAGGGCCAGCACGGCCAGGGAAGCGAACAATCCGGTGGTTCCAAGCATCATGCTTCCAGCACCCCCCGGGCACCGGCGTATGGGCGTCGACCAAGGGGAACATCCGGTGTCATCCCTTCGTAGGACACCGGGCGCCGACACCAAGGCGCAGCGCCCCGCATCCGCCGCATCCGCCGCATCCGCCGCTTCCGCTGCCCCCCCGCAGCCACGGGCCTCGCGGGCCGCCCGCGAGGGACCGGGCAGCGGCATGTGGTGGTGTCGCCCTTGGTAAAAGCGCCCCGACGTACCACGATGAAAGGGTGTTAGCCGATGACAACGCCACCGCGACGCCCGGGCCCGGCCATCTCGGACGAGTGCGACCCCAGGACCTGGCCCGGGCGCTGGGCTATGGGGGACTGACCTGGCTGCTGCACGCGCTGGTCATGAACAACGACGGGGTCTGGGGGCTGCAAAGGTACCTCGGGTGGTGGCCGCTGCCGCTGGCCATCGGTTGCCTGGCCGTCGCCCTGAGGCAGCTCCAGGTCGTGGCCACGTCGGCCACCATGGCGGTGGCCGGGATCGTGCTGTTGCTGGTGGGCAGCAGCGGAGGGTTCTTCCTGGTCTTCGAGTCCGTCTTCACGTTGGTGCTCTGGGGTGGTGCCAGGGTTTCGCGGGCCGCCGAGCACGGCTCGCTGGTTCTCACGGCGCTGCTGACGATCGTGATGTACTTCGTGACCGGTTCCGCCGCGATCAGCGTGACCCTCGCCCTGGTTGCGGCGATGGTCCTGATGATGCCCGCGCAATGGGCGGGAAACCTCCGCCACGCCCGGGAACTGGCGGCCAGCGAGGCACGCACCGCGGCAGCCATGGACGAGGCAGCGGCGGCGCGCTCGGCGGCGCAAGCGGCCGAACACGAACGGATGCTGGTGACCGAGCGCACCACCATGGCCCGCGAGGTCCACGACGTGCTCTCCGCCCGGCTTGCCGCGATTGCGCTGCAAAGCGGTGCGGCGCTGAATGCCCCGCAGAACCCGGCGCTGGCCGCCCGCGCCATGGACGAGATCCGCGCACAGAGCGTCAACGGGATCGAGGAGCTGAACACCATGATCCGCATGCTGCACCGCGGCACCCCGCTCGCGCCGGCCGGGTCGCTGGGCGATGTCCCGGCCCTTCTCCAGACGTACAGCGGCTCGGGGCTCCGCGTCGCCTACCGCAACGAGCTGCCCGGACGGGGCAGCACCCTGGATGCCGTGACGCAGGCAACCATCTATCGGACCATCAACGAGTCCCTGGTCAACTTCGCCAAGCATGCCCCGGAGAGCGAACTCTCGCTCTCGCTGGTGCCTCGCGACGGGTCGGTGCTGTTTTCGGCGTCCAACCCGGTGGCCGCCGGTTCCCCTGGCGGGGCCGCCGGCGGCCACGGCACGGGCACGGGACTGCGGGGCATGCGGGCCCGGAGCGCCGAGCTGGGCGGATCGTTCCGGATTTCGACGGCCAACAACGCCTTCGCGGTGTCCATGTCGCTGCCGACGGGCCACCGCCCGCCGGCAGCGGCGCCGGGGGAGCCGGCCTTGCCCCTGGGCCACGCACCTGCCCAGCTCAACGAAGGAACCACGTGAGCGCACACCAGGGCCCCAAACCGGGCCCCGAACCCCGCGAAGCACCACCCCGGCGAGCGAGCACCGTGCTGCTGGCCGACGACCACGCCGCGGTCAGGCTCGGCATGCGCATGGTCGTGGAATCGGCACCGGGATTCACCGTCGTCGGCGAGGCCGAAAACGGTGCCACCGCGATATCCATGGCCCGCGCCCAGCGGCCGGACCTGGTGCTCATGGACCTGCGCATGCCCGTCATGGACGGGGTTGCGGCCACCGGGCGGATCGTGGCCGAGGCGCTGTCCAAGGTCCTGGTGCTCACCACGTTCGACCACGACGAGTACCTCTTCGGGGCGCTGGCCGCCGGTGCCCGGGGCTTCCTGCTCAAGAGCGCGTCCCCGCAGTCCATCATCGCCGCCATGGACGCGGTGCTCGGCGGCGACCAGGTGCTGGCCCCGGAAGTCACCGCCAAGATCGTGCACGCGGCGCTCGGGGCGGCGCCCGCGCCCGCACCGCAGTTCCCGGGCATCGACCCGCGCACGGTGCTGACCGAGCGGGAACTGCAGGTCCTGCGGGAACTCGGCGCGGGCCACACCAACCACCTGATCGGGAGGAATCCGGGCATCGGCGAGACCACCGTGAAGACGCACGTTTCACGGCTCATGGGAAAGCTGGGCGTCGCCTCCAGGGTCCAGGCCGCCTTGGCCGCGCACCGTGCGTTCGCTGAAGCCCGTGCAACCGGCCCGCCACCAACCAACCACCGTCTCGCGGCCAGTCACGCGGTCGGCGTGCGGGAACGAATGCCCCACCATGGTGCGCCGGCGGAATCCGGCCGGTCTCGGGCACCGGCCACGCGCGGAACCGGTGACTTCCGGTCCGGCGGGGAGTAGCCTGAACCCGACGCGCCGCAGGGCCCCGTCCACCATTCGGGGAAACCCGGGGCGCCGGGGAAAGGGGAACACCATGGCCAAGCTGATCTACGCGTACCTCGCCTCGCTGGACGGGTATGTCGCCGACGCGTCGGGGGACTTCGGCTGGGCGTACCCGGGCGAGGAGGTCATGGACTTCATCAACGCCGCCGAGCGCGACGTGGGCACCTACCTCTACGGGCGCACCATGTACGAAATGATGGCCGGCTGGGAAACCGACCCCGAGTTTGCCGCCGGGTCGCCCGGGACGCCGAGTTCGCCCGGCTCTGGCAGGCCGCCGACAAGGTCGTCTTCTCGCGCAGCCTTCGGGCGGCGAGCACGAGGCGGACGCGGATCGAGCGCACCTTCGATGCCGGGACGGTGCGGGCACTGAAGGAAGATGCCGCAAAGGACCTCGGCGTTTCCGGCGCCGAGCTGGCAGCCGAGGCGTGGCGCGCGGGGCTCATCGACGAGTGCCAGGTCTTCGTGTCCCCGATGCTCGTCGGGGGAGGCAAGCGGATGTTCCCCGACGGGATCCGCCAACCGCTCGAGCTGCTCGAGGAGCGACGCTTCGACAACGGCATGGTCTTCATGCGCCACCGCGTGCTGCACTAGCCGCCCCGGCGGCCGCGGGCCACGGAAACCTCGCTGGATCCTTCGAACGCCGAAGGGGCCGGCGCGCACGCACCATCGCCACGATGGTGCCATGCACGCCGGCCCCCGATCGAACGCGAAGGTCCGGTGGTGCGGCGGGTTGCGGGGTGCCGGCTAGAGCTGGTGGCCCATCTTGAAGCCGACTTCCTCGCCCGGGTCCCCGGTCAGCGCGTTTCCGGGTGCGCGGGTGTAGGAGAAGCCGTCGGCCCCCACCGTCACGGCCATCTCCGAGGAGTCGGTGCGCTTGACGACCTCGCGCGGGTTGCCGTCCAGGTCCAGCACCAGGGAGGCCTCGGTGTACCAGGACGGGACCACGGGGTTGCCCCACCAGTCGCGGCGCTGGTTGTCGTGCACGTCCCAGGTGATCACCGGGTTGTCCGGGTCCCCGGTGTAGTAGTCCTGGGTGTAGATCTCGATGCGGTGGTCATCGGGGTCCAGGATGTACAGGTAGAACGCGTTGGAGACGCCGTGGCGTCCGGGTCCGCGCTCGATGCGGTCGGACATGCGCAGCGCGCCCATCTTGTCGCAGATCTGGATGATGTTGTGCTTCTCGTGGGTGGAGAAGGCCACGTGGTGCAGGCGCGGGCCGTCGCCGCCGGTCAGGGCGGTGTCGTGCACGGTGCCCTTGCGGTGCATCCACGCCGCGTAGGTGGTGCCCTTCTCGTCCTGGATGTCCTCGGTGACGCGGAAGCCCAGGTCCTCCAGGTAGGCCCGGCCGCGCGGCACGTCCGGGGTCACCTGGTTGAAGTGGTCCAGGCGGACCAGCTCGCCGGCCGAGTAGATGTCGTAGCGCTGGTGCAGGCGCTCGACGTGGGTGGTCTCGAAGAAGAACTCGTACGGGAATCCCAGCGGGTCCTCGACGCGGACCGCGTCGCCGATGCCCTTGACGAAGCCCCCGGTGCGGCGCTCGGTGCGGCAGCCCAGTTCCTTGTAGTACGCTTCGGCGGCATCCACGTCCGCGTTGGAGCGCACGCGGAAGGCCATGGCCTTCAGCGCTGCCACCGGGCCGAGGGTGAGCACCAGGTTGTGGTGGATGAACTCCTCGAAGGAGCGCAGGTAGATCTGCCGGTCGTCCTCGTAGGACACGTGCAGGCCCAGGACATCGACGTAGAACTTGCGCGATGCCGCCAGGTCGGTGACGACCAGCTCGGCGTAGGCGCAGCGCAGGATGTCCGGGGCCGGAACCGAGGGGGTGGGAACGGGGTTGGTGGGTGTCTTGGTCATGACGGGGTTCGCTCCTTCGCGAATAAGGCTGGAAAGTTGTGGAAGTGCCTAGGCGCCGAACTTGGGGGTGTGGACCTCGCCGAGGGTGATGTGCACTGCCTGCTGGTCGGTGTAGAAGTCGATGGAGCGGTAGCCGCCCTCGTGTCCCAGGCCCGAGGCCTTCACGCCGCCGAACGGGCTGCGCAGGTCGCGCACATTGTGGCTGTTGAGCCAGACCATGCCGGCCTCGACGTCTTGGGCGAAGTTGTGCGCGCGCTTCAAATCGTTGGTCCACACGTAGGCGGCCAGGCCGTACTTGGTGTTGTTGGCCAGCGCCAGGGCCTCCTCGTCGGTGTCGAACGGGGTGATCGCCACGACGGGGCCGAAGATCTCCTCCTGGAAGATCCGGGCGTCCGGGGCGACATCGACGAACACGGTCGGGGCGACGTAGGAACCGTTTTCCTGGCCCTCGGGCAGGTTCTCCGGGCGGCCGCCGCCGGCCACGAGGCGGGCCTCGGTCTTGCCGATCTCCACGTAGCCCATGACCTTGGCGTAGTGCTCCGGGTGGACCAGCGCGCCGACCTGGGTTTCGGGATCGTGCGGGTCCCCGACCTTGATGTTCTTGGCACGTGCCGCATAGGCCTGGATGAACTTCTCGTAGATCGGGCGCTCGACCAGGATGCGCGAGCCGGCGGTGCAGCGCTCGCCGTTCAGCGAGAACACGCCGAAGAGGGTGGAGTCGATGGCTGCGTCGAAGTCCGCGTCGGCGAAGACGATGGCCGGGGACTTGCCGCCCAGTTCCATGGACATGCCCTTGAGGTTTTCGGCACAGTTGCGGAAGATCAGCTGGCCGGTGGAGGATTCGCCGGTGAAGGAGATCAGCGGAACCTTCGGGTGCTTGACCAGCGCGTCGCCGGCTTCCTCGCCGATGCCGTTGACCAGGTTGAAGACGCCCACCGGCAGGCCCGCGTCCTCGAAGATGGCGGCCCACAGCGAGGCGGACAGCGGGGTGAACTCGGCAGGCTTCAGCACCACGGTGCAGCCCGAGGCGATGGCCGGGGCGAGCTTCCAGGATTCGAGCATGAACGGGGTGTTCCACGGGGTGATCAGCCCGGCGACGCCGATCGGCTTGCGGTTGACGTAGTTCAGCTGGGAGCCGGGGACCTTCAGGGCGGTGTCGTGCTGGGCGACGATCAAGTCGGCGAAGAAGCGGAAGTTCTCCGCCGCGCGCTGGGCCTGGCCGCGGGCCTGGGTGATCGGAAGGCCGGTGTCGAAGGTTTCCATCTCCGCGAGGCGGTCTTCGGCGGCGACGACGGCGTCGGCGATCTTGTACAGCACCTTGGCGCGGGCCCGGGGGCTCATGGTCGGCCACGGGCCGTTCTTGAAGGCCTCGGTTGCGGCTGCGACCGCGGCGTCGATGTCTGCCTGCTGGCCGGCGGCTGCGGTGGCGTAGGTCGTGTTGGTCACCGGGTCCAGGACCTCGAAGGTCTCCCCGTTGATGGAATCGACGAACTTCCCGCCGATGTAGTGCTGGATTGTTGTCGGAAGGTTCTCGGGAACGAAGTGCTTGCTCATTTACTGGCTCCTTGTGGGGATTGCGGGGCGAAAGCGGTGTGCTGCGAAAGGGGCTAGATCGGGGAGGCCGGGAGGTTGGCCGCCGCGAGGTAGGCGTTCAGGGTGGTGGTGCGGTGGGCCCGGGCCGCCTGTTCGATTTGCGCGGCCGGGGCCCGGGTCTCGATCAGATCCAGCAGCCGGGCATGCTCGGCCACCGATTCCCGGGCGCGGCCCGGAATGTGGGTGAAGGAGGAGGTCCGCATCACGGCCAGGCGGTTCCAGCCGCGGTGCACCAGCTCCAGGATGTGCGGGTTGGGGCAGTTGCGGTAGAGCACCTGGTGGAACTCGTTGTTCAGTTCGGTGAAGCGCACCGCGTCGAAGTCGACCAACAGGTCGGCCATGGCCTGGTTGATGGCCCGGGCCGCGGCCAGCTGGTCGGCGTCGATGAACGGGGCGCTCAGCGCGGTGGCCGCGCCCTCGATGATCGCCAGGGTCTGCATGGTGTGCAGGTAGAGCGTGGTGTCCGCGGCGGCCACCATGGCCCCGACGTTGCGTTCGAAGGTCACCAGTCCCTCGGCCTCCAGCCGGCGGATGGCCTCGCGGACCGGGACCACCGAGCAGCCAAGCTCGGCGGCGATGGTGCCCAGCACCAGCCGGTAGCCGGGGGTGAAGGTTCCCTCGGTGATCTTCTCGTGCAGCAGCCGGTAGGCCGACTCCGACTTGCTCGGTGCCATGGTGCGCCTAGATTTCCGGTTCGCCGTCGGCGACCCACTGGTTGTACTTGGCCTTCCAGGGCGCGTTCATCGGGAACAGGCCCTCGATCTTGCTGCCCTTGGACACGTTCAGGAAGACGAAGGTGTCCTGGCGCTCGGATTCGACGACCTCCTCGGCGATCTCGGCGGCCAGGTGCGGCGGGATGACCAGGATGCCGTCGGCGTCGGCGATCACGATGTCCCCGGGCACGACGGTGGTTCCTCCGCAGCCCACGGCCACGTCGGTGTCCCACGGCACGTGCTTGCGCCCCAGCACCGCCGGGTGCGCGCCGTTGTGGAAGGTGGGGATGTCCAGGGCGGCCACGGCATCCAGGTCGCGCACCCCGCCGTCGGTGATGATGGCCTCGGCGCCGCGGACCTGGGTGCGCATCGCCAGGATGTCGCCCAGGGTGCCCGAGCCCTTCTCGCCGCGGGCCTCCATGACCAGGATCTCGCCCGGGCCGATGTCGTCGATGACGCGTTTCTGTGCGTTGTAGCCGCCGCCGTGGGTCTTGAACAGGTCCTCGCGGCCCGGCACGTAGCGCAGCGTGCGCGCCGTGCCGATGACCTTTCTCATGCCCTTGGTGGCCTGCAGCCCGTCGACCGAGACATTGTTCAGTCCGCGCTTGCGCAGCGCTCCGGAGATGGTGGCGGTGGCCACCGACATGAGCTTTTCCTTGACTTCGTCGGTCAGTGCCTGCTTGCCGGTGATCGGCAGCTCGATGCCCGCGCCGGCGGCGGTGCCGAACGCGTCGATCCTGTCGGCGTCGGTGATCTTGGGCCGGTTGCCGAAGGCGGCGAAGTCTTGCGTGCCCTCGATGACGGTGGTGGACAGGCGTCCGGTGGTCAGGTTCGCGGCCTCGTCGTCGACCTGGACCTCGACCACGTCGCCCGGGTTGATCACCGAGGATCCTGCCGGGGTGCCGGTGAGGATCACGTCGCCTGGCTTCAGGGTCATCTGCTGCGAAAGGTCGGCGACGATCTGTGCGAAGGAGAAGATCAGCTCGCCGGTGGTGGCGTCCTGGGCAAGCTGGCCGTTGACCCAGGTGCGGATGCGCAGGGCCTCGGGGTTCACCGCGGCGGCCGGGAGCAGCACCGGACCCAGCGGGGTGTAGCCGTCGCCGGACTTGGAGCGGATGTTCGATCCCTTGTCGGCGTACTTCATGTCGTACACGCCCAGGTCGTTGGAGGCGGTCACGTACCCGACGTGGCGCCAGGCGTCCTCGACACGGACGCGTCGGGCGTCGGTGCCGATGACCAGGGCGATCTCGCCCTCGAAGGCGAGCAGTTCGGTGCCGGCCGGGCGTTCGACGGTGGAACCGGAGGCTGCCAGCGAGGAGGAGGCCTTCATGAAGTAGGAGGGGAATGCCGGGGTGCGGCCGCGTTGGGCGGCGCGGGAGGAGTACGAGAGGTGCACTGCAAGAACCTTGCCGGCCTTGTCGAAGATGGACTGGTCGACCTGCACCGGCTCGGTGGCTGTGGCGTCGCTGCTCACGGTTTCCTCCTGTTGTGTATGAAATCGTATACGATCTAGTGTGATATCGATCTCCCGGCTTGTCAAGGGTTGGTCCGCCCCAAGGGTGTCGGTATTGACGTGAAGTGCCCGATGCCCGCGGAACCATGCGGGAAATCGCCGGACCGCCCGACCCGTAAAGGATTTCTCGACATTCCCGCGAAATCGACGTCATGATCCCGGGCCCGCTGCCTCTTGATGTGTGAAACCAGCAAGGCGAACGCCCTTGCTGCTTTCAGAAGGGGTGCACGGAGCGCAACGGCGGGTTCTTGGGGAACCTGCCGCGGCCTGCGGGCACCGCTCAAGCGATGCCCGCTGGCGAATCGGCCGCTGCGTGTCTCGTCTCCTGGGGGGAGGAGGGGCACGCCATTGTGGCGACGCGCGACGTGGTGTGGCCGCGACACGGTCTTCAAGGAGGGGCCCGGATTCCTTGGGGGATTCCGAGATCCGCCGATGCCATACCCGGGGGGTGCCTCAGGGGCCGTGCGCCGAAACGTCGGTGCGCCGTGGAAGTGTATGCGGCAACTATCGTCCCCGTTGCACATCAGGAGCCAACCGCCATGCCAGAAACCACAGACGCCTGCCAGCCATGGTGCAACAACCATTTTGGCGGTACCTGCGCCGCGGCGTTTCAACTGTATGAGAAGCCCTCGGCGCTTCGCGGCAGGGAGACCCTGTCGGGGATCGACCTGCAGGGAGCCGGTGGTGCCGCCGGCTGCAACGACCTGGAGCTTTCGGTGGGCAGTGAATTTGTGGACGACGAGGATGAAACCCCCGCGCTGTGGTGCATCCTGAATCTCGCCCTGATTGGTGACACCTACCGCGGGGAGCCGACGGCGTCGTTCCAAGCCAACGGCCCGGGCATGAAGAGCGTCCACGCGCAGCTGGGCAGGTTCCTGGCCCTGGTTCGCAGCGGGGAGGCGCACCGGGCCGAGCTGGAAGAAGGCATCGCCCCGGCCCGCGCCGGTTGGGCGGCCCGCAACCGGGCCGACCAGCACCCGGACGACTGCCAGCCGTGGTGCCGGGACCACGGCGACGACGGCTGCCGGCTGACCATGACCCTGGGGTTGACCGCCGGGACCGGAGACCAGAACCTGGTCTACGGCGCCCCGGGGGAGGCTGCCGGGGCGGCCGACCTGCTGGCGGCACGGGCAATCTACACACCCGGCGCCGAAGGCAGCCGAGGCTCCTTCCACCTCGCCCTGGACTGCTGGAACACCGTCGGCCACGACCAGGATGGACACCGCACCAACCGCACCGCGTCGTTGCCGGTGACGATGCCTGCCCTGAAGCGCATCCACGCCCGGCTCGGCGACCTGTTGGTTCAGGTGGGAGCCGCCGGCTGAGAACCTTCGCGCAACCACCGGGCGCGGAAAGGTCCTTCGGGGCGTGGTCCGAGGCGGTGGCGATGGCCCGGGTCGACGGAGCCGGAGTGGGCGCGGGGCTACTTCCCGCCCAGGAAGGCGACCGCAGCGTTCCTGAATTCCCGGCTGGTCACCGCGTTGGCATGGTCGCGTCCGGCCAGCCAGAGCACGGACTTCTCGGTCTCGCGGGTTGCCAGCAGCTCGGTGAGCCGCGGCATCGTCGTGGCCAGCGCATCCCCGTCCCCGGCCACCAGCAGCGTGGGCATGGTGGGGATCATCTGCTCGGGGGAGAAGGGCTCGGTCTTGATGGCCTGGATCATGCTCATGAGCGAGAACATGTCGTTGGATTCCACGGTCTGGGCCATCCGCAGCAAATCCGCCGTCGACTCGTCGGCGATCGAGGTGCCGTCGGCCAGGAATTGCTGGGCGGCATTCAGGTCGAAGGCGGCCAACGGGTCGATGCTCGCCGGCCCGCCGAGCACCAGGCGGTTGACCAGCTGGGGCTGGGTGCCGCCGAATTCCCAGGCCAGGCGCGCGCCCAGGGAGTAGCCGACCACGTCGATGCCGCTGAGCGGGTCGGTGGGCGACAGGGCCTTCACCCCGTGGTCCATCAACAGCTGCAGCAAGTCCGCGCGCATCCGGCTGGGGGTGTAGGCATCCAGGTCCTCGGGCGCCGGGGAGGTGCCGTGTCCGGGAAGATCGACGGCCAGCACCTTGCGTCCGGCCTCGGTGAGGGAGCGGATCCAGCCGGATTTCACCCAGTTCAGCTCGCTGGAGGAGGCAAAGCCGTGCAGCAGGACCACCGGGCGCAACGCGGTGGGGGAGCCTGGTTCGTAGACGGTCAGGCCCAGGGCGTTGGCGGTGCCTTCGACGAGGTGCTCGTGTGTGGATTCCATGTGGCAGATCCTTTCAGATCCGGAAGGGCTTGGCGAATGTCCCGGCGTTGCGCAGGGCGTGGGGCCGGGGCGCTGCCACAATACGTGACGGTGGGCGGGGCGGTGGTTGGCGGTTCAACGGCCTGAAAGTGTTCGACCACCGGGAACGGATCGTGGAAGCGATGCAGCAGTCGTTTCCATTCGAGGTGGATCACCGAACCGCGGAAGCCGACGGTGGGCGCCTCGACGGATACCCGGGAGACCGGCAAACGGGAAGTGGTTGGGCGTTTCGATGCTGCGGGACAGCTGCAGGCCGAGGTGGCCCTCGGTGGCGGAAATCAGTGGCCGAGCCTGCTCGAACGCGGCCGTGAACTCGTCTTCCATGCCGCTGATGACGGGCAGCAACGCGTGTCCGGTGATCATGGTTCCCAGTGTGCACCATGCGGTGCTTCCGAGACGGAAGCGCGTCGTGCCAGGGACGCCTCGCTCCGCGTCGCCGCGGACGCAACGGCCGGCATGGCGCTGCCCGGCTGCCGGCACCGGCACGGCGGCAACCCGGTGGAATGCCGCCCCCGGACAGGGACTTGGGCTTCCCGGGTTGCTGCCCACGCCCCGGGGGTTCCGGGTGCCTCCTTCGGCGCGCCGCGACGTTCCGGCAGGTGAGGGCCACCAGGCGTTCGAGGCTGGCGGGCGGTGGCCAGTCCGACTTCTGCCGGCAGTCGCACGACTTGGGAGATGGCCGAGCGGGTCGCGGGGAAGCTCTCGGCCGGCTCGCTGACGGCGCGTTCCCCGTCGGCCAGGATGTGGAGCGGGGTGCGCCGGGTGGGTTCGGCGGCGGTTTCCCGGACGTCGGGCACAAAGGATGCGTTGGCGGTCACCCGCACCCCACACCAGGGGGTCGGGACGGGGAAGTCGACATGCCGGGAAGCTTTCGCGTCACAGGGCTTGTGAACGGAGGGGCCGGGCCGTATTCTTAGTTCTGGTCAGAATGACACTAACTGGGAAGGTGGATCGGTTGCCGTTTTCGAATGTGGCAGAACGCCGCGAACAACCACCGGCCCTGGCCGTGTCCACGGTGATCTTCTCGCTGCGCGACGACGAACGCACCGGACGCAAGAGCCTGTGGCTGCCACTGGTGCGGCGCACCCGCGAACCCTTCCGCGGCCAATGGGCGCTGCCCGGCGGCCCGCTGGGCCCGCGCGACTCGCTGCTGGACGCCGCGGCGAACAACCTGCGCGACACCACCGGGCTGGTCCCGCGCTACCTCGAACAGCTCTACGCCTTCGGGGACCTGGACCGCTCGCCCACCCGCCGGATGGTCTCCATCGTCTACTGGGCACTGGTCCGCGAGGACGACCCCCACGGCACCGCCACCTCGGTGCTGGTCGACGACCCCAATGTCGCCTGGTTCCGCGCGGACGACCCCGAGGTGCTGGGAAACCTGGCCTTCGACCACCGGCAAATCATCGAATACGCACTGTGGCGGCTGCGCAACAAGGTCGAATACGGCTCCATCGCCCACCGCCTGCTCGGCGAGCGCTTCACCCTCGCCCAGGTCCGCGAGGTCTACGAAGCGGTGCTGGATCGGGCACTGGACCCGGCGAACTTCCGCCGGACCCTGCGCAGCACCCCCGACATCGAGGAAACCGGCGAGTTCCTCTCCGGCGGCAAGCACCGCCCCCCACGCCTCTATCGCTACACCGGCTCAACCACCCACCCCCTTGAGAGCGAGAACATCTCATGAGCAGCATCAACGCCACCCTGCAGACCCTGAAGCTGGTTTCCCCCGAAGCCAGCTGCAACACCGATCTGACCAAGGGACCCTGGCTCTTCGACACCGGGGAAGCCGACTACGGGCCGGGCTCCTCGCAGGAAGATACGGCCCCGGCCGACACCCCGCGGCAAGGCGAGATCCCGGCCAAGTACCGCGAGGCCTCCGAAGCGGAGCTGACCGCGCGCATCCTGGCGGCCAAGGAAACCCTCGGGGATTCGCTGGTGATCCTGGGCCACCACTACCAGCGCGACGAGGTCGTGGCCTTCGCCGACTTCGTCGGGGACTCCTTCCAGCTGGCCAACGCGGCGCTGACCCGCGAGCAGGCCAAATACATCGTCTTCTGCGGCGTGCACTTCATGGCCGAAACCGCAGACATCCTCTCCACCAACGAACAGGCCGTGATCCTGCCGAACCTGGCCGCGGGCTGCTCGATGGCAGACATGGCCGACGAATCCTCCGTGGAGGAATGCTGGGAACAGCTCATGGACCTCTACGCGGGCGAGGACTCCTCCGACGGCTTGGCCTCGGTCATCCCGGTGACCTACATGAACTCCTCCGCCGCGCTGAAGGCCTTCGTCGGCAAGCACGGCGGGATAGTGTGCACCTCCTCCAACGCCGCCACGGTGCTCGAATGGGCGTTCGAGCGTGGCCGCCGGGTGCTCTTCTTCCCCGACCAGCACCTGGGCCGCAACACCGCCAAGGCCATGGGCATCCCGCTGGAGGCGATGCCGATGTGGAACCCGCGCAAGCCCCTGGGCGGGACCGATGCGCAGACCCTGCACGATGCCAAGGTCATCCTCTGGCACGGGTTCTGCTCGGTGCACAAGCGCTTCACCGTCGCCCAGATCGAGCGGGCCCGCGTGGAGCACCCCGGCGTGCAGATCCTGGCGCACCCCGAGTGCCCGATGCCGGTGGTCGACGCCGCCGACGCGGCGGGGTCCACGGACTACATCCAGAAGGCCGTCGCCGCTGCACCGGCCGGATCCATCTTCGGCATCGCCACCGAGATCAACATGGTCAACCGGCTGGCCGCCGAGCACCCCGGGCACACCGTGTTCTGCCTGGACCCGGTGATCTGCCCGTGCTCCACCATGTACCGCATCCACCCCGGCTACCTCGCCTGGGTGCTCGAGTCCCTGGTGGACGGGGTCGTGCTGAACCGGATCACCGTGCCCGCCGACGTGGCCGCCGACGCCAAGGTCGCCCTGGAACGGATGCTGGCGGCACGGCCGTGAACGGCACCGATCTTGTGGTCGTCGGCTCCGGGGTTGCCGGGCTCTACGCCGCGCTGACCGCCGCGGTCCGCGGGCTCGAGGTCACCCTGCTGACCAAGGACAAGCTGGCGGACTCCAACTCCTGGTATGCCCAGGGCGGGCTGAGCGCCGTGGGCCCGGCCGGGGCCGCGGCGGGGGACTCGATCGCCAGCCACGTCGCCGACACGCTCGCCGCCGGGGCGCACTTGAACGACGCGGACGCCGTGGCGATCATGTGCTCGACCGCGTGGAGCCACGTCACCCGGCTCATCGAGGCCGGTGCGCAGTTCGACACCGATGCCTCCGGCGCCTTCGCCCTGGGCCTGGAGGCAGCGCACGCCCACCCGCGGATCCTGCACGCCGGCGGGGACGCCACCGGCAAGGGGCTGGCCAGCGCGCTGATCAATGCCTGCCGCACCCAGCAGGCCGCCGGCCGGCTGGAGATCCGCGAACACGCCTTCGTCACCGATCTGCTCACCGAGGCCAACCCGTTGGCCCGCACGGAGCGGGACCCGGCCGCGATGGTCACCGGGGTGCGGGTGCTCGATGCCGAGGGGCAAGGCCGGGACCTCTTCGCAAAGGCCGTGCTGCTGGCCACCGGCGGGGCCGGGCAGCTCTTTGCCGCGACCACGAACCCGTTGGGTGCCACCGGGGACGGGGCCGCCCTGGCCTACCGGGCCGGCGCGGCGCTGGCGGACGCCGAATTCATCCAGTTCCACCCGACCCTGGTCTCCCCGGGCGGCTTCATGGTCTCCGAGGCCGTGCGCGGGGAGGGAGCGGTGCTCATCGACGGCCTCGGCGAACGCTTCATGGTGAAGGTTCACCCGGATGCCGAACTGGCGCCCCGCGACGTGGTGGCCCGCGCCATCCACGCCGTGCGCGCGAAGGGAGGCACCGTGCACCTGGATGCCCGTGCGGTGGAGGCATCCCGCGGGCCCGGGTTCCTGGCCCGGCGCTTCCCCTCCATCACCACCGAACTGGCCAAGCTGGGCCATGACCTGGCCACCGAACCGGTCCCCGTGACCCCGGCCGCCCACTACTGGATGGGCGGGATCCTCACCAACGACACCGGCGCCACCACGCTGCCCGGGCTCTACGCCGCCGGGGAAGCGGCATGCACCGGGGTGCACGGCGCCAACCGGCTGGCCTCCAACTCGCTGCTCGAGGGACTGGTCTTCGCCTGGCGCACCGTGGCGAACCTGCCGGCGAACCCGCCGGCGAACCCGCTGGATTCCGCCGCGACAAGCGGCACGATCACCAGCAGCGCAGGCACCAGGGTGATCGTGACCCGCCGTGCCGCCGCCGGGGATGTCGACGACGACGCTTCGCGCGCGCGCGGCACATCGCCCCGGGAAATGGAGCTGCCCGCGCTGCAGGCCCTGGCCCAGGCGCACCTGGGCGTCGAACGCACGGCCGACGGGCTGCGCACCGCGCTGGCCCAGCTCGCACGCTGGCGCGTCACCGGCACCGACCGCGCCTCCCGCGAGCGGGCCAACCTGCTCACCGTCGCCACGCTCATCGCCACCGCCGCCCTGAACCGGGAAAACTCCCTCGGCGCGCACTACCGCTTGGACGCCACCGAAGCGCCGCAGCCGATCGACGGGCACCTGTCCCGCTACGCCCAGGTGCCGGCCACCACGAACCTGAACCTAAGGATCTCCTCCCTTGTCTGACACCATCGCCACCGCCGCCCCGGCCCGCCCCGCCACACTTCTTCCGGTCCCCGCCCGCGCCATCGAGAAGATCGTGCTCGCCGCCCTGGAGGAGGACAACCCGCGCGGGGATGTGACCGGCAACGTGTTGATCCCCGCCGGCACCACCGCAACCGCCGCGGTCATCGCCCGCGAACCGGGCATCTGCGCCGGCCTTCAGGCCTTCATCGCCGCCATGTTGCTATCGGACCCCGCCCTGGAACTGCACCCGGCGCTCGCCGACGGGGCGCGGTTCAACACCGGGGACACCCTGATCACCGTGTCCGGCCCTGCCCGCGGGCTGCTGGCCGGGGAGCGCGTGGGACTGAACCTGCTCCAGCGAATGAGCGGCATCGCCACCGCCACTGCCGCCTTCGTCAAGGAGACGACGGGCACCGGCGCACGCATCGTGGACACCCGCAAGACCACCCCGGGGCTGCGCGTGCTCGAACGCTACGCGGTGCGCTGCGGCGGCGGGCACAACCACCGCGACAACCTCTCCGAGGCCGTCATGGCCAAGGACAACCACCTGGCGCTGCTGGGCACCGGCTCCGAACTCACCGCCGCGCTGCGCAAGGCCCGGGCCAACCTCGGGCACACCGTGCACTTCGAGGTGGAAATCGACTCGCTGGACCAGCTCGACGCGGTGCTCGCCGCCGGGGTGGACACCATCATGCTGGACAACTTCTCCCTGGCGGACCTGGCCACCGGGGTTCGCCGGATCGCCGGTGCCGCGTGGGTCGAGGCCTCGGGCAACGTCACGCTGGAGACCGTCGCCGCCATCGCCGCCACCGGGGTCGATGTGATCTCCTCCGGCGCCCTGACCCACTCGGTGCGCGCCCTGGACCTCGGCCTGGACATCGTCATCGATCAGGGCCGCGGGGCGAACACCCGGTGATCTACCTCGATGCCGCTGCCACCACCCCCGTGCGCCAGGACGTCCTGGACACCATCATCCCGCTGCTGACCAGCGACTACGGCAACCCCTCCAGCACCCATTCGATGGGCCAAACCGCCGCCCGCGCGCTGGACTACGCCCGGGCCACCGCGGCCAAGACACTCGGCGTGCGCACCGGGGACGTGGTTTTCACCTCCGGGGGCACCGAGTCCAACAACCTGGCGATCAAGGGCCTGGCGCTGGGCAACCCGCGCGGGCGCCACCTGGTCCACTCGGCCATCGAGCACCCCTCCGTGGCCGAGGCCTGCGCCTACCTGGTCAAGCACCACGGGTTCGAGCTCGATGTCGCCCCGGTCGACGCCCACGGGATCCTGGAAATGGACGCGTTCGGTGCCCTGCTGCGCCCGGACACCACGCTGGTCTCCGTGATGGCGGTGAACAACGAGGTCGGCACCATCCAGCCCGTCGCCGAGGTGGCAGCGGCCGCCCGCGCGGTGGGCGCACTGGTGCATTGCGACGGGGTGCAGGCCGCCGGCTGGCTGGACATGGCCGGCATCGCCGCGCACGTCGATGCGTTGGGCATCTCCGGGCACAAGATCGGCGGGCTCAAGGGCGCCGGGCTGCTGATGGTCCGCGGCAAGCTGGCCCTGGAGCCGCTGATCCACGGCGGCGGGCAGGAACGCGAACGCCGCTCCGGGACCGAAAACGTGGCCGGAGCCGTCGCCACGGCCACCGCCCTGTCGCTGGCCGCCGCGGCCAACGCCACCGGAACCGCGCAGGGCCACGGCCGGCACTTCATCGACACCGTGCTGGGCGGGCTGAACACCGAGCGGCGGATCCGCGCCCGGCTCACCGGGGACCCGGAGCGGCGCGTGCCGGGTATCGTCTCCTTCGTGTTCCCCGAAACCGGGGGCGAGACGGTGCTGCTGGAACTCGAACGCCGCGGGGTGGTGTGCTCCTCCGGGTCGGCCTGCGCCGCCGGGTCCACCGATCCCTCGCTCGTTTTGCTGGCCATGGGGTACGACGAGGACACCGCGCACACCGCGGTGCGGCTGAGCTTCACCCGCACCGTGAAGGAGGCGGAGATCGCCACGGCCGCCCGCGCCGTGGTGGCGGCGGTCAAGGCCATCGCCGGCAACTAGCTCCCGGAGCAGGCGGGCCGGGTGTGCCCGAACGTGGCCGGATGCCTTGGGCGCGGGGCACCCTTCGTGGTTTCATGGCTCCATGTCGATAGTGCTGGTTGAAGGCGAGTCCGACGCCGTCGCCGTGAAGACCCTGGCCATCAGGCTCGGCCTGCCCGAACCGCGCGTGCTGCCCGTCGGCGGGTCCAAGGGCGCCCGCCGCGCGGCAGGTCGGCTGGACGGGCAGCGGCTGCTCGGCCTGGTGGACGCGGCGCAGCGGCGCGACTTCGAGCGGGTGCTGGGCACGGTGTTCGCCTGCCACCCGGACCTGGAAGCGGAATTCATCCGCGCGCTGGGCGTCGAAGGTATCGAAGCGGTGATCGCCGGGCAGGGCGAGCTCGAGTCCTTCCGCCGCCTGCAGGCCCAGCCCAACTTGTCCGAAAGGTCGATCGAACACCAGCTGGCCCGGTTCTTCGGCGGCCGCAGCGGCAACAAGGTGCGCTACGCCCAACTGCTGGCCGAGGCGGTGCCCTTGGACGCTATCCCCGCGCCGTTGGCGGCCCTGTTGGCAAGCCTCCAGGTTGAATGAGCGTTTCCACGATTGTTGACGTCCGGCAGACTCGAAATGTGATGGCGTGTGCACGCCGATTCCTTCTGGCTGGAACGACTTTGCAATTGGCTGCGAACGCTCAGGGCATTACCACCAGGGGGCATCGTTGACGACTTCACCTGTTGCAGCCTGGATCACCGATGCACGCAAATCCGACCACGGAATGACTCCTCGGGACAGTCTTGCGACGGCATCAAGTCCAACACCGGCCGTTCCATGCTTTTCGAGGGCACTGCGCTTCACGACGTAGAAGGACCATTGATTTACGTCGAGTGGTCTGTATTCCTCGTGCGTCCGGGCGGTCTGAACGCAGAATACATATACGTGGGCGTTCAACTGCTTGCCGGCCGGGTCATACTGGTGTTTGGGGTGATAACGCGTGCCTTTCAGGCCGCTGAAACCGATTCGACTTGGTCGGGGCTGTTCCCGGGCCTGGAGATGGGCCGAGGACTTCACCTCGACCCGAATCCCGTCCAGAAGCAGGTCATATGCGTCCCATTCGATCCTGTTGACTTCGTGCAAGCCAAGAGCTTTTGCAACGAGGAATTCGGCCAAATACCCACGAGTGTTGTTCATGCGCAGATCGCTCATGGCAAATCGCCAGAAATCATTGACCGTGGCATCCGTGCCGACGAATGCGTCGTCGCCATGGATGGGGGAAGCCGGCGGCGGAACAATCCAACTCTCGTCCATCATGTCCACGGACTACAGTCGTAATTGTTGATCAGTTGGCGATTCCGCCATGTTCCATCACGGTCTGTTCGTTCGTCGGATGGGAGCCGCAATCGAGCGGTCGGCCCCAACAATTGGGGCACTATTGCGCGGCATAGACTTGGGGGCATGGGACCCACCTCACGCGCAATCGATGTGCCGGACGGCACCGCCGGGCAAGTCGCGGCCAAGCTGGCGCAGCTGATCGCCTGCCGGACGGTGTCCCGCCCGGACCGCGACGACGAGGACCGGGCCGAATTCGCCAAGCACGCCCGCCTGCTCACCGACCTGTTCGGGCACATTGCCGGCGCCGTCGAGCAGCACAGCTTGGGGATCACCGGGCAGCTGTGGCATTGGCGCGGCACCGAAAGCAGCAAGCCGGTGGTGCTGATGGCCCACCAGGACGTGGTCCCGGTGCAAAGCGAAGCGGACTGGGAACACCCGCCCTTCGCCGGGGTCATGGCGCAGGGGCGCGTCCACGGGCGGGGTGCCCTGGATGACAAGGGGGACCTGGCCTGCATCCTGCAGGCGGCCGACGACCTGGCTGCCACGGGCTTTGTCCCGGGACAGGACGTGTACTTCTTCTTCGGCGACTGCGAGGAGATATCCGGGCCCACCGCCATGGAAGCGGTGGACTTCCTCACCGCGGCCGGGGTGCGCCCCTGGAGGGTCCTTGACGAAGGCGGGGCCGTGGCCCACCAGGCGTTCCCGGGGATCGATGCCCCGGCCGGGGTGATCGGGGTGGGTGAGAAGGGGATCCTGGACCTGCTGCTGGAAGCCGAGGACGCCGGCGGGCACGCCTCCGCGCCTCCCCGCTTCGGCGCCGTGCAACGCATCGCCCGGGCCGTGGGCAGGCTGCAGGCCAAGCCGTTCCCGGCAGCCGTGCACCCGGTCACCCGGGAGACCTTCCGCCGCCTGGCCGCCACCGCCCCCGGGATCACCGGCACCTTGCTGAAGCTGGCATCCCGCCCCGGGCGCCTGGCCGGCGAACTGCTGGCCCGTGTCGGGGCGGAGCCGGCGGCCATGGTGCGCACCACCGTCGCCGCCACCAGGCTCGAAGGAAGCGACGGCATCAACGTGCTGGCTCGGCGGGCCGCGGTGGGGCTGAACATCCGCATCAACGTCACCGAATCGGTGGAATCAGCAATTGCCGGGGTGCGCAGGCGCGTGCGGGATGCGAAGATCGCCTTCACGGTGCTGGGAGCCACCGAACCTTCGCCGATCTCACCGGTGGACTCCGACGGCTTCGCCCTGCTGGAAGCGGCGCTCGGCCATTCGCATCCCGAGGCGCATCCGGTCCCGTACATCATGATGGCGGCCACCGATGCCCGCCGCTTCACCGGGATCTGCGAGCAGGTCTACCGCTTCGCGCCCCTGGGCATGGACAAGGCCCAGCGCGGGGCCATCCACGGAACCGACGAGTCCGTGGAGGTCGCCGAGCTGGGCAAGGCCGTGGACTTCTACACCTTCCTGCTCCGGTCGCTCTAGCGGGGAGCTCCGGGTGCCGGATGCGGCAGGGGGCGTGGCACGGGGCTGCTCAGGTGCCGTCGGCAGCCGGAAGCGCGGTGTCGGCGTGCCGGTGCACGACCTTCCACTCATCGTCCTCGCGGCGGTACACCCGGGTCACCCGGAGCACGTAGGCGCTGGGCTCGCCGTTGACACGGGTGGAGGTGGCTTCCCGATGCACCGTGTAGGCCAGGTCACCGCTCACATCCGCCGCGATCAGCTCGATGTCGCCGGACACGGAATGGGAGAAGCTGTCGGCCAGCTTCAGGAAGACCTCCCGTGCCGCCTCGGGACCCCGGGCTTCGAACCAGGCACCGAAGAGCGTGACAGGCTCGCGATCCGACCACGTCGAGAACCTGCCGCTCGAATCCCCGTTGTGCAGCGCGTCCTCGGCCCGGCGCCACGTCGTGTTGAACCACTGGAGGAAGTCATTGCGATCGTCCATGCCCATGGTCTACACCCGCGGCCCGGGCCAGGGAAGAGCGCGGCGGCGGGCGGATCGATCCGAGGTTGCCCGCACGCCGCGGGCAGCCCCGAAGGCGTCGCGAAAATCGGCATATTCGAAAATGTGTTCTATTCTGCTTCGAGCAGGGCCGGAAGCGGGGCGGGCCAAAGGGCCCGATGCATCACGTTCAGGCCCACCAACCCGTGGACCGGGTGGTTGAAGGCCTGCGGGATCACGGCCAGGACCTCGAAGCCCAGCGACTGCCAGAGCCGGATGGCATGGACGTTGGTGGAAACCACGGCATTGAACTGCATGGCCGTGAACCCCTGCCCGGCCGCCGCCTCGATGACATGTGTCGCCAGGGCCCGCCCGAGCCCCCTCCCGGAGGCACTTGAGGCGACCATGAAGCCGGCATTGGCCACGTGGGAACCTGCAGCGGGCTGGTTTGGATGCAGTTCCGCGGTGCCCGCCACCGCGCCGTCGTCGTCCACCGCCACGAAGACCGTCCCGCCGACCTTGCCCATCCACCACGCGCGGCACTGCTCCTCGGTCGCATCCTCAGGCCAGCAATAGGTCCCGCCCCGGCGCACGACTTCCTCGATGATGGGCCACAGGCCCGCCCAATCTTCCCCGGTGGCAACACGAATATCCATCCACCCAATCTATTCCGGATTCACCCTGTCACCGGCCACGCCCGCGCGGGTAGTGTGGCGCATAGCGGGGAGAGAAGGCGAGGAATGCCGCCGGCGACGGGAGCTCCAAGCGCGGAACCGGGAAGGGGCAGGACAGATGTCCAAGCGCAGCGACGCACGGGTGCGAGAACTGCTCGCCTCCATGGCCTCGATCGCCGGCGACCTCTCCGTCACCGCCATCACCCACCGCGTGCTGGACGAGGCCATGAAGATCTTCGGCGCCACCTCCGGGGTACTGGAACTGACCAACGCCTCCCACCAGCAAGGACACCTGTCCAAGGGCAAGAACGCGGCAAGCCTGCTCGAGACCGCGGGCAAGGACGAATCCAGGCGCCTGCGCCTGGAGTTGAAGACCCGCCAGCAACACTTCGCCCGCCTCACCCTGGGGCCCAAGCACGGCAAGGACCGCTACTCCCGGGCCGACCGGGAACTGGGGGAAGCGCTCGCCGGAAGCGCCGGGGTGGCCCTGGAGAACGCCCAGCTCTACCAGGACGCCGCGGACCGCGCCCGCTGGCTGGCGGCCTCCGCACGCATCGGCACCCTGCTGGGCGGCGAATCCCGGCACCACACCCAGGGCCTCAACGACGTCGCCGAACTGGCCCGCCGCGAATCCCGGTCCAAGTACGCCCTGCTGCTGACCCCCATCACCGGGAAGGAACCCGGCGACACCGGCTACCGGATCGCCGGGATCAGCGAACACGTCCACCCCCACCTGGCCGGACGCGTGCTGCTGCAGGTGGGGGTGCGCCACAAGCTGGTGCTGCGCAACAGCCCACCACTGCTGCTTGCGGCCCCCGATGCCATCCTCCCGCTGGGCGAACTGGCCGACGGGGAAGCCACCCTGGTCACCGAGCTGCTGGCCCGCGGCATCCACTACGGGCTGCTGGTCATGGTCAGGGACCACGGGGCACCGGGCTACCGCCCCGTCGAGGCCCAGATGGCGGGGATCCTCTCCGCCAACATCGCCCAGGGGCTCGGCCTGGTCCAGATGCACCACCTGCGCGAGGACGTGCTGCTCTACCTGGAACGCGAACGCATCGCCCGGGACCTGCACGACATCGTCATCCAACGCATCTTCGCCGCGGGCCTGGGGATCAGCGCCCTGCGCAAGCAGCTGCCCACCCCCGCCGCCCGGGAGCGGGCCTCCGGGCTCGCCGGGGAACTGGACACCACCATCGCCGAGCTGCGCGCCACCATCTACTCGCTGCGCACCGACGCGGGGGAGACCGAGACCCCCAGCTCACGGATCCTGCGCGCCATCCGCCTGGCCTCCGAACCGCTGGAGATCACCCCGGCGCTGTGCCTGGGCGACGAACTGGACGCGCTGGCCGACGAAACCACGCTCACCCACCTGCTGGCGGTGATCACCGAGGCGCTGAGCAACGTGGTCCGCCACGCCCGTGCCCGCTCCGTCGAACTGACGGTGGAGCGCACCGACGGAACCCTGGCCCTGACGCTGCGCGACGACGGGGCCGGCTTCATCCCCGGCGGGCCCGAAAGCGGGCTGGCGAACATGCGCCAGCGCGCCGGGGAACTCGGCGGAACCCTGGACATCGATTCGACCCCGGGTCGGGGCACCACGCTGCACTGGGTCGTGCCCATGCCCGCCGACGGCTAGGTGCCGCCGTCGTTGGGTCCCGGCAGCGGATGGGTCACAAACACCGCCGCCTGCGTGCGCGACTCGAACCCCAGCTTCGCCAGCATCGAGGAGACGTAGTTCTTCACGGTCTTCTCCGCCAGGCGCATGCGCTCGCCGATCTGCCGGTTGCTCAGCCCCTCGCCGACCAGTTCCAGCACGCGGCGCTCCTGGACGGTCAGCTGCTGCATGCGCGGGTCCGGGTTCTCGTGGGCGATCAGCCCGGAGATGATCCGGGCCTTGAGCCCCGGGGTGAACAGCGATTCCCCGCGGGCGGCACGGCGCAGCGCACGGATCAGGTCGTTGCCGGCAATCTGCTTGAGCACGTAGCCCACCGCGCCGGCCAGCACCGCCCCGCGCAGCGCCTGCTCGTCGTCGTAGCTGGTCAAGATCAGGCAGTTCAGCGACCCGTCGATGGAGCGCACGTCCCGGCAGACCTCGATCCCGGTGCCGTCGGGCAGCCGGGCGTCGAGCACCGAGACATCCGGGCGCAGCGCCGGGATCTGCTTGCGGGCATCGTTCGCGGTTCCGGAGGTGCCCACCACCTCGAAGCCCTCGCCTTCCAGCAGTTCGCGCAGGCCGCGTCGCACCAGCTCGTGGTCATCGAGGATGAAGACGCGGATGGGGGTGGCTGGTTCCGGGTCGGTGGCCTGCCCCGGGGCGTTCCCCGTTGCCGCTGCGTGGTCCATGACGGTCCCTCCCGATCCCGTGGGTGCGTGCCGGTGCCCCTGCACCCTTCCATTCTTGGCCGTCGAACCGGCTTCGGACAAGGGGCCAAAGACCCGTGGTGGATTCCCGTGGCGGAAGGATCCGGGCCGGGGGATCTTGGGTGCGGCCCCGGAGGCTGCAGGAGGCCAGACGGGCTGCGGGAAACCGAGCAGGGTCCGGACGCGGGAGTACTTCGCGGCCAGGCGGACACGGACCTGTTCTGGCAGGAGCGCGGTGCGGGCCGGGTCGGTGTTGTCCTCGATGTCGGCGCGCTTGACCAGCAGTCCGATGGGGTTGGTGCGCACCCGTGCGCAGTGGTCCTCCAGCGTTTCGCCCTCGGCCTTGGTGACGGCGCGGACCGCCTCGACAACGCCGGCGGGGATTCCGGCTGCCAGCAGGTCCTCCTCGGTGACGTCGCAGTCCTCGAGCACGTCGTGCAGCCAGGCCGCGGCCACCGCGGCATCGTCCCCGCCGTGGGAGCGCACGCCAGCGGCCACCCGCTCGGGGTGGGTGATGTAGTCGACGCCGGACTTGTCGAACCGACCTTTGTGGGCGCGGCGGGCGATGTCTTCGGCAACCTGCACGAATGCGTGGCTGGTCATGGGGGCCTCCGTTGGTTGCTGGAATGCTCTGGCTCCCAGCGTAACGAGGGACTGTGACGGATGATCCGCGAAGCGGGGAGACGGGCGAAGGGAACCAGTGGTGCGCCAGCCGGCAGCTGCCCCGGCAGCCGGTGCGGGGCGCCTTCGGCCATGTCGGATTTTCCGCCTTGGGAGCCACCGCGGAACTTTTTGCCCGCCCGGGAGGGACGATGATTGCCGCGGCCAGGATGCGGAACAATGGATGCGGAACGATGGATGCGGTGAGAAGAAGGCGACGCAAGAGGAGCCGTTCGGCCGGGCGGGCGCTGAAGCGCCAACGCAAGAAGTTGACGCCGCGGGAGCGGTTGGGCACATGGCTGTGGATCATCGGGACCGTTCCCGCCCATGCCGGGTTGTTCCTGGTGATCGGCGGCGCCATCCACCTGCCGTCCGCTGCCTCCGCCCAGCGGGCCGACGTCGAGCTGCGCCAATCCGGGGCCCCGGCGACCGGCGAAATCGTCGAGATCGGGCGGGCATCCACGCCGCGCGCCCGGCCCGGCGGCGGAAGCACCACCTACTACCCGGTGACCGAGCAGGTCATCGGCGGCAGGCACACGAGAACCGAATGGAGGCGCTACGCCTCGACGGACAGCGGACTCCGGGTCGTGGGGCGGCAGCTGCCCCTGCTGTACGACGTGGGCGGTTCCACGCGCATGGTCATCGACACCCCCGAGGCCTCGGCGCTTCCGGGCCGGAAGGTCCGGTCCTTTCAACTCGGCCTGCTGTATGGCGCCCCGGCGTCGGTGGTCGGGTTCGCCATGGTCTACACGGGCCGGCGCATGAACCCCGATGCCCGTGAAAAGCGGGCCCGGGCGCGGGCCCTGCGAAGCAAGCAGCTGCGGCGCCGGACCCCTTGACGTTCCCGGCTAGGGTGTGCCCTCTACCGGGTCCTGCGCGGTTGGCGGGTAGGTGACGGTGGTGCCCTCGACGCGGGCGAAGGAGGTCAGCGTGTGCGCGGCGGCCTTGGTCTTGGAGAAGATGTCCAGGACCTCGACGCCGCGCACCAGCAGGGCGTCACCGACCAGCGAGCGGTGGCAGCGCCACGGCACCGCCTCGGCGCACATGATGGCCGTGGTGTTGCCCCGGGCCAGGTCCAGCAGGTTCTCGATGGCCGCGGCGAACTCCTCGGTCTGCATGTAGTCGGCGTAGCCGCGGAAGGAGTCGTTGTGCCAGGCGCCGTTGACGCTGTCCCTGTGGGTGGGGCGCAGCCCGCCGAGGTCCTTGGCGCGGTGGTGGCCGATGCCCGCGCCGTCCAAGGTAGCGGCCAGCTCGTCGCCGTTGAACTGGGGGTTGTGCCGGGACCTGGGGATGGTACGGATGTCGATGACTTGGGTGATGCCGTGGGCCTGGAGGATCTCGATGAATTCCTCGACGGCGTGCGTGGAATGGCCGATCGTGTAGATGGTTTTCGTGCCCATGGTGTCTTCCCCTTCGCCGGCTCCGTGCGCGGAGCCGATGCCTCGGGCCCCTGTCTCCAGCGTAGGCGCGAAGTGCGCCGCTGCCCATGGCGCGGCCGGCCGACCCTGCGGGAGACGGCCGGGCCTACGGGGCGGGCAGGGCTTGGCGGTCCGCGAGCCACCGCTCGCGGGTGATGGCGTATTCGACGTCGCCGAGTTCGTCCCCGTCGATGTGCACCGGCCAGTCGGCGGTGAAGTGGCGGACCAAATCCATCCCGCATTTCTCCATGACCAGGCGCGAGGCGGTGTTCACCGCCATGGTGCGGGCAGGGATGCGGGTGACCGAGGGAACGGAGAAGCCGTGGGCGACCAGCGCGCGGGCGCCCTCGGCGGCCAGCCCGCGGCCCCAGAATTCGTGCCTGAGCCGGTAGCCCAGCTCCGGTTCCGAGGCCGGGGTCCCGGGCTCGGGGCGCAGGTGGAACCAGCCGGCGAATGCGCCGGTGCCGCGCAGCTGGGCCACCCGGAACCCGAAGTCCGGGCCCGCCCGGTGGCAGGCCAGGTAGGCGGGGAGGTGTTCCGCTTCGATCAACGTCCGCGGTGCGGGAACGCCGTTGGAGATGTAGCGCATGACCCGCGGATCGGCGTCCAGCTCAACGAGCAGCCCGGCATCGTCGGCGGTGAATTCGCGCAAGGCCAGCCGTGCGGTCTGCAGCAGGATCCTCATGCACCCATTGTGCGCCGGTTATTCCTTGACGGCTCCCTCGAGCATGCCCTTGATGAAGTGGCGCTGCATCAGGAAGTAGAGCACCACCACGGGCAGCGCGACCATCACCGCGGCGGCGGCCAACAGGGCCGTGCCCTGGGTGTATTGGCCCTGGAAGAAGGCCAGGCCCAGCGGAGCGGTGCGGAATTCCCCGGAGGGGGACATGACCAGCGGGATCAGGAACTCGTTCCAGGTCCACATGAACATCAGCACCACCATGGTGGTGATCGCCGGGCGGCCCATGGGCACCAGGATGGAGAACAGGATGCGGCCCTTGGAGGCACCGTCGACGCGCGCGGCGTCCATGATCGAGGGGTTCACGGACTTGAAGTAGGCGCGCATCCAGTAGGTGCCGAACGCCACGGACTGGGCGACCTGCGGCAGCGCCACGGCCCAGACGGTGTCGGTGAGCCCGAAGGTGCGCAGGTCGAAGAACAGCGGCACGATGATGGCCTCGGAGGGCACCATGATGCCCAGCAGGAACAGGTAGAACAGGCCCTGCTCGCCGCGGAACCTCATGGTCCCGAACGCGTAGCCCGACAGGATGGACAGCAGCACGGACAGGGACACCACGATCACCGCCACGAGCACCGAGGTGCCCATGTACTGCCCGAAGCGGCCCTCCACCCAGGCGGTGGCGAAGTTGCCCGGGTGGAAGGCCCCCTCGCGGGCCGCGGAGGCGTTGGCCGGGCCGAACGCGGCGGCCAGGATGGAAAGCACCGGGGTGAGCACGATGAGGGAAAAGCCGATGAGGATGGCGTAGTTCAGCGTCCGCTCGGTCGCCGAGACCCTCATGCGCCGCGCTCCGAGATCCGGTTCACGGCCAGGGTCACCAGGAAGATGATGATGGTCAGGGTGACTCCGATGGCCGCGGCACTGCCGACCTGCCCGGTCTCGAACGCCCGCCGGTAGACCTCGTAGCTGGGCACCGTGGTGGAGGAGCCCGGTCCGCCGGAGGTGGTCATGTAGATCAAGTCGAAGGTCTTCAGCGAGGCGACGATGGTCAGCGTGAGGGCCACGGTGAGCTCGGCGCGCACCGAGGGGACGATGATGTAGATGAATTCGCGCACCGCGCCGGCGCCGTCCAGCCGGGCGGCCTCGAAGAGCTCGGTCGGGATCCTGGCCATGCCGGCCAGAAGCAGCACCGTGACCAGGCCGGTTGACACCCAGGAACCGATGAGCCCGACGGCGGGCAGCGAGAAGACGTAGTCCCCGAGCCACGCGCGCGTGAGGGAATCCAGGCCGATGGAGCGCAGCACGGTGTTCAGCAGCCCGTCGGGCGCGTAGATCTGCTTGAAGGCCACCGAGACCACGACCATCGCAATGACCTGGGGCAGGAACACCAGGGTGCGGAAGAGCGCCAGCCCGCGGGCCTTGGCCCGGGTGAGCACCGCTGCAAGCACCAGCCCGATCCCGCAGGGCAGCACCGCGTAGAAGAAGATGAAGGCGCCGGCGTGCCCGAACGCGGCGCGCAGGCGCGTGTCGGAGAGGATGTCGGTGTAGTTCCCCGCCCCCACGAAGGTCGCCAGGCTCAGCCCGTCCCAGTCGTAGAGCGAGAGGTGCACCGCGCGGGCCAGCGGGTAGAGCATGAATGCCGCGTAGATGATGAAGGCCGGGGCGATGAAGAGGTAGGGCGTGATGGCGCGCCCCTGGCGGGCCGTGTGCCTGCCAGGGGTGCCGGGTCCGCTACTGGCCCTGGGTAAAGCCCGCATAGTCCGCTTCCATGGCCTCGGTGAAGGCCTTCGCATCGATGCGGCCATCGAGCAGGCCCTGCAGCGAGTCGCCGAGGGTGTCGCCCATGGTCGGGGTCGCGTAGTCCAGGTACGGCAGCAGCACCCCGTCGGTGGTCACCGACTCGAACGCGGTGTACACGTCCTTGAGCACGCCCGATGCCGGGGCGTGGGCCGCGGTGTCGAGCACCGGCAGGTTCCCGGTGTCGGCCAGGACCTTCATCGCGTCCTTGTTGGTGATGAAGTCGATGTAGGCCGCGGCCAGATCCGCGTTCCCGGTCTTGGCGGTCACGGTGAACGGCAGCCCGGTGCCGCCGGTGGTGTGCGCACCCTGGCCGGCGGTGGCCGGCGGGGCGAAGAACCCGACGTCCTCGCCCATGGCGTCGGCCAAATCCGCGGCCATCCAGGAGCCGCCCATCAGGAACACGCCCTCGCCCTTGGTGAGTTTCTGCCAGGCGGCGTCGTAGTCGGTGCCGTTGACGCCCTTGTTGAAGTAGCCCTTGGCGCTCCAGTCCGCCAGCGTCTGCGCGGCGGCCTGGTTCTCGCCGGAGGTCCAGGAGGCGCCGGCGTTGCCGAAGCCGAGCTTCTCGATCGCCTCCGCGGGGACCTTGGCACCCTGGATGGGTCCGAAGACGTGCCCGGCGGGCCACTTCTCGATGTTGCCCAGCAGCAGCGGGGTCTCGCCCTTCTCCTTGGCGGTGGCGATGGCCGCCTCGAACGCAGCCCAGTCGGCGGGGACCTCCAGGCCCAGGGATTCGAGCTTCTTCTTGGAGTAGAACACGCCCACGACCTCGCCGACCTGCGGCAGCCCGTAGACCGAACCGGCGCCGAAGGTGGTGCCATCGGTGGAGTACTGCGAGTACTTCAGCACCGAGGCCGGGTAGCGATCGGTCCAGCCGTAGGCCTTGGCCCAGTCGTCGAGCGGCAGCAGCTGCCCGGCCTTGACGAACGCGCCCATGGTGTTGCGGGCGTTGTTGGCCTGGACCACGTCGGGGGCGTCGGTGCCCGAGAGGGCCAGGCGCAGGGTCTTGCCCAGGTCCTCGAAGGACTGGGAGTTCCGCTTGATGGTGATGTTCGGGTACTTGGCCTCGAAGGCGGCGTTGAGCTTGGTCATCTGCTCGTTTTGCCCGCCGCGGACCTCCTGGTCCCAGACGGTGAGCGTTTGCTCGCCCATCTTGGCGACGTCCTTTTCGATGGTTGCGCCGCTTTGCGGTGCCGACGGGGCCGGGGCCTCGGAGCCGGGGGCGCAGGCCGAAAGCATCAGGGCGAGGGCCGCGGTGGCGGCCAGCGCCAGTGTGCGGGTTTTGCCTCTGGGTGACATGGTGGGTGTCCTTTCATGCAAGGTGCGGTGGAAATCGGTGGGCGGCCGGGTGCTGCGGAAGCCGGCGGCCGCGGGCGGAAGCGTGGGTCAGCGGGAGGGCGGCAGCGGGCCGTGCCCGTGCGGGCGGTAGTGGGCCTCGGCCTCGGTCAGCAGCCCGAAGGTGGCCTCGGCGCGGCGCACGGCGTTGGGCTTGTGCTGGGGCAGCACCTCGTCGAGGAAGCCGTAGCGCTTGGCGACCTCGGCGCATTCGGCGTTTTCCCGGGCGCGCAACTTCGTCGATTCCCACCAGTCGGCGATGTCCCCCCAGCCCGGGGAGGCCAGCGAACCGCCGAAGTGCTTCACGGCCAGGGCCGAGCAGAGCGTGGAGAAAAGCAGCCGCCGTTCCAGCGGCCAGCCGGCCAGGGTGCCCAGCACGATGCCGGCCGAGAACACGTCCCCGGCGCCGGTCGGGTCGATGGCCGCCACGCTCAGGCTGGGGACGCTGGCCTGTTCCCCGGTGGAGGAATCGATGGCGATGGCCCCGTCCATGCCCCGGGTGATGACCACCAGGGGTGCGCGGGAGGAGAGCGCCTTGAGCGCGGCGTCGGGCGAGTCGGTGCGGGAATAGGCCATGGCCTCGACGTGGTTGGGCAGGAAGCCGTGGCAGAGTTCCAGGTCGTTGAGCATGGCGGTGTCCCACTTCTCGGTGGGGTCCCAGCCGACCGCGGCGAAGACCTTGCCCTGCCTCGGGTGCGTGGGGATCCACCAGGGTTCCCCGTGCCCCGGCATGGCCAGTTCGGCGATCATGGCCTTGGAGGTGGGCGGGGTGCCGATGAGCTCGGCGGCGCTGATGGGCATCGGGTGGCCGTGGGTGATCATGGAGCGGTCCCCGCCGCGGGCCAGGGAGACGGTGAGCGCCGAGTGCCAGCCCTCGAAGATGCGCGAGCGGCTCAGGTCGATGCCCTCCTGCTCCGCCAGCAGCGACCACGACCAGGCGCCGTACGCGTCGTCCCCGAAGCCGGCCGACAGCCCGGTGGCCAGGCCCAGCCTGGCAGCGGCCACCGCGAGGTTGGCGATGCCGCCGGGGACCGATCCCATGCCCTCGGCCCAGACCTCGGTGCCGGGCTGCGGGGCGGTGGGCAGGCCGGTGAAGATGATGTCAAAAAAGAGTGAGCCGGTGAGGAACAGGTCGAGTTCGGTGTCGGGCTCGGATGCGGTGTTCACCTGTATGTTCCTCTTGCTTGCTCCGCCAGCGGGCGATCCGGGACGCGTGCCGGCTTCCCGGTGGCGTTCGGGGCGCTCGGCGCACCCTTGATTGGACGTTAGCACGCACCAAGGGGTGGTACAAGTGATTGAAAATGCTCGGTTCTGCTCATTGATGACTGTTAGTCTTGGGGCATGCTGATAAGTGCGAGGCAGGGTTCGATCCTGCGCCGGATCCAGGAGATTGGGGACGTCTCGGTCCAGGAACTGGCCAACGACCTGGGGGTGAGTCCCTCCACCATCAGGCGGGACCTGAACCTGCTCTCCTCCGAGGGCCACCTGCGTCGGGTCCACGGGGGCGGGTCCCTGGACTCGGACAAGATCGACTTCCGCGAGGTGCTGGCCAGAAGCTCGCCGGCCAAGGAAAAGATCGCCAACCGGGCCGCGGAGCTCGTCGAGGACGGCGACGTGGTGCTGCTGGATATCGGCACCACCACGGCAATGCTGGCCCGGGTCCTGCGCGGTCGCAGGATCACGGTCATCACCTCCAGCATGGCGGTGCTCGACGAGCTGCGCACCGACCCCGAGGTGGAATTGGTCATCCTCGGCGGGGTGCTGCGCCGCTCCTACCACTCGCTCGTGGGCTCGCTGACGCTGGCGTCGCTGGCCACCATCCGGGCGAACATCAGCTTCCTGGGCTGCAGCGGCATCAGGGAAGACACCACGGTGCAGGACACCACCGGCATCGAGGTGCCCGTCAAGCAGGCAATCCTGGACACCAGCGCGAAGATCGTGTTGCTGGCCGACGAGAGCAAGTTCCCCGGGGTGGGGATCCGCGACGTCTGCACCGCCGCCCGGATCACCACGTTGGTGACAAGCCGGGGTGCCGATCCGCGCACCCTCGAAGCATTCAGGAAATCAGGAAGCGAAGTGGTTCTGGCATGAAACTGACCATCATCGGCGGCGGCGGATTCAGGGTCCCGCAGATCTTCGAGGCACTGTCGGCCGGGAACGAGGCGGTGCGCATCACGCAGCTGTGCCTCTTCGATTCCCACCCGGACCGGGTGGCGGCCATCGAATCCGTGCTGTCCCAGATGGCACCCTCCCTGCCCGCACCGCCGAAGGTCACCACCGCCGCGTCGCTGGACGATGCCGTCGGCGGGGCCAGGTTCATCTTCTCCGCCATGCGCATCGGCGGGACCGAGGGGCGGATCCAGGACGAGCGCGTCGCCCTGGAAATGGGGGTGCTCGGGCAGGAAACCACCGGGCCCGGCGGCCTGGCCTACGCCCTGCGCACCCTGCCGCACGCCCGGGACCTGGCAGAGCGTGTGGCCAGGCTCGCACCCGAGGCAACGGTCATCAACTTCACCAACCCTGCCGGCATCGTCACCGAGGCGATGCGCGAGGCGTTGGGGGATCGGGTCGTGGGGATCTGCGACACCCCCATCGGGCTGATGCGCCGGGCCGTGGCCGCCATCGGCTCCACCCCGGAGCAGGTGGACTTCGACTACGTGGGCCTGAACCACCTGGGCTGGCTGCGCTCCCTGGTGGTGGACGGGGTGGACAGGCTGCCTTCGCTGCTGGCAGACGACGCGGCGCTGGATCGGATCGAGGAGGCCCGGCTGATGGGCCCGGATTGGGTCCGGGCGCTGGGCGCGATCCCCAACGAGTACCTGTACTACTACTACTTCCAGCGCGAGGCCACCGCGCGGCTGCGCGGTCCGGAGCCCACCCGCGGGGAGTTCCTGCACCGCCAGCAGTCGGGCTTCTACCAAGATGCCGCCGCGCACCCGGAGCGCGCGCTGGATGCCTGGCTGGCCACCAAGCACGAACGCGAGGCCAGCTACATGGCCGAGAGCCGGCCCGAGGACCAGCGCACCAACCGGGAGGCCTCGGACATCGAGGGCGGGGGCTACCAGCAGGTTGCCCTGGACTTGATGGCCGCGCTGCTGGGCGGGACGCCTGCCACCATGATCCTGAACGTCGCCAACCGCGGGGTGGTGCCCCAGCTGCCCGACGACGCGGTGATCGAGGTGCCGTGCACCGTCAGCGCCGCCGGCATCGTGCCCAAGCACATCGCGCCGGTCACCGGGGAGATGCTCGGGCTGCTGCAGCAGGTCAAGACCGTCGAGCGGCTGGTCATTGCGGCATCCCGGGAAAGGAGCGAGACGCTGGCCTGGCGGGCGCTGGCCGCCCACCCGCTGGTGGACTCGATCTCCGTCGCCCGTGAATTGCTGCAGAACTACCGGGAACGGATCCCGGGAGTGGCCGAAGCACTGGCCGGCGGGGCCTGAGCACACGGCCTGAACCGGTGCGCCGGGACGAATGAGCGGGGCGGTGCCGGGGTGGATTCTTGGTCGGCCTCGCGCGCGAAGACGCGTTTGTCGGTCGATGGCTCAAGCCGATGACCAAGATCTTGGGTCGCCTTCAAGCGCGCGAAAAGATTTCCGCCGAGAACCAAGCCGATCGCCGGTCGGATGGCCAGGGGCACCGGGTGGCCTCGCGTGCGCGCGGGCCTGGGAAGCGCGGGTTCAGTCCAGGATCCGGGCCCCGGCCTCGGAAATCAGCGCATCGAAGCCGCCGGCGTGGAAGAAGCTCCGCTGGGCCGCCGCCCCGTTGCCATCGCCGGCGATGCGCGCCAGCCCCGTACCCACGAAGTCGGTGTCGCCGCTGTCCTCCAGTTCCGCGCCGATATAGGTCAGCAGGGCGTCCAGGCGCCGGTCCAGGCTGGCCTTGGTGCCGGCGGCCAGGTCGTAGTGGTTTCCCCGGGTCCCGAACTTCGCCGCCTGCCATTGGGCCATGTCCAGGGCCTCGGGTGCGGGGTCAGGGATCCGGCCGGGGCTGTGGATGCCGGCGGACACCAGCGCGCGCATCACCAACGCCAGCACCACCACGTCGGAGGCGCCCATCTGGGCGTCGGCCACCCGGATCTCCAGGGTGGGGAAGCGGGCCGAGAGCCGGGCGCCCCAGCCGATGTGCCCGGCATCCAGGACCACGTCGGAAGCCAGCAGGAATTCCATGCGCGCCAGGTAGTCCCGGGCGTCGGCGAAGTGCGGCGGGATCCCGTGGATCGACCAGCGCAGGTACGCGATGGTGCGCCAGGACGCGAAGCCGCTGTCGGCACCCCGCCAGAACGGCGAGTTGGCGCCCAGCGCCGTGAGCAGCGGCAGCCACTGGCGCAACGAGTTCAGCGCCTGGACCCCGGTCTCGAGATCCTCGATGCCCACGTGCACGTGCGTGCCGCAGACGTAGTGCTCGGAGGTGATGCCGGGGCAAAACCGGTTGATGGCGTAGTAGCGTTCCGAGGCATGGACGGGCGCCGGGCCGGCAGGGATCCGCGGTGCTGTGCCCAGTCCGACCAGTTGCAGCCCGGCCTCGCGGGCCACCGCGGAGAGGTCCTGCCGGGCGGCGACCACCGCCTCGAGCGCCTCGGCGCCCGTGGTGCAGATCGGGGTGCTGTTTTCCACCTGGCAGGCCAGGAACTCCGGATGCGTGTGCGTCCCGCCGCTGCGCAGGGCCATGAGCTCGTTGTGGACGTGGTGCCGGGGCACCGCCGGAAGCCCGGTGGCGGGATTGATGAGGAAGAATTCCTGCTCGATGCCGAAGGTGCGCACCGCGGGCACCGCCCTACTCGTAGGCGCCGGAGAGCCGGTCCGCGGACCGGTCGGGGTGGACGGACGCCGACGGCACGGCATCCCCGAAGCCCGGAATCTGCCTGCGCGCATCCCGTGACACCTTGCTGCCCGCCACTGCCACCGTCCATGCTTCGGCACCGGATTCCGGCGCCGCGTCCGGATAGCGGACGTAGCGCGGGTTCTCGGAGGCCAGGCGCACGGCCTGGCGGTCATCGGGCACGTGCGTGGTGAGCATGCCGTAGAACGATTCGCACTGCCCGCACCAGAACTCGACGTCCCAGCAGGGAGGTTGCACGCGCCTCCGGTCCAGCAGCAGCTCGACGTGCTCGTAGACCAGGAAATCGCCGGAGCCGCAGGATTCACAGGTCGGTGCCTCGTCGGTCGGCACCCGGGACGGGTGCACCGACCGTTCCGGTGCGGGAGGGATGTCGGGCGCGGAGCGCAGCAGGGACTGGGAGGTGCGTTTGCCAAAGGACTTCTTCATGGGAGCACTTTCGACGTACCGGCCGGGAAGAGCTGGGCGCCGCAGTGCGCGCCCAAACCATCTTGTTCCGCGGCGCCGCTCCGGCACAATGTGCCACGGGTACTATCCAACGTCCTGCCATGGAGTTCCATGGCAGGACGTTGGGAAAACCGCGACGCGAAGTCCTAGTGGTTGATGCCGATGCGCACCTTCCCGGCGTCGACTTCCCAGCGGGCATCGAGCCGGACATTGTCCAGCAGCCGGCGGTCGTGCGTCACCAGCAGCAGTGCGCCCTCGTAGGATTCCAGGGCCTCCTCGAGTTGCTCGATGGCCGGCAGGTCCAGGTGGTTGGTCGGCTCGTCGAGCACCAGCAGGTTCACCCCGCGGGCCTGCAGCAGGGCCAGCCCCGATCGGGTGCGTTCGCCGGGGGACAGGTCGCGGACCTTCGACGCGCTCTGGTGCGCCTTGAGCCCGAACTTGGCCAGCAGCGTGCGGGCCTCGGCAGGGTTCATCTCGGGAACCGCCAGCTCGAAGGCATCGCCCAGGGCGGAATCCTCGGGCAGCTGGCTGCGGGCCTGGTCGATCTCGCCGATGGCCACCGAGGACCCCAGCGAGGCGGAGCCGGTGTCCGGGGCCAGGTGCCCGAGCAGCAGGTTCAGCAGAGTGGACTTGCCCGCGCCGTTGGGTCCGGTGATGCCGATCCGCTCCCCGGCATTGACCTGGGCGGAGACCGGGCCGAAGGTGAAATCCCCGCGGGTGACGGTTGCCTCGTTGAGCGTGGAGACCACGGAGGAGGAGCGCGGGGCGGCCGCGATCTCGAATTGCAGCACCCATTCCTTGCGCGGCTCGGCGACCTCGTCCAGGCGCTTGATGCGCGATTCCATCTGGCGGACCTTCTGCGCCTGCTTCTCCGAGGACTCGTTGGACGCCTTGCGCCGGAGCTTGTCGTTGTCGGGGCTCTTCTTCATGGCGTTGCGCACCCCCTGGGTGGACCACTCGCGCTGGGTGCGGGCGCGGGAGACCAGGTCCGCCTTCTTGTCGGCGAACTCGTCGTAGGCTTCGCGGGCGTGCCGGCGGTTGATGGCACGTTCCTCCAGGTAGGAGTCGTAGCCGCCGTCGTACACCGCGACCTGGTTCTGCGCCAGGTCCAGTTCGACGATGCGGGTGACGCAGCGGGCCAGGAACTCGCGGTCGTGGGAGACCAGCACCACGCCGGTGCGCAGCGAGGAGACGAAGGATTCGAGGCGTTCGAGCCCGGCCAGGTCAAGGTCGTTGGTCGGCTCGTCGAGCAGCACCAAGTCGAAGCGGCTCAGCAGCAGCGCGGCCAGGGCGACGCGGGCGACCTGCCCGCCGGACAGGGCGGTCATCGGGGTGTCGGTGGGGAGGGTGAGGCCGAGTTCGGCCAGCGTGGCAGGGGCGCGGTCCTCGAGGTCCGCGGCGCCGGCGGCCATCCAGTGGTCGAAGGCCGCGGCGTAGGCGTCGTCGGCACCCGGTGCCCCGGAGCCAAGGGCCTCGGCGGTGGATTCCATGGCGTGCGTGGCAGCTGCGCAGCCGGTGCGCCGGGCCAGGTAGGCGTCGATGGTTTCGCCCTCGATGCGTTCGTGTTCCTGCGGCAGCCAGCCGATGAACGCGCCGTCGGGGGCACTGGAGACGGATCCGCCCAGCGGGGCATCGACGCCGGCGAGCAGCCGCAGCAGCGTGGACTTGCCGGCGCCGTTGGCGCCCACCACCCCGATGACGTCTCCGGGGGAGACGGTGAAGCTGAGGGAGGAGAAAAGGGTTCGGTGGGCGTGGCCTCCGGCAAGGTCCTTGGCCACGAGTGTTGCAGTCATTGTTCCAGTTTAGATTCCCTTGGCGCACTCCCGGACATCGGGCCGCTGCCGGGGCCCTCAGCGCAGGTAGCGCGAGCTCATCCACCCGGTGGCGCCCCGGTGCGTGCCCTGGACCCAGGACCCGGATTTCTTGCCGGTCAGCCGCACCGCCGAGCCCCGGGGCACCGTCCTGATGATGGTGGTGCCGGTGGACGGTCCGCGGCGCAGGTTCAGGTTCGCGGTGGTCTTCCTGGTGTTCTTCACGGTGCCGGATTTGGGCGCCGAGGGCTTGGTGGCGGTGGGCCCGGGTGCCGGTGCCACGCCATAGAAGTGTTCCAAGGTCTTGGACGTGGACCCTGCCATGGCCTTGGCCTGGGCGGTGCCCACGTAGCGGAAGTGCCACGGCTCGTAGGCGTAGCCGGTGACCGATTCCATTCCCTTGGGGTAGCGCAGGATGAAGCCATGCCTCGGGGCGTTCTTGGCCATCCACTTGCCGATCTTGGTGGTGGCGAAGCAGGCCTGCAGCGCGCATGCGCGGTTGTGGTTTCCCACGTCGATGGCCAGCCCGGTCTGGTGCTCGGAGCTGCCGGGTTTGGCCGCGATGCGCCGTGCGTAGGTTGATCCGTAGGCCCGGGTGTACTTCTCGAGCAGTCCCTTTTGCACCGCGTAGGAGCGGTAGCCGGAGGTGAGCCTGATGTTCACCCCGTCGCGGCGGGCCGCGGCAACCAGGTTCTTGTAGGCCTTGGCGGCTGGTGGCTGCAGGCGGATCCCCGTGCCCGGAATTTCGGTGAGCCTCGGCACGTACTGCCGGGGCACCAACGGGTATTTCTTGTTGACCAGGACATCGGACTTGGCCGGGTCCCGCGGGGGCTTGGGCTTGGTGGCCAACGCTGCGGTGGCGGGTCTCGCCGACGAGGCAGCGAGCTCCAGTTGCACCACCTGGTGCATGGCAGCCGACGTGGCTTGCGCGGGCGGGGTCGCCAACGGGGAGATGGCCATTGCCAGGGCGAATGCGGCGGCGCCGAATGCGGCCGGGCGTTGGTGCCGTGTGCTCATAAGGGCGAACTCCGTTGGTTTGGTGGCGGGATCCCGAAGCGGGTTCGGGTCGGTGGCGGGCAGGGAATCGGTTGGCTCATCCTAGCCGTCGGCCGGGGCAAAGAGTATGCAGCGGGGATTGGGCATTCCCGAGGCGATGTGGAAGGCGTTGCTCAGCAGGATCAACACGAGGTTTGTCGCCAGGTGCATCGCGGTGGTCACCGCGGGCACCGGATCGGGTTCCAGCGAGTAGGCCAGGATCACGCGCAGCACCGCGTCAAGCAGGAATCCGCACCCCCACATGATGGAGGAGATGCGCCACATGCGCCGGAAGCGCGGCGCTTGCTCCCAATGGGCTTCCCAGCCACCGGGCCAATGGAAGGGGCCCTCGATGAGGGGCTTGGCCAGGGTTTGGACCAGGGGTCGTGCACCGCGCAGCGTGGAGATGAACCAGATGCCGGTCCCGGCGGTGATCGGCGCGTCGCGGGCCAGCAGGAATTGCGGGCTGCCCGGGACGAACGCCAAAACGACAGCGGCAACCGGGGCGGGCGTTTGCCTATGCCTGGTGTTCGGCCCGGTAGACATGGACCAAGGCATTGGCATGACCGTGGCCGATCCCGTGTTCGGTCTTGAGCCAGTTCACCTGCTCCAGATGCTTTTGGCCCGCCACCTCGTCCAGCAATTCCATCCAGTGGCCAATGGGGTGGCCGTACTTTGACTCGATCGACGGGAAATAGGATTTGGGCCCCTTGGCGGATTCGCTCATGGTTTCCATCAAACACAGCTTGGCGGGATGCAGCAAGGGTGGGGGCGTGCCTCGTCCAAGGTGCACGCAAAACAATTCGCGTGCCCCATGGGGAGTTGCCCGCGAAATAGCCGGTCGTCGACAGCGCACCGGGATGGTGCCCGCAGGCCTCACAAACAGTGCTCGCGAAACCGGTGGGCGGAGCACCTGCGGGGCAGTCGTCTTCGGCAACGTGACTTTGGACTCTACCCTAAGCCGGACCGCAACGGCAGGATGGGATTACAGCCGAAGGAACAGCACCGCACGGAAGTTGGGGCCTGCTGTACCGTCGGTGCCCGCAAGGGCATCCTTCACGATTGCGGAACGTCCGTGAATCGGGAGTATACGGAAGACAAAGGAGATCTGGACCATGAAGCGATGGACTGCATGGCAGAATTGGCTCGCCGTGGCTGCTGGCCTGTACACGGTCTTGGCCATGACGTGGACCACGGCAATCGGATCCTCGAATGCGTACATGCTGACCGGCGGCGTTGTCTTGATTGTCATCGGCGTGATCAACTTGGCGGCTCCGGGTATGCCCGTGGCCGAATGGGTGCAGCTGGTTGTGGCCGCACTCGTTGTCGCATCTCCCTGGATGGGCAGCTTCGCCACGGATATGCCGGGCGTGGCATGGAATACCTGGATCCCGGGTGTTGTGGCACTGATTGCCTCGATCATGGCAATTCAGCCGGCAATGAAGGTCTACCACGAGCATCATCCAATCGGCTCGCACTAGACAATCAACCCTCAAGGGCCCGGTCGTTGACCGGGCCCTTGACCTGCTTCTGAACGGTTTCAGTGGCGCAAGGCTAGGCTGGGGAGATGAAGATTCGAAGCGAGGTGCCGGCCGATCGGCAGGGTATCCGCAAGTTGACGATCAGTGCCTTCGCCGACCCGGATTCCGGCAGGGAACCCGGGGAAGCGGTGTTGCTTTCCGAGCTGTATGCCTGCGACGGATACCTGTCCGAGTACTCGGTGGTGGCAGAGATCAACGGCCACCTGGTGGGCCACGCAATTGCCACCCGGGGGTGGCTCGATGGCGACATCCCCTTGCTGGGACTTGGGCCCGTGTCGGTTGAACCCGGCCACCAGAGACAAGGTGTGGGCACGGCCCTGCTGGCCGAAATCCGGAACCGCGCCGCCAAGCATGGCGAGCGTGCCATCGTGCTGCTGGGCAGCCCCGAGTACTACGGGCGCTTTGGCTACGGCCCGGCCATGGCCGCGGGCATCATCCCTTCCGACCCGTCCTGGGGCGATTACTTCATGGTGCTGAACCTGTCGGCAATGCAGCTGCCCAAGGGCAACTTCCGCTATGCCGAACCATTCGGGGTCTGAGCCGACCGGCCCGCTTGGCCTTGGACATGCGCGGGGCCCGGTTGCCAGGGATTTTTCCTGGCAGCCGGGCCCCCGATTCGTGCGTATGGAAATCGGTGGCTAACGCGCTTCCATGTGGAGGCGCAACTTGGTCGTCAGCTCCGCAAGCGTCGCGAATTCCTCGGTGCTCAGTGCGCTGCCGATCAGTGCGTGGATGCCCTTGACATGCTCGCGGCCGATGGCCTTCTGCAAGCGGGCTCCCTCTTCCGTAAGCGTGAAGAGCACCGCCCGCTGGTCCGTCGGATCAGGCTGGCGGGTGACCAGGCCCTTTGCTTCCAGCCGGTCGGCCATGCGGCTGAGGCTTGGCTGGGAAATCAGCAGGTGCTGGTTCAGGTCCTTGAGCCGACTGGTCCCCGCCTCGCAACGCGAGAGGTTGAAGAGCACGTCGTACTCCCGGGTGCTGATTTCCTTGAACTCCGGCAGCTTCTGGATCTCGCGCATCACCGTCACCTGCGCACGGAACAACGACTCCCAGGCGGCGTTGGAGGAGCGCAGCGAGGCCGGGCTAGGCATTGTCGCTCCCGGCGGGGGCGGCGGCCAGCTTTGCATCGCGGGCGGCGACGCGGTTGGCGTGGGTGGGTGCCTCGGGGTGGTCGGCCGGCTTGCGGGCCGCGAGCTCCTTGCGCAGCGTCGGCAGCACCTCTTCACCGAAGAGGTCCAGCTGCTCCATGACGGTCTTGACCGGCAGGCCCGCGTGGTCGACCAGGAAGAGCTGGCGGTGGTAGTTGCCGAAGGCTTCCTGGAAGGTGAGGGTCTTTTCGATCATTTCCTGCGGCGAGCCGACGGTCAGCGGGGTCTGGTCGGTGAAGTCCTCCATCGACGGCCCGTGGCCGTAGACCGGGGCGTTGTTGAAGTAGGGACGGAATTCGTTCTTGGCATCCTGCGAGTTCTTGCGGATGAAGAACTGCCCGCCCAGGCCCACCATGGCCTGGTCGGCGCGGCCGTGGCCGTAGTGCTCGTAGCGCTCGCGGTAGAGGTTGATCAGCTGCATGTAGTGCTCCTTCGGCCAGAAGATGTTGTTGGCGAAGAACCCGTCACCGTAGTAGGCAGCGATCTCGGCGATCTGCGGGGTGCGGATCGAGCCGTGCCAGACGAAGGGTGCCACGTCATCGAGCGGGCGCGGGGTGGAGGTGAAGTTCTGCAGCGGGGTGCGGAACTTGCCCTCCCAGTTCACCGTGTCCTCGTCCCAGAGGCGGCGCAGCAGGTTGTAGTTTTCGATGGTCAGGTTCACCGAGTCCTGCATGTTCTTGCCGAACCACGGATAGACCGGGGCGGTGTTGCCGCGGCCCAGCACCAGGTCCACGCGGCCGTCGGCCAGGTGCTGGAGCATCGCGAAGTCCTCGGCGATCTTCACCGGGTCGTTGGTCGTGATCAACGTGGTGGCGGTTGAGAGGATGATCTTTTCAGTCTGCGCCGCGATGTAGGCCAGCGTGGTGGTCGGGGAGGACGAGAAGAACGGGCGGTTGTGGTGCTCGCCGATGGCGACGACATCCATGCCGACCTCTTCGGTCTTCTTGGCGATGGCCACGATGTCCTTGATGCGCTGGGCCTCGGTGGGGGTGTTGCCGGTGGTGGGGTCGCGGGTGATGTCGCTGACCGAGAAAATGCCGAACTGCATGGTTGCCTCCTGTGTGCTGGTCTCTGGCATCCATTGTGCCAGATTTGTATGCGTTTGCATGTAATAGCACCCGTGGCCGCGGAATAATTCCCCGGCGCCGGCGTGAGGTCCCTCACCGCCCTGCGCAACTTCGCGATAGGCTCCCGCTATGGACACCCCGCTTTCCGCAAACGAGGACCCGGCACAGGCACAATCGGTGCGCTGGAGCGCGGTGGCGGGGATCGTCGGGTTCCTGGCCATCGTGGAGCTGACCAGCGGCATCCTGCAGGGCTACTACACGCCGCTGATCACCGACATCGCCCGCCACCTGGGCATCCACGACGCCGACGTGAACTGGTTCGAGGCCGCCCAGCTGATGGTCTCCGCGCTGGCCGTCCCGCTGCTGGCCTCGCTGGGGGACATCTTCGGGCATAAGAAGATGCTGCTGCTTTCGGCCGTCGTCACCGCCATCGCCTCCTGGGCCGTGGTGTTCTCCGGGTCCTTCACCACCTTCCTGATCGCCTGGGCATTCCAGGGCTTTTACGCGGTGTGGCTTCCGCTGGAGATCGCCATCGTCTTCTCCCGCGCCCGCAAGCTCGGTGTGCCCGGACCGATGACCCGGAGGGCCGCAGGGCTGCTGGTCGGCGCGCTGGAGTTCGGGGTGATCGGCGGGGCGTTGGCCGGCGGCGCATTGATCGGGGTGTTTGACGGGAACCTCGCGCTGACCATGGCGATCCCCGCCGTCGCCACCACCCTGTGCATCTTCGCCGTGGCCTTCGGGGTGCCCGACGACGGGGACCGCAACGGGGCGAGGATCGATTCCGGGGGATTCGCGTACCTGGCCGTGGGGCTGCTGCTGCTCACCAGCGGGTTGAGCTTCCTGCGGATCAACGGGCCTTCCAGTCCGCTGGTGTGGGCGTGCCTGGTGCTGGGGCTGGTGGTGCTCTACGTCTTCTACCGCCATGAGAACAAGCAAGACGATCCGCTGATCGATTTCACGGTGCTCTTCGCCCGGTCCATGTGGCCGGTGCAGCTGACCGCCGGGCTCTTCGGCGTCTCGGTGCTCGGCGCGCAGATCCCGATGAGCACCTTTGCCCGCACCGACCCGGGCGTGAACGGCTACGGCCTGGGCCTGAGCGCCTCCGGGGTGTCGGTCATCATCGGCGCCTACGTGCTGGCGCTGCTCATCGGGGCCCTGCTCTTCCCCGCCGCTGCCCGCTGGGCCGGAACCCGGATGACACTTGTCGCCGCCAGCGCCCTGGTCGGGATCGGCTACCTGCTTTTCCTGCCGTTGCACGATTCACTGGCACAGGTGCTGGCGAACATGATGATTGCCGGGATCGGCTCCGGGGCGCTGGTCGCCGCCCTGCCCGCGGCGGCTGCTGCCGCCGCGCCGTTCAACCGAACCGGCATGGCCACCGGGCTGACCAACGCGATCAAGACCGTTGGCGGGTCCTTCGCCTCGGCGATCTTCGGGCTGGCGCTCATCGGGCAGGTGGCCGGTGCGGTCTCGGACGGGGCGGGCGAGGACTTCGCCGCACCGCTGGCCGGGTACATGATCGTATGGGCGATCTGCGGCGGCACAGCGATCGTTTGTGCGCTGGCCCTGTTCGCGGTGCCGCGCGATGCCCTGGAGGATGTTCGGGCCTGACCGTTAACGAAGTAACCCCAAGACCAGGGCCTCGGGGTTCTCGGTGTATCAGCAAGCGATCCTTGTCCGCTGCGTTCAGCAACTGCTCTCGCGTGATGGAGCGCATGCTGCAACGCGCACAACAATCATTCGCGGATACCTCCGCACCTTGGTGGAAAACGGGCCGTGTTGCCGGGAAAAGCTCCGGCGACACGGCCCGCAAGGATCAAGCGTGGTGGCGTTGTTGGTTAGCCAATGCGGCTGAGCGTTCCACAGCCGCTGGTCTTGAACCCCTTGGCGCCGGCCGGGATGTCGATGACGACGCGGCCCGAGGTGAAGTCGTTGTCGATGAGGTCGCGGAAGTGGCCGGTGAAGTCCCGGGATGTCTCCCAGTAGCAGGCGGAAGAGCCCTTGCCGCTGTAGAGTCCGGGCTTGATGTCGATGCCCACGCGGTAGGTGCCGTCCTTGGTGATCTTGGCGGCCTTGGCGCCGGAGGATGGCACCGTGGTCCACTTGCCGCAGCCGCTGGTCTTGAAGCCCTTGTCGCCTGAAACGATCCGCACGTAGGTGTTGGCGGTGCCGAAGTAGTTGGCCTTGATCTGGGAGAAGCTGCCGCTAAAGCCGCTGGTGCGCTCCCAATAGCAGCCCTTTCCCGATCCGGTGGCCTTGTAGAGGCCGGGCTTCACGTCCTTGCCCACGCGATAGGTGCCGTTGCCCGACATCACGGTCTTGAGCGGAACCGGGATCGTGACAGCACCGCTGGTGGCGGACTTGTTGTCGTGGCCCTTCTTCTTGGCGGTGACCTTGACGCTGATCTTTCTTCCGTTGTCCGACGACGTGAGCTTGTACGAGGACTTGGTGGCCTTGGAAATGGACTTGCCGTTGCGCAGCCACTGGTAGGAGTACGAGGTCGGCCTCGGCGAGTACGATCCCGTGCTGGCCTTCAGGGTCTTGCCGGCCTTCTTGGTGCCGGAGACCTTGGGCGAGGACTTCACCGCAAAGGTTGGCTTTCCGATCTTCACGGTGTTCGAGTTCACGTTCATCTTGGAGTAGCCGGCGCGGGTGAAGGACATGCGCACCTGGTACTTGGCCCCGCTGTCCTTGGACGAGAGCTTGTGGCTCTTCTTCGTCGCCTTGGAGACCTTCTTGCCGTTCTTGTACCACTGGTAGGTGGCCTTGGCACCGGCGGGTGCCTTGACCGAGGCGGAGATGGTGCTGCCCGATCGTGCCGTGCCGGAAATGGTCAGTTTGGATCCGGTTTTCAGGGTTCCGGCGGTGACCTTGCGCGCCGGCGAGGTGCGCTCCGTGGTGGGGTAGCCGCTTCGCTTGGCCGTGACGCGGACCTTGAGCGACTTGTTCACGTCGGCCGAGGTCGTGGCGAAGGTGGACTTCGTCGCGCCCTTGATGGCCGCGTTGTTGCGGTACCACTGGTAGCCAAACGTCGGAGCAGGGGACCACTTGCCGGTGGAGACCTTCAGCGTGTTGCCCACGCGCGTGGTGCCGGTGACCGACGGGGTGGGTGCCGCGGTGAACCTTGCGGCGGCGACGGAGCGTTCGGCGGAGAACTTCTCGAGGGTGGTGACACCGGCGGCCGTGGCGCGGGTGAGCACCTTGATCCTCTTGCCGACGTCGGTGGCCGCCAAAGTGTAGACCTGCTTGGTTGCCCCGGGGACCGGGGTGCCGTTGCGGAACCACTGGTAGGCGATCGTCGCCTTCGGGGCCCAGGAGCCGGCCGATGCGGTGAGCTTGTTGCCTGCCGTCGTCGTGCCGGAGAACGTGGGGGCAGGTGCCTTGGTGAACGTGTTGGCCTTGACGATGCCCAAGTCGAACTTATCGACCCAAGACTTGCCTAGTACATCGTCCATTTGGACATGCACGGCCAGACGCTTGCCGATCGCCGAGACGGGGACGACAAAGTGGCTGCCCCCGATGATGTCCGAACCGAATTCCTCGCCCTCATGCCATTGGACGGGCTGTGTGACGCCATCGAGTAGCCACTGGATTTCGCTTGACCAGGAGTGGCTCCAATCGGCGGCGGTCGGAAGGATGGACATTCCGGCGGTGACGAAACCGGGTTTGGGATACTCGGCAGGTTCGACCAGTTCCGGAATCGGCTCCGGTTCCTCTTCGGAGCAGAAGTCGCTTGCCCAGTCGTATTCGCAGTCGTCGTTCAAATACGCGGGTTGGGCCGTGGCCGGCAGTGCCGAGGCGGTCAGCGAAACTGCTACGGCGGCAGCGGCCAGGAAGCCGAAAATTCGTTGTCGTATATTTGTGCGTGAAGTCAGGTCCCCACGCTGCGCGAGTGTTTGGTGCATTCTTCCCCCAGTGAAGTTTTCAAAAAATGGGCGCTCCATCAATTCGTGGGAGCGCCTGCGAGCTCCGTACAGACTATGCGCAGCGGCGGGTTTTCCGCTCTCCGTGGCGTCAAGATGACATACGTCCAAGTCACGGAGTTGTTGAGGAAGAAGATCGCTCGCCGGGGGGGGGGGGGGGGGGGG
>NZ_QMKQ01000005.1 GCF_003287975.1 Arthrobacter sp. AQ5-05
GGCGACGATGACTCCGTGCTCCGGGCAGCGCACACGAGGCGCGTGGGCCACGAGATAGGTTTCGGTGGTTCCCAGATCCAGGGTGCGCCACCGTCGGGGGCCTTCACCGCGGTCGTACCGGGAGCACCGCCTGGAGCAGATTCCGCATCTGTTCCGCAAGGACTTGTGCGGTGTCACCCGGGCCAGCAGGACCCCGGTTTCCGGGCAGGTATCCACGTGGTGGACGGTTGTTTTTTCGACACCCAGCAGGGCGGCCCATATGCTTGTTTTCTGCACGCCGTTTTCAGTCCCTAGATTTTTGTACCTTAGTCAGTCAAAAATCCTAGGCAGGAAGCGGCGTGTGGACGTTAAGGCTCGCGGCTCACGCCCACGGATATGTCAGTAGAGCCGTTTTTCGTCATTAAAAGCACCGACCGCCAGTGTCGGGAGAATTGTTCGTGGGCAGCCTCTCACGACTTTGCATCAGCCGTGCCCACTACCCCGGCACCGAGTTGGTCCTCCAATATGCCATCAAGGAACATTTGTGAGTTGAGACGAATTACCTCGATACGGCCGCCCATGTCCAGACCCCTGATCCCTGGTCTGAAGCCCTCGGGCTGGGCCTTGAGCCAGTCCGCGTAGGCCTTGCCGCTGCGCCCCGGCACCAGGTCCAGCAGCCGGGCGCGGATCCTGCCCATGGCGTCCCTGGTGTGGTCAACGAACCCTGTCAGGACACGGTCGTTGGGGAAGCCGGTGTGCTTCCAGATGTGTTCGTCGACGCCCAGCGTGGTGACGCCCTCCAAGCGCTTGGGGTCGGCCAGCTCGAGCTCCGCCAGCGGCTTGATGTTGTCCCAGACCGTATGCCAGTCCACGCCGAGTTGCCGAGCAATCGCCGAGACCGCGATGTCCTGCTTCTTCAGTTGCTCGTGCGCCCAGTGGCAGGCCCGCACGGTGAGTTTCTCCCGCGGCCCGATGCGGTGGTGTTCCTCGGTGAAAGTGACCATAGCGCATTGCTTTTCGTGGCAGCGGAACACCCGCTTCCTCCAGTGCAGGATCACCGGCGAGCCGTGGGCGGGGATGTCGTGGATGGGCACGCTGCGCCGGGCGTGGGACCTGGCCTGGGCACCGCATCCGCGGCACCAGGCGGTGCGTTCGGGTGTTTCGATCGCCACGACGAGCCGGGCCGGGTCCCGGCGGTCCACCTCGAGCACGTGCAGGCCCTCCAGTCCCAGGAGAGCGTCGGCAAGATTGCACCACGGTCCGGCACCGCAGGAGTCGGCCACCAGGTTCGCGGCGGCGTCGGGGTGGAATGGTGCGTCTGGTTTCCGCGGTGCTGCGGGCAGCACGCAGGCAGAGTTAGAATGGTTCACTGTCAGGGCTTTCTTACGGTTTTCTTGGTCGATAACCATTCAAGAAGGCCCTGACGCCTATCCGGACATCGGCACACCGGATGAACCGAAATTCGCCGGAAAGATTACGGCGTCAAGGCACCCGCATCACGCTCAATTCCGTAGAGCCCCATAAGGACGTCGCGGTTTTCATCTGAACTTAAGCCTCCGATTCGAATATTCCCGCAAGGACCTTATCCGAACGTTGACTCGATGTCGGTTCGGAATCGTGGCTGGATAGTCCACTGGCGATATTCGCGTTCGGGCTCACCGGGAGAGGCATGTAGACCCCGCGCTCAGAAGTTGGAGCAGAAAGCTACGACCAAGGTGCCGATTGCTGCGGCGCCTCCGTGCAGGTCACCGCCGACCAACAGTCCGGCGGCCGCGAGCAGGCCCAGCGCCGAGGCGATCCGTGCGGCCAGGTGCGGCCCGGTCCACGCCCTCACGAGCAGGGAAGCTGCAAGGCCAAAGACAACCACCGAGTTTCCGGCACCGACCGGCTGCACGAGCCAGCCCCACGCCTGGGCTCCGAGCCCGAAACACGAGGCAATCACCGTCTAATGGCCCGCGCCCCAGACCAACTCGGCAAGAAGCCCGATCCGCACCGGTGTCGTAAGGTTGAATGCCATCCCGGCCCAACCGCCATCCTGCACGAGAAGTGCTGTGACGAGGCGCCAAGGCTGCTCGATCCCGGTGGAGACACCGCTTCTTTCCATAGAGAGCAGCATTCCGGGTGCGATCGTCAGCTGCAGCAGCGAAGGCACGGCAATGATGATCAGGACAGCCGCCGTGGCCACCGGTCGAAAGGGGCGGTTCCTGGAGCGGCGTGGGCCGAACTGCCAGGCCGCGGAGGCTGCACAGAGAACCACCAGATAGAGGGTGGTGGCCAGACCCGGGTTCATGGGCCCCATTCTTCCACTCCAGACTGTGCAGAAAACATCTCCACGGGATCTGGGAATGGGGCAATCGGTGAAGCTGCCTGCCGGCAACCACTTCGGGAATCTCCCCGTCTGCGAGCGTTGGCACGGTATCGAGGCTCCGGTCGGTCTCCGTCATGCCGAAGAATACCGTCACCGCATCGACAAGTTTGATCCCGGTCCGGCCACGGTGCATTCCGTATGACCCTCGGGCACCGTGGGCGCGGCAAACCTGCTTTGTGACCCGGGAAGACAACCAGCGGCCATATCCCGGCGCCTTGTGACCCGGGACTGTGTAGGCTGGGAGGAGGATATTGCTTGGGGTGTCCATTACAGGGAGGGTGCTGCTGTGGCCAAGGTCGAGAAGACTCTTCCGCTAGCCGACGAACTTGCGGCGGTGGCAGCCAGTGCCGCCGGCCTGCTGCTGACCGAGTCCACGGTTGCGGCAACGCTAAAGCTCATCACGTCCGTTGCCAAATCTTCCGTACCCTATGCCATGGGCGCCGGGGTGACGCTCATCGATGCCAATGCACACAAGACCAGCGCCGCGTCCTCGAACGAACTCGTCGAACGCGCCGACGCACTGCAATACGACCTCGAGCAAGGGCCGTGCCTGAGCGCGTGCGCCAGCGGGGAAACGATCGTCGTCCAGGACATTGCCGCCGACGAGCGCTGGCCGGACTGGTCCGGGGCTGTCGCAACATTGCGAGTCGCATCGTCCATCAGCGTCCCGCTGAAGTCCTCCTCCGAATCCTTCGGCGCCGTAAAGGTCTACTCGGCCGAGATCCAGGCCTTCACCGAGCGTTCCCGCGGCATCCTGGAGTTGCTGGCGCAGCAAGCGACGGTCTGGCTTGAGCACGCCACCACCGCGGAGAACGCCAAGAAGCTCAGCAACGAATTGCGCAGCACGCTGCATTCGCGTGACGTCATCGGGATGGCCAAGGGCATCGTCATGGAACGCCATGGCGTGTCCGAGAACGATGCCGTTCGGCTGTTGATGAAGCAGGCGATCGCCGAGCACCTGACCCTAAGTGCCTTGGCGGTCCGGCTGGTCGATGCAGCGACCTCGCGCGGCACCTGACACCGGGGGATCGGCCATGGACATTGGTGATGACGATCTGCAGCTGAAGCAGCTGCGACAGGTCCAGCCGTTGGCGGGGCTGACGGTGGGCGAGTTGTGGCTCAAGTACTTTGCGATAGGCGGTTCTGCGGGCCAGTTCGAGATCGAGGCCTATCTGTATGCCGCCCACGCCCTGCCGACCCTGGAACGCGACCTGGTGGCCCACTCGATCAATGAGCGTTTCATAGACCTCGGCATGGATCTGCGGGTTCCGTACTCGGCGGACCTTGATCCGGGAAAAGAGGAATCTTGATGGGCAAGCAGGGCAACGATTCCAGGAACCAGGAGCAGCTGCAGGACCTCTTGCTGGACAGCGAGGGCTTCAGCGACTTCATGCTGGAACTGGTGCTGATGGCTGCCGCGGGGCTGGGAACGGGAAGGCCCGTGCTGTGCTCCATCACCGTTGAGCGCGCGGGGTTCCCGGTCACGGTGGCCAGCAGCGAGCTCGCCGTCATGGCACTGGACGAGCGGCAGTACGCCTTCAACGACGGGCCCTGCCTGACCGCGCTGCGCCAGGATCGCATGGTCTTCATTCCGGACCTGCATGCATCCCGGGAATGGGGGCACTACGCCCGGGAGATCGCATCCAGCGGCGTGCACTCCATCCTGGCGGTACCCGTCGAAGCCGGCAACGGCACCCGGGCGGCACTCAATTGCTACGCCCGCGACCCCGGAACGATGGACGAGCGATTCATCGCGGCGGTGGAGGCCTTCGCCGGGTCGATCTCGCGCATCCTGCGCCTGGCCCTGGGGTTCCACCTGCCGGCGATTGCCGGTGCCGACCTGGGCCCGGAACTGCGGGCCCGCGGGCTTGTCGACGGCGCGGTCGCGGTGATCATGGTCCAAGACAAGTGCAGCCGTGCCGATGCCTTCGCGCAATTGGGCCAGACTGCTTTCACCTCGAACATGCGGATCGGCGACCGCGCCATCCAGGTGCTGCAGCCGGCGCGGCGCGCACGGGGCATCGAATAGCTTCGCTTCGACACATGCCTGCAACCACGCTCGGAAGATTTCCGGGGGCGGGACCTTAGGGAAGGGATTGCCATGGACTACGACAACGCGGACCGCGACCTGCAGGGCCAGCCGCGGACACCCACTCCACACCCAAGCGCAACGGACCCAGGCGGTCGGGGCTTGGATGCAAGCGTTGCGGGGAGGCTCCAGGACATGGTCCTGGGCAGCCTGGACCTTGGGGACTTCCTCACGGAGCTCGCCGGATTCTCGGCCGCACTGGCCACAGGGGAGGACCGTGCGGATCTGGCGTGCACCGTGACTCTGCGCCAGCGGCGCCGCGCGTTGCTGCACGCCGGAAGCACCCGCGCTGCCCGGACCCTGGGCGAGCTGCAATCCAGCCTGGGCGAAGGTCCCCTCGTTGCCGCGTTGGAGGGAACCCGAAGCGTTCTGATCACCAACGCCGCAGTTGATTCCCGCTGGCCCGCATGCGACGGCGCGTTGCTGGCCGAGGGCATCCACAGCGTCCTGGCCGTGCCACTGGTCCTGGAGCAAGGGGCCGTTGCAGTGATTGGCTTCTTCTCTCCGCGATCGAACGCCTTCACCGAGCTCGTGGTCCGTGGCGCAGAGCACTACGTGCACGATGCCCGCAAGGCGCTGATGCTGGCCATGCGGATCGCTTCCGCGGTGCAGATGGCCCACGACCTCGAGGAAGCCATGAAATCGCGCACCGCCATCGACCTGGCGGTGGGCGTCATCATGGGGCAACAGCGTTGCTCGCAGGACGAGGGCTTCGCGATCCTCACCAGGACGGCATCCAACCGAAACGAGAAATTGCGGACCGTGGCCGCCGAGCTGGTGCAGAACGTCTCCGGTTCCGCAGTGCGGACACACTTCGAGAAGTAGCCCGGCCCCGGCTCCCTAGTCGCTGAAGCCGTGCTGCAGCATGGAATACGGAATGGACGGTGCCCGGGTGGTGCGCACCCCGTGGAATTCCTCGCAGCGACCGCACCAGCATTCGACGTCCCACGCCGCGGGCGCCGAACCCTTCGCCCGCACCGGGGTGACCTGCTCGTACACCAGGTATTCCCCGCTATGGCAGGTCTGGCAGACGATTGCCGGGGCAATGTCCCCCGTGGTGGCCACAGCCAAGGTGATTGCGGGAATGGCCGCGTTCCCCGGGCCGGGTTCTTGCGGATTCGCAAGCAGTGGAAAGGGAATCATGGGGTTCGATCCTTGATGTCACTCAGAATCAGAACGCGTTTCCCGGAGGCTGGAGAAGTCACGTAGTGATGGCGGAAAGCTCCGCAAACCGTTTGTCGCACTAATTATGGACACGATGTTGCGCAGAGCACAAGGACTTTGACACGTTGCGCCACAATCCGGTGCGCAGCGCAGCACCGGGCAACGAATCATTCGTTGCCCGGTGCCCGGCGTTGCGGAGGTCTGGTGATGGCCTGTCCTAGACGGCGGCGACCTCGAGAACCTGCCCGTCACCGGCCCGGCGCAGGTTCCCGGAGTTGACCATCAATCCCATCATGTCGAAGACCACGGTGGCCGCGGCAAGCGAGGTGATGTCGGCATGGTCGTAGGCGGGGGCGACCTCCACCACGTCGGCGCCCACGATGTTGATGCCGTTGAGCCCGCGCAGCAGGCGCAGCAGCTCGCGGGAGTGCAGACCACCCATTTCCGGGGTGCCTGTGCCCGGGGCGAAGGCGGGGTCCAGCACGTCGATGTCCACCGAGAGGTACACCGGGGTGTCGCCCAGTCGTTCGCGCACCTTGGCGATCGCGGCCGGCACGCCAATCTCGTCGATGTCGGTGGAGCGGATGATCTGGAAGCCGAACTCGTGGTCGCGCAGGAAGTCGTCCTGGTCGTAGACCGGGCCGCGAATGCCCACGTGCATCGACTTGTCCTCGATCAGCAATCCTTCCTCGAAGGCGCGGCGGAACATGGTCCCGTGGGTGATCGGCTGATCGAAGTACGTGTCCCAGGTATCCAGGTGCGCATCGAAGTGCAGCAGGGCGACCGGCCCGTGGATTTTGTTCACTGCCCGAAGCATCGGCAGTGCGATGGTGTGGTCCCCGCCGACGGCAATGACGCGCTTGTCCTTGGCCATGAGGGGCAACGCCTGCTCCTCGATTTGTTCCACGGCCTTGCCGATGTCATACGGGGTGCAGGCGACATCCCCCGCGTCCACGACCTGGACCGCCTCGACCGGGGTTACATCCAGTTCGACATGGTAACCCGGGCGCAGCAACCGGGAGGCCTCACGCACCGCCGCCGGACCGAACCGGGCACCCGGACGGAAGGAGGTGCCACCGTCGAAGGGGACGCCGAGCACGGCGATGTCGTAGTCAGGGACCGCATCGATCTGTGGGAGCCGGGCGAAGGTTCCGAGCCCGGCGAACCGGGGGACCTTGGTCGCTTCAACTGGACCAATGGGCTGGTGCTTGCTCATACGAGGGTTCCTTCTACTTTCGTTTCTTCGGACGTGCCGTTGGTCTTGGATTTCTTGGTGCGTTCGCCGCCGGAGATATCGGCCAGGGAACGGTTGGCAGTCTCTGGGGCCAGAATGAAGGTGGCAACCAAACCGACCAAGGAGATCCCGGCTCCGATGAGCAGGGCACCCGAGGCGCCGAAGCTGATGATCGCCACCGGCATCAGATAGGTGCTGGCGGCCGAGCCCACGCGACTGATCGCAGTGCCGAAGCCGACCGCTGTGGCCCGGATCTCGGTGGGGAACAGCTCATTGGGGTACACGACCTCAAGGAAGCTGGAAGCGCCGGAGGCCAAGGCAAAGATCGCCAAGGCGGTGAACAGGGTCTTGGGGCCAACGCCGGGGATGAATGCCGGGGCGGCCAGCGCTAGGACGATTATGCCGAAGGTCCACAGCAGCAACTTGCGCCGGCCGATCCGCTCCACCAGCCACAGTCCGGGGATACCACCAATGACAAAGAGCAGGGAAATGAGCAGCGAGCCGCCGTAGAGGTTGGCGTCTCCGTCCAGGCCGAAGGAAGAGAGCAGTTCCGGGGCGAAGGTGTATACGGCGAAGAGCGGAATCACCTGCGCGGTCCAGAAAATGGAGACAAAGAGCGTGCGGCGCCAGAACTTCTTGTTGAAGATGTCGGCGAACGTTGCCGCGCGCTTGCCGGTGTTCTCTTCTTCGCCGAGGGAGTTGACGTCGTAGTCGTTGCCGTAGACCTTCTTGATCACGGTGCGGGCCTCGTCGACCCGGCCGCGGGAGAGCAGCCAACGCGGGGACTCCGGGGTGCCCAGGCGGAAGAGCAGGGTGATCACGGCAAAAATCGCGGGGCTGGCCAGCATCCAGCGCCAGGCATCCTCGCCCACGCCGCGCATCGCGAACCCGACGGCAAAGGCCGCGGCCGCACCCACGGCCCAGACCACGAAGGTGGCTCCAAGGAGGCGGCCGCGGTGCTTGCGGGGGAGGAACTCGGCCAGCAGCGAGGTGGCAATCGGGTAGTCGGCGCCGATGGCCACGCCGAGCAGGAAGCGCCAGATCACCAGCTGCCAGATGTCCGTGGAGAAGGCGCTGAGGATGGAGAAGGCGGCCAGGGCGAGCAGGTCCAGGATGTACATGGTGTGGCGGCCGACCTTGTCGGTCACCCAGCCGAAGACCCCGCCGCCAAAGAAGATCCCGACCAGGCTGGCGGCGCCAACCATGCCGATTTCCTTGGGGCCCAGATCCAGGGCCGGGGTCATGGTGATCAGGGCGATCCCGATGATCGACAGCGCGTAGCCGTCGATGAAGGGGCCGCCGGAGGAAAACACGGTCAGCTTCTTGTGGAACCGGGTCAGTGGCGCATCGTCAATGAGGCGAACGGAGGTGCTCATTGCGGGCTCTTTTCTCTCTAGGCGCCCGGGTGGTCCGGGCTGGCTTGTGGTGTGTTTCAATCATTGGTGATCGGCGTCACGGCGACAATCGACAAGTGTCAACTATCGCAGGCAGGCACTAGACATTTGTATGAGAGATCACGTTTGATGGACGGGTGCCCGGCGGCAATGCGTTGGACGCCGGAAAATGGAAGGGGAATGCCCGATGGCCATGTCGGTCAAGGAACTGCTGGACGAGCCGCAGCTGGGTCTGCGGCTGCTGGCCGGCGCGGACGGGTTGGGGCATCCGATCACTTGGTCCCACACCTCGGACCTGCCCCACCTCTGGGAATGGGTCTCGCCCGGAGTGCTGCTGATGACCAACGGGCTTTCGATCCCCAAGGAGCCGGAGGCGCAGGTCCATTTGGCCCGATCACTGGTGGCGGCCGGCGCGGTCGCCTTGGCGGTGGGCGAGAAGATGCATGCCCCGGAATTCTCCGAGCAATTCCTCGCGGCCTGCGAAGCACTCCCGCTCCCCTTGGTTTCCGTTCCCTACCCGTTGCCCTTCATGGCAATTTCGCGGTCGATTGCCGAGGCGAGCCTGCTCGAGGAATCACGGCGGATCAAGCAAACCGCCCGCATCTACGACCTGCTGCGCAAGGCGACGACGCCGGGGGAGACCTGGAGCCAGCTGCTGGCCGGGATCGGCAAGGAAATCCGCGCGCGGCTCTACGTGGTGGATGACCGCTGCCAACATCCCTGGCAACCCGGCGACGCGGCCCTGCCCGAGGATGTGTTGGTGCGGGTGCGGAGGGTCGCCAGCGAATCCACGGCTGAGACCCGGCACTTCCTGTGGACCGCCGATGGCGGGGAATCCATGTTGATCATGGAAATTCCCACCCATCCGCATGCGCTACTGGTGATCCTGCCCGATGACCAGATGCAGCCGGACGGCGTGGTCTTGTTGCACTCGGCCACCGTATTGGGGCTGGGTCTGTCGCGTTCTGCCCTGGCGATGGAAAGCCGCTACCGCGCCGGCGGCGAATTCCTGTTGCAGTCCTTTGAGGGGCGCCTCGGGGCAGCCGAGGCCGCCCGCCGCCTCGAGGACTTCGGGTTTCCGGCCGGCAAGCTGCGCCTGGTATCTGTCCCGGCCCGGGCGGAGGTCGGTTTGCCCGAAGTCCACAGTGCGCTGTGGCGCCACGGCATCAACAGTGTCTGCGTGGTGGGCGAGGGCAAATTGCATCTGATGGTCTCCGAATATTGCCCGGAGGACCTGCTGCTGCATGTCTTTGATCCTTCGCTGCCCATCGGACTGGGTACGCCCGTGGGCATCGAGGCGATCGCGCGCGGGTTGCGCGAATCCCTGTGGGCGCTGGGGCAGGCGACCGCCCGGGGCGTGCGGTTGGTTGGCTACTCGGAGGATGCTCCGTGGTTCGGGCTGGGTGGCCATCGCGATGGCGCGGAGCTGGTGCAGCGGCTGCTGGGTCCGGTGATCGAACATGACCGGCTCCACGGAACGGACTTCATGGCCACGTTGCGCAGTTACCTGGACAACCAGCGTTCGGCCCAGAAGGTCGCGGCACTGCTTTTTGTCCACCGGCAAACCGTCATCTACCGCATCCGCAAGATCGGCGAACTCACCGGCCTTGACGTGGCCGAAACCTCCGCGGTCGCCCAGCTGTGGCTGGCGTTCCAGGTGCACGAGGCCATGGGTACGGGGGAGCGTGCACCGCGCGGGTGAAACCCCGGCGTGTTTTTCTCGCCCAATATCAGTGGCTGCCGGGAACCGTCTGCTTAGCAGAAGTAGTCACCGTGTTTGGCACGCGCTGCGGTGTCGATGCGGACCTTGGGCAGCGGGTCGACCAGGTTCCAGGGGAGCACGCCGGCGGTGATCAGGATGGCCGGCACGTTCAGGTGCAAGGCCGCGTCCACCCACCCGTGCCCCGGCACCCCGGTGACATCACGGGGTGCCAACAGCATGGTGGCGGCTGCAAGCCGGATCAGGGGCACGGCAACAACCAGTTCCAGGACCGTGCTGTTGGCCACGAAGCGCCACGACCGGCCGTCGGCCCGGTAGCGGGAGATCTCCAGCACTGCAGTGGCCGGCAGTCCGGCCATCAGCAACGGGATCCACACGGGCCAAGGCTCCGCGTTGAGCGTCGGGATCGATTCCCCGCCCACCCCCCCCGTGAAGGGAGAACTGGAGTGTTGCCACGGCAGGCAGGGAACTCCGAGGCGTGCCACGTGGACCGCTGCCAGGGTGTCTCCCCGGCGAACCCCGCCCGGAGGCGTATCGGGCAGCGTCGACGGGTCCCATTTGGCACGTGTCTGCCTTGAACCGGGACCGCGCTCGATGATCGCAAAGATGGGGGTGGTCCGGAAGAAAATGTGCATGGCGACACCGATCGCCGCGATGATGCCGCCGCCGATGATTTCGCCCGCGTCGCCGTCGGCGGGAAAGGTGCCCGGCATCACCGCGGTGCCGATGGCCGGCAGCACCGTTGCCGCCAGGATCATGGGCAGGCGGATGCACGCGGGGAACTGGTCGGGGCCGATGAGAGGCAACGGCTTGTTCGAACAGTCCGCCGCCAGGCGCAGAGGATCCCCGAGCTCCAGCAGGGCCGCGCCCGGCGTCCTCCGGAGTGCTCCCGGCCACCAGGCGTGCCTCTCCCAGGTCCTCGAGGGCGGCCGCGGCTTCTGCCTCCATGTCCGCGCGTTGGGATTCCGGTACGGAGCGGGACACCGCCGTGCGGCAACGGTTGGATAGGGTGCTCAGGGCAATTCCCAATGGGGTGGGTTCGATTTTTCGGAACGCAATGCGTGAAGGGACGTGGCCAAGTGGTTCCACTCGGTTTCAAGGGCACCAGGCAGGCTCCGCCCGGCATTGCTGGTCCTGTTCATCTTGCGGGGGCGGGACCCGGTGGTGTCCCACTCGGCTACCCATGGCCCTGTTTCTCGAGGCGACGCAGCAACGGGTGGGACGTGTTGGCATCCACGCTCAGTCCCGATTCCTCCAGCACCGCCGGCAGGCCGTAGCCGTGGCCAGGAGTTTCGAGCGTCGCGAGGGCGGCCAGCACCACGGTGCCGCGGCGCAGCTTCTGCCGGTGTCCGGCCAGGACTTCTTCATCGATCATGGTTCACGCGGTCCGGTGTCACAGACAGCAGTGTCCAGGGACACTTCTCGCCGGTTTGCCTTGGGCCGAAGGCCGTGTGTGACGCACTTCGTCGACGAAGATCCGTGGGCAGCCCTCCCGGTGACCCCGGTAATGCCGGTTTTGCCTGGGTGTTGGGCTCCGGAAGCGGATCCGCATCCAGCGACAGGCGCGCGTCTTGGTGGCCGGCCCCAGGGGGATGGCCATATCCGGCAGGTTCCGGTGGCCTAGGCTTCATGGGAGGGAAATGTTTGGTTGCCGAGACCAGCAGACGACGGAGTCGCCTGCACCAAGGCACGATCAGGAGACGAGTATATGAGTGGGTCCACCGAGTGGTTCGACAGCGTAGGTCCGGAGACCATCCAACGCATGGTCGACAGCAAGAACCTGCGCGACGGATTCGCCCGGTTCATGCTCAACTACCAGTTCGCCATGGACGAGATCATGACCAAGATCAACATCCTCAAGACCGAGTTCGAGCATCTGCATGACTACAGTCCGATCGAGCACGTCAGCGCCCGGCTGAAATCGCCCGAAAGCCTCCTTGCAAAGGCCAGGCGTCGCGATCTGCCGTTGAGCTTCGAGACGCTTAGCGGGAACGTGCTTGATGTTGCGGGGGTGCGCATTGTCTGCAGCTTCATCTCCGACGCCTACTGGGTTGCCAAGATGATCACCTCGCAGCCGGACATCACGGTGGTGGCGGTCAAGGACTACATCGCGGACCCCAAGCCGAACGGCTACAAGAGCCTGCACATCATCGTCAAGGTCCCGATCTTCCTCTCGGAGTCGGTGCAGAACATCCATGTTGAACTGCAGATCCGCACCGTGGCCATGGACTTCTGGGCCAGTCTTGAACACAAGATCTACTACAAGTACGACAAGGAAGTTCCTGCGGAACTGCTCGAGGAGCTCAAGGAGGCCGCCGGCGTTGCCGACCGACTCGACTCGACGATGGAGCGCATCCACAACGAGGTGCACACAGACGCTTCCGGAAGCGCCGAAAGGTAGGCTCCTGCGGCCATCGACATCACACGGGGGCATCAGAAGTTCGGGGTTGGATTTCCGTGCAATGACATAGTCAAACGGTTGGATCCCGTAGTGGGTGATGGAGGGAACAAGGCCAATTGGTTGTAGCTTCAAGTAAATCGTGCCATACTTGAAACAAGAACAATCCACCGCCTCACTCCAAGGAGTCACCACCATGGGCACCACCACACAAGACCAGCTTTCCGCCGAACTGGCCATGGGCACCGTCATGCTCAAGGTCGGGGACATGAAGAAGATGAGCGACTATTACCAGAAGGCCCTGGGCCTCGAGGTCGTCTCCGAGGGGCCGGCCGGAACCGGCCTGGGCCGCCGCGGGCTCGAGCTCGTGCACCTGGCCGATGGCAAGGGGCTGGACCTTCCGGGCCGCGGTGAGGCCGGGCTCTTCCACACCGCGCTGCTCTTCGACACCCGCTCGGACCTGGCCGCCACCGTGCTCTCCGCCGCCCAGTTCGACGGCTCGCTGTTCACCGGCAGCTCCGACCACCTGGTCTCCGAGGCCTTCTACTTCAACGATCCCGAGGGCAACGGCATCGAGCTCTACTGGGACCGCCCGCGCGATGCCTGGACCTGGAACGGGGACACCGTTGCCATGGACAGCATCCACCTCGATCCCAACGACTACCTCAACAAGCACGTCAACGAATCGGCCGTGTCCGGACTGGTGCAGGCCAACGCCGGCATTGGCCACGTCCACCTGCAGGTCGGCGACGTTCCGACCGCCGAGAAGTTCTACGTCGACACCCTGGGGTTCGCCAAGACCACCGACTTCCACGGCCAGGCACTGTTCGTCTCCGCCGGCGGCTACCACCACCACATGGCCATGAACGTGTGGAACTCCCGCGGCGCCGGCCCGCGCAAGGACACCCTGGGCCTGGGCGAGGTCGTCATCACCGTGCCGAACGCCGACGAGGTCGGCGCGCTGGCCGAGCGGCTCAAGGCCGCCGGGATCTCCAGCCACCACACCGGGGCGGAGCTGCGCTTCGAGGATCCGTGGCGCAACCAGCTGCGCGTGGCCGTGGGCTAGCAACAAGGGTTCCGTCGGGCGGCGGGCCGGGGATGTCGTGTTTGTGCGGTGTCCCCGGCCCGCCGCCCGCATTGGGGGTGCGGCCATGGTCTTGCCAGCGAACACCAACGAAACCACAGGGTTCGGTGGCTATGGTCGTACGATGCATTCACGCCTGAGCGAACTACGCCCGCACCTGATCTCGAGCCGGATCTTCTTGATGGGTCCCGGGGCCAAGACCATCGAGGCGACCGGGGCCAGCTATGGCGAGCAGACCCTGATCAAGTTCGCCCCGGACCTGTGTCTTGAGCCCTACGCCACGTATTGGGCGGGAAGCGGCCGGCACCTGCTGAGCATGGGATCCTTCTCCTACACCCACTCCCGGCTGCCGCCGTCCACACGGGTGGGACGCTACACCTCCATCGCCAAGGGCGTGAAGGTCATGGGAGCCATGCACCCGCACGAATGGGCCTCCACCAGCCCGGCCTTCTACAACCGCAAGCTCATGATGGAAACCTTCGAGAGCGACAGGGGAGAGGCGCCCACCTACCGGGATTTCGAGTACACGCCCGGGCCCGTGGTGGTCGGCAACGACGTGTGGATCGGCGAAGACGTCACCCTGGGACACGGCGTGAACATCGGCGACGGGGCGGTGGTTGCCTCCAACTCGGTGGTCACCGGCGATGTGCCGCCCTACGCGGTGGTCGGCGGGGTGCCCGCCAAGACCATACGGCAACGCTTTGACGAGGGCACCGTGAGTGACCTGCGGCGCAGCGCCTGGTGGAACTATTCGCCCACGGCCCTGAACCAGCTCGATGTCCGCAATCCCGCGGAATTCGCCCGCGGTGCCATCGGCCTCATCGAGGCCGGGGCCATCGAACCCTACGAACCCGAGGTGCTCACGGGCCGCGAGCTGGCCGCGGCCCTCGCCTCCTCGATGGACTACGCCGGATCCTGAGCGTTTCACGGAGCGGGCGCGCTGGAATAGCCCTGATGGCGATCCATCGCCCGCCGATTCCGGCAGCCGCACGGCTCAAATGGCGGCCGAATGCGTGGTTCCACGGATGCGCCAACGCCGCCGGCGGCGCACCATGAATCCAGGAGTCGATGACCGGCGCCATGCGCTCGCGTCCCGGTCCGAATGGAGGAATCATGCAAACGGGAATCCACTGGGCGGTGCCAGCGGGACCGGCTACCTTGCCCTCGCCGCGGGGGCGATCGGTGTGGCAACGGCAGCAGCGCCGGGACTGATGCACGGCACGGAAATCTCCAGGTCGGCCCGAAGATCTTTGGGCCTGCCAGCGACATGCTGGGCGGGCTGTCGAATCTGTGCGTTGCAGGGTTCTTCATCCGCCTGCAGCGCGCCGTGCGATCCCGGGGATGGCCGTGGTCGTGGTGCTGCTGGCACCGGCAGGGTGGATGCAGTGGACGGTTCTTGCCGTTGGTGGGGTGGTCGGGCTCACCGGCCGGGTCGACATGCCCGTGGGGTTCATCCTCTTCGGGTGGCATCTGGTTGCACGTCCCACCGTGGCCGGCCCCCTGGATCCCGCGCCGGGCGGGCCCCGCACCGCGTAGCGTCGACGGGGTGTCCATGGGCGGCGTCCCGCGTCCGGAGAATCCGCGCCGGGTTCCACGGCCGGATGGTCCTTGACTCGACCGATGGATACCGAGTCCGTCTGCACGCTGTACGTGGGCAACTCCCTCAGGTGGGTTACGTCGCTCCATGCGGGGCTCCGGGATTCGCAGCGTGGGACGCAGCGTGCCGCCCGGGCTGCCCGGTGGTTTGACGTTCCGGGCCAAGCGATGCGTGTGCGTCTAGCGGGAGTCCAGTAGACGGTGCTTGAGTTCCTTGACGCGTGCGTGGATGTCATCGCGGATGAGTTCCATGCGATCCCGGCCTTCGATCCCACGCAGGGAAGGTTCGTCGGTCTCCCAAACCTCGATCTGGACGCCGTCAACGGCCGGAACGTTGGCCTCGGTGCCCAGAACCACAACGCGCCCGGCGGCCCGCATGTTCTCCTCGGTCAACGCCTTGGGCTTTTCGTCGCCGATGTCGGCGCAGATCTCCAGCAGGACCTCGGCCGAGAGCCCGTTGATGGCGGTCCCGGGCTTCGTGCCGGCCGAGGTGACGGTGATGTCGTCGCCGGCCTCGAGCTTCATGAGGCCCGCGGCCATCTGGGATTTTCCGCCGTTCTTGACGCACACAAACAGGACGGCGGGGCGCCCGGGCTGCAAAGGCGCGGAGCTCATCGGCTGGCCTTCGGGCTGAGCGTTGCCGCCAACGAATCCAGCGCACCGGGGACCAGCGAGTAGTAGGCCCAGACGCCGCGCTTTTCGCGGGTCAGCAGCCCCGCCTCCACCATGATCTTCAGGTGGTGGGAGACCGTCGGTTGGCCGAGGTTCAACGGCTCGGACAAGTCGCAGACACAGGTCTCGGCGTCCGGCGAGGAGGAAACGATCGACAGGATGCGCAGCCGGTTGGGGTCGGCGAGCGCCTTGAAGCGCGCCGCCAGGGCCTCGGCCTCGCCGGCCAGCAAGGACTCCTGCCCGTGGGATGGAACGCAGCACGGGGCTTGTGTTTCCTGCACGGGAACCACGGGGGATTCCCGACGCATGGGGGTGGCAACCGGTGTGGGCATGTGCCTTGCCTCGCTTTCCTTCGGCTCCCGGACGGGAGATTGACAATCATCGATATATGCAACCATACTCGATGCATCGACACTCGTCGATGCCTAGCCTTGTGGAGTGAACCCGACGTGACACCTAACGCCCCGCCCGCCGAAACCCGGCACCTGACCGCCAAGCTCTCCACCCTGGACCGCTATCTGGCCATCTGGATCCTGGCGGCCATGGCCCTCGGATTGGTGCTGGGCCGGCTGATACCCGGACTCGGGGCCGCGCTGGACTCCATCCAGGTCGCCGGCATCTCACTGCCCATCGCGCTGGGCCTGCTGGTGATGATGTACCCGGTGCTCGCGAAGGTCCGATACAACGAGACCGGCGCCGTTCTCAGCGACAAGAAACTCATGGTCACCTCGCTGGTGATCAACTGGGTCCTGGCCCCGGCGTTCATGTTCGTGCTGGCCTGGATCTTCCTGGCCGACCTGCCCGAATACCGCACCGGGTTGATCATTGTCGGGTTGGCGCGCTGCATCGCCATGGTCTTCATCTGGAACGACCTGGCCTGCGGGGACCGCGAGGCAGCCGCCGTGCTGGTCGCCATCAACTCCGTCTTCCAGGTCTTCGCCTTCGGCGCCCTGGGCTGGTTCTACCTGCAGCTGCTGCCAAGCTGGCTCGGGTTGCCCACCACCAGCGCGGAATTCTCGATTCTCACCATCACGCTCTCGGTCCTGGTGTTCCTGGGCATCCCGCTCGTGGCCGGATACCTCACCCGCACCTTTGGCGAAAAGGCCAAGGGCCGCGACTGGTACGAAAACAGGTTCCTGCCCAAGATCGGCCCCTGGGCCCTCTACGGCCTGCTGTTCACCATCGTGCTGCTCTTCGCCCTGCAGGGGGACAACATCATTGCCAAGCCCCTGGACGTCGCCCGCATCGCGTTGCCGCTGCTGGTCTACTTCCTGGTGGTCTTCGGCGCCTCCATGCTCATCGGCCGCGCCCTGCGCATGGGCTATGCCCGCACCACCACCCTGGCGTTCACCGCGGCGAGCAACAACTTCGAACTGGCCATCGCCGTGGCCATCGCGACCTTCGGGGTCACCAGCGGCCAGGCCCTGGCCGGGGTCGTCGGCCCGCTGATCGAGGTGCCGCTGCTGGTCGCACTGGTCTACGTCGCCCTCTGGTCCCGCAAGTTCTTCCCCTCCTTCAACCCCGCAAAGGTCCAAGCATGAACGCCTCCACCAAGCCTTCCGTCCTGTTTGTCTGCGTGCACAACGCCGGACGCTCCCAAATGGCCGCCGCCTTCCTGGCCAACCTCTCGGCAGGGCAGATCGAGGTACGCTCCGCCGGCTCCGCCCCGGCCGAGACCGTGAACCCGGCGGCCGTCGCGGCCATGAACGAGGTCGGCATCGACATGTCGGCCGAAACCCCGAAGATCCTCACCACCGAGGCCGTCAAGGAATCGGACGTGGTCATCACCATGGGCTGCGGCGACACCTGCCCGATCTTCCCGGGCAAGCGCTACGAGGACTGGGTGCTGGAGGATCCCGCGGGCCAGGGCGTGGAGGCGGTGCGCCCGATCCGCGACGAGATCCGCGCCCGCATCGAGACCCTGATCTCCGAACTGCTGCCCGCCACCAAGTAACACACCCCCTCGTTCCCCGGGAGTAGAAGACCATGAACCACAGACACCCGATCGTTGTCATCGGCGCCGGACCCATCGGGCTGGCCGCCGCGGCCCACCTTCTCGAGCGTGGACAGGACGTCCGCGTCCTCGAGTCCGGAAGCGGTGCCGGTGCCGCCATCCGCAACTGGGGGCATATCAGGCTCTTCTCCACGTGGCAGTACAACATCGACGCCGCTGCCCGCCGCCTGCTGGAAACACCCACCGAGGCCTACGCCGGTGGCTGGGAACCACCGCGCGACACCCGCCTGCCCACGGGTTCCGAGCTGGTGACCCAGTACCTCGAGCCGCTGGCGGCCCACCCGGCACTGGCCTCGCGCATCAGCTACGGGCACCGGGTCACCGCTATCACCCGCATCCAGCCAAATGGCAACGGCGTGGACAAGACCCGGTCGCAGGACCGGGCGGAGTCCGCCTTCCTGCTGCGCACCGCGACCGCCCGGGGACTTGTGGACATCCAGGCCCGGGCCGTCATTGACGCCTCGGGCACCTGGGGGACCCCCAACCCGGTGGGCCGCAGCGGCATCGAGGCCATCGGCGAGGCGGACGCCAGGGCCATCGGCATGGTCACCTCCCCGCTGCCGGATTCGCTGGGAGCCGGTCGCGAACACTTTGCCGGAAAGACCATCCTGGTGCTCGGCGCCGGGCACTCGGCGGCCAATACACTGATCAGCCTGGGCCGGCTGCGCCAGCACCACCCCGACACCCGCATCCTGTGGGGCCTGCGCGGGGCCGCCAACCCGATCCGCCTGTACGGGGGAGGACCGGCGGACCAACTGCCGGCCCGCGGACAGCTGGGCACCTCGCTGCGCCGCTTCGTGGAGAACGGCGACATCTCGATCGTCGAAAACGCCTCCGTCACCACCCTGGAACGCGGGGAAAAACTCGGCGTGCTGCTCGCCGATGGCCGTCGGCTGGACGTGGACCTGCTGGTCCCGGCCACCGGATTCCGCCCCGACCTTGGAATGCTTTCGGAGCTGCGCCTGGACATGGACCAGATCGTTGAGGCACCGCGCGAGCTCGGACCGCTGATCGATCCGCAGTTCCACAGCTGCGGCACCGTCAGCGCCCACGGCGAGCGCGTCCTGTCCCACCCGGAAACCGACTTCTACATCGTCGGGATGAAAAGCTACGGACGGGCACCGACCTTCCTCATGGCCACCGGCTACGAACAGGTCCGCTCCATTGCCGCATTCCTTGCCGGGGACCGTGCGGCGGCCGAGACCGTGGAACTGGACCTTCCGGAAACCGGGGTGTGTTCCACCGACCTGGGTGGCTCCTGCGACCTGCCGGCGGCCGGCGAACCCGCGGCAAGCCGCGGCACCCCCGAGCCTTTGGCCGGGTCCTGCTGCGGCACCCCCGAACCGGTGGATATCGGCTTCGCCAGCGGAACCCTGCACGGCCACACCGAGCTGCTGGCCGAGCGGTAACGCCAGGTTCGCCCACCGGGGGCCCATGGAGGGCAGTGGCGGATTGTGCGGCGGTGTCCTTGCCAAGTCGCACCCCGCATACATAGCGTGGGAAGCAGTGCGGCGTTGCGCCGCGCGTCCTGGCACGGTGAAAGGAAGATCCCCATGGGAACCATCAACGTCGGAACCGAGAACAGCACGCCGATCGAGCTCCACTACGAGGACCACGGCAGCGGCCAGCCGGTGGTGCTGATCCACGGCTATCCGCTGGATGGCTCCTCGTGGGAGAAGCAGAGCGCTGCGCTGCTGGAGGCCGGCCACCGCGTCATCACCTATGACCGCCGCGGCTTCGGCAAGAGCTCCAAGCCCACCGTGGGCTACGACTACGACACCTTCGCCGCGGACCTGCACGCCGTGATGGAGACCACCGACGTGCACGACGCGGTGCTGGTGGGCTTCTCCATGGGCACCGGGGAGGTGGCCCGCTATCTGGCGAACCACGGCTCGGCACGCGTGGCCAAGGCGGTGTTCCTCGGTTCCCTGGAGCCGTTCCTGCTGCAGACCGCGGACAACCCCGAGGGCCTGCCCGCCTCGACCTTCGAACCCCTGCTGGCGGCCGTGAAGGCCGACCGCTACGCATTTTTCACCGAGTTCTTCAAGAACTTCTTCAACACCGACCAGTTCCTGGGCAACCGGCTCAGCCCGGAGGCGCTGGAGGCCAACAAGCATGTGGCCTATGCGGCCTCGCCCTTTGCCTCGATCGCCGCCCAGCCGACCTGGCTGACCGACTTCCGCCAGGACATGGCCGCCATCAAGGTGCCGACCCTGATCGTGCACGGCACCGCGGACCGGATCCTGCCGATCGAGAACACCGCACGCCGCTTCGCCAAGGCCCTTCCCGCCGCGCAGTTCCATGAGATCGAGGGAGCGCCGCACGGCCTGCTCTGGACCCATGCGCAGGAGGTCAACCGGATCCTGCTGGCCTTCCTGAAGAGCTAGCAGCCTCCACCCACGCCTGTTGCGGGCCGGGGATGCCGCGCGGAATGCGTGATCCCCTGCCCGCCACGGAAGCGGAACGGTGCTCGCGGGCACGCCCCGCGACCGAAGCCCGGGGGTCGCTGCTGGACGCCGAACCGGGAAACAGCCGGGCAACCGCCATGGATCCTCCCCCGCGTGCCCGTGCCCGTGTCCGCACATCGCACCACGGCGGTTGGAACTGCGGACACCCGTGATCGATCGGCCCGGCCGCGGAGAACCCTGTTCGTGCCTGGCGGCGGGCGCCGCGACTCCGCGACCCCGCGATTCGGCCGCAGGCCGAGGCCGGTGCGGAGCGGATTTTCCGGCAGGAAGCCGTGAACCGGTCACCGGGGGGTTTTCTTGCACCATTCCTGTTTCAGTCCTGTTCTTTTTCTGCGGGTTCCTTGTCCATTGGTTGAGATTCGAGTGCCACAGTGGGGAAACGGCAGGAAAACACGACCAAGGGCGGGAACCCGATGCGCAACGACCGCACCACTGGGGCAGGGAACCAGTCGACCGTGCCGCGGGATCCCGCCGCGGAAACCGCCCGGGGAACCCATCGGGCCGACGGCGGCACGGTGACCGTGCTGGTCCCCGCACACAACGAGGCCGGGGCCATCGTCGAGACCCTGCACTCGCTCGGGCGGCAATCCCGCCGGCCGGACCGGGTGATCGTCATTGCCGACAACTGCACGGATGCCACGGAGCAACTGGCGTTGGACCAGGGTGCGGAAGTCATCCGCACGCTCGGGAACACGGACAAGAAGGCCGGCGCGCTGAACTTCGCACTGGGCGGGTTGCTCGAATCGGCCGACGGGGACGAGCTGATCCTGGTCCAGGATGCGGACTCGCAGTTGGCGGGGGACTTCATCGAGAACGCCGTCCGCCACCTCGGTGCGGACCCCACGCTTGGCGCCGTCGGCGGGGTGTTCAGCGGAGGCCCGGGAGGCGGCTTCGTCGGACACCTGCAACGCAACGAGTACGCCAGGTATGCCCGGGACGTGAAACGGCTCCACGGCAGATGCCTCGTCGTGACGGGAACCGCAGCGCTTTTCCGGGTGCGGACCCTGCGGAGCGTGTCCCTGGCGCGAACCCGGGGCACGTTGCCGGCCGGCAACGGCCACGGCGGAGTCTATGACACCTCGGTCCTGACCGAAGACAACGAACTGTCCTTCGCGCTGCTCACCCTGGGATACACCATCCTTTCCCCGGCAGACTGCACCCTGGTCACCGAGGTCATGCCGACCTGGCACGAGCTGTGGGCCCAACGCCTGCGCTGGAAGCGGGGTGCTGTGGAAAACTGCGTGCAGTACGGCTGGACCAAGGTCACCCGCCCCTACTGGGGTCGGCAGTTCCTGTCGATGCTGGGGGTCCTGGTCACCCTGGCATATGTCGGATCGATCGCCTACGCCGTGGAATCGGGCGCCGGAGTGCACCTCCATGCCATCTGGATGGCGGTGACAGCGGTGTTCGTCCTCGAACGCGTCGTGACGGTGCGGCTGCGGGGATGGAAACACATGCTGTTGGCGGCCACCATGTACGAAACGGTCATTGACCTGTTCCTGCAGGCCGTCCACGCCAAGGCATACGCCGATGCACTGTTCAACAAGAAGAAGGTCTGGTAGCAAAAATGTACAACAATCCAATGATCCCCATGGCCGCAAGCGCAGGATCGGCCGCCCTTGCCATGACCGGAGCGGGCCAGGCCTTCTGGTCCGCCCTGGCGGGCTTCGCGCTGCTGGCCCTCGGCCTGGCCATCAAGCGCATCGTCCCGGTGCGCGCACGGAAGTCCTAGCCCGGATCCTGTGGGGCAACACCCATCGGTTACGTCACCGGCGCGGTCGCGGCGGAATACCTGGACAGCGTCGTGTAACCGGTCTTGGAGCCGGTGACCCGGACCTTGATGGTGTCGCCCGCATCGATCGCGGCGAGCGTGTAGGTCTTGCCCGTGGCCCCGGAGACGGCGGCACCCGAGCGGTACCACTGGTACTTCAACGTGGTGCCGGTGGTCCACGTGCCGGGGTTCGCGCCCAGCGTGTTGCCGGTGGCCGGGGTGCCGCCGATGGTCGGGGTCGGTGCGGTGAGCGTGCCCGGGGGCGCGAAGGAGAAATCGCGGATGACCACCGACTCGGGCGCGACATGCAGCGGGTCTCCGCCGCCGCCCCCGGTGACCCACAGGTTGAAGTGGATGGCTTCGTTGGCCGGAACCGGGACCGTGGCGCCCTGCATCACGGTCCGCTTGAGCAGCGTCCCGGCGAATCCCGTTCCGGCGAAGGTCTCAAAGGTCAGCTTCGACGGCTCCCAGATCAGCCGGTGGGTCAGCACGGCGGTGGTCGTCGTGGGAAAGGTGATCGTGCTGTTGCCCTCGCCCGGCGGCAGGAGGGCATCGAACCAATAGCCGTGTCCCTGGGTCACCGGCCAGTTCTCGCCGTAGGCGCCGCCGCCGCCCCAGGCCGAGGCCTCGCACAGGTCGATCTCGTTGTACCCCGGGGAGGCCTCGGGGTCGTAGGTGAACAGGCATCCCCACACGACCTCTTTTTGCAGCGCGCCGACGTTCTTGGCAACGGTGGTGCTGTAGGTTCCGTACCCGAACCCCTGCCGGGTGGACTGGATTTCGGCTCCCGCGGGAGCCGCGCCGGTGGGGTTGGACAAGCTCAGGGTGACATACCCGTTGGCGTCGGGGTTGCCGACATTCGCCGCGTCGAACATCCGGTTGAATTGGGGAGCCCCGCCCCAGAACCGTTTCTGCCAGTTGAAGCCCTTCCATCCGAAGCTGCCGACCGGCCCGGGGTCCTGGGCCGGGGGTGCGATCACGGCGGCCCGGGCGGGCACCACGCCGATGGGCAGGCACAGCCCCGCCGCCAGAAGCAGGCAGATGGTCCCCAGGCTCCGGGGGGACCTGGCGGGGGCTTTTGGCGGGACAGGGGCAATGACCGTTCGTTTCATGGCAAGACCTTCGCTGTTCGGTGCTCCGGGGACCACCGTGGCCCCGTGGCCGGACATCGGGCCCCACCCGATGCGCCTGAAGGGTTGGGCACCTGCCCGCTCCCGGCGCCGCACGTCCCACCCAAGGCATGCAACTCCTTGATTATCGGGCATGGCCCGTGGATTTGGATAGTGGCAGGTGGCCCGGCATCCCGAAGCGGCCGCGGCCGCCCAAGGCCCCCTGGCCGGCCGCGGCCGGGAATCCGCGACACGCATCGCGTGGGGCGCGTCGGTTCAGGTGAAGACCGGGGAATCCGCGGGCACCAGGACCCTGACCGCGGCCGGTGCGACCTGGATCGTTGCCGGCAGCGGGCCGAGGTATTCCCCGTCGGCATAGATGTTCAACGGCTTGCCGGCGCTGATGGTGATCTCCCGGCCGCGCGTGAACGAGACATTCTCCTGGCGCAGGTGCGTGCCGCGGTAGGAACGCAGGAAGGTCAGGGCCACGCCAAGGATCGTGGCCTTGCCAAGGGACACGACGTCAAGCAGGCCGTCGTCGACCTTGGCCTGCGGGCAGATGTGCAGTCCTCCGCCGTATTGGCCGACGTTTCCCACGGCGACGAACCAGCCCGGAAAGGTGCTTTGGACCCCGTCCACGGTCAGCGTGAAGGTGACGTTGCGCCATTGGAGGAACGCCTTGAGCCCGCCGTAGAGGTAGACGAAGGGTCCGAGGTTGATCCGGGCGCTGTTGCCGTATTCGTTGGCCAGCGCGTCGAAGCCGACATTCGCGACCCCGAGGTAGGCGCGGCCGTTGACCAGCCCCAGGTCCAGCTCCCGCACCACCAGATGCGGCAGGTCCCGCACGGTCTTGGCCGGGTCAAGGCCCAGCCCGAGGCGGCGGATCGTGTCGTTTCCCCGGCCGCCGGCCAACGGGAGCAAGATGGCACCCGAGTCCCTGGCCCCGGCCGCCGCGGCTCCCAGGAACCCGTCCCCGCCCAGCATCGCCACCAGTGTTCCGGCCGCGGCGGCGCGCGCCCGGTCGGTGGCCTCCTGCAGGCTGTCGGTGATGTGAACGACGGGGGTGTATCCCGCGGCGTGCAGGGCGGCGGCCGTTTGTTCAAGGTGTTTCAGGCCGCGTCCGCGTCCCGAGGCCGGATTGACCAGCAGCAGGGCGGGGCCCGGCGAGGGAGCCTTCATGCGCCCGGTCCTTCCGCGGGTGGGGTTTCGGCGGCCATTGCCAGGATTTGCGCGGCGCGGCCGCCGGCCCTGGCCGCGTCCGCTGGCACCAGGGACAGCCGGGTGCGGCGCTCCAGCAGGTCTTCGACGTTCGTTGCCCCCTCGGCGCGGATGGCGAAGAGCAGTTCCGCGCCGGTGATCCCGGTCCCCTTGAAGAGCGGTTCGGCCAACAACCGGTGCTCGCCGGCGAGTTTGTTAACCTCCGTGGCCTCGGTGCCGTACTTGGCCACCAGCCGTGCCGGTGCCTGAAGGGCTGCCAGTGCGGTGCGGTTTGCGGCGCCGACCAGCGGAAGCCGCTTGGTCCGGCTCGGGATGTCCATGCCGAGCCGCGCCGCGGCGGCGTCCACCGCGTCCTGCGCCATGGCCCGGTAGGTGGTCAGTTTCCCTCCCACCACGGTGATCGGTTCCCCGGGAACATCCTTCACCAGGTGCCGGCGGGAGATGTCCGAGGTGCCGTCCGGCCCGTTGGCATGCGCTGAGCGCACCAGCGGCCGCAGGCCGGCAAAGGCGCCGACGACGTCCGCCCGGGCCAGCGGGGGATCGAGCACCCGGTTGACGACACCGAGCAGGAAATCGATGTCGTGCCGCGGCACGGCGGGGCGGTGGCCGTCGGCCTCGCGGTCCTCCTGGTCGGTCAGCCCGATGTACACCACGCCGGTGGGCTGGGGCAGTACGAACACGTACCGGCCGAAGTGCCCCGGGACCGCCACGGTGTGGGCGGCATGCGGGTTGCCCAGGCGCGCGGCGCGCACCACCAGGTGGGTGCCGCGGCTCGGGACCAGCTCCAGGGCGGGATCGAAATCCGCCGCCCAGACGCCGGCGGCATTGATGACGCTCCGGGCCCGGAGGCCCAGGGTCTCGCCGGTCCGGGTGTCGATGGCGTCCACGGAAGTGGCGGTGATCGAGGTGGCCTTGACGTCGCGCAGCACGTGGGCGCCGAGCCCGGCGGCGGTGCGCACCACGGCCAGCACCAGCCGCGCATCGTCGATCACCTGCCCGTCCCAGTAGAGCAGCCCGCGGCGCAGCCCCGGCGTGTCCAGGGCCGGTGCCATGGCGGCAACGGCCTGCCTCGAGAGCAGCTGGGGGCGCGGCAGGATCGAGGATTTCAGGCCCGAGGCGCGGCGCAGCGCATCGTAGAGCAGCACGCCGGCCCCCGCCGCGGCGGTCTGGGCACGCCGGGCACCGGTGGTGTCGGGGATGATGAAGCCCAGCGGGCGGATCAGGTGCGGGGCGATGTCCTGCATCAGCCAGCGCCGCTCCACCGCCGATTCCCAGGCGACGGGGAAGTCTCCGCGGGCCAGGTAGCGCAGCCCGCCGTGGATGAGCTTGGAGCTGTAGCCGCTGGTGCCGGAGCCGAAGTCGTTCGATTCGAGCAGTGCCACGGACAGCCCGCGGCTGGCCGCATCCAGGGCCACTCCGGCCCCGGTGATCCCGCCGCCGATGACCGCCACGTCCACTTCCTGCCCGGCCAGGTGCTCCAGTGAGCGGGCCCGGGTGGCGTCGTTGATCCAGGTCGGCCGGCGGACACTCATGATCCTGCCCCGGGGGCGCCTTCCCCGCCGGGGGTGAGGTGGCGCACGAGCATCTTCTCGAGCTCCGCGAGCGCTGCTTCGAAGGTGCCGCTCTTGCGCAGCAGCCGCGCCGAGAGCGCCACGCCCTGCAGGGCCAGCAGCAGCGTGGTGGCGGTGGCCTCGCCCGCCTCGATGCTGCGATCCTCCAGCCCCGCGGCGATCAGCGATTCGAGCTGGGCCAGGATCAGCTGCTGGCTGGCACCGAACCTGTCGGTGACGTAGGGGATGAGGAACTCGGGGTCGCGCTCGGCAATCGATTCCAGGAGCTCCGAGGTGGCAAAGACCCGCACGGCCTGGATACTGAAGTGCACCAGCTGTTCGCGCCCTGTGCCGGCGGGGAAGGCGGCGCGGACATCGGCGGCGGCGGTGCGGAATTCGCGGGTCAGGGTGGCGAGCACGGCGTTTTCCACCGAGCCCATCCGGCGGTAGAACGTCATGCGGGAGACCCCCGCCCGTTCGGCAATGTCGTTCGCGGTGGTGCGGCGCACCCCGTGGCGGACCACCGAGGCGCGCGTGGCCAGCAGGAGGCCCTCGTCGCCGGGGCTGCTGGTACGTTGTGACGTCATGTGTCACACTGTATCGCATGGTGACGCAGAGCACAGTGACGATTCCCCGCTCGGTTTGGTACGGCTGGGGAGACCCGGCCCGGGCCAAGCCGCTGTGCGCGGGCGGCCTCGAATACCTGCGCGCCACCCTCGGGCTTCAGCACGTGAAGGCCACGCATCCGCCGGTCGACTTCGAGGACATCGCACTGGACCCTTCCGCCCTGGGCGAGGAGGTGCTGGGGGAACTGCGCGGGATCTGCGGGGCCCAACACGTCTCGAGTGAACGCACCGAACGCATCCTCCACGCCGGCGGCAAGAGCACCGCCGACCTGCTGCGCATCCGCGGCGGCGACGCGCTGCAGGCACCCGATGCGGTGCTCTTCCCCGGCAGCGCCGAGGAGGTGCGCCGGGTCCTGGAGTTGTGCGTTCGTAGGCGCCTGGCCGTGGTCGCCTTCGGCGGGGGAACCTCGGTCGTCGGGGGAGTCGAACCGCTGCGCGGCCCCTTCTCCGGGGTCGTCACGCTCGACATGCGGCGCATGGACAGGCTGCTGCACCTCGATGCGCTCTCGCGCACGGCCACCTTCGAGGCAGGGATCCGCGGCCCCGCCATCGAGTCGGCCCTGGAACCACTGGGATTCACCCTCGGGCACTTCCCGCAAAGCCACCAGGAGGCAAGCCTCGGCGGCTACGTCGCCACGCGCTCGGCCGGCCAGGCCTCCACCGGCTACGGCCGCTCAGACGACCTGGTCAAGGCCGTCCACCTGGAAACCCCCGCCGGGCCCCTGGACGTCGGATCCCCGGCACCCGGGACCGCCGCCGGCCCGAAGCTCCTGGATGCCGTCGTGGGATCCGAGGGCACCCTCGGGGTCATCACCTCCGCCACGATGCTGGTCCAGCCGCTGCCCGAAGCCAGGAGCCACGGCGCCTGGTCCTTCGAATCCTTCGCCGCCGGGGCCGCCGCCCTGCGCCGGCTGCGCCACGAGGGCGTCCGCGGAGACATGCCCCATGTTTGCAGGCTCAGCGACACCGACCAGACGGCCGCCACCTTCAAGCTCGGCGGCCCCAAGACCGCCGCCATGGCCAGGTACCTGGCGCTGCGCGGCCAGCACACGCCCGCGCTTGCCCTGTTCGTCTGGGAAGGATCGAAACGTGAAACCGCCGCCCGCAAGCGGCGCAGCGCACGGATCCTGCGCGCCGCCGGAGGGATCCATGTCGGACCCATGCCGGCACGGGCCTGGGAGCGCGGGCGCTTTTCCGGCCCCTACCTGCGCGACGAACTGCTGACCCGCGGCGTGCTGGTCGAGACCCTGGAAACCGCCGCGACCTGGACCAGGCTCGAAGCCACCTACGCCGCGGTGCGCGGCGCCATCCTCGACGCCCTGGCCGAAGGCGGGGGAACCGGCTACGTGCAGGCCCACATCTCCCACGTCTACCCGGACGGAGCCTCGCTCTACTTTACGTTCCTGGCCGGGCTGGAGCAGGACGGGCCGGCGCAAAACGCCCGTGTGAAAAAGGCCGCCTCCGAGGCCATCGTCGCGGCCGGGGCCACCATCACCCACCACCACGCGGTGGGCACCGACCACGCACCCTACATGGAAGCGGAAATCGGTGCCCTGGGCATCGCGGTGCTGGCCGGCATCAAGGAAACCCTGGATCCGAGCGGCATCATGAACCCCGGAAAACTCATCCCCGCAGCCAAGATCGCAGCACCAACCAAGGAGAAGCCATGAGCCCCACCATCGACACACTGGCCGGATCGACCGTGCTCATCACCGGGGCGGCCATGGGCATGGGCAAGATGTATGCCCAGCTTGCCGTGCGCGACCGGGCCAGCCACGTGATCCTCTGGGACATCAACGCGGCGGAGCTCGAACGCACCGCCGTCGAGCTGCGCACAGGTGGCAGCCGGATCCACACGATGGTGGTGGACGTGTCCAGGCTTGAGTCCATCGAGGAAGCCGCCGAGGCGGTGCGAACCGGCATCGGGGCACCGGACATCCTCATCAACAATGCCGGCATCGTGCGCGGCAAGTACTTCTGGGAACACGACCAGCGCTCCGACATCGCCGCGACCATGAACATCAACACCCTGGCGCTGATGCACATCACCCGCGAATTCCTGCCCTCCATGATTTCCCGCGGACGCACCAGCCGGATCGTGAACGTCGCCTCGGCGGCCGGGCTGCTGGCCAACCCGAGGATGAGCGTCTACTCCTCCTCCAAGTGGGCGGTCATCGGCTGGTCCGATTCATTGCGCCTGGAACTGGCACAGGCCGGGCACACGCACATCCAGGTGACCACCTTCTGCCCCTCCTACATCAAGACCGGCATGTTCGCCGGCGCCCGCGGGCCGCTGCTGACCCCGCTGCTGGAACCGGGGCCGGTGACCGAGCGGGTCTGGCGGGCCATGAAGGACGGCCAGCCGGTGCTGATGATGCCCTGGACCGTGAAACTGAGCACCGCGCTGCGCGGGGTGCTGCCGCTTGCGGCCTGGGACGTCGTCGCGGGGCGCGTGTTCGGGGTCTACAAGTCCATGGAGCACTTCACCGGGCGCAAATAGGGCCTCGGGGCCCAAAGCCGTCGGCATGGCACTAGCCACCGGCCGCGGCTCGGCTGTAGCGTCGAGAATGAACGGATTCCATGCACGGACAATCCATTTTGCCCGCATGGTACCCGTACGGGCGCGTGTCCCCGCGTCCGGTCGTTCGAGAAAGGATCCGCCGTGAAGGCTGCACGCTTCTACGCACAAAAAGACATCCGCATCGAAGAGATCCCCGAGCCCGAGCTGCGCCCCGGGGCGGTGGCCATCGACGTCGCCTGGTGCGGCATCTGCGGGACCGACCTGCACGAGTACCTCGAGGGCCCGATCTTCATCCCGTCCCCGGGCCACCCGCACCCGTTGACCCACGAGGAGGCCCCGGTGACCCTGGGGCACGAATTCTCCGGAACCATCACGGCGGTGGGCGAGGGCGTCATGGACCTGGCCGTTGGCCAAAACGTCGTGGTCGAGCCGTACTTCACCTGCGGGCAGTGTGCCTCCTGCCAGGCGGGGAACTACCACCTATGCCTGAAGATGGGCTTCATCGGGCTGGCCGGCGGCGGCGGGGGACTGGGCGAGAAGATCGTCGTCGACGCGCGCTGGGTCCACCCCATCGGGGACATCCCGCTGGACGAGGCGGCGCTGATCGAGCCCCTGTCGGTGGGGCACCACGCGGTGGTGCGCAGCGGTGTACACCAGGGCCAGGTCGCGCTCGTGGGCGGCGCCGGGCCCATCGGCCTGCTCACCGCAGCGGTGCTCAAGGGCATGGGAGTAACGGTGATCGTCAGCGAGCTCTCGGCCGCGCGCAAGGACAAGGCCCGCGACAGCGGGGTCGCCGACCACGTGCTGGATCCCAGCACCGAGGACGTCAAGGCCCGGGTCCTGGAAATCACCAACGGCCTCGGGGCCGACGTGGCCTTCGAATGCGCCGGGGTCAACGCGGTGCTCGACACGCTGCTCGATGCGCTCAAGCCCACCGGCGTGCTGGTCAACGTCTCCATCTGGGGCCACCCGGCAACGGTGGACATGCAGAAGATCGTGCTCAAGGAAATCGACGTGCGCGGCACCATCGCCTATGTGCGCGACCACGCCGAGGTCATCGAGCTGGTCGGCAGCGGCAAGATCGACCTCAAGCCGTTCATCACCGGGAAGATCGCCCTGGAGAACCTGATCGATGAGGGCTTCGACACGCTGATCAACCACAACGAGACGGCCGTGAAGATCCTCGTCTCGCCCAGCGGCCGGGGCCTGTAGGAACTTCCGCCGCTACGCCGGGGCCCACCTGGTGGGCCCCGGTGAAATTCGCGTGCACCCAATCGCGGATCAGCAGCGTCTGGCGCGATCCGCCATTGGGGTGCAGGGAAAAGCTGCCGGGGTTGGGAGTTTGCTGCAATCCATCCGTGAATCGTGCCTGTGCTCCGTGCGTGGAGCAGTTCAGCCGGAGAAGAGCGCGGGAAGCGGAGCCAACGGCAAGATGCCTATTGCCTGCGCGGCGAGTCGCGGGTCCAGCGCCACCAAGGCGTCGGCCTGGAGCACGCCGACGGCGAGGTACTCGGCATCCCCGAGTGATTCCCAGCCGTGCGTCCGTGCCAGCTTCCAGGCGGTGCCCCGCGAGACCCGGTCGCCCAGGGTGCGGATCTTCACCGCGGTCATGGCCTCGTGCAGGGACAGCGCCTCGGCTTCGCCCAGCGTTCCCGCACCCACCTGGGCCAACAGCAATTCGAGGGCGGCGGTGCGGATGGCGTGGGGTGCGACAAGCCGGTGGTCCGGGTGCACCGTGGTGTCCGCCCGCACGATGGCCAGAAGCGCGGGAGGGTCGATCACGAAGCGGGTCATGGAACCACGGTACGCCCGGGCATGGCGCTTGTCGTTAGGCCTCGGGGGTGTACACGACCTCGGATGCCAGCGGCCAGCCGGTGACCGATTCGAAGGGATCATCGTCGTCGGTGTTGGCCGTGCCCAGCTGCTCGTGCGGCACATCGATGAGCAGGGTGTCGAGCACGCCGTCATGGACCTGCAGGCTCACGCGCATCGGGTGCCCGTCGGGGGTGGTGAAGTCGGCGTGGACCGGGAAGGTGAAATTGCGCGGCACGGTGCGCGCCGCGTCCACCGGCACCACAAAGCTGAGGGAACAGCTGAACTCATCGGGGCCGACCCAGTACTGTTCCTTCGCGACGGCCAGCTGTTCGCGCAGCTGCGGGGCGCCGAAATCCTCGGTGGCGTTGAGCATGCCTGCGACCAGATCGCGAAGCTCCACGCTGATCTCTCGTTCCGCGGGCCCGGCGTCGTGGTCGTAGCCGACCGGCTCGGCTTCCTGCGCCGGCGATTCCATCAGCACCAGGGCCGCGGTGAGGATGCCGGAGCCCACGGCCATGAGGGGGCGCGGATTGCCGATGCCGCGGCGCAGCAGGGACTGGTGGATCTTGCCGTCCAGGGCGAAGCTGTAGTGCGTGGCGATGGCCCCCAGTGCGCCCAGGCCCAGGGCGAGGGATCCGCGCAGCACGTTCCCGGGCTTGTATTCCTCGTTGCCCGAGCTGCCGACCCATGCCACTGCCGCGTAGGCGGCCCCGGACCCGGCGACCAGGCTCCTGCGGGTGCAGGGCTTGAAGCGGGCCGGGTCGATGAGGGTCAAGGCCCCGCTGGCCGCACCGCTGATCAGGGCTGTCGCGATGCGGGCACGGGGGCTTTTCTTGGGGGCGTCGGGTGAAGAAGTCATGGTTCCAGACTACTGGCCCTTGGAGAGGTGACGGGTCTGGTCAACTGGGGTTTCGGTGATCCGGGTGACCCGGTCCACGATGGCGGCGGTTACCTGCGCACGCATCCGGACGCCACCAGGCGGTCGATCAACCCGGTCACGGCACCGGGGTCAACCCGGTGTGTTCTGCCAGCTCCCGGCCGAAATCTGGCCGTGCCGCTGCCGGTACCGGTGGGAGTACGATACTGGCAGGTGCGCCGGTGCTGGTGGGTGGTTGCGACGACCAAGTCCGAATTCCTTGCCATGGTTCGTCCCCGTTCGTCGATGGCCGCGCCGGTGTGCCTTGCAGGGAGTTGACTGGGACTAGGCTGAAGGTTTGATTACTCGCAGCTACAAGCAATGTCAGGAGAACGACAATGTTCGGGGGAAATAAGAAGGCCGTGAACCGCGGCATCGGGCCCGCGCGGCTCATCGCAGGGGTGGTGGCGTTGGGCTTTGTCGCCTCGGGCTGCACCCAGGCGCCTGCGCCGAAGGCGGACGCACCCGCGGGGCAAGCCACCGTCATCCGGGTCATCGATGGAGACACCATCGTGGCCGACGTCTCGGGCAGCGAGACCACGGTGAGGCTGCTGAACATCGACACGCCAGAAACCAAGCACCCGGACAAGCCGGTGGAGTGCCTGGGAACCGAGGCCACTGATTTCACCGAGTCGCTGCTGGCCCCGGGGGACGAGATCGAGCTGGCCTACGACGTGACCAGGCTGGATACCTACGGGCGCACGCTGGCAGGGGTGTATAAGGACGGGAGCCTGGTCAACGCGGACATCGCAGCAGCCGGGCTCGGCGTCGCGGTGCTATTTGCGCCCAACGAGCGTTTCTACCCGGAGGTGCTGGCCGCAGAGCAGCGGGCACAGGAGCAAAGCAAGGGGCTCTACGGGGCAGAGGTCGCTTGCACCGTCCCGGCCATGGTCGAGGAAGCCGTGGCAGGGCTCGACGCACTCGATGACGCGGTCCCGGCGGATTCGGCCGGCTTGGGCACCGCCCTCGGAATCGCCACCGCGGCCATCCTAGCCGGCAAGGCCAAGAGCGCGACACTAAAGGCGCTGGATACCTCGGGGGATGCGGTCAACTCGGCGATCTGGACGGCCCGAAAGTCCGCCTACCTGCCGGTGCTGGACACCGCAATGAACCGTGCCAGGGGCATTGAAAAGAAGCTGGCCGGAAAGAAAACTGCCCTGGCGCAGGCAGAGAAGGCCGCTAAAGCGAAGAAGGCTGCAGAGGCGAAAGCCAAGTCCGAGGCTGCCGCTAAGGCTGCGGCGCAGAAAAAGGCCGCCGAGGCAAAGGCCAAGAAGGTGGCTGCACAAAAGAAGGCAACATTGCAGCGTCAGGCCGAAGCACGTGCTGCGGCCCAGAAAGCGGCCCAGCGCAAGGCCGCTGCCAAGAAAAAGCCGGTCTATCGGGCTCCGTTGAAGAAGGCCAAGCCCAAGAGCGGCGGATCCGCCGGCTACACCGGGCCGCGTTGCTACGCACCCGGCGGCAAGAGCTGGAAACCCTGCTGACCGGATAGCAAACGACCAATGGCCGCCCGTGGGCGGGATACCGCGCGACGGTGTTCCACCCACGGGCCGTTTGCGTTGCCATGTCCCGGGACCGGATTCGTTGCTAGACTCCGCGCCAGGTGGCTGCACATCGGATGCTTCGGGAGACGGGGAAAAGACATGGGCGTGTTCGAGGATGGGCTAACGCCGGATCTCGCCGCGGTGGCCGGGCCATTCGCGGCCGCCGCGGCACCGTTCGACAGGAATCACGGAGGTGGGGCGGAGCACGACGCGCAGGCTGAATTCCTCGAGATGGCAGGATTCCTCGTCGGCGTGGTGGGGCTGCTGGTGTCGTTGATCAGCGTGTACACCGCTGGAATCGAGGCCCGCCGCAAGCGCGTCCCGGATTTCCAGAAGCTGCTCGACGGGCTGGTTGCCGGAACCACCAGCCCCGAAGAGGCCCTCGCCACGGTTGGCCGCTGGAAACCGGAACTCACCCCGGCCGAGGTGGCCGAGCAGTGGAAGAGCGGGAACATCGCCCGCTACAAGGAGGTCCTGGGACTGCTGGGGTACCCGCCAGCGGTGGTCGAGCAGATCCTGCAGGCCAGTTTCGGTGCCATCGCGGAGCTGGCACACAAGGCCTGAGCACGGATTCCTCGGAACCTTGGCGATCAGGGTTGCGCGGATGATCACCAAGGGTTTTGGTCCCGCAACGGGCAAGCCGATGCTGCTGCTCCATGGAGGGGGAGTCGCCGGGTGGATGTGGACATCGCTGCGCCGGAGCCTGGAAACCCGGCACCGGGTCCTGGTGCCAGAGCTGCCCGGCCACGGCGAAAGCTCCTCGGAGCCCTACGTGTCCCACGCTGCCACCATCGAAGCGCTGGCGCAGCTGCTCGTCGCAGGAAACACCGGACCTGTGGCCGTCGCCTGCAACGCCACGGAGCTCGGGCCGGGGGAATGCATGGGCTGCCCCGGCGACCAGGCCCACGACTTCGAGGCGCTTGAAAAAGGAACGTTCGCGGTCTTCCTTGTCGAGGCGCGGTAGCTTCCCGGGCAAATCCACAGGGCTTGGCAGCTGCCCGGCAAGCTGTCCCGCAGGTCCGCGCCGGCCATTCCAAAACGTGGGTGCTTCGGCGTAGGTTGGTTCGTGGAAAAGCTCCAGCACATCCTTAAAGAGGGGAGACGACCATGGGCACATTTTCGGATCGAGATCGCACCGCCCTGATGGTGATCGATGTCCAGAACAATGTCGTGGCAGATGCCTATCTGCGCCAGGAAACCATCGGCAACATCAATGCGCTGGTGGGCAAGGCCCGCACCGCGAACATCCCGGTGGTCTGGGTCCAGCACTCGGACGAGGAAATGGAAATCGGAAGCCAGGGCTGGGAAATCGTTCCAGAGCTCACCCCGGAGGCCGGTGAAACCGTCATCCAGAAAATCTACGGCGACGCGTTCGAAGCAACGGACTTGGAAGCGGTGCTGGCCGATGCCGGGGTCGGGAAGTTGGTGGTTTCCGGTGCCCAGTCGGATGCCTGCATCCGTTCCACCGCCCATGGCGCCTTCACCCGCGGCTACGATGTCACCCTGGTTTCGGATGCCCACACCACCAGCGACATGACCGAATGGGGCGCCCCGGCACCGGAAGTGGCGATCTCCCACATCAATCTCTATTGGCAGTTCCAGGGAGCACCCAACCGCACCGCCGCCGTTGTCTCGACGCGGGACGTCGACTTCCGGTCCTGACTGTCCTCAATCGCTGGAGCTGAACCGATCGGGCCCCCGGGTGAGTAACGAGGCCGGGAGCCCTGCGGGTCGTTCCTACCGGGCGATCCGGGCCGCCCACACCGTGCGGCTGCCGCGCATGGACAGGTCGGTGCGCTCGAGCACCGAGCGCGGGTCCCGGTCATCCAGCAGCACTTCCAGGGCCTCAAGGTCCGCCGCCGCCAATTCGTCCACGAGGGAATCGCGCATCCGCGACAGCCACCGGTGGGCGGCGCGCGCCACCAGCTCCTGGTCCTGTTCGATCGCGTAGCCAAAGGTTCGTTGGTCGATGACCTCCATCCCGGCCTCCCGGATCGGGCCGGCCCAGTCCGGGTGGGCGTTCCAGTTGGCGCTGCCCACTGCCGCGTGGCAGCGTTCCTCCAGTCCCGGGGCGCCGAACCCCAGGTCCTGAGGCAGGTAGCGGGGGAACGCGTCCATCTCCGCGACCACCAGCAGCCCGTCGGCCGACAGCGTGCCGGTGATCCGCTCGAATACGTTGGCCGGGTCGCTCATGTGGTGCATGGAGGATGCTGCCCACACCAGATCGATGTCCGTCAGCTCCGGCCACGACGCGTCAAGGTCCACCTGCAGGGTCGAGACCCGTTCTTCCAGCCCATGCTCCTTCACCGTCCCCGACAGGCGACCGAGCATGAACTCGGACTGGTCCAGGGCCAGGACCCCGGCCTCGGGGAACGTGCGCGCCAACCCGAGCGTTCCGGTTCCGGTGCCGGCCCCCAGGTCCAGGATGGTGCGCGGGCGTGGCTGGTGCCCGGCGGTCCAGGCGAAGATTTCCTGCAGGTGGTCCTTGATCAACCGGGCATCCAGGTCGAGCATTTCGGCCATGCCCTGCTCGTCCGATTGCCGGTGTTCGTGGTGGTTGCCGTGGTTGCCGCCGTGGGTGTGGTGGCCGTGTTCCGGGGAGTGCTGTGTCGTCATGGTTCCAGCCTAACCACCGTATGCGCGATTGGCATACACTCTTGCGTATGACGCAAGAAGAACTTTCCATGGACATCGTGATCCGCCAACGGCTCAAGGGACTGCGGCTGGCCAAGGGCTGGTCGCTGGATTCACTGGCGGCCCGGTGCTTCCTGAGCCCCTCCACGCTCAGCCGCATCGAGACCGGACACCGCAGGATCGCGCTTGACCAACTCGTTCCACTGGCCAAGGCACTGGGCACCACCCTTGACCAGCTGGTCGAGCCGACCAGCGACGAGGACGTGGTGATCCGCCCCGAGCCCGAGCACCAGCCGGGGCTCACCACCTGGCTGCTCTCGCGCGAGCACTCGGCCAACGGGACCACCGTGGCGAAGATGCGCATCACCCAAGAACGGTCCATGAAGGACACCGGGCTGAGCGTGCATCCGGGCCGCGAATGGTTCACCGTGCTGTCCGGCACCGTATCACTGGTGCTTGGGGAGCGCACCATATTGGTCTCCGAGGGGCAGGCCGCCGAGTTCTCCACCATGGTCCCGCACCGCATCGGGGCGCACGAGGGAGCGGTGGAGATCCTGACGATCTTCGACCACGGCGGGGAACGGGCCCACATGCAACACGACCACGCGGCGGAGTAGCTTCCCTGCCAGGAGGCGGATGGTTCCATTCGAAGCCGTCCACCGGCATGGAGGGGCGTCGCCAACCAGCAGGAAAGCCGAGATTCTTGCCTGGCCCGGTGCCTCGGCAGCGGTCGCCCGGTCGCCCGATTTGCCGGCGGTCGTTCACGATCGGGCGGGCCCGGCGGCAGGCTGGGGAAAATCCGGAGGCCGTGGCGGATCCTGGTCGGTTTGCGCAAGCGCAGCTATGCCAGGCAATGGCCGAAGACACTGATTTCAGGCAGCACAAAAACGGGCCCGCAGAGTTGCCCGCAGAACCGCTCCCGGCCGGGGACCGACACTCCCGGATCTGTCCTGCGGCACGGACGCGGGTGCAGAATGGGAATGCACCGTCTTTTCCCTTCCGCGAAAGGAACGATCCCATGGAGATTACCCGAGCTGCCGAAGTCCGCGCCGACGCCGAATCGTCCCCGGGATGGGCCCGCCCGGCCATCCCCGGATGCGCGCCGGAATCATCCGGAGCCGGCAAGCTCCGGGCCGGGATCATGCTCGGCGGACGGACCCGCGGGGTAACCCCGGTCGGCCAGCGCGGGGAGCCGGAACCTGCCCGGCCTGCGCCCCGCCACGCCACGTGCCCTGATGCAGGCGGGCCCGAATGAGCAACACCGAGCGCCGACGGCAGTTGGGCGACAACGATGCCCCGGTGGAGGAGGAAATCGAGGAGTCCTTCGACCGCATCGTGGAGGAAGGCGCGCAGCGCCTGGCGCGCAACTGGACAACCATGCTGGTCACCGGAACCTTCGGGGGGCTGGAAGTGGGCGTGGGCGTGATGGCCTACCTGGCGGTCATGCACCAGACGCAGGACCACCTGTTGGCGGGCCTGGCGTTCGGCATCGGCCTCATTGCCTTGCTGCTGGCCAAGAGCGAGCTATTCACCGAGGGTTTTCTCATACCCATCGCCGCGGTGGCCGCGAAGGAGGCCGGCATCGGTCAACTCTTGAAGCTGTGGGGCGCAACGCTGGTGATGAACCTCGTCGGCGGCTGGGCCTTCATGTGGATCGTCGTGCAGGGATTTCCGCAGTGGAAGCCCGAATTGGAGGCCGCTGCCCGGCATTTCGTCGAAGCCGGATTCAGCTGGCAGTCCCTCTGTCTGGCGGTCCTGGGAGGCAGCACCATCACCTTGATGACCCGCATGCAGCACGGGACGGACTCGGACGTGGCGAAGATGGCGGCGGCGGTGGTCGGCGGGTTTCTGCTGGCGGGGCTGCAGCTGTTTCATTCGATCCTCGATTCGTTGCTGATTTTCGGGGCGATCCACGCCGGGGTCCAGGTGGGTTACCTCGACTGGTTGGGCTGGTTCGGCTACACCCTGCTGTTCAACATGCTCGGAGGCCTTCTGCTGGTCACGGCACTGCGCTTGCTGCGCATCAAGGACCTGGTCAAGGAACACCGCAAGAACGCACCGGGGGACCCTGACGCGGCCCGATAGCCTTCGGCCGGCTGGAACCATTCGTGCGCATCGGGCGGGGCCAACCCACCGGGGCCCCGGCAGCGCCCACGTCCGGCGGGGGGTTACCTGGCCAGGCCGGGGGCCGCGGCCGCGGTGCGGGTGAGCACCGCCAGGGCCTCGGCCAGCACCGGCTGGGAGCCGCTGCCCCGGCGCACCACGGTGCGGATATGCCGCGAGGGGGCCGGATCCCCGCGCAGCGGAACCCTCACGATCGGATAGCCGGCCGGAATCCTGGCCAGCCGCGGGACCAGGCACACCCCGAAGCCCGCCGCGACGAGTGCCGCGCCGGTGTCCCATTCGGCCGCCTCGTGGGCCACCATCGGGGTGAACCCCGCCTCGGCGCAGGAGTTGAACACCAATTGCCGGTGCGGACGGCCTTCCCGGTCCACGATCCACTGCTGGTCCGCGGTTTCCGCCAATCCCACCTCGGTCCGCGAGGCCAGCGGGTGGCCCACGGGGACCAGCAGTTCCAGCGGGTCATCGAGCAGGAATTGCGTCTCGAAGCGGCTGTCCGCGGTCGTCGGGGTGGCCTCGGTGGAGACGATCACCGCCAGGTCGGCGTCGTCGGCCAGCAGCAGCTCAAGGCATTCGGCCGGGTCGGCCTCGATGATCCGCACCTCCATCGCCGGGCGGCTGGCCCGCAACGCCGTGACCACCGCCGGCAGCAGGGCCGCCGCCGCGGTGGAGAATCCGCAGATCCGCAGCGACCCCGCGTAGCTGCCGGATTCGGCGGCCAACAGCCCGCGGATGTGTTCCCAGCTGGAGAACAGCGAATCGACGTGGCTGAGCAGGATGCGCGCCGCCGGGGTCAGCCGGACCCCGCGACCCTGGGGGACCAGCAGCACCACGTCAAGGTCCTCGGCCAGCGTGCGCAGCTGGTGGGAAACGGCCGAGGGCGTGTAGTGCAGGGCCCGGGCGGTGGCGGTGACGGTCCCGTGGGCGGCAAGCATGCGCAGCACGTGGAGCCTCGGATCGATCATGCACGAAGATTACACGTTATTGTCCGATTTCGTTTGCTGGTCTTCAGCAGTGGCCCGGGTCACACTTGAGGCAACGGGTCCCCGGGACCGGGGCACCCGGTGAATGAAAGGGCCTGGCGCATGAAACTGGTGGACCCGCTGCTCGAGCCGTTTGCGCTTCGGCACCTGGTGCTGCGCAACCGGATCGTGAGCACCTCGCACGAACCGGCCTACGCGGAAAACTCGATGCCCACCGACCGCTACCGGGCCTACCACGTGGAGCGCGCCAAGGGGGGCGCGGCACTGCTGATGATCGGCGGATCCGCGGTGGTTTCCCCCGACAGCCCGCCCTCCTTCGGGAACCTCCAGCTGCACCGCGACGAGATCTCCGCCTGGCTGCGCAAGCTCACCGCCGAGATCCACGAGGCGGGGGCCGCGGTGATGTGCCAGATCACCCACCTGGGCCGGCGCACCAGCAACTACGCCGGGGAATGGCTCCCGGTCCCGTACCCCTCGGCCATGCGCGAGCCGGCCCACCGGGCCTTCCCCAAGGTCGCCGAGGAATGGGACCTGCACCGGATCGCCGCCGACTACGCCGCCGCCGCGGTGCGCTGCCGCGACGCCGGCATGGACGGGATCGAGATCCAGTCCTACGGGCACTTCATGGACGCCTTCCTGTCCCCGGCCACCAACGACCGCACCGACGCCTGGGGCGGCAGCTTCGAAAACCGCCTCGCTTTCCCGCTGCTGGTGGTCAATTCGGTGCGCGAGGCCGTGGGCCCGGAGTTCATCGTGGGCATCCGCATGTCCATGGACGAGGACAAGGAGCACGGGCTGGGGCGCACCGAGGCCATGGCCGCACTGCACCGCTACGTCGAGGCCGGCATCGACTTCCTGTCGGTGATCAAGGGGTCCATCGAATCCGACGCCGCACTGGCCAAGGTGATCCCCTCGATGGGTGCGCCCTCGGCCCCGTTCCTGGACTTCGCCGCGGACATCAGGGCAGAGGCCGGGATCCCGGTCATGCACGCCTCGAAGATCGCCGACATCGCCACCGCCCGCCATGCCGTGTCCCACGGGCTGCTGGACCTGGTCGGGATGACCCGGGCCCAGATCGCCGACCCGCACCTGGTCGCCAAGCTGGCAGCCGGGGCCGAGGAACGGATCCGGCCCTGCGTGGGGGCGAACTACTGCCTGGATTCCATCTACGCCTCCGGGGATGCCAAATGCATCCACAACCCCGCCACGGGGCGCGAACTGCAGCTGCCGCACGCCGTCCCGCCGGCCGCCGCACCGTCGAAGGTGGCAGTGGTCATCGGCGCCGGACCGGCCGGCCTGGAATGCGCCCGCGTACTGGGCGAACGCGGGCACCGGGTCGTGGTGCTCGAGGCCGCCGACGCTCCCGGCGGACAGGTGCGGATCGCCGCCTCCACGCCCCGGCGGCGGGACCTGTTGGGCATCATCGACTGGCGGGTCTCCGAGGCGCTGCTTGCCGGGGTCGAAATCCGCTACGGGGTCTACGCCGAGGCCGACACCGTGCTGGCCGAAAACCCGGACGTGGTCCTGGTGGCCACCGGCGGGATGCCCAACCACGACTTCCTCGCCCGCGGCGGGGACCTCACCGCCGATTGCTGGGACGTGCTCGGGCACTTGCCTTCCGCCCCCGATACCGTGCTGGTTTATGACGACAACGGGGCGGAACCGGGCATGGACGCCGCGGAGAAACTCGCGGCCGCCGGCGCGAAGGTGGAAATAGTCACCCCCGAACGCATGCTCGCCCCCGATGTCGGGGCCATGAACTCCCCGGCCTACCTGCGGGCCTTCTCCGAACATGGGGTCACCACCACCCTGGCGCACCGGCTGCGCTCGGTGGAGCGCGAACCGGACGGAAAATTCACCGCGGTGCTCTACAGCGAATACTCGGGCCTCGAAACCACCCGCACCGTGGACCTGGTGGTCACCGAGCACGGCACCCTGCCCAACACCGAGCTGTACTTCGAGCTGCTGCCCGATTCGACCAACGCCGGGGAAATCGACTACCCGGCGCTGCTGGCCGGGACGCCGCAGCCGGCGGGGAAAAACCCCGAGGGCCGCTTCGCGCTCTACCGCGTCGGGGATGCGGTGGCCAGCCGGAACATCCACGCGGCCATCTACGACGCCCTGCGATTGTGCCTGCCCATGTAGATGCCCCAAGCCCCCGAATGCTCCGCCACCGCGCCACGAAAGGAACCGCCATGACCACGACCACGACACCGGTCCACCACCTGCCGCCCTCGCACACCCCCTCCGCCGGGGTCGCCGAACTGGTTGCCCGGCGGATTCCGGGGCTGAGCCTCGAGGCCCCGTTCTACACCTCGCCCGAGGTGCTCGGGATGGACATCTCCGAAATCTTCGCCAAGCACTGGATCTTCGTGGCCACCGACGCCGAGCTTCCGGAGCCCGGTGACTACCTCACCATCTCGGTGGGCCCGCACTCGGTGATCCTGCTGCGCGACGACGACGAGCAACTCTCCGCGCTGCACAACGTCTGCCGGCACCGCGGGGCCCGGATCCTTTCCGATCCGTCCGGCTCCGTCGGCAATCTGGTCTGCGGCTACCACCACTGGACGTACGGATCCGACGGGGCCCTGCTGCACGCCGACTCGCAGCCGGCCGACTTCGACAAGAGCGCCTTCGGGCTGCGCAAGGTGTCGGTGCAATCGGTGGCCGGACTCATCTTCATCTGCCTCTCCGACGCCCCGCCGGAAGACTTCGCCTCCTACGCGAGCCGGATCGAACCCTACCTGGCCCCGCACCAGCTGCGCCGCACCAAGGTCGCCGCGCAGGTGGACCTGGTGGAGCACGGGAACTGGAAGCTGGTGATGGAAAACAACCGGGAGTGCTACCACTGCGACGGGCACCCCGAGCTCTCCTGCTCGTTGTTCCCCACCTACGGCTACGACCCGGACGGGCTGCCGCCGCGGCTGCGCCCCGCCTACGAGCGCTACCTCGCCGCCGAGGCCGACCTGGTCCAACGCTGTACGGCCAACAACCTTCCCTACGCGCAGATCCAGGAGCTGCGCGCCCCGGGCACCGGATTCCGGATCCAGCGCGAACCCATGGACGGGGCGGGTGAATCCTTCAGCCCCGACGGGACCCTGCTGTGCCGCAGGCTCCTGGGGGAGCTCACCGAGCCCAGGCTCGGGCGGCTGTCCATGCACCTGCAGCCCAACGCCTGGTTCCACGTGCTCTCGGACCACGCGGTGACCTTCTCGGTGCTGCCGCTGGCCCCGGACCAGACGCTGCTGCGCACCACCTGGCTGGTCCACGAGGACGCCGTGGAGGGGGAAGACTACGACCTGGAGGCACTGACGCGGGTGTGGCAACGCACCAACGAGCAGGACTGCAGCTTCGTCCAGCGCGCCCAGCTCGGGGTCACCAGCCCCGCCTACCTCCAGGGACCCTACGCCCCCAACGAATACCAGGTCGAGGACTTCTGCTCCTGGTACATCGAACGCCTGCGCGCGGGCCTCGGCATGGATGTGCAGCCATGACGCAGGAACTCCGGAACTTCACCCACGCCCCGGGAGCCCCGGCGGCTTCACCAGCGCCCGCAGCACCCGCGCCCCGGGTGCTGCGTTGCACCGGCTCCCGGGTGGAAACACCGGAGGTGACAACCTTTATGCTCGAACCCGTGGACGGGCAGTCGTTCGGCTGGCAGCCGGGACAATACCTGACCCTCAACCTGGACACCGCCCACGGGCAGCTCAGCCGCTGCTACACGATCAGCTCCATTCCCTCCGCGGGGCTGGAAATCACCGTCAAGGCCCTGCCCGGGGGACCGGCCTCGACCTGGCTGCACAACACGCTGCTCCCGGGCACCGTGCTCGAGGCCCACGGGCCGCTGGGCGGCTTCACCCCGCCCGCGCTCGCCGGAGGGCTGCAGGGCCCCGCGCCCAGCTACCTGTTCCTCGCGGCGGGCTCTGGCATCACCCCGCTGGTGTCCATCACCCGGGCGCTGCTGGATGCCGGTGATCCGGTGGATGCGGTGCTGCTCTACAGCGCGCACGAGCCGGGGGACGTGATCTTCCACCGCGAGCTGCGCTCGATCCCGGAGGCCAGCGGCATCCGCGTGGAAACGATCCTGAGCACCGGGTCCATTCCCACCGTGGGCATCCCGCGGGCACCCGGCCGGCTGGATGCGGACCTCCTGCTCGAACTGGTGCCCGATGTGCGCGGGCGCGAGGTCTTTGCCTGCGGCCCGCCGGCGTACCTGGAGGCGGTCCGCAGCATGCTGGAAGCTGCGGGCTGCGAAGCCTCGGCGCTCACGGTGGAAAGCTTCGACATCGCCGACCACGCCCCGGCTGTTGTTTCCATGGCGCCGTCGCCGACCGACACCGCGGCCGAGGCGCAGGTATTCAGCGTCGAGTTCGTGCGCAGCGGGCGGACCATCGAGTGCCCGGCCGACACCTTCGTGCTTGATGCTGCCTTGGCCGCCGGGATCCCGGTGCCCTCTTCGTGCACCTTGGGGATGTGCGGGACCTGCAAGTCGGGGCTGCTCCAGGGCACGGTGGAGATGAACCATGCCGGCGGGATCAGGCCCAAGGAAATCGTCGCGGGCAAGATCCTGATCTGCTGCTCCACGCCGACCGGCGACCTGGTGATCGACGCCTAAGCGCCCGGAAGAAAAACGTCGGGCCGCACCTTCCCTCCGAGGGGAAGCTGCGGCCCGATATCCAGCGTGCGAGGCACCGGCCGGACCGGGCCCCCGCAGGTTCCCGTGTTATTCGGCTTCGTTGTCGCTTATGCCGAATAGCTCGGGGCTGTCGGTCATGGTGCGACCGAGCTTCCACTGGTTCCTGAAGAGCCCCACGGGATTCCCGTTCGACCGGTAGACGACATCGATGGCGGCGGCCTTGGCGGTCTTTTCCGGCTCCGGGCCGAAGAGGTCCCTGGCCATTTCATAGGGCAGTGCCTCTTCGATTGCGGCTGGGGCGCCGAACTCGCGCTTCAGCCGATCCAGGGCCACCTCGAACTGCAAGACTCCGACCGCCGCGAAGATCGGCGACTGGCTCGTCCCGAAGCCGCGGTAGAGAACCTGGATGGTGCCTTCTTCTTCGAGGTGGGAGATTCCCCGGGCGAAGGCCTTGGAACGGCCTGCATCCAGGCTGCGCACCATGCGGAAGTGCTCGGCGTTGAAGTGCGGCAAGCGCGGAAAGGAAACAGCCTTGCCGGCATGTACCGTGTCGCCGATCCGCAATCCGCTGGCGTTGCTGAAGCCCACCACGTCTCCGGGCCACGATTCATCTGCTGAATCGCGGTCCCTGCCGCTCATGTGGTGGGTGTATTTCGAGGAAACGGGCTTTGCCGTGGATTCGTTCTGTAGGGCCATGCCGCGTCGGAACGTCCCCGAGCACACCCGGACAAAGGCAAGTTTGTCGTGGTGGTTCGGGTTCATGCCCGACTGCATCTTGAAGACGAACCCGGAGAAATCCGAATCCAGTGGACGTAGGGTTCCGGCCGTATCCGGGCGCGGACCAGGCGCTGGCGCCCGGTTCACCAGAAAATCCAAGAGCGGGGCGACCCCGAAGTTTGATGCCGCGGCAGCGAAAAGCACCGGCGTGGCCCGGCCGGCCAAGAAATCTTCCCCGTCGAAGTTGCCATTGATGGAGACGGCCATGTCGCAGTCTTCGCGGGCGGCCTCCCAGGCATCTCCGGCGTCCAGGGCGGCCTCTTCGGGGCTGAGTTCTTCGGCCTGTGCGAGACTGGCGCCGGCATTGGTGCGAGAGAGGCGCGTGTAGGTTCCGCTTTCCGGGTTGTACAGGCCACGGAAGTCGCCCGCGATGCCCACGGGCCAGTTCAAGGGCACCGGCATGCGGCCGGTGGCATCCTGGACCTCATCGAGCAGCTCCAACGTTTCCTGCCCTGGTCGGTCCCACTTGTTGAACACGGTGACCACCGGCAGCCCGAGTTCCTTGCAGACGGCAAATAGCTTCAGGGTCTGGGTTTCCATTCCCCGTGCGGAATCGACAAGCATGATGGCGCAGTCCACGGCCGTCAGTACCCTGTAGGTGTCCTCTGAGAAGTCGGCGTGCCCCGGGGTGTCGAGAAGGTTGAAAATGACATTGCCGTGTTCGAACCGCAATGCGGTGGAGCTGATGGAGATGCCGCGTTCGCGTTCCATGGTGCCCCAGTCGGACATGCTCGCCTGACGCCCTTGCTTGCCGTGCGTCACGCCTGCCTCCGTGATGACCCGCGCATGCAGGGCCAAGGCCTCGGTCAATGTCGACTTGCCGGCGTCGGGGTGCGCAATGATGGCAAACGTTCTGCGCCTGCCTGCCTGGTGAAAAACGTCATTGCCGTCGATGGTGGGTGGGGAGTCGAAATCAGTGAAAGTGCCGGGAACCATCCCTAAAATATACCCTCGGGTGCGGGTTGCCCCGAGCCATGCTGCTTCGCCGTGAACTCCCCGGGTCCGAACCTGCCCGCGAAGAAGCCTCCCGGCACCCTTCCGACAAGTGGCTTGCGCGGTGCCGGGGGGAGCGAGGCTACTGCTTCATCTCGCAGCTGAAGGTGGCCCCGGTGTCTTCCACAATGCAACTGCCGGCGTGTCCGGGGTACGGCAGTTCGCATGCCCCGTGGGCCAAGATCTCGACGGAGCCGGCCGAGGCGTCCAGCATGCAGTGCGCCGGCCAAGGCCAGCGGGGCCCCGGCGATGCCGGCCAGCAGGGTGCGGGGCATCCGGAAGTTCCAGATTGCCTGGTCATGGGAGACGGTGATGGAGCCGTCCTTCATCCGGACCATGCCCGGGAGCAGGTGTCCGGCGATGGCCTTCGCGGCTTTCCGGGGCGGTGGCCAGCGGCCAGCTGCCGGCGCAGATCCCCGCGGGGCGCGGCGGGTCCAGTCAACTGGTGCGAGGTGCCCGGGGGGTCATACCGCCGAGGGCCGGAGGCTGCACGGGTTGGTGCCCAGGCTCAGCCGGCCGCTTCGCGGTCCTTCCGGCGCCGGCGCAGCACCAGGTATCCGGCCAGCACCACGCACAGCGCGTAGGTCCAGGCCACCGCGCCCCAGCCCAGCGCGAAGCCGCCGGGGGAACCGATCAGCGCGCCCATGGCCAGCGGTCCCACGGTGAATCCGCCGAACTGCCCGGCCGTGACCAGTCCGGTGGCCATGCCGATGGTGGAGGCCGGGACGCTGCGCACCACCGCCGCCATCAGCACCACCGAGACCCCCAGGGCCGAGGCCCCGTGCAGGGCCACGGCCAGCCAGAGCAGCGCCGCGGATCCGGTCGCCCCGGCGGCCAGGAACACCCCGGCCCCGGCGAGCGCGAGGGTGGCCAGCAGCAGCAGCAGCGGGGGAGCGGCCATGCCGCCGGACATCATCTTCCCCCAGCCCACGCGGGCGGCCACGCCGATCGCCCCGGCTGCTGCGGCGGCGACCCCGCCCATGACCAGGGTGAAGTCCAGTTCGCGCACCGCATACAGGGACAGGTAGACGTTGGTGGCTTGCACGCCCATGCCGTTGACGAAGCCGAAGATGGCCAGCGCGTAGATCAGGAAGGTGGTGTTCGGCGGCGCCGCGGGGGTCGGGACCGGGCCCTCGGGCAGCGGGCCGATGCGGCTGGGGGCCTTGGGCAGCAGCGGAACCGAGGCGACCACGCGCACCGCGATCACGCCAAGGAGCCCCGCCACCACGGCGCCCACGGCGTTGGCCCCGTGCCAGCCGATCCAGGCGGCCAGTGCCGGGAAGGCCAGGGAGGCCACCAGCTGGCTGACCTGGACGCCGGACTGCTTGATGCCGATCCAGCCGATGCGCTTCTCCGCCGGGACGCGTTCGGCCAGGATGCGGTTGGTGACCCCGTTGGGGAAGGACTGGGCCAGCCCGGAGAGGCCCGCGGCGACCAGCAGCAGCACGTAGCCGCCGGGGATCGCGGCAAGGGCCAGGGCCGCGGCGGCCATCGCGAAGACCAGCACCAGCAGCCGGGTGTCGGGCTGCCGGTCCGTGAAGCGGCCGAAGGCCGCGTTGCCGATCGCCCCTGCTGCGAAGCAGACGGTGGCCAGCAGGCCGAATTGCGCCTCGGTGATGCCCAGGTCGGTGATCACCAGGTCGCTGATGGCGCTCAGCCCGTAGTTCAGGATCGGGCCGGCGGCCACCGCGGCCAGCAGGGCGGCCAGCAGCAACTTCCCGGGGCGTCCGGCGCGTGCCTGCATTCGGCTCTCCTCATGTCACTGTGCGGTTTCCGGTTCTGCTCCGGATCGAAGACCAGTGTTTCACAACTGCGGTGCGCCATCGCCACCGGGTTGCCGGCCCTTGTATGCCGTGTGGTGCGGTGCTACACATGAGGGCATACGGCACCGGTGGTTTGGGGTTGGCCTTGCGCCGGCGCGAATTCCATTGACGGGCCCGAGGCCTTGGGCCCGCACACGAGGGGTGCAGTTGGGCATGGCAAGCAAACCGTTGAAGGATGATCCCACCGACAAGGACCTGGTCGTGACACCGCCGCTGCGCAGCGCCGTCGGGCTGCCCAGCCTGCTGGCCTCGATCCCGCTGGCGCTTTCGGAGATGGGCCCGGGCCGGGCGGCGGCGACGCTGCTGCACATGAACCAGAAGGACGGCTTCGACTGCATGAGTTGCGCCTGGCCGGATCCGCCGCAGCGAAAGGTTGCCGAGTTCTGCGAGAACGGGGCCAAGGCCGTTTCCTGGGAGGCGGACCCGCTGAAGGTCCCGCAATCCTTCTGGGCGCAGCACCCCGTTTCCGAGCTCAAGGAACGCAGCGAATACTGGCTGGGGCAACAGGGTCGGCTGGTGGAACCGGTCTACAAGCCCGCCGGGTCCGAACACTACCGCCCGATTTCCTGGGACAACGCCTTCGGGATCATCGCCCGCGAACTCAATGCCCTGGAATCGCCGAACGAGGCGACGTTCTACACCTCGGGGCGGGCCAGCAACGAGGCGGCGTTCATCTACCAGCTGTTCGTGCGCGCCTTTGGCACCAACAACCTGCCCGACTGCTCGAACATGTGCCACGAGTCCACCGGCGTGGCCATGACGCAGAGCATCGGGGTCGGCAAGTCCGCGATCCACTACGAGGACTTCGCCAAGTCGGATTTGATCATCATCATGGGGCAGAACCCCGGCACCAACCACCCGCGCATGCTCACCGCCCTGGAGGAAGCCAAGCGCGCGGGATCCTCCATCATCGCGATCAACCCGCTGCCCGAGGCCGGGCTGATCAACTTCAAGAACCCGCAGCGCCCGCGCGGGCTCATCGGCAAGGGCACAGATCTGGCGGACCAGTACCTGCAGATCCGCCTGGCCGGGGACATGGCGCTGATGCAGGCGCTGGCCAAGCGCGTGTTCGCGGCCGAGGACGCCGCCCCCGGCTCGGTGCTTGACCACCGGTTCCTGGAGGGGCACTGCATCGGGCTTGCCGCATACCGCCAGCACCTCTCCGGTCTGCGCGAGGCCGACGTGCTGGCTGCCACCGGGTTGGACAGCGCGCAGATCGACGAGCTGGCCCAACGCTACCTGCTGGCCGAGAACGTGGTCATCACCTGGGCCATGGGCCTGACCCAGCACAAGAAGGCGGTGGACACGATCAAGGAAATCATGAACGTGCTGCTGCTGCGCGGGAACATCGGCAAGCCCGGCGCCGGGCCCTGCCCGATTCGCGGGCACTCCAACGTGCAGGGGGATCGGACCATGGGCATCTGGGAACAGATGCCGCAGGGCTTCATGGACAAGCTCGGGGCCGAGTTCGACTTCGACCCGCCGGCCGGGCACGGGTACGACGCCGTGCAGTCCATCCAGGCCATGGCCGACGGGCGGGTCAAGGTGCTCGTGGCCCTGGGCGGGAACCTGGTCCACGCGGTCTCCGACACCGCCGCGGCGCAGGAGGCGATCGGAAAGACCCGGCTCTCGGTGCAGATCTCCACCAAGCTGAACCGCTCCCATGCCCACACCGGGGACGCGGCACTGATCCTGCCCACGCTGGGGCGCAGCGACATCGACGAACAGGCCTCGGGCGTCCAGTTCGTCACCGTGGAGGACACCGTCTGCGCGGTGCATGCCTCGCAGGGACGGGTGGCGCCGATCTCCGCCAAGATGCTCTCGGAGGTCGCGATCGTCTCGCGCATGGCCCGGGCCGTGCTCGGGCCCGAACACCCCTTTGCCTGGGAGGGCTTTGCGGAGGACTACGACACCATCCGCGAGCACATTGCCGCCGTGGTCGAGGGCTGCGAAAACTACAATTCCCGGGTGCGGGAGCCCGGCGGCTTTGTGCTGCCCCACCCGCCGCGGGATTCGCGCACCTTCCCGACCCCCAGCGGCAAGGCGGTGATCACCATCAACGAGCTGGAGACCATCGCCCTGCCCGCCGGGCGGCTGATCCTCCAGTCCCTGCGCTCCCACGACCAGTTCAACACCACCACCTATTCGCTGAACGACCGCTACCGCGGGGTGCACAAGGGACGCAACGTGATCTTCGTGAGCCCTTCGGACCTTGCCGCACTGGGCCTGTCCGACGGCAGTTACGTGGATGTGCACTCGGAAGCCGAGGACAAGGTGGACCGGGTGCTGCGCGGCCTGCGGGTCATTTCCTACCCCACCGCGCCGGGGTGCGCGGCGACCTACTTCCCGGAAGGCAACGTGCTGGTTCCCCTGACCGCCACCGCCCAGGGGTCCAACACCCCGGTGTCCAAGTCGATCATCGTGCGCCTCGAGCCGGTGCCCGCCCCGTTCTTCGGCTGAGGACGGGTCCCGAACGCGTGCGCACATGCCAGGGAACAAGTGTTGAATACGCGCGCGCACGGGGCCAGACTGAAAGCACCGCCGAACGGCGGCGCAATGTGGAGGCAAACACAAATGAAAAAACTTGGGTACAAACTTGCCACCGTTGCCGTGGGCGCCCTGCTCACGGCCACGACTCTCACCGCATGCGGGGGAAACAATCCCCCGGCAGCGAGCAGCAACAGCTCTTCCGGCCCGGCAGTGAAGATCGGCCTGTTGCTCCCCGAAACCAAGACCACTCGCTACGAGGCCTTCGACCGCCCGCTGTTCGAGGCCAAGATCAAGTCCCTGGGCAACTACGACGTCGTCTACTCCAACGCCAGCCAGGATGCGTCCAAGCAGCAGGAGCAGGCCGAGTCCGCGCTCACCGACGGGGTGAAGGTGCTGGTCCTTGACCCGGTCAACGCGCAGGCCGCGGCCAGCATCGTCGCCAGCGCCAAGGCGCAGGACGTGCCGGTGATCTCCTACGACCGCCTGGTTGCCGGAACCACCGACCTGGCCTACTACATCTCCTTCGACAACGAACAGGTCGGGGTGCTGCAGGGCAACTCGCTGGTCGACAAGCTCGCCAAGGACGGCATCAAGAACCCCGGCATCCTGATGGTCAACGGCTCGCCCACCGACGGCAACGCCGTGCTGTTCAAGAAGGGCGCCCACTCGGTCATCGACAAGTCCGACGTGAAGGTGCTGGCCGAGTACGACACCCCGGACTGGTCGCCGGACAAGGCCCAGGGTTTCGTTGCCGGGCAGATCACGCAGTTCACCGGGCAGATCGACGGGGTCTACGCCGCCAACGACGGCACCGCCGGGGGCGCGGTCGCGGCCCTGAAAGCAGCAAACGTCGCCCCGTGGCCGATCATCACCGGCCAGGACGCCGAACTCACCGGCATCCAGCGGATCGTTTCCGGGGACCAGTACATGACCATCTACAAGGCCATCAAGACCGAGGCGGAACTTGCCGCAACCGTCGCCGACCAGCTGGCCAAGGGCGAAACGCCGTCCGACGCCACCGACATCGCCGGGGTTCCGACCAAGCTCTTGACCCCGGTGGTCGTGACCAAGGAGAACATCATGGACACCGTGGTCAAGGACGGCTTCTACACGGTGGCGCAGATCTGCACCACCGAATACGCCAAGGCCTGCGCCGCGGCAAACATCAAGTAGGCACCTTGCGGGCCAGCGGGACCGGCGGCAACCGGCCCCGCACCCGCACCCGGTGCGCGGCACGGAACAACCCTTGGGGAGCGGAACGTGGATCAGGCCGACTCGAACACCGCGGCAGCCACGGCGGCACCGCAACGGATCCTGCGCATGACCGGGATCTCCAAGCGCTTCGGCGCCGTCCAGGCGCTGACCGAGGTCGAACTGGAGATCTACTCCGGGCAGGTCGTGGCCATCGTCGGGGACAACGGCGCGGGCAAGTCCACCCTGGTCAAGGTGCTCGCCGGGGTCCACCCGGCCGACGATGGGCGGATCGAGATGCAGGATGCGCGCGTGTCGATTTCCTCGCCCACCGACGCCAGGGCGCTGGGCATCGCCACGGTCTACCAGGACCTGGCGCTGTGCGACAACCTGGACGTCGTGGCCAACCTCTGGCTCGGGCACGAGCTGACCTACCGCGGCCGGCTCGACGAGGTGGCCATGGAGAAGCAGTCCTGGAAGCTCTTGCGCGAGCTGAGCGCCAAGATCCCCTCGGTGCGCATCGCTGTTGCCTCGCTGTCCGGCGGGCAGCGCCAGACCGTGGCCATCGCCCGTTCGCTGATCGGCGAGCCGCGCATCGTGATCCTGGACGAGCCCACCGCGGCCCTGGGCGTCGCACAGACCGCCGAGGTGCTCAACCTCATCGAGCGGCTGCGCGAACGCAACTACGGGGTGGTGCTGATCAGCCACAACATGGCCGACGTGATGGCGGTCGCGGACCGCATCGTGGTGCTGCGGCTGGGACGGAACAACGGGGAGTTCCTCGCCGCCGAGGCCACCAGCGAAGACATCGTCGCGGCGATCACCGGGGCCACCGACAACGCCGTCACCCGCCGGGCCGCGACCCGGCCGGTGCCCGGAACGGAGGAACCATGAGTGCCAAGGTGCCCGAACCGGGCCCGGAGCCCGGAACGGTGGCGGCCGACCTGCTCGATGAGCGATTGATCCAATCCGCGGGACTCGGCGGCGCGGTGCGCGCGTTCACCCGCCGGATCCGCGGCGGCGATCTGGGCTCCCTGCCGGTGGTGGTGGGGCTGGCGATCATCTGGGCGGTCTTCGGGATCGTGAACCCGCGGTTCCTCTCCAGCATCAACCTGGTGAACCTGTCGATGCAATGCGCCGCGGTGGGCACCATCGCCATCGGGGTGGTGCTGGTGCTGCTGCTGGCCGAGATCGACCTGTCCATCGGATCGGTCTCCGGGCTGGCCGCGGCCATCGTGGCGGTGGGCTTCGTCGGGCACGCCTGGCCGCTGTGGACCGCGGTGGTGGCAGCCATTGCCGCGGGCGCGCTGATCGGACTGTTCTATGCGCTGCTGAACACCCGCTTCGGGGTGCCCAGCTTCGTGATCACCCTGGCCGGGCTGCTGGGGATCCTCGGGGCGCAACTGTGGGTGCTGGGCAAGTTCGGCTCCATCAACCTGCCCTTCGACTCCTGGCTGGTCTACTACGCCCAACAGCTGTACATGCCCGACTGGCTCTCCTACGCGTTCGTGGCAATCGCGGTGGCCGGTTTCTGGCTGGCGAAGTCCCTGGCCTCGAACAAGCGCAAGGCCGCCGGGCTCTCGGGCACCTCGGCCTCCGCGCTGGGGCTGCGCGCCGCCGGGCTGCTGGTGCTGCTGGGGGTGCCGGTCTGGTACCTGAACCGCAGCCGCGGGGTCGGGGTGATGTTCCTGTCCTTCGTGGCCCTGGTGCTCATCATGCACTTCTTCCTGACCCGCACCCGCTGGGGGAGGGCCGTGTTTGCGGTGGGCGGCAACGTGGAGGCCGCCCGCCGCGCCGGCATCAACGTGCGCGCCGTGGCCCTGAGCGTGTTCATCCTGTGCTCGACCTTCGCCGCGCTGGGCGGGCTGATGGCCGCGGGCCGGCTGGCGGCGGCCAACCAGTCCTCGGGCGGCGGCGACATCAACCTCAACGCGATCGCCGCGGCGGTGATCGGCGGAACCAGCCTCTTCGGCGGGCGCGGCTCGGCATTCTCCGCGCTGCTGGGGATCCTGGTGATCCAGTCGATCTCCTCCGGGCTGACCCTGGTGAACCTGGATTCCTCGCTGCGCTACATGATCACCGGCGCGGTGCTGCTGCTGGCAGTGGTCATCGACTCGCTCTCCCGGCGCTCCCGCCGGGCGGCAGGTCGCGCGTAGCCGCGCCCGCGCATCAGGCCCGCGTCGCGGACCAGGGCACCGGCTCCCCGGTGCCCCGGTCCAGGCGGAAGGGCGGATACGCATCGGTCAGCAGGGCGGTGTACGCCGCGATGCGCAAGGCGCTGGGCCGCCACACCTGGGCCATCGGCCTGCTGGAGTCGTGCTCGGCCCGCGGCCCGGCAACGCTGCGCCACCACGATGCAACGCTCGGGGTCCTGCGAACCGCCGGATTTTCGGTGAAGGCCGCGGCGCACGCCTACGCGTTGCTGGACAGCTCCACCTATGGCTTCGCCCTGCAGGAGGCAGCGCTTCCCGTCAACGGCCGCGACACCGCAGCAAGCGCCACCGATCCGATCGTGCAGATGTTCTCCGCCGGCGACTACCCCCACCTCATGGAAATCGCCACCGAACACGTGCTGCAACCGGGCTATGACTTCGGCGATGAATTTGAGATCGGCCTTGAACTGATCCTCGAGGCCCTGCAGCGCTGGATCCCCGAATCCGGGGTCGGGCCCAAGGTCGCTGCGCCCACGGGGTGAACCCGGCCGCACCCGGCAGGGGATGGTCCCGGCCTTCGACGCTGCGCTCGCCGGTCTGTCGGTGCTCGGTCCGCCCCCCGTCTTCGACCATTCCGTCACGGAACGGGGCAAGCGTCGCCCGCATCCACGCGTTGACCGGGGAGGATCTGGAGACCGGCCCGCGTGCCGATCTTGCCTCGCTCCCGGAGTTGCGCCTGGACGCGGGCCAGACCGTGGACGCCCCGTGCGAGCTCGGCCCGCCCCCTGATCCCGGGAACCACGGTTGTGGCGCTGCTGGCGCCCACCGCGAGCATGTACCGCCCCACCCGGAAACCAACTCTTCCTTCGCTGGGATGAAGACTTGCCGACGGGCCTCGGCCGAGGGATCCCGATTCCCAAACTGTCTGTGGGGTTTTCTAGAATTGTGTCATGGCAACGTCGTCATCGTCCTCGGGATTCGGCAGCATCGCAGATGCTGACCTCGACGATGGGCTGTTCGCGGACCTGGAATCAGACCTCGAATCCGTGGACCTGAGCTACGGGGCGCTGCTCGGCCGGGGCCTGGACATGAACGCCCTGCTGGCCGACTTCTTCGCCTGCACCGGGGTCGACGGCATCCGCACCGTGACCCAGGCCGTCGCCGAGGTGCCGCTGGAGATCTCCCCGTACGAGGCCATCGAGGGCGTCGGGGCGCTGGAGGACCTGAAATCCTGCGCCAACGCCGTGCAGGCGGAAATTGCCTGCGCCCACGAGGCCGCGGTCACCACCGACCGCACCCGTCGCGGCGTCATGGAAAAGAACCCGCAGCAGGGCATCGGCGCCGACGTGGCCATGGCCCGGCACGAACCCCCGCGCTCCGGAACCCGGGAGCTGAACTACTCCCGGATGCTCTGCCAATCGCTGCCCTTCACCAAGGCGGGCCTGAAATTCGGCGTCATCAACGACGCCGAAGCCCGCATCATCCACCGCGTGCTGAAGGACCTGGACGAAGACGCCCGGACGGAGCTCGACGCCCGGCTCTTCATGGAAACCCACACCTGCTTCGGCCTGGGCGGCAAGAAGCTCGAATCGATGCTCCGCCACTGGGCGCTGGCCTACCAAAACCCGACCGAAGCCGACCTCGAAGCCAAGGCCGCCAAGGACCGCTACGTGAACGTCTACCCGATCGACACGCACCGGATGAAGATCGTCGGCGTCGTCCCCACCGAGATCGGGGCCGCTATCGCGCAGGTCCTGGCCCGGGCAATCGCCAGCGCGCAAGCGGCGGGGGACACGCGCAACGCCGCGCAGATCGCCGCCGACTCCGTCCTGGAGGCCCTCACCGGCATCAAGGATTTCACCAACATCCCGGTCACCCTCGAACTGGTCATGACCGACCGGACGCTCATGCAGGGACACCCGGAACCGGCCTTCCTGCAGGGCTACGGCGTCATCTCCGCGAAGAAGGCCCGCGAACTCTTCGCCGGCAACCCGGACAACCCGCTCGCAACCTGGGTTCGCCGACTATACACGGCACCGGGCACCGGCGACCTCATCGCCATGGACCGCAAGGCCAGACTCGTCACCGGCGGGCTCAAGCGCTTCATCACCACCCGCGACCAGTTCTGCCGGACCCCCTACTGCACCGGCAAGGTCCAGCACCTTGACCACGTGGTCCAAGCGGCCCTCGGGGGAGAAACCTGCGCGGAAAACGGTGGAGGAAGGTGCACCTGGTGCAACGCCACCAAGGAATCTCCCGACTGGTCGGAAATCCCGGTGCCCGGGGACCGGCACAGCATCCGGATCACGACCTCCAGCGGGCATTCCTATACTTCCAGCGCGCCGCGGATGCCCGGCACCGAGGACTACACCGTGCACGCCAGCGAGCCTCAGTCCCCTCCGCGGACCCCGCCACGCCGGCGGCGGTAGACCGCCAAGAACCGCAGGACAACACCGCTGCCAGCGAATCGAAACCTTACGCCGATTCGGGTACCGGTCCGTGCGCGCGCTATGGTCGTCTAGGTCCATTTCGTGCATCGTCCCCAGGAGGATTCCTTGCCGCACCAGGCTCCCCAACCGACGGCCGTCTTGCACGGCTTGCGCGCCCTGCCCAAGCGGCGGACCGCGATGATGCTGGGCCTCGGCCTGCTGCTGACCGGCTGCGGAGCCGACTACCCGCTGGGCGACGCCCAACGCCAGGCCGCCGAAAACAACACCTCGCATCTTTCCGGCACTCTCACCGGTGGCGGGTCCAGCGCCCAGAACTCCGCCATGAACGCCTGGATCGGCGGATTCGCCACCCTGAATCCAAAGGTGCAGGTGCAATACGCCTCGGTGGGCTCAGGTGCCGGACGCGCGGGCCTGCTGGCCGGGGCCACGCAATTCGCCGGCTCCGACGCCTACCTGAAGGAATCCGAGGTGGCCCGCTCGCAGCAAACGTGCGGCCCCGAGGGAGCGATCAACATCCCCGTGTACATCTCGCCGATCTCCATCGCCTTCAACCTGCCGGGCATCAAGGAACTGGACTTCGACGCGGCAACCATCGCGAAGATCTTCTCCGGCACCATCACGTCCTGGCAGGACCCGGCCATCAAGGCCCTGAACCCGGATGCGGCGCTGCCCGATGTCCCGATGACGGTGGTCGCCCGCTCGGACGACTCGGGAACCACCGAGAACTTCACCGACTACCTGCATGCCGCAGCCCCCGAGTCCTGGACGCACGATCCTTCAGGGTCCTGGCCCGGCGGGCTGGGCACCGAGCAGGCCCAGGGAAACTCCGGGGTCGTCACCACGGTGGCCCGCACCGAGGGTGCGGTGACCTACGCCGATGACTCGCTGGTCGACGCGACCCTGGGCAAGGGCACGCTGAAGGTCGGGGATTCCTTCGTGCCGGTCAGCGGCAAGGCGGCGGCCATCGCGGTGAGCGCCTCGCACCGGGTGCCCGGGCGCCACGGCAACGACATCGCCCTGGAGCTTGACCGCACCACCACCAAGCCCGGAGCCTACCCGCTGGTGCTGGTCTCCTACTTCATCGTTTGCAGCGGCTACACCGATGCCAACTCCCTGGAACTGGTCAAGGCCTTCGGCCACTACGTCGTCAGCGACGAGGGCCAAAAGGTCGCTGCCGACTCGGCCAAGAGCGCACCGATGCCCCAGGAACTGGCCGCCGAGGCCGCGGCGGCGATCGATTCGATCACGCTGCGCCGATAGCCTTGCCGTTCAATGGCAGCGGCCCGCCCCCCAAAAAACGGGGACGGGCCGCTGCCATTTTCTTGGTGCCGGAGTCAGGCGCTGGTGGCGTCCTGCACCTCGCCAACCAGTTCCTCGATGATGTCCTCCAGGAACAGCACACCGGTGGTGGCACCGGCGGCGTCCAACACACGGGCCACGTGGGAACCGCTGCGCCGCATGGCCGCCAACGCGTCCTCCAGCTCGCTGCCGCCAGCCACCGAGGCCAGGGCCCGGATCCGCTTGGCAGGGACCGCCGCTGCGAAGGCATCCGAGGCCGTGAGGTCCATGACGTCCTTCAGGTGCAGGTATCCGGAGGGTTCCCCGTCCCGGTCCACCAGGATGTAGCGGGAGTAGCCGTGCATGGCGACCGCGCGCTGGATGGCGGCCGGGGAGGAATCCAGGGGCAACACCACCATCGCCCCGATCGGCACCTCGACGTCGGAGACCTTCTTGGTGGTGAACTCGAAGGCCTTGCCGAGGGTTCCGCTGGCGTCGGAGAGCACCCCGTCACGCGTGGACTGCTCCACGATGCCGGCGACTTCCTCGAGGGTGAACGCGCTGGTGGCCTCGTCCTTGGGCTCGACGCGGAAAAGCCGCAGCACGGAGTTCGCGATGCCGTTCAGGCTCCAGATCACCGGCTTGACGATCCGGGCCACCATCACCAGCGGGGGAGCCAACAGCAAGGCGGCGCGCGTGGGCACCGAGAAGGAGATGTTCTTCGGGACCATCTCGCCGATGACCACGTGCAGGAAGGTGACCAGCAGCAGGGCCGTGACGAAGGCGATCACGCCGATGGCCTCGGCCGAGAGCGAGGTGAACCCCAGCGGGATTTCCAGCAGGTGGTGGATCGCCGGTTCGGACACGTTCAGGATCACCAGCGAGCACACGGTGATGCCCAGCTGGCTGGTTGCAAGCATCAGCGTCGCGTGCTCCATGGCCCACAACGTGGTCTTTGCGGCCTTGGAGCCGGCCTCGGCCTTCGGCTCGATCTGCGAACGGCGGGCGGAGATCACGGCGAACTCGGCGCCGACGAAGAACGCATTGATCACCAGCAGCACCACCAGCCAGATGATTCCGGGCAGGTACTCGTTCATCGGGTCTGCTCCTGGGTCGAATCGATCGGGTCGGGGGTGAACTTCAGGCGTTGGACGGCGGTGCCCACGACGCGTTCGACCGCCAGGGTGCCACCGTCGATGCGCACCTCGAGACCGGGTTCCGGGACCCTGTCCAGTTGCTGGGCGACGAAGCCGGCCAGGGTGTCGTAGTCCTCGTGCTCGGGCACCGAGACGCCCGTGCGCTCGAGCAGCTCGTCGGGACGCAGCGAGGCATCGAAGGTGATCGTGCCTGCGGCCCGCAGCACCCCGACGCGGGCGCGGTCGTGCTCGTCCTCCAGTTCGCCGACGAGTTCCTCCACGAGGTCCTCGAGGGTGACCATGCCGGCGGTTCCGCCGTGTTCGTCGGAGACGATGGCCACCTGCAGGCCGTGGGTGCGCAGCCGGCCCAGCAGCGAATCGACGCCCATGGACTCGGGCACCATCAGCGGGCTGGTCATCAGCTCGGTCGCGGCGGTGGTGGAGTGCTCGGCACGGGGCAGGGCGAATGCGGACTTGAGGTGCACCACCCCGAGGATCTCGTCGCGGTCCCGCCCGATCACCGGGAAGCGGGAGAAGCCGGTGGCCACCGCGGTCTCGAGGATGTCACCTGCGGTGGCGGAGGCTTCGACGGCAACCATGCGCACGCGCGGGGTCATCACGTCCCCGGCCGTTCGCTCGGAGAATCGCAGCGTGCGGTGCAGCAGCGTCGCGTGGTCCTGTTCCAGGGCGCCCTCGAGGGCGGAGCGGCGCACGAGGGAGATCAGTTCCTCGGCGCTGCGTGCCCCGGAAAGCTCTTCCTTCGGCTCGATGCCGAAGGAGCGGATGATGGCGTTGGCGGTGTTGTTGAACAGCAGGATCACCGGCTTGAACACCGCGGTGAAGGCGGCCTGGAAGGGCACCACCAACTTGGCGGTGGCCAGCGGCACGGCCAGGGCAAAGTTCTTGGGCACCAGCTCGCCGATGACCATGGAGAACACCGTGGCCAGGAACACCCCGACGACGGTGCCGATGCCAGGGACCAGTGCCTCGGCGACGCCCGCTGACAGCAGCGGGCCGCGCAGCAGGGAGCTGATCGCCGGTTCGAAGGTGTAGCCGGTCAGCAGCGTCGTCAGGGTGATGCCCAACTGGGCGCTGGAGAGATGGGTCGAGGTGATCTTCAGGGCCTTGATGGTGGTTCCCAGGCGCTTCTCGCCGCGCCCGGCGCGCGCCTCGAGGTCGTGCCGATCAAGGTTCACCAAGGCGAATTCGGAGGCAACGAACAAACCGGTGCCAACGGTGAGCAGCAGACCGATGCCGATCATGATCCACTCATTCATGTGGGCGCCCCTCTCCGCCGGGTGCCGGAGTCGAACCGGCAGTCAGTGGGAGGGGCCAGGGCATATGTGTTGGGGGGTCGTCCATAGTGCTTTCAACTCTAGCGGAACGCACGCTGCCCGGTTTTCCTGCCGGAGCTGCGCCCCCGGGGACGCAGCTCCGCGCAGCAGGCGCCTCGGGCCCCGGGATTCTGCGTGATTCCAGGGGAACCCGAGGGTGACATTGCCCATCCGGCGGGCCCAAGGTTCAAGGCAACTTCCCAGCCTAGAGCAGCGTTGCGAAGTGCTCGGCCGCCGAGGTTGCCCCGGCCACGATGATTTCGTCGCCCTCGTGCAGCACCGTGGAGGTGGTGGTGTAGTCCCATTCCTGGCCCGGCCGCTTGGCCGCCACGATGGTGACATGGTGCTTGGACCGGATGCCGGTTTCCCCGAGCGGGCGGCCCAGCGCCTCCTTTGGCGGGCGGGTCTTGACCATCGCGAACCCGTCCTCGAACTCGACGTAGTCGAGCATCGCGCCGCGAACCAGGTGCGCCACCCTCCGGCCCATGTCCTGCTCGGGGCGAATCACGTGCTTGACGCCCAGCTGCTCCAGGATCTGTCCGTGCGCGGCACTGACCGCCTTGGCCCAAATGGTGGGCTTGTTGAAGCGCAGCAGGGCCGAGGTGGTCAGGATGCTGGCCTCCAGGTCGCTGCCGATGCCGACCACGGCGCGGTCGAACTCGTGCACCGAGAGCTGGCGCAGCGCCTCTTCCTTGGTGGAATCGGCGCGCACCACGTGGGTGAGCCGGCCGTTGAACGACTGGACGATGTCCTCGTCGTTGTCGATGCCCAGCACCTCGGTGCCGGCGGCGGCCAGTTCCAGGGCCAGCGCCCCGCCGAAGCGGCCCAGGCCGATGACGACCACCGAGTTCGCCTCGGCAATGCGCTCCATGGGCTTGGGCGTGAACAAGTGGTGCTTAGCCAATGAGTGGCCTCTCTTTCGGGAATTCGTACATCACGGGTCGGGCGCGCAAGGCCAGCGCCGAAGCCAGCGTCACCGGTCCCAGGCGCCCGATGAACATCAAGAACACCAGCAGCAGCTGACCGGCCGGCGGCAGCGCGGCGGTGATTCCGGTGGAAAGCCCCACCGTGGCGAAGGCCGAGATCGTTTCGAAGAGCAGCCGGTCCAGGCCGAAGTCGGTCATCAGCATCAGCGCCATGGTCGAACCGACGACCAGGGCCACGGCCAGCAGCACGATGGTGATGGCCTGGCGGTGCACCGAGCGGGAAAGCCGCTTGCCATAGATGTTCACGGCCGCGCCGCCCTGGACCTCGGTGAGCAGGATGAAGAACAGCACGGCGAACGTGGTGATCTTCAGCCCGCCCGCGGTGCCGGCCGGGCCACCGCCGATGAACATCAAGATGTCCATGCCCAGCCAGGTGGCCGGATCCATCTGCCCGAAGTCCAGCGAGTTGAAGCCCGCGGTGCGGGTCATGACCGATTGGAAGAACCCGGCCAACAACTTGTCGGCGGTCGACAGCACGCCCAGGGTCTTGGGGTTGGTCCATTCCAGCGCGCAGATGAAAGCGGTGCCGCCGGCCAGCAGCGTCACCGTGCCGCCCAGCACCAGCTTGGTGTTCATGGTCCAGTGCAGCGGCCGGCGATAGTGGCGCCCGAGCTCAAAGAGCACCGGGAAACCCAGCCCGCCGATGATGATGGCAGCGGCGATCGGCAGGCAGATCCAGGGATCGCCCACGAAACCCATCAGGTTGTCGCTGAACAGCGCAAACCCGGCGTTGTTGAACGCCGAGATCGAGTGGAAGAAACCCAGCCAGATGGAGTGTCCCCACGGGTTGCCCAAGCCCACGGCAAATCGCAGGGTCAGCAGCACCGCGACAACCAGCTCGGTCCCCGCGGTGATGCGCAGGACCCCCAGCAGCACCGAGCGCACGTCGCCGAACCCGGTGCTCTTGGTTTCCGCCGCCGCCTGGATCCGCGACTTCAGCCCCAAACGCCTGGCCATCAGCACCCCGAGCAGCGAGGCGAAGGACATGATGCCAAAGCCGCCGAGCTGGATCAGCACGAGGATCACGACCTGTCCGAACCTCGTCCAATAGGTCGCGGTGTCAACGACCGCCAAACCGGTCACGCAGACGGCCGACGTGGCAGTGAACAGGGCCTCGAGGAAGCCTGCCCCGCCCGGCCCCGTCTTGGCCATGGGCAGCATCAGGATCGCCGTTCCAACGGCGACAGCCACACCGAAACCCAGGGCGATGGCCTGGGCCGGATGCCTGGGGAGCAGCGCCCGAACCAAGGGCCTGTATTTCATTGCAGGGACACGCATAGATCCCAGAGTAAGCTCTCCCGGCCCAAAACCTTGGTTTGGTGCCGGGTCGCCCCAAGGCCCCGAGGGCGGCACCCATGCCCTGAAACATTGGAACCCAAGCGGCGACACGTCGAACCATGGCACTGACGGGTATCGGAGTCCTAGACTCGTGCCCATGGGCATTGACCTGGAGCACCTGTACCGCGACCTGCACGCCAACCCCGAACTCTCCTTCGAGGAACACCGCACCGCCGGCATCGTCGCCGGGCACCTGTCCGGGCTCGGCCTCGCGGTCCACCGCGGCATCGGCGGCACGGGCGTCGTCGGCGTGCTGGCCAACGGGCCAGGGCCCACCGTACTGCTGCGCGCGGACATGGACGGCCTGCCGGTGCTCGAGGCCACCGGGCTGGACTACGCCAGCACCGTGGTCGCGACCGACCCCGACGGCCACCTGGTCCCGGTGATGCATGCCTGCGGCCACGACGTGCACGTCACCTGCCTGTTGGGCGCCGTGGAAGAACTTGTCGCCGAACGCGGCATCTGGTCGGGGACAGTGCTGGCGCTCTTCCAACCCGCCGAGGAACAAGGCGGCGGGGCCCAGGCGATGGTCGTTGACGGGCTCTACGCGAAGGTGCCGAAACCCGACGTCGTGCTCGGCCAGCACGTCGCGCCGTTCCCCGCCGGCTGGCTCGGGCTGCGCCCGGGAGTGGCCATGGCCTCGGCCGATTCGCTGAACATCACCCTGCACGGGTCCGGCGGGCACGGCTCACGTCCGGAGACCACCGTCGACCCGGTGCTGCTGGCCGCGGCCACCACCATGCGCCTGCAGGGCATCGTCTCGCGGGAGCTTGCCGCCGCCGACCAGGCGGTGCTGACCGTCGGCCAGATCCACGCCGGCACCAAGAACAACATCATTGCCTCGCAGGCCACCCTGGGGCTGAGCATCAGGACCTTCGATGAATCGGTCCGCGCCAAGGTGCTTGGTTCCATCGAACGCGTGGTGCGCGGCGAGGCCATGGCCTCCGGGTCGCCCACGGAACCGGTGATCACCCTGGAGGAGCATTTCCCGTTGACCGTCAACGACACCGCGGCGTCGGCGCGGGTTGCCTCGGCGTTGGCCGGGCGCTTCGGCACGGAGCATGTCATTGATCCAGGCCCGGTCTCGGGCAGCGAGGATGTGGGCGTCCTGGCCACTGCCGCCGGGGTGTCGCTGGTGTACTGGTTGCTTGGCGGGTCCGACCCAAGCCTGTTCACGGACTTTGCCGCAACGGGCAGGATGCCGGAGAACATTCCGTCGAATCATTCGCCGCGGTTCGCCCCGCGCATCCAGCCGACACTGGACGTGGGAGTCGATGCCCTGGTCGCTGCCGCCCGCGCGTGGCTGGCCCAATAGCGACGCGGCCGGTCGGCGGGCCCCGGCATGGTGCCGTGAGCGGAATCCGGCTGGTCCAGCCAAATGCCCAGCAATACAGGCTAGGGTTTTCCGGTAGGGGTACTTTCCCCTAAATTTTGGGATTGCCGAGCGATCCCAGCTAGGACGGCACATCATGTCGAAGTCACCGCGTAAGGCAGAAGCCAAGAAACCTTCAAAGTCCATCAAGGAAAAGCGCGCCGAAAAGCGCACCAAGACGGCGGGGGAATCGGTCCTTGACCCCGTGCGCAAGGTTTCGAAATAACCGCCATGCGGTGTGGCTGATCTAGATGGCCACCTCGAATACACCTGAAAATGCCTGTTCGGCGGAAGGAAGACCTTCGCCGAACAGGCATTTTTGTGTCTGCAGCCGTTCCGTGCGTTCCTAGCGGAGGCCGGAACCCCGGTAGACCCGCACCCAGGTGTCCGCGGTGACGCCCAGCGCGCGGCGCTGGCCGGCGACCTCAACGGTGAGGGTCACCCGCCACTCGGGGCTCGGCTGGAAGGCCTTGAGCAGGGGACCATGCAGCGTCTGGTTGCCGTCGCTGACCTCGATCACGCGCTTCAGGTGCTCGGGACCAAGATCCGCGGCACGCACCATCGATTCGCGGCGGGGTCCTGCCGGACCGCGGGGGACCTTCACGATCGTGCGGGCCTCGCGCATGGCCTCGGATCGGCGGGCAATGCGCTGCTCGCGCTGGGCCGTGGTGCCGCTCAGCGACAGCGGGGCTGGCGAGAAGCTGGGAATGGCGGTGATCCGGGTGATTGCCTGCGGGTATTTCTTGGTCAGCTTGGCCCAGAATTCCTCGGGGCCCTTGCCCATGAGAATGACCGCGCGCAGGTTGGGAACCAGGCGCAACAACCTGCCCATGGGGTCGAGTCCGGCATTCGTCTCCGCGCCGGTCAATCGCCCGGCAGCACCCTCGGCCCGGTACCAGGGGTAGGCGTGCCAAAGCACAACTTCCTTGGCATCGATTCCGGCCTCGGCCAACAACGTGGCCAGTGCCTCGGCCGCCGCATCGTCGTCCTCGGTGGAGAGGATGTCCTCGCCGTCCTCGGCACGGTTGGCGGCATCGGGGGCCGGCATCAGGCACAAGATGGTGGCGTCGGTGCCGCCATGAAGGGGTGCGAAGAACGGGACGGACGCGGGGTTCCCGGGTGCTTCGGCGCGCAGGTCCTGGACCAGTGAATTGAGGGGTGCAACGTGTTCGGCCCACAACTCCGATTCCTGCGAGTTCCTGAATTCGGGGTCGATCATTTTGCGGGGCATGAAGGTTTCTCTCATGTAACTTTCGAGGGGTCTAGCCACAAGCATGGCACGCGCCGGAGTCGAACCCGCACCCCGGGTACCACGACGTATCAAGCGTCACTGGGTTGTTCGAGCCGAACCCGCGGGTTCCGGGACCGTCAAACCCACTGCCTTGCCCTCTCGAAGCCGGTCGGCAATCCCTGCCCAGACGCGTTTTTGTTCCTCCCGGTCGACGGTCCGCTTGGCACCCAGCGGATGGAGGGAACGCACCAGGGACAGCCCGGGGAACGCGGATTGGATTTGCGGAAGCACCGCATCCGCTGCCTCCTGCGCCTTTTTTCCCAGGAGCAACAACATCTTCAGGTCCGTCATCAGTCCCATGACCTCCAGCAGTGCCCGGCCGCCCTCGACCGACTGCTCGGGCGTCAGGTCGCGCTTGGGGTCGTTGCGCGGCCACGGATAGCCGTTCCAATGGCAGAAGTCCGCCGGGTCGATGCCGAATTCGGTCATCAAGTGGCGTTGGCGATCCGCGGCCCGGTCCGGGTTCCTGATGCACAGGAACGTGGTTTCGTCGCGGGGTTCGCCCGCGTCGTTCAGGACGATCAAGGCCGGGGCGTGGATCCCGCCGTGCCACGGGGCAGCCAGCGGCAGGCGGACTCCGCCCCGGGTCTGGCCAAGCCGCACGATCAGTTCATTGAGTGGAGCCACATGCGCTGCATTCAAGCCCGCCGCCTGCTCGTCCCAGAAGAGGTCCCCGGGACGGGCGCGTTTCCAGTTGTCCTGCGGTGCCATGGGCCCTCCGTGTTGCCTATGCCCGGCGTCCGGGTGCGGAAGTGCCGGCGGGGCTTCGACCATACCAACGGCACGAGCGGGGGATCCGCCGGCTGTCGGAGGAGTCCTGCTAGATTGCCGACCAGCCTGCGTCGGACGGCAGGATGGCGCCGTTGAGGTTGGTGCCGTCCTTGCTGAGCAGGAACGTGATTGACGCGGCCAGCTGCGCGGCCGTTGCCGGGGTCGGGATGTTCGCCGCCATCAGCGGTCCCAGGACTTGTTGGGCGTGGACGGAGTCCATGGGGGCCTCGATATTGGTGATCGTCGCACCCGGGGCGACCGCGTTGAAGCGTAGCCCCGTCTTGCCGTACATAACGGCGCAATTCCTGGTGATCCCGTTGACCGCGTGTTTGGATGCGGTGTAGGCGACTCCCGCCGCAGACCCGCGAAGTCCGGCCTCGGAGGAAATGTTGACCACCGAGCCGCTGCCGGAACGAAGCATCAGCGGGACCACCTCCCGGGTCAGGCGCATGATGGACTTGACGTTGACCTCGAAAACGCGCTCCCAGGTGGCATCGTCGACTTCGTGGATCGGTTCGAACCGGTCCATGATGCCGGCGACGTTGGCGAGCCCGTCAATCCGGTTCCCCGCCGCCGCGACGACCCGGGCGGCTGCTTCCGGGGTGGAAAGGTCCGCGGCGACGGGAACGAGGTCCAGTTCCGGGTTCTCGGCCAGCAGGGAGTCCAAGCGCGGGGAACTGATATCCACGGCGACCACGCGACCCCCTTCCTTGGCGATGCGGAGGGCGGTGGCACGGCCGATGCCTGATCCCGCGCCCGTGACGATCACGGTGTTTCCGGCGAAGCGTCCGGGGGTGGTTTCTTCGTTCCAGTCAGGATCGGTGCCCATGGTGTTCTGGTCTCCTCGGAAAGTGAATGGTCGACGCACCCACGGTATGGCCCCCGAGGCTGCAATTCAATGGCGGAGGCTCGGCTCCGTCACCGTTCGATCCCTGCCCGTCCGCCCCTCGTCGTTCCGCATTCGGATCCGCGAGGACGGGCGGAACCCGGTCGGGAAGCGGAACCGGCCGAAAATGTGTGATCTGACACGGGGCTGGGAAAAAGTCCTGGCATGTCCGGACCGGGCAAATCTTTCTGGCATAATGGACAGGTACTCGATTTGAAGTGGCCCCTCTCTCCGCCTTGAATCCTGTCCTTTTGAAGAACTGCGGTATGGCCCGCCCCACGGGTGCAGAAACAGGACTTCGCACATGTTGAGAAAACAGGAGTGACCACTACCGTGGCCGTTAAAATTCGTCTGAAGCGTTTCGGCAAGATTCGCGCACCTTACTACCGCATCGTCGTCATGGATGCTCGCGCCAAGCGCGACGGCCGTGCCATCGAAGAAATCGGCAAGTACCACCCGACCGAAGAGCCTTCGTTCATCGAGGTCAAGTCCGACCGCGCCCAGTACTGGCTCTCCGTCGGCGCACAGCCGACCGAGCAGGTTGCCGCTCTCTTGAAGATCACCGGTGACTGGCAGAAGTTCAAGGGCATCGAAGGCCAGGAAGGCACCTTGCGCGTCAAGGAAGCCAAGCCTGCGTTCGTCGTCCCGGAGAAGGGCTCGGTCATCTTGCCCGAGGCCATCACCAAGAAGGCTGAAAAGCCTGCTGCCGAGGCCGAGGTCGAGGCAGAAGCAACCGAGGCTGAGTAACCAGTGCTCGTTGAGGCGCTGGATCACCTGGTACGTGGCATCGTAGACACCCCCGAAGACGTGCAGGTTGCGTTGAAGGCAAATCGTCGCGGTGACATCCTTGAGGTGCGCGTGCACCCCGAGGATCTCGGTCGGGTCATTGGCCGCCAGGGTCGCACCGCCAAGGCGCTGCGCACCGTGGTTGCAGCACTGGCGGAGGAACCGATCCGCGTTGACGTAGTCGACACGGACCGTCGCCGGTAGCCAGCCTCACCACACATTTTTTGTGTACCTTTGGTCCCACGATCCATGACGGATCGTGGGACCAAAGTGGCTTAACCGCCAAGGTGCGATCCAGTCGTTGGCGGCACGGAACCGACAACGACCAACTCGCACGTAAGATTGAACCTAGAAAAGTGCCCTGGCGGATGAGAGTCCCGCCAAGGCACGCCCCTTGCCGGATCTCTCCGGCCACCCACTGATTTGTATTCAAGGAGAAAACGCATGCGCCTCCAGGTCGCCCGCATTGGCAAACCACACGGCATCCGCGGAGAGGTGACCGTCCAGGTGCTCACCGATGCGCCGGAAGACAGGTTTGTTCCCGGTGCGGTCTTCGAGGTCGAGCACCCCAGCATCAAGCAACTCACCGTCGAGGGAGCTCGCTGGAACAAGGAAATCCTGCTGCTGGCCTTCGAGGAGCTGCTTGACCGCAACACCGCCGAGACGGTGCGCGGGGCCAAGCTGTTCATCGACACCGAAGAGGTCGAGGACGATTCCGAGGGCTGGTATGAGCACGAACTGGTGGACCTCGAGGCCCGCGTGGATGACAAGGTCGTCGGCAAGGTCACCGCGCTGCGCACCGGCAATGTCCAGGACCTGCTGGTTGTCGAATCCACCGCCGGCGACGAGATCTATGTGCCCTTCGTCGAGGACATCGTCCCCGAGGTCAACATCGAGGGCGGATACATCATGCTGACCCCGCCGGCCGGCCTCTTCGAGGTCAACCGTGAGGACGGCACGGGCGAGAACGCAGCAGGCAAGGAAGCCTAGGCACGATGCGCATCGATGTTGTCTCCATCTTCCCGGAGTACCTTGCCGCCCTGGACCTGTCGCTGATCGGCAAGGCCCGGCGGGAGAAGCTGCTGGATTTGAACGTGCACGACCTGCGCGACTACACCCACGACCGCCACCGCACCGTGGATGACACCCCCTACGGCGGCGGCGCCGGCATGGTCATGAAACCGGAGCCCTGGGGTGCCGCGCTGGCGCGCATCGCCACCGAATCCCCGGTCTCCAACGCGCCGCTGGGTGACAAGCCGATCCTGATCGTTCCCTCGCCGGCCGGCGCGGTCTTCGACCAGGAGATGGCCTACGAACTGGCCGAGGCACAGCACCTTGCCTTTGCCTGCGGCAGGTACGAGGGCATCGACGAGCGGGTCCTGGAATATGCCTCCGAGGCCTTCGACGTGCGACCGGTTTCCATCGGCGACTACGTGCTCAACGGGGGAGAGGTCGCGGTGCTGGCGATGGTCGAGGCCATTGGCCGGCTGATCCCCGGGGTCATCGGAAACCCGGAGTCGCTGGTCGAGGAATCACACTCCGACGGACTGCTGGAATACCCGGTGTACACCAAGCCCGGCACCTGGGAGGGCCGCGAGGTCCCCGAGGTGCTGCTCTCGGGCAACCACGGCAAGATCGCGCGCTTCCGCCGCAACAAGCAGCTGGAGCGCACCGCCACCCGGCGCCCGGACCTGATCGTGCAGCTGGACGCCTCCACGCTGAACCGGCACGACCGCGACACCCTGTGGCACAACGGTTTTGCCATCGTTGATGGCCACGTCGTGCCCAAGGACCAGATCGCGCCCCAGTAGTACGGCAAGCGGCAAAGCCTCCGGGGCTGCCCCGCACTTTCCCCTGACCGGGGGAAGTGCGGGGCAGCCCCTATTTTGTGGGCCGGCCGGTGGCGCTAGGCCCTGGAGGGCATCCCGGGCTCGGGCAGGTAGACCTTTGCGCCGGAAGCCAGGAACTCCTGGCTCTTTTCGCGCATGCCATCCACCATCTGCGCGATTGCTGCCTGCGAGTCCGCCGAGCCGTATTCGTCGCGGATGTCCTGGCTGATGCGCATGGAGCAGAACTTCGGCCCGCACATCGAACAGAAATGCGCGGTCTTCGCGGGCTCGGCCGGAAGCGTCTCGTCGTGGAAGGCCTCGGCGGTCACCGGATCCAGCGACAGGGCGAACTGGTCGCGCCAACGGAACTCGAAGCGCGCCTTGGACAGCGCGTCGTCCCGCTCGGAGGCTCCGGGGTGGCCCTTGGCCAGGTCTGCGGCGTGGGCGGCGATCTTGTAGGTGATCACCCCGGTCTTCACGTCGTCCTTGTTCGGCAGGCCAAGGTGTTCCTTGGGGGTGACGTAGCAGAGCATCGCGGTGCCGTAGCGGGCGATCTCCGTGGCACCGATGGCACTGGTGATGTGGTCGTAGCCCGGCGCGATGTCGGTGACCAGCGGGCCCAGGGTGTAGAAGGGCGCGCCGTTGCACAGTTCCTGCTGGCGCTCCACGTTCTCCCGCACCAGGTGGAAGGGGATGTGGCCGGGACCCTCGACCATGACCTGGACGTCGTATTCCCAGGCCCGTTTCGTCAGCTCGGCCAGGGTGTCCAGCTCGGCGAACTGGGCCGCATCGTTGGCGTCTGCGATGGAGCCGGGGCGCAGCCCGTCGCCCAGGGAGAACGCGACGTCGTATTGCGCGAAGATCTCGCACAGCTCGTCGAAGTGCGTGTACAGGAAGTTCTCCTGGTGGTGGGCCAGGCACCAGCCGGCCATGATGGCCCCGCCGCGCGAGACGATCCCGGTCACGCGGTTGGCCGACAGCGGGACGTAGCGCAGCAGCACCCCGGCGTGGATCGTCATGTAGTCCACGCCCTGTTCGCACTGCTCGATCACGGTGTCGCGGAAGATCTCCCAGGTCAGCGCGTTGGCCTCGCCGTTGACCTTTTCCAGGGCCTGGTAGATCGGCACGGTGCCGATGGGCACGGGGGAGTTGCGGATCAGCCACTCGCGGGTGGTGTGGATGTCGTCGCCCGTGGACAGGTCCATCACCGTGTCCGCGCCCCATTGGGTGGCCCACTGCAGCTTGTCGACCTCCTCGGCGATGGAGCTGGTCACCGCCGAGTTGCCGATGTTCGCATTGATCTTCACCAGGAACGCCTTGCCGATGATCATGGGCTCGGACTCGGGGTGGTTGATGTTCACCGGGATGATTGCGCGGCCCGCGGCGACCTCGCGGCGCACCAGCTCCACGTCGCAGTTCTCGCGCAGCGCCACGAAGCGCATCTCGGGGGTGGTGATTCCGGCTCGGGCGTAGTGCATCTGGGTCACCCGCTGCCCTGCCTCGGCGCGCCGGGGAACCGGCCGGCTGCCTTTCCATTCGGCCGAGGCCTTGCCGCGGCGCACCGCCGACTTTCCGTCGTCGAGCAGGTTCCGCTCACGCCCGGGGTACGTCTGGGTGTCGGCGCGTTCCTCGATCCAGGTGCTGCGGAACGCGGGCAGGCCAATCACGGGGTCGCTACCCGGTCCGGCCGTGCGGTAGACCTGCAGCGGGGTGTTGTTCTTTCCGCCCGGGGACGGCTCCAGCGCGATCCGTGTGACGGGGGCCCTGATCCCGGATTCGTCGTCTTCGATGTAGGCCAGCGAATGGGACTTCAGGGACTGGGTCTCTGCAGCTTCCACGGCGTTTTGGACAGGGCTGTGCATTGAAATGGTGTTGCTCAAGGAGTACTCACTTCCTTCGCCGGCATTACCCGGACAGGTTCAACGGTCTCTTGCTGCGTCAGCTCGGTCTCAGCCCTTGCAAGGGCCCCCGTGTGGTCGTAAGCGAAACTATCACATGATCCGGTTCGACACCGTTTGTGACCTTGGGCACCGGCAGGTTGCGCCGGGCGGCGCGGACCGGTACTCGTTCGATATGTTCCTGATGTCCGGTTTTGATCGAATCGACCCTTCCTCCCTGCGGAATCCGGCCCCTTGGGTGCGCCCGGGGCCATGGCCGCGGCGCGATTCCGACCGCCCCCACGTTGCTGGTACCCGGCATCATCCGGCGGATCCCTTCCGCGCAGGTCCGCCGGCGGGTGCGGAACTTCGCGCCATGCCCCGGAGTGTGGCAAAATGGATTCTTGGGTCTACTGGGTTCTGCTCCTGCCGCAGGGGGAACGAGTCAACAGTTGGACCGGCCGTCGATCCGCAAACGGATCGCGGTACCAAGCTTCGGACCGCCACATCTTTTTCCGAGCGCACTCGTGCGCCCCGGGGAACAATTACGGTCCGTGTCTAAGATAGGTGACCTGCGGCGTCTATCTAGGAGATGCATTCATGCATATTCTCGACTCTGTCGATGCAGCCTCGCTGCGCAACGATGTTCCCGACTTCCGCCCGGGCGATACCGTCAAGGTCCACGTCAACATCATCGAAGGCAAGAACACCCGTGTTCAGGTTTTCCAGGGCTTCGTCCTTGGTCGCCAGGGCCGCGGCGTGGGCGAAACCTTCACCGTTCGCAAGGTCTCCTTCGGCGTCGGCGTAGAGCGTACCTTCCCGGTGCACTCCCCGGTCCTCGAAAAGATCGAACTGGTCTCCCGCGGTGACGTTCGCCGTGCGAAGCTGTTCTACATGCGCGATCGCCACGGCAAGGCCGCGAAGATCCGCGAAAAGCGCGACTTCCGGACCGCCAAGTAGCCAGAAAAACGAGAGCCTTCATCTTCTCGGCCTCCTGGGCTGCGGGGATGGAGATCCATCGTGGATCGATCTACTGAATCGGAAAGTTTTTCCGCTTCGACAAAGCGCCGGTCCCCTTCGAGGGGCTGGCGCTTTGTCGTTGGCGCGCTTGCAGCGGCGGCGCTGATCACCCTGGTTGTTCGGGCCACCGTCGTTGACTTTTTCTACATCGGTTCCACCTCCATGGAATCCACGTTGAACCCGGGTGATGGGCTGCTGGTGAACCGGCTTGCCTACAAGGACGCCGAGATCCAGCGGGGAGACGTGGTCATCTTTGACGGCCGCGGTTCTTTCCTGCCCTACGAGCGCCCCGGTGCCCTCGATTCCTTGGCCTGGGCGCTGCGCCTTGCCGGCAAGGATGCGGTGTACGTCAAGCGCGTCATTGGCGTCGGCGGCGACACCGTCAGCTGCTGCAGCCCCGATGGACGCCTGCTCGTCAACGGCGTCCCGCTGGACGAGCCCTACGTTCTTGACGGCAACAAGCCAAGCGACCTTGAATTCGACGTGAAGATCCCAGAGGGGCGCTTGTGGGTCATGGGGGACCACCGTTCGGTGTCCGAGGACTCGCGTGCGCTTCTTGGTGCACCGGGCGGCGGCATGATTGCCGTCGATCGAGTCATCGGCAAGGTCACCGATGTGATCTGGCCGCTGGATCGCCGGCACCCCGTCGAGGGCCACCCGCCGGCCCCATAGTTTGGAACCCGCCACTGTTGCAGTGGCGGGTTTTTTGTTGCGCATTCCGAACACTCACCCTGCGGGCGCCGGATCCATTTCCGCTTGCACAAATCATTGGATTCCCTTGGGTCGGGGGGCCGTCATTGAAGTCGAGCTGCCTGCGACGGATGATGCCGCGTAATTTGTGGCTTCCCTCCAGGCTGGTACCTGCCACGCGGCAGGCCCACCGAGCGAGGCCGACAGATCCTTGGTAGCTGCTCGTTGCACATGCCGGCGGCGTGCTTGCTTCAACTTCCAGGCGAGAGCCGTCGTGTTCCTTGAGGTTCTCCTTCGTCCCGACACGAAGCCCGATTGCATCTTGGGCCGGGATCGAGCCTGGCCGCCGTCTCCAATGGATTGCATGTTGCTGCAGGCATCGACATGTGCGCCATGCGGGACGGCTGTCTGCGGCCGATGGCAGGGGCTCAAGCGGCGGCGTGGTGCGGCATCACACCTTAGTGGTGATAGATCGTTGGGGCATCCCGGGAAGCAGCCTGCAGGGTGCAATCATTCCCGTTGTGCGCCATCAAAGTTGCTGGAAAGAGACAGTGCACTGTTTTGGTTGCAGATTCAAGTATCTACATTTAATGTTTAAATCAGCAGGCGTGCAGCGGGTGCATCCGGTGCCGAGCAGCAGATTGCTTCGGACGCACATCATCCTGCGCAGGAGCTGGGAATTTCGAGAAAATTACGTGAGTGTGCCTTGGAAATTTTGCTCGGGCGTGTCGCGGGCGATAGGAGGCCGCCCTTCCCGTCCTGCCCCGGAATTGCGCGGATGTCACTTAAATGATTGATACGTCAAATTATCCAATGGGTGGAGAATGGGTCTCTTGACGTTTGTCTCTGGATATCTACAGAGGTTAGGGTTTCATTTTGGTAACACTCATTGCTCGCGGTATGCCCAATCGGATGTCCCCAACGACAGACGAGGCGCACACAAAAGCGAGGTACCACACCTTGAATTGGGAGAATTCCATATGCACGATTCATCACGTGCTCTACTAAAGCGGGGCAGCATCGCCGCCGCGACCACGGCGTTGGTGATCGGCAGCAGCTTCGCTGCGCCGGCGATCGCCACCACCACGGCAAGCCCCGTACCTGTATCCACGGAAACTTCGGCGGCCCCCACCACCGAGGCGTCGAGGGGCGACAGCAAGGCTGATCTTCCTGCCGGCTTGGAAGAAGCCGTAACGCGGGATCTCGGGAAGTCTCTTGAAGAGTTCAACGAGAACGGTAAGCTGAACGCGCTCGTTGAAACGCTCGCCAAGGAATTGAAGCAGTCCAAGCTTGACGCTGAATTTGTAATAGCTGATGAGAAGATCAACGTTAGGGTTTCTGCATCAGCACTGGAAGCCGTCACCAAAAAGCTGGATGAGTTGACCCAGGGCATCGACGTTGAATTAAAAATTGCGGCTGAGCCTGAGATCGTGCCTTCCGCAGACTCTGACGGTGTGGAGATCAGCGAGTCTCCGGTTCCCAAGATTGTTGAGCCCGAGGCTAAAGACTTAGATGCCGCTGAAAGCCCCAAGAACGTGGAAACCCTAAGGCCGTCGGCTCCGAGCCTCAAGGCCAAGGGAACTCCCAAGAGTGTAAACGCTTTGCTTGACGAGTACGTCAAGAACGTTGAGCCAGACGCAGTTTCTGAACTCCAAGCAATCATGAAGACCAACAATGGCTTCGTCATTCGCACCGGTGGGGCAGCCCAGGTTGAGAAGCGTGGAACTGCGTTGCCAAATCCCGGTGATGCGTTGCCGGCCGAACCATCTGACGAGCTGAAGCTAACACCAGCCGAATTCGCTAGCCAATACACGAAGGTTACTGTCGAGATCGCGGACGGTCCGGCGGAGCCAGCCGCGACCAACGATGTTCTTGGAGGCATGGGCTACGGTGCGGTAGTTGGCCAAGGTGTTGCTCTTTGTTCAATCGGGTTCTCAGGGTTTGACCCAGAGGGTGCACCGGCAGTTATTTCTGCAGGCCACTGTGAACAAGATGGCGACATCTCAAAAGTGAAGATCATTGAACACGACGGACCGAACAATCCAACGGCGTTGGGCGATGATCTGGGCACCTTCGGATTCTCGCAATTTGGCGGTCCGGGGAATTCTGCCGTCACTACAGATAAATATGACGGCAAGAACTTGGACACCCTTGGCAATGTTGGAACTGATATCTCCGTCATCGACGGCATCAACGAAAAGCTAAACCTCAAAGCTCTTGTCACGGACTGGAAAGGTGCCGACGAGCGCGATTCTGGGACCAAGGTCACTGGTGTTGCAAGTGCTGTCGTCGGAGCGGACATTTGCAAATCCGGACGAACAACCGGGTGGACATGTGGAACGGTAGACGCAGCTGGAATAGTGTTCGTGGTTGGTGGATTTAACGGAACCAACGACATTCGTGGCGTTCGCGGTTTCAGCATAGCTAACCCGTATTCCATGATCGACGATCCGGATAACCCGGGTACCAAGATTCCGAAGTTTGAGAAGGCCGACCGTGGTGACTCAGGTGGGTCTGCCATCTCCGGCGGAACTGCGGTGGGCATTACCAGTGCTGTGTCGACAAGCGATAAGGGCTATGCCTACTTCACCGACATCAAGGACGGCCTGAAGCACACCAGGGGCTACTCCATCGCGTTGTTCCTGAACGCTCCGGCCGTTTCGACTCCGGCAAGAGGCTCGGATATCTCCGCGGGCCAGACTATCAACGGAACCGTGGCCAGCGCTCCCGCCGGATCGACCGTGAAGATCAAGTCGGCCGGCCAGAAGGACATTTCCGCCAAGGTCGCCAACGGCAAGTTCAGCTTCAAGGCCCCGGCCAAGTTCGGCAAGTTCGGCAAGTTCGACTTCACCCTGCAGACGATTAACGGACACAACGAGTCCACGATCACCGCAGGATCGTTCAACGTCGTCATCGGCGCCCCGGCCATCACCACCCCGAAGAACGACGCCACGCTCAACGCACCGGTGTCCACCATCTCGGGCACCGGCGTTGTCGGAGCCACCGTGACCCTCACCGGCGATGCCACCGGCACCGCCACGGTCGCGGCCGATGGCACCTGGAGCATCAAGCTCGCCGAGGCACTGCTCTACGGCGAACACTCGATCTCCGCCACCCAGGCGCGAGACGGCCAGACCTCGAAGGCAGCCACCAGCGCCTTCAAGATCCAGCTTGACGCCCCGGCCATCACCACCCCGGCCAACGGCAAGACCTACACCGAGGCACGGAAGGTGATTGCCGGTACCGGCGTCGCCGGCGCCGAGGTCAAACTGACCCTGCCCGATGCCGGGCAGGCCTCCGCGGCTGCCACGCAGCTGGTCACCGTCGGCAACGACGGCAAGTGGAGCTTCACGCTGGAAGACGATGCTGCCCTGTCCTACGGGTCGCACAGCGTCACCGCCGTGCAGAGCGTCGGGGAGACCACCTCGGCCGCCGCCAAGTCCAACTTCAAGGTCGTCCCGGTCGCACCGTCGATCGCTTCGCCGACCGATGGCCAGAAGTTCGCCTTCAACAAGGCCCCGAAGACCGTCAGTGGCTTCGGCGTCAACGGTGCCACCATCAAGGTGACCATCGGCGACACCGAGCTCACCGCAACGGTTGCCGATGGCGCCTGGACCGTCCTGGTTCCGGCCGATCTCAAGCCCGGAAACCACAAGGTCACCGCCGTGCAGGTCATCGACGAGGTTGCCTCGGCATCCACGTCGATCTCCTTCACCCTGGCGGCCGAGCCGAAGCCGGAGCCTTCCGAGGCCCCGACCTCGTCGCCGAAACCCAGCCAGGATCCGGAGCCTTCCAAGGCGCCGGTAGCCCCGCAGGGCAACAGCAACGACGATGACAACGACAGCGACCCGTTGGCCAACACCGGCCCGAACGCCGCACTGCCGTTCATCGCCACCGGCGGCGTGCTGCTGGTCGCAGGCGGAGCATTCATGCTCTTCCGCCGCAAGAACACCAACGGGCACCACGGTGCCTAACCACCTGGTTCTCGGCTAGCCGGGACCCGTGAGCGAGGGGGGCCTTTCGTGGAATTGCTTGCAATTCCGGGGGAGGCCCCCTCCGCTTTTCCCACGACTTTGTCAGCAAACACCCCGGATGGGCCCCTAGACTCGGCCCCCAGAAGAAGGTGGTCAACACACATGAAGAACCCCACGACACGCGTTGCCCTGTGCGGGGCCGCCTTGGCGGCGGCGCTGCTGCTTTCGGCTTGCGGTTCCGATGCCGGCACACCGGCCTCGTCCGATCCCACAGCCCCGACATCCGTCAGCACCGCGCCCGAGCAGAGCCAGGACCCCCAATTGCTCCAACTCAATGAAACCCTCAAGGACACCCTGGGGGACAAGTACTCCGAGGCGTGGATCGCCGACAACAAGCTGCACGTCGCGGTCACCGACAAGGCCGCCGAGGCCACCGTCACCGAGGCCGGCGCGGTGGCGCACCTGGCCAAGTACTCCGCGGCCGAACTCGATGCCGCCATCGGCAAGATCATGGCCTGGCAGCGCGAGCAGGGCGGAGCCGTCGCCACCGCCATCCACCGCTACGTCCCCTCCGGGCGCGACGGTTCGATCACTCTGGCCGTGGACCCGGCCCAGCTCGAAACCATCAAGAAGGGCCTGGCCGCCGCCGATGTCGCCGGCGGCATCTCGCTGGTCTTCCAGGAGTCGGCCGGACCGGCATCCCCGGCGGCGAGCACCAGCTAGATCCCGCCGCGGTGTGTGGCGCGCCTTGCGGCATTCGCAGGCGCGCCACGCACGGCTCCCACTTGCCCTGCGACGTAGGGTGGTAGCTGAGGGAACGTGATTCGTTCCCGCTTCCCTCCAGGGGTGGGCGGGCGCGGGTACGGCCCGCATTGCCAGAGACAAGAACTTGAAAGGGCCTGCACCCACGTGAGCCACGCCAGCGACCCAGCCGCAACACCGGAGCAACCGGGCAAGAAGAGAAATCCCGTATGGGCAGCGGTCCGCGAGGTCCTGATCATCGTCGTGGTCGCCCTGGTGATCTCGCTGGTCGTCAAGACGTTCTTCTTCCGCGCCTTCTACATCCCCTCGGGTTCGATGGAAGAAACGCTGCAGGTCAACGACCGCATCTTCGCCAACCTCATGGCACCGGGTCCCTTTGAACTCAACCGCGGGGACGTGGTGGTCTTCCGCGACGAGGAGGGCTGGCTGCCCCCGATCCCGGCCACGGCCACCAACCCGGTGACCGAATTCTTCACCTTCGTCGGACTGGTCCCGGACCCGTCCAACCAGCACCTGATCAAGCGGATCATCGGCATGCCGGGGGACACCGTGAGCTGCTGCTCCGCCGACGGGAAACTGGCCGTCAACGGCACGGCAATCACCGAGCCCTACATCTTCCCGGGGGACAACCCCTCGGACTCCGAGTTCACCAAGACCGTGCCCGAGGGCAAGATCTGGGTCATGGGGGACCACCGCGCGGCTTCCGCGGACTCCCGCTACCACGAGGACCTGCAGGGCGGCTTCGTGGACATCTCCTCCGTCGAGGGTCGCGCCGCGGTGATCTCCTGGCCGCTGGACCGCATCGGCGGAATCTCCGGGCACCACGAGGTCTTCGCCAGCGTCCCGGCCCCGGACAGCAAATGAGCTCGGTCCCACCGACCCTGCAACACGAACTGGCCCTGGCCGCTGCCGGCGGCCACCGATTCATCGGCGCAGCCGACGAGGTGGGGCGCGGTTCGCTGGCCGGGCCGGTGTCCGTGGGCTACGTCGTGATCGACCCGGCGACGGTTCCCGAGCTGCCGGTGGTGCGCGATTCGAAGCTGCTTTCCGATGCCGTGCGCCACGAGCTGGTCCCGGTGATCAAGTCCTGGGCCGCGGCCTGGGGCGTGGGGCACGCCAGCGCCGCGGAAATCGACGCACTGGGCCTGGTGTCGGCGCTGCGTCTGGCCGGGTACCGCGCCGCCACCGCCGCGCACCGGGTGCAGCAGGCGGATGCGGTGTTGCTGGACGGGAACCTCGATTGGCTCTCGGCCACCATCCAACCCACGCTGCTCGATTCCCTGGTGCCCGGTTTCGGGGAACCGGCGGACATCGACGGGCTGTTGATCCCCGTCCGCACCTTGATCAAGGGCGACCTGCTGGCACTGTCCATCGCCGCGGCCTCCATTTTGGCCAAAGTCGAACGTGACGACCTCATGGATGGGTACGATCGCGATTACCCGGCGTACGGTTGGATACAGAACAAGGGGTATGGCACCACCGCCCACCGGGCGGGCATCCTCGCGCATGGCGCGAGCGAGTACCACCGCAAGACCTGGCAACTGACACCCAAGTCGCCGGGAACAACCACCAAGGCGAAGGGCGAGGGGAGAACACCATGAGTGCCGAAGACCTGGAAAACTACGAAGCGGAACTCGAGCTGCAGCTCTACCGCGAATACAAGGACGTGGCGAACCTCTTCAATTACGTCGTGGAAACCGAACGGCGTTTTTACCTGGCCAACAACGTGGACCTCAAGACCCGCTCGGCCGACGGCGAGGTCTTCTTCGACCTCACGCTCACCGACGCCTGGGTCTGGGACGTCTACCGCACCGGCCGCTTCGTGCAGTCGGTCCGCATCGTCACGTTCAAGGACGTGAACATCGAGGAACTGAACCGCGTCGATGACCTGTCCATCCCCAAGGACGGGCTGAACTAGGCCGCACCTCTGACAGCCCCCGATGCCGTGCACGCGTTTCGTGCCCGGACTCGGGGGCATTGTCGTTCGCGGCGACGCTGTTACGCTCGATCGAAACAAGGATCCGGACCCCCGAAGGACGCACCAAAGTTGAATGAGCAGCCAGGCACCGAGAACCCCAACGGTGAAAACACGGGAGCGCAGGAAACCGGAACGGGCTGCCCTTCCCCAGCACGCTGTCCTTCGAATCCAACGACGGGGCCCCGGACGCCGGGGCCGGCAGGCAGGCCTTCGAGTCCGCAAACGCCGGCCTGAACGCCGCGCTGCACGACTACGGCCGGGTGCTGGGGACCCGCGCGCCGGACTTTGCTTCCGCCCTGGGGCAGGGGAATCCAGACACCGAGGTCCTGGCGGCCTCCGACACGGTGCACAACGCGCTCGATGCGTTGGGCCGGGGCCACCGTGCCTGGACCGGCCACTCGTTCCTGGAAGACCCGCTGTATCGCGAGGTGTCGTTCGAACCCGGGGATCCGGATGACTGGGCGCGGATGCCCGAAGCGGATGAGCTCGCCCGGGACCAGGAAGGGGAACGCTTCGGGGCGCGGCTCGATGAAGCGGGCGCCACGGTGCTGCTGGGCAGGTTGCTGCACGACGATGCGCACGAGGTGATGCACCTGGGGACCGCGACGGTGCACAGCACCGGGGTGCTGCTGTCCTTCGACTACCTGAACCTGCGCGGCGCCCACGAGGACACCCTCGCTTGGTACCGGCGCAGCCACGAGAACCTCGGTGCCGTCGAACTCGCCCTGGAGCTGCTGGACGCCGCGACCGGGACCGGCTACCCCGTTGAGGTGCATGGGGGCGAGGGGAACGTGGAGCGCCGGTGCTACCGGCTGACCCACCGCTTCTGGCTTCCGCGCGCCCTGGATGCCGGCATGCTCACCGGAACCTTCACGCTCAGCGGTGCGCCCACCGCCGACGGGGGCACCGAGCCGCTGGCCGTCGGGTTCGAGCTTGACACTGCGGTGCTTCGCGAGTCGGCGGCCGGCATCCGCAGATTCGGGAACCACGCGCCGGGATCCTGAGGGTCCGCGGTGCGGCATCCCGCCGGTGCGCCGTGCATTTTCGGTGTTCCGCACAGTTGATTACAGAACTTCATAGCTGCTTTTCGCCGTGCTGGCCACTATCAATGTGTCACCAAAATTAGTACATTGAACCGTAATTATCATGATCAATAGCGAATCGTCCATTCGTCGCACGTATGGTTGATCAAATGCCTGCGTTCCGGCCGCCGCCGCGTCCGTGCGCGGCATCGAGCCGAACCAGGACTCATGGGGGATCCGAATGCAGAAGAAGAGAATCGCAACAGTACTGGCACTGGCCATTGCCGTAACCGGCAGCAGCACGGGCTTTGTGTCCCCGGCTGCCAACCACGTACTGGCTCCGGCAGCCACAATGTCCTGGTCAACGCCGACACAGCTGGAACCGACCAGCAGTGCGCCACTGGGCATTGCCGCGAAAAAGGTGAACCTGAAGAAGGCCACCACCAACAACCTGAACCTGCGCAAGTCACGCAGCGCCAAGGCCAAGGTCCTGCTGACGATCCCGAAGCATGCCGCGCTGGCCGTCACCGAGACGATCGGCACCTGGAGCAAGACCAAGTACAAGGGCAAGACCGGTTGGGTCGCCTCCCGGTACCTGAAGAATGCTCCGGCGGCGAAGAAGCCGGCACCCCCGAAGGCCGGACCCCAGACGAAGGCCAAGCCCTCGGCCCAGAAGATCACCAAGAACAACCTCAACCTGCGCCAGGGCAAAAGCACCAAGACCAAGGCGTTGGTGACGATCCCAAAGAACACCACCATCACCGTCACCGCAACCAACGGCACCTGGAGCCAGACGAAGTACAAGGGCAAGACCGGCTGGGTGGCCTCCGCGTACCTGAAGAACGCCCCCGCCGCCAAGAAGCCGGCACCCAAGCCACAGGCCGCCACGCACCGATACACCACCGGGTTCACCACGCTGCGCAAGGGCGCATCCAAGGACAGCGATTCGCTGGGGGCCTACCAACGTCGGGCCAAGGTCGAACATGTCTCCGTCACCGGGTCCTGGACCAAGGTCAAGGTGTCGGGAAAGACCGGCTACATCGAGTCCGCCCACCTGTCCCGGACCAACCCGGCCATCGTGAACCGCTGGCTGAAATCCACGCAGGCCGTGTACGCGGGCACCAACAACAAGTCGGCCAAGGTCACCACGGTGAAGCAGCACGCGAAGGTCGAGTGGCTGCGCACCATTGGCGACTGGACAGGGATCCGGACAGGCAGCGGCAACGGCTGGGTGCCGACCTCGTCGCTGTCCAACAGCACCATCGGCCCCACCACCGCCAAGCCCCCGACACCCCGGGCCACCTACCGCTGGACCACGGCACCGGTCAACATCCGCAAGGGGTCGGGCACCTCGCACAGGAGCCTGGGCCTGGTCCCGGCCAACGAGCGCGTCACCTACCTCAAGACCGCCAACGGCTGGTCGAACGTGGTCTCCTCCAAGGGCATCGGCTGGATCTCCAACAAGTTCCTGGACAAGGAAGGCCAGCACTCCTTCGCCGTCTACGGGACCCTGCGCAAGGGGCAATCGGCGTACTACATCCTCAAGGGCAAGACCTCGAAGGAAACCAAGACCACGATCGCCTCCCACCGCATGTACCTGCAACCGAACAAGAGCTGGCTCTCCTACGTCATCCCCAGCAAGAGCGCCGCCGACAAGGTGGTTGTCGAGCGGATGGAAATCAAGCCGGCCAATTACCGGTCGACGGTGGTGAACATGGACAAGTGGGAGCGCTTTGACCCCAGCAAGCCGCTGGCCGACCAGAACTACAACCGCGTGCTGGTCACCGACAGGGACGGCCACAGGTCCTGGGCCTACCTGGGATCGAAAAAGATCGGCAGCTACCTGACCAAAAACGGAATCCGTGTGACTTCCGGCGACTACCTGAAGAGGTTCTGAGCATGAAGAAGCAGGGCAAGATCATCACCGGCGTGGTGTCATCCGCCGCGGCAGTGGGCCTGGTGGCGTGGGGCATCGGATTCGCCGGTGCGGCGAACAGCAACGAATGGGAGCTTCCCGGCGAGCTGGTCGCCGGTCCCGCGATCGCCGAGGCCAACCCGTCCACCGGCACCGAGGTGAAAACCGACAGGTTCGACAACGTGCAGAAGAAGGTCGGCGAAAAGGCCGGCCTCATCGACGAAAAGACCAACAAGAGCTACTTCACCATCGAGGTCACCAAGACGCAGCTGCTGTCCAGCTGCACCTCGCGCGTGGGAAACCAGCAGTTGGCACCGACCCGCTCCAAGTTCCTGGTGCTGGACGTCAAGGCAACCCTGGCCGCATCGGTCTCGGACCAGGTCGGCGGCAGCACCCAGGACCTGTTCATGCCGCTGGTCGCAGAGGCGTTCTCGGTGACCACCTCCAGCGGGACACCCGACCGCAACGTCACCTCGGAAACGGCCTGGGGCTGCTTCGACGACTCCGTGTTGTTGCCCCCGGTGGTCAACCCCGGCCAAAGCGTCAAGGGCAAGGTCGTCCTGGACGTGGACGCACCCAAGGGCAAGGTCGCCTACGACCCCGAGGACAACGGCGGCTGGTCCTGGCCCTACGGCGGGTAGCCCGGAACCTGCGTGCCGGAAAACCGTGCCACCGAAGGAGCCCGCACGATCATGAGCGAGCAGCCAGGCAATCCCGACCCCGAGGATCCCAATGGTTCAGGGGATGCGTACGGGGAGAAGCCGGATACCGAGGACTTCGGGTCCGTTGCCGGATCCCACATCTACGATGGCTCGCTGTCCCTCGAGTTCGGCGGCGTCGAACACGATCCCGAGGTCGGCAAGCGTGCCTTCGATGTTTCCATGCCCGCCCTGAACGCGGCACTGCTGCACTACGCCCACGCCTTGGAGGATCGCCAGGGGCGGGTCTCCGACGCCCTGCGCCGGCCCGAGCTGCTGGCCGCGCACCAGGAGTACACCGGCGAGGGCTTGCCCGAGGTGCCGCCGGAGCGGTCCGTCCCGGACGAGGCAACCTCCCCGGAGGTCCGGGCGGAACTTGTTGCGGCCAACGTGGCCACCGAGGATGCCGAAGACACGCACTGGCCGCGCCCCACCGAGCTTGGCGCCACCGTGCTCCTGGACCAAGTCATCCACCACGCACCGGCCGAGTTCCTGCGGCTGGACACCGCGCAGGTCTTCGGCAACGGGGTGCTGCTGATGATCGACTGCGTCATTGTGCGCGGGGTGCACGAGGACGGTTTGATATGGTTCCGGCGCAGCAACGAACAGCACGGGAACCTGGGGTCGACCTGCTACACGCTGAACCACCAATTCTGGATTCATCCCGCACCGGAAGCCGAGGAGCTGGCCGGGACCGTTACCGTCCACGATGCGATCGGATCCGACGGCACTGCCGAACCCTTGGAGGTCCAATTCCGCCTGGACACCTCCGTGCTGCTCGAGGCAGCACAACGCATCCGCAGCTTCGGCCACCGGGAGCCGGGTACATGAACACCGAATCCCCGCTCGATGCCGTCCCCGCAACCGAGGTGCCGTTCGTGCTCGCCTTCAACCGGGTACTGCACCAGGACCAGCGGCACCGGCTGTCCCTGCGCGAGGCCCGCGTCCACTCCACCGGCGCCGTGCTGGTCCTGGACCGCGTCTTCCACCGCATGCCCGCCGAGGAGCAACTTGCCTACCGCCAAGCGCTGATGGACTCCTACGCAGCCGGGGAAGGGGAAATCGTGGCGCTCGACGCGGACGGGACCGAAGCGATCCTCGGCCTTCTCGCCGGAGAAACAGCGGATGACCTCAGCGGAAGCTACGCCCGCCTCGAACACTGGGTACCGGGCACCTTCGGGGCCGGGTCCCTGGTGCTGTGCCTGCGCGGCACCGACCTCCCGTGCGAGGTCGACTTCGAGATCGACGGGCACCTTCTTCGTGGGGCCCAGGCCCAGGTCCATTCGACCGGAACCTCCGAGCTCGGGTTCCCCCTGTCCTGAGCCAGGCGCCGCCGGGGTCCCTGCCGGTGGTTATCCACACTCCTGCCGACGCCCCCGCGCTCGCCGGACACCGGGGGTGCATCCTTGGAACCAACCGGCCAGCAACCCCGCCAACACCCGGGGGCCCGCGGCCGGATGACCCAGGAGTGTGCCCATGAACCACAACCAGGACCTCGGTGCCAAAGGTGAGGAACTTGCCGCGACCTACCTGCTCAACGCCGGCTACAGGGTGCTGGATCGCAATTGGCGCTGCAACCTCGGCGAGCTGGACATCGTCGCCGAGACCGACGGCCAGGTGATCGGCGTGGAGGTCAAGACCCGCAGTTCGTTGGGCTTCGGGCACCCGACCGAGGCGGTGAACCCGGCCAAGCTGCGCAGGCTCTCGCATCTGGTGCGGCGCTGGTGCGTAACCCATCGCCGGAGTCCCCACGCCGTGCGGGTGGACGTGGTGGCGATCCTGCTGCCGCCGGGTGCCGAACCAAGCATCGAGCACCTGGTGGGGGTGGAGTCATGAGCCTGGCCCGCACCCTCGGCATCGGGCTCACGGGCCTGTCCGGTGCACTCATCGAGGTGGAGGCGGATGTCGGCAACGGCATCCCGGGCTTCATCCTGCTGGGGCTGCCCGATGCCGCATTGAACGAATCCCGCGAGCGCATCCGCTCCGCGGCCCGCAACTCCGGCATCCCGCTGCCCAATCGTCGGCTGACGGTGAACCTCACCCCCGCCACGATGCACAAGCGCGGCTCTGGATTCGATGTGGCCATCCTGGTGGCGGCACTGGCCGCGGACCGAGCCATCACCCCGGCCCCGGGCGTCGTCTACCTGGCCGAGCTCGGACTTGACGGTTCCCTGCGCCCGATCCCCGGGGTGCTTCCCGCCGTCATGGCCGCGGTGCGTGCCGGCTACCCGGATGTGGTGGTCGCCGAGGAGAACAGCTCGGAGGCACAACTGGTGGCCGGGGCCCGCGTGCGCTCCTACGCGCACCTGTCCCAGGTCCTGGCCGACTGCGGCGCCGACCCGCTCGCGCTTCGCTACAGGGCCCGACACAACTCGCCCGCGCGCAAGAACGCGGCGTGGTCGGCGACAGGCACGCCGGCGCCGGATCTTTGCGAGGTCCTCGGCCAGGCCCAGGGAAAGTATGCCCTGGAGGTCGCGGCGGCCGGAGGACACCATCTGCTGTTCACCGGGCCTCCCGGGGCGGGGAAGACCATGCTCGCCCAACGCCTGCCCGGGCTGCTGCCCGACCTCGACGATGCCCAGGCACTGGAAACCACCGCAGTGCACTCGTTGGCCGCCGGTGGGACGCCCATCGCCTCGCTGCTGCGCCGACCGCCCTTCGAATCCCCGCACCACAGCGCCTCCATGGTGGCGCTCATCGGCGGTGGCAGCGGCATCCCGCACCCCGGGGCCGCCTCGCGCGCCCATCGGGGCGTGCTCTTCCTGGACGAGGCGCCGGAGTTCTCCGGCGCGGCCCTGGACGCGCTGCGTCAACCCCTGGAATCCGGGGTGCTGACACTGCACCGGGCGGCTGGCACCGCCAGCTACCCGGCACGCTTCCAGCTGCTGCTGGCGGCCAACCCGTGTGCCTGCGGGCGCAACCTGGGCAAGGGGACCGAGTGCACCTGCACCCCGATGCAGCGCCGCCGCTACCTGGCCCGGCTCTCGGGCCCGTTGCTGGACAGGATCGACATGCAACTCTTCGTCCCGCAGCTCTCCGCCCGGGAGCTGGCCGGACGCGGAACCGGGGAATGCTCCGCGGTGGTGGCCGCCCGGGTGGCCGGGGCCCGTGCCGCGGCCCGCGACCGGCTCAAGCGCTGGGGGACCACCACCAATGCCGAGGTGCCCGGAGCGATCCTGCGCAACCAGCTGCGGCTGCCGACTGCAACCTTGGCCGGGCTGAATCGGGCCACCGAATCCCTGCGGCTCAGCGCCCGGGGCCATGACCGGGTGCTGCGCCTTGCCTGGTCGATCGCGGACTTGAACTCCCATGCCTGCCCGACCGCGGACGACGTGGATGTGGCGATCCAGCTGCGCCAGCACGGCAAGGGGGACGTGGGCTGAACCTGGCGGCGTTGAGGTCGCGGATGTCGATGGCTTGGATGTGGACGGGGGTTCGGTGCTGTTGCCGGAGTTTCCGCAGCGACCGATCATCTGGCCGCTGGTTACGCGCTGGCCCGGCCGGACTGCGATGCTTCCTCGTTGGAGGTGGCAGAGGGCCACCACGCCGCCGTGGCTCTCGATCAAGAGATGGTTTCCGGCCAGTGCCTTCCAGCCGGTCCGGTTGCGGCGATGCTGGGTCAGCGCATAGCCGATCGAGGGCAGGCCGCGACAAGCGGCGTGGTCGGGCGCTGTGTCGTGGACGGCTACGACGGTTCCGTCGAGGGGTGCCAGCAGCGGGCGTCCGAAGCCGGGAAAATACTCGGGGGGTTCGGGACGCATGAGTGTGGCGAAGGTGATCGGTGCGGTGCCTCCGGCGTCGTTGACCGGCCCGAAGTCGATGGCATAGAAGGTGGCGAACATGTCCGTGCCGTGGCCGGGCACGCGATTGGCGGGGCTGTTCCGGGTGAGCCAGCGCCCGGTGAACGGGTATTCCAGGTCCATGGAGGCTGCCATCGGGCTCCTCTCGGCAGACGGTGCCCGGTCCATGAACGGGTGGCGCCCGTGGCTGGCTCGTGCCCACAGTCTGCCACCGCTTTCACCTTCGCACCCACCGTAGGCTCTCCTTTCGGGAGAACGCCCGTTGGCCGGGGCGCCAGCTGTTCAAGACCGTTCCATGGTCAATGGTGCTCCAGCCGGTACACCGCCAGGCCCTCGGGCGTCGCCCCGTCGGCGCGGAAGCCGTGGCGCGCCAGGATGCGAACAGAAGCCTGGTTACCGGGATCGACCCGCGCGGAAAGCGGAATCGGGCCGAATTCGGTCGACACCGCGGGATCGCCCGGGCCACCATGCGCCCGGCCAGTCCCTTGCCCCAATGCTCGGGTGCCAACCAGTAGCCGATTTCGACGACATCGGCCTGGCGGGAGGAGACCACCAGACCGGCCGGCTCGTCGTCGAGGGAAGCGATGAACCAGCGCTTGGCCTCGGGGTGCTCCGGCGGCAACCCACCCGACGCGGAATCGACCCGTGCGGCGATGAACCCGCTGTCCCAGAGGCGGCCGTCGCCCACGAAGCGGGTGACGCGTTCATCGGTGGCGAGACGCGCGAAGAACTCCGTGTCCGTGCGGGTGAATGGGCGCAGGACGAGATCTGGTTCCGGGTGCGGGGTGGATGGCATGCGAAAAGTACTTCAGGTGGCTTCCCCGGATCTCGTCAAGGGCACGTCGCCTCCCTGCTTTGCAGCCGCGCTCGCCGACGGGTCCAGGCCTAGTTGGCGATCGCGCGCCTGGCCGGGGAAAGCGCCCTGGCCGCCAGGCCCAGCAACCCGTCGAGCACCAGCGCCAGACCGGTGACCAGCACCGCGCCGACCAGTACCTGGCCGTAGTCGTAGAGCGCGAGCCCGTCGAAGATGTAGCGGCCCAGCCCGCCCAGGTTCACGTAGGCGGCGATGGTGGCGGTGGCCACGACCTGCAGGATCGCCCCGCGCAGCCCGCCCAGGATCAGCGGCAGCGCCAGCGGCAGTTCGACCTGCAAGATGATCCGGGAGTCCTTCATGCCGATGGCCCGGGCAGCGTCCACCACCTCGGGATCGACGTTGGCGACCCCGGCGTAGACCCCGGCCAGGATCGGCGGGATAGCGATCAGCACCAGAGCGGCCAGCGGCGGCAGCAGCCCGATGCCCATCAAGAGCACCAGCAGCGTCATGATGCCCAGCGAGGGCAGGGCGCGCAGCACATTGGAGGCCGAAACCAGGAAGACCCTGCCCGTGCCGGTGTGCCCGATGAACACCCCGACCGGGAACGCGACCACCGCGGCGGCCGCAACGGCCAGGAACGAGTACCAGAGGTGCTCGCCGAGCCGGGCCGGGATCCCGGACTCCCCGGCCCAGTTGGCGCCCTGGGCGAAGTAGGCAAGCATTTCGTTGATCATTTGGTCTCCTGCCCGGGCGCTGCAGTCCCATGTTGTGCCGGAACCTCGGGGGCGTGGGGGCGCGGGCGGAGCTTGGTTCCGTTGGCTGCCGCCGCGGTGCCCAAATGCAGCCAGGGGGTCAGCAGTCGGGCGGTGACCGCGATGACCCGGTCAAAGACCAGTGCCAGGAGCAGGATCACGATGATTCCGGCCAGGATCTGGTCCGGGTAATTGCGCTGGTAGCCCGAGACGAACAGCTGGCCCAGCCCGCCCACGCCGATCACCGCGCCCACCGACACCAGCGACACGTTGGTCACCGCGGCGACCCGGGTGCCGGCGGCCAGCGGGGCCACGGCCAGGGGCAGGTCCACGAAGATCCGGCGCCGCGCGTGGGAATAGCCCAGGGCCTCGGCGGCATTGAGCACCTCCGGGGCCACGGCGTCCAGCGCGTCGAACACCGTGCGGACCAGCAACGAGGTCGAGTAGAGGGCCAGCGCGATGAGCACGTTGAGCGGGTCCAGGATCTGGGTGCCGATGATCGAGGGAATCACCACGAACAGGGCCAACGAGGGGATGGTGAAGATCGCGCTGGCCACCGCGGTGATGATCGCCCGGGCGCGCGGCCGGTTCCCGAAGGCCAGCCCGAGCCCCAGGGCCACCACGACGCCGACGAAGGTGGGGACCAGGCTCAGGTACAGGTGCTCAACGGTCAGCCCCAGAACCTGCGGGAGGTTGTCCAGCAGCCAGTTCATGCCCGGGCCTGTTCGTTGGGGCGCAGCAGCGGCCCCAGGTCCGCCAGGGTGAAGTAGGAACCGATGTTCCCTGTCCCATCCACCAACAGGGCTGCGGAGGTCGGGGAGGCCAGCACCGCGTCCAGCCCGGTGCGCAGCGAGGCATCGGCCGGCACCAGCGGGTGCGGACCGAACACGGCCCCGTCCGCGTCGATCCAGGCGGCGGTGCCTGAATCGCGGTTGACCCGCACGCCCCATCCCGGGGCCAGCGCGGACATGTCGATGAGTCCCTCGGGGCCCGGCACCGGCAGGGTGGTGGTGCCCAGGCCGGTGAGCGTCTCAAAGGACAGGGTGCGGAACCCGCGGTCCTTGGCGACCAGCGAGGCGACGAAGTCGGTGGCAGGCCGGGCGAGGATGTCGATCGGGGAGGCGTATTGGTGCAGCACCCCGCCGGGGGCCAGTACCGCGATGCGGTCCCCGAGGGTCAAGGCCTCGTCGATGTCGTGGGTGACCATCACGATGGTCTTCTTGATTTCGGCCTGCAGGTGGGCGACCTCCTGCTGCAGTTCCAGACGCACGATCGGGTCCACCGCGGAAAAGGGTTCGTCCATGAGCAGGATCGGCGGGTCGGCGGCCAGGGCGCGGGCGACCCCGACGCGTTGCTGCTGTCCGCCGGAGAGCTGTGCCGGGTACCGGGTGGCCAGCGAGGCATCCAGCCCGACCCGTTCCATGGCCTCGTGGGCCTTGGTGCGGGCCTGGGCCTTGGATAGGCCCAGCAGGCGTTGGACGGTGGCGATGTTGTCCAGCACCGTTCGGTGCGGGAAGAGCCCGGCGTTTTGCAGCACGTAGCCGATCCCCAGGCGCAGGGTGACGGCACGGATGTCCGCCACGTCCTGGCCATCGATGAGGATCCGGCCGCTGGTTGGTGCGACCATGCGGTTGATCATCCGCATCGAGGTCGTCTTGCCGCAGCCGCTGGGGCCCACCAGAACCGTGAAGGATCCGGTGGCGATCTGCAGGTCCAGGTCGGTGACCGCCTGGGTGCCGCCCGGGTAGAGCTTGGACACTGATTCGAAGGTGATCATTGCGGTTTCTTGGGGTCCTTGTCGTGGCGGTGCGGCGCGAAAATGCGTTCGTGGATGGGTGTGGCCCACCGGCGGGCAAGCCCACCCATCCCCGAATCGAACATGCGTTCTAATTCGGTTGTTTTTGGTCGGAATCCCGCGTTACTTGCCCAGCAAACCCTGCTCGGTGAGCCAAGCGATGGCCGCCTGCTTCGGCTCGACCTTCGCATCACCGGAGACCTGCCCGTTGAGCTTGATCAGTTCCTCGGTGCTCAGCTTCGCGGAGATCGCATCGATCGCCGCAACCGCCTTGTCATCGAGCTTGCCCTCCGCGGCGACCGGGACGACCTGCTGGGCCGGGAAGTTGTTCTTCGGGTCCTGGAGGACCACCAAGTCGTTGGCCGGAATCGCAGTGGACGTGGTGAAGATGTTCGCCGCGGTGACCTTCCCGTCAAGCAGCGCCTTCACGGTTGCCGGGCCGCCGCCATCGGAAATCGGTTCGAACTTCACCGGCGCGAACCCGTAGTTCTGCTCCAGGCCCGGCAGTCCCACGGCCCGTTCCTTGAACTCGGGGGGACCGGCCATGATGACGTCGTCGTTGTGCGGCACCAGGTCCTCGATGGTCTTCAGGTTCCACTTCTCGGCCGTGGCGCGGGTGACAACGACCGCGTCCTTGTCCTCGGCCGGGGCCGCGGTGAGCATCGCCAGCTTCTTGGATGCCAGCGCTGCAGGAAGGGCTGAAAGTATCGAGGCCGGTGAAGACACATCGGCGTTCTTGTCCAGGAAGAGCAAAAGGTTCCCGGTGTAGTCCGGGATCAAATCGATCGAACCGTCGGACAACGCCGGGATGTAGGCCTCGCGGGTCCCGATGTTGAACTTCGTCTCCACGGTGAAGCCCGCATCCTTCAGCGCCTCGGCATAGAGGTTGCCGATGATCTCGGATTCGGTGAAGTTCGCCGAGGACACCGTCAGGGTGCCGCCGCTTGCCGAATCGCTGGGGGAAGGTGCTGCGGTGGGGTTGGAGCACCCGGACAGGATCAGCGAACCGGCCACAACGGACAGGGCTGCGATCAGGGGAAGCTGCTGTTTTCTCATGTGTGGTGCCTAGTTTCGTTTCAGTTGTTTCGACCGGCGATCGCCCCCGGAAGCACATGGCCGTCGGTAGGGGCGTAGATTCCATCGTTACCTATTTGCACTCCCACAAGCAACATTTGTGCCATACCGGCAGTGACCACGCGTCGGTGGGGGCGATCATCCGCCCGCGCTACGCACTTGCCCACACAGCCTGCAAGGCACCGCTCCCGCGGCCCATCCACACGCCGCCTTCCCGCCCGGACCCAGAGCACACGGGCAACGCACCATGAGGGGAACACCAAGACACTCCCGGCCTCGCACCAGACCTTCCCGAACCCAAACGGCATGGGCAAGGCGCAATGCCCGGGATGACGCCAACACACCAGCGGGAAGCAACACCGACATGGACAACACCAACCCGGAGATCCTGGCGCGAGCCGGCCTCACCCACATCATCGAACCCAACGACCAAACCGGAGCCGCCCTCGTGCAGGTAGCCGGAGCCATCGACGCCTACCGGCTCATCCGCGAACACACCGGACAAGCCCCGGCCAGCGAACAGCAGCAGGTCGCAGAACTCCTCGACGCCCACGGAGCCTCCCGCTCCGCCCTGCGCCTGGACGCAGGACTCGAACGTTGGCGCCCACGCGCAGCGCTCGCCGACCCCGAATCCGCCCTCAAGCTCATGACCCGCCTCGGGGGAGGGCTCATCGCCCCGCAAGACCCCAACTGGCCAGTCGGATTCGAAGCCCTCGGCCTCGCCGCCCCGCTGGCCCTGTGGTACCGAGGAGAAGGGAACCTGGGCATCCTGCGCGACCCCTCCCGACTGGTCGCCCTCGTCGGCTCACGCGACGCCACCGAGTACGGACGAACCATCACCGCAGAACTCGTCCACGGGCTGCGCGCCCACGGCATCTGCATCGTCTCCGGAGGCGCCTACGGCATAGACGCCCAGGCCCACCAGGCGGCGCTCGCCGAAGACCCGCCCACCGACCAGGGCACCGCGCCCCCAACCATTGCCGTCATGGCGGGGGGACTGGACCGCTTCTACCCCGTGGGGAACGAAGACCTGCTCAAAGCCGTCCACCGCCAGGGCCTGCTCATCGCCGAGGTGGCACCCGGGGCAACCCCCAGCCGCTGGAGGTTTTTGCAACGCAACAGGATGATCGCCGCCCTGTGCGCCGCAACCATCGTCTCCGAAGCCCGCTGGCGCTCCGGGGCACTGAGCACCGCACACCACGCAGCCGAAATGGGCCGCGAGGTAGGAGCCGTCCCCGGCTCCGTCTACTCCGCCAACTCCGCAGGCTGCCACCGCCTCATCCGCGAGGGCGCCGCAACCCTGGTCACCGACTCCGCAGAAGCCATGGAACTACTCAGCCTCCCGACCCAAGCATCGTGCCCCGCCGATGCAGCCCCCACAACCCGGGGCACCGACACCACTGAACAGCCCGACCGCAGGGACTACGACGGACTGCCCATCCAAGACCTGCTCCTGCTCGACGCCCTGCCCGTCCGCATCCCGCGCACCGCCGACCAACTCGCCATCGTCGCCGGACTGGGCATGGGCTCAATCCTCGGGGGGCTCTCCCGACTCGCAGCCCGCTCACTGGCCGAACGCACCGGCAACGGTTGGATACGCCGCTTCCCCAACGGACGCGAACCCCAACGCGGAGCCCCCACCCCCACATGAACAACACCACGCACCCGCCAAACGGCGTGGCACCATTGCCCCAAGCCCCCGCACGGGAGACAGTAGAGACGTGCCAGAGCCAATCGAACAAAAAACCGAAGCCCCGCCCACCCCGGCCGAACTCCAAGAAGCCCGCGACGGCTTCCTGCGGCACATGGCCCTGGAACGCGAACGCAGCGAACACACCCTGCGCGCCTACGGCGGCGACATCACCAACCTCTACGCCTACGCCACCAAACGCGGCGCCACCAACATGGCAGGCCTCGACCTCACCCTGCTGCGCGGCTGGCTCATGGCGCTCCAGGAAGCCGGCCTCTCCCGAGCCACCCTCGCCCGACGCTCCGCCACCATCCGCAGCTTCCTCGCCTGGGCAGTACGCGAAAACCTCATCACCGCCAACCCGGCCATCCGCCTCCAGTCACCCAAACGCGAACAACGTCTCCCGCACATCCTGCAAAACAACCAAATCGAACGAATCTTCCAACCCACGCCCCAACCACCCCGCACCACGGACGAGAAGACCCCGGAACCCAGCGCCGAACAGCTCGCGCTCGCCGACCGCAACAAGCTGATCCTGGAACTGCTCTATGCCTCCGCCATCCGCGTGGGGGAGCTGGTGTCGCTGGATATCGGCGACCTCGACCTGGACCGGCGGACGCTGCGGGTCATCGGCAAGGGCAACAAGGAACGCACGGTTCCGTTCGGCCAGCCGGCGCTGAACGCACTGGATGACTGGCTGCGCCGTGGCCGACCGGTCTTGCGTACCGAGGGCTCCGACCGTGCGCTGCTGCTGGGCCGTCGCGGAAAGCGGCTCGATGCCCGCCAGGCCCGCCAGGTGGTCTCCGAGGCCCTGGCGGCTCTGGGGGACACCGCCGCGCGCGGACCCCACGCCCTGCGCCACAGCGCGGCAACGCACCTGCTGGATCGGGGAGCGGATTTGCGTGCCGTGCAGGAGATCCTGGGGCATTCCTCGCTGGCCACCACGCAGCTGTACACCCAGGTGTCCGTCGAGCGGCTCAAGGACAGCTACCAAAAGGCCCATCCGCGCGCATAAACCGAAGTCATGGTCGAAAGTCGCTGGCCGAACGACGTATAATCATGCACAATACTAAACAGGACTTACTGGACTTCGAATCAGGGTTGTTGACGTTGGGGAAGACGTTCCAACAGCACATCGGAGGAAAGCATGTCTGACGCACTGACACGGGGCGTACTTTTCGTACACTCAGCCCCCTCAGCGCTGTGCCCGCATATCGAATGGGCGATCGGTTCCGTTGTCGACCAGCGGACCGACCTGCACTGGACGGAGCAGAGCGCGGCCCCCGGCATGTCCCGGGCGGAAGTCAACTGGACCGGCAAGCCCGGGACCGGTGCTCTTCTGGCGTCCGCTCTTCGCGGCTGGGCCCACCTTCGCTACGAGGTCACCGAGGAAGCAAGCCCCGGCGTCGACTCGAGCCGCTGGTCCCACACCCCGGAACTGGGCATCTTCCATGCCACCACCGATGCCGCAGGCAACATCATGGTTTCCGAGGAACGCATCCGCTGGGCCTACGAAAAGGGTGCCGGGGATCCGGCCATCGTGTACCAAGAGCTCTCCATCGCCCTGGGCGAGGCCTGGGACGAGGAACTCGAGCCCTTCCGTTACGCAGCCGAGGGCGCACCCGTCCGCTGGCTGCACCAGGTCATCTAGCCGGATCAGCCCATTGGTGCAATGCGCGCCGAACAGCCACGGCTGTCCCCCGCGCCTGGCCGAAAGCACCACAGCGGCAAAGGCCCGGATTGCTTGGTCACTAATGCAACCAGCTGGAACATCGTTCGGGGATAAGGCAACCGGTGACTTTGCGATTGGTTCCACCACGCCTGGCAGATGGAAAATCCTGCCCCCGGAATGACCTGGGACTGATCCACAGAGTGCCGTAGAAGCCCGGCGCGGAGCCGCAATACACGCAGCATTTGGCTTTGGAAGTGCCTGCCGATCCCGGGCTTCCCTGATCCACGTCGTCAACGAAAATTCCCGGGACTCGAATCGAGTCCCGGGAATTTTCAGGTCGACGGGTGCTGCCCCGCCAGGGTGCTAGACGCTGCGGATGGCAACGACGGCGTTGTGTCCGCCGAAGCCGAACGAGTTGTTCAGCGCAACGATGGAGCCCTCGGGCAATTCACGCGGGGTGCCGACAACGACATCCAACGGGATCTCCGGATCCTGGTTTTCCAGGTTGATGGTCACCGGGGCCTTGCGGTGGTAGACGGCCAGCACGGCGAGCACCGACTCGACGGCACCGGAGGCACCGAGCAGATGGCCCATCTGCGACTTGGTGGCCGAGACGCAGACCTTGTCCAGGTGCGAGCCCAGTGCCGCACGCAGGGCCGTGTACTCGGGCTTGTCGCCAACCGGGGTCGAGGTCGCGTGCGCGTTGACGTGCACCACGTCCTCGGGCTGGATGCGACCGTCAAACATCGCGGCCTTGAGTGCACGGGTGGCACCCAGGCCCTCCGGGTCCGGAGCGGTGATGTGGTAGGCGTCGGCGGTGACCGAAGTGCCGGCCAACTCGGCGTAGATCCTGGCGCCGCGGGCAATGGCGTGCTCCTCGGCCTCGAGGACCAGGGCGCCTGCGCCTTCGCCCATGACGAAGCCGTCACGGTCGATGTCGTACGGACGCGATGCGTGCTCCGGATCGTCGTTGCGCTTGGACAGCGCCTGCATGGCTGCAAAGGAGGCCATCGGCATCGGGTGGATGGCTGCTTCCGCGCCACCGCAAACCACGACGTCGGCCTTGCCCGAACGGATCAGCTCGAGGCCGATGTGCATGGCCTCGGTGCCCGAGGCGCAGGCCGAAACGGGGGTGTGGGCGCCGGCTCGTGCGCCGAGGTCCAACGAGACGGCCGCGGCCGGACCGTTGGGCATCAGCATCGGAACCGTCATGGGCAGCACGCGGCGCGGGCCCTTCTCCTTCAGCGTGTCCCAGGCGTCAAGCAGCGTCCAGACGCCGCCAATGCCGGTGGCAAAGGCCACGGCCAGGCGGTCGTGGTCGACCGTTTCGATGCCGGAATCCTTCCAGGCCTCGCGCGCTGCAACCACGGCGAACTGGGTGGATGGGTCCATGCGCTTCATCTCGATGCGCGAGAGGACCTCTGAGGCCGGGGTGGATGCCTTGGCGGCAAATTTCACCGGCAGGTTGTAGGTTTCAACCCATTCATCGGTAAGCGTATGGGCGCCGGAAACACCCTTGAGGGCGTTGGCCCACAGGGTCGGGACGTCGCCGCCGATGGGCGTGGTGGCACCAAGGCCGGTGATAACAACTTTGCGAGCCATGTTGAAACTCTCTACTGGTTGGGGGCGAAACGGCTAGCGATGCTAGCGCGCGATCCAAGCATCGGGCCGCGGCACCAAGGGGGTGCGGGATCCGGATTGAATCGAAAATCTGGGGATCGGTTACGAAACCGGTAAAGCGGATTGGCTGGCGTCTGCCGGCAAACCGGTGAACATCAGGGCCGAGGCGATGCCTCCCCTTGAAGCCCGTTCCCGTTACGGGCCGCGCTTCAAGGGGTGGCATCAATGCCTTGCTTAGGCCTGTGCGCCGGCGATGAAGTTCACTGCATCGGCAACGGTCTTGAGGTTCTTGACCTCTTCGTCCGGGATCTTCACGTCGAACTTCTCTTCGGCGTTGACGACGATGGTCATCATCGAGATGGAGTCGATGTCCAGGTCCTCGGTGAAGGACTTGTCCATTTCGACCGCTTCGGTCTCCAGACCGGTCTCTTCGTTGACGATCTCGGCCAAGCCGGCCAGAATCTCTTCGTTGCTAGCCATGATGGCTCCTTTTCTGTGTTTGCCGGTAACAAGCCCGACGACTATGCAGACCACAGGTGTGCGGTCCGAATGATGGGTTGTGTCCCTGGGGGTTAACCCTAGGGCAGGACAACGACCTGTGCGCCAAAGACAAGCCCGGCGCCAAATCCAATTTGCAGGGCCAGGCCGCCGGAGAGCTCGGGGCTCTCCTTGAGCATCCGGTCCATGGCCATCGGGATGGAGGCGGCGGAGGTGTTTCCGGAGGTGGCGATGTCGCGGGCGACAACCACCGAATCGGGCAGCTTCAGCTGCTTGACCATCTCGTCGATGATGCGCATGTTGGCCTGGTGCGGGATGAAGGCCGCCAGGTCCTCGGAGGTGAGCCCGGCGTCGGCCAGGGCCTTCTTGGCCATCTTGGCCATTTCCCATACGGCCCAGCGGAAGACCGTCTGGCCGTCCTGGCGCAGCGTCGGCCACAACTGGGCCTCGGTGCCGGCAACCAGTGCCGTCCCTTCGGGGGAGGATTCTGCCTGCAGGACCGCGTCGCGCAGATCCAGCTGGGAGTGGGTCATGCCGATGGCGGACCACTTCGAGCCGTCCGAGCCCCACACCGACGGGGAGATCCCGGGGATGTCCGAGGGGCCAATGACGACGGCGCCGGCGCCATCGCCGAGCAGGAAGGAGATGGTGCGCTCATGGTTGTCGATGACGTCCGAGAGCTTTTCCGCGCCAACGACCAGCACGTATTCGGCCATGCCGGAACGCACCAGGGCGTCCGCCTGGGCCACGCCGTAGCAGTAGCCGGCGCAGGCGGCCGAGATGTCGAATGCCGGTGCCGGGGTGGCACCGATGCGATCGGCAAGGGCCGAGGCCGCAGACGGGGTGGCATACGGGAAGGTCACGGTGGAAACGATGACGGCACCGAGCTGGCTGGCCTCGATGCCTGCCGAAGCCAAGGCCTCGCGCGACGCGCCTTCGGCCATGTCCAGCAGCGAGGTGTCCTCGCCGGCGCGCGCACGGGTCACGATGCCGGTGCGCTGCTGGATCCACTCGTCGGAGGAGTCGATCCACTGGCAGACGTCGTCGTTGGTGACGATGACATCGGGGCGGAAGGAGCCCACACCGTGGATGCGGCTGAATTCGCGCGCGGTGGTCTGGTTCATCACTGCAGTCATGGTTCGGTGACTTCCTATGCTTGGGTGTGTTCGAGTACGAAGGCACGGGCTGCCTCGAGGTCCTCGGGGGACTTCAGGGCGAGCGTCGGGATCCCCTTCAGGCCGCGGCGGGCCAGGCCCACCAGCGTTCCTGCCGGGGGAAGTTCGATGATTCCGGTGACACCGAGGGCGGCGAGCTCTTCCATGCACTTGTCCCAGCGCACCGGGCGGGAGACCTGGGCGACGAGCGAGGCAAGGTTGGCCTGTCCGTCGGACACCGCGGCGCCGTCGTAGTTGGACAGCAGCGTGGTGCTCGGGTCCTTGGCCTGGAGGGACGCGGAGAGTTCCTCCAGCACCGCCACGGCGGGGGCCATGTGGTGGGTGTGGAACGCGCCGGCGACCTTCAGCGGGATCACGCGGGCCTTGGCCGGCGGATTCGCGGCGAAGCCCTCGATCTGTTCCAGCGTGCCGGCGGCAACGATCTGGCCCCCGCCGTTGGCATTGGCCGGGGTCAGCCCGGCGGCGATGATTGACGCGTTGACCTCCTCGGCGTCCCCGCCGAGGACGGCGGCCATGCCCGTGGGTGTTGCGGCGGCGGCCAGGGCCATGGCGTTGGCGCGTTCACGCACGAAGACCATGGCATCCTGCTCGGACAGCGCACCCGCCAGTGCGGTTGCGGTGATCTCGCCGACGGAGTGGCCTGCCAGCACGGTGTTGGCCGGCAGCGCCTCGCCGAACAGGGCGCGCGCGGCGATCAGGCCGGCGGCCACGATCAGCGGCTGGGCCACTGCGGTGTCCTTGATGGTCTCCTCGTCCGAGACGGTCCCATGGGCGGTCAGGTCGCGTTCCGTGATGGCGGAGAGTTCGGCGAGATGTTCGGAAACACCCGGGACCTCAAGCCATGGGGAAAGGAATCCGGGGGTCTGGGAGCCCTGTCCAGGGCACACGATTGCTAGCACTACTCCAGCTTTCCAAAGAAGTCGGTCACGACGGCTGTTTTGACACACCGACTTGACGGCATGCTTTTGTATGAATCCTACAAGGTGGCGGTGCCCTTGCGCGGCACCGGTTGCCGCGTTTCGGGCAAGTTCGCAGAAGTTTCGGTATCCAGCCGGCCGACCACCAGCGCCGTTTGCAGTACGAAGGCCTCGCGGGGCACCAGCGGATCCCAGCCGGTGACGTCGCAGACCCGCTTGAGGCGGTAGCGCACGGTGTTGGCGTGGACGAACAGCTCGCGGGCCGTGCCTTCCAGCGAGTGGCCCAGCGACAGGTAGCTGGAAAGCGTCTCGATCAGTCCGTTTCCGGCCTTGATCAGCGGGTTGTAGATCCCCGAGACCAGTGCCTCGCGGGCATCGGCGTCGTTGTTCATGACGCGCTCGGGCCACAGGTCATCGGCGTCCACCGGGCGCGGGGCCAGCGGCCAGGCCTTGGCCGCGGCGATGGCGGCAAATGCGGCCTTGGCGCTGGCGGAGGCCTCCTTGAGCGTGGGGGCCAGCGGGCTGTACACCACCGGGCCCTCGCCAAAGAACGAGGCCAGGCGGTCCATTCCGGCACGGTCCGCTTCCACCCCGCCGAGCATCAAGATGGCGCGTTCACCATGGACCCCGACCAGGGAGTCGCGGGCGTAGCGGGCTGCGGCGCGGCGGAGCTCGCTGACGAATCCAACCGGCGAGGAGGCCGGGGTGGCACCGATCATCACCAGGATGTTCTCGTGCGACTTCCAGCCCACGGCGGCAATCCTCGAGCGCAGGGAATCCTGCGACTCGCCGCGCATCACCGCATCGACCACGAGGGCCTCGAGCCTCGAGTCCCAGGCCCCGCGGGTCTCCGCGGCCCGGGCGTACACGTCGGCCGCGGCGAAGGCGACCTCCCGCGAGTAGCGCAGGACCGCCTCGCGCAGCTGCGTGTGCTCGGATTCCGGGGCGATGTCCGGGACCTGGGACTCGACGACTTCCACGATGGTGCGGATCAGCTGGAGGGCCTTTTGCAGGCTGATGGACCGGGTCAGTTCCGTGGGGGCCGCGCCGAAGACGTCATTGAGCACCCACTGGGGTGAGGTGGTGGGCCGCTCGTACCAGGAGACGAAGGAGGCGATGCCCTTCTGGGCCACCAGGCCCAGGGCCGCCCGTTCCTCGGGGCGCAGGCCGCGGTACCAGGGAAGGGACTGGTCAAGGTGCTTCAGGGCGACGGTGGACAGCACGCCCAGGTGCTGCTTGAGCCGTTTGAGGGTTTCCGGGCTGGCCTTGGCTTGCCGGAAGGGCCGGATCCGTTGGGCAGGATTCGACGTTTGCTCATCACTCATAGAACGAGCATACGCACCATCGGCCCGCCGAACTATTTTGTAGGCTTCGCACAACCGAGCCGCCATGCGGCACGGTTGCGTGGGCGGGTGCCGGAGTCGGGGAATGCCCGCAAAAAAGCGGTGGCGCGGCCCCCGTCAAAGGGGAGCCGCGCCACCGCCGGTGCTCACTTGCCCAGAAGGACTAGGCGTCGCCGCCCGCGTTGCCGCTGGTGCCGGCGGTCACGTCGTCGAGCTTGTACTTGGCAAAGGCGGCGGCCGGCACGGAGGCGTCGACCTCTCCGCGCTTGGCCAGCATCTGCAGCGTACGAACAACCACCGAATGCGCGTCGATCTTGAAGAAGCGACGTGCGGCGGCGCGGGTGTCGGAGAAACCGAACCCGTCGGCGCCCAGGGTGGCGAATTCGTTGGGCACGAACTGGCGGATCTGGTCGGGCACCGCCTTCATGTAGTCCGAGACCGCAACGACCGGGCCGGTGGCTCCGGCCAGCTGCTGGGCAACGAACGGCACGCGCGGCTCGGCATCCGGGTCAAGGAACGACTGCTCCTCGCACTCCAGGCCGTCGCGGCGCAACTCGTTCCAGGAGGTGACGGACCAGACATCGGCCGACACGCCCCAGTCCTCGGCCAGCATGCGCTGGGCATCGATGGTCCACGGGACAGCCACGCCGGAGGCGAGCAGCTGGGCGCGCGGTCCGTCGATGGTGGCCGGGGAGACCTGGTAGATGCCGCCGAGGATGCCGGCGACGTCGAGGTTCTCCGGTTCCTTGGGCTGCTGGTAGGGCTCGTTGTAGATCGTGATGTAGTACATCACGTTCGGGTCCTCGTGCTTGCCGCCGTACATGCGCTCGAGGCCGGCCTTGACGATGTGGCCGATCTCGTAGCCGTAGGCCGGGTCGTAGGTGACAACGGCCGGGTTGGTGGCGGCGAGGATCGGGGAGTGCCCGTCCGCGTGCTGCAGGCCCTCGCCGGTCAGCGTGGTGCGACCCGCGGTGGCGCCCATGATGAACCCGCGGGCCATCTGGTCGCCGGCTGCCCAGAAGGCATCGCCGGTGCGCTGGAAGCCGAACATCGAGTAGAACACGTAGATCGGGATCAACGGCTCGTCGTGGGTGGCGTAGGCGGTGCCCGCTGCGGTGAACGCCGCGACGGCGCCGGCCTCGTTGATGCCCGGGTGGATCAGCTGCCCGGCAGGGGATTCCTTGTAGGCAAGAACCAGCTCGCGGTCAACCGAGAGGTAGTTCTGGCCGGCCGGGTTGTAGATCTTGGCGGTCGGGAAGAAGGCATCCATGCCGAAGGTGCGCGACTCGTCGGGCACGATCGGAACCACGCGCTTGCCGAATTCCTTGTCGCGCATCAGGTCCTTGAGCAGGCGCACGAAGGCCATGGTGGTGGCCGCCTGCTGCTTGCCCGAACCGCGCGATGCGGTGTCGTAGGCCTTGTCCTCGGGGAGGTGGATCTCCTTGGACTTGGTGCGACGCGACGGCACGGGGCCACCGAGCTCGTTGCGGCGTTCCATCATGTACTTGTACTCGGCCGAATCCTGGCCCGGACGGTAGTACGGCGGCAGGTACGGGTCTGCTTCGAGCTGCTCGTCGGTGATCGGGATGCGCAGGTGGTCGCGGAAGGCTTTGAGGTCCGCCAGCGTCATCTTCTTCATCTGGTGCGTCGCGTTGCGCGCCTCGAAGTGCGGGCCCAGGCCGTAGCCCTTGACCGTCTTGGTCAGGATGACCGTCGGCTTGCCCTTGAACTCGGTGGCTGCCTTGTAGGCCGCGTAGACCTTGTGGTAGTCGTGGCCGCCGCGCTTCAGGTTCCAGATCTGCTCGTCGGTCAGGTCCGAAACCATTTCCTTGGTCTGCGGGGACTTTCCGAAGAAGTGCTCGCGGACGAAGGCGCCGTTCTCTGCCTTGTAGGTCTGGTAGTCGCCGTCCGGGGTCTGGTTCATGATGTCGACCAGCGAGTTGTCGGTGTCGGCATCGAGCAGGGCATCCCACTCGCGGCCCCAGACGACCTTGATGACGTTCCAGCCCGCACCGCGGAAGAATGCCTCAAGTTCCTGCATGATCTTGCCGTTGCCGCGAACCGGGCCGTCGAGGCGCTGCAGGTTGCAGTTGACCACGAAGGTGAGGTTGTCGAGCTTCTCGTTGGCTGCAAGCTGGAGCAGGCCGCGCGATTCGGGCTCGTCCATCTCGCCGTCGCCCAGGAAGGCCCAGACGTGCTGGTCGGAGGTGTCCTTGATGCCGCGGTTCTGCAGGTAGCGGTTCGACTGCGCCTGGTAGATGGCGTTCATCGGGCCGATGCCCATGGACACAGTGGGGAATTCCCAGAAGTCCGGCAGGGAGTGCGGGTGCGGGTAGGACGGCAGGGCGTGGCCCTTGCGGGACTTCTCCTGGCGGAAGCCGTCCATGTCCTCTTCGCTCAGGCGTCCCTCGAGGAACGCGCGGGCGTACATTCCGGGGGAGGCGTGGCCCTGGAAGAAGACCTGGTCGCCTCCGCCCGGGTGGCTCTTGCCGCGGAAGAAGTGGTTGAATCCCACTTCGTAAAGGGTTGCTGCACCGGCGTAGGTGGAAATGTGTCCGCCCACTCCGACGCCCGGGCGCTGCCCGCGGTGCACCATGACCGCGGCGTTCCAGCGCATGAAAGCTCGGTAGCGTCGTTCAATCTGCTCGTCACCCGGGAACTCTGGTTCCTGGTCCACCGGAATCGTGTTCACGTAGTCCGTGGTGGTAACCATGGGGACGCCCACACTCTTGGCGCCTGCGCGCTGTAGCAGTGAACGAACAATGTACTGGGCACGCTCGGTGCCCTGCGTTTCGACCAGATCATCGAAGGACTCAATCCATTCGGCGGTCTCCTCCGGATCCCGATCGGGCAACTGGCTGGTCAAGCCGCTACGGATGTGAGAAATATGTTCCTCTACAGCCACGTCCATCTTCTCCTCGTTATGGGGGTACAGCGGGGACTGTGCGTTGAGCGCTAGTAAGCATCTCCAACCCACAGTGGCGTTGCTAGCGCCAAAGGTTTGGCCCGTTCCCCAAGGGTGGTTGGTCGCGGACCGCCGATTACACTCTAATGCGCATGTAGACCCAAAACGTATCCGGGCTAAACACATGCGACGTTTTGAAGTTACATGGCGAATGTGCCGAGAGCCGAATGCGGGTCGAAGTCATCACTATTTCGGCGTGTTGAACGCTTTGCGCTTGATGGGAACGCCAAAAGGGTGTTTGGTTGTTACCAGACGCTTTACAGCAGCAGGAGGAGTGACGTGAGCGACGCCGCACCGGCAAAGCACGAAGCCGCACAGAAAATGGGCTTCAAAGACGGGGACCTGATTCAGGAACTCGGGTACGACAACGATGTGGACTTTGATCTGCGCGATTCCCTTGAGGACGCAGTGGGTTCCGAACTACTGACAGAGGAAGATCACGAGGTAGTCGACGGAATCATCTACTGGTGGCGTGAGAACGACGGGGACTTGATCGATGCCCTGGTCGATTCGCTGGTCAGCCTGGATGAAAAGGGAGTCGTATGGCTCTTGACCCCGAAGTCGGGTCGAGACGGATACGTTTCGCCTGCCTCGATCCAGGCCGATGCACCCACCGCGGGCCTCCACGTGACCAACACCGAGGGTGTTTCCGAGGATTGGTCGGCCACTCGACTTGTTGCGCGCCGCAAGAACTAGCGCTGTGGAACCATATCAAACGGCGACGGGGAGTCTTTCCTCGGTGCCGCGGGCCGGTCAAACGGCCCCGGGCTTCGCCCTTCCCAACCAACACGGTGAACTCATCGAGTCCCGGTCCTTGGGGGAGCAGGCCCACTTCCTGGTTTTCTATCCGTTCGCGTTCTCCGCGGTCTGCGGGTCGGAACTGGAAGAACTGGAAGAAGTGCGCGAAGAATTTGCCGCACGAAACATCCGCATCATGGGTGTCTCGGTGGATCACAAGTACGCACTGCGCACCTATGCGGACCAATCCCGATTCGGGTTTGATCTGCTGGCCGACTTCTGGCCACACGGTGCCGTAGCAAGCAGCTACGGCGCATTCAACTTCGAGTCCGGCGCGGCAACGCGGCACACGTTCCTCATTGCAGAGGGACGCGTGGTGGATTCCTTTAGTTCACCCATCCATCAGGCGCGCGCCATCGCGCGCTACCGAGAGGCGATAGACCTACTCACCTAATTGTTGTCGAAGAATCTTTGCGTCTATTTCGACAGCTCGGGCGGGTACATTGCCACAGTCATATTCTTGTCACGAACACTTCCGGCGGAATGTCAACCAAAAGAATTCAGTAGTGCCAAGGGCCTTTAGCTCAGCTGGTAGAGCGTCACGTTTACACCGTGAATGTCATCGGTTCGATCCCGGTAGGGCCCACCAATGGATGCCCGCCTCGAGCCAGGAATCTTCCTGGCTCGAGGCGGGCATCGGTGTCTGTGCCTTCGGGGCGCAGCCAGGCAACCTGGAGCACCGCGACCAAAAGTCGGCGGCGGCGGGCAGGCTGGGCCCATGGAGAATGTGCGTGACCTCGCAAGTGGGAACATCCCTACGCGCGAAGACAACCGGGCCGCCGTTCCGCGCGAACCGAACGACAGGCTTCTGGATGCGTTGGCTCATGTCGCATTTTCCTCGTGGTCCAACAGCTGGGAAAACAATGACGGGAACGGTCTGGTGCGCTGGATCGAGGTCGTCCACGACATCCGCACCGGCGCTCGGATCGCCCCGGGCGCAGCCACGAATCCGCGGCCCATGGAAGAAATCCTGGCCGACATCCATCGGGTGGTCTCGGACGCCGGGGCACCGGCCCGGGCAGCGGCCCCCGGCAAACGCGGCGGTGTTGCTGCCCTGTTGCATGAAACCGGAACGTCCGTCGCCCGCGGCTTGGACCCTCTGAACCGTGCCGTGGACATCCTGGTTCCGGAGATGGGGCGCAACAGCCAGCGGCATGGCCAAGGCGTCATCCGTGCAGGCCTGTTGTGCCCGGATCAACGCGCGGCACTGCGGCAGGCCCAACCGGTCGCCCAGCGCCCGATGACCGGGAAACATTGCTGGTGGCCGGAATATCTGGATGTCAACGGCATGCACACCAACAAAATGGTGTTCGCTGCCGATGCGTCCCTGGTTCTGCAAGGGGCCGGCGGAATGGGCGTAGTCAGCAGTCGCGGGGACGTGGGCATCCGGTCCCGGCACAGCGACACGAAGTTCGGCCAGATGGAATTCGAGGCAGTCGTCCTCGCCCTGGAAATGCCGTACGGTGTTTCAACCCATCATGCGATGGTGCCCAGGGACAGCAAGGTCGCCCCCAAGATGGCGCGAACGCTCGCGGCGAGCAGGGTGCCGAAACCTGGCTATCGCGGGATCAGCGACGATGCCCGCGCCCGCTTCCTGCAGGTCTGGTCTTTGGGGGAAGCCGAGGTGGAATTCGAATTCCTCAGGGCGGTGTGGGCCGCCGCTTGAACGAAGCCGCTGATGAACTCGTGAACCTGGCTAGGCTTGCCGCCAAGCCGCCGCAGCACCTTGTCGGGGACGAGCCCTGGCGTCGAGCTGACGCCGGTCGCGCGGATTTTCGGGGCGTGGACGGCTGCGCGCAGGCGGCGGGGCAGCGCTGAATTTTCCCTGCTCGCGATGGAAGCGACCCGCCCCCGGAACCCCTGGGTATTGATCCGTTGGACTGCCTGCCGCGTGCGAAGGGCCAACCCGGAGGGGCCCTTCCCTGCCCGCGGACTCCAGCCTCCCTGCAGGGCGGTCGATCGGGGTAGCGGCCTCCTGGGCCGACGGACTACCGTGGGCCACGGCTTTCTGCGTCGTCCCACGCCGGCCAGTGCACGGCACGGAGCCAGGGGGCAAGAGTGGAGACCCTCATCACAATAGAGTGGTCAGGTGCTCCAAATGGGCGTTGGTTGTTACGTCGCACATTCATCGTTCGAAGGCCCGAGCGCGGGCGATGAGAGACTTTTTGCGGCCCAATTCAGTTTTCCCCCTGGCAACCGGGCCTCCGCCACCAACATGAGGAGTAGCAGTGCCACAAGCACCCGGCGCATCGACCATGGCCGAGATCACGAAGCTGATCGGCTTCGACACCACGAGCCGCGACACCAATCTTCCGCTGATCGACTACGTCGTGGCACGGCTCGAAGCCCTGGGCATCGCCTCGAACCTGGTGCACAACGCCGAGGGCGACAAGGCAAACCTGCTGGCCACCATCCCGGCCGCCGACGGCACCCGCACCGGAGGCATCGTGCTCTCCGGGCACACCGACGTCGTGCCTGTCGACGGGCAGGACTGGAGCAGCGATCCGTTCACCCCCCAGATCCGCGACGGCAAGCTGTACGCGCGCGGCACCTGCGACATGAAGTCCTTCGTTGCGGTGATCATGGCCAAGCTTGACTCGATCGCGGCGGCCAAGCTCAGCGAGCCGATCCACCTGGCCTTCTCCTACGACGAGGAGGTCGGCTGCCTCGGCGCCGTCGACCTGGTCGCCGCCATCACCGAGGCAGGCCTGAACCCGCGCGGGTGCATCGTGGGGGAGCCCACCAGCATGCGCGTGGTCCGCGGCCACAAATCTGTCAACGTGATCCGCGTGGACTTCCACGGCGTGGCTGCACACTCCTCGCTGACCACCCAGGGCGTCAACGCTATTTCCGCCGCGGCCGAATTCACCGGCTTCGTCGATTCCCTGGCCCGGGCCTTCAAGCAGGACGGGCCCTTCGATGAGGCCTTCATCGTCCCGTACACCACCACCACGGTTAACAAGATCGAAGGTGGCATCGCGGTCAACACCATCCCGGCCGGATGCACGCTGCACTTCGAGTTCCGCTCGATCGGGGCCGATGACCCAAGCGCGCTCATCGAGCGCTACCGCGCCGAGGCCAAGCGCATCGAAGGGGAGCTGCAGCAGCAGAACCCGGCCGCCCGCGTCGACTTCACGGTGCTGGCACAGACCCCGGGACTGGACACCCCGGAAGATGCGGGAATCGTTGCCCTGTCGGCAAAACTGGGTGGTACGCCCAGCCCCGACAAGGCCACCTACGGCACCGAGGCCGGATTGTTCTTCAATGCCGGCATCCCCACCGTGGTCTGCGGCCCCGGCGACATCGCCCAGGCCCACGCCCCGGACGAATTCATCGAACTCGAGCAGATCGCCGCGTGCGAGGCCTTCATCGAGAACCTCATCACCGAACTGAGCGCCTGATTCGCCCCGCGAAATCACGGTGCCACATCCACCCTCAAGGAGAAACCCATGGCTGAGACACTAGCCGCCACCCCGCAGCAGCTCGCTGCCGCCAAGAAGGCGGTGATCAGCAGTTCCATCGGTGCCGCCCTGGAATGGTTCGACATCATCGTCTACGCGACCTTCGCCGTCGTGATTGCCGAGAACTTCTTTCCGGAGTCCGACGGCACGATCGGGTTGCTCCTGACCTTTGCCACCTTCGCGATCTCGTACGTGATCCGCCCGTTGGGCGGCATGGTGCTGGGCAGCTTCGCGGACCGCAAGGGTCGCAAGAATGCGCTGACGCTGACCCTGATGCTGATGATGGTCGGCACGCTGATCATGGCGGTGGCGCCGACCTATGCCCAGGTCGGCGTGTGGGGTGCGGTCATCATCCTGATCTCCCGCCTGGTCCAGGGCTTTTCCGCCGGTGGCGAGTTCGGCACGGCAACCGCCTTCCTGATCGAAACGGCCCCGCACAAGAAGGCCTTCTATGCCTCATGGCAGGTCGCCGCGCAGGGTGCCTCGATGCTGCTGGCTTCGGCCTTCGGCTACGGGTTGACCCAGTGGTTGTCCCACGATGCGCTTTACAGCTGGGGCTGGCGGGTGCCGTTCTTCGTCGGACTGCTCATCGGCCCCGTGGGCCTGTACATCCGGGCCAGGCTCGATGAGACCGAGGAATTCGTCAAGGGCGAGAAGACCAAGACCCCGCTGACGGATCTGTTTGTGCACCACTACGGCCGCTTGCTGGCAGGTTCGGCTGTCATCGGCGTGGCAACCATCTCGGTCTACATGATCCTCTACATGCCGACCTTTGCCGTGAAGAACCTGGGCATCCCCGCCACCGCCGCATTCCTGGGCGGTGTCGTTGCCGGCTTGGTGGTGCTTGTCGGCGTCCCGTTCGTGGGGCACCTGGCCGACCGGATCGGTCCGGCCAGGGTCATGACCTATGCCGCGATCGGTGCACTGCTGCTGGCCTGGCCGTTGTTCCAGTTGATGGTCACCAGGCCAACCGTGCCGATGCTGATCCTGGTCATTGGCCTGCTGGGTGTGATCATGGCCTTCTACTTCGGCCCGCTGCCGGCGCTGTTGTCCTCGCTGTTCCCATCGGCGATCCGCGGCACCGGCCTGGCAGTGACCTACAACGTCGGCGTGACGCTGCTGGGTGGCATCGCCCCGCTCGTGCTGACCTGGCTGCTCAGCGTCACCGGCTCGTTGAACGCGCCGAGTCTCTACTACATGGGAATCGCCGTGATTTCCCTCGTGGGCCTGTATTTCGTGCGCAAGCGCTACCACCAGGCCTAGCCGGCCCGGGTCCCGGGTCGATGGCACGTTGTCCTTGGGGACGTGCCAACTACCCGGGACCGGCTTCGCGCGTCCGGTGCGGCTTTCGGCGATTCCGGCCGTTCTCGGCGGCGATTTGCCAAGTCAGGGATGTGTGTATTAGATTATCTACTTGTTGCAACGCACTGGAACGGAAATCTTCCGAAGAAAGTTGTTGTTTCGGGGCCTTTAGCTCAGCTGGTAGAGCGTCACGTTTACACCGTGAATGTCATCGGTTCGATCCCGGTAGGGCCCACCAAAACAAAGCTCCGCGTCATGGACGAAATCCAGGACGCGGAGTTTTTTTGCGTCTTGGGTCACCCGGAACCGTCGGTACGCTGGTTCCATACTTACCGTTCCTCGGTGACTGCAAGTATGACCGGTTCATGCCAACGGTTTCACTGCGGGTGCCGCCATTCGAACTTGAAACCCATCAGTGGATTGCCGAGCAGGACGGGGTGAGTTCGCGGGCGCAGCTTGTCCGTGGATCCGGACCGTACGAATCGGCGGTCCCGCCGAAGATCGCCAACCTCCAGCCGGAAGTTCCCGCGCTGCTGGCGGCAGACGTCGAGGATGCCGTTTCGGCATTGGTGCGTTTCGACAACCACGCCCCGGATCGGCTTGGACCGTCCTCTCCCATGCCGGGTCCGATGTCCTTGATCCTGTTGCGCACAGAGTCCTCCTCGTCACCGCAGACCGAAACCCGACGGTGGGCGCGAGGCAGCTTGCCCTGGCCGAGCTCAACCAGGCGACATGGGTCAACGCCATGTCCGTTGCGGCGAACGTCCACGCCATGGAAGCGGCTCTCGAGCTGGCGGACCGCGTGGATAGGGCGGCCATCCTCACGATGCACGAAAAGCTGCTCATGGGGCAGAGCGGCTGGGAAAGCCACGCTGGAAGATTCAGGGAGCAGTTGGTGTGGATTGGATCCACCGGAACGAGTCCGCGTGGAGCGACCTTCGTCGCGCCGCGGTAGGTGCTGGTGGAGGATTTGATCGAGGACCTGCCTGGAATCCGTCGCTCGAGACGACTTGGCGGTGTTGGTGCAGATCGCCATTGCCCATGCCCGGCTTGAAACCATCCACCCGTTCGTGGATGGCAATGGTCGAAACGGGCGGGCGCTGGTCCACGCCTTGCTGCGCGGCAAGGGGGTGGTGCGTTCGACCACGGCCCCATTGTCCGAGGGCCTGCCCAAGAACACGAACCGCTATTTCGGAGCACTGAGGTCGTACCGTGCAGGGGGTGCGGGTCCGATTTGCGAGCAGTTCGCGGTTGCTTCGAGATTCGCGGCGCACCCGGATGCCGGACTGATCGACAAGCCGGGGCTGGAGCCGGACGCCGCCAGGGGGGCGCTTGCCGGCCTGCGTCCACGGGCCATGGGGTGGGCGCTGCCGCCGCATCTGGTCTCCCATCCTGTCATGGACGCCGAGCTGTTCACCGGGCTGTTGGGGACATCGCAAACCAGCGCCCTTACGTGCGCTGGCCCGGCTCCAGGATGCCGGTGTTGTCGTGGAGCGCTCGTGATACAAGCGAAACCGTGTGTGTCAGCACGACGGGATCCTGGCTGTCCTCGACGGTTACGCCGCGGAACTGCTGCGGGCCTGAAATCAGGCGTGACGGGGTTCGGCGGGGGAGCACCGGCACCTGGCCCAATCCGGCCGGCCTGGTTGACCGGGACGCGTTCCTCCCGGGAACCGGTCTCCGTGCCGTGTTGCGCGGACCGTGCCCGGCGCGAAGACCCCCCATCATGATGGGGGCCAGGCCTTGGCATCGTGCGATGGGAGGGTGCATGTGGAAGCGCCCCACCCCCGCGGGGGTGGGGCGCTTCCATGGGTCGGTGCCGGGGCCTAGCCGCCGGTGATGTCCTTGGCTGCGTCCTTGACGTGCTCCCCGGCCTGCTTGGCCTTTGCCTCGGCCTGGTCCTTGAGGCCTTGGGCCTGCAGCTGCTCATTGTTCGTGGCCTCGCCAAGCTTTTCCTTGGCCTCGCCGGCTACTTCCTGTGCCTTGTTGCTGATCTTGTCTCCGAGTCCCATGGCGGGTTTTCCCTTCGTTGATCTTGCGTGAACCCTCCCCACGCTAGGAACAGAACCTTGGCACTGGCTGGGAGCAGCCGCAAAACGGCCCGAAAGGACGTGCCGAATCGGCGAGGGACACCGCTGATTCCGCGCGGTGACGGCGATCCGGAGGTTGCCGAGGTTGTTAAAAAGAGTGGAGCAATGCCCCCTGTTGACACTCCGGCCGCGCGGGCCCTAGTCTGTATAAATCATATTTATGCCGAAGATCACGTAGTTATGTCCGACATTAGCCTGGTTCCACGATGGAGTGACGATGAACAGCCCTGCCTACCCGCCCATGATAGTTATGGGCGTTTCCGGATGCGGAAAATCCACGGTGGGGCGGCTGCTGGCCGAGAAGCTCGGTTCGGTGTTCATCGACGGAGACGACCTGCACCCCGCATCCAACAAGGAAAAGATGGCTGCAGGACACCCGCTCAACGACGGCGACCGCAAGCCCTGGCTCGCAACCATCGGAGAGGAACTCTCCGACAGCGCCCAGGACGGGACGCCGGCGGTCATCGCCTGCTCGGCACTCAAGCGCAGCTACCGGGACCTCTTGCGCGGCCACGAGCCGTCCACCGTCTTCATCCACCTGCGCGGCACGGCCGATCTCATCCAGCACCGCCTGGATGAACGCAGCCACGAATACATGCCCCCGACATTGCTGGCCTCGCAGCTGAACACCCTCGAGGCCATCGAGCCGGACGAGGCCGCCATCGAAGTCGATGTCAGCCTCAGCCCCGAGGAAATCGTGGCCCAGGTGGCCAAGGCCCTGAACACCCCGTAACACCCCGGAGCCATTCGGTTCCACCCCATCACCCGAGACCACTTACACCTTTCGAAGGACAATGATGACCGACGAGTTAGTCATGAACTGGACGCTGGGCACCCCTGCGCTCCTCTCCATCGCCGTGGGCGCGATCCTGCTGCTGCTTCTGTTCATTATCAAATGGCGCATCCACGCGTTCGTGGCATTGGTCGTCATCTCGCTGCTGACCGCGGTGGCCACCGGGCTCCCGGTGGCATCGGTGATACCGACACTGACCGGCGGCTTCGGCGGAACCCTGGCCTCCGTGGCCCTGCTCGTCGGCCTGGGCGCCATGCTCGGGCGCATGCTCGAGACCAGCGGCGGCGCCGAGGTGCTGACCAATGCCTTGATCAACAAGTTTGGCGAGAAGCGCGCACCGCTGGCACTGTCCATCGCCTCGCTGCTCTTCGGCTTCCCGATCTTCTTCGACGCCGGCCTGGTCGTCATGCTGCCGATCATCTTCACCGTGGCACGCCGCCTGGGCGGCTCCTTCCTGGGCTACGCCTTCCCGGCAGCCACCGCCTTCTCCGTCATGCACATCTTCGTGCCGCCGCACCCGGGCCCGGTGGCGGCCTCCGGCCTGCTCGAGGCCAACGTCGGCCTGGTCCTGCTGCTGGGCCTCGTTGTCGCGCTGCCGACCTGGTACTTCGCAGGCCACCTCTACGGCAAGTACGTGGGCCGCAAGTTCAACATCGCCATCCCCGACATCCTCGCCGGCAGCAAGCAGGAACAGCACGACTTCGCCTCCACGCCGAAGCTGGGCACCGTGGTGACCCTGCTGCTGCTGCCGCTGGTGCTGATCTTCATGAACACCGGACTGAACACGCTGGCCTCGGCCGGAATCGTGGACAAGGGAGCCCAGTGGGTCCAGATCCTGCGCCTGGTCGGCGAAACCCCGATCGCCCTGCTCATCACCGTCCTTCTGGCCATGTACCTGCTGGGCTACAAGCAGAACAAGGACAAGACCCTCGTCGAGACCGTGGTCGATTCCGCGCTCGGCCCGGTCTGCTCGATCATCCTGATCACCGGCGCCGGCGGCATGTTCGGTGCGGTGCTGCGCGCCAGCGGCATCGGCGATGCCGTGGCCGACTCGCTTGACGCCCTGGGCCTGCCGATCATCGTCGCCGGCTTCATCATCGCCGCCGTGGTGCGCGTCGCCCAGGGTTCGGCCACCGTGGCCCTGACCACCGCCGCGGCCATCATCCAGCCCGTCGTGGTGGGCAACGCCGACCTGAACCAGATCGAGGTCGTGGCCATCGTGCTCGCCCTGGCCGCCGGCTCGGTGTTCGCCGGGCACGTCAACGACTCCGGCTTTTGGCTGGTCTCCCGCTTCTTCGGCATGGACGTCAAGACCACGCTGAAGGTCTGGACCGTCGGACAGGCACTGGTCGGTGTCATCGGCTTCGCCATCGCGTACCTGATCTACGCCATCGCCACGGCCTTCTAGATAGACTCCACCTGCGTACGACTCGCACCCCCAACCAAGGAAGATCCATGGGCAGCAACCTCTTTGACCTCACCGGCCGCATCGCGCTGGTCACCGGTTCCTCGCGCGGCATAGGCAAGCAACTTGCCGCGGGCCTGGCGGATGCCGGCGCGACCATCGTGCTGCACGGGCGCAACGCCGAGACGCTGGCGGCAACCGCCGCCGAGTTCGCGCAACGCTTTGGGCAGGCACGCATCTTCTCCTACGCGTTCGACGTGACCGACGCCGCGGCCGTGGCCGGCGGCATCGCAGCGATCGAGGCCGAGGTCGGTCCGATCCGCATCCTGGTGAACAACGCCGGCATCCAGCACCGGGTCCCGCTGCTCGAGCTCGATGTTGCCGACTGGCAGCGCGTGCTGGACACCAACCTGACCAGCGCGTTCCTGGTGGGCCGCGAGGCCGCCCGGGGAATGCTCGAGCGCGGGGCGGGCAAGATCATCAACATCTGCTCGGTGCAGACGGACCTGGCCCGCCCCACCATTGCCGCCTACACCGCGGCCAAGGGCGGGCTGCGCAACCTGACCCGCGCGATGACCGCGGAATGGGCGGGGGCAGGTCTGCAGATCAACGGCATCGCCCCGGGCTACATCCACACCGAAATGACCCAGAACCTGGTCGATGACAAAAAGTTCAACTCCTGGATCCTGGGCCGCACCCCGGCCGGGCGCTGGGGCACGGTGGCCGATTTGGCCGGACCGGCCGTGTGGCTGGCCTCGGACGGCTCGGACTACGTCAACGGCCAGACCATCTTCATCGACGGAGGAATGACAGTTGTCGTCTAACACCACCGCCACCGCCGTCGTCGCCCACGCGGCGGGCGACCTGCGCGTTCAAACCATCGAGGTTCCGGCACCCGCGGCGCACGAGGCGCAGATCGCCATCGCCTACGGCGGGATCTGCGGCTCGGACCTGCACTACTGGAGCCATGGCGCGGCGGGGGAGTCCATCCTCAAGGCACCCATGATCCTGGGCCACGAGATCGTCGGCACCGTCACGGTGGCAGCGGCCGACGGCACCGGGCCCGCCGCGGGCACCGCCGTGGCGGTGCACCCCGCCACCCCCGACGGCACCGGGGCGCGCTACCCGGAGGAGCGGCCCAACCTGTCCCCGGGCTGCACCTACCTGGGCTCCGCGGCCCGCTACCCGCACACCGAGGGCGCGTTTGCCACCACCGTGAACCTGCCGGCCCGGATGCTGCGCGAACTTCCCGCCGGGCTCTCGCTGCGCGATGCCGCGCTGGCCGAGCCCGCCGCGGTGGCCTGGCACGCCGTGGCCCGCGCCGGCGAGGTTGCCGGCAAGCGCGTCATGGTGATCGGCGCCGGTCCCATCGGCGCGTTGGCCGTAGCGGTGCTCAAGCGCGCCGGGGCTGCCGAGATCATCGCGGTTGACATGTTTGACTACCCGCTGGAAATCGCCGCCGCGGCGGGCGCCACCGCCACCCTGAAGGCCGACGACGTCGAAGCCATCGCCGCGGTGGAAGCCGACGTGGTCATCGAGGCCAGCGGCAATCACCGCGGCCTGGCCTCGGCCATCCGCGGCGCGATGCGCGGCGGGAGGGTCGTGATGGTCGGGCTGCTGCCCTCGGGCGAACAGCCCGCGCTGATCTCCCTGGCCATCACCCGCGAACTCGAGCTGGCCGGTTCCTTCCGCTTCAACGACGAGATCGATCAGGTGCTCACCGCGCTGGCCGACGGCACCCTGGATGTCGCGGCCGTCGTCACCCACGAATTCGGCGTTGACGACGCCCTGGCGGCGTTTGAAACGGCGAGGAACTCCGCCGAATCCGGAAAGGTCCTGCTGAGGTTCTAGCCGGACCGTATCGGGAAAATTCCCGGTTGCACCCGCAAGATGCAAGGCGCCGTCCAGGTCTCCCCCAGGGGGGAACAGGACGGCGCCTTCGCTTTCCCCTGGCTTTCCGCGGCCCGGCCGTGTGCCCGCGGGTCAGGAACCGGAACGGTTTGCCAGGGACTCCTTGAGCCTGGCGCTCGCGTACCCCAACGCCTGGCCGATCTTGGTGTCCGGCGGGATCGAGACCTCGTCGGGGTTTGTCACAACATCCAGCAGCACCGGCCCGTCGTGTGCCAGTGCCTCGGAGATCGCGGCCTCCAGCCCGCCCGGATCCGCCACCCGGATGCCGTGCAGCCCGCAGGCCCGTCCCACCTCGGCCAGATCGGGATTCGCCAGCACCGTGCCGAATTCGGGCAGTCCGGCCTGCTCCTGCTCCAGCTTCACCATGCCGAGCCGGCCGTTGTTGAACACCACCAGCTTCACCGGCAAATCGTAGGCCACGGCGGTGAGCAGGTCGCCCATCAGCATGCTCAGCCCGCCGTCCCCGCAGAAGGCAACCACCTGGCGCGTGCGGTCAAGCGCGCTGGCCCCGAGCGCCTGCGGCATGGCGTTGGCCATCGAGCCCAGGTTGTAGGAACCCAGCAGCCGCCTGGTCCCGCGCATCGTGACGTAGCGTGCCAGCCACACCGTGGACATGCCGGTGTCCGAGGTGAAGATGGTGTCCTCTCCGGCGAGCCTGTCGACGGCGGCGGCCACGGCCTCGGGCCGGATCGCGTGCCGCGGGTTGTCCGCGATGGCCCGCACCCGCCCGGTGAGGTGCGTGTCGTGCTCCGGATCCGCCAGCGAGAGGTGCCGCTTGGTCCAGGCCAGGTAGCGGGTCCGTGCATCGAGCACGTGGCTCTGGTCGGTCTTGGTTTCCAGCAGCGGCAGCAACCCCGCCAGGGCGAGCCCGGCATCGCCGACGACCCCCACATCCACCGGTGTGCGCCGCCCGATGTGTGCACCGGCCGCATCGATCTGGATGACCGTCTTGCCCGACGGGTAGGAGTCCCGGTACGGGAAGTCGGTGCCCACCATCAAGAGCACCTCGCAGCGCTCCAGCGCGTGGGCGGCCGCCGGGTTCCCGATCAGCCCGGCCTGGCCCACCTGGAACTCGTTCGCTTCCTCAAGCCCCTCCTTGGCCTTCAGCGTAAGCACCATCGGGGAGGCGAGTTTCCGTGCGGTGGCCAGCACCAGTTCCCGCGCGCCGCGTGCGCCGGCGCCCACCAGCATCGTGATGCGGCGCGCCTCGTTCAGTTCCGTCACGACGCTCTCCAGCACCTGGGGGTGCGGGGCGACGGGAGCCGCGACGTCGACGAACCGCGGGATCGCCTCCTTCGGCAGTTCCGCGCCGCCGATGTCCCCGGGGATGCTCAGCACCGCGACGCCGCGGCCGGCCAGCGCGGCGTTGACGGCCTGTTCCAGCAGGTACGGCATTTGTGCCACGGAGGTCACGGTGTGCGCGAACAGCGCCACGTCGGCGAAGATCACATCGTTGTTGACCTCCTGGAAGAAATCGGACCCGATTTCCCCGCTGGGCACCTGCCCGCAGATCGCCAGCAGCGGCGCATGGGATTTCTTCGCGTCGTAGAGGCCGTTGAGCAGGTGGATCGATCCGGGTCCGACGGTGCCCGCGCACACCCCCAGGGTCCCGGTCAGTTGGGCCTGGGCGCCGGCGGCAAACGCGGCGACCTCCTCGTGCCGCACCCCTATCCATTCGATTCCCCCGTGGGTGCGGATCGCATCGGTCAGGGGATTGAGGGCGTCTCCCACCACGCCCCACACGGTCTTCACGCCCAGGCAGGCCAGCGCCTCGACAACCATCGCTGCGACGGTGCTCATGTCTTTGTCCTCCCGTTTGTTCCGTAGCGTGCGCCAAAGGCATCCGGCGATGCCGTCGCCCAGTCCTGGGCCCATGTTTCGGGGACCTCGGAGAGCAGTTCCCCCGGCTCCATCCAGTCGTAGAGCTCGGCATACGACTTGGTGTCAAGGTGCCCGATCCTGCGTCGAAGCATCTCCGGGGTGAGTTCCCCGGGGCCGTTGGCGCCCATCGACGCGATCATGCGCAGCGCCTCGCTGACCGTGGCCTCCTGGAAGCGTTGCACCCGGTGGCTCTTGAGTTCCACGTCAAGCGCCTTGGCGCGGCGGGGATCCTGCGTTGCCACGCCCACGGTGCACTTGTTGGTGTGGCACCGTTGTGACTGGATGCAGCCGGTGGCCATCATCATGGCGCGGGCGGCATTGGTGTAGTCCGCACCCTGGATGATCCGCTTGACGATGTCGGTGCCTGTGGCGACCTTGCCAGAGGCGCCCACCCGGATCTTGCTGCGCAGCCCGGTGCCGACCAATGCGTTGTGGACCATCATCAGTCCTTCGGTCAGCGGCGTTCCCATGTGGTCCTCGTATTCCATGGGGGCGGCGCCGGTGCCGCCCTCGGAACCGTCGACGATGATGAAGTCCGGGGTGGTTCCTTCGGCGAGCATTGCCTTGCAGATGGCCAATAGGTCGCTGCGCGAACCGACACACAATTTGAAGCCAACGGGCTTCCCCTGGGCCAGTTCCCGCATGCCGGCCACGAACGTGATGAGTTCGCGCGGCGTCGAGAACACCCGGTGCGCGGCGGGACTGACGCACTTCACTCCCTGGGGCACGTTGCGGGTTTCGGCGATCTCCGCGGTGACCTTTCCTGCGGGCAAGACTCCGCCGATGCCGGGTTTGGCTCCCTGGCTGAGCTTGAGTGACACGCATTTCACCGACGTGTGCGCCGCGTTGTCGGCAAAAAGCTGCGGGTCGAAGTGCCCATCCTTGGTCCTGGCGCCAAAGTAGCCGCTGCCGATTTCCCAGACGAGGTCCCCGCCATGGCGCAGGTGGTACTCGCTCAGTCCGCCTTCGCCGGTGTCGTGGGCGAATCCACCCATGGCCGCACCCTTGTTCAGGGCCAGCAAGGCGTTGGCGGAAAGTGCCCCGAAGCTCATCGCGGAGACGTTAAGCAACGACATGTCATAGGGCTGCCTGCATTCGGGTCCTCCGATATGCACCCGGGGGGATTCCTGCGGCGGTTCAAGAGGCGCGGTGGAATGCACCAGGTATTCGTATCCGACCTCATTGACATCGCGTTCCGTGCCGAATGCCTGTTCCTCGTTTGTGCCCTTGGCCCGTTCGTAGATCAGCGACCGGGTATCCCTGTCAAAGGGACGGCCGTCATAGTTGCGCTCGATGAAATACTGCTGCAACTCCGGCCGGATATATTCCAGCATGAAACGCAGGTGCCCGATCACCGGGTAGTTGCGCAGGATCGAGTGTTTCCTCTGCACCACGTCCCGGAAGGCGAGCAGCAAGAGCACTCCGAATACGCCAACCGCAACCCACCAGCCTGCCCCGACCAGCACGGCCAACAGCACCGACAGCGCCGTCAGGATGGATAATCCGGTAACCACAAGGAACCTGACCATGGCCCCAGCATAACCCCGCAGGGAGCAACACCCACCCCCTTGTCTCTGGCCGGGGCGGGAACACCAAGCCGGCCGCCGTGGTTGCCTAAGGCCCGGTTGTGCCCGTGCCGGGATCGGTTCCCCGCGTTCCGCCGGGTTGCACACCGCCCAAACGGCCTGTCCGACGAGCTCGGCGACTGCTGGATCCGATGGGTGCAGTGCTCCGGCGGCCCTGCCAGCTGGACCAGAGGCCTGGGGCCATCCCCATTCATCGCATTGTTCCTGCCTCGTTCATTCCACCGCCAGCTTCACTGGCTGGGGCGCGGGGGCAAGCTAGGCGCGCGGCTGCGGGAAGAGGCGCGGGGCGTGCGCCCAGACCCCGCAGATCTCCTCGTTGGTGCGGCGCATGATCAATTCCATGGACTTGCGTGCCAGGTGCGGCTCATGCGCCGAGATCGCATCGGCCACAGCCTGGTGCCAGGCCAGCGCCTCCTCGTGCGGGCGCTCGGGCATCAGGCCCAGTTCGGTGCGCCCGCGCAGCGTCTCGGCGATCGGGTTGGCCAGGTTCGCGAACATCTCGTTGCCCGAGGCCGCCAGCACCATCGCGTGGAAGCGGATGTCCAGCTCCAAGAAGGACTTCAGGTCCCCGGAGCGCCCGGCATGGCGCATCCGCGCAGCCAGGTTCAGCAGCTCGCCGCAGAATTCCGGTGGCGCATGCTCCGCGGCAAGTTCCGCGGCCATGGGTTCGACGGCGACGCGCAGTTCGGTCAGTGAACGCAATTGGGCACCCTGGCCGTCCCCGGCCAGCCGCCAGCGGATCACCAGCGGGTCAAAGGGGTTCCAGTCCTCGGCGCCCAGCACCCGGATCCCGACGCGCTTGGTGGAAACCACCAGCCCGGCCGAGGCCAGCACGCGTACCGCCTCGCGGATGACCGAACGCGAGACGCCCAGTTCGCTTTCCAGCTCGGCGGCAAGGATCACCTCGCCGGCGGGTATGGAACCGTCGACGATGCGGCTTCCGACGTGTTCAACCGCGCGTTGGTGCAAAGACTTGGGCATGTTCCAACCTTATCGGTATTCCGTGGCACAAACTCGCCGGTGACCACGGACAAAAGCGCGTATTTCCGGGGCAACTTAAGGCAACGGCGCGTGTTCGTCTGGCAATGGGCACACCGGACAAACTAAAGTGGAAAGAAGTCACGGAGCCGTGCCCGGTGCTCTTTCGTGCCGGTATCCGCCCGGCCCAGCAAAATCGCAACGATGGAGACTTCATGCCTGCACAGATTGGCGTCACCGGCCTAGCCGTCATGGGCGCAAACCTCGCCCGGAACTTCGCCCGCAACGGATACACCGTCGCACTGCACAACCGCTCGGTCGCCAAGACCGACGCCCTGCTGGCGGCCCACGGCGACGAGGGCGACTTCATCCGCACCGAGACCATGGAGGAACTGGTCGCGAGCCTCGAGGTTCCCCGCCGCGTGCTGATCATGGTCAAGGCCGGCGGCCCCGTCGACTCGGTCATCGACTCCCTGGTGCCGCTGCTCGAGGAGGGCGACATCATCATCGACGGCGGCAACTCCAACTTCGTGGACACCCGCCGCCGCGAGGCAGCCCTGGCGACCAAGGGCCTGCACTTCGTGGGCGTCGGGGTCTCCGGTGGCGAGGAGGGCGCCCTGCTGGGCCCCTCGATCATGCCCGGCGGCTCGAAGCAGTCCTACGACGCGCTGGGACCGATGCTGGAAAAGATCTCCGCCAAGGCCATCGACGGCGCCCCCTGCTGCGCCTGGATCTCCACCGACGGTGCCGGGCACTTCGTGAAGATGGTCCACAACGGCATCGAGTACGCCGACATGCAGGTCATCGGCGAGGCCTACGACCTGCTGCGCAGCGGCGCAGGCCTCGAGCCCGCGGCCCAGGCGGAAATCTTCACCGAGTGGAACAAGGGCGAGCTGGCCTCCTTCCTCATCGAGATCACCGCCGAGGTCCTGGCCCATGTCGACGCCAAGACCGGGGCGCCGCTGGTCGATGTCATCGTCGACTCGGCGGGCCAGAAGGGCACCGGCCGCTGGACCGTGCAGTCCGCCCTGGACCTGGGCTCCCCGACCTCGGCCATCGCCGAGTCGGTGTTCGCCCGCGGCCTGTCCTCGCAGCGCGACCAGCGCGCCATCGGCCAGGAGGTGCTCATCGGCAACGAGATCGCCGTGGAACTGGGCGAGAACTTCGTTGAGGACGTGCGCCAGGCGCTCTTCGCCTCCAAGCTGGTTTCCTACGCCCAGGGCCTGGACATGCTCACCTCCGCGGGCAAGGAATACAACTGGGACCTGAAGCTCGACGAGATCGCCTCGCTGTGGCGGGAGGGCTGCATCATCCGCGCCGCACTGCTGGCCGACATCACCAAGGCCTACGCCGCCGATGAGAAGCCGGCGAACCTGCTCTTCGCCCCGGCCTTCGCCGAGGCCATCGCCGCCGCGGTTCCGGCCTGGCGCCGCGTGGTCGCCACCGCCGTCCAGCTGGGCGTGCCGGTGCCGGTGTTCTCCTCCTCGCTGGCCTACTACGACGGCCTGCGCCGCAAGCGCCTGCCGGCCGCGTTGACCCAGGGCCTGCGCGACCTTTTCGGTGCGCACACCTACAACCGGGTTGACACCGCCGGCTCGTTCCACACCCAGTGGAGCGGCGACAAGACCGAAATCGAGGCCGAAGACACCCACTAGCCTTCACCTGCTTCCCCCAGGGGGCGGTGCTCCCGGTTCTCCCGGAAGCGCCGCCCCCTGCTTTTTGGGGAACCGTGGAGGTGCCTGGAGGGAATGCTGACCTGTTTTGGGACGGGTGAACGCCGTCGAAAAGACGGGACAATGCATCTATATGCAAACATTGTCAACGCCAAGGTTTGTCCATGGCTACGTTAGGTGGTTGAGGTGACGGAAATGGAACGGCTCGGTGTGCACCTGCGCGATTGGCGCATCATCCGTGGGCTTTCCCAGGAGCTGGTCGCCGAACGGGCCAACATCTCCCGATCCACCTTGATCAAGCTGGAGCGGGGCACGGGGGCCAAATTGGAAAACTTTCCGATGGTCGCCAGGGTCCTTGGTGTCAATGACCGGATCGATGCTGCGGTTGATCCGCTGAACACGGATCCTGGTCGAGCGCGTGCCTCCATGCCCAGCCGACAACGAGCTCCCAGGAGGAGCTGATGGCCTCTCGGTCGCGCAGGGATATTCGGACCATCGACGTCATTGTCAACGACACCACGGGCGGCACCATGCCGGTGGAATCCGAACGCCATTCTCCGCCGGAACACCTCACTTTCAACGACGCCGATGCATGGCTGGCCAATGGGCCTTCCTTCGAGATTTCCCCGGATATGCGGCCAGGTTCCGGCCATCCGGAATCTCCGGTTCCGCGGCAGGACCTGAGAGCCCTCGACCGCGTTTCCCCTGCCGACGATCCCCGACCGTAAGAGGTATCCGTCTGCCGTGCCCGGCCCGGACAGCCGGAGTCCCGTGAAGCAGGTATCCAAGGGTGGACCGGGTGCGAAAAACTCCCGCCATGCCGCCACTCCCACCGATCCATTGACCAAGCACCCCGGCAGGCATAGATTCGGGGCATGAGTCGGTGCCCGCAGCACGCAACACCAGTGATGACTGCGCCCGGAAACGAACCCGGGGCCGGCCCCCGATGATCGGCATCGACGAGTTGCGCACGGTCAAGACCTTCGCCCCGCTGCCCCCGGAAGTGCTGGGCTACCTGGCCGGGGCCGTGGAAGACATCCACCTGCTGGACGGGGAATACTTCCTGCACGAGGGCGATGAACGCGCCCTGATCGTGGTCATCGAGGGCCTGGTGGAGATCACCAAGGTGGTCGCCGGCATTGAACGGGTCATCGGCACCCGCAAGCCCGGCCAGTTCTTCGGCGAGGTCCCGCTGACCCTGAGCACCAACTTCCCGGCCAGCGGACGTGCTTCCGGGGCGGCGAGGATCATCAAGCTCGACGTGGCCGGCTACTTCACGCTGGCCGCCATGGCACCGGCGGTCCCGGAGAAGATCGGTTCGCTGGCCAGGCGCTACCTCGACTCCCTGCAGGAGCTCGCGGCCGAAAAACCCGATGCGGTGGCCCGCGTGATCGGTCCGCGGCGCCATGCCAAGGTGCGCGAACTGTCCACCTTCCTGACCCGCAACCACGTCGCCTTCGAGAACACCACGCTCGAGGCCCCGGAGGACGGGCAGGTGTACCCGGTGCTCGAGCTGCGCGACGGCACCCGGTACGCGGACCCGCCGATGCGCATCGCGGCCAAGGCGGTGGGGCTTGAGGTGGTGCCGGCCGCGACCGACTACGACGTGGTGATCCTTGGAGGGGGACCGGCCGGGCTGACCGCCGCCGTCAACGCCGCGGCCGAGGGCCTGCGCGCCGTGGTCATCGAGCAGCTGGCACCCGGCGGGCAGGCCGGGACCTCCACCCGCATCGAAAACTACACCGGCTTCCCCTACGGGATCTCCGGGGACGACCTGGCCTCGCGCGCGCTGATCCAGGCCAACCGGCTGGGTGCGGAAATCGTCGTCACCCGAACCGCCTGCGGCATCGACGCCGACACCCGCCGGGTCGTGCTCGACGGGGGAGACACGCTGCTGGCCCGGGCGCTGATCGCGGCCACCGGCGTGGCCTGGCGCACGCTCACCATCCCAGGGGCCGAGCGTTTCCTGGGCAACGGCCTGTACTACGGGGCGGCGCACAGCGACGCGCCGCTGGCCCAGGGCCAGGACATCTTCATCGTCGGGGCGGGAAATTCGGCCGGACAGGCGGCGATCTTCTTTTCCCGGCATGCCCGCACCGTCACGATGCTGCTGCGCGGGCCCTCGCTGGCCTCCCGGATGTCCAGCTACCTCATCGAGCAGATCGAGGCCACCGCCGCCATCCACGTGCAGCCCAATTGCCAGATCGCCGCGCTGGAGGGGGACAAGACCCTGCACGCCATCGAGGTCCTGGACACCGCAAGCGGCACCAGCACGCTGCGGCCGAGCCCGGCGGTGTTCGTGATGATCGGCGCCGATGCCGTCACCGGGTGGATGCCTGCGCACATCGTGCGCGACCGCCACGGTTTCATCCTCACCGGGCCGGACGCCGCCGACGCCGCGGCGTGGGACCAGGCGCGCCGCCCGTTTGCCCTGGAAACCAGCGTGCCGGGGATCTTCGCGATCGGGGACGTGCGCTCGGGTTCGGTCAAGCGCGTGGCCGCGGGCGTCGGGGAGGGCGGCATGTCCATCGCCTTCACCCACCAATACCTCGCCCTGGCCGACTGACACCCGGGGTCCTTGTCCGGCCCGCGGCGCGGGCATAGGCTCTGCCCCATGGACTACCGCTTCCTCGGGGCCTCGGGGCTCAAGATCACCGAAATCACCTTTGGCAACTGGCTGACCCACGGCTCCCAGGTTGACAACGACGTGGCCACCGCCTGCGTGAACGCGGCCCTGGAGGCGGGCATCACCACCTTCGACACCGCCGACGTCTACGCCAACGGCGCCGCCGAGCAGGTGCTCGGAGCGGCGCTGAAGAACCGGCGCCGCGAGTCCCTGGAGGTCTTCACCAAGGTCTACTGGCCCGTGGGACCCAAGGGGCCCAACGACACCGGGCTTTCGCGCAAGCACATCATGGAGGGCATCAACGGCTCGCTGCGGCGCCTGCAAATGGACTACGTCGACCTCTACCAGGCCCACCGCTTCGACCACCAGACGCCCCTGGAGGAAACCATCTCGGCCTTTGCCGACGTCGTGCGCTCCGGCAAGGCCCTGTACATCGGGGTCTCCGAGTGGAACGCCGAGCAGCTGCGCGCGGGCCAGGCGCTGGCGAAGGAAGAGGGGTTCGCCCTGGTGTCGAACCAGCCGCAGTACTCGGCCATCTGGCGCGTGATCGAGGCGCAGGTCGTCCCGGCCTCACGGGCACTGGGCATGTCGCAGGTCGTCTGGTCGCCCATGGCCCAGGGGGTGCTGTCGGGAAAATACCTCCCGGGCAAGCCCGCGCCGGCCGGAAGCCGGGCCACGGACGAGAAGGGCGGGATGAACACCATCGCCCGGCTGATGGATGCCACGGTGCTCGAACGCGTGCAGAAGCTCCGTCCCATCGCCGCGGAGCTGGGCCTGGCGATGGGGCAGCTGGCCATCGCCTGGGTGCTGCAGAACCCCAACGTGGCTTCCGCCATCATCGGCGCCTCGCGCCCGGAACAGGTTGCCGAGAACGTGTTGGCCTCGGGCGTGGTGATCCCGCCGGAAATGATGGCCGACATCGATGCGGCGCTGGGGGACTCCATCGAGCGCGACCCGGCCAAGACCACCAGCCCGGAACAGCGACCGGCCTGAGCCGCAGTCCCCGCCGGCTACCGGGTCCCGGGCACCGGCACGATCTTCCCGCCGATCTCGTGCAGGGGCAGCCGCCCAAGCCTCCGGTGGGCGGCCAGATAGCCAACCGTGGCGTTGCCCAGTGCAAACCCGTGCAGGGAACCGTCCCGGCGGTACACCGTCCCGGTGCCGGTGCCGGGTTCCCATGGAGCCCCGCGCTGTGCACGTTCTTTCCGCCGATGCGCGGCAAACGGGACTGTTCGTTGACCGGCATGCTCCCCGGGCAATCCCGGAACACCGATCCTGCAACCCCGGTTGCCCCGCCCGGGTTTCGGCGCCCAGCCCCGCAACCCAGGCGGCCTCCCGGGCACCGGTCCCAGGTACGCCGTCGCCGCGCCCTGGCGCACCGAGACGGCCGCCGAGCGGGTCCACCGCCTGCCCGACCCGGAACCCGCCGGTGCCCCCGCCGCGTCCCAGCACGGAACCGAGCACGTCGCGGCCCACCATGAACGGGAAGCCGATCTCGGTGGCGTAGGTGCCCGTGCGCACCGGCCGGACCACGTACTCGATCGCGACTGCCCCGCCCAGGGCGCGGATGAACGCGGCGTGCCTGGTTTCGGGCACGACCTCGGCCGTGTGTCGGCGGCGTTCCACCGGCTCTCCCTTCCCCGTGTCCCGGGAATCCCCGGCGTCCTCCCGGCCCTGTTCCCAAGCCTCGACCACACCCTGGAACCCCAGGCAAGAACCTTGCGCTTAACGCACGCGGCGGTCGGAACACGATCCCCGTAAAGGGGAACGTTCCGCCCGCCGCGCGGGAGTTGCTGCCGGGGGCCGGGGTGGAGCTAGATCCACATGGCCGGGTCGATGTACTCGGCCGGGTCCACCGCGGGTGCGTGTTCCTCCGCGGTGCGCGGACGGTTCTTCGCCGGGATCCCGGTGATGATCGAATCCGCCGGGGCGTCCTTGACCACCACGGCATTGGCGCCGATGGCCGAGTCCGCACCGATCACGATCGGGCCCAGCACCTTCGCGCCGGCACCGATGACCACGCGGTCCCCGATGGTCGGGTGGCGCTTGACCTTCGCCAGCGACCGCCCGCCCAGGGTCACCCCGTGGTAGATCATCACGTCGTCGCCGATCTCCGCGGTCTCCCCGATCACCACGCCCATGCCGTGGTCGATGAAGAAGCGCCGCCCGATGGTCGCCCCGGGGTGGATCTCGATCCCGGTCAGGAACCGGCCGGCCTGGGAAATCAGCCGCGCCGGGAAACGCAGGCGCGGGTTTTGCCACAGCCGGTGCGTCAGCCGGTGGATCCAGATCGCATGCAGACCGGAGTAGGCCAGGAAGTTTTCGGTCTTGCCGCGTGCCGCGGGATCATGCGCACTTGCCCCGCGCAGGTCTTCGGCTAGTCGGGAAAGGAATCTCACACCTTGGCCTTTGTTTGTGCGGCGTCCCGGCCACCGGCCGGCCCACCGCGGGTGAAACCCGCGTCGGCGCCGGGGCCGGCGGCGGTTTCCCGCGCCCGGCCCCCGGCGCTGCCCGGATCAGCTGTCTTAGCCACGGATGTCGTCGAAGAGCAGCGTGGAGATGTAGCGTTCGCCGAAGTCGGGGATCACCGCAACGATGAGCTTGCCGGCGTTTTCCTCGCGCTTGGCGATTTCCAGGGCGCCCCAGACGGCGGCGCCGCCGGAGATGCCGCCCAGGATGCCTTCCTGCGTGCCCAGCGCGCGGGCAATGGCGACCGAGTCGTCGATCGAGGCGTCGAGCACCTCGTCGTACAGCTCGGTGTCCAGCACCTCGGGGATGAAGTTGGCGCCCAGGCCCTGGATCTTGTGCGGGCCGGGCTTGCCGCCGTTGAGGATCGCCGAGTCCTTCGGCTCCACCGCGACGACCTGCAGTCCCGGCTTTTGCTCCTTGAGGTAGCGTCCGGCGCCGGTGATGGTGCCGCCGGTGCCGATGCCGGCAACGAAGATGTCGATTTCGCCGTCGGTGTCGTTCCAGATTTCCGGGCCGGTGGTGGTTGCGTGCACATCCGGGTTGGCTGCGTTGGCGAACTGCTGCGCCCAGATCGCGTTCTCGGTGGTCGCGACGATTTCCTTGGCCTTCTCCACCGCGCCGCGCATGCCCTCGGAGCCCGGGGTCAGCACGATCTCGGCGCCGAAGGCGCGCAGCATCACGCGGCGCTCGGTGCTCATGGTCTCGGGCATCGTCAGCACCACCTTGTAGCCACGGGCCGCGCCGACCATGGCCAGCGCGATGCCGGTGTTGCCCGAAGTGCCCTCGACGATGGTGCCGCCCGGGCGCAATTCACCGGAAGCCTCGGCGGCGTCAACGATGGCCACGCCGATGCGGTCCTTGACCGAGTTGGCAGGGTTGTAGAATTCCAGCTTCACCGCGATATTGCCCGGCAGCCCGGCAGCCAGCCGGTTCAGGCGCACCAGCGGGGTGCGGCCAACAATTTCGGTGACGTCGTTGTAGATCTTCGACATGGTGTCCTTTAGTCCTTGGGGTCAAGCGGTGCGGGATAGGGCGTGCAGCTGGGCTCCGGGGCGTTGCGGCGCGCCGGGGTCCTTGATCCACAAGCCTAGTCAGGACCGGTCGGCGGCGGGCTCATCGAGCCATGTTGCGTAATATTTCCTCGCCTTGGCCAGCTTCGGGTCGATGATGACGCGGCAGTAGCCCTCCGAGGGGAAGCGGTTGTAGTAGTCCTGGTGGATCCCCTCGGCCACGAAGAAGTCTGCAGGTTCCTCAAACGTGGTCACCAGCGGATCCGGGTAGAGTTGCGCGAACTTTCCCGCGCTTTCGCGGAACAACGCCTCCTGCGCGGCATCCAGCGGGAACATCGCCGAGCGGTATTGCGTGCCCACGTCATAGCCCTGGCGGTTCAGCGTGGTGGGGTCGTGGGTGGTGAAAAACATGTCCAAGATGACGTCGGCCGGAACCACCGCGGGGTCGAATGTTACGGCAACGGCCTCGGCGTGTCCGGTATTGCCGCCGCACACCGTGCGGTACTGCGGTGCCGGGTCCCATCCGCCGGTGTAGCCGGAGATCACCGAGGACACCCCGCGGGTGCGCTGGTAGACCGCATCCAGGCACCAGAAACAGCCCCCGGCCAGCACAAAGGTGCTCAGGAACTGCCCGTCGGGGCCCTGCGTGCGGGGCGGGAAGCGGACGGGGGTGCTGGAAATCGAGAAGTCGTTCACATCTGTGTTCAAGCGCCGGCGCCCGGATTTCATTCCCGGGCCGATTCCGCGGCTCCTCGAGGCACGCGCCCGGGCATTTTCCCCGCCGCACATGCGTCCAATCCGGGCCGCTGCAGTTACGGTAGAGGCATGCAGAGCAACAAGCAGCAGCCGCACGGCATGCGTATCGTCTCCGGGCCCGGTTCGGCCCAGCCAGCATCCGCCGACACCGCAAACATGGCTGCGGACCCCGAGGGGCCCGGTGCCGCCGGCACCGCCACGGCAACCGAGCCCAACCCCGGACCGGGCACCGCCGAGGTCCCCGTCGCGCAGCAGGAACACGACACCGAAGCCCCGGGCCCGGATCCCGAGGCCCCCGATCCGGCACCGGCCGGGGACGAAGCGCCCCTGTCCACCCCCACGCTCGGACAAGTGCTCGTCGCCGTCGAGGAACTCTGGCCCGCGTCGCTGGCCGAGCCCTGGGACTCGGTGGGACCCGTCGTCGGTCGCCCCGAGCGGCCCGTCAAGCGGATCATGTTCGCCGTGGATCCCACCCTGGAGGTCGTGGCCGATGCGGTGGCCCGCGGCACCGACCTGTTGATCACCCACCACCCGCTGCTGCTCAAGCCCGTCAACTCCGTGGCCGCCACCGGGTTCAAGGGCGAGGCCGTGCACCTGCTCATCGAATCCGGCTGCGCACTGGTCACCGCCCACACGAACGCCGATTCGGCGATCGGCGGGGTTTCCGACGTGCTGGCGGACATCTTCGGGCTCACCGAGACCCAGCCGTTGGCGCCCTCCAGGGACGGGCTGCCCGAGGAAGGCATCGGCCGGGTCGGCATGCTGCCCGAGCCGCTGCAGCTGCACGAGTTCGCCTCCCGCGTCTTCTCCGCGATGCCTGCGGTGGCCGGGGGAGTGCGCGTGGCGGGGGAACGCGCCGGGATCGTGCGCAAGGTCGCCGTCTGCGGCGGGGCGGGGGATTCGCTCTTCGATGCGGTCCGCGCCTCCGAGGCCGACGTGTACGTCACCGCCGACCTGCGCCACCATCCGGCCTCCGAGGCCCGCGAGGCCGCGCTGAACGGCAAGCCCTACCTTATCGATGTCTCCCACTTCGCCTCGGAGTGGCTCTGGCTGCCCACCGCGGCCGACGCGTTGAAGAACGTGCTCCATGATTTGGGGCACGACGTGGAAATCGGCGTCTCGGCGATCAACACCGACCCCTGGGACTTCATCCTCACCCCCTAACCGTCTTTCCCGACCCACCCGCCTCGATGCGGTGCGCGGTTCCCGCCCGGGGCATCCGGGAGCGGCGGAGCGCGCACCGCATCTTTTGCGTCCGCGCCGTTCCCGGCCCCCCGGAGTGCCTTCGCAGGTTGTCCACAGCTTTGCCGCAGGCGGTGGCGGGCGCCGAAGCGGGGGAGCACCATGGATCCATGGACATCCCGGCCGGCATCATCGATACGGCCCTCGCCGCACTCGGCGGGGCCCTGGGGGCGGGCACCGGAGAAGATTCCGGGCCCGGCACCCCCGTCGATCCGCTGCGCCTGCTCAGCATCGTGGACCTTCTCGCCCGCCGCCTGCTGGAGGAGGCCGCCGCCTCGGCGGCCGGATCCCCGGTCCGGGCGGCGGCGCTGGCGCGACTGGCAGAAGGGCTCTTCCGCACCGGGTCCTATGGGCAGGTGCTGGCCGCCGGCACCTGCGAGGCCGCCGAGGTCCACACCCTCACCGAGGCACCCCTGGTCGAAACCAATCGCGTGCTCGAAGACCCGGTCGGCTTCGCAGCCGGCGCCTCCGGGCTGCCGGCAGATGCGGTGACCGGCCCCGACCGCAAGTCCCTGCACCGCGACACCGCAGAATTCCTCAAGAACCAGCTGCACCTGAGCTATTTCCAGGCCGCCCACCGCGTCTGCACCCATGCCCGTCTCATGGAGCACCCCGGCCCGGACGGCACCACGTTGCCGCCGGCCTTCCCGCACCTTGGCCGGGAGCTGGTCATTGGCTCCTCTGATCCGAAGGCCCTGGCCAATGCCGCGGCGAAGTTGGCGGCGCTTGAACCGACCCTTGAAGCGCAACCGGACCCGGAGGCGGCCCGCGCCGCGCTGGAGGAACAGGTTGCCAGCACCCTGCACACCGCCGACGAGACAGCCGTCGGCAAGTTCCTCAAGCAGGCGGCCATCGACCTTGGACACACCAGCATTGAACGGCAGGAGGCCGCAAGGGCCCGGTTCGAGGGGTTGCGCTACCGTGGCCTCCGACCCGCCGGGCACCTCTGGGAACTGACCACCGACGCGGAGGGCCACGAATTCCTCTGCACGCTGGCCGACGACCTGAACAATCCGCGCACCGCCTCCGGCGCGCCCGGCTCCCCGGAACCCGCCTCCCAACCCGCGCTCTTCGACGAGGCGGGATTCCCGGGTATTTGCGGCGCCGCCGAGTCCATCGAACGCGTCGAGGACGCCCCTCCGATTCCCGACTGGGCCGCCAACCCCGGCACCCCCGCCGGCCAGCGCCCCCGCGCGGGATTCAACGACGTCGGCAAGCCCCTGCCCTGCGCCAACCCCTACGGGCTTCCCGACAACGACCAGTACCCCGGCGAGACCCGCGACGAGGCCAATGCCAGGCGCCGCGCCCAACGCCTCTCCACAGCCTTGTTCGAGGCCCTGCGCGCCTGGATGGACCCTGCCGCCACGGACCCCGGGATGCCGTTGAACTCCCGCATCGAGCTTTTGGTCACGATCGACTACGCCGCGCTCACCGGAGCCCTGGAAACCGCCGGGTTCACCAGCCACGGCCAGTACATCTCCGCCGCCGCCGCCCGCCGCATGGCCTGCAACGCGGGGATCACTCCGGTGGTCGTGGGCGGGGAAAGCCAACCCCTGGATCTGGGCCGGCGCAAGCGCTTTTTCACCAAAGGCCAGAAACGTGCCATCGCCGTACGCGACCGCGGCTGCGCCAACCCCGGTTGCTCCATGCCGGTTCACCGCACCGAGGTCCACCACATCAAGCCCTTCTCCGAAGGCGGGAAGACCACGGTGTCCAACGGGCTCCTATTGTGCATCCTGTGCCACACCGCCTTCCATGCGGGACACTTCAGCATCCAGGTCGTGGACGGGATCCCGCACGTCGTGCTGCCCAAGTCCCGCGACCCGCTCCAAAGTCCCAGGCGGAACTGGGTCTTCCACCCCGAAGCCGCAGCCGCCTGAAACTCGACTCCTGCCGAAGCGAAGGCCCTTGCGAAATGCCGGGCCACCGGCCAGCCACGCCCGACTCGGGCCATCCCGGCCGGACTGCGCCCGCCACCGGCAGACTTCGGCGGGTCACAATCACCACGACGTTCCCATACTGACTAGGGTTGTGGCTAGGCGATCACTGATCGCCAAGGCTCACCAGGAACGGTCGCGCCACGGCGCGCACAGCGGAGGACACCATGGCAAAGGCAGCACCGGCGGAACAGCTTCGACTCTTGGACGTGGCGGCACTGGATTCGCAGGCCACCAAGCTCAATCGCCAGATCGCCGAGGCCACCGCCGACGCACAACTCGCTGCGGCCCAGGCCTCCCTCACGGAAGCCCGCGCAGCGCAGGCCGAGGTGCAGCTCGAGGTCGATGCCGCGGCCGCGGCACTGAAGGAATCCGAGCTGGCGGTCGAAAAGGTCGTTGCCCACATCGGGAAGGACCAGAAACGCATCGATGCCGGCGCCGGCACGCACCAGGACCTGATGGCGCTGTCCCACGAAATCGACTCGCTCACCGCCCGCCGCAACGACCTTGAAGACACCCAGCTTGAGCTCATGTCCGCCCTTGAGGACGTGCAGGAGCGGGCCGCCGAGGCGCAGTCGCTCACCGCCACCCGGACCGGCGAGCACGCGGAGCACCTGGCCCGCCGAGATGCCGCCGTTGCAGCGCTGCAGGACCAGCTTGCCGAATCCCGGGCTGCCCGTGCCACGCTGGTGGCCACCTTCGACGAGGCACTGATCACCATCTATGAGCGGCTGCGCACCCGCAACGGCATCGGTGCGGCCCGCCTCTTCCACGGAACTTCCGAGGCCAGCGGCATCGCGTTGTCCGCGGGTGACCTGGGCGAGATCAAGGCGGCACCTGCCGACGAATTGGTCTTCTGCCCCGACACCGGCGCCATCCTGGTGCGCAGCGACGAATGGGGAGCATAGGCCCCCACGCGGCCCGGGACTCGGTGAGTGCGCCCCGTTCCGGTCGGCTGCACCACACGGAGATCTGGGTCCGCGACCTGGACGCTTCCCGGGCCACGCTCGGCTGGCTGTTCCAGGAACTTGGCTACACGCCGGGGGATTCCTGGAAGGGCGGAACCAGCTACGTCGGGGCGCATGACTACATCGTGCTGGAATCGGGTCCCGATGTGCTCGAAGAACCACACCGACGGAAGGCGCCGGGCGTCAACCACCTGGCCTTCGGTGCCGGATCGCGCCGCAGGGTCGACGAGCTCACTTCGCAGGCGCTGTCCCGCGGCTTTGCGCTGCTCTTTGCCGAGGCCCACCCGCATGCCGGTGGGCCGTCGCACTATGCGTCCTATCTGGAGGACCCGGCCGGGTTTGAGATCGAACTCGTTGCCGATGCACCGGGCGCCGATGGCACGGGGTCCGACCCCGCAAGCTAGTTTCCGACGGCCCTGAAGGCGTGGTCCTCGGGCAGGATGATGTTAAGCTGGTGCGCCCTGCGCGCAGTGCCGGGTTCCAGTTCGGCTTCCCAGCGTTCACACGCGGCGGCCAGCAGTTCCTCCGGAGTGGTGACCGCGGCACCGCGGGTCAGCAGGTGCGAGGCCAACTCCCCGCGCGTGTGCTTGGCAAAGTGGGACACGACCTTGCGCACCCCGCCGCGCAGCTGGAACACCGAGACGCTGACGGTGTTGGCCGCCGGTGGAACCCACGCGGCGGCATAGGTGCTGGAGCGGCAATCAACCACCAATGAACCTCCGGCCCGTTCCTGGAGCACCGGCGTCAGCTTGGGCTTCCACCAGCTGGCCAGTTTTCCGATCTCGGGGAGCTTCACGGACATCGACAGCCGGTATGCAGGAATCCGGTCGGCAAATCCGACGGCTCCCCAGAGCGCGGAAATCACCAGGATGCTTGAATCCGCACGTTCGCGGGCCTCGGCATCGAGCCGCTCGTAGCCCAGCGCTTCGAAGAGCACGCCGGTGTATACAGTGTGGGCGGCGGCCGCCGGCTCTCTATGCAATTCGATGTTGCGTGTCACCTCGGCAACCAACGACTTGCCCACACCGAGCACCTCGAGCGCGTCTTCGGCGCCCGACACCGCTGCCAGTGCCATCAACAGCTCATGGCGGTGCGGGTTCAGTTCGGGGAACTGCAGCTCGTCGGGGTTGAACGGGGAGCCGTTCCCGGCAGGTTGTTTGCCCTCGGAGGGCGGAAGCAGAATCAGCACCGAACCAGCCTAGTCTTCCCGTGGCCTTTTCCCTGATTCCGCTACGCCACCAACCAGGCGACGGCATTTCACCGCCTGCCGGGTGTTAAGCCGCAACCCAAAAGCGACTAGACTTGTTTGCTGGACGGGATGACCAGACGATCGCGTGCCACGCAAGTGGCCCGAGGAACGTCCGGGCTCCACAGAACAGGGTGGTGGGTAACGCCCACTCGGGGTAACCCGCAGGCTAGTGCCACAGAGAATAGACCGCCCGCATTCGTGCGGGTAAGGGTGAAACGGTGGTGTAAGAGACCACCAGCATTCCAGGTGACTGGAGTGGCTTGGTAAACCCCACCCGGAGCAAGGTCAGACAGACTGCTGGGTTGTTCGCTCAATGCAGTCGGGTGGACCGCTTGAGGGTGTCGGCAACGGCACTCCTAGATAGATGATCGTCACCGCGATTCGGGTAACCGACCGCGGCACAAAACCCGGCGTACGCGTCATCCCGTCCATTCACACCACAGCGTCCCTTGCAACCAATGGGATGCAGCGGCTTGTGCGCAACCCAGCATCATGCCGAAATGCCTGAGGAAACCCGGCGTGCCACAGCCCTCCCGCCACGGAACCGCTGCGGATTCCGGTCCAGTCGGTTTGGAAGTTCCACATCATGGCCGCCCGGCGCGCCGAACCTCCGTGCAACCTACACCGGCGCACCTCCCCGCACAGGCAGAAACGCGATCTGGTCCAGACTCTGCCCGTGCCGGGTTGAGCAGCGGGGATGCCTTGGCTAGAATATTGCCTGCAGATTTCGACGCGCATGAAAGGACACCACCGTGCACCAGCTGGACTTGGTCCGTGCCGCCGCCGAGGACGTGGCCTCCGCCCGGATTCTCCTGAACGAACGAATCGAGGCTCTCGAGGCCATCATGGCCGCAGCCCTGCACCATGGAGTCTCCGCTGCCCAAGCTTCGGAAGCCGCACGGGCCGCCCAACTGGCCGGTTCGGAAGAACCACAAGTGACGCCCCGGAAGCTGCAAGTCGCCTGAGCCGGCACCGGGCGGCGGCACGGGGGGATGTCCCGCCGCCCGGTTCGCCCGGCATTAGACTCAGGTCATGGAGTGGCTTTTCTGGCTGATCGCGATACCGGTGCTGTGCATCGGATTGCTCTGGGCCGCCTCGAAGTTCACGTTTCCCACCGACGGTGGAGGCAGCGGAGCCGGTGGCGTCTTCGATGCCTTGAACAACTTCTACAAGCCCTCCGGCTCGGCCGCCCAGCAAGCCCTTGAGGAACAGAAGCGCCAAGTCCAGGATTCCGCCCAGGGGCAGGACCGCGACCCGCTGGCAGGCTTCCCGCACAGGCCTTCCACACACCCGCACGAGGCCGCGGACGGTTCCGAAGACACGCCGGGGGAACCCTGGATCCCGCGCTAGAACCCCCGCGGGAGCACCGGAGCGTGGCAGGCCCCACGACAATCGAGATCGCCTGCGACGACGGCCAGGTACTGCACGGGCACGTGTTCGAACCAGCGACGCCCCGGACCGATGCCGCCAGCGGGGTACCCAAGAGCATCGTCGTGATTGCCGCGGCCACGGGAGTGCCCTCGCGCTACTACCGCCGCTACGCAGCCTTCCTTGCCGCGAACGGATTCATCGCGGTGACCTTCGACTACCGCGGCATCGGCACCTCCGCACCCGCCACGCTGCGCGGCTTCCGGGCGCGCTGGCACGACTGGGGAACCCAGGACATCGACGCCGCGCTGCGCTGGGCACGGACGCGCCACGGTGGCCTCCCGTTGCTGCTCGTCGGCCACAGCTACGGGGGTTTCGCCGTGGGCCTGGCACCGGAATCCCGGTACCTCACCCGCATCCTGACCGTCGGGGCACAGCACGCCTTTTGGCGGGACCACGCCAAGGGCCACCGCGCCCGATTCCTCTTCCGATGGCACCTGTACATGCCGCTGGCCACGCTGGCGTGCGGATTCTTCCCGGGAAAGCGGCGGGGCCGGCTCGAGGACCTGCCCCGGGGAGTCGCCCTGGACCGGGCGCGCAGCCGCAAGGACTTCACGAGGAACGCACCGGCCGGCCAACGTGAACGGATGCGCGAAGCCCAGCGAGCGTTACGCGCACCGATCCGCGCGGTGGCACCCACCGACGACCCCTATGCCACCGGGCCGGCGGTGGCCCGCGCCCTGGCCTGCACCCCGCAGGCCCCGGCCAGCACGCACCACCTGGAACCAGGGGACTACGGGCGCGAGGGCATCGGGCATTTCGGGCTGTTTCACGACAGCTACAGCGGCACGTTCTGGCACCAGTCCCTGTCCTGGCTCGAACACGGCATCGACCCCTGGGCGGCAAGCGGAACCCTGCCCGGCAGCGGGTCGTGGCTTCAGGAGCACAACGGCGCGGTCCCCGGCACCACGGCGGGTGTGAGGGACTTCACCGGGACGTGCTGAAGATCGCCGCGTACACATACTAGAATGGGTGCTGGGCCATAGCGCTCCACCGGGGGAATGATCCTGCTACCCCCTCAAACAACCGCTTCTGCAAAGGTGCTTTAGCGGTAACAACCGGCTTGAGGATCGCCAGCCGGCTGAATCGGAAGGATTTTCAGTGACCCAGCAGTCTGTCGAAGCCCTACAGGAATGGAGCGGGCGCGAAGAGCTCGCCGAGGCCATGATCCCGTTGATCGGGCGCCTGTACCGCAACAACAACGTGGTGACCTCCATTTATGGCCGCAAGCTGATCAACCAGTCGGTCATCAACATCCTCAAGGCACACCGCGTGGTTCGCCGTGTCGAGGGCGAAGAGCTCTCCATCGAGCAGACCATGCCGTTGCTGCAGGCCATTGACGCCCTGAACGTCGGCGCCGTCGCGGTCGACCTGGGCCGCCTGAACAAGAAGTTCGTGGACTCGGGTTCCGCAGACCTGAACGCCTTCCTCATCGAAGAGCTGGGCGAGAAGGTCGGCAAGGCCGGCGCCACCGACGCCGAGCCCACCGACGTCGTGCTCTACGGTTTTGGCCGCATCGGCCGCCTGCTGGCCCGCATCCTCATCGAACGCGGCGGCTACGGCCTGCGCCTGCGCGCCATCGTGGTTCGCAAGGGCTCGGACGACGACCTGGTCAAGCGCGCCTCGCTGCTGCGCCGTGACTCGGTCCACGGCCCGTTTGACGGATCGATCACCGTGGACGAGGAAAACAACACCATCCTCGCCAACGGCACGCTGATCCAGGTCATCTACTCCAACGACCCGGCCACCGTCGACTACACCTCCTACGGCATCGACAACGCCATCGTCGTTGACAACACCGGCCGCTGGCGTGACGAGGAAGGCCTGGGCCAGCACCTGGCCGCCAAGGGCGTTTCCCGCGTTCTGCTCACCGCACCGGGCAAGGGCAACCTGAAGAACATCGTCCACGGCATCAACCACGGCGACATCACCGCCGAGGACAAGATCGTCACCGCGGCATCCTGCACGACCAACGCCATCACCCCGGTGCTCAAGGCACTGAACGACCGCTTTGGCGTCGTGCACGGCCACGTCGAGACGGTTCACTCGTTCACCAACGACCAGAACCTGATCGACAACTTCCACAAGGGCGAGCGCCGCGGACGTTCGGCAGTGCTGAACATGGTCATCACCGAAACGGGTGCCGCCAAGGCAGTTGCCAAGGCACTTCCGGAGCTCGAGGGCAAGCTGACAGGCAATGCCATCCGCGTCCCAACCCCGGATGTTTCCATGGCGATCCTGAACCTGAACCTGGAAATCGGGACCACCAAGGAAGAATTGAACAGCTACCTGCGCGAGACCTCGCTGGGTGCCGAGCTGCACAAGCAGATCGACTACATCGATTCGCCCGAGGTGGTCTCCACCGACTTCGTCGGCTCGCGCCGTGCCGGCATCGTTGACGGCCTGGCCACCATCGTCTCGGACAAGAACGCCGTCGTCTACGTCTGGTACGACAACGAATTCGGTTACTCCTGCCAGGTGGTGCGCGTCATCGAAACCATGGCCGGCACCCACCCGGTCGCCGTGCCGGCGATCGCAGCGGTCCAGACCGCAAGCGTCTAGCAGCGCGTCCGCAAAGCGGGCCGCACCCTTCTTCGGAATCGAAGGCGGGTGCGGCCCGCTTCGGCGTTAACGCCCGAATCCGGGGCAGCCGCGTGGGTTGCGGCACTCGGGTCCTGTCGATTCTTGCGCTGGCGTTGTTTGCCGGGATCCCGGGTCTGGCAGCGGCGGCCGTCTGGATGCGGTCGGGTGGGAAGGCGCCGGAGTTCCCGCACACCACCACAGATCTTTCATCGGGATGCCCGGCGGTTCGGGTCGCGCGGCTGCCTCCTGGCTGGCGAGCCGGACACCTTTGGAGGTGGATACGCCTTCGTGTCCCAGGCGTTGGAACGGGGCCCGGCCCCTGGCCCCGAGGGGTGGGACGACGGGAAGTTCCCCACCCGGTCGTTCTTCGAGCCCCGGGCCGAATGGGTGGGACTCAGCCAACGGGCATGGGCCAGGGCGCAAGACCCTTGCCGACCCGCCATGAACCGCCGTTCTCGATACGCTCAAGCACCACCCGTTGCAGGGACGAGTCCCTCGGCAGCGTTGAGATCTCCGCGTCCGCGGGCACCCGGAAGGTGAAGTACAGCGCGTCGCCCGGCTCGTCGCGCAGCTCGACGTTCGTGAAGCGTGCGGAAAAAGCGGCCATGTTCGAGTTCGGAAGGGCGTCGGCGAGATGCGGATCGAGCAGCCAGGAATCGCAGTAGGCGTGGTCGATGCGGTGTGCGGGGAAGTGTTCCGCCAGGAAGGTGGCGGCAAGCCGCAACGAGGCATCGACGGAGCCGGCATCCAGCGCTCCGTCTTCGGGGATATGAAGGCCCACCGTCCAGGGACCGCTTTCCGTATCGCGGTGCAGGTGGAATTGCAGGCGGCCCAGCCGGTACAGCGATCCGGAAAGGTGCAGGGTGGTCCACCACGCGGTGTCGAGCCCGAAGCCGCCGTGCGTGCGGCGGTGCCAGTGCAGTTGTGCACCGATATCCGCAAGGGTCGCCTCGATCACCGCCGCGGGAATCCGCATCCCTTCCAGGCGGGCGGCCGCCACCGGGGCGAAGCGCAGCAGCGCCTCGATCCAGGCCCGGGAATCGACGCCCGGCAGCATCCGCAGCCCCTCGGCCGGGAACGAGCCCCAGCGCGCTTCCAGGGCGGCCAGTGCGCTGCGCACCGGTTCCCCTGCCTCGGTGCGAAGCATGGCTGTGCATGCGCCAACGTCGGGTTCCGGGACGGCGCACAATTCGAGGATTGCCGCGGCGATCCGCGGGTGAAGCTGCTCAAACATGGTGACCTGCTTGCTGGCGGGGAGCGCCGGTGGGTGCATCGATGGGGGCGTGTGCCGCGAGGGATGCCGGCGGCGGGGCTAGTGGCCGAAGGGGTCCTCGTCGGTGCCGGGCATCCACGTCAGCCCGGGAACTCCCCATTCGAGGGACTTCTTGGCTTTCTTCCAGCGCTTGGCCCACTTTTCGGGCAGCTTGTCGACGTACAGGTAGCCGTCGAGGTGGTCGTACTCGTGCTGCATGATGCGGGCGAACCAGCCGGTGGCATCGAACGCCACCGGGTTGCCGTCGCCGTCGAAGCCCTCAATGCGGGCGAACTCGGCGCGCTTGAGCGGGAAGTTCAGTGCCGGAGCCGACAGACAGCCCTCGATGTCCTCTTCCGGGTCCGGGGCGGCACCGGAGATCTTCGAGAGCGTCAGCACCGGGTTCACGACCACGCCACGGGTGGGGGCATCGTCGTCGTGCGCGTACTCGTAGGTGAAGATGCGAAGGCCGACGCCGATCTGCGGGGCGGCCAGGCCGACGCCGTTGGCGGCATCCATGGTGTCGTACATGTCGGTGATCAGCGCACGAAGCTCGTCATTGAATTCGGCAACTTCCTTCGCGCGCGTGTGCAGCACGGGTTCGCCGTAGATGGTGACCGGACGAATGCTCAAGACTTCTCCTAAGTGCTTTCTGTGAAACGGTGTGCAGATGGGGAGCGGGAGCCCCCGTGGGCGGCCAGGTGCGTGGCCAACCAAGACGGTAGCGGGGTCCGGCCCTGAACCACAGCGCCGGACACCGGGCTGCGAGTGCCTGCCCCGCCCGCCGGAAAAACCGGAAACACGGTGGAATGGCAAAAGCCGCTCCGGATTGATCCGGAGCGGCTTCATTGGGGTGAGTAACGGGGATTGAACCCGCGACCTTCTGGACCACAACCAGACGCTCTGCCGACTGAGCTATACCCACCAAGTTCGCCCTGAGGCTAGTCGCCCTTGGCCCGGAATCTCTTCCGAACTGCTGGGCAACGAGAACTATATTACACACACTTCGAGGTGGAGTGCCAACTCGAAAAGGGCCTCAGGGGCTGTGTTGTGCGACACAGGGCCTAATCAGCAGGCCTTTGAGCGACAATTTGGGCTGCGGCGGCCTTTGCCGAGGCGGAATCCGGGCCCGGGGCGGGGACCATGACGGTGGCCCGGTAGTACTTCAGTTCCTCGATGGAATCGCGGATGTCACCCAGGGCGCGGTGGTTGCCGGTCTTGGCCGGGGCGGCGAAGAACGCCCGGGGGTACCAGCGGCGGGCCAGCTCCTTGATGGTGGAGACATCCAGGATCCGGTAGTGCAGGTGGTCGGTGACCTCGGGCATGTCCCGGGCGAGGAAGTTCTTGTCGGTGCCCACGGAGTTTCCTGCCAGCAGCGCCTTGTTGGGCTCCGGGGCGTGGGAGCGGATGTAGTCCATGACGATCTTCTGCGCGTCGGCCATCCCCAGGCCGGCATCAAGCTCGGTGAGCAGCCCGCTGGTGGTGTGCATGTTGCGCACGAAGTCGCCCATCTGCTCCATGGCGGCAGCGGGGGGCTTGATCACCACGTCGACCCCGTCACCCAGGATGTTGAGCTCGGCGTCCGTCACCAGGACCGCAACTTCGATCAACGCGTCGGTTTCCAGGCTTAGGCCCGTCATCTCGCAGTCGATCCACACAATTTTTTCAGCTGAAATAGGCACGGACCCCAACTTACCCGATGAGACCCCGACGGGGCCGGTCAGGGGCGGGAAGAGCCGCGCGTTGCCGAGAGCAGCCACAGCATCACGAAGACCGCCAGCCCGGTTCCGGCCAGGGCGATCGAGGCAACCAGGCTCATGCCCAATCGCGGGGAAGCGATGCCCAGCAGCAGGGAAAGGAAGATGCCCCAGCCCAGCAGCGAATGGTTGCGCACCGGATTCCGTACGCTCTTTGCACGCCTGCCCACGGGTGTTGCCTCGTTTCCGCTTGTGATCGATGTAGCTGCTCCAAGCCTATGCAGGATGCACGGGCACCGGGTCGTTAGCCACGCCAGCGTGCGGACCGCGTCGGGAGATGCCCGGGAGCCGGGAGCGCGGGCGGTGCTCGATGCACCGGGACGGGGGTCCAACCGGGGCGTGCGGGGAGAGAATGGTGATGTGAGCTCGCGCGCACCCGGGGCTTGCCTCCCGGGCATACCCGGCTTGCGATGCTAGGATCGGACTTGATTTTTGCGCGGACTGCCGCGCCCTTGCGCGCCATGGAAGCGCGCATCCATCCGGTTCGGCACGCCATCGGACACGCCAGCCGGAACCTACAGCCAAGATACGACGAACCAGGAGCGGGGCGCAGATGAACCACGTGCGATCCAGCGCCGACACGAAGCCCCGTGCGGGCCGCGGGCCGCACCTGTCCCCGTTGATCCAGGGCACCATCGGTTCGGTCATGATCCTGCTGGGCTCCTACGCCATCGGCTGGCTGGCCAGCGCCTCCCCGCTGAACCGCTACCCGCTGCTGATCGCGATCCGCACCGAGTACTCCGGGGTAATCACCGGCACCGTGGTGCTGACCCTGGGCTGCTGGATCCTGTTCCGCGCCTGGCTGCGGCTGGGCCAGCAGCTGGCCGGCTGGCCCGAGGGGTCCCTGGCCGTGGTGAAGAAGGCGGTCTGGGCCTGGAGCGTCCCGATGCTGCTGGCGCTGCCGATCTTCTCTCGCGACGTCTTCGCCTACATCGGCCAGGGCCGGCTGGTGGCCGCCGGGCAGGACCCCTACGTCGATGGCATCTCCACGCTGAACAACTGGTTCCAGCTGGGCGCGGACATCACCTGGGCCGAATCCGAGACCCCGTACGGCCCGCTCTACCTGAACGTGGAGTACTGGGTGAACCGGCTGGTGGGCACAAGCCCCGACCTGTCTGTGCTGCTCTTCCGCCTCGTCGCCTTCCTCGGGGTGATCCTGTGCATGGTCTACGTGCCCAGGATCGCCGCGCTGCACAAGGTCTCCGGCGCCAAGGCCACCTGGATCTCTGTGGCCAACCCGCTGTTCCTGATCAGCTTCGTGGCTTCCGCGCACAACGACTCGCTGATGGTCGGCCTGGCCCTGGCCGGGACCTACTACGCGGCCACGCGCCGCGGGGTGCTCGGGGTGGTGCTGATTGCCGCGTCCATCGGGGTCAAGCCCATCACGCTGGTGCTGCTGCCGTTCGTCGGGCTGCTCTGGGCCGGGTCCGGGGCAAGCTGGGGACGCAAGATCCGCTACTGGGTGTACACCGCCGGGTTGGTGGGAATCATCATGGCGATCATCGGCTGGGCCAACGGGTATGGCTTCGGCTGGCTGACGGTGATGCTGGGCACCGGCACCGGCGCCGTCGTCTTCGCCCCGGTGGGGGCATTGAATTCCGTGCTCTCGGGCGCGCTGTCGACCATCGGGCTGCCCACCGACTGGCTGCTGCCGATCCTCAAGCTCATCGGCCGGCTCGCCTCGGTGGGACTGGTGCTGGTGCTGATCTTCAAGGGAAAGCACTCGCACCTGGTCCAGCGCATGGCCTTGGCCTTCTCCGCGCTGGTGATCCTCTCGCCGATCATCCAACCCTGGTACATCCTGTGGCTGCTGCCCTTCTTCGCCGTCACAGGCATCCGGGACGACTGGCAGCTGCTCTGGGTCTACTTCACCACCGCGTTCTTCATCGCCTTCGGCGCCGCGGACCAGATCTTCATCTGGCAGTTCCTTTCCGACCTCGATCCCTGGGTCAAGCACCTGTCCACGGGGATCTCGTGGGTGGCGATGGCCTACCTGGCGTTTCTGGACCCGCGCACCAAGCCCCTTTTTGCCGCGACGCTGCCGGCCCGGCTGCGCCGCGGAACCGGGTCGGTGCGCCGCGATCCCGAGGTGCCAACGACGTGAGCCCCGCCCCGCGCCCGGCGTCGCCGCCGGCACCCGGCCGCCGCTTTGTGCGCGCCACCCGCGCCCTGGAGACGCTGCGCCAGCGCAGCTCCCGGGTCCCGGGGCTGCGCCGCCTCACCGGAGGCGGGGAGAACTCCCCGGACGTCGCCATCGCCCAGGGGCTGCTCGCCTCGATCATGGTGATGGTCGGGTCCTGGGGCGTGGGCTGGATCCCCAGCTCGCAGGAGTCCCTGCTGGCCCGGGCGAGGGTGCTGCTGCCGCTGCGCGTGGAAATGCTCGGGGTCATCATCTGCACGCTGCTGCTGGCGCTGGGCTCGATGCTGCTCTTCCGTGCCTGGCTGCGGCTGCGCCAGCGCTCCCAGGGGGACGGTGCCAACCCGGTGGCGGTGATATCCAAGTCCATCTGGGTCTGGTCGATCCCGCTGCTGTTCTCCTTCCCGATCCTGTCCAAGGACGTGTACTCCTACCTGGGCCAGGGCCGGCTCATGCATGCCGGGCTCTCGCCCTACACCGACTGGGTCTCGCAGTTGCCGGGCTGGTTCGCGCAGGGCTCGGACTCGCTGTGGGCCGAATCCTCCTCGCCCTACGGGCCGCTGTTCTTGATGTACGCCCGGTTCGTGTACTTCGTCTCCGGCGGGGTTCCCGAGTACGGGGTGGCGCTGATGCGCCTGGTGGCCGTGGCCGGGGTTGCCCTGTGCGCCTGGGCCGTGGTGGCGCTGGCCCGGGCCACGGGCCGGGATGCGGCCTGGCCGCTGTGGATCTCGGTGGCCAACCCCCTGTTCCTGCTGAACATGGTCGGTGGGGTGCACAACGACGGGCTGATGATCGGCGGGGTGCTGCTCGGGTTCCTGCTGGTGATGCGCAAGCGCCACCTGGCCGGCATCCTTGCGGCCAGTGCCGCGATCGCGATCAAGCCGATCGTGGTGCTGGTGCTGCCGTTCGTGGGCCTGGCCATGGTGGCGGCCAACGCGGGCCTTGGCGCGAAGGTCCGCGCCTGGGCGTACACCGGGTTTGTGGCCGGGGCCGTGATGGCACTGCTGGGGTGGGCGTCGGGACTCTGGTTCGGCTGGATCCCGGCGATGGCAGGCGCCGGCTCGGCGGCCTTCCCCTATGCGCCGGTGGGTCTGCTGGGCATGCTCGTGGGCTGGATCGGATCGCTCGCCGGGGGGGATCTGCAATTCATCGCCGGGATCGTGTTCACGATCTTCCGCATGGCCTCCCTGGCCATCGTCTTCTGGCTGGCGGTCCGCCGCCCGGCCGGACCCCCGCTGCTCTACGCCGGATATTCCCTGGGCGCCGCGGTGGTGCTGGCCCCCATCATCCAGCCCTGGTACCTGCTGTGGCTGATCCCCTTCTTCGCCTTGTCCCGCCGCTACCCGGTGAACTGGGAGCGGGCCCTGTACATCCTGTGCCTGCTGGTGATGCTCTCCGGCGTGGTGGACCAGCTGTCAATCGGCCAGTGGTTCTCGCTGCTGGCGGTGCGCCTCTTTGCCGCCGCCGTCACCCTGGCCTACATGGCCTACCTGGTGTTCATCGACCCGAAGACGGCCGCCATCTTCGGCGCCGACAGGCGTCGGCCGCTGCGGGCAGGGCAATAACGGGCACCACCCCGGGGCTCGCCGCCCCGCACCCATACACGGACTTTCCACCCAAACACCAGAGAAACGAGGCAACCGGATCGTGATGCAACCGGTCAAGAACCTGTTCACCGCCCGCGAGGCAACCCGTCCGGTCATCATCGGGCTGCTGGTGCTGACCATCGTCGGTGCCGGGCTGGCGGTGCTCACCAAGCAATGGTGCCGCATCAACGGCTGGCCCGACGCCGAACAGCACCTGCACATGTGCTACTCGGACTTCACCCAGCTCTTCGGCACCCGCGGCATGGCCGACAAGCTCTTCCCCTACTTCACCGGGCTGCCGGCCGAGCAGGCCCTGGAATACCCGGTGCTGCTGGCGATCATTGCCGGGCTCACCGCCATGGTGATCCCCGGCATCGGATTCAGCCACGAACGCCAGCTGGCCTACTTCGATCTGAACTCGGCCCTGTCATTCATCTGCTGGGCAGTGGTGGTCGTCGCGGTCGCCTATGCCGCCAGGCACCGTAGCCGCGATGCGATCATGGTGGCGCTGGCCCCGGGCATCATCCTGACCAGCCAGCTGAACTGGGATTTGTGGGCGGTGATGCTGGCGATGTGCGGCCTGCTGGCGTTCTCCCGCAAGCACATCGTGCTGGCCGGGGTGCTGCTGGGCCTGGGTGCCGCGGCGAAGCTCTACCCGTTCTTCCTCTTCGGCGCGATCCTGGTGCTGTGCTGGCGCACCGGGCGCATGCGCCACTTCTGGGTCTCGCTGGCGTCGGGCATCGTCGCCTGGCTGGCGATCAACGTGCCGTTCATGATCACCGCGTTCGACGAATGGAGCCGCTTCTACACCTTCTCCGGGGACCGCCCGGCGGGGAATTCCTCGATGTGGCTGGCGTTCGTGTGGACCGGGATGGACGGTTCGACCATGTCCTACCTCTCCAACGGTCTCTTCGGGATCGCCTGCCTGGGCATCGCCTGGCTGGGGCTCAGTGCCAAGCGCCGCCCGCGCCTGGCACAGCTGGCGTTCCTGATCGTTGCCGCGTTCCTGCTCTTCGGCAAGGTGTACTCGCCGCAGTTTGTGATGTGGCTGATCCCGCTCTATGTGCTGGCCCGACCCAAGTGGCGCGAGTTCCTGGTGTGGCAGGGGATCGAGGTGTTCCACTGGGTGTTCGTCTGGCTCTGGAGCGCGAAGTGGGTTTCCGGGTTGAAGTACTTCGGCGACAGCTGGGCCATCGAAATCCTCTACGGCCTGGGCATCGTCGCGCACATGGCGATGCTGGTGTACATCTGCGTGAAGATCATCGGGGACATCCGCAACCCGGACCGGGACGTGGTGAGGGCCGATGGCACCGACGACCCGCTGGCCGGGGGTCTGGAAAACCTTCAGGACAAGTTCGTCCTCGGGCGCAAGGCCCGATCCGAAAGCTGATTCGGGACCGGCCGGCCCGAGGGACCCGCGCCGTCACCCCAACCGGGTGCATGCGGGCCTCGGCGCGGATCGGCGCGCATGCAAAGGCAGGATGGAACCCATGAAGAAACCGGGTGCCATCCTGCCTTTGCATGCGCGGACACCTGCCGTGGCCCATGCAGCCTTCGAGCCGGAATCCAACGTCGGGAACATCGCGGCGGCCGGATTCTTCACGATGTTTGGTGTCTCGGTGTCCCCGTGCCCATGGTCGTCAGGGGATCGCGCTTCGATTCCATGGCATCGGTGCCGGGTGTCCACGGACGTACCGCGATCGGCATCTTTTTGTCCCGCGGCCATGATGGATTTCGGAATTGCCCACGTGGTGGCCCCCGAAGATGATGCATCCCGCGACGGCGGGGTGGTGACGGGGCTGATGGCCAGTGGGCGCCTGTCCATGGTGCTTCCCGGCGTCCAGACGTCCTGGCGTCCTGGTGGTGCGGGGCGGGGCCTGCGACGGCGGCGGTGAATGGCGAACCCCGGCGATGGCCGGAGCCTTCATGCAGTTAATGGCCAGGCGGCGCTGCGGGGCCAAGAAGCGCGGCCGGTGTCGGGAAACGCCGCTCGCGGATTCACCTCTTAACGCCGCGGGCCGCACCGGGGAAATCCGGTGCGGCCCATGAAGTGCCGGTTGAGCGTGGGCGGTTCCGCGCCGGAGGGTGTCAGCGCTTGAGGTAATCCGAGCAGACGGGGTTCACCGGGATGTCGCGGTGCAGCACCAGCAGCCCATGGTCGATGGGTGCGACCTCCTTGAAGCCCAGGGCATGTGCGCGCTCCAGGGCCTGGGGCGGGTTCAGCGGGTCCCAGCCGCCGAGCTCCTGCTCGTTGAAGTCGATGATCATCCAGCTGGACAAATCGGTGCCGATGTCGCCCATCATCCCCACATAGGTGCGGGTGGTCAGGTGTGGAACCAAGGTGTCGGCGGCCTCGACGCACACGCCGTCGGGGATCATTTCCACGGCGCGTTCCTTGGCGGCGACCAGCGTGCCCGAAGCCCAGTTGGCCCCGGTCAGCGTGCGGCCCAGCGGGAAGACCGAGTGGAAGAACAGCGTGCCGACCAGCGAAAACACCAGCAGCCAGGCCGGGGCGATGACCTTGATCCGGTTCCAGCCGTGGCGCTGGATGAGCTTGCCCAGCACGTGCACGGCGGAGAGGACCAGGATCGGGGCCATGATGGCGTCGTACTGGTACACCGGGGCCCAGGTGTTCAGCCGGTCGTTGAACAGCCGGCTCAGCAGCAGCGGGGCCCCCAGGATCACGTACGGGGAGGCCAGCGGCAGCAATGCCAGCGGCACGAAGCTCAGCAGCCACAACGCCACCTTGAGCTGGTGGTTGAACAGGATCTCAATCGAGGCGAACGGGTGGGTAAGCAGGAAGGCGATGGCCGCCCCGGCGCTGGCGCCCAGGGCGGTGTACTGCCAGTAGGTGAATACGCCGGCGGGGGAGAACAGCGGGATCAGGTAGCTGGTGACCACCAAGTAGCCGCCAAGCCCGATCGCTGCCGTCAATGCCGCCTTGGCCCACTGCTTGTGGAAGAGCAGCACGATGCCCACCGCAACCATGGTGATGCCCATGTCCTCGCGCACCAGCAGCAGCGCGCAGGCAAGCCCGACGACCAGCCAATGGCGGCCGCGGTCGAAGCCCCAGATGATCCAGGCCATGATCGGCACGCCGAAGGCGACCTCGTGGAACTCCCAGTTCACGATGGCCTGGAACGGCCACCACAGCAGCATCGCCGAGGCGGTAAGCAGCGCCCCGAGGTGCCCGAAGCGCGGCCGGGTGAACAGGTAGACGGGTATCGCGGAGGAGACCAGCAGCAGCGCCAGCACGATGCCGAGCATCCGCGGGTCGTTCCAGATCCAGTAGAAAGGGGCGAGCAGCACCAGGATCGGATGGAAGTGGTCGCCCAACAGGTTGAAGTCCACGCCCTTGATCGGCACGATCGGTGCCTTGAACATGGAATACTGCCGCGCGGCCTGGTCGAAGATGCCCAGGTCGTAGCCGCGGGACTCGAAGTTGGCGAAGCGCAGGAAGGAGTGCGCAACGTACAACACCCCCGCCAGGACCATGGCCGTGCCCAGTTGAAGTTTCTGGGCGCGGCTCACGGATGCGGGGGTGTCGTTGGGCATGACCTCGAGTTTATCCAAGAGTCGGGCCGGTGAAGAATTCGCGGGGCTACTTGGCCGGGGCCAGGCCGGTGCGGGCCATGGCGTCGGAGTAGGCGGCGTAGATTTCCTCGAGGTGGGCCTGCTGGCGTTCCGGGGAGCCGGCAAAAGCACGGCCGTCGAGGGACTTGACCTTGTAGGTCTTGAAGCCGCGGCGCCACAGCAGCGGGTTCTGCGTCTTGACCAGCTGCTCGGAGAGGCGGTGGGCCTCGGTTCCGTGTGCGATCAGGACAGAAGCGCGCGGCACGACCTTGAGCAGGCGCAGCAGCGGCTTGAGGCCCGAGGTGATCTGCGGCGGGGTGAACTTGCCGTTGGCTTCGCCGGGTGTGTGCCACGGGTGGACGTTCCACGGCAGGATGTACTCCGGACGCAGCCCCAGCTGCCACTGCATGCCCAGCATGCGGGTGGAGGCTTCCTGCGACCCTGCGTCGATGAAGCCGGTCTCGTTGGCGATGCCGATGTTGGAGAACAGCGAGATGATGCGCGCTTCCTCGATGTTGTGCACTGGATCAACGAAGGATACCGAGGTCTCAGGTCGAAGCGCCCGGGTCTCGTCCAAAAGACGGTTGACGGGTTCGATCTGGTCCTCGTAGCGGCGTTCCATGAGGGAATTTTCGACGTGGTCCGGGGCAATTGCTGTCATGAAGGTGAGCTTCTCCTGCTGTGGTACGTAAGGCACGGCCGATCGCATCAATCGCGCGCCACCTAGGGCGACGCACGTTGATTACCGTGTCAATGCTGCTAGAGCTGGGGGTGGGGAGTGGGATCCATGTGGTTCCGGTGGCTGGCGTGCCCCATGGTGAACGCAAGGTTGATCCATGCTTAACAATAGCCGCTCCCGGCCGCTTTGGGCAGGCTTGGCCGTGGGCCGCTGGTGGTGATCATTGGCACAGGCGCCGGGACGTTGCCACACAATCGATGGCCTTACTCCGTCCCGGTGGCCAGCGTGCAGCCCCGGGGGCCTTCCGGCGCGGATTGCGCTCCTTTCGAGGCTCGTTGACGCGTTGTTCCCCGGCGCCGCTACAGACTGCCCCGGGGAGGGTGTTGCGGGGTCGATGAAAGACCCATTGGTCCGGAACCCGTGAAGCCAGCGCATAGAATTGGGACTGGTCTGCCATGGGGGAACCATGCCTTCGGCAGGTTCGGCCGGCCACTATTAGCGCAACACCAGACCCACAAATGATTGAGGCATCGAAGCCAGATGAATGAAAAGATCCCGAACGAACCGCACAAGGCAGTCTTGCGCACCGCGGTGGCCGCCACCGTCCTGATCGCCGTGGGCGCGTTCGTGCTGTCCTTCGCGGCCTTGACCGATCTGGCGCAGCGTTCGGGCATCGACGCGAACCTGGCGTGGATCTGGCCGATCATCATTGACGGCATGATCGTGGCCTCCACCGTGGCCATCGTCGCACTCAACGGCCACAACCGCCGCGCGATGATCTATCCCTGGACGCTGCTGTTCTTCGGCGCCATCGTCTCCACCGCCGCGAACTCGACCCACGCGATCCTCACGGTCGACTCGATCTCCAACGGCGTGCCTCCGCTCGTCTCGGCACTCGTGGCCGCGATGCCTCCTGTGGTTCTGCTGGCCATCACCCACCTGACGGTGCACATGTACCAGAAGAAGGCCGAAGCCGCCGAACTGCGCGCGGCCGCGGATTACGACGAAGAGGCCGTCGAATCCGAGAAGTACGGACTTGCCTACGACGACGGTTTCCAGGCGGCCATGAACGATGCGCAGGCTGCCGAGGCCGAGCGCCTCGCCGCAGCCAAGGACCAACTGGCCGAGGCCACCGCACGGGCCCGCGCCGAGGGTCTCGCCGAGGCCAAGAGGGCTCCCGCCGCCGCGATGGCCGGCGCAAGCGCCGCGTCGAACGCCGCAGCCAAGGCCGGCGCCGCAAAGAACCAGGCGGCTTCGTCGAACGGAGCCAAGCCCGTGGCCTCCGGCAAGGTGCAGGCCATGGCCGGCACCGGCGCTTCCCCGCTCTATGACGAGGTTGCCCAGTCGCTGGATTCCAAGAGCTGATCCACCGGGGAACCTTGCCGCAACGGCCAGGTGGGTGGCCGAGGCAGGCCGGCCAAGCCCGCGTTCCGGTGTTGCCGGGGGGACCGCCCCCAGCGCCGGGCCGCGGGCTTTTCCGTCCACGGGCGCCATCATGTGGGGACGTGATTTGCGCCCCCGTGCCGCGCCTTCGCGGTGCCGCGCCGGTGCCGGTTGATAGGCTGATCCAAGAGCACCCCCAACCAGCCGTTTGTATGTAGGAGGCACGTGTGGGCACCCCCTGGGAAACCCTGGATGAATCATTGCGCGTAGAAGTCAGCGCGAGTGTGGAGCGCTATGCCGCAGCCCGCCCGATGCTCGAACGCGTTGCAGAGTCCATGCGGACCCGGATCGAGTCGCTTTTCGACGAGACGGAGAATACCCCGCTGTTTGTCGTCAGCCGGGTCAAGACCGTGGCGTCCTTCCGCGACAAGGCCTCCCGCATGCTGGTGGGCGAGGAGGGCGAGGAGCCGGCCCTGGAGTTCCCCAACCCGTTGCGCGAGATCCACGACCTGGTGGGCGTGCGCGTCATCGTCAAGCTGCCGCACGAGATCCGCGAGGCGGCCAACCTGATCAAGCGCCGCCGCTCCGACTTCGACTGCCGCTCGGACCGGGAGAAGGACATCGGCTCGGTGGAGTCGGGCACCTACGGGTATTCCTCGCGCCACCTGATCCTCAAGACCCGCGGCGAGGAAGTGGTCCGCGACTTCCAGGCGAAGCTCGGCGGGGATATCCGCATCACCGGGAACTTCGTCTTCGAGGTGCAGATCCGCACCATCCTGTCCCACGCATGGAGCGAGATCGAGCACGACATCCGCTTCAAGAACGCCGAGCCGCGCGCCTGGAGCCCGCACATCGACAGGCAGTTCACCGCCACCGCCGCGATGCTCGAGGCGGTGGAAGACCAGTTCTCCGAGCTGCACGAACGCTTCCAGACCGTCACCGGGTTCTGGGACGCGGAGGGCGAGGGCGCGGTGCCGCTGACCGCCGAGCGCATCCAATTCATCTGGCAGACGCTGCTGCCGCACGTGGACCGCAAGTCCGACGACGACTGGGGCTGGGCCGCGGAACTGCTGGCCGCCCACGATCTTTCCGGCACCCGGGAATTTGCCGAGCTGCTCCAACCCAATGTCATCACCTCGGTGCGCGCGGCCCTGGACCATCGCTACTCGCCGGGCCCTGACCGGTTGCTCGACGACGTGCTGCTCTGGCACTACGGCACCCACCACATCCAGGCCACCAGCGGCGGGGATGCGCACCGCGCCGATTCGTTGCGCCGCCGCCTGGTGCAGATGGACGCGTACCGGGCCAAGCAGGCGGCGTACAAGCCCGCTCCGGCGCCCGTGGCCGGGCCAGCCGCATCGACGGCCAAGCCAGCTGAGGCACAGGTGGAGAAGGTCGATGCGAAGGTGGATCCGAAGCCGGAAACCAAGGCCGACCCAAAGCCGGACTCCAAGGTCACCTCCAAGTCCGCCGGAGCGAAGGCCGAGCCCCAGCCAACCAAGGGCGGCAACGCCAGGTCCTGATGTGGCCGGGCGCCCGGCGGCGTGAGATTGGACGCATCTTCGGGCCAAAGGGCGGTTGACCCGCGTAGACTGGGTAGGTTGCCCAACAGGGCCGTACAACTTTACCGAAAGGGTCACCGTGATTTCCGTTGCCGATTTGGAGCTGCGCGCCGGCGCACGCCTTCTCATGGAGGGCGTCTCGTTCCGCATCGACAAGGGCGACAAGATCGGCCTCGTCGGGCGCAATGGTGCCGGAAAGACCACCATGACCCGCGTGCTTGCCGGTGAGACGGCGCCCGCGGGCGGCTCGGTCACCTCCACCGGAACCATCGGCTACCTGCCGCAGGACCCGCGCACCCCCAACATGGAGCAGCTGGCCCGCGACCGCATCCTGTCGGCCCGCGGCCTGGATGTCATCGTCGGCAAGCTCAAGAAGTGCCAGGACGACATGGCCTCCGAGAACCCCGCCGTGGCCGCGAAGGCCATGCGCCAGTACGACCGCATCGAGGCCGAGTTCATTGCCGGCGGCGGTTACGCGGCCGAGTCCGAGGCAGCGGCGATCTCCAACAACCTGGCCCTGCCCGAGCGCCTGCTCAACCAGGCGCTGTCCACCCTCTCCGGCGGCCAGCGCCGCCGCGTGGAGCTGGCCCGCATCCTGTATGCCGACGCCGAGACGCTGCTGCTCGATGAGCCCACCAACCACCTTGACGCCGACTCGATCACCTGGCTGCGCGGCTTCCTGGCCAACCACCAGGGCGGGCTGCTGGTCATCTCGCACGACACCTCGCTGCTTGAGGCCACCGTCAACAAGGTCATCCACCTCGATGCCAACCGCGCCACCATGGACGTGTACAACCTGGGCTGGAAGCGCTACCTGGCCCAGCGCGAGACCGACGAGCGGGCCCGCAAGCGCGAGCGCGCCAACACCGAAAAGAAGGCCACCACCTTGCTGGCGCAGGCCAACAAGATGAAGGCCCGCGCCTCGGGTGCCTCCGCCGCCCAGTCCATGCTCAAGCGCGTGGACCGGTTGATGGGCGGGCTGGACGAGGTCCGCGTCGCCGACCGTGTCGCAAACCTGCGCTTCCCGGATCCGGCCCCCTGCGGCAAGACCCCGCTGATGGCCGAGGGCCTGTCGAAGTCCTACGGTTCGCTGGAGATCTTCACCGACGTCTCCCTGGCCATCGACCGCGGTTCCAAGGTCGTCATCCTGGGCCTGAACGGCGCGGGCAAGACGACGCTGCTGCGCATGCTCGCCGGGGTGTCCAACCCCGACACCGGCGACCTGGTCCCGGGCCACGGCCTGAAGATCGGCTATTTCGCCCAGGAGCACGACACCCTGGACGTGGACCGCACGGTGCTTGAGAACATGCGCTCGGCCGCCCCGAGCCACATGGGTGACGCGGAGGTCCGCGGCATCCTGGGTTCCTTCATGTTCTCCGGCGACGACGTCTCCAAGCCCGCCGGAGTGCTCTCCGGCGGCGAGAAGACCCGCCTGGCGCTGGCCACGATCGTGGCTTCCAGCGCCAACGTGCTGCTGCTCGATGAGCCCACCAACAACCTGGACCCGGCCTCGCGCGCCGAGATCCTCGGCGCGCTGTCCAACTTCACGGGCGCCGTGGTCATGGTGTCCCACGACGAGGGCGCGGTTGCCGCACTGAACCCGGACCGCGTGGTGCTGCTGCCCGACGGCGACGAGGACTTGTGGAACGACTCCTACCTGGAGCTCGTCACCCTGGCCTAAACCGGATTCGGCCCGCCTTCGTTCCCCTCCTGTGCCGTTGGCGCCCCGGGACGAAGGCGGGCTTTTTCGTGCCCGCGACGGTGGCGGACCGGCCGGCAGCGGGTGGATCGCTCGCCGGTGTCTTGCCCGCGATTCCGGCCGGACGGCCGTTTCGACGTACCCGCCCGCGCGCTTTTCGCAAGGGACGGAAAACCATCCCCCCACCCTCGGGATGGAACCAACCGATGGGCGCCAGCGAGTGGAACATCGGCCCCGCGGCAGATTCGGCGCAGCTGGTCGCCGGCTCGGGGCCGTTCGATTCCCCGGTCACCGGGCGCGGCGCGGGGGGCCTTCCTCCAGTTGCCCGGACACCACCTGCTGCTGGTGCGCTGCGGGAAAGGAACCGCGCTCGGATTCGTGTCGGGAGTGGTGATGCGGCACCCGGAGAAGGATGCGGAAATGTTCGTCTACGAACCGTTGGTGGATGGTGCTTTCAGGAGGCGGGGCATCGCCACGGCAATGTTGCGCGCCTTGGCTGCCCTCGGGCTGGAACTGGGCTGCACCGGCATGTGGACCGGCACCGAACGCACAAATACCGCGGCGCTGGCGGGCAATCGTTCACTCGGTGCCGTCGTGGATGCCGAATCGGTGTTCATCGAATGGGGCTCGCCGGAATGGCCCGTCGGGCATTTCACTGCACCGTATCCACCCCGAAGGATATGGAACCATCCGCCGGGCCCGGTTCTACTTGCTCCCGGGGATCCCGGCGTCCCTTTCGGCCGCCTGGCGTTCGAGCTCGTCCAGGTACGCGTCCTCGGTGGCCTCGTCGGTGGGGCTGCCGTCGCGGCGTACCAGCTTCTTGGGCCTCTTGCGCATGTGGTGCGCCTGGTGCAGCACCGGTTCCTCTCCGCGCAAGGCCGCCGCGGCAACCTCGTCGCGGTCTTCGCGGTTGATCCGCGCCTGCTGCTTGGCTGCATAGCCGAAACCCACAAAGACCAGCACGCCGAAGGCGAACCATTGGAACATGTAGGACAGGTGCGGGCCCTCGTCCTCCTCGGGACGCTGCAGCTGGAGCGGTGCATCGGCCGCTGCCGGATCTTCCAGGTACATCAGCCCGTAGCTTCCGGTGGCCACCGGGTAGCCCAGCTGCTCCTGGTAGGTGGGCAGGTCGATCGAGGGCAGCTGGCCCTCGGGCGCCCCGCGGTCCAGCTTCGGCTCGCCGGCCTTGAGCCGGACGTCTACCTCGACGGTGCCGGCCGGGGGAGCGGGGACGGCGTCCGGGCGCCCGGCGTTGTTGTTGCCGATGGGTAGGAACCCGCGGTCCACGATCACCACCGTCCCCTCGAGGGTGCGGAAGGGAACCAGCACCTCGTAGCCCGGGCGGGAGCCGGAGATCCTGTTGCGCACCACGACCTGGTCCTCGGCGAGGTAGCTGCCGCGCAGGGAAACCGGGGTCCACTTGCTTTCGGCCGGCAACTGCTCGAAGAGCTGCCTTGCATCGGCGTATGGGACCGGTTCGGCGTCGTAGTTGCGTTTCACATGGGAAATCTCGGTCAGGGCGCCCTCGCGGCGGTCCATCTGCCATTTGCCCAGGAAGGTGAAGGTGGTGGCGAAGAGGCACACCAGGAGCAACCAGCCGATCCAGCGGGTGCTGGCCAGGAATCGATACACGCTGCTTTGTTCTCCTTAGGAGGTGGTGCCGGGGTCGCTGTCAACGAGCGGCAGGCGCTCCTTGAAGAGCAGCCGCTCGGAGAGGTAGTTTTCGAGCCAGTCGGCGTGGTCGTCACAGGCCAGCCAGGTTTTTCGGCGTTCCGGGGTGTGGATCTTGGGGTTGTTCCACAGCAGCTGCACGGTGGCGTCGTTCCGGCAGCCCTTGCGCGAGCAGCGTGGGGGGCCGGTGGGACCCTGCGGTGCTCCGCCGCCCAGGGAGTCGAAGATGCTCAATGGGAGCCGCCGCGGTGGTGCCCGGCCAGCGGCTGTTCGGGCTGCTCCGGTTCCTCCACGAAGGACCCGTCGATGGTCGTCGGGGCGTCTGCCGGGAACGGGCCCGAGGCATCCGCCTCGTACCGTCCGGGAGCGGCGGCCACCGGGTGCCCGGCTTCCGGGTTCGCAGCGGGCTCGGTGATGACTTCGCCGTCCTCGTTGACCTCGAAGACGTCCCCGTTGCGGGTCGCGGCTTCGGCCGCCCGGGCCCCGGGGGCGTCGCCAGCCGTTGATTCCTCTTTGGGGGTTGTGGATCCGGTGGTGAGCAGGCGCGGATCATCGCCTTCGAAGAATTCCGCCGCAGGCTGGCGCTTGGTCAGGTCGGCACCGCCGTTGGCGATCACCACCGCGATGTAGGGCAACACGATCGCCGCGGCCAGGAACACCCACTGCAGCCATCCGTGCACGAAGAAGGCCGCAATGAAGCAGGCCAGGCGCACGGACATCGAGATGGTGTACTTCAGCACGCGCGAATGCTGCTCCGCGGCATGGGACTCTTGGGCCTCGGTGATCCGGTGGACCGGTGGGCCCTGGTCATGGTGGTGATGATTGCTATGTGGCTCGCTCATAGTTCTTCCGTCGATCCGTCACCCATCATTGTCTCACCGACCTGCGCCGTGGTACGAATCGGCCCGGTGCGCGGGCAGCGAACACCCGGGCCGCGGTCCACGGCCCGTTCCCTGGGCTTCCCGTGGGCGCCCATAGGGAAGCCGGTAACCGTGCCGGGTGATGCGGCACAGGAACACCTCGGCAGCGCTCGGGCTAGGATTGGATCCGCAGCCCACCACCCTCAACCAACAATTCCTTATGGAGGATCCATGTCCGAAACCCCCACCGGCCGCAGCGTTCTGGTCACCGGCGGCAACCGCGGAATCGGCCTGGCCATCGCGCGGGCCTTCGAAGCCAACGGCGACAAGGTCGCCATCACCTACCGCAGCGGCGAGGTCCCCGAGGGCCTGTACGGCGTGAAGGCCGATGTGACCGACACGGCATCCATCGACGCCGCGTTCACGCAGGTCGAGGCCGCGCACGGACCGGTCCAGGTGCTGGTGGCCAACGCCGGGGTCACCCGCGACATGCTGCTGCTGCGCATGAACGAGGACGACTTCACCTCGGTCATCGACACCAATCTCACCGGCGCATTCCGCGTCATCAAGCGCGCATCCAAGGGCATGATCAAGATGCGCAAGGGCCGTGTGGTGCTCATTTCCTCGGTCGTTGGCCTCTACGGATCCCCGGGACAGATCAACTATGCCGCCTCCAAGGCCGGCCTGGTGGGCATGGCCCGCTCGCTGACCCGCGAACTGGGTTCGCGCGGCATTACGGCCAACGTCGTGGCGCCCGGCTTCATCAACACGGACATGACCGCCGCGCTGCCGGAGGCCACGCAGAAGGGCTACCTGGCATCGATCCCGGCGAACCGCTTTGCCGAGGCCGAGGAAGTTGCCAACGTGGTGCGCTGGGTCGCCAGCGACGAGGCAGCCTACATCTCCGGCGCCGTCATCCCCGTCGATGGCGGCCTGGGCATGGGCCACTGACGCCGGGCAAAGCGGACAGACCCGGCAGCGGGGGATAGCCAAAAGCAGGGTTTGACGGCCGTCACGGCATCCGTGGCGGCCGCACTTCCGTGCGCCTGGCTCCGCGGCGGCCGCGCCAGGCGAAAACATCGGGGTTCCTGGCTGCCTCACCCATTCATGCCTGTTCAGAACTATAGACAATTAATATATCTAGGTAAATTTTTGAGTTAGTCCAATTTTCAACCGGGTGCGTCATGCGCGATGCCCGCCTCCAATGAATGCCGCGGACACCGGAGGGCCCTGGGCCAACAACACACCGGTGGCGGGGGAGAAGCAGCAAGTGGCACCGGTGTGCCGGCTCAAATGCCTGCGTTTTCAGCCGCGCGGTTCGCCGGATAGGACGTGCTCGCGCCGCAACCAATAAACTGTTGGTGATACCGGCATCAAAACGGGTGCAGCCGCACCGCGTGCCTGCCGGGTTACGACGGGAAGAAGACGCCACCATGGAAACCCTCAAGGACCGACTCCGCGCGGACATGACCGCACACCTCAAGGCCGGCAACAAGGTCGAGCTGACCACCGTGCGCAACCTGCTCGGCGAGATCAACACCCGGGAAAAGGGCGGCAAGACGCCCATCGAACTCGACGATGCCGCCGTGGTTTCCCTGCTCCAGAAGGAAGCTGCGCGTCGCCACGAAACCGCCGTCACCTACACCAACGCCGGACAGGGCGATCGTGCGGCCGCCGAGGAACAAGAAGCGGCCATCATCGAGGCGTACCTGCCTGCCGCGTTGAGCGAGGACGAGGCCAAGGCCATCGTCGCGGAGGCCGTGGCAACGCTGCGGGCCGAGGGCAACGAGCTGGGCATGCGCCAGATGGGTTCGGTCATGAAGCTGGTCACCGAGAAGGTCGCCGGCCGCTTCGACGGCAAGGCGCTGAGCAACATGGTCCGCGCGGCACTGGCCTAAGCCCGCCCGATCGCGCTGCCGGCACCGGGAGGGGCCGCCACAGCGAGGGCCGGCCGATGCGGACACGACCGGAAACGGGCAGCGGTTTCGGCGCGCCGGACGGATCGGAATGTGAAAACCCCGCCAGCGTGCCCCGGTAGCCTTGATGAGCCGCTGCGGCCACGCACCGGGAAACCATTCGACACGATGCGGGATCTGGATGACTGGCTGGGCCGGAACGAACTGGCAATTTTTTGACGACGAGGACATCCAGACCAGGATCGGCGTCACCTTCGGCTTCGGTCTGCTTGACGAAGAAGTTGCGGCCACCGGATCGCTGTCAATGGCGCTGTCCGCTTTGCGCACCGAATTGGCACGGCCCGTGGAGCTGGGCGCCGGGCGCACCGGCTTCCCCGAGGTCATCGCCGAGGCGGGAACGGACACCTCGACACTGCTGATCCGCGGCGCCACGGACACCGTCGCCGCCGCCTGGCGACGGCTGCCGGGGCTCTTCGACGGCTGGATCGTCACCGACCAGACATCTGCAATGCGCCCGGAACACCCGGTGTGGCCGGCCGACCTGCTGCGGCGCACCGGCCGCAACGCGGGCGCACTGGCGGCTATCCAGGTGACGGCACCCGATGCATGCGAACGTGCCCGCGTGCTGCTGCCCCGGCTCGACCCCAAATCCGGTCGGATTCGCGCGGTGTTCTTCACCACCGAGCAATCACTGGTTGGTCTGGGGTTCCCGGTCCGCGAAGCCGCCTCGGGCACGGAACCTTCCCGGCTGTGGGCCGACGGTACGGCCAAACACACCGGCGGTTCGCCCGCGGGGCCCCTGCCGGAGGGGCCGGGCACGCTGGTTCGGCGGGCCACGGGCAACGGCACCGGTTCGCTGCCCGCCGGCGAGGACCCGGTCCTGCTCTCCACCCTGGTGCCCCGCTCCGCGGCCGGGCTGGCCGCAGCGGAACTGCTTCGCGCCCAACTGGCGGCAACGGCAGCCAACGCGGGGCAGGATCCCGCGGCGATCGGCATCGACATGCTGGGCATCGGTGCGGAATTCTGTGTCTTCCTTGTTGCGGAGAATCCGCTCGGGGAGTCGGCACGGAAACGCGTGCTCATGGACTTCGGCAAGACCATGGCCATGGTCCCGGACCCGTGGGTGGAGGATGCGGTGCGCGAGACCCGCCACGGGCTTTCCCCCCGACTGGCTCGCGAACGCAGGGTGGTGGGCCTCGACGACGATCCGGGCGCCGATACCGCCCGCGTGCGCCAGGTACTCACCCAGGCAACGCAGTGCCTGCACCTGGCCCTGGAACCAGGGGAGCCCGGACCGGCCCATGCCGGGAAAACCGGACGTGAACGCACCTTCCGTTCCCTGCCCGGCGGGGACATGACCACCGGCAGGTCCGCGACGCTGGCCATCGGCCAAGGCTCGATCACCCTGGGCACCCGTTCGGCGGGGCACGGGGCAGGCACCAAGCACGAGACGCGCATTGCGACGAAGGCGATCCTTGCGGTCCTGGAGGATCCGTCAGGAACCTTGGCAATCATCGACGAGGACCAGCAGGTGTTCACCTTCCACCCGCAGCTGTTCAAGCGCCAGCGGGCGCTGCAACGGCACCTCGAGCCCGTGCTGGCCGGGCTGCCGCGCCTGCAGATCAACAACGGCGCCGACCCGGCGGCGCTGCGGCATGGCCGCCGGCGGGCCAGGCATTGGCCGGCCTGGCTGCTGGCGGGCTCCGCTGCGCTCGTCGCCTGCCTGGCGGTGATGATCGCGGTGACCAACATCGATGACCCGCAGGTCACCGGTCGGATCACCATTGGCGAGACGGCGCGGCTGGGCAACGGAACCACGATCACCGCCACCGGCTTCGAGAAACAGCCAACGGCCCCGACCGACGCGGAGTCCCAGGTGGCCGTGCAGGTGCGCTTCTGCGCCGGGTCCGACACCAAGGGTGCCGAGCTTCCGCCGGAAACCCAGCGCAGCGTCGCGCCCGCGGACTTTGCGTTGCTCAACCAGCAATACGCCTACGCGCGGCTCGTCGACAGCGGCGCGCAGCTGCGCCGGGACACCCTGGCCCCGGGGCAATGCGCCGTCGGGGAACTGGTGTTCCGGGGCGTCGACCTTTCCGTCCCGCGCCTGGCCTACAAGAATGCGTTTGGTGACGACGTTCTCTGGTACAGCCCCGGGCAGGTTCCCCCGGCACAGTAGGCGGCGCACGGCCTGCGCCGGCCCGAGCCGCCCTGGACTAGACTTGTTTGGAGGATTCCTACAAGTCTCCTCCCCATGCGGTGCTGGCAGGATTGAAACCAGCGTCCTGGTATTTGTACGGACACCCCAAGTTCCGGAGCACCGGCGGGGAACCAATGATTTTCAAGCAGTGATCCACAAGGAGTGTAAATGACCGACCTCACGGGCAAGTCCGCGATCGTCACCGGGTCGTCCCGGGGCATTGGCGCCGAAGTAGCCAAGATCCTCGCCGCACAAGGTGCCGGCGTGGTCATCAACTACCGCCAGAAGGCGCCGCGCGCCAACAAGATCGTTGCCGGCATCACCGAGGCCGGCGGCCGCGCGGTGGCCGTGGGCGCCGACCTGACCGGCCCCGAGGGCCCGGCGGCACTGGTCGATGCCGCGATCGAGAACTTCGGCTCGCTTGACGTGCTGGTGCTCAACGCCTCCGGCGGCATGGAATCGGGCCTCGGCGAGGACTACGCGCTGCGCCTGAATCGCGACGCCCAGGTCGCCATGCTCGAGGCGGCCACCGCGAAGATGGCCCCGGGCTCCCGCGTCGTGTTCGTCACCAGCCACCAGGCACACTTCATCGACCAGGTCGAAACCATGGACGCCTACGAGCCGGTGGCCCGCTCCAAGCGCGCCGGGGAACTGGCGCTGCGCGAGTTCATCCCGGCACTCGAGGCCAAGGGCATCACCTTCGTGGTGGTCTCCGGCGACATGATCGAGGGAACCATCACCGCGACGCTGCTGGACCGTGCAGAGCCCGGCGCCATCGAAGCCCGCCGTGCCGCCGCCGGCAAGCTGTACTCCGTGGTGGAGTTCGGTGGCGAGGTGGCCGCGATGGTCACCGCAGATGTCCCGACCGGCCACACCGAGTACGTGGGCGGGGCCGGGGACTTCCTCAAGAAGTAGCCCGCAGCATTCATCCCCCTGCCGGACCGCGGTCCGGCAGCCCAAGGATTCCCGCCTCCCGTCAGGGAAGCGGGAATCCTTCTGCGGGTGCGCCTTCGGGCCGGTGTCGGTTCAACTGCCGAGCAGGCCATCGACGTCGGGCAGGCCCTCGAACCGGGTGAACTTCCCTTCCTCGGCGATCTCCCGTGCGGCCTCCAGGAATCCGGCCCAGGCGGTGCGCGCCAGCGTGCCACCCACGCTGATCCGACGCACCCCGAGGCCCGCCGCTTGGGTGACGGTCATGAAGGGTGCATTGACCAGGAGGTTCACCGGCTTGGGGGCAACAGCGGCTACGATGGCCGAGACTTGCTCGATGGAGTCGATCCGCGGGGCGTAGAGGCAATCGGCGCCGGCCTCGGCAAAGGCACGCAGGCGGCGGATCGTTTCGTCGATGTCGGGGCGGCCATGGACGAAGCCCTCGGAGCGCCCGGTGAGCAGGACCCCGCTCCCGCTGCGGTCGATCGCCTCGCGCGCGGCCCGGATCCGTGCCACGGCCAGGTCGAAACCGAACAGGGGTTCTTCGGGGTCGCCCGAGGCGTCCTCGATGGACAGCCCCGCGACCCCCGTGGACACGGCCCTGGCGACGTTTGCCCCAACCTCGTCGGGATCGACCGCGTAGCCGCCCTCGAAGTCGGCGTTCACCGGCACCCCGACGGAATCCACGATGGTGCGCAGATGCGCGAGCACCCGGTCGATGCTTCCCGAGCGGTCGGGGTGGCCGGTCGTCCAGGCGAACCCCGAACTGGTCGTCGCCAGTGCCGCAAAGCCCAGCTGTTCCAGGGCACGGGCGCTGCCGGCATCCCAGGGGTTGGGCATCACGAAGCACCCCGCGGAGTGCAAGCGGCGGAACGCGGCGATACGGTCATCTGACCTGGACATGGCACACCTCGGATGTGGTTCGGTTCCCAGACTCTACGCGCGGGGCAAGGCCCCGACAAGGGGTTCCCCCACCGGTGCTGTTGCGGGGGAGGGGGGCGGACAGTTCCCACTTCCCGGTGTCCAGGATCCGCTCCGGGGAGCGCAGGCCGACGGCAAATCCGCAGCTTCCGCGCCGGCATGGGGCCTGATTCCGGGATCATCAGCAGGATGCTGCCGGTCCCGGCGATGGAAATCCCCGGAATGATGCCGGCGTGGACCAGCCCCGCGAGAACGCCGCGGTCCACGGAAGAGGCGAATTTCCCGACATTGACCTGCAGGTTCCCGTTCTCGATCTTTTTGTTCGGCATGGACAGGTTCCGCCGCACGCAGCTTCGCAAGTTCAATGGTCTCGTCCCATTCCCCGCGCAGCGCGACCCCGAAACCCACCGCGAGCGATTCGAGGCCGAGCGCCCGAGCCCACGTGGTGCGCCGTTCGAGGATCCGCGCGTACCGCTCGATGACGTCCACATCGACCGTGCCCTGGTTGCGGGCGCTCGGATGCTGGATCTTCACCGCCTACCTGCTGCCCGCTTCTCGGCACCGCGGCGTGCAGCTGCGCGACCGACGCGGAGGCCCGCGGCCAGGTGCCATTCGATTCGAAGGCCTCGTCCATGTCCCGGCCCGGGTCCGCCGCCGGCAGCGGGCGCAAGGCGCCGAAGTTTTCCGGCTGGGCGCGTGTCTGGAACATCGACAGCTCGGCAATGCATTCCGCGGCAGCGCGTCGGCCCGGATCGACAGCATCTGGCCAAGCTTGATCAACGTGACCCCGGGTTTCCCCGGCGTGGCGGCCAGGGCCTGGGCCGTCCGGGCCGCCACGCCGGGGTTCGGCCCTGCATCGAGCTGACCATGCCCCACGGGGTTCCCGGGCTGCCGGTGCCCAACGCGACGGCCCAGGCGTTCGAGAGGCCCAACAGCATCAGCGTGGGGACCAGCGCCTTCGCAGCGTCGTCGGTGCCGGCGATCCCGGAGTTCGCCAGGTGGACCGTGGTCATCGGGCGCCTCCGAAACAGACGGCGAGGCCGACCGCGACGGAGCGCGGCCATCCGACGGGGACTCCCAGGATGCGTCGCACGCCAATGGCCGCGGCCAACGCCACGGGAACCGCCAGGACCGCGGAGAGCAGCAGGGGGGAGGAACGCTGGGGTGCCTGTCGGATCCGAGCTCCGGCTCCAGGTGACCAGGCGACAGGGGAAGAACCGGGCCCTGACAGGTGCACCGCTGCGGCCCACGGGTCCAGACCACGCGAAACGACCCGTTGCCGATATGGGGGGCGATGCCGCGGTTTGATGGTTGGGGGCGCAGATGCAAAAGGAGGCGTCCGACACCCGGTGTCGGGTGTCGGACGCCTCCTGGGCGGGCGCTGCGGGCCGGCGCTAGGGCTTCTTGCCGCAGACGACCTTGTTCCAGGGCTGGTAGGTCCAGGACTTGGTCTCCGCCGGAAGCGTCTTGTCCGCCGAGCTGCGCGAACGGGTGACATTGATGGAGAAGCCCTTCTTGCCACCGTTTTCCGGCACGCAGTTCTTCGCCGGGTTGTAGGTGGTGCGCGGGTTGGTGAGGTTGTACTTCGCGCTCGAGGAGGACTTGACGGTCCAGTAGTCGGTGGACCACAGTCGCGTGTGCACCCGGCCACCACCGACCCAGGCCTCGATCATGACGGCGTAGGGCGTGTTGTTCTTCCACGCCATGTCGACCTGGCCCTCCCAGAGGGTGGCCTCGCGGCCGGCGGGGTAGCGGTCGAACCAGCGGCTGTGCGGCTTGTGCGTGATGTCGTCGTACCCGGCCAGGAACCCGGCGTTGTACATCTGGGTGGAGATCTGCGACAGTCCGCCGCCCACGGCCTCGGTGGCGAATCCGTTGACCACGACGCCGGAACCGAAGTATCCGTTGGCCGCGGTGATCGGGCCCAGGGCCTTTTCCAGCGAGAAGATCTCCCCGGGCTTCACCAGCACGCCGTTGAGGCGCTTGGAGCCGGCGTAGAGGTTCTTGGTGCGCACGGTGTCGGAGGCCGGATACGGGGTCGAGAAGTTCACGATGGCTTCCTTCACGCCAAGCTTCTTCGCCGCCTCGGTGGTCAGCTCCGGAACGGTGGTGGCCAGCTTGACGTTGGCGGTGCGGTCCTGGTCCAGGGAAGCGGCCAGCACCAGCTTGTCCAGGCCCTTCTCGTCGATGGACTTGCCGTTTTCCGAGGGAATGACGGTGGGCTTGCCGCCGGAGAGCACGATCCGTGCGTTCTTGGCGGAGGACTTGAACCCGTCGGAACCCTCGCTGGCGGCTTCGGCCAGCTTCTTCGGATCCAGGGACATGGCCACCGCGTCGTCGGCGATCTTGAACGATGCGGCGCCGGCCAGCTGGACCGGGCTCAGCGAGGCGTTGGATTTCCCGTCGGTGAGCGTGATCGGGCCGTCGACCAGCGGCTTGGCCGTCTCGTCGAGCGCCTTTTCGAGCGTTTCCAAGGAGGTCTTGGGGGCGGTGAGCGTGGCCGGAAGCGTGATGGGGTCCGCGGCGTCGAACCAACCGTTGGCAAGGACCGATACCGATTCGTCGAGGTTCAGCTCAACGCCGGTGACGGGCTTTTTCAGCACGGGCTTGGCGCCGTCGAAGGCCAGCGTGCCCTCGGTGGTCGTGGCCGCGAACTTTGGGGCCAGCGCCTCCACGGCGCCGCGAAGCTTGGCGTCGTCGACTTCCAGGACCGGCTCGATGTGCAGCTGGCCGGTGACGCGCTTGACGAGGTTGGCCGGGTTCAGGTCGAAACCGGTGAGTCCGTCGAGGGTTTGGTCGATGTTCACGCCCAGGCCTGCGGTGGCCGGATCGAGGGCTTCTTCCTTGCCGTTGACCGCCACGGTGATCTTCTTGGCGGCCTCGGGTGCGAGCTTGTGCTCGAGGACCTGGCGTGCGGCCTCGGCCGAGAGCGAGCCGACGTTGACCCCGTGCACCGTGGTGTTGGCGGGGATCTGCGAGCCTACAAAGGCGGCGGCACCGGCGTACAGGCCAGCGGCCAGTGCGACCGACGCGCCGGCGATGAGCCAGCCGCGACGTGACTTGCGTTCCGGGCTGCGCTGTCTGCGGCCCAATTCTTCACTAAGCAAAACGACTGGTTCTCTTCCATCGGGGGCACGCCGGCGTACCGTGACTTGGGTGGCGACGCACAGCACCATGGCCGTGCCGCCCTTTGCATCCTACCGGTGGGCTCCAAACGAAGGAGTAATCAACCGGTGATTAGCAGCAAATTGTTATCAGATCCCTACCAAGTTGGCGATGATGTCCAGTCGCGGCAGGTCGATCCGGGCATCGGCGGCATCGCGCAGCATCGGCTTGGCGTTGAACGCCACGCCAAGCCCCGCGGCGCCGACCATGTCCAGGTCGTTGGCGCCGTCGCCGGCGGCGATGGTGTGTTCCATTGCGATACCCAGTTCCTTGGCCCAGGTGCGCAACATCACTTCCTTGAAGGCACGGTCCACGACCGTTCCGTTCACTGCCCCGGTCAGCTTGCCCTCGGCGATGACCAGGTCGTTGGCCCGGGCGAAGTCCAGGCCGAGCTCGGCGGCCAGCGGATCAAGGATCTGGGCGAAGCCCCCGGACACCACCGCGACGTGGTGTCCCGCGGCCTTGAAGGCCGCGATCAGTTCGACGGCGCCGTCGGACAGTTCCAGGCGCGCACGCACCGCGTCGATCACCGCCGCATCAAGCCCGGCCAGCGTGGCCACGCGGGCGTGCAGCGAGGCGGCGAAGTCCAGCTCCCCGCGCATCGCGGACTCGGTGACCGCGGCAACCTCTGCCTCGCGGCCTGCATGGGCGGCGAGCAGCTCGATGACTTCCTGCTTGATCAGTGTCGAGTCCACGTCCATCACCAGCAGCAGCTTCTTGGCGCGCACCAGTTCGGCCGGGACCACGGCGATCGCGGTGCCCCGCACCGCGGGTTCATCGGAGCGGGCCAGCTGGGCGTCCAGCGGGTTCACCAGGGCGCGGAGCTGGCGCACCGTCCCGGCAACCTCCCAGCGTGCCCCGCTGCGCCCGGCGCCGGTGAACGCCGTCTCCTCGATGACCCCGTGGCCGGCTGCGGCCAGGGTGCGGCGCAGCCCGACGGGTTCGGGGCAGGAGGCTGCGGCGGAATAAAACACGATGAAGGCGGTGGATTGCATTCCTGTATTCTCCCGTGGCTTGGCGCGTTGGCCCAAAACGGTACGTGGTTTGTTGCGCGGGGCACCGCGGCAGCAGAACGGCCGGGTCCGGTTGGGCCAAAGCCGGGTCACTGGCCTAGTGTTTTACCCATGAATGAAGTGCTGGGCCTGGCCGACGTCTCCGTGGTACGCGGACGCAAAGATTTACTGACCGATATCAACTGGCAGGTAAAGGAGGGCGAACGTTGGGTGGTGCTGGGGCCCAACGGCGCCGGAAAAACCACGTTGCTGCAGATTGCCGGTGCCCGAATGCACCCCACGCGCGGCGTGGCAGGGGTGCTGGGCGAGGTGCTCGGGGCGGTCGACGTCTTTGAGCTGCGCCCACGCATCGGCCTGTCTTCCGCGGCCCTGGCCAACCACATCCCCGAGGGCGAGAACGTGCTCAACGTCGTGCTGACCGCCTCCTACGGGATGACCGGGCGCTGGCGCGAGGCCTACGAGAAGATGGACGAGCGCCGCGCCTTCGCGCTGCTGCACGACTGGGGCATGTCCACCATGATCAACCGCCCCTTCGCGACCCTTTCCGAGGGGGAACGCAAGCGCGTGCAGATCGCCCGGGCGCTGATGGCCGATCCGGAACTGCTGCTGCTCGACGAGCCCGGCGCCGGACTGGATTTGGCCGGCCGCGAGGACCTGGTCGCGCGGCTTTCCGAACTTGCCGCCGACGAGGAGGCCCCGGCAATGGTGCTGGTCACCCACCACCTCGAGGAGGTGCCGCCGGGCTTCACCCACGTGCTGCTGCTGCGCGAGGGCCACGTGGTAGCCGCCGGCCCCATCGAGACGACGTTGACCGAGGAAAACCTTTCGGAGACCTTCAACACGCCCCTGAGCCTGCGGGCCGAGGGCGGGCGCTACAGCGCCGTCGCCAAGCGCTAGCCCCGGCGGCCCTTGAGGTGTGCCGCATCCCGCTTCCGGGGTGCGGCACACCTGTTCCGAAGCACAATTCAACTATTTCAGGAGCGGTATCCGACGTGGACTTGTGGCGCGACATCATCATCTTCTTCGCGGGCCTTTGGGCCGGGACCATCAACACCATCGTCGGTTCCGGAACCCTGGTCACCTTCCCGGTGCTGGTGGCACTGGGATTTGCCCCGGTCAACGCGGTGGTCTCCAACGCCATGGGCCTGGTCGCCGGCGGGTTCTCCGGAGCCTGGGGCTACCGGCGGGAGGCCGCAAGCGTCTGGCGGACGATGCTCAAGCTGGTCCCGGTCTCCCTGGTCGGCGGGCTGATCGGCGCCTGGCTGCTGCTGCACCTCCCCGACACCGTGTTCGGCTATGTCGCCCCGGTGCTGATCGTGCTGGCACTGCTGCTGGTGGTCTTCCAGCCCAGGCTCTCGGCCTGGGCCAAGTCGCGGCAGGCCGCCAGCGTCGGGATCAACCCGGCCGAAGCCGACAAGTCCCACGTGGGCGTCCTGCTCTACGTGCTGGTCTTCCTCATCGGCATCTACGGCGGCTACTTCACCGCCGCCCAGGGCATCTTGCTGATGTCCGTGTTCGGGATCTTCCTGCATGCCTCGCTGCAGCAGTCCAACGCCATCAAGGTGGTGCTGTCCCTGGTGGTGAACCTGGTTGCGGCGATCTCCTACCTGGTTTTCGCCCCCGAACGCATCCACTGGCCGGTGGTGCTGCTGATCGCCGTGGGCTCGCTCATCGGCGGGTTCATCGGCGCAAAGGTCGGGCGCAGGCTCTCCCCGGGCTGGCTGCGCGCCGTCATCGTGATGCTGGGACTGGTTGCATTGGCCAACATGCTCGCCAAGCTCTTCATGGGTTCCTGATGCCCCCGGGAATCGAGGCCGAGGCGGCCGTCCGCGCGGCCGCGGGCCCCGGCCTGGGGGAGCGGCTGGTGTTCCTGCGCACGGCCCAGGACCCGCGGATCGCCGACTTCGCGGCGCTCTCCGACGCGGCACTGCGCCAGCAGTCGGACCCGGCCAGCGGGCGCTACATTGCCGAGGGCGCCAAGGTCATCGGCCGTGCCCTGGCCGCCGGGCACCGCCCGCGTTCCTTCTTCATGGCGCCCAAGCGCCTGGCCGGGCTCGCCGACGTGCTGGAGGCGCACCCGGACGTGCCGGTCTTCGTGGGGCCCGACGAGGTCCTTGAGGCGGTCACCGGGTTCCACCTGCACCGCGGCGCCCTGGCATCGATGCACCGGCCCGCTCCACCGGAGCTTGCCGACGTCCTGCGCACGGCAAGCCGGGTTGCGGTGCTGGAGGACATGGTCGACCACACCAACCTGGGCGCGATCTTCCGCTCCGCCGCAGCCCTGGGCATCGATGCGGTGCTGCTGACCCCGCGCAGCGCCGACCCGCTGTACCGCCGGGCCGTGCGGGTGTCCATGGGCGCGGTGTTCCAGGTTCCGTGGGTGCGCCTGGAATCCTGGCCCGGGGACATGCCGGCGCTTTCGGCGGCCGGATTCCAGGTCGCGGCGATGGAGTTGACCGAACGCGCCGAGCACATCGACGCCGTGGCCGCGCTGGACATCGAACGCCTGGTGCTGGTGTTGGGCACCGAGGGCGCCGGGGTCAGCGACGTGGTGCTGGAGGCAGCGGACCGGCACGTAATGATCCCCATGCGACCGGGCACCGATTCGCTCAACGTGGCGGCCGCCGCCGCCGTTGCATTCTGGGAACTGCGCCGCCGCACCCCCTGAACCCGGGGCTGGCGTGCCTGGAACCGTCGTGCGGGCGCGCGCGAATTGCAGAATCCTTGGGGTGTCCGGCTACACTGGAACGTCGGCTTCGTGATCCCGCAAGCCGGTTTTGCACATTTGGTCGCTGGCAAAATCCAGTGACGTGAACAAAGGTTTTTCCATGAAGGCTGATATCCACCCGCAGTACAACACGATCGTGTTCAACGACCTCGCTTCCGGCGAGAAGTTCCTGACGCGCTCGACCGCGAAGAGCAAGAAGACCATCGAGTGGGAAGACGGCAACACCTACCCGGTCATCGACGTCGAAATCTCGGCTGCCTCGCACCCGTTCTACACCGGCAAGCAGCGCATCATGGACTCGGCCGGCCGCGTCGAGCGCTTCAACGCACGCTTCAAGGGCTTCGGCGGCAAGAAGTAATTCTTCCCCCGCAACGCCTGCACACGGGACCTTCCTTTCGGGAAGGTCCCGTTGCTGTTTAACCCGCCGCACCCCGCATCGGGAACAGGGGCCGCTTGGCGGGGCGCGGGGCACGGTGGATAGGATGGAGTCCATGACACAGGGCTATACGCATCATGGTGAATACAAGGTGGTCGGCGGCAAGCTGGTGGTCATCGACCTGCTGGTGGCGGACGGGAAGATTGCCGTCTCCTCGTTGAACGGGGACTTCTTCCTGGAGCCCGACGAGGCATTGGCCGACCTGAACGAGGCCCTGGTCGGCCTGCCGGAAAACGTCGAACACCAGGCGGTCCGCGATGCCGTGGCCGCGGGGCTGCGCGGGGGAGCGGTGATGTTCGGTTTCGACGCCGACGCCGTGGCCCGGGTGGTGCGCCGCGCCCTGGGCCATGCCACGTCCTGGACCGACCACCGCTGGGAAGTCATCGGACCGCAGACGATGCCGATCATCGAGAACGTGGCCCTCGACGAGGTCATCGCCCGCCAGGTCGCCTCCGGGGAACGCGGCCCGAGCCTGCGCATCTGGGACTGGAACGACTCGGGCGTGGTGATCGGCTCCTTCCAGTCGGTCCGCAACGAGGTCGATGCGCAGGCCGCGGCCGAGCACGGCATCCAGGTCATCCGTCGGATCAGCGGGGGAGGTGCGATGTTCATGGAAGCGGGAAACTGCATCACGTACTCGCTCTACCTGCCCTCGTCCCTGGTCGACGGGATGAGCTTCGCGGATTCCTACCCGTTCCTGGACGCCTGGGTCATGGAGGCACTGGCCTCGGTGGGCGTGAAGGCGCACTACAAGCCGCTGAACGACATTGCCACGGACGCCGGGAAGATCGGCGGGGCCGCGCAGAAGCGCCTGGCTGGCGGCGTGGTGCTGCACCACGTGACCATGAGCTACGACATCGACGCGGACAAGATGCTGCAGGTGCTGCGCATCGGCCGGGAAAAAATCTCAGACAAGGGCATTGCCTCCGCGGTCAAGCGCGTGGATCCGCTCAAGAGCCAGTCGCAGCTCAGCCGCGCGGACATCGTCTCGACCATGATCGACACCTTCACCCGCCGCTACGGCGCGTCCACCGGGGCGATCGATGCGGCCACGCGGGAAGCCGCCCGGGCGCTGGCCGCCTCGAAGTTCGCCACCGACGCCTGGACCGCGCGGGTCCCGTAACGGCCCGGACCTGCTGCGGCGTCGCCAGTGGGGGCGGACTAAAGACGTGCCAGCCACGTCCGGGCAAAGCCGTACAAGCCATAGGCGATGATTCCGGCGCCGACAAGGATCAGCAGCGCTTCGCCAAAGGGCAGGGCATTGAGCGACTTCAGGGCGCCGTCAAGCCCGCTGGCATCGTGTGGCTTCACCGTGACTGCGGCGACGATGAACAGGACCCCCACCGCGATGACGGCGATGCCCTTGGCAACATACCCGGTCATGGCCAGGAACATGACCGCCTTCTGCGCGCCGCCGGCGGGAAGCTTGATGTCGTCAAGGAACTTTTGCCGCAGTCCCTTGTAGACGAAGTAGGCACCGACCATCGTCGTGGCGACCCCCACGGCGATGAGGATCGCCTGGCCACCGGGAAGCGAGAGCAGGGTTCCGCTGGCCCGTCGCGAGCCTGAGGCGGAGCTGGCCGAGCGGTGGAGGGCGATCAAGAGGGCGGTCCAGCCCAGCGCCAGGTACGCCGCCGCCTTGCCCAGCGACACCAGGCTGCGGGCCCAGCGTTTTTTCGACGAAGAACCGATTCCGAGTCCCGCCTGCAGCAGCAGCCACAACCCCAGGGCGGCAAATCCGAGAACGGCGATCCACACCGCGACCCTGCCGCCCGGCAGCTTGACCAGCTGGGCGAAGGCGCCGGACTGGTCGGTTTCCCCGCCATGGTGCAGCGCAATGCGAATGGCGATGTATCCAATCAGCAGGTGCATGAGGCCACTGGCGGCATACCCGATGCGGGCGATCCTGGAAAGCGCGGCACTGTTTCGCACCTGGTTGACGGTTTGGCGGGCTTCCTGTCCTGCATTCATGTGCCATCGACCTGCTTCCGGGAGTGGGTTCCGCGAACTTGTTCGCCCGGGATCCCCACGGTCCTCGCCGTGTCCACCGCAATGACTGCCCCGAGCATCACCAGGGCGATGCCGATGGATGCGGCGGTGTCACTGATCCAGTGGTAACCGAGGTAGATCCGGCTTGCCACCTGGGCCAGGGTTCCCGCGATGGCCACGGCGAAAAGCAACAGCGTCACAAGAAGCCTGCGCTGCCGGCTGGCGATGAGATAGGCAAGGACCAGCAGGAAGTCGGCCGCCCCGACGACGTGTCCCGAGGGGAAGGAGTACGAGGTGTCCGCTTGCAAGAGCATGAGGCCGACCGGCGGCCGCGGATGCCGCACCACCGGGAGCAACGTCACTGCGATCACCATCCCGACGGACATGGCCGCGGCAAGCACCAGTGGCCGCCACGCATTTTTTGCCAGGATGAGCCAGGTGGCAACGACAATGAAGACGATGATCGGCATGGCCACGGGCCCGAAGACAATTGTCAGGAAGATCATGAAGCCGGTAGTCGAGGGCTGGCGCCGGGCCATGAACCACTCGTTGACGGGTTGGTCGAAATGCTGGAACCCGGTATGGCCCAGGACCCCGAATAGCATCACAAAAAACACGATGAGGCCCGTGCCCGCCAGGACGCCCGAGGTGGTGTAGAGCCGGCGTCTGGTGGCTGCGGGCATATAACGCTCTTCGACCACGAACTTCTGTCGCCATCCTGATCGCTGCCGGGCATCGTGGGGTGCAGGTGATCTGCCGGTTGTCTTGTCGTTGCCCAAGGGGTCCTCCATCCTCTGGTGCATGGCACTTTCACGGCGTTTGGTGGCTTGCGGCAAGTATGCCCCGAACTGGTTTCCACGGGAAGTGCCTGCAGGACCCGGCGGCCAGGCGCAAGGTGGCCGATGCGGCGCCGGCCGGCACGCGCGCCTTGGCGCGCGGGGACTGGTGCGGCGGGCGATGCGGTTTCGGCGCCGGAGAGCCTCGGGCGGGCCGGAGGGCGGGATCCGCGCCCGCCGCCGCGTTGCGTTCGCCACTGGCGGGATTCCGGGCCGGGCCTGCGGCACTGCGCGGTCCAGGGGCCCGTTGGCTGCGGAATCCGTGAATCGGCATCGCCAGGCGGTACCACGGCCCCGAATGGCCGGTGTGCGACAAGGCCGCCGGGCGGGGTTGTCGCACACCGGGAAGGTAGCCGCACCCGAACGTGGCACCAGGATGCCCGCGGACGGTGCGTCAACCGGGCGGTGGGGGCACGCCCTGTTGACGCACCGCGGTGTCAGGCGAAGGCCGGCTTGTTCCCGTGCCGAGGAGCTCCTGCGGCAACCCACGAGCCGACCACGGCCGCGGCGACTTCGGCGGATCGGTCGGCCGCGTCATCGACGTGGGTCAGGAAGTCCGCGTCGGAGGCGGGCCCGCACAGATCGGAGATCCCGCGGATCGCCAGGAACGGGGCGCCGAACGAGGCGCAGGTCTGGGCGATCGCCGAGGATTCCATGTCGGTGGCCAGTACGCCGGCGAACTGCTCCTTGATGACGACGGAGCGTTCGTGGCCGACGAAGGAGTAGCTGGAGACCAGCAGCCCGTGGTGCACGGTCTCCACGATGCCGTGCCCGGGGGTGCCGATGTCGCTGGCCTCGAGCAGGGCCGCCGGCACCGGATAGGAGGCGGGCATGCCCGGCACCTGACCCAGCTCGTAGCCGAAGGCGCGCGCGTCGGCATCGGCGTTGATGACCACCGAGCCCACGACGACGTCTCCCACCCGCACGGATTCACCCAGTCCGCCGGCGCTGCCGGCACTGATGACCAGCGGCGCCGGGGCCCCGGGGGCTTGCCGGCCTGCGCGCAGCAGGGCCGCGGTGGCGGCGCCGGTGGCGTTGACCAGGCCGATGCCGCCGCGGACGAAGAGAACGTTGAGCCCGTCAAGGGTGCCGGTGCGCTGGATCGAGTTGCCGATGCGCACTTCGTCGCCCACCGCGGAGGCACGCTCGAGGAACGGGAGGGTTTCCTCCTCCATGGCGGTGATGACCATTACGTCGATCGGGCTCACGCGGTGACCTGTTCCCAGACTCCACGCTGGGCCAGGAAGGTGCGCGCGGCGTCCTGGGCATCGGCGAGCGAGTGGTTTGCGCCCCAGCCGCACTGGATCTCGTTGGCCGCCGGGACCTCGGTGGCCTTGAGCACGTCGGTGAGGGTGGCCTCGATGAGGTTCGCGGTTCCCGGGACATCGGGTTCGCCCTGCAGGATCAGGTAGTAGCCGGTCTGGCAGCCCATGGGGGAGAAGTCGATGACGGAGGCGGAGTGGTTGCGGGAGGACTCGGCGAACAGGTGCTCGAGGGAGTGGATTGCCTTCATGTCCAGGTGGGCGACATTCGGCTGGGTGAATCGCACGTCATATTTGGTAATGACGTCGCCCTGCGGGAGCACCTTGCGGTCCGCGACGCGCACATAGGGTGCCGCTACCGTGCGGTGGTCGAGGTTGAAGGACTCAACGTTCATGCGTTCAGGGTTCATGGTTGCGCTTTCCTGCCGGTGTTTTGGGCTCGGGCCGGCTCGGGGCCCGGTTCTTCCACCACCAATTCTATCGGGCGCGCGCGGATCGGCCATGGCCGGGCCACGGGGCCACGGGGCCCGTGGTCCGGCGCGCGGCGTGCGGCCGGGAACATGGCATGGTTCGAAACAGCCGAACCATGCCATGCCGCCGGGCCCCGCGGGGAGCTCCGCGCTAGCCGCGGAAGGTGACCAGCTTGCGGTTCACGAACTCCTCCATGCCGTACTTGCCCAGCTCGCGGCCGACGCCCGAGCGCTTCACCCCGCCGAAGGGCAGCTCGGCGGCGGACCCGCTGGTCTGGTTGATCGAGACCATGCCGACCTCCAGCTGCCGGGCGATTGAGTGCGCGCGGTCCATGTCCTCGGTCTGGATCGAGGCGCCCAGCCCGTAGGCCGAGCTGTTGGCCAGGGCGACGGCCTCGGCGTCGCCGGAGACCTTGTAAAGCACCGCGACCGGGCCGAAGAGCTCCTCGGTGTAGGCGCGCATGTCCTCGGTGACATCGGCCAGCACCGTCGGGGCGAAGTACGATCCGTCCCCCGGAAGGGGGGCGCCGCCGGCGATAACCGTGGCGCCCTTGTCGATGGCGTCTTGCACCTGGGCCGCCAGGCCGTCGCGGGCCGCGGCGGAGGACAGCGGACCCAGGAAGGTTTCCGGGTGTGCCGGGTTCCCGACCTTGATCCCGGCGACAGCGCCGGTGAAGTCCTTGACAAAGTCGTCGTAGACCGAGGCGTCGACGATGATGCGCTTGGCGGCGTTGCAGGCCTGGCCGGTGTTGCCGAAGCGGCCCACCATGGCCTGCTTGGCCGCACGCTTCACGTTGGCGTCCTCCAGCACCAGGAACGGATCGGAGCCGCCGAGCTCCAGCACGACCTTCTTCAGGTTCTTCCCGGCGATGGCCGCGACGGCCGATCCGGCGCGCTCGGAACCGGTGAGCGAGACGCCCTGGATGCGGGGATCGGCGATCACGCCGGCGATCTGGCCGTTGGTGGCAAACACGTTCACGTAGGCGCCGTCCGGGGCCCCGGCGTCGGTGAAGATCCGTTCCATGGCCAGCGCGGATTCGGGGCACTGCGGGGCGTGCTTGAGCAGGATGGTGTTGCCGTTCATCAGGTTCGGCGCCGCGAAGCGGGCGACCTGGTAGTACGGGAAGTTCCACGGCATGATGCCCAGCAGCACGCCCACGCCCTCCTTGCGGATCACCGCGGTGCCGCCGGAGGCCACCTCCAGCTGCTCGTCTTGAAGGAACTTCTCGCCGTTGGCAGCGTAGTAGCGGTAGATCGAGACAGTGATGTCGATTTCCTTGCCGGACTGGAAGATCGGCTTGCCCATTTCGCGGGTGATGATCGCGGCGAGCTCGTCGCGGCGTTCCTCGTAGATATCCGCGACGCGGTTCAGCAGGGCGGCGCGCACGGCGATCTGCGAGGTGTTCCAGGTGCCGAAGGCGGCATGGGCGCTGGCCACGGCGGACTGGATGGCGGCATCGGTGGCAGTGGGGTAGGTTGCCTCGACGATGCCGGTGGCGGGGTTGGTGACAGCGTAGACACTCATGGGCACTCCTTGGGACGGCAGAACAGGGTTGTCCTGCCACCGTATGCCACGTGTGCGCCCGATCACCAACCGGCCGAGGACGTGCCGTTTCCGCCGCGGCGCGTCCACGCTGGCTTGCGGGCAGCACGCAGAGTTCGTTGCCCGAGGGATCCCGGTAGGCCCGCCAGCGGAGCGCTCCCCGGTCCGGATGCGGTTCCCGCCCGCCGCGTGCAACGTTTCCGGCAGCAACCGCCTCGGGGTCCTCGGCGGTTTCCAGGGGCACCTCCAGGTGCGTCCGGTTCTTCGTATCCGCCTTGGGCGTAGGCTCCCGGCACAGCGCCAGCAGGGGGCCGCGCAGTGGGCGGTGGCGAAGGATCGTGGGTCATCCTCCGGCGCGATCCACCCGGTCAGCCAGGCCCGGAATCCGGCATCCCCCTGGGGATCGGCGCTGTCCCGGGGAAGGGCGGCGAGGGGCCCGGTGCCGCGGTATGCGGTTCGGCCCTCCATCACGCAAAATGCGTTGGATTCCGGATCTCCCAGGCACGACCCACGGGACATCGCCCTGCCCGATGTCCAGGTGCAGCCCCAGCGGATCCCGTGGCGGCTCGGGAACCGGTTGGAAGCACAGATCCAGGGTCGGGCCGCCTGGGACGGACAACCGTGTCCCGAACCCCTCCGGGGTGTCGGTGAGCTGTTCGCAGCCCAGCAATTCCTGCCAAAACCGACCGAGGCGCTGCGGGTCGACCGCGTCGAAAACGATGTTTTCCCGATGCATGGGGCCAAGACCACTCCCCGGTGAGGCGGATGTTCGGGCAACCGGCCCGGGGCGGCGCAGTTCCCGGGGCATGGGAGGGCCCCGGCGCCCGGAGTAATTTGATCAGCCACGCAGCAGCCGCACGTGGAAGGCTCCCTCGCCCGGTTGCGACTCGGCGACCCGGAAGCCGTCCGCGGCCCAGTTGCCGGTGAACAGCCATTCGCCGGCACCCAGCAGCACCGGGGTGAACGCCAGGTGCAGTTCGTCGACCAGCCCGGCTGCCACCGCCTCGCGCACCGTGGCCACGCCGCCACCGAGACGGATGTCGCCGCCGTGCGCGGCGCTGCGGGCCGCTTCGAGTGCTGCGGGCAGCCCGTCGGCCACGAAGTGGAAGGTGGTGCCGCCGGACATCGGAAGCGGATCGCGGGGATGGTGGGTTAGCACGAAGAGGTCGTGCCCGTAGGGCGGGGATTCGCCCCACCAGCCTCGCCAGGAGGAGGCCTCGTCGTCGGCGTCCCAGGGTCCGCGGATGGGACCGAACATGTTTCGGCCCATGACGGTCGCGCCGATCCCCGCATCCCCGGCCCGCAGCCATGCATCGTCCGTTCCGGTGCTCCCGCCGGGTTCGCCGCTGCGCTCCCGCCAGGATGCGGTGGGAAAGACCCACTGGTGCAACTCCATCCCGCGCGCGCCCAGCGGGTCGTTGATGCCCTGGTTGAGGCCGGCACCGTAGCCGTCGATCGAGACACTGAAATTGTGGACCCTGACCCGTGACATGGTTCGCTCGCCTTCTTCCCGGTGCCGGCGGGTTGGTGCCGCGGTGCCTCCGGCGCGTTACAGGGCCCAGACTACGTTCGCCCGGTGTGCACGGCAATGCCCGGCGCGGTCGGTGGCACCATGGTGCGCCCGCGGGCATTGACCGGTCGGTGGCCCCTTGTGCCGGAGGTCCGCGCGGAATAGCGTGTGCCCATGGACCTCTCTATTCAGATCACCGTCGACAGCGCCAACCCGCACCGGCAGGCCGTGTGGTGGGCCGAAACGCTCGGCTGGACCGTGGAACCCAGCGACCCGGACTTCATCCAGAAGATGATCGACGAGGGCCACGCCAGCGAGGACGAGACGCTGATCTTCGACGGCGAGCTGGCGTGGCGCAGCGGGGCCGGAATCTGCCCGCTGGACCAGTTGGGGAAGGTGCCGCGCCAACGGATCCTCTTCCAGCTGGTGCCCGAGCCCAAGACCGTGAAGAACCGGGTCCACCTCGACCTTGACCTGGGCGATATCGACGAAGTGCGCGGCAAGCTGCTGGCCCGCGGGGCGACGTTCCTGCACGCCGCGGCGCAGGGCCCCTTCACCTGGTACACGCTGGGCGACCCGGAGGGCAACGAGTTCTGCATCAGGTAGGCCGGTTCGTGGACCGGCCCGAAGATACAACGCCAAACAGGAAGTTGCCGCCATGAAGATCGCAGTCCTGGGAACCGGCACCGTCGGGCGCACGCTCGCGGCACGGCTGGCCGAACTCGGCCACACCCTCACCCTTGGCACGCGTGACCCTGCGGCCACCGCTTCGCGCACCGAGCCCGATGCCATGGGCGCCGCTCCGTTTGCGCCCTGGGCGGCGGGGAACCCCGGCATCGTTCTGGCAACATTCGCCGACGCCGTTGCCGGGGCCGAGCTCATCGTCAACGCCACCCACGGGGCCGCGTCCCTTGAGGTGCTGGCCCTGGCCGGCGCCGGCAACCTTGGGGGGAAGATCATCCTGGACGTTGCCAACCCCCTGGATTTCGGCCACGGGATGCCACCGACCCTGCTGGTCAAGGACACCGATTCGCTGGGAGAGCAGATCCAGCGAGCCTATCCCGCGGCCCGGGTCGTCAAATCGCTGAACACCCTCACCGCCGGGCTGATGGCACACCCGGAGAGATTGCCCGAACCGGGCACGGTCTTCGTCTCCGGGAACGACTCCGACGCCAAGGACACGGTCGCCGGGATCCTGGCGGACTTCGGCCACAAGGACGTGATCGACCTGGGCGACATCACCACCTCACGAGGCGCCGAAATGCTCATGCCGATCTGGCTGCGTCTGTGGGGCGCACTGGGGAATTCGGAGTTCAACTTCAAGATCGTCCGCTGAGACGTGGTCATCGCGCCGGTCCCGAAACTTCCCGAAGCCAGCCGGCGCTCAGGGCCTGGGCGGCCAGGGAACGGGCCAGGGAGTCGCGTTGCTCCGCCAGGATCCGGCGCAGCGCCCGCGGGGCGTCGGGGGATTGCTCGATCCAGGCATCGAGCCGGGCCATGACCGGGTGCACGCCGTCAAGGGCCAGGTCCTGGGCTGCGGGGAAGAGCCCGGATATCACGCGGGTGGCCATGCCGATGCTCATCGACTCCCAGATGCCTTCAAGCGCCGGCCAGTACTCCCGGTAGTGCCCGTCGAGCAGCTCGTGGGACCCGAGCAGGAATCCGGCGGCGGTGGCGGAGACCGCCTCGTTGGACAGGGCCGAGCCGTCGGCGTTCACCCCGGTGAGCACCGCGTTGAACGCGGCCTGCTTCACCGAGCGCTCCGGGCGCGCGGCCAGGGCCAGCAGGCGCCCGGCGGTGGCCACGGCCGAGGGGTGTTCGAGCGCGTCCTCCTCGAGCCGGGCCAGCGAAGCCTCGTCGAGGTTTCCGCTGGCGGCCTTGGCCGCCCACAGGGCCCAGCGCAGGTCCTCGTCAAGCTCCAGGCCCGCGAAGCGTTTCTCGCCGGCCAGGAGGGAATCGACGATATCCCCGGCCACCGAACCGCGGGCCAGCACGGCCAGGGCGCGGGCCGCGGCGACCTGCGCGTCGCTTCCCGGTGCGGCGCGATCCAGCCATTCGGTGATGGCGTCGGCCAGGGCCTGGCGCTCGGCATCCCGCAGCGCCGGGGGCAGGTAGTGGGTGATGGCGGTGGTGGCCTGGGTGAGCAGCTGCGCAAAGACCGAGACCTCGGTGACCGATTCGGCATGGGCGCGCACCGCGGCCAGGAACCCGGGGGCCGGAAGCCTCGCGTCGCGCACCATGTTCCACAGCGCGGCCCAGCAGGTGGCACGCGCCAGCGGGTCGGCCAGGGTGCCCAGGTTGCCCAGCAGCGTGGCCAGGGAAACCTCGTCGAAGTCCACCATGGCGTAGGTGTCGTCCCCGTCGTTGGGCAGGATCAGATCCGGACGCGGTTGCCCGACCAGAAAGGGCAGGGCCACGCCGCTTCCGACCAGTTCCACCCGGTGGGTGGCGGTGCGCACCAGGGTGCCGTCGACGATATTGAACAGCCCCACGTTCAGCACGTGCGGGTGGGTGATGGGGGTCCCGGTGATCGGATCGGTGCCCGCTTGGGTGAGCGTTGCGGCGGTGATCTTTCCGTCGGCCAACTGCAGGTCCAGGCCCAGGCGAGGGACCCCGGCGGTCTTCAGCCACGCCTCGGCCCACGCGCCCATGTCGCGTCCCGACGCGGTCTCGAGGGCGGAGAGGAAGTCGGTGAGCGTGGTGTTTGCGTATTCGTGGGCGCGGAAGTAGGTTCGGGCGGCGTCGCGGAAGGCGTCGGCCCCCACGTAGGCGGCCAGCTGCTTGAGCACGGATGCGCCCTTGGCGTAGGTGATGCCGTCGAAGTTCTGCTTCGCGGCCTCCAGGTCGGTGATGTCCGCGACGATGGGGTGGGTGGAGGGCAGCTGGTCGGCCACGTAGGCCCAGCCCTTGCGGCGGTTGGCGAAGGTGGTCCAGGCGGTGGTGAACGAGGTGGCTTCGGCGTTGGCCAGGGTGCCGATGTAGTCGGCGAAGGATTCCTTGAGCCACAGATCGTCCCACCAGGTCATGGTGACCAGGTCGCCGAACCACATGTGCACCATCTCGTGCATCAGCGTGTTCGAGCGCTGTTCGTGCTGCGCCTCGGTGGCCCGTGAGGTGAAGAGGTAGTGCTCGGTGAAGGTGACCAGCCCGGGGTTTTCCATGGCGCCGAGGTTGTACTCCGGCACGAACGCCGAGTCGTACTTGCCCCACGGGTAGGGGTAGTCGAAGAGGTCGTGGAAGTAGTCCAGGCCGGTGCGGGTCAGCTCCAGGATGTTTTCCGGATCGAAGTGCTCCGCCAGCGAGGCACGGCAGGTGGCGTTCAGCGGGATCACCAGCTCGGTGCCGTCATCCAGGGTGCGGGAGTAGGAGCCGGTGGCCACGAAGTAGGGTCCGGCGAGCACCGTGGTGATGTAGGTGGAGATCGGCAGGGTCGGGGCGAAGTGTGTGGTCGCGGTGCCGTCCCCGTGATCGTCGACGCGGGCGGGGGCCTGGTTGGAACCGACGTGCCAGCCTCCGGGTGCGCGCACGATGAAGGTGAAGGGTGCCTTGAGGTCGGGCTGTTCGAAGTTCGCGTATACGCGCCGGGCATCTGCTGGTTCGAACTGGGTGTAGCAGTAGGTCTGCCCGTCGGCAGGGTCCACGTAGCGGTGCAAGCCCTCGCCGCTGCGCGAGTACCGTGCGTGGCCATCGACGACAAGCGTGTTGGGGGAGTCCACGCCCTGGACCAGGTTCTCGAGGTGGATGCGGGAGCCGGAGACGGCCTGCCCCGGATCGACGGGGGCGCCGTTGAGCGTGATCGACTCGATGGATTCATGGATGAAGTCCAGGAAGGTGCCGGTGGTGCCGTGGGCCTCGAACACCAGCGTGGTCCTGGAACGGTAACCGGTCACGGCCGGGTCCTGCGCGGGTGAGAGGTCGAGCTCCACCCGGTAGGAGAGCACCTTCAGGGTTTGGGCGCGCCATGCCGCCTCGTCGCGAGAAAGGTTTTCGTTCGGGCCCGGGTTTCTAGTCATGTGATCCACCTGACCATTCAAACATGAAACGAGCGCTTGACAATGTCGTGCCTCCAATTGGTCGCAAGCACGCCCCGAAGTTGCGTGGCGCCGATGTAGTTCCAGTGAAGCGGAGTGGCAGGGTTCCGTCTCGTCGCGTTACAGGTGGAGCACGAAATTTCAGGGGCTGGGTGGGGGTCGATGCGGGGCTGGAGGGTTCTGCGAAACGACGTGCCCGGAAAGCCTGGTGCGGAATGCTCCACTGGTCCGCCTCGTTCCTTCATTCGCCGATCGTGCCATCCATGGTGGCGGGCACATCGATCCGCCCGGCAATTTCATGCCCGGATGCGATGACCACCCGTGGATTTTCGGCAGCGTGCCGCGGCCGGCACAAGGTTGAAGTCCTTGTGGGCTCCCGGGCCAATGATCTACATCCCGACTCAATCCGGGCGGGACTACTTTGTCGACGGGCCCCCAGCTGTGGTCCATCGCTGGGCCATTGCCGAGCCGATGACTTTGTCCTCTCGTGGGCAAGCGTTTGGCCGCGGCTTAGGCATGCCGATGCGTTTGGGGTCCACCGTGCTCATCGAACGGGACCCGACTGTCCGGATAGGGCGGCGAAACCTTGGCTGCAACTGAACGATCCAGCCCTTTTCCCCGTCTTAGCGGGTGGAGGCGGTCCTGGGCGCGAGTCCCTGCTCCCTGAGCAGGGACTCGCCATGACTGCGTTCCCTCCGGAACCGGTCAGGCACGTCAGCCGAATCTCTTGGCGTGCCTCAGCCGACACGTCGATCCTGATCTCAAGAACAAACCCACTGAGGAGCCACACTTCATGAACAAACGGATCATCACGACCATGGCGTCGCTGTCCCTGATGGCGCTTGCCCTTACCGGTTGCGGCGCCGCAACAGACACCCCCGACGCAAGATCCCCGGCCACGGGAGCCGCGGCCGGTTCGGACCAGGCAGCTCCCGATTCCGGCCGAACAGCGTTTGACGCAGAGATTACCAACAATTCCCTTGCGGTGAGCCCTGATGAGAAGACCGCGGTGGTCTCGGACAGCCGCGAAAATTCGATCCTGATCTATGACCTCGCCGAAGGTGGGCTGCTCAAGAAGATCGGTGGCTTTGGAACGCCGCGGAACGTCGTGTTCATCAACGACGGCTCGCAATTTGTCGTCTCCGACAGCACCCTGGGAACCCTCCGTTTCTACGGCACGGAGGACCACACCTTGCAGGATGAAGTCGTTGTTGGGCCGGGAGCATTCGGAACAGCGGCAAGTCCGGATGGAAAGACCATGTATGTGAACAACCAAGCACATGGCTCCGTCACGGTCGTCGATCTTGAGACACGGAAGCCGACCGCCGTAATCACCGGTTTTTCCCAGCCAAGGCAGGGCATCAAGGTATCCCCGGACGGAAAACGCGTATTTGTGACGAACTTCGAGGGCGACAAGGTCACCGTTGTCGATCCCGACAGCAGGAAGATCCTTCACGAACTGACCGGTTTTTCCAAGATCCGGGGAATCTCGGTGACGGCTGACGGGAACACGCTGTATGCCGCAAACAGCGGGCGCAACAGTATCTCCGTGGTCGACTCACGGAACGGAGACATAACGAATGAAATTGACGTCGGCCGCGAACCGTACGGTGCAGCACTGTCGCCGGACGGCACAATACTTTTTGCCAGCAACAAGGCGGACAACACAATCGACGTCATCGACGTCACCAAAAACGCGATCGTGAAGACTCTCAAGGGCTTCAAGGAGCCCCGACAGGCAATTGTCTTCAGCCGTGGCCAGGAGCGGGCGTATGTGTTGAACCGGGACCTTTCTGTTGCCCGTGTCCAACTAGACGACCTTTCCTTGACGGACACGATCCGGGAATAGACCCGAGAAGGCAGTCCGTTCCCGTCCCGGAACGGGCTCGTCCAAACACCTGTAGGAGGCAGGGATGGTGGACGTTCCCGAGGTGTGGATGGTTATCCCCGAAGGATCCAGATGGATGCCCATCCTGCTCTTCGAGGGAACCTGGAAGGCGGGAACGCCACCTTGTTTCCTTGCGTGCGACAGTGCAGGTACCGCTATCGGCAATCTGGAGTCCGTAAGCAACAACGACAATTCGATGCCGCGCACAGGTGCTTCTGGAATGGACATCACGTGGGCAGCTCACAACGCTTGAGGACGTGGTAAACCAGCACCCGGACGAAGAGGTGGCTGCCGGCGAAGGAACCGGCAACGACCGGTGCCATCGGCCCGACCACTTACGGCCCAACGCCGGCACATCGGCAACGGAAAGCTGGAAGCCAAGCAGCACGATGCCGGTCCGCGTCAGCTGCTTGGCGCCCAAGTCCACGCCATATCCCAAGCCGATCCGAGGGCCGCAAAGTGGTGCCGGCGGCTGGTTCAGGCCGGGGAACACCAGATCCGGCAGGGGCCGTGGGTTTCTACCAGGGGGAGGGTTCGTAATCCTTCAGGAAGCAGCCGTAGAGGTCGATGCCGCGTTCCCCGTCAACGATCGGCTGGTAGACACGGGCCGCGCCGTCGATCAAATCAAGTGGTGCATGCCATCCCTCGGCGACCATGCGGACCTTGGAGTCGTGCGGACGCTCGTCGGTGATCCACCCGGTGTCCACCGCGGACATGAGGATGCGGTCGGTCTTGAGCATTTCCTCGGCGCTGGTGCGCGTGAGCATGTTCAGCGAGGCCTTGGCCATGTTGGTGTGCGGGTGCCCGGCGCCCTTGTAGCGGCGGGAGAACTGCCCCTCCATGGCCGAGACGTTCACGATGTACTTGCGGTGCGCGTCGGAGGCGGCAAGCGCAGGTCGCAGGCGCGATGCCAGCAGGAACGGCGCGGTGACGTTGCACAGCTGCACCTCGAGCATTTCCAGCGCGTCGACATCTCCCAGGATCTGCGTCCAGGAGTTCTCGGTGACGACATCCGGGACCATGCCGCCGGCATCTATCGCTGTGCCCGCGGCAATGCGCTCCAGGGTCGCGGAGCCCGCGGTCATGGCCAGGTCCGCCACGGCCTGGGCGTCGTAGTTGGTCGGGGTTGCCGGGACCAGCAGCGCCGAGTCCTCCAGGCGGAAGGCGCTGGCCAGGGCGCGCGGGTGCTCGGCCGGGGGATTGGCCTCGCCCCAGACCTCGGGGCCGCCGGCGCCGAACTCGAGTTCGGCCGGCAGCGGCTGGTTCTCGGACTCGATCAGGTGCAGGTAGGAGTTCGAGGTGCGGCGCACGGTCTGCGCGGCGTTGTTGATCAGGATGTCCAGCGGGCCCTCGGCGGCGACGCGGTCGGCCAGCGAGATCACCTGCGAGGGATCGCGCAGGTCGATGCCGACGATGCGCAGGCGGTGGATCCAGTCCGCGGAGTCCTCCAGCGCGGCAAAGCGGCGTGCGGCATCGCGCGGGAAGCGCGTGGTGATGGTGGTGTGGGCGCCGTCGCGCAGCAGGCGCAGGGCGATGTGCATGCCGATCTTGGCACGCCCGCCGGTGAGCAGGGCACGCTTGCCGGTCAAATCCGCCCGGGCGTCGCGGCGCTCGCGTCCGGCCGCGGCGCACTCCGGGCACAGGTAGTGGTGGAAGGCGTCCACGGTGGTGTAGCGCTGCTTGCAGATGTAGCAGCCGCGCGGCTTGATGTATTCGCCGGCGGTGTGCTCGTCGGTCGGGGTACTCAAATCCAGGCCGAGCGTCTCGTCGTCCAGTCGCTGCGGGGAGCCGGTGGCGGTGCGCTCGACCACGGCGCGGTCGGCGGCGTTGATGGCCGAGCGCTTCTCGTTCTTGCGGTGCCGCTTGGCGGACTTGAACATCTTGCCGGTGGCCCGGCGCACGGCGACGTGTCGCTCGTCCTCGGCGTCCAACCGGTGCACCTGGCCCAGCACCTTCAGTGCCGTCTCAAGTTCCTCGGCGGTGAAAAGTTCGTCATTGCCGGCCGTATCGGCCGCAGGATAATTCTCAGTCATGTCGACATCAAGTCTACCGGCAGTGGCCCCGGGAGGATTTTCCGGTTTTGGGAAAACCCGAACGGAGCCCCGGCCTCGGTCCGCCGCCGGCACGCAATCGCTCGCCGGCAGCAACGTTGTCCACGGGGCGGATGGCTCTGACACGCGGTAGCGTGTTCCCATGAATCAGTCACGGCTGGCTTGGTGGCGTTCGGACTAGGAACAACCCTGCCTCGTGAAAGACCACGGCCGTTCGCACTGGACGGCCATTTTTTCTGCCCTGCAACAGGGGGCGGGATACCGGCCGTACCGGCGGCAACCTTCCCGCAACAACAATGAGTACAAGATGCACGATCACCCGGAAACCACTCCATCCGAGAAACCCGAAGCACACCCACACATGGCCAGTCGCATCGGCACCGATACCGTCAACAAGAATGGCTCCCGCGAACAACGAATCCTCACCGGTCCGGGACGGTTCCGGGTCATGACAGGTGACCGGCCGACGGGGCGACTGCATCTGGGCCACTATTGCGGCACGCTGCAGAACCGGGTCAGGTTGCAGGACCTTGGCGTTGAATCCTTCGTACTGGTTGCCGGCTACCAGGTGCTGACCGACCGGGACGTGGCCGGGAACCTGGCCGAATCCGTCGAGGAATTGGTCCTGGACTACCTGGCCGTTGGCATCGATCCGGCCCGCACCACGATCTACCCCCCATAGTGCCGTCGCCGCGCTGAACCAGCTGCTTCTGCCGTTTCTGTCACTGGTGTCCGTGGCGGAGCTGGGACGGAATCCCACGGTGAAGGACGAGATCGCACATTCGAGGCAGGCGGCGGTCAGCGGGCTGATGTTCAGCTACCCCGTTCACCAGGCGGCCGACATCTTGTTTTGCAAGGCCAACCTGGTGAACGTCGGCCAGGACCAACTTCCCCACCTTGAGCCGACCCGCACCATTGCGCGGCGGTTCAATGCCCGATATGCGCCCGAGACCGGGATTTTTCCGGAGCCCGCGTCATTGCCCTCGGCAGCCCCGCTGCTGTTGGGCACCGACGGCGGCAAGATGAGCAAGAGCCGAGGCAACGCCGTAGCGCTGGCGGACGATGCCGATGACACAGCGCGACTGATTCGCGGTGCAAAGACCGACTCCATCAGGCACATCACCTACGACCCGGCCACCCGCCCCGAGGTCTCCAGCCTTGTCCTGCTTGCTGCGCCGTGCACGGATCGCGATCCCCTCGAGGTTGCCGATGAGGTCGGAGCCGGTGGCGCAGGCCCATTGAAACGAACGGCGACCGATGCCGTCAACGAGTATCTGGCCCCGATCCGGGCCCGGCGCACGTCCTACGCGCAGGAGCGCGGCTTCGTGCGCAACATCCGCAAGGGAGGCAACGGGCGCGCCAGCGCCGTCGCCGATGAAACCTTGGAAGAGGGCAGGCGGGCCATGAAGACTTCCTACTGAATAGTCCGACGGGGTGCCGGGGCCCGAAGAATTGGTGCCCGGCACCGCGGACCGCCCGGTGTGTGGCGAAGCCTGCAATGCTGTTCAGCGTTCCAGCGGTTCGGGCCGCTCCAACCCGATGAAGGGGGCAAGTGCTTCCTTGTAGAGGTCCCTGTTTGCCGCGGGAAGCAACCCTTTGGCGCCGTAGCCGAGGAACAGTGCACTTTGCGCTCCGCCACCGGAGTCATCGGAGAATTCCTTGGCGAACTTGCCGGTGAGGTCCTTGGAACAATCCGCAAAGGCAAAGGACAGCCACTGGCCATTCGGCCCCTGAACCATCCCTCCCACCATCGCCCAGCCGGCAGGATCCAGGCTTCCCCGATCGGCAACCACATCGGCCTCGGACCAGCTGTCGGTATCCAGCCTCGGTCTCTGGTAACCGTATTCACCCGAGATGTCCCCGATGACGTCCATGGCCTTTTGCTTGCCGGCCCAGGCTTCCGGCACCGAGGTGCTTTGATGTTCCGGAGCGTTTACCGTGGTCAAGAGGGACTGCCCGCCATGGTTGTTGCTTGCTCCAGGAAAGTAGACGTCGGTTTCGAGCGCTTCAGCCTCGGCATTCCATTCCAAGGCCAGTGCGCTTGAGAGTGCGGATTTGATCTCCGCCAGCATTGCCTGGCCGTCGGCATATCCCTGCTCCGGGGTCGGGCCGTCGAGAATTTCCTGTGGATCCGGCTCGGAGGTGGCAGGGTAGCCGCGCCAGTAGATGGTCTGCCTTGAGCCGTCGGTGTTTTCGATGACGGTGGTGCTGCCAATCGTGGTCTTGATGATGTGTGTCAACGGCAGTCTAAAACTGCCCGTCTACGGCAATTGAAATTGACCACTTGCGGCAGTCTCGCTGACCATGGGCGGCAACGGAATTGACCGGCTTTCGGGACGCCGCGCTGATGGCCACCGGCGC
>NZ_QMKQ01000006.1 GCF_003287975.1 Arthrobacter sp. AQ5-05
GGGGTTACGGGCTAAAGGACGTTGTTGAGGGCCGGTGGCTCCCTCCCGGGGAGGTGCCGGCTCTCAACGGCAATAATGGTGGCTCCGAACGGCAATATCCGGTGGCTCTCAAACCTCCGAATATTCAAGCTTGACGTAGAGGGCGGTGCCACCCCAACTCCATGGCCAGGCCACTGGGTCCAAGGGAAGAAACGCCCATGCAGTGTCATCGTGCCGCTAACCGGTAGTTTGCACAAAGCCCCCGAACCGGATTTGGCTCGGGGGCTTAGTTGCGCGTCATGGTTAACGCTTGAGGTTGGCCAGTTCCTGCAGGACCTCGTCGCTGGTGGTGATGATCCGGGCGTTGGCCTGGAATCCACGCTGGGCGACGATCAGGTTGGTGAACTCCTGGGACAAATCCACGTTGGACATCTCCAACATGCCGCCGGCGATCGAGCCCATGCCCGGATCCCCCGGCGCACCGAATTCGATGTTCCCTGAGTTTGCGGTGACGGTGTAGCCCGAGCCTCCGGTCTTCTGCAGGCCCGAGGGGTTGGCCACGGTCCCGAGCACGATCTGCGCAATGGCCTGCTGCTTGCCGTTGGAGAAGGTGCCGGTCAGCGTGCCGTCCGAACCCAGGGTGTAGGACTCCAGGGTGCCGGCGGCGTTGCCGTTCGCCGAGGCGATCGACACGGTCTTCAAGCCTGCGTACCCGGTGACCTTGGAGATATCGATTTTGATGCCGCCCAGGTCCGGGAGGGTGCCGGTAAGCGTGCCGTTGGCGGCCAGGGCCAAGTTGGTTGCGGGCATAGTGTTTCCGGCGCCGTCATTGCCGGTGACCGACCAGCCGCCAGCGGTGCGGGTGAAGGTCAGGGACATGGTGCGGCTGGTGCCGTCGGCGGCGAAGATTTCCTTGTCCTGGATGATGGACTGGCCCACTGCTGTTTCGCTGGGCAGGTTGCCGGTGAGCGCCGCCTCGGTGGTGGCGGTGCCCGGCGAGACCAGGTCGCGGGGCAGGACGATGTCGCCCAGTGCGCCGCCGGTGGGCATGACGCCGTTGGTGTTGGCCATCCGGCCCTGCACGATTCCGCCGTCGGGGCTGGTGAGCCGGCCGTTGGCGTCGAACTCGAAGGCACCGGCGCGGGTCAGGGTGGTTGCGGTGCCCGAGCGGGTGATGAAGAACCCGTCCCCGGAGATCATCATGTCCGAGGCGCGCCCGGTGCTCTGGGACGAGCCCTGGCCGAAGTTGGTGGCGATGCCGGCAACCTGCACGCCCAGGCCCACCTGGGCCGGGTTGCGTCCACCGGTGTTGGCACCGGGGGTGGTGGCGCCCTGCGTCATCTGCGAGAGCGTGTCCTGGAACTGGACGGAAGAGGACTTGAAGCCCGCGGTGTTGACGTTGGCGATGTTGTTGCCGGTGGTGTCAAGCATGGTCTGGTGGGCGCGAAGACCGGAAATTCCTGAATACAGTGAACGAAGCATGGTGTGTGGTCACTTTCTGCGTTGAAGGAAAGGCGGGTGGATCAAGGGGAATTGCGGGATTGCGGTTAGACGACGGTGGGATCGGGTTCCGTGGTTTCGGGTTCGGGGTCCTGAATGGGAGCCTCCACCGCCGGCGGATCATCCGGCATTCCGACGGTGATGATCTGTCCGTAGGGGATCTGCTTGTCCCCCACGGTGACCACCGGGTTGACCCCGGCAAAGGAGACAGCCGTGACGACACCCGTGACGGGGTCATCGCCGCCGGTGGTGATCTGCTGTCCGATCAACGCCGAAACGGCCAGGCGCTGCTGGATGGCCAGGGACACGTCCTGGGTGGCGCTGAGCTGGTTCAGCCGCTCCATGGACGCCAGCTGCGTGGTCTGGGAAATCATGTCGTTGGTGTCCATGGGCGAGCTGGGGTCCTGGTTGGCCAGCTGGGTGACCAGCAGGTGCAGGAACATCTCCCCGTCCATGGTCTGCTTTGGCACGCGGGCAGGTGCTGCGCCGGCCCCGAATTGGGCGGCCTCGATGGGTGGCACGGTCATGGGCGTATTTCCTTCCTAGGCCATCACGTCGAGATGGGATGTGGCACGGTGCGTCGGGAGTTCTGGCTGGGCCTGGAATTCGGGCGCTTCTCCGGTGTCCCCGGGCAACACCGTGGACCGGGGGCCGGAGGCTGCACGCTGCTCTCCCCCGCCTCCGAACGCTTCGCCCCTGGGGCTTCCCCCGGAGGACGAGCCGTCCGCGGAGGTGTTCAGGGTGATATTGCCGCCGCCGCTGGCCGCCAGCTCGCGGCGCAGTTCCGGCAGCATGGCGCGCAGCGCCTCGCGTCCGGCTTCGGTGGGGGCGGAGAGGTCCATGCGGATTCCTTCGGATCCCAGGTGGGCCTTGACCGTGATGGGTCCCAGCGCCTCCGGGGCGATGTTCACGCTGAGCGTGCGTTCCCCGTTGGGGCCGGCTGCCAGCGTGGCGATGGGCCCGAACAATTGACGGTGCAGCGGCAGCGGGGCTTGGGTCCGGGCCTGGGCAGTCTGGGCCTGCGGGGCTTCGAGCGCGTCGATGGCCCCGACGCCCACACCAGCGGGCTGGCGGGCCACGACGGCCGGGCCGGAGTCCGTAGCCTGGCCAACGGCGTGAACCGGAATTCCTGGAGCCGTCACCAAGGCTGGAGGCACGACGGACGGCGCTGGGTCGGCAAGGACAACGCCGGCGGCAGCAGGTGCCGGCCCGCCTCCGGCCCGGGGGCCGTCACCCGCGGGGATGGACGGTTCGGACGTGTCGGACCCGGTTTCGGGGACTTCTGGGTGGATCTTGACCGGTGCAGTACCCTGCACCGTTGCCGACCCTGGCGATGTGGCGGGCAGGGTGGCGGTCGGTGCCGGTTGCCTCGCGTCCGGGGAGCCCTGTTCGACAGCAGAGTCCAGCAGCTGTGGTGCACCCGGCGCGGAGTCGGCCGACTCCGGCAACTCGATGACCAGCAGCGGAGCCTTGGCCACCGGCAGCGGCGGCGCAGCGGTCTCGGGTGTCGGCCCGCCGGACAACGGCAAGGTGAGCAGCGGGGCAACGGCCACCGGCAGCGCTGGAGCCTGCGGCGGTGCAGCTGTCTCGGGGGTTGGTGCCCCGGGCACCGGAACCGTGGGCAGGGGGGCAACGGCGACAGGGAAGGATGCCCGGGCTGCGGAACCGGTTGCCACAGGATCACTGCCGGCGCGGAGGTCCGGAGCTTGTGCGGTTGGGATTTCGGTCTGGCCAGGCGAAGCAGGCTCGTTCGTCGTTGGGGCCATGTCCGTCGAACCTGGTGCGGCAGCATCCGGTGTGGCTTCGACCGGTGCCAAGGTCGGATAGTGCGCCCGCTGCGCCAGCAGCAAGCCCTCCGGCGGGGCTTCCGTCGTCTGGGGTGTCGCGGCAGCGGGTTGTCCCTCCGCGGCGGGATCCTCCGGGGCCACGGCTGGATCCGTTGTCGATCGGACAGAGGCGTCCGCTTCTTGTCGTGGTGCCGAAACGGGGACCATGGAGGCGAAGAGTTCGGCGAACAGGCCCGGCGCCGCTGCTCCGTGGAGCTCGGTGCCACCGGCACGGGCCGATGTGCCGATGCCCGTGGTTGAGGTGCCGGCCGAAGCCGGGAACACGGTTGGTGTGGGGAATGCGGGCATCATGCGCCGTTCACCGCCGTGGAGAAGAGGGCTCGCTGCACGGCAGCGGTCAGTTCGGCCTGTTCGATGGCTGCGTCCTTGGTCGTCCCGGAGGCCGGCTTCGCCGCGGCCGGGGCGGGGGTTTCGGAGGGCACGATCCGGCGTATGGTCATGATCGTGGCGTCCGTTTCAAAGAGCTTGCGGATGCTCACGCTTTCGCCGGGGCGCGGGGCATGGATCATCTTGTTGTCTCCCAGGTAGATGCCGATATGGCCGCCACCCCGGGTGACGATCAAGTCCCCCGGTTTGGCCTGGGCCAGCGACGGGACCTCGGTGCCTTGCGTGGCCTGCTGCCGGGCGACGCGCGGCAGGCCCACGCCCAGGTCCTTGAAGGTGTGCTGGACGAAGGATGAGCAGTCAAGGCCGATCTTCGGGTTGTTGCCGCCCCACACGTAGGGAACGCCAAGGTACTTCTTCGCGGCCGCCACCACGTCCGATCCGTCAACGCCGCCGGCCTTTGCCTGCGGTTCGTTGCGCACGGCGTCCGGCTTGGCAACGGCGGTGCCGGAGCCCGGGGCAACGGAGGGCGCCGGCACCGGGGGCGCAGTCTTCGGGGCGAGCACCGCCGGGGAGGCCATGGCCTCCTGCAGTGCCTGGGTGAAGGCTGCAGGGGTTGAAGGGGCAGCGGGCAACGCGGAATTCGTGCCCGTGGTTCCCCCCGCGTACATGGAGGCCACTGCGCCGGTTCCGGCCGACAGCGGTTCCGGACGCGCCGTCGCCGTGGTGCCGCTGACGCGTGCCAGGGTTCCCTGGATCGCACCGATGCGCGAGGCCATGTCGGTGAAGCTCACGGTGTGGTCCCTTCGAAGGCGTTGGTGGCACCCAGGTCGTCAAGCAGTACCTGCTCGCGGGCCAGGGCCTGGTTGCGGATGGTGATCTCGTGGCGGTCGGCGAGTTTTTCCAGGGACTTCAGCTCGGCCCGGGCCTGCCGGTGCGCCTCGCGGGCGAGGTCCGCGTCCGAGTCCAGGGTCGCGACCACCGCGTCCAGCTCCAGCAGCATCCCGCGCGTGGAGGCACGGGCGGCCATGAGCGCCAGCAGCGTTTCGCTGTCCACCGGTGCATCCTCGGGAGCCCCAATGGACTCCCGCAAGGTGTTGCGCTCGCCGGTGCGTCGGCGCAGGGCATGGTTGGCCGCGGCGAGTTCGCCGGCAGCCTTGGTTTCCTGCAGGCCGCGCAGGCGCAGCAGGCCGGACAGTGCAAATCCCTTGGACATCAGGACACCCCCATGGAAAGCAGCAGCGCTTCAAGCTCGGCCCAGGACCGGGCGCTGGGCACCGGTTCCTCAAGCCTTTGCTGCAGGAAATTGTTGATTGATCCCTCGTGCTCGACCGCAGCGTCGGCCAGCGGGTTGCTGCCGCGTTGGTAGGCGCCCACATCGAGCAGGTCCTGCACCGAGCGCCGCGCGGCCAAGACCTTGCGCAGCGTCCCGGCAGCATGGGCCTGGTCCCGGGTGGTGACCTTCGAGGCGACGCGCGAGACCGAGGCCAGCGCGTCGATGGAGGGGAAGTGCCCGGAGATGGCCAGCTTGCGGTCCAGCACGATGTGCCCGTCCAGCAGCGAACGGGTCGCATCGGCGATGGGTTCGTTGTGGTCGTCGCCGTCCACCAGCACCGTGTAGATCCCGGTGATCGAGCCGTTCGCCGAGGTCCCGGCGCGTTCCAGGAGCCGGGCCAGCAATGAGAAGGTCGAGGGCGGGTAGCCGCGGGTTGCCGGCGGCTCGCCGGCCGAGAGCCCGATCTCGCGCTGGGCCATGGCCACGCGGGTCAGCGAGTCCATCATCAGCAGCACCTGTGCCCCGGATTCGCGGAAATGCTCGGCGATGCGCGTGGCGACGAAGGCCGCCCGCAGGCGCATCCGTGCCGGCTCGTCCGCGGTCGAGACCACAACGATGGACCGGGCCAGGCCCGCAGCGCCAAGGTCCTCCTCGAGGAACTCGCGCACCTCGCGCCCGCGCTCGCCGACCAGGGCGATGACGTTGATTTGCGCGGCGGTGCCGCGGGCAACCATGGACAGCAGCGAGGACTTGCCGACACCGGACCCGGCGAACAGGCCGATACGTTGCCCGGCACCCACCGCGGTGAGCGTGTCCATGACCCTGACACCCAACTGCAGCGGGTCGGTGATCCTGCTGCGCTCCAGGGCGGCCGGTGCCTGGTTCTCCATGGGCACCATGGTGTGCTCCCCCAGCGCGCCCTTGCCGTCGATTGGCGCGCCAAGCCCGTTCAGCACCCGTCCCAGCAGGCCGGTGCCGACCGGGATGTAGGCAGCGGTGCCGCTGCTGTGCACGAAGTCGCCCACCTGGATCTCATCCAGGGCGCCCAGCGGCATGCAGTGCAGGGTGTCGCGGCGTGCGGCCACGACCTCGGCGGGGACCTTCTCGTCCCCGATGTGCAGCACCGTGCCCACGGGGGCGTTGAGCCCGGCGACCTCCAGGCCCAGGCCCACCACGGAGGAGACGACCCCCATGGGCACCGGTCCGGCCGCGGACAGCGCGGCACCAAGGCCCGTCCAGGAACCCGTATCCAGGCTCATGCGATTCCGCTCCGCAGGGCGGCGGCGGCCCGCTCGAATGCGGTGGAAATACGTGCGTCGAGGAATCCGGCCTCGAAGGCGGTGAGCGCGTCCCCGCGGGCCAGCGTTGAATCGGGGACCAGCGCGATCGAGGTGCCCGGCACGGTGTCCAGTTCCAGCAGCGCCAGATCCTGCGGGTTCATCCGCACCTGTCTCACGGTGGCCGCATCAATGCCGCCCATGGCGCGGTCCAGCGCGGCCTTGGCCCCGAAGCGGTCGTTGGACAGCTCCCTGCCCACGATCCGCTCCGCCAAGAGCAGTGCGGATTCCACCAGCACGCCGGAGGCCGACTCCAGCACCGGGACGGTGCGTGCGTGCAAAGTTGCAGCCGCACCGGCCAGGGCGCGCAACGCGTCGGCGTGTTCGGCTCTCCGCGCGGCTTCGGCCTCGGCGGCCGCCCGCGCCGCATCCTCGCGTGCGGCCCGTGCCACGGCCTCCGCTTTGCGGATGCCCTGCGCGTAGCCGGTGGCATAGCCGTGCGCCTGGGAGGCGCCATTCTCGCGCCTGTCCTCGGGCGAGGGTGCCAGCACGCTGAAGTGCACCGGTTCGAACTGATGGGCGTTAGAGGACATAGTCATCCTCTTCTCCGCGCTTGATGGTGATCTCGCCGCTGGCTTCCAGCGCCCTGATCGACTGGACGACGTCTGCGCGGGCCTCCTCGACCTGCGAGAGGCGCACCTTGCCCATGGAGGAGATTTCCGCGTCCAGGATGTCCTTGGTGCGGTCGGAGATGTTGGCGCGGATGGTTTCCTCGACCTCGGCCGCCGCACCCTTGAGCGCGAAGGCCAGCGTGGTCGGGTCGACCCCGCGCAGCACGCGCTGCACGTCGCGACGTTCGAACTTGACCAGGTCCGCGAAGGAGAGCATGCGCGAGCGAACTTCCTCGGCCAGGCCGGGGTCCCGCTCGTCAAGTGAGGCCAGCAGGTCCTTCTCCATCGTGACGTCCGAGCGGTTCAGGATGTCCACCAGGGGCTGGATCCCGCCGACCGTCTCGAGCGGTTCGTGGCTCGTCATCACCGATCCGGTGCGTTTCTTCAGTTCCTCGGCGACCACGCGCACCGCCTCGGGCACCGCGGTGCCCATGGTGGCCAGGGCCCTGGCGGTGTCGGTGCGGGCCGGCCCCTCGAACCCGGCCAGCACCACCGAGGCCACCTCGGGACGCAGGTGGGCCAACACCAGGGCAATGGTTTGGGGCAGTTCGCCGTCGAGCAGCGAGGCGATGTGCGCCGGGTCGCTGCCGTCGAGGAACTCGAAGGTCATCCCGGACATCGAGGAGGACAGCCGGTTCATCACCGTGGTGGCCTTCTCGCTGCCGAAGGAGGCCTCCAGCAGGCCCGCCGCCACGTCGCGGCCCCCGCGTGCGGTGGGTTTGCCGGAAGTGGCCATCTCGTGGATCTCATCGATGGTGTCCTCGACGGCTAGCGCGTCGACCCGGCGCAGGCGCACCAGCTCGGCGGCGATCTCGTCCGCCTCGAACTCGCTGAATTGGCGCATGACCTCGGCCGCGTGGTGCTGATCGAGCTGCATCAACACAATGGCGACCTTTTGGGTGCCGGTCAGCTTTCGGGCGCCATTGTCCGGGTCCTGCTTCATTCGTTGCCCCTATCGTCCATCACGGCGCGCAGGTAGTCGGCCATCTTGGCCGGGTCGCTGGCGGCCAGTGCGGAGAGCTCGTCGCGCTTGACGTGGTGCGGGGTGGCCAGTGCGAGGGCCGGTTCCGGGATCGGCACCTGGCTGATGGCCATGGTCTCCGGGTGTGCGGTCTCTGCGGCCGGGATCGAAATCGGGGCGAATTCACGGAATTCGCCCAGGTCCACCGGCTCCCGGTTCTGTTTGTTGCGCCGCACGTACAGCGCGTAGACGGTTGCCAGTATCAGCGCCAGGGCGATGACCCCGCCGATGACCAGGGTCTTCTGCAGGGCGGCGTTGCGTGCCGCGGTCTCCGCGGCGGCGGCAGCGGCCAGGGCGTCCTGCGCGGCGGAAGCGGCATCCGCGTTGAACGGGACCACCGAGACGTTGACCGTGTCGTTGCGCTCGGTGTCGATGCCTGCCGCGGTGCTGACCATCCGGGTGATTTCCGGGATGTCCAGACCTTGGGCGGCCGCAGAGTCCAGTGCGACTGACACGCTCTGGCGGTTGAGCGTGCCGGAGGGGATCAACCGGTTTTCGGTCACCTTGTTCACCGCGTTGGTGCGTTGGGTGTCGGTGGAGTTGAAGGTTCCCTCGCCATCGGAGCCGCCGGGCACCGCGATGTTGTCCGGGCCCAGGACCCCGGCACCGGCACCGCCGCTGCCCTCGTACTCTTCTTCCTTGCTTGATTCGGTCAGCGCGGGGTTGCCCTCGGGGTTGGTGAAGGATTCCTCTGTGCGTTCGGCGGATTCCAGGGAAAGGTCCGCGGCGACGGCCACCGTGGCGTTGCCCGGGCCCACCACGCGGTCCAGCATGCCCTGGATGACGCTGGCAACCCGGGACTCGTAGTCGGCCGTTTGCTTCTCGGCCCCTCCGGTGAGCCCGACGCCCGCGGCGGAGAGCAGCTTGCCGGTGGAATCCACGACCGAGATGTCCTCGGCCTTGAGCCCGTCGACGGCAGAGGAGGTCAAATGGACGATGGATTGGACCTGGCTGCTGGACAGGTTTACGTTCGGCTTGGTCTCGACGAAGATCGAGGCGGTGGGGTTGGTCTTGGAATCCACGAAAACGGTCTGCTCGGGGATGGCAAGCTTGACCGAGGCGAGCTTGATGCCGTCCATGGCACCAATGGTCATGGCCAGTTCCCCCTCGAGGGCACGCTTGTAGGTGATGGACTGCTGGAACTCGCTCGAGGTCACGCCCATGTCGTCAAGCAGCGAGTAGCCGCTGGTTCCGGCGCTGGGCATCCCCGCGGCGGCGGCCTTGAGCCGCGAGTCGTAGACGTTGGCCTCGGGCACCAGGATGGTGCCCCCGCCCCCGGTCAGCTCGTAGGGAACCGCATCGGCCTTGAGCTGTTCCACGATGCCCGCGGCATCTTCGGGCGCCAGGCCCGTGAATAGCGGGGTCAACTTGGGTTGGCTCATGAAGGCCACCAACGCAATGGTGCCCAGGACCAGGACGGCGATGCCGATCAGGGCGATGGTGCGCTGGGCCAGGGAAAAGCCGCGCACGGCATCGAGTGCCTTGGTCACAGGCGCTGGAACGTTGGCCACTAGGCTTGCATCCTCATGATTTCGTTGAACGCCTCAACACCGCGGTTGCGGAAGGTGGAAACCATTTCCAGGGCGACCGCGGCACGCGTCGAGGCCAACGTGGCTGCGTGGATGTCGGTGAGGTCCCCGGTCACGGCCTTGATCGAAAGGTCGTTCGAGGTGGACTGCAGGGACTGGACCTGGTCCACGGCCCCGCCCAGGGCGGTGGCAAAGGCCGATCCGTCGGTGGACGGCGTTCCGGCCGGCTTCAGGTACCCGGTGGGCTGGGTGGGGAGGACCCCGGCGACGGGTGCAATATCCATGGGCATTACTGGTTGCGTCCGATCTGCAGTGCTGCCTGGTAGGTTTCCTTGGCACGGTCCACGACCGCGGCGTTGACCTGGTAGCCGCGCTGGGCCATGATCAACGATCCCATTTGCTCGGACATGTCGATGTCCGGGTAGCGGACGTTGCCCTCGGCATCGGCCAGCGGGTGGTCCGGTTCGTGCACGATGCGCCCCGCGGCGTCCCCGAGCTCGGTCCCGGCAACATACACGCCGGTGTTTTCGGCGCCGGCCTGGGCCAGCACGTAGCGGGCCCGGAAGGCGTCACCGTCGGTGGAAGTGGCGGTGTTGACGTTGGCGAGGTTGTCGGAAACGGCGTCAAGCCATTTGCGGTGGACGGTCAGCGCGGTTCCCGCGATTCCGATGGCATCAAGCATCAGTTGCTCCGAAGTGCGGTGCGGATGGAGTTGAACGGCCCGGAGGCTGCCTGGGTGGCGAATTGGTAGCGCAGCACGGTGTCGATGTTGGACAGCGTCTCGGTGTCCAGGTTCACGTTGTTTCCGTCAAGGCGCGTGGGCTCCAGCGAGGTCGACGTGGTTGCGGCAACGTGGCCGTTGCCCTCGGACACGGACTTGGCCAGGGCGGACTCGAACTCGATACGGCGGGCGTGGTAGCCGGGGGTGTTGACGTTCGCGATGTTGTTTGCGATGGCACGCTGGCGCAGGGCCAAGCCGTCCAGCGCGCTTTCCAGCGCCAAGGACGTGACGGAATCGAACACGACGAATTGCTCCAGGGTCGGTGCGTGGCCCATCCGTGGGCGCAAAAGGAAAGTGAGCTATCCGTGCTCTTCCTAGACCATCGGCCGATGTCAGCTAGCCGTTAGCTGTTTGCTCTATCCGATTGAATCCAGATAGATGGCGCTCTGCCCGGTGTCCCGGGGAACCGAGTCGACGGCCCGCAGCTGCTTCATGGTGGCCTCACGGCGCTGCTCGAGCAGCGGAGCAAGGTCCTGCATCTGGGACAGCAGAGCTGCGGCCCGCGACGCGAGTCCTTCCGGGATCGCCCCCAAGCCTTCCGGCGGGAGCCACTGGGCGACGGGCAATTCCAGAAGCATGGATTCATCCGCGGCGGCGGAGCGGAGCGTTGCCACGTGGGCGGCCAACCCGTCCAGGATTTGTTCCCAGGAATCCGTGACGTGGACCGGTGCCGGGCTATCAGCCAATGTGTTCGCCGCCGGCAAGCGGTGCGGAGGGTGCAGCTGCGGCCTCGTGCCAGGTCTGGCGCAACGGTTCCATCAAAGTGATGGCCTGGCGGGTCAATGCCGGGTCGCGCTTGATGTTGGCGTCGATGAGCAGCTGGGTGGCGAAGGCGTAGATGCTGTGTAGCTGCGTGGCCCCCGACCAGAGATCGCTGTTTAGGGAGGAAATGAGCTCGGCGATGATCGACTGGGCGTGCACCAGGTTTTCCGAGGCCACCGGCCAGTCCCCCGAATTCTGTGCGGCTTCGGCTCGGTTGAGGTCAAGCAGCAGGCGGTCGTAGAGCATGGTGAGCAGGCGCGCGGGGCTGGCCGAAAGGATCGCTTCGCGGTTGAGCTGCGCACGTTTCAGGGCCGGGTTCATCATCACTTCTTCTGCGTGTTCGGGAGCGAGGCCAGTTGCGAGGCCAGGTATGACTGTTGGGAGTTGAGGTTGCTCAACTGCACTTCCAGGGATGAGTAGATCCGCTTCAGCGTGGCCTCGCGGCTGTCCAACCGGCGATCCCAGTCCAGGATCTGGGTGTCCAGCCGGGAGACCATCGATTCCTGGCCCTTGATCCTGGAGGTGATGGCCCCGTCGTATTTGTCGGACATGTTCGAGGCAACCGTGGAAACCCGCGAGGAGATGGTGGTGAGCACCGATTCGACTCGGGCGGGGTCCTCGGCCAGGGCCTTGGAGAACTTCTCGGCGTCGAACTCGAGCTTGCCGTCCTTGGTGATGGAAATGCCTATTTCCGAGGGCGACTTGCCATCGATCGGCATGATGGCGGCATCCATGGTGCGCTGCTTCACGTCGCGGGCGGTGCTGTCGCCGGTGAAGATCATTCCGCTGGTGGCGCCGCCGGCGCCCGAGGTGACGGAGGAGTTCGTGGCAAGGAACTTGAACAGGTCGTTCAGGGAGTTCACCAGGTCAGAGGCGACCTTGGAGGTGGCCTCGTTGTCGCGTTCGATCGACACCGTCACCGGTTCGGTGGAAACCTTGGATACTGTGACGTCCACCCCGGGTAAGAGGGCCGCAAAGGTGTTGGTGGACGATTTGATCGTCTGCTCGGCGGCGGTGCCGGCCCACAGCGTGGCTTCGGCGTCCTGCGCTGCACGGATCGGGGTCATCGGAACGGTGGTCCCGGAAATCGTGAACGCGTTCTCGGCGCCGGACTCGGTTGCGGAAAACTGCACGCGGTATTCGCCACCACCCGAGGCAACTTTGACCGCTTTGACTCCCGAATCCGAGGCATTGACTGCGGTAATGATGTCATCGAGGGAGTTTGATTTGGCCGTGATGACGGTGTCGGTGCCACCCGCGGTGATGGTGATGGTGGATGCATCCCATTCGGTGACGGGATCGGATACCTGCAGCTGGCTTTGGGCGAGCTTGTTGACCGTCAGGTCAAGGGTTCCAGAGGTGGCCCCGGTGGAGGTTGTTACCTTCAGGCCCTCGGAGCTTCCCGCGGTGTTGAAGAGCTGGAGCGACTCGGGCTTGGCCAGCTTCGTGGTAAGCGTGGCGAGGTCGGCGACCTTGGTGTTCAGCGCCTGCAAGGCGGCCACCATGGTCTTGGTGGCACTTACCTTGTTTTTCAGGATGGCCTGCGGGATCGCTTCGACCTGCATCAGGGATTTGATCAGCGAGGTGGTGTCCAGCCCACTGGCGAGTCCGTCGAGTGCCAGGCCCATGTTTTCTCCGCTTTCTAGCTGTGGTGTTGATACCGCGAATCTCCCGTGGCAAGCACAGGGCTCGGGGAGCCCAAACCTGCCACGGGAGATCGTTGGATGCTTAGCTCGGTTCCGAAGCGCTTCGTGGCTCGGAACCGCTAGTTGCTAAACGGCTTGAGATGCTTAGCCGAGGAGCTGTAGGACACCCTGGTTTGACTGGTTGGCCTGCGCGAGCATCGCGGTACCAGCCTGCGACAGGATGTTCGAGCGGGTGAAGTTCACCATTTCGGCAGCCATGTCGACGTCGCGGATACGGGACTCTGCGGACTGCAGGTTTTCGCGGGAGACGTTGAGCGTGTTGATGGCTGATTCGAACCGGTTCTGCACGGCACCCAAATCTGCTCGTGAACCCGACACTGCGGTAATTGCCGTGTCCAACAATTCAATCGAGGCCGCAATCGTGGTCGTGTCGGTGACGTCAATCAGCGAATCCGTGACATCGGTGCCGTCTGCGGTCGTTGTGACGATTCCAGCCAGTGCGCCAGCGGTGGAGATGTCAGCGTGATTCACAGTGATCGTGTTGGAAACGTCCGTAGCGGTGTTTCCGTTGGCACCGATCTGGAAGCTCATCGATCCACCCTGAAGTAGCTTCGATCCGTTGAACTCGGTGTTGTTCGAGATTCGGTTGAGCTCAGAGGAGAGCCCGTCGATTTCCTTATCGATGGCTGACAGCGATTCGGTGTTGTTGGACCCGTTTCCGGCCTGAACTGTCAGGTCACGCATGCGCTGCAGGATCGAGTGGACCTCGGTCAGGGCCCCTTCGGCGGTCTGGATCACCGAGATACCGTCCTGGGCGTTGCGTGCCGCAACACCCAGGCCGTTGACCTGCGAGCGCAGGCCCTCGGAGATCGACAGACCGGCGGCGTCGTCGGCCGCGCGGTTGATGCGCAGGCCCGAGGAGAGCTTCTCCAACGACTTGGAGAGGTCGTTCTGCGTGTTGGAAAGGTTGCGGTGAGCGTTCAGCGCCGCGATGTTGGTGTTGATCTGCATACCCATGGTGAATTCCTCCGTGAGACGGGTGTATGTACCAAGGTCCGTCCGTGGACCTCAATCACCGACTATCGACCGCCCAACAAGGTCGGTTAGCAGTCACGGGAAATAGGTGTTGGGCCGCTATGCCGAGGGCCATGCAGGCTGGCCGGCAAGCCGGACGATGCCACCGGCGACACGTTCGCCAAAGTCATTCAGGTACTGCTCCCGCCGCTGCGTGGCCGCCTTGGTTAGACTCGATTCCGGCAAGGGTGCCTGGTCCGGAATGTACCGCGATTGCAGTCCCTCGTGCAGCAGCTTCATCGCGGTGGTGCGTCGCTGGGACACCGCCGAGTGGGTGACTCCCATTTCGGTCGCGAGTTCCTTCACGCTGGAGCCCTCGAAGTAGATGCGTTCGATGACCAAGCGCAGGTTGTCCGGCAGCGCCGCGACGGCATCGCGGATGACCTTGGTGCGTTCCGCTTCGAGCAATGATTCTTCCGGCGTCTCGATGCCGGAAGAGAGGTAGTCATTCATGGTGTCATCGATCGCCACCACGGTGCGTGCCGAGTCGCTCAAGATCGCGAGAGTAGCCGTCTGGTCTAGGCCCAGCGCTTCAGACAGTTCGGTAACCGTCGGCGTTCGCCCCAGCGCGGCGGTCAGGGAGTCCTGGACGGTGCGTGTTTCGGTGATCTTCTTGCGCGCGCCGCGTGTGGCCCAGTCGTTGGATCGCATGTCGTCGGCGAAGGCACCCACGATTCGCCGCCTGGCGTAGGCCCCGAAAGGAACCCCTAGGGTGTTGTCGAAGGAATCCGCCGCGGTGATCAGGGCAATGGCCCCCACCGACGCCAAATCCTCGCGGGAGAGATGCGTCGCCTTCGCGCACAATTCTGCGGCGAGATAACCTACCAGCGGAAGGTTTTCCAGCACCATCTGGTTGCGTACTTGTCGCTCCAACCGGATCGTCCTTGTCCACTTGAGTGATCAAAAGTCCAGAAGCCATTGCCTCTGGCCAACTAGCCATTTTCCCCAAATGCGTAATTCCCCAAGAACAGATGTTAGCCGCAATCCGGCCTAAATGGTCCGTTGGATAACTAACGTTCACTTTGTGTCGGCCGATAGACTCCTTTGACTGGGGGAAATTATTGGGGCACAACAGTTTTGGAGAGACAAAAATCATGGGTACCAATGAGCTTTCGGCTCTGTTGTGGAAAGAACGGGAACTGCTTGAGCTGCTGCACTTCAAGTTGGAGGAACAGCATCTTTTGCTCGTTGCCGGCAAGTCCCAATGGATCCAGCTGGCCACTCGTGAGATCGAAAATGTCTTGGAGAAGGTCAACGCCGCGGGCCTGAACCGTGCCGTCGAGGCAGCGCGGGTTGCCCTGTCTTGGGGACTTGACGCAGCTGCGCCACTGTCGGAAATCATCGAAGCCGCACCCGAAGGGCCATGGCACGAAATCCTCGGCGCGCATCTGGCGGCACTGCGACACACCGGTGCCGAGATCGGCCAACTGCGGGATGCCAACGAACAGTATTTGCGGGCCGCCCACCGCTCCACGCAAGAAACCCTGGCGTCCCTCGGTGACGATCCCTCGTTGTATGGCCCGGCAGGGGCAACCGCGTCGCGAAATTCCGGCGCCCACATCATCGACACCAACCTCTAAGGAACCGACGTGAGTACATTCAGCGGCCTGAACACGGCCATGTCCGGCCTGAATGCCGCGCGCCTGGCGATGGAGACGGCCGGCAACAACATGGCCAATGTGGGCACGGCCGGCTACACGCGGCAACGCGCAGACTTCCTGTCCGTCGGCTCCGTGGCATCGACTGGCCTGCTGGCTTCCCGGCCCGGCGTCGGACAAGGCGTAACCCTGACAGGGATCGCCCGTCTGGCCGATGCGCACCTAGATGCCCGCGTTCGCGGAACCATCGCCCTGGCTGCCCAGTCCGACACCCGCGCCGAGGCCATGACCAACCTCGAGGGGATCTTGCGGGAACCGGGCGAAAACGGGCTCTCGGCACTGCTCAACGATTTTTGGGCCGGCTGGCAGGATGTCGCCAACCAGCCCGGCGAGGCCTCCCCCGCGGTGGTGCTGATCGAGCGCGCCAAGGCCGTGGCCAACCGGATAGGGCTGTCCCGCACCGAGATCTCCGACCAGTGGGAAGCCCAGCGACAAAGCCTGGACACCATGGTCGGGGACATCAACGCCGCGGCCTCCGCCGTGGCAGGGCTGAACGAACAGATTCGATCGACCCTCGCGTCCGGCGGCACTCCCAATGCCCTGCTCGACCAGCGGGACCTGCTGACCCAGAACATCGCCGAGCTTTCCGGCGCAACCGTCCGCGAACTGCCCGACGGGACCATCGACGTACTGATTGACGGAAATGCTTTGGTCACCGGCGGCACGGTCCGCCCGCTGGAAGCCACCGGCGCCATGAACTTCGGTGGCGCAGGAGCCGCGCCGTCCATTCAGTGGGCCCACCGCACCGGGTCGCCAATTGCCCTGCAATCCGGACGCCTCGCCGGGGCGCTGGCGGTCCTTGCCCCGGCCGATGGCAACGGAACCGGTGGCTCGCTCGCCGAAGGCGCGAAGGCGCTAGAAGGCATCGCCAAGGAACTGGCTGGCCGAGTCAACGACGTCCAGGCTGGCGGCTTCACCGTGGCGGGCGGCCCCGGCCAGGCGTTCTTCGGCTTCGACGCTGCCGGCAACCTGGCGGTCCTGGCTCAGGGTGCTGCAGACCTGGCAACCAGCAGCACCATTGATGGGAACCTGGACGGTTCCAACGCCGCGAAGATGACGGAACTCGGCAAGGTGCCTGGTGGTCCCGACGCCTTGTGGGCGAACCTTGTCATCAAGATCGGCACGACCACCCGCGCCGAGGCCCAGCAAGCGGTCTCCACCGCGGTGGCGGCCTCCGGCGCCATCAACGCCCAGCAATCGGTCTCCGCGGTATCCCTCGATGAGGAGAACGTTGCATTGATCGCCAACCAGCATGCCTTCCAGGGTGCCGCACGCGTCATGACGGCCATCGATGAAATGCTCGACACGCTGATCAACCGCACCGGACTCGTCGGACGCTAGGGGAAGGAACCAAACCCATGACCAGAATCACGACCGCGGCACTCAACCTCAATGCCGAGCGCAACCTACAGGCAGCCATGACCCGGCTGGCCACCATCCAGAACAAGGCCGGCACCCAGAAGGAAATCGGCAAGCCAAGCGACGACCCCTCGGGCACCGCAAATGTCATGGCCCTGCGCGCCGAACAGCGACTGAATGCACAGTTCTCCCGCAACGTGCAGGACGCCAATGGCTGGCTTTCGACCACTGACAAGGCCCTGACCAGCGCGACCAACATCATCCAGCAGATCCGCGACCTCACCGTCAAGGGAGCCAATGACGGCGCCCTGAACCCGGACGCCAAGGAAGCGATCGCCCTGGAACTCGACCAGTTGCACGACGCCCTGCTCACCGCGGCCAACACCCAATTCATGGGACGCCATGTCTTTGCCGGAACCACCAACAAATCAGAGGCGCTGGACAAGAACACCTACCAATTCCACGGTACCGCTGCCGTGGATCGGCGCATCGGCCCGAACTCGACGGTCCGCGTGGACGCCGCCGGGGCCACCGTCTTCGGGGAAGGGGACGACAGCGTGTTCAAGCTCGTGAAGGACATTGCCGATGCACTGCGTGCGGGGACCAACATCTCCCCCAAGATCGGTGACGTCGACAAGCACCTCCAACAGGTCCTCGGGGCCCAGGCCACCATCGGCGCCAGCCACGCGGCCGTACTGGCAGCCGACGATGCGCTGCTCTCGGACGCCGTTTCCCTCGAAGCCCGCCGCAGCGGCATCGAGGACATCGACCTGGGCAAGGTCATCCTGGAGCTCAAGACCCAGGAGGTCGCCTATCAGGCGGCCCTGTCCGCCGCGGCCCGCACCCTGCAGCCCTCGCTGATGGACTTCCTGCGATGAGCCGGGTACTGGTTCCCGCCGCCGCGCTGCCGGGATTCCCCGAGGCCACCACGCTGTCCCTGGAACCCGTCGAGGGTGCGCTGGGGCTGTACTCGTTGGCTTCGCCGCAGTCCGCGGGGCTGCGCCTCTTCGTGCTGGATGCGGCATTGCACCTGGCCGACTACAAGCCGGTGTTCACCAACGAACAAATGGCGTTGCTCGGGGAGCCGGAGCCCGCTTCCCGCTGCGTCCTGGTCGTGGTGAACACTTCCGACAGCCAAGCGAGCGTCAACCTGCTGGCGCCGCTGGTGTTCAACACCAATACCGGGGCCTGCGCCCAGCTCATCCTGGAGGGCCAGGACTGGCCCATCCGCTCGGCACTGCCGCTCTGATCCCGGGCCCGGAACCCGTTTGCCAGCCTCGGGACGACTTCCGAGAACCCGGTAACAGCCGAGGCCACGGGCTTCTGCCTGCTGCTCCCCGGGAGCCGCAGCGCCGTGACGTGCCATGTTCCCCCTCCCAAACCCTGTCCAATGGCCATTTTCAGTCCTAGGATTGGCAATACGTGCGAGTCGAGAGCCTCGGTCCCGCATCCTGGCACACCGGCCGTGCCTCGCGCCCGGCCGGATGGTGGTTCCCATCCTTGGGGATTCGAACCACGGGGCCCCTTCCGGCAACGGCGCGGCGCCCCACACGGCCACCCGACCCTTCGGGAAACCGGCGGCGCGTCACCGACGCCCCGCCATGTTGAAAGCAGGGGGACCTTCCCATGGCTCGCTTCGCACCATCTCGACTTTTCGCCATATTCGCCGCCGGCATTGCCGCGTGTGCCCTGTCCCTCACCGGGATGGGCCCGGCCGCCGCGCTGGCGCCGCCGACGGAAACCAGCACCTCGGGGATCGTGAACTACGTCAACCTCGGCGACTCGTACTCCGCCGGATTCGGCTCCGGGGCCTTGGTCCCCGGTCCGTTCCCGGGTTGCCTGCAAGGAAACGGCCAAACGCACGTCACCAAGATCGCTGCCATGGACAACGTCAACCTCACCGCCAACGTTGCCTGCGCGGGGTTCACCACCGCTCAGATCGGGGCAGTGGCCCAGCAGGTCACCCCGTACCTTGCCACCGCGGACCTGACGACCCTCACGCTCGGCGGCAACGACCTTAACCTGGCCGGCTTGGTGATCGCCTGCAGCACCCTGGGATCGGATGCGGCCTGCGATGCCGCACTGGCAGCAGGGAACGCCGCGCTCCCGATGGTTGGCGGGTCCGCCCACCAAACCCTGCAGTTGATTGATGCAGCGACACCCGGCGAGATCCTGGTGCTGGGCTACCCGCGGCTGTTCACGGCCTCCAACGGAGACCAGGCGCTGATGAGCGCAAGCCACGCGCGGGACCTGAACAAGCTGGGCGATTCGCTGAACCGGGCCATCCGCGACGCCACGGAGGGCACCAGCGCCACGTTCGTGCCGGTGCTGGGACCGTTCAACAACCACGGCTTGGGTGCAACGGATTCCTGGATCTACTTCAACATGGCGAACCTCGGCGATCCGTTCAATCTGCACCCCACCACCAACGGCTACCTCAATGGCTACTACCCCGCGGTGCGCAACCACATCCACATGAACCAGCTGGTGCGCTAACTCCCACCGGCGGTTTATCGACCGCGGCCACCCGCACGGCATTTCAGCGGCCGTGCGGGTGGCCGCACACTGCCCGCCGCACCGCGTCCCGCCCGTCCGCGGACCGGACCGCATCCGTACTAGGCTTGAACCCATGGCAAACCAAAGCTCCGAGGCCGCAGCATCCCAGCTGGAAATACTGTTGACACCCCAGGGGTGGGAACTGCTGAACTCGGTCGACCCGTCCGCCGCCGGCACCAAGGAGGCGGCGCTGAACCTGAACCTGTCGCTGCGCAAGGCCGGGCACCCGGTGGAACTGGTCACCGCCGTGGTCCAGCAGGCGCAGTTGCGTTCCAAGGCCCGGGTCAAGTTCGGGCCCTTCGCCGACCGCATGGTGTTCACTCCCGCGGGCCTGGAACAGGCCACGCGCTTGAAACTTGCTGGCCTGCATGCCCAGCGTTTCACCCGCGCCGGTATCAAGAAGGTGGCCGACCTTGGATGCGGCATCGGCGCGGATTCCCTCGCCCTGGCCAGTGCCGAGATCGAGGTGACCGCCGTGGAGATGGACGAGACCACCGCGGCCGCGGCCACCCTGAACCTCATGCCCTGGCCCACTGCCACGGTCATCAACGCCGACGCGACCGAGTTCGACCTCACCGGCTTCGACGGGGTCTGGCTGGACCCGGCCCGGCGCACCACCGACACCTCCGGCACCTCGCGGATCTTCGATCCCGAGGCGTTCTCCCCTCCGCTGTCTTTCGTCGAGTCGCTGGCCAACCGCGGGCTGGCCGTGGGCGTGAAGATGGGCCCGGGCCTGCCGCACGGTGCGGTCCCGGCCAATTGCGAGGTCCAATGGGTCTCCATCAACGGGGATGTCACCGAGGCCGCCCTCTGGTTCGGCCCGCTGGCCCGCCCCGGCGTCCGCCGCGCGGCCCTGGTCATCGGCGCACACGGCGCCACGGAACTGACCAGCCCCGTCGACTTCGACCCCGACGCGGCGCTGCGCGGGGACGTGCCGGTCGGCGCGATCGATTCCTACATCTACGAACCCGACGGTGCGGTGATCCGCGCCGGGCTGATCGACCAGCTGCTCAAGGACACCGGCGGGCACCTTCTCGACCCGCACATCGCCTACTTCAGCACCGCCGAAGCCGTGGACACCCCGCTGGCCAAGGCCTACAAGGTCCTGGCCATCCACCCGTACCACGTGAAGAACCTGCGCGCGTGGGTCAAGGCCGAAAAGATCGGCGTGCTGGACATCAAGAAGCGCGGCATGGACGTCACCCCGGAGGAGCTGCGCAAGATCCTGCTGGCCGGCACCGGACGCGATGCAAAAAACAAGGCGACCCTGGTGCTCACCCGCATCGGCGATACGCGCCTGGCCATCGAGGTCGAGCCGGTCGCTTTCCCCGTGTGAGCGCAATTACACGACCGCTGGACCGCCAAACCCCACCGAACCTCCAGCGGTGGCATCAACTGTGTGGTTTCGCTCGATAGACTGGCGGGAAGAACATATTGGGGTGGATCGCCTCATGAATCATGGAGGTTCGATGCAAATAGATTTCGCATCATCACGCCAGTCCACGCTCGGTGTGGAATGGGAAGTTGCGTTGGTGGATCGCCATACTTCCGACCTGCGTTCGGTAGCCGAGGAAGTCCTCGCCGAACTGAACGTGCGGCACGGATCCCTGGGCGTCGGCGACGAACATCCCCATGTGAAGCAGGAGTTGCTGCTGAACACCGTGGAAATCGTGACGGGTGTGTGCGAAACCGTGGCGCAGGCGAAGGCCGAACTGCACGAGAACCTGGTGGCCGTCCGCGAGGTCACCGACCCCATGGGCGTGGATTTGTACTGCGCCGGGTCCCACCCCTTCGCGCCCCCGAAGCTGCAGCCGGTCTCCGACAAGGACCGCTACGCGAAGATGATCGACCGCACCCAGTGGTGGGGCCAGCAGATGGTCATCTACGGGGTGCACGTGCACGTGGGCCTGGATTCCCGGGCCAAGGCCCTGCCGATCGTCGACGGGCTGATCAACTACCAGGCGCACTTCCAGGCGCTCTCGGCCTCCAGCCCCTTCTGGGGAGGGGAGGACACCGGCTACGCCTCGCACCGCGCCCTGATGTTCCAGCAGCTGCCCACCGCCGGGATCCCGTACCACTTCGGGGCGTGGGAGCAATACGAGGCCTACGTCGCGGACATGATGCACACCGGGGTCATCGACGACATCTCCGAGATCCGCTGGGATGTGCGCCCGGTGCCGCGCTTCGGGACAGTGGAAATGCGCATCCCCGACGGGCTGTCCTCGCTGCAGGACATCGGTGCGATCGCCGCACTGACCCAGTGCCTGGTCGATGACATGTCCTCCACGCTGGATGCCGGGGGAACCATCCCGGTCATGCCTCCGTGGTTCCGGGTCGAGAACAAGTGGCGTGCCGCCCGCTACGGCATGGAGGCGATCATCATCCTCAACGCCGCCGGCGACGAAATGCTCGTCACCGACCACCTGCGCCTGGAGCTCGAGCGACTGGCCCCGGTCGCCGAAAAGCTCGGCTGCAGCGCCGAGCTGGCCGATGTGGAACGCATCATCACCGGCGGCGCCGGCTACCAATGGCAGCACAAGATCGCCTCGGCGAACAACGGCGACCTCCACGAGATCGTCAAGGACAACGTCCGGCGGATGCACCTGGCCTGAGCCAAGGATCCAAATATGCAATAAGGGGTGGCCGGGAAATTTCCCGTCCACCCCTTATTGCATCCAAAGATGTCTTGGTTCTATGCCACCAATGAAACCAGGGACACCGGCTGCCCGGAGTCGGTGGAGAAACCCAATCCGGTCGGGGCAATGCCGCCGGCGACCAGCTGGGCGCCCAGGGCAGCGACCATCGCGCCGTTGTCCGTGCACAGGTTTCGCGGCGGCACCCGCAGGGTGATCCCGGCCGAGGCGCAGCGCGCGGCCAGCAGTTCGCGCAGCCGCGAGTTCGCCGCCACCCCTCCCCCGAGCATCAGGTTGGTCAGCCCGTGTTCCTGGCAGGCGCGCACCGCCTTGGAGGTGATCACATCGACCACGGCCTCCTGGAAGCCGGCGGCGATGTCGGCCACCGGCACCTCCTCGCCGCGCTTCTGGTACTGCTCCACGCAGCGTGCCACCGCGGTCTTGAGCCCGGAGAAGGAAAAGTCGTGGCGGTGCTTGCCCGGTTCCTCGGCGGTGCCGATGAATTTGGGCAGGGTCAGCCCGCGCGGGAAGCGGATGGCCTTGGGATCCCCGTCCTTGGCGATCCTGTCAATGACGGGTCCGCCGGGGTAGCCCAGGCCCAGCAGCCGGGCGACCTTGTCATAGGCCTCCCCCGCGGCGTCGTCGATCGTGGCCCCGAGCAGGCGCACATCGTCGGTCAGGGAGTTGACCTGCAGGATCTCGGTGTGGCCGCCGGAGACCAACAGCGCCCCGAGGTTTTCCGGGAGCTTGCCCCCGTCCAGGATGCCGACGCCCACGTGGGCGACCAGGTGGTTGATCGCGTACAGCGGCTTGCCCGTGGCCAGGGCCAGGGCCTTGGCGGCGGAGACCCCCACCATCAGGGCGCCGGAGAGCCCGGGGCCGCTGGTGACGGCGATCGCGTCGATCTCATCCAGCGTCACCCCCGCGTCCTTCAACGCGGCCGACAGCGTCGGCACGAAGGCGTCCAGGTGGGCGCGGGAGGCAATCTCGGGGATGACCCCGCCGAAGCGCACATGCTCTTCCATGGAGGAGGCCACGGCGTTGACCAGGAGTTCGGTTCCACGCACGATACCCACCCCGGTTTCGTCACAGGAGGATTCAATGCCAAGAACGAGCGGTGCAGTAAGGGACATGGTTCCAATTTTAGGGCCGGGGCCCCGCTTTGGGCGAAGCGGGCGCATTCACCGCTGCGTTGCCCGCCGGCCACGGGCCACCCGGAAGCGTGGATGCTGCGGGATCAAGCGGGAGTGAACAGCACCTTGCGCATGATCACGGCATCGACGCCGTCGCGGTAGTACCCCCTGCGGCGGTGGATGGCCTCGAACCCGTGGCGCTCATACAGGCCCTGGGCCCTGGGGTTGTCCTCGCGGACCTCCAGCAACAGGTCGGTGGCGCTGCGCGCAGTGGCGGTGTCGATCATCAGGCGCAACAGGTGCGTGCCGATCCCCCGGCCCTCGTAGAGCGGATCCACGGCGATGGTCTGCACATCCGCCAACGGCAGCACGCACATCAGCCCGCAGTACGCGATTGTTTTCCCGGCGTCCTGCACCACCCAGTAGTTCCGGGTGTCCACCAGGTCCAGTTCGCCGATGAACATCTCCCGCGGCCAGGCATCCGCCGGGAAGAGCGCCTTTTCCATCTTCCAGACCTCGTCCACGTCCGAGTGGAGCATGGGCCTGGTTTCCAGGCCCGCAGGCACGGAGTTGGCTTGTTGCCCGGTCACAGCAGCTTGCCCTTCATCACCGCGGGCACCTTGGCGTCGGATTCGCGCAGGTACAGCGGCTCGGTGCCCAGCAGGGGATCGCCGGCAGCCAGGCTGCGCAGCGCGCGGGTGCCAAGCGACACGGCGCCGGGGTGGGAGCTTTCGAAGCCTTCCTCGGCTTTGGCACCCACCGCGGCCAGGCGGTCGGCGTAGAGTCCGGCCCCGGCCCCGTACACCGGGCCTGCGGGCAGTTCCTCGGCCACGGTGACGTGGGGCCCGTCGAGCAGCACCCCGGCCTTGTCGTAGCGTGCCCAGTAGAGCTCCTTGCGCCGCGCGTCGATGGCGACGGTGAAGTCCCCGGCCGGTTGCTGCGCCGCCGCATCCAGCGCGATGGCATCCAGGCTCATCACCCCGTGGACCGGCGCGCCCCAGACAAAGCCCAGGGTGCGGGCCGTGGCCAGGCCCACGCGCAGCCCGGTGAAGGGCCCGGGGCCCACGCCGACCGCGATCGCCGCGGGAACCACCGAACCGGCGGTGGCCAGCAGGGATTCGATGGCCGGGGCCAGGACCTCGGAGTGGTCGTTGCTTTCGGTGGAGGTGAAGGAGCCGAGCACTTCGATGGCGGTGCCCTCGGCGCGCAGCAGCGCCGCCGAGGCGTTGGCGGAGGTGTCGATGGCCAGTAGCAGCATGTGTTTTCCCTTAGCTCGTGAAGTCGTTCAGCAGGGCCGCAAGCGCCGGGTCGTTGTCCCAGCGCGGGCCGATGGCCGTGAGCTTGATGGTGCGCGGCTCATCGTCCTCGCCCTCGTGGAAGTCGAAGACCAGGTCCTCGTGGTTCTGCACCGAGCCGGGGCGCAGCAGCACGATCTCCAGGCGGGAGTCGCTGAGCTGCTCGACCTTGCCCGCGCCCCACTCCACGACCGTGACCGCGGTGCCCATGCCCGCTTCCAGGTCCAGGTCGTCAAGCTCGGCGGCGCTGTCCAGCCGGTAGGCGTCCACGTGCACCAGGTCGGGCCCGGTGCCCAGGGCCGGGTGGGTCCGGGAGATCACGAAGGTGGGCGAGATGATGCCCTCGCGCACCCCCATGCCCAGCCCGAGGCCCTGGGTGAAGGTGGTCTTGCCGGCCCCGAGCTCGCCGGTGAGCACCAGCAGGTCCCCCGGGACCAGGATCGCCCCGAGCCGGTGCGCGAACTCCTTGGTCTGGGCGATGTCGTGCACCGCGAGTTCGACGGCCACGGAAGGCTCACTCACCGGATTCACCCCAGGAGCCTTCCACCAACCGGCGCGGGACCCGCGGGGAAATCCGGGTGACGATCTCGTAGTTGATGGTGCCGGCGGCGTCGGCCCATTCGGTGACCGAGGGGCCGCCGTCGCCAAAGAGGATGACCTCTGAGCCCAGGATTGCCTCGACGTCGACATCCGGGCCCAGGTCCACCACGAACTGGTCCATGGCGATGGTGCCCCGAACCCGGTAGATCGTGCCGTTGATGCTCACCGGTGCGTTCAGCGCGACGCGTGGCACCCCGTCGGCGTAGCCCATCGGGACCAGGCCCAGGTAGGTGTCTCTCTCCGTGTGGTAGCGCAGGCCGTAGCCCACGCCCTGCCCGGCCGGTACCTTTTTGACGTTCGCGATCCTGCTGACCAGCGTCATGGCGGGGCGCAGGCCGTAGCGTGCCGGGTCTTCCCCGGCAAAGGGGCTCAGTCCGTACAGGCCAAGGCCCAGGCGGACCATGTCGTAGTGGGCGTCCGGACGGGTGAGGATTGCCGGGGTGTTGGCGATGTGCCGCACCTCGAGGTCGAAGCCCGCGTCCTCGGCCAGTGCCACGGCCTGGTTGAAGGCCTCGAGCTGGTCGTCGGTCTCCGGGCGTTCGGGTTCGTCGGCGACGGCCAGGTGGGAAAAGACGCCCACCACGCGCATCAATCCCTCTTCCTGGTAACTGGCAGCGCGACCCAGCAACAGTTCCCATTCCTCGGGGGTGCTGCCGTTGCGGCCCAGTCCGGTGTCGATCTTCAGGTGCACGCGTGCCGGTTGGGCCGCGGCCTGCGCGGCACGGGCCACATGCTCAAGTTCCCAGCCGGAGACGGCCAGGTCGATGTTTGCGGCGATGGCCTCGGCGAAGGGGGTCCCCTTGGTGTGCAACCAGGCCAGCATGGGGACCTCGAGTCCCGCTTCCCGGACCTTCAGGGCCTCGGTGACGTGGGCGCAGCCCAGCCAGGTGGCCCCGGCCTGCACCGCGGCGCGACCCACGGCCACGGCTCCGTGCCCGTAGCCATCGGCCTTGACAACGCCCATGATGGCGGCCGGCGCCACGAGCTCGGCAACCCGCTTGACGTTTTCCCGGACGTTGGCCAGATCGATGATGGCGCGCCGTTCCCAGTCCGACGCCACTGTCGGATCCTGGGTGTGGGTTGGATTTTCGGTCTGATCGGTAGATTGTGCACTCACCGCTCCATCATCCCACTATCCATGCGGTGCCTGCTTCAGGGGCACACCGCCTGCCCGGGCCCGCACCGTGCCAGGTCTTGGCATGAAAATGCCCCGGCGGCCGGATCACAAGGATCGGGACGCCGGGGCATCATCGGTAGTGGCACCCGAAGGTGCGCGGTGGATCAGACGGTTCGATTGCGCAGTTCGTCGCGGATCTCGGCCAGCAGGGCAACCTGCGGATCGAGTTCCTCGGCGGGTTCCTCGACGCCCAGGCGGGCCTGGCGCATCTCGTTGAGATGCTTCATCGGCAGAACGACGATGAAGTAGATGGCGGCAGCAATCAGGATGAAGTTCACCAAGACGGTCAGGAACACACCGAACTTGATGGCGACACCGTCGCCGATCGTGACAACGAGGAAGTTGTCGAAGTTCGGCGAACCAACCAATGCTGCGATCAATGGCATGAGAATGTTCTCAACCAATGAATTGACCACGGCGCCAAAAGCGGCGCCAATGACGACGGCAACGGCAAGGTCAACAACGTTGCCCTGCATAATGAAATCTCTGAATCCTTTGAGCATGTGCCCAGCTTTGCACACAATGCCAGTGGTCAACAGGTGGTGTCGCGGTATTTTTTCGAATAGTTTACGAACAGTTCATCGGAAACATTCCGGTTTCAGATCTTGCGCAGCAGCATTCGGCGGATCGAATGGTCCGCCGATTTGCTTAATACGAGCTGCGCGCGGCCCCGGGTGGGAATGACGTTTTCCCGCAGGTTCGGCTCGTTGATGCGCTTCCAGATGCCATGCGCCGTTTCCCTGGCCTCCTCGTCGCTGAGCGATGCGTAGCGGTGGAAATAGGACGCGGGATCCGAGAACGCACCCGAACGCAGCTTCATGAAACGGCGGATGTACCACTCCTCGATGTCGGCGGTCCGCGCGTCGACATAGACGGAAAAATCAAAGAAGTCGCTTAGCGCCAGGCCCGCGGTGCCGTCCATCCGGGCCCTGGCCGGCTGCAGGACGTTGAGCCCCTCCACGATCAGCACCTGCGGGGAGCGCACCACCACTTCCTTGCCGGGGACGATGTCGTAGCTCAGGTGCGAGTACCAGGGTGCGCGTACCTCGGGGGCCCCGGATTTCACTTCCGAGACAAAGCGCAGCAGGCGGCGGCGGTCGTAGGACTCCGGGAATCCCTTGCGGTGCATGATGCCGCGTTTTTCCAGATCCGAGTTCGGGTACAGGAAGCCGTCGGTCGTGATCAATTGCACGTCGGGGGTGTCGGGCCAGCGGCGCAACAACTCCTGCAGCACGCGGGCGGTCGTGGACTTGCCCACGGCCACCGACCCTGCCACGCCGATGACGAAGGGGGTGCGCCCGGTCTTCTCCCCCAGGAACGTGTTGGTGGCCTGGTGCAGCGAGGCCGCGCCCTGCACATAGAGGTTAAGCAGGCGCGACAGAGGCAGGTAGACCTCGCGCACCTCGGCGAGGTTGAGCTGTTCCCCCAGGCCGCTGAGGCGCCGCAGGTCCGCTTCATCGAGGGGCTGCTTCAGTTCATTGGACAGTCTTGCCCACGTCTGGCGGTCCAATTCGACGAAGGGTGTAGCACTGTAGTCGACCGCACGCTGTCCATTCACGCCTTGAATTGTGCCAACAACCCACCTGTATTCCCAAACTTCACCGTTTGGCCATACTTGTGGCCTATGTTCATGACCACAAAATTTTATGCCCATCCGACGGGGCAAACGTATCTGCGGCCTTGTGCGACACGGTACTCTTTTTTTCATGTGTGGAATTGTTGGATACGTAGGTAATGCTGGACGCGCGGCCGATCACGGCGCGCTCGATGTGATTCTTGAGGGCCTGCGGCGCCTCGAATATCGCGGTTACGACTCGGCCGGCCTGGCCGTTGTCACCGACGCGGGCATCGACTCGCGCAAGAAGGCCGGCAAGCTCGCCAACCTCGTCCAGTCGCTGGAAGAGGAACCGCTTCCCGCGGCATTGACCGGCATCGGGCACACCCGCTGGGCGACCCACGGCGGACCGACCGACGCCAACGCCCACCCGCACCTTGCCGACGAAGGCAACCTCGCAATGATCCACAACGGCATCATCGAGAACTTCGCCGAGCTGAAGGCCAAGCTCCGCGCCCAGGGCGTCGAGTTCATCTCCGACACCGACACCGAAGTTGCAGCGGCACTGCTTGGCTCCGTCTACCGCGGCGCCGGCGAAGGGAACCTCACCCGTTCCATGAAGCTGACTGCCCGCCAGCTCGAGGGAGCCTTCACGCTGCTGGCCGTGCATGCCGAGCACCCCGGTGTCGTCGTGGCGGCACGCCGCAACTCCCCGCTGGTGCTGGGACTGGGCGATGGGGAAAATTTCCTGGGTTCGGACGTCTCTGGCTTCATCGACTTCACCCGCCGCGCGGTCGAGCTGGGCCAGGACCAGATCGTCACCATCACCCCCGAGACCCACAGCATCACCGACTTCGAGGGCAACCCCGCCGAGGGCAAGGAATTCCATGTCGATTGGGACGCAGCCAGCGCCGAAAAGGGCGGCTTCGCCTCCTTCATGGAAAAGGAAATCTTTGACCAGCCCGCGGCAGTCGCAGACACGCTGCTGGGCCGCTCGGACGCCTTTGGCCGCCTGACCCTCGACGAGCTGCGCATCTCCCCCGAGGAACTTGCCTCCGTCACCAAGATCGTCGTGCTGGCCTGCGGCACCTCCGCCTACGGCGGATCGGTTGCCAAGTACGCCATCGAGAACTGGTGCCGCATCCCGGTCGAGGTCGAGCTGAGCCACGAGTTCCGCTACCGCGACCCGATCGTTGACTCCAACACCCTGGTCGTCTCCATCTCCCAGTCCGGAGAAACCATGGATACGCTCATGGCCGTGCGCTACGCCAAGGAGCAGGGAGCCAAGACCCTGTCGATCTGCAACACCAACGGATCGACCATCCCCCGCGAGTCCGACGCCGTGCTCTACACGCACGCCGGACCGGAAATCGCCGTGGCCTCCACCAAGGCGTTCCTGGCCCAGATCACCGCAACCTACCTGCTGGGCCTGTACCTGGGCCAGCTGCGCGGGAACCTGTTCAGCGGCCAGATCAAGGACATCCTGGCCGACCTGGGCAAGATCCCGGCGAAGATCCAGGACATCCTGGACCGCGCCGAGGAAATCAAGGAGCTGGCACGCTCGATGAAGGACACCGAGTCGGTGCTTTTCCTGGGCCGCCACGTGGGCTACCCGGTGGCCATGGAGGGCGCCCTGAAGCTCAAGGAAATCGCCTACATCCACGCCGAGGGCTTTGCCGCCGGCGAGCTCAAGCACGGCCCGATCGCACTGATCGAAGAGGGCAAGCCGGTCTTCGTGGTGGTCCCGTCCCCGCGCGGCCGCGACTCGCTCCACTCCAAGGTCGTCTCCAACATCCAGGAGGTCCGGGCCCGCGGCGCCAAGACCCTGGTCATCGCCGAGGAAGGCGACGAGGCGGTGCGCGACTACGCCGAGTTCATCTTCTACGTCCCGGAGACCCCGACACTGTTGATGCCGCTGCTGGCCACTGTCCCGCTGCAGCTCTTCGCCTGCGAACTGGCCACAGCCAAGGGCCTGGACGTCGACCAGCCGCGCAACCTGGCCAAGTCGGTCACGGTCGAGTAGCCACTCGGTTCTTCAACGTCCCACCATCGTGCGGTGCCGGTGCCTTCCCCCCTTGCGGGGAGGCGCCGGCGCCGTTCGGGGTTAAGCCCCCGGGCGCCGGGTGCGCTGCACATCCAGGTAGATCCCGCGCACGAACTGCGCCTGGGCCAGGTGCGCGGTGGTCTCCCCCAGGATGCTCACCAACCGCGCCGCCGCGGTGACCGGCGGGTCCCAGCGTCGGTCGACGACCACGCCAAGGTCCGTTTCGCGCAGCGTGCCCAGGATTTCCAGGCACTGCCGGTGCACGTCCAGGTGGTAGCCGCGCAGGTACGCCCCGTCATACATGCCGAAGTCCGCGACCTGTTCGCTGCTGTGCCCGAACCCGGTGTCCAACCGCCGGTAGGGGAGGTTGAAGCGGGAAACCCAGTCGTTGGCGATCCAGCGCTGCTCGGTGCCCGAGGCCGGATCCAGTGCCCGGGCCAGGAAGGTGAAGTGGTCATCCTGCACGCGGCTCAGGTGCCAGATAAGCCACGCCACGGGGTTTGCGGAGCTGCTGGCCCGGAAACGCAGCATCCGCGGCTCGGCGGCCTCCAGCAGGGTCTCGATCCCGTCGCTCACCCGCGTAAATCCGTCGCGCAGCAGCCCGATCGCGCTTGGTTCCGGTTCGCTCCCGTTGACTCCCATGGCCGTTCCCCTTCCCCGCCTGCGCCCTGCACGCGGTGCCTTGAAGCCTACGCCCGTAGCTCCCCGGCACGGGGCCGGAGCGGCGAGCCGATAAACTCGAAGGCATGATCGTGGGAATTGGTGTTGACGTGGTCCAGGTGTCTCGTTTCAAGGCGCAGCTTCAGCGGACCCCCGCGTTGCTCGAACGCCTCTTCGTGCCCGAGGAGCGTGAGCTGCACGTCCGTTCCCTGGCCGCGCGCTTTGCCGCCAAGGAGGCCATTGCCAAGGCGCTCGGTGCCCCGGCGGGCATGAACTGGCAGCACTGCCGGATCGAAAAGGACGAGGCCGGCGATCCCTACGTGGTGCTCGACGGTTCGGTGGCCGAAGCCGCTGCGAAAAAGGGAGTGGTGCATTGGCACCTGTCCATGAGCCACGACGGGGACCTGGCCACGGCCATGGTCGTCGCCGAACGCTAAGGACCGCCACCGCAGCGGGCGCGCCCGTGCCCCGTCATCCGAAACGTGCGGCAAATACCACCCGCAGTTGGGTATTCTGAAGTCATGATCCCCGTCTACGCAGGTTCCCGTGTTCGAGATGCCGAAAAGCCGCTGCTGCGCGATTCCAGCGACCTGAAACTGATGCGCCGGGCCGCCGACGCACTGGCCCACCAGGCGGTGCTGATGCTCAAGGAACACACCGGCCGGCTCTACGGGTCCCGCGTCGTGGCACTGGTCGGTCCGGGCAACAACGGCGGGGACGGGCTCTTTGCCCTGGCCGCCCTGGCCAGGCGCGGGGTCGCCGTCACCGCCGTGCTGCTGGCCTCCCACGCCCACCAGGAGGGACTGGCCGCACTGGTGCGCGCTGGCGGCCGCACCGGCGCCACCAAGGCCCTGGATGAGCTGCTCGAGGAATGCGACCTGCTCATCGACGCCGCCTACGGCACCGGGCTGCGCCCCGGCGTCCGTCTGCCGGCCATCCCCCGCCACATCCCGGTGCTCGCCTGCGACGTGCCCAGCGGCGTCGACGCCGACACCGGTGCGGCGGCAGACAGCGTGATCCCGGCAGAGCGGACCGTGACCTTCGGGGCGCTGAAGACCGGCCTGGTGGTGGGATCCGGGCATCTGGTCTCCGGTCGCATCCGCGTCACCGACCTCGGGCTCAATCCGACACTCGGCGAACCGGAGGCCTGGGTCGTGCAGGGAGAGGACCTGGGCCTGCTGCTGGACCGCGACCTCGGCTGGTCGGCGACGGGTAGGCACAAATACCAGCGCGGGGTGCTGGGTTTGCTGGCCGGCTCCGCCCGCTATCCCGGTGCCGCGGTGCTCAGCGCCCGCGCCGCCGTTGCCACCGGGCTGGGACTGCTGCGCACCATCGTCCCGGAGAACGTGGCCGCGGCCCTGACCAGCCAGGTCCCCGAGGCCGTCCCGCTGGGCACCGACGAGCTCACCGCGCTGCTGGCGCACAACCGCCGCAACGGGCGCGAGGGAGCCACCCGCATCGGCGCGTGGGCCATCGGCCCCGGGCTGGAAGACACGCCCGAGACCCGCCGGCACCTGCAGCAGATCCTGGCGGCCAACAACCCGTGCGTCATCGACGCCGGCGCGCTGGCGATGCTGGAACCGGGCGGGCACAGCCAGCTGCGCATCCTCACCCCGCACGCCGGGGAACTCAACGCCCTGCTGGCCAAGGCCGGGGTGCGGGTCAGCGCCCGGGACATCGCCGCCGACCCGATCCGCTGGGCCCGCTGGGCCGCTGTCGCCTATGACTGCGTCGTGTTGCTCAAGGGCTCGGCCACCATTTGCACCGCGCCGGACGGGTACGCGTTGATCGTGCACGCCTCGACCCCGGACCTGGCCACGGCGGGCAGCGGGGACGTGCTCACCGGCATCCTGGGCACGTTGCTGGCTGCAGCCAACTTCCCGGCCACACCCGCCACCGGCGATGCCACCGCGCTGACCCATCGGCTGACCGACCTTGCCGCTGCCGGCGCGTTGATCCACGCCCATGCCGGTGCCCTGGCGGCACGCGAGGGCACGGTAAGCGCCGTGGACCTGCTGGTGGAGCTGCCGCGCGCGGCCAGGGACCTGGGGCTCTAGGTCCCGTATCGGGCGCCGCTTCCGGCTGCAGGTCCCGGTTTCGGGCATGAAAAAGGACCCACCAAGCTTGCGAGTCATGGTGGGCCCCTTTCGCACTTGCGGAAACTTGGGGTATCCGCAGCATGCTGACGCGGGTAATTGGGGTAACCAACGCTGATGAACATGCTACCCAATTTTCCCGATTTGGCACGTCCAGCCGCCGATGTTACAAGATACGGGCGGGCAGGCCACGAAGTGGGTCCTACAGTTCGCCGTCCAGCGGGGCGTGGTGCTGGCCCATTCCCACGATTTCCCAGCCGGCGGCCTCCCATTGGCCCCGGGAAAGCACGTTGCGTCCGTCGATGATCCGGCGCGCTGCCACCAGCGGCTCCAGGTCCGCGGGGGCAAGGACCCTGAACTCGGCCCATTCGGTCAGCAGCAGCACCAGGTCCGCCTGGGCCACGGCCTCGGGCAGGTCGTTGGCGTAGTGCAGCCGCGGGAAGCGCTCGGCGGCGTTCTTGTTCCCCTTGGGGTCGTAGACCAGCACCTCGGCTCCGGCGTTGAAGAGCCGCACCGCGATGTCCAGCGCCGGGGAGTCGCGCACGTCGTCCGAATCGGGTTTGAAGGTCACCCCGAGCACCGCGATGCGCGCACCGACCAGCTTCTCGTTGAGCATGGTGTGGGCCAGGCGCACCACGCGTTCGCGGCGGCGCAGGTTGATCTCGTCGACCTCGGCCAGGAACCCCATGGTGTGGGTCAGGCCCAGTTCGCTGGTCCGTGCCTGCAGCGCGCGGATGTCCTTGGGCAGGCAGCCGCCGCCGAAGCCGACCCCGGCGTTGAGGAACTTGCGCCCGATGCGCGCGTCGTGGCCCAGCGCGTCGGCCAGCACGGTGATGTCCCCGCCGATGGTCTCGGTGATTTCGGCGAAGGAGTTGATGAAGGAGATCTTGGTGGCCAGGAACGCGTTGGCGGCGACCTTGACCAGTTCGGCGGTTTCGTAGTCCGTCACGATCAACGGGGTGGCTGCCTCCAGCGCGCTTGCATAGATGCTGCGCAGGACCGCCTCGGAGGTTTCGTCCTCGACACCGAGCACCAGCCGGTCTGGTGTCATGGTGTCGGCCACGGCGAAGCCCTCGCGTAGGAACTCGGGGTTCCAGGCAAGGGTGATCTCGGCATCCGGGTGGGCGTTGGCGGCAATCAGGGTGCGCAGCCGGCGGGCGGTGCCAACCGGCACCGTGGACTTGCCCACGATCAGGGCCTTGCCGCGGATGCGGGTGGCCAGCTCGGCGACGGCCGCATCGACATAACGCATGTCGGCCCCGTGCCCGTCGGCGCGCTGCGGGGTGCCGACGCCGATGAAGTGCACGTCGGCCCAGGAAGACACCTGCTCATAGTCGGTGGTGAAGCGCAACCGGCCGGAGGCCACGTGCTTGCGCAGCAGCTCGGGCAGGCCGGGCTCGTGGAAGGGCAGCAACCCTGCCGAGAGCGCCTCGATCTTGGCCGGATCGACGTCGACGCCGATGACCTCGAAGCCCAGCTCCGCCATGCAGGCCGCGTGCGTGACGCCCAGGTACCCGGTGCCCACCACCGAAATCTTCATGCTCATGCCCGTGGGAAACCCTTCAACTTTTCGGGGTGCAACAAAGGTGTTGCACCTGCACAAATGAACGTGGCCGAGGTCCGAGCACCCTGGTGCCGGAACGCTCGGCCACATTGGCAATGCGGAAGTGGATACTAAAGCGCCAGTTCGCGCAGGACGACGTCGGCCAGCGACTGCGCCAGGGAGCTGGCCATGGCGTGCGAGGTGGCCTCGACCATCACGCGGACCACCGGCTCGGTTCCCGAGGGGCGCAGCAGCACGCGGCCGCTCTCACCCAGTTCGGCCTCGGCTGCGGCGATCGCGGTGATCAGTGTCTTGTTGCTGGGCGCGGCTTCCTTGTCGACACCCTTGACGTTGATCAGCACCTGCGGAAGCACCGTCATGGCGGCGGCAAGCTCCTTGAGGGTCTTGCCGGTGGCGTTGACGCGGGCTGCGATGTGCAGGCCGGTCAGCACCCCGTCGCCGGTCGTGGCGTGGTCTGCGAAGATCACGTGGCCGGACTGTTCCCCGCCCAGGTTGTAGTCGCCGGTGCGCATGCCCTCAAGCACGTAGCGGTCGCCCACTCCGGTCTCCAGGATGGTGATGCCTGCCTCGCGCATGGCGATCTTCAGGCCGAGGTTGCTCATCACGGTGGCCACCAGGGTGTTGTCCTTCAGGACGCCGCGTTCCTTCATGTCGGCGGCCATGATCGCCATGATCTGGTCCCCGTCCACGACGGTGCCTTCGTGGTCGACGGCCAGGCAGCGGTCGGCGTCGCCGTCGTGGGCGATGCCCAGGTCCGCGCCGTTGTCCAGCACGGCGGCTTGCAGGCGCTCGAGGTGCGTGGAGCCGTAGCCGTCGTTGATGTTGATGCCATCGGGTTCCGCGCCGATGACCACGACCTGGGCTCCGGCGGCGTTGAAGACCTCCGGGGAGCATCCGCTGGCCGCACCATGGGCGCAGTCCAGGACGATCTTCATGCCTTCAAGGCGGTTCGGCAGCGTCTGCAACAGGTGCATGATGTAGCGGTCCTCGGCGTCCGCGAACCTGTTGATGCGTCCCACATCCCCGCCCACCGGGCGGTACTTGGGCTTGTCGAGGGCCGCCTCGATGGCGTCCTCGAGGGCGTCGTCGAGCTTCTTGCCGCCGCGGGCCAGGAACTTGATCCCGTTGTCCGGGGCGGGGTTGTGCGAGGCGGAGATCATGACGCCGAAATCGGCACCCAGATCCGCGACCAGGTACGCCGCCGCCGGCGTCGGAAGGGTCCCCGCATCGTGCACGTCGACGCCGGAGGCTGCAAGCCCCGCCTCGATTGCAGCAGAGAGGAAGTCGCCACTGATCCTCGGATCCTTGGCCACCACCGCCACGGGCCTGCGCCCGTCATGTATTTTCTCGTGCCCCAGCACCATCGCGGCGGCCTGTGAAAGCGCCATCGCCAGTTCGGGGGTCAGAAGTTCGTTTGCTTTTCCTCGGACACCGTCGGTCCCAAATAACCTTGCCATCGTCATCCATCATAGGGCCAGGAATCCCCGAAGTCCGGCATCTGCGGGGTTTATCAAGGCATTCTTTGTCTAATCATGTGCCATATCCCACTAAGGCATTGCGCCTTAACGGGCGAAGGGCCCCGGCACGAATGCCGGGACCCTTCGGTGCCGGGTGGAAACCCGGCGCAAGCGGTTTAGCGCTTGGAGAACTGCGAAGCCTTGCGAGCCTTCTTGAGACCAGCCTTCTTGCGCTCGATGACGCGGGCGTCACGAGTCAAGTAGCCGGCCTTCTTGAGGGCGGCGCGGTTGTTGTCGCGGTCGATCTCGTTCAGCGAGCGGGCGATGCCCAGGCGCAACGCACCGGCCTGGCCCGAGGGGCCGCCACCGTGGATGCGTGCAATGACGTCGTATGCGCCGTCCAGCTCGAGGAGCTTGAACGGTTCGTTGACGTCCTGCTGGTGCAGCTTGTTCGGGAAGTAGTTGTCCAGCGAGCGGCCGTTGAGGGTCCACTGGCCGGTGCCCGGAACGACGCGCACGCGGGCAATTGCCTGCTTGCGACGGCCGACTGCTGCACCTGCAACGGTCAGTGCCGGACGTTCCTTGACTGCTTCTACCTCTACGGCAACGGTCTCCGAGGTGTACGAAGTCGGAGCTTCACCCTCGAATTCAGTGATCTCTTCAGTGTTCTGAGCCACGATAATCTCCTAAAGTCTTGTTCTCGGGGCCCAGCGCTACTGCGCGACCTGGGTGATTTCGAAGGTCTGCGGCTGCTGCGCAGCATGCGGGTGCTCGGCACCGCGGTAGACCTTCAACTTGGACAGCTGATCTGCAGCCAGCGAGTTCTTCGGGAGCATGCCCTTGATGGCCTTCTCCACTGCCTGGACCGGGTTCTTTTCAAGAAGCTCGGCGTAGGTAACGGACTTCAGGCCGCCCGGGAAACCCGAGTGGCGGTAGGCGCGCTTGTTTTCGAGCTTGGCGCCGGTGAGGGCAACCTTCTCGGCGTTGATGATGATGACGTGGTCGCCCATGTCCATGTGGGGGGCGAAGGTAGCCTTGTGCTTGCCGCGCAGCAGGGTTGCGGCCTGGACGGCGAGGCGGCCAAGTACAACGTCGGTGGCATCAATGATGTGCCACTGGCGGGTCTGGTCAGCCGGCTTTGGAGTGAACGTACGCACTGTAATTGCCTTTGTTTATTGGTTACTGGTCAAGCACACTTTTGGTCAGCGGCTGTGAGATCCGTTGTCCTTGAACGTGCTGTGTTCGATGCGCTGTACCAGTTCGCCAGGTGAGGACTGAAAAGACCGGCCGTCCATGAATGTTCGCAATCCCAGCAGACCAGTGGCTCTGCAACTGAGCCGTCACGCGGAGAAGGTTGTGTCGAACAAAGGACACGCACAACAGCCGTTAGTCTATCGGATTAACCCCGACACCACCAAAGCGTGCGCCGTGAACCGCGCTACGCGTGCGTGATTCGCCTCTCACCACCCGGGGCGGGGCACCGGAGCGCGGGTCTTTCCGCTATTCCAGCGACACTCCCCCGATGGGGATGCCCACGTCGTGCGGAAGGCGCCTGGCCCGGGTGAGCTCGGCACGGGCCGCCGCCTCGCGCCCGTCGGGGTAGGCGACTTCCTCGAGCACCAGGGCCCGGGGATCGGCCAGCAACGTCTTGGAATCGCGCAGCTCCTCGGCGAGCCGGGTGGCAACCCAGCCGGGTTCCTCCCGCCCGTCGCCCACCAGCAGGCACGCCCCGATGAGGGCGCGGACCATGTTGTGGCAGAACGCGTCGGCCTTCAGGTGCGCCACCACGATGCCGCGCTCGTCGCGGGCGAAGGAGAACTCGGTCAGCGTGCGGATGGTGGTGGCATGGTCCCGCGGCTTGCAGAACGACAGGAAGTCGTGGCGGCCGAGCAGGCTTTTCGCCTCGGCGTCCAGCAACTCCGCATCGACCTCGCGCTTGTGCCACATCGTGTAGGCGCGCGAGAGCGGGTCCCAGCTTCCGGCGCCGTCGGCGATCCGGTAGGAATAGCGCCGCCACAGCGCGGAGAACCGCGCGTCAAACCCGGCCGGGGCGACCTCGGCCTGGTGGATGAGGATGGCACCGCGTTCCCGGGTCAGCACCCCGCGCAACCTGCGTACCAGTGCGCGTTCCGGGGAGATGGCCGCGCCACGGGGCAGTGTCTCGAACTCGTCGGCGGTCAGGTCGAAATGGACCACCTGGTTCCGGGCATGGACCCCGGCGTCCGTGCGCCCGGCCACGGTGGTGCGCACGGGTCGGCGCAGGAGCATGGCCAGGGCCGCTTCCACCACGCCTTGCACCGTGGGAAGGCCCGGCTGGATGGCCCAGCCGTTGTATCCGGTGCCGTCATATCCCAGGCGCAGGCGCATGCGCACCAGCGCCGGCTCGGTGGGGCTGGAACTGGGGGCCAGTGAGGGATCCACCGAATCAATGGCGGGAATCAACATGTTTCAATCCTAGATCCACGCGCCGGCCCGCTGCGGGACGGCGCCGTTTAAAGCCATTGGCCCGGTGCATTTCCCCCGTAATCGGGGAAGCCGCACCGGGCCAATGTATTGGCTGTTGCCAAGGTGACAAGGACTAGGCCTTGTTCTCCTCTGCTGCCTCGGTCTCAACGACCTCGGCGGTTTCGGTTGCTTCGGTCTCGACGACCTCTTCAACCGGAGCAGCCACTGCGGCAGCCTTTTCGGCTTCCTTCACAACGGCCTGCTTCGGGGAAACCGGCTCCATGACCAATTCGATGACAGCCATCGGGGCGTTGTCGCCCTTGCGGTTGCCGATCTTGGTGATGCGGGTGTAGCCACCCGGACGCTCGGCCATGAGCGGTGCGATGTTCTCGAACAGCTCGTGAACGATCAACTTGTTGGTGCGGCTGCGCGAGGCAATGACTGCCTGGACGCGGCGACGCGAGGCCAGGTCTCCGCGCTTGGCGAAGGTGATCAGGCGCTCTGCGTGCGGACGAAGGCGCTTGGCCTTGGTCAGCGTGGTGGTGATGGATTTGTTCTCGAACAGCTGCGCGGACAGGTTCGCGAGCATCAAACGCTCGTGAGCTGCGCTGCCGCCGAGACGCGGACCCTTGGGAGGGGTAGGCATAGTGTTCTCCTAGTATGGTGGCCTTTGCGCCCGGGGCCCCGGTGGGAAACCGGGCGCAAAGGTTTAAGTTCTATAGCTGGTGGGCCAAGAAGTCTTAGACTTCTTCCTCACCGTAGACGTCATCGTCGCCAATGGCGGCGGCACGTGCTGCAAGATCGAAGCCCGGAGGGGAATCCTTCAGGGCCAGACCCAAATCGATCAGCTTCGCCTTGACCTCGTCGATGGACTTCGCACCGAAGTTACGGATGTCCATCAGGTCGGCCTCGGAGCGTGCAACGAGTTCACCCACGGAGTGGATGCCCTCACGCTTGAGGCAGTTGTACGAGCGAACCGTCAATTCGAGATCCTCGATCGGCAGTGCCATGTCGGCTGCGAGTGCGGCGTCCGTCGGGGACGGGCCGATCTCGATTCCTTCAGCGGCGGTGTTCAGCTCGCGTGCCAGGCCGAACAGTTCAACCAGGGTGGTGCCGGCGGATGCAACTGCATCGCGCGGGAGCATCGAGTCCTTGGTTTCGACATCGACGATGAGCTTGTCAAAGTCGGTGCGCTGCTCGACACGGGTGGCCTCCACGCGGAAGGTCACCTTAAGTACCGGCGAGTAGATCGAATCCACGGGGATGCGACCGATCTCTGCGTCCACGTTCTTGTTCTGCGCTGCAGAAACATAACCGCGGCCACGTTCGATGGTCAGTTCCATGTCGAACTTGCCCTTCGCGTTCAATGTCGCGATGTGCAGGTCCGGGTTGTGGAATTCCACGCCGGCTGGCGGGGTGATGTCGGCTGCGGTGACGACGCCCGGGCCCTGCTTGCGCAGGTAGGCGACGACCGGCTCGTCATGTTCGGAGGACACTGAGAGATTCTTGATGTTCAGAATCAACTCGGTGACATCTTCCTTCACACCGGCTACGGTGGTGAACTCGTGCAATACCCCGTCGATCCGCACACTGGTGACAGCTGCACCAGGGATGGAGGAGAGCAGGGTACGGCGAAGCGAGTTACCCAGGGTGTAGCCGAAGCCAGGCTCCAACGGTTCAATTACGAAACGGGAGCGGTTCTCCGCTACGACTTCTTCGGTCAGGGTAGGGCGCTGTGCAATGAGCACTTACATTTCCTTTCAGCGAGCGTCCGCTATATGACGCAACACAGGGGGTGGAAACGACGTATGCCTCGTCGGCGTTCGTCTGGTTCGGTCTGGCTTGCCGTGGCGATCATGCCGCCGCGCCCAACCCCCTTGCGGGGGAAAGACGCGGCGGCATCAAAGCCAGACAGTCATTATTAGACGCGGCGACGCTTTGGCGGGCGGCAGCCGTTGTGTGCGCTTGGGGAAACGTCCTGGATGGACCCAACCTCAAGGCCAGCAGCCTGCAGCGAGCGGATCGCGGTTTCGCGTCCCGAGCCGGGGCCCTTGACGAAAACGTCGACCTTGCGAAGGCCGTGCTCCTGTGCGCGCTTTGCAGCGGCCTCGGCGGCCATCTGTGCGGCGTACGGAGTCGACTTACGCGAGCCCTTGAAGCCAACCTCGCCGGCCGAGGCCCACGCGATTACAGCACCGTTCGGATCCGTGATGGAAACGATGGTGTTGTTGAAGGTGCTCTTGATGTGCGCCTGGCCGAGCGGGATATTCTTTTTGTCCTTGCGACGCGGCTTACGCACCGCTCCACGAGTCTTGGGGGGCATACTTACTCCTACGAGAAATTTGGCTTAGTGATGACCGCTAGATTTAGCGAGTCTTCTTCTTACCGGCGACGGTGCGCTTCGGGCCCTTGCGGGTACGAGCGTTGGTCTTGGTGCGCTGACCGCGGACCGGCAGGCCCTTGCGGTGGCGGATGCCTTCGTAGGAGCCGATTTCAACCTTGCGGCGAATGTCAGCTGCCACTTCACGGCGGAGGTCGCCCTCAACCTTGAAGCTTCCTTCAATGAAGTCACGCAGCTGTACCAGCTCAGCGTCGGAGAGATCCTTCACGCGAGTGTCCGGGTTGATCCCGGTCTCGGCGATGGTCTGTTCTGCACGGGTCTTGCCCACGCCGTAAATGTATGTAAGCGCAATGATCACGCGCTTTTCGCGCGGGATGTCTACGCCAGCTAGACGAGCCATATGCTGTCTACCTTTCGATATTCGGAGGTCTAAAGCAGTACAATCCCGGGTGTTCCCGGTCCGCGGCCTCCGTGCCGTGGGTATGCATCGCGCGATGGATGCTGTACTGCCGATTTCATTACTACGCGCAGGATTTCCCGTAAGGGAAATTAGCCCTGGCGCTGCTTATGGCGTGGGTTTTCGCAGATCACCATGACCACGCCATTACGGCGGATCACCTTGCACTTATCGCAGATCGGCTTCACGCTAGGGTTAACCTTCAAGGCAATTTCCTTTTGCGGTTGCGGTTTCAAGTGGAGCGTAATTACCTTCGTCGCCCTTCCCCGCAGGGAAGAATGGCAAAAATCTTTACTTGTAGCGGTAAACGATACGTCCGCGGTTGAGGTCATACGGACTGAGTTCCACCACTACGCGATCCTCAGGGAGGATTCGAATGTAGTGCTGACGCATCTTTCCCGAGATAGTTGCAAGTACAACGTGCCCGTTGGGCAGCTCAACACGGAACATCGCGTTGGGCAGTGCCTCTGACACGGTGCCTTCTACCTCGATGACACCCTCTTTCTTGGCCATATCCTCCGCTAACTTTTGTTGCTGGCGATATTTACCGCCAACAGATTTATGGTCTCGGTCATCGATCACAGAGGTACCCGCGGCAAGAGCTTTTGGGCACCAAGGAACAGACAACCAACAGTCAAGCCTACGCGGTAGATGGCTTAAAGGGAAACCGGAAGGGTCAACCTATTTTGTTAGGTTGACCACATTCCCCTCGCGCCACCTGGTGCGCCGGAATGCGGACCGTCGCTAGGAAACGATCGGGGACGGGACGACGCCGTACGGCGCAAGCCCTGCCGCTCCACCGTCGTGGGCCGTCAGTACCCAAATTCCACCCATGTGTACGGCCACCGAGTGTTCCCACTGCGAGGCGCGCTGCCCATCGACGGTCACCACGGTCCAGTCGTCGGCCAACACCTTGGTCTCAAGTCCCCCGCGCACCAGCATCGGTTCGATGGCCAGGCACATGCCCGGCTTCACCCGGGCGCCACGGTGTCCGGTGCGGTAGTTCAGGACATCTGGCGCCTGGTGCATCTCCGATCCGATGCCGTGGCCCACGTAGTCCTCCAGGATGCCAAGCGGAGCGCCCGGGATCCCGGAGACGAAGTCGTCGATGGCGTCGCCGATCGCACCCACAAAGCGTGCCTCGGCCAGCGCGGCAATCCCCCGCCACATGGCTTCCTGGGTGATGTCGGACAGGCGCTGGTCCTCGGCGGCTGCCGTGCCGACGATGACGGTGCGTGCCGAGTCGGCATGCCAGCCGTCGACAATGGCTCCGCCGTCGATCTTCAGCACGTCTCCGTCGGCCAGCGCATACTCGCTGGGGAACCCGTGGACGACCTCCTCGTTGACCGAGGCGCAGATGGTGGCCGGGAACCCGTGGTAGCCCTTGAAGTTGCTGGTGGCCCCGTGGCGTTCGAGCACCGAGGCGAAGACCGCATCCAGGTGGGCGGTGGTCACGCCGATTTGCGCGGCGGCAACGGCTTCGTCCAATGCCTCGGCCAGGACCAAGCCCGCCTCGCGCATCTTCAGGATCTGCCCGTTGGTCTTGTACTCGATCTTGCGTTGGCTGAAAGCCATGGTGTGTATGTCCCTTTCCAAAGACGTTGCTACACGTCATTATCGCAAAAAACCGCGGGGATGGCGGCACTGGTGTGCCGGTCCCCGCGGTTCTTGCGTGTGTAAGCGATTTAGACGTTCTGTCCCAGCGCGTCCATGACGCGGTTGGTGACTTCATCGATCTCGCCGATGCCGTCGACCAGGCGCACGATGCCGCGCTCCTGGTAGCGGTTGACCACGACGGCGGTTTCCTCGTGGTAGAGGCCCAGGCGGTGGCGGATGACCTCTTCGTTGTCATCCGCGCGGCCCTCGATCTGCGCGCGCTTGAGCAGGCGGGCGACGAGCTCCTCGTCGTCGGCGGTCAGCTGCAGCACGGCGTCGAGCTGCACCCCGGCGTCGGCCAGGATCGAGTCAAGCTCGTCGACCTGGGCGCTGGTGCGCGGGTAGCCGTCCAGCAGGAAGCCGTCCTTGACGTCGTCCTGGGCCAGGCGGTCGCGCACCATCGAGTTGGTGACCGAGTCGGGAACGAAGTTCCCGGCGTCGATGTACTTCTTGGCCTCGACGCCCAGCGGGGTTCCGCCCTTGACGTTGGCGCGGAAGATGTCGCCGGTGGAGATGGCCACCACATTGAGGCGCTCGGAGATGCGGTCCGCCTGGGTGCCCTTGCCGGCACCGGGTGGTCCAATGATCAACAGTCTTGTCATCGCAGAAGTCCTTCGTAGTGTCGCTGCTGCATTTGTGCGTTGATTTGCTTGACGGTCTCAAGACCCACACCAACCATGATGAGGATCGAGGTGCCGCCAAATGGGAAGTTCTGATCGGCGTTGATCAGCACGAAGGCAATCAACGGAATCAGGGCCACGAATGCCAGGTAGAGGGCACCGGGGAAAGTGATGCGGCTGAGGATGTACTCGAGGTACTCGGCCGTCGGGCGTCCTGCACGGATGCCCGGGATGAATCCTCCGTACTGCTTCATGTTGTCGGCAACCTCGGTCGGGTTGAACGTGATCGCGACATAGAAGTAGGTGAAGCCGATGGTCAGCAGCGTGTAGGCAACCATGTACAGCGGGGACGAACCGGAGAAGTTCGTCTGTACCCACAGCGCCCAGTCCGGCAGCGTGCCGTCGGCGCGCGTGTTGAACTGCACGACCATCGAGGGCAGCGCCAGCATCGAGGATGCGAAGATCACCGGGATCACGCCGGCCATGTTGACCTTGATCGGGATGTAGGTGGAGGTTCCCCCCACGGTGCGGCGCCCGATCATCCGCTTGGCGTACTGCACCGGGATGCGGCGCTGGGATTGCTCCACGAAGACGACCAGGGCGATGACCGCCAGGCCGATGAGGATGACTCCCGCGAAGACGCCCCAACCCTGCGAGGTGGCAATGGCGCCCATGGCCGCGGGGAAGCCCGAGGCGATGGACACGAAGATCAACAGCGACATGCCGTTGCCGACGCCGCGCTCGGTGGCCAGCTCGCCCATCCACATGATCAGGCCGGTGCCTGCCGTGAGCGTGAAGATCATCAGGATGATGACCCAGAGGTTGTCCTCGGGCACGATCGGGAGCTGGCAGGAGGGGAAGAGCATTCCGCTGCGTGCCAGCGAAACCAGCGTGGTTGCCTGCAACAGGCCCAGCGCAATGGTCAAGTACCGGGTGTACTGGGTCAGGATGGCCTGTCCGGCCTGTCCTTCCTTGTGCAGTTCCTCGAAGCGAGGGATCACCACACGCAGCAGCTGGACGATGATGGAGGCCGTGATGTAGGGCATGATGCCCATGGCGAAGATGGAGACCTGCAGCAACGCGCCGCCACTGAACAGGTTCACGAACTGGTACAGGCCGCCGGTGGTGTTACCCGCGGCAAGGCACTGTTGGACGTTGGAGTAGTCCACACCGGGTGCAGGGATGTAGACACCTGCACGGTAGATCGCAATGATGGCGAGCGTGAACAACAACTTGCGTCGCAGGTCAGGCGTCCGGAATACCCGGGCAATGGCGCTGAACAAGCGTCCTCCTGATTGATGGTGGCCGGGGGTACCCGGGGGGTTGACCTATCGATTCTATCGGGTGGTGAGCGTTACACACCAAATGAACCGCGGCTGAGGCTGTAATCATTCCCCGGCTGATCGATATTTTCAGCGGGAAACCACCTTCGAACCATGCCCACGGCATAACTGGATGCCGGCCGGTTCCCGAAGGTGTAGTGCGGCAAGAAAAAAGGGGTGTCCCCGGGAATCCGCTTAGCGAATTCCGGGTCCACCCCTTCTCACTGTGTGATCAAGAGACCACGTAGCTTAGAGCTCTACTGCAGAGCCGCCGGCTGCGACGATCTTTTCCGACGCGGACGAGGAGAAGGCGTTGACCTTCACGTCGACCTTGACGGTCAGTTCGCCCGAGCCAAGGACCTTGACGGGCTCGTTCTTGCGAACGGCGCCCTTCGCGACCAATGCCTCAACGGTGACTTCGCCACCTTCGGGGAACAGCTCCGAGATCTTGTCCAGGTTTACAACCTGGAACTCGACGCGGAACGGGTTCTTGAAGCCGCGAAGCTTCGGAAGGCGCATGTGCAGCGGCAACTGGCCACCGGCGAAGCCGGCCTTGACCTGGTAGCGCGCCTTGGTGCCCTTCATACCGCGACCAGCGGTCTTACCCTTGGATGCCTCACCACGACCCACACGGGTCTTGGCCTTCTTGGCACCTTCGGCTGGACGCAGGTGGTGTACCTTCAGTGCGTTTTCTTTTTCAGCCATGATTACTTCGCCTCCTCAACCTTTACGAGGTGCGGAACCGTGTTGACCATGCCTACGGTGACGGCGTCGGCGGTACGGACCACGGTGTGGCCGATGCGCTTCAGACCGAGCGAGCGAAGGGTGTCGCGCTGGTTCTGCTTGCCACCAATGGTGGACCTTATCTGGGTGATTGTCAGAGTTGCGTCGCTAGGGACAATGTTCTTCGCCACTATTACGCACCTGCCTTCTGGTTCTGGATGTTCCAGAGCATCTGTGCCGAAACAACTTCTTCCAACGGCAGGCCACGACGTGCTGCTACTGCCTGAGGCTCTTCAAGGAGCTTCAGCGCGGCAACGGTGCCGTGGACAATGTTGATCTGGTTGCTCGAGCCCATGGACTTCGACAGAACATCGTGGATGCCTGCGCATTCCAGTACGGCGCGAACCGGACCACCGGCGATAACGCCGGTACCCGGAGCAGCCGGACGCAGGAGGACAACGCCGGCAGCGGCTTCACCCTGCACCAGGTGCGGGATGGTGGTGCCGACGCGGGGAACGCGGAAGAAGGACTTCTTGGCTTCTTCAACGCCCTTGGCGATTGCTGCCGGAACTTCCTTGGCCTTGCCGTAGCCAACGCCAACGAGACCGTTGCCGTCACCCACAACCACAAGCGCGGTGAAGCTAAAGCGACGACCACCCTTGACGACCTTGGATACGCGGTTGATGGCTACAACGCGCTCAAGGAACTTGTCCTTGTCATCGTTGCGGCTATCCTTCGAATCGCGGCCTCGGCCACGACCCTCGCCACGGCCACGGCCTTCGCCGCCACGTCCACGGCCTTCGCCGCGAGCGGCTCCGGCCTTGTCAGCGGCAGGAGCAGTCGCGACTGCCTCAGTAGCTTCAGACACCTGAGTTTCCTTCTTGTTAGTTGCTTCGCTCACAGCGCCAGCCCACCTTCGCGTGCACCGTCAGCAACAGCAGCCACGCGACCGTGGTACTTGTTGCCACCGCGGTCGAAGACCACGGATTCGATGCCTGCGGCCTTGGCGCGCTCGGCGACGAGCTCACCAACGCGCTTGGCCTTGGCGGACTTGTCACCTTCGAAGCCGCGCATGTCGGCTTCCATGGTCGAGGCGTAAGCAAGGGTGGTGCCCTTGCTGTCGTCAACGACCTGGACGAAGATGTGGCGTGCCGAACGGTTGACGACCAGGCGCGGACGCACCTCGGTGCCGGTGATGCGCTTGCGAACGCGCAGGTGGCGACGGCCGCGTGCGGCTGCCTTGCTCTTACCCTTGATTCCGAGAGCCATGGTTACTTACCAGCCTTTCCGACCTTGCGGCGGATGATTTCGCCAGCGTACCGAACGCCCTTGCCCTTGTACGGGTCAGGCTTGCGGAGCTTGCGGATGTTGGCGGATACTTCGCCAACCTGCTGCTTGTTGATACCCGAAACGGTGATCTTGGTGTTGCCCTCGACCACGAAGGCAATGCCCTCGGGAGCCTCGACAACAACCGGGTGCGAGAAGCCCAGGGCGAACTCGAGGTTCGAGCCCTTTGCTGCAACGCGGTAACCGGTACCGTGGATTTCGAGCTTCTTTTCGTAGCCAGCGGTGACACCGATGATCATGTTTTCGATCAGGGTGCGGGTCAAGCCGTGCAGCGAACGCGAATCGCGCTCGTCGTTCGGGCGGGACACGGTTACGGTGTTCTCTTCGAGAACAACTGCAATCGGGCTTGCTACGGTGTGGTTCAGTTCGCCCTTGGCGCCCTTGACGGAGACAACGTCGCCATCAATCTTGAGCTCAACGCCGGCAGGAACAGTGATCGGAAGACGTCCAATACGTGACATGGTTTCTTTCTCCCTTTCCCGTTACCAGACGTAGGCGAGGACTTCCCCACCTACACCCTTCTTGGCTGCCTGGCGGTCCGTGAGGAGACCGGAGGACGTGGACAGGATTGCAATGCCGAGGCCACCAAGGACGTGCGGCAAATTGGTGGACTTTGCGTATACACGCAGGCCCGGCTTCGAAATACGGCGGACGCCAGCGATTGAACGCTCGCGGCTCGGGCCGAACTTCAGGGTGATGGTCAGCTTTTTGCCAACCTCCGCTGCTTCTTCAACGAACGAGCCGATGTAGCCCTGTTCCTTGAGGATCTGGGCAACTCGCACCTTCAGCTTCGACGACGGCATGGAAACCGTGTCGTGGTAAGCCGAGTTGGCGTTGCGCAGACGAGTCAGCATATCTGCGACAGGATCTGTCATTGTCATTTGGGCTTCTGCCCTTCCTCGCTACGGTTTCCGCGCAAGCGCGGACCTGCAACGTAGTTGATCTAGTTGGCGGTCTTGAACGGGAAGCCCAGGGCCTTGAGCAAGGCGCGGCCTTCGTCGTCGGTCTTCGCGGTGGTCACTACGGTGATGTCCATGCCGCGAACGCGGTCAACGGAATCAACATCGATTTCGTGGAACATGGACTGTTCCGTGAGACCGAAGGTGTAGTTGCCGTTGCCGTCGAACTGCTTCGGGCTCAGGCCACGGAAGTCACGGATACGCGGCAGTGCCAGCGTAACCAGACGATCCACGAATTCCCACATGCGATCTCCGCGCAGGGTGGCGTGGGTACCAATCGGCATGCCTTCGCGCAGCTTGAACTGTGCGATCGACTTGCGTGCCTTGGTTACCAACGGCTTCTGGCCGGTGATGGCGGTGAGGTCGCGGACTGCGCCTTCGATGAGCTTGGAGTCCTTGGCGGCTTCGCCGACACCCATGTTCACAACAACCTTGACCAGGCCAGGGACCTGCATCGGGTTGGCGTAGTTGAACTCGCTCGTCAGGACTTCGCGGATTTCAGACTTGTACTTGGCCTTGAGGCGGGGCTGGATGTTCACAGCTGCTTCAGTCATTACAGTGCCTTTCCGGAAGACTTGGCGAAGCGAACACGGACGGTCTTGGACACGCCGTTCTTCTCCACGGTTTCCTCGCGGAAGCCAACGCGGGTCGGCTTCTTGGTCTCCGGGTCAACGATTGCGACATTCGAGATGTGCATCGGGGCCTCAACGACCTCAATGCCACCGGTCTGCGTGCCACGCTCGGTCTGGCCGGCCTTGGTGTGCTTGGTGACGCGGTTGACGCCCTCAACAAGAACGCGCTGCGCTGCGGGGAATACCTTCAGCACCTTGCCCTGCTTGTTGCGGTCGGAACCGGCGATGACCTGAACAAGGTCACCCTTCTTAATTTTTGCACCCATGGTTACAGCACCTCCGGAGCCAGGGAAACGATCTTCATGAACTTCTTGTCGCGAAGTTCACGCCCAACCGGTCCGAAAATACGGGTTCCGCGGGGCTCGCCGTCAGCCTTGAGGATGACAGCTGCGTTCTCGTCGAATTTGATGTAGGAACCGTCTATACGACGGCGCTCCTTCTTGGTGCGAACGATGACAGCCTTCACGACGTCACCCTTCTTTACGTTTCCGCCAGGGATTGCATCCTTGACGGTAGCGACGATTACGTCGCCGATGCCTGCATAGCGACGGCCAGAGCCACCGAGAACACGAATGGTAAGGATTTCCTTAGCACCGGTGTTGTCGGCAACCTTCAGTCGCGATTCCTGCTGAATCACTTTTTACTCCTGTCGTCTCGCTGGTTCTCCTAGGGAGCCTTGCGGAACGGATATGGTCCATCTCAGCTTCTGCTTACCCCCACCTCCATACACCGCTGTTCGCAACGCACGAATGCGCAACAACATGATGCTGGGGAAGCAGGGCCGAGGCTTGGGCTCAGAGCTGTGCCGCACAACCTTCCGGGCCCGTAAAAAACCCTCCGGCTGCACTGTGCTTTACGCAGGAGGTGGATAGTCCCCATACTTAACGCGCACAGAATAAAAAGTCTACCGCAAGAATGCGTGATCCCGAAACCGTGTGCTATGGGGCAAAATGGGGTCCTTGGTCACAAGCATCCGCGGCGATTCGGGTGCCGACGGCCAGTCGCCCACCGGCAGAAGGCCAGCTTGGCCACGATCCCGTGGTGGTCCGTTCCTGCCACCGCAATGCGCGCGGAGTCCATGACGCCAAGGCCGCGCACCGGCACATGGTCGATGGCGGCAAAGGCGGGAACGGCGCCGTTGGCCGGCCAGGTTACGGTGGCCAGGGGGCCGAACGCCGGGGAGGCCTCGGAAAATCCGTGCGCGGGTGCCCGAAACCCGGGGTGCGTCCTGGTGACGTTGACGTCCCCCGCCAGCACCAGCGGCAAGTCGGCATGTTGCCCCGCCCGGCGTTCCACGGTGGACAAGGTGTCCGCCCAGGATGCCGGGCCGTGGGTAGGTGGCACCGGATGGATCCCGGCCACGCGGATCCGGCCCGCCCGCGGGTGGTCGATAACCGCCACCGGTACCTCAAGGAGCGCGCCGGCCGATTGCCTGGCCGCCGCTGCCTCGGAACGCATCGGGTGCCGGGAGAAGATGACCGTGTCCACGGCTCCTCCGGTGACCACGAACCCGGTCCTGTGGTGGTACTGCCACTTTGGCAGGGCCGTGCCCAATGACCGCGGCATCGCCTCGCTTGCCTCAACCGGCACCAACACATCCGGGGCTGACGCGATGATCACATCGGCAGCCATCGACGGATCGGCATTCCCACGCCCCGCGTTCAGGGACAGCACCGTCACCGGTTCGCCCGGAGCACACGCTCCCCCGGCAACGGGTTGGAGCGCGGGGACCAACGACACGGCCGCGCACACCAGCAGCACCGCCGCTGGAATCCAGACGTGTCGAAGGACCAGCACCAGGTTGAGGGCCAGCGTGGCCACGCCAAGAACCGCAAGCACGGCCTGAAGCACCGCCGGGGACCTGGAAGCGCCAACGTCCAGGTTCTTCCCGGACCGCCAACAGCACCCCGGCAAGAACCACGGGGATCATGCCACGGTTCTTGGGTGCACGACCTGCCCACGCCCGTCCTGCCCCGGCGTTGGCCATCGCGTGGCTCCCAACCGATTGTGTTGAAGCCTGCCGCCCCGGGTCCCGGCCAAGGCTCCCACGCTGCCGGCGGTGTACCGCGGGAACGCAAAACACCCCGGCACCGGCTGGATAAATCCAGCTGTCCCGGGGTGTTGAGCTTGGTTCACGTCAGGGTGAAAACCAGCGAAAGGGCTTACTTGGCCTTTTCGAGGATTTCCACGAGGCGCCAGCGCTTGTCGGCAGACAGCGGGCGGGTCTCGGCGATGAGAACGAGGTCGCCGATGCCGGCGCTGTTCTCTTCGTCGTGAGCCTTGACGTTCTTGTTGCGACGCATGACCTTGCCGTAGAGGGCGTGCTTTACACGGTCCTCGACGTCAACGACGATGGTCTTCTGCATCTTGTCGGAAACCACGTAACCACGGAGGGTCTTGCGGTCGTTGCGCTCTGCAGCTGCATCCACGACGTTATCCTTCTCGCTCATTACTTGGCTTCCTTGCTCTTCTTGGTCTCTTCGACCGGCACTACAACGTCGGGACGAATGCCCAGCTCGCGTTCGCGAAGCACGGTGTAGATACGAGCGATGTCGCGCTTGACAGTCTTCAAGTTGCCATGCGATTCGAGCTGACCGGTGGCCGACTGGAAACGGAGGTTGAACAGCTCCTCCTTGGCCTTCTTGAGCTCCTCGACCAGACGGGCGTTATCAAAGCCGTCCAGTGCTTCGGTTGCTAGATCCTTGGATCCGATTGCCATTCCTATTCACCACCTTCGCGACGCACAATGCGTGCCTTCAACGGCAGCTTGTGGATTGCCAGGCGCAATGCCTCGCGTGCTACCTCTTCACTGACACCGGAGAGTTCAAAGAGAACCCGTCCCGGCTTGACGTTTGCGACCCACCATTCCGGCGAACCCTTACCGGAACCCATGCGGGTTTCGGCAGGCTTCTTGGTCAGCGGACGGTCCGGATAGATATTGATCCAGACCTTGCCGCCACGCTTGATGTGGCGGGTCATTGCGATACGAGCTGCCTCGATCTGGCGGTTGGTAACGTAGGCCGGTGTAAGGGCCTGGATACCGTACTCGCCGAAGGCTACCGTGGTACCGCCCGAAGCTGCGCCACTCCGACCGGGGTGGTGCTGCTTGCGGTACTTTACTCGGCGTGGGATAAGCATTTAAGCCTGTCCTCCTTCTGCAACTGCTGCTGCGGGAGCCTCAACAGCCGGAGCTGCTTCTGCACCTGGAGCTGCGCTGCGCTCGGGGCGACGACGACGTTCGCCACCTTCGGGGCGTCCACCCGGACGTCCGCCGGGACGATCGCCGCGACCGCGGGCCGGAGCTGCTGCAGCCTGGGCTGCCAGTTCCTTCGAAGTCACGTCGCCCTTGTAGATCCAGACCTTCACGCCGATGCGGCCGAAGGTGGTCTTGGCTTCGAACTTGCCGTAGTCGATGTTCGCACGCAGGGTGTGCAGCGGCACACGGCCTTCGCGGTAGAACTCCTTGCGGGACATTTCTGCCCCGCCAAGACGACCCGAGCACTGTACGCGGATGCCCTTGGCACCTGCGCGCATTGCCGACTGCATGGCCTTCTTCATCGCGCGGCGGAAAGCCACACGCGAAGCAAGCTGCTCTGCAATGCCCTGGGCAACAAGCTGGGCTTCGATCTCGGGGTTCTTGACCTCGAGGATGTTCAGCTGAACCTGCTTGGCGGTGAGCTTTTCGAGCTCGCCACGGATGCGATCGGCTTCGGCGCCGCGGCGACCGATAACGATGCCCGGGCGTGCGGTGTGGATATCCACACGAACACGGTCACGGGTGCGCTCGATCTCCACGCGGGCGATGCCGGCGCGTTCCATGCCAACGGTCATCAGTTCGCGGATACGGATGTCTTCTTTTACGAAGTCCTTGTAACGCTGTCCGACCTTGGTGCTGTCGGCGAACCAGTGCGAAACATGGTCGGTAGTGATACCGAGACGGAACCCATGCGGGTTAACCTTCTGTCCCATTTTACTCTTCCCCACCCTTCTTAGGGGTTGCGACGACCACAGTGATGTGGCTCGTGCGCTTCTTGATCTGGTATGCCCGACCCTGAGCACGCGGCTGGAACCGCTTCATGGTCGGACCCTCGTCAACAAACGCTTCGCTGATGAACAGCTCGTCTTCGTTGAACGCGACACCCTCGCGGTCTGCGGCGGCACGGGCGTTAGCCACTGCCGATGCTACAACCTTGAACACTGGCTCTGAAGCTGCCTGCGGGGCAAACTTCAGGATCGCCAGTGCTTCGTTCGTCTGCTTGCCACGAACAAGGTTGACGACGCGCCGGGCCTTCATAGGCGTCACGCGGATATGGCGCGCAATTGCCTTGGCTTCCATTGCTTTCCTTCTCTCGTCTCTCGAAGAAGTGCTAAGCACTCGCTGAACCCTTGCGGGTTAGCGGCGCTTGCCCTTCTTGTCGTCCTTCACGTGGCTGCGGAACGTCCGGGTCGGGCTAAACTCGCCGAGCTTGTGCCCGACCATCGACTCGGTGACAAACACGGGGATGTGCTTGCGTCCGTCGTGTACGGCGATCGTGTGCCCGAGCATGTCGGGGATGATCATCGAACGGCGGGACCACGTCTTGATGACGTTTTTGGTGCCCTTTTCGTTCTCAGCAGCGACCTTAACAAAAAGGTGCTGATCGACGAAGGGGCCTTTCTTCAGGCTGCGTGGCATGTTTCCAGGCTCCTATCGCTTGTTCTTGCCGGTACGACGACGGCGAACAATCAACTTGTCGCTGTCCTTGTTGGGACGACGGGTGCGTCCCTCGCGCTTGCCGTTCGGGTTCACCGGGTGACGGCCACCGGACGTCTTGCCTTCGCCACCACCATGCGGGTGATCAACAGGGTTCATGGCAACGCCACGCACGGTCGGGCGAACGCCCTTCCAGCGCATGCGGCCGGCCTTGCCCCAGTTGATGTTCGACTGCTCGGCGTTGCCGACCTCGCCGACGGTTGCGCGGCAGCGCACGTCAACGTTGCGGATTTCGCCGGAAGGCAAACGGAGCTGAGCGAAGCGACCCTCACGGGCCACCAGCTGCACCGAGGCACCTGCGGAACGAGCCATCTTTGCACCGCCGCCGGGACGCAATTCCACAGCGTGGATTACGGTACCGACCGGGATGTTGCGCAAAGGCAGGTTGTTGCCAGGCTTGATGTCGGCATTTGCGCCGGCCTCAACGGTGTCGCCCTGGGCGAGCTTGTTCGGTGCGATGATGTAACGCTTGGTTCCATCAGCGTAGTGAAGAAGCGCAATGCGAGCGGTGCGGTTCGGGTCGTACTCGATGTGAGCGACCTTTGCCGGCACGCCGTCCTTGTCGTGGCGACGGAAGTCGATCAGACGGTACTGGCGCTTGTGTCCGCCACCCTTGTGACGGGTGGTGATCTTACCGGTGTTGTTGCGGCCGCCAGTCTTGTGGAGCGGGCGAAGCAACGACTTTTCCGGAGTCGATCGGGTGATTTCTGCGAAGTCGGCAACGCTCGAGCCGCGAAGGCCCGGGGTTGTCGGCTTGTACTTACGGATTCCCATAGTTTAATTCCTCGTTAAAGTGGTCTCCGCTTAAGAAAGCGGACCGCCGAAGATGTCAATCGAGCCTTCCTTCAGGGAGACGATCGCGCGCTTGGTAGCCTTGCGAGTCCCCCATCCGAATTTGGTGCGCTTGCGCTTGCCGGCACGATTAAGGGTGTTTACGGAGTCAACCTTGACCGAGAAGATAGCTTCCACGGCGTTCTTGATTTCCGTCTTGTTCGAACGCGGGTCAACGAGGAAGGTGTACTTGCCTTCGTCGATCAGACCGTAGCTCTTTTCCGAAACAACGGGTGCGATGACCACATCGTGCGGAGCCTTTGAGAAGGTGCTCATTTGGCTTCCTCCTTCTGGACCAGGGCATCGAATGCGGCCTTGGTGAAGACTACGTCGTCGGAAACCAGCACATCGTAAGTGTTGAGCTGGTCTACGTACAGGACGTGGACCTCGGGGAGGTTGCGGACCGAAAGGGCTACAACGTCGTTGGCGCGCTCGATGACTACGAGCAGGTTCTTGCGCTCGGACAGAGCGCGCAGGGTGGCCAGTGCTGCCTTGGTGTTCGGCGTGGTGCCTTCAACCAGGGCTTCAATGACGTGAATGCGGTTGTTGCGAGCGCGGTCGGACAGGGCGCCGCGCAATGCAGCAGCCTTCATCTTCTTGGGGGTGCGCTGGCTGTAATCGCGAGGAGTCGGTCCGTGGACAACGCCACCACCGGTCATGTGAGGAGCACGGATTGAACCCTGACGGGCGCGGCCGGTGCCCTTCTGTGCGAACGGCTTGCGACCGGCACCGGAAACTTCGGCGCGGTTCTTGGTCTTGTGCGTGCCCTGGCGAGCAGCTGCCAGCTGGGCCACGACGACCTGGTGCAGCAGCGGAACGTTGGTCTGAACGTCGAAGATCTCCGAAGGGAACTCGACAGTAAGTGCCTTAGACATTTAGTTATGCTCCCTTCACAGCGGTGCGCACGAGTACGACGCGGCCGCGAGCGCCTGGAACGGCACCCTTGATCAGCAGGAGGTTCTTCTCGGCATCCACAGCGTGAACCGTGAGGTTCTGCGTGGTGACGCGCTCGGCGCCCATGCGACCGGCCATCTTCTGGCCCTGGAACACACGGCCCGGGGTCGATGCGCCGCCGATGGAGCCCGGCTTACGGTGGTTCTTGTGAGCACCGTGCGATGCCGGAGCACCGTGGAAGCCGTGGCGCTTCATGACGCCGGCGAAGCCCTTACCCTTGGAAGTTCCAACGACGTCGACCTTCTGGCCGGCGGCGAAGATTTCGACGGTGAGTTCCTGGCCTGCGGCGTAGGAATCGGCGTCGGCAGTGCGCAGCTCAACGACGTGGCGACGCGGGGTGACCCCTGCTGCCTCGAAGTGGCCGGCGAGCGGCTGGGTGACCTTGCGCGGGTCGATCTGGCCGTAGCCGATCTGAACCGCGGTGTAGCCATCGCGCTCGGCGTTGCGCAGCTGAGTGACGACATTGCTGTCGGCCTGTACAACGGTTACCGGGATGAGGTTGTTGTTCTCGTCCCAAACCTGGGTCATGCCGAGCTTCGTGCCCAGCAGGCCCTTTACATTACGGGTTGCGGTCATAGTTTTCTCGCCACCTCCCCTTAGAGCTTGATTTCGATGTTGACATCCGCCGGCAGGTCAAGACGCATCAGCGAATCTACGGCCTTCGGGGTCGGATCGATGATGTCGATCAGACGCTTGTGCGTGCGCATTTCGAAGTGCTCACGGCTGTCTTTGTACTTGTGGGGTGAACGGATAACGCAGTACACGTTCTTTTCCGTTGGGAGCGGCACTGGGCCGACTACGGTTGCGCCAGCGCGCGTCACCGTCTCAACGATCTTCCGGGCAGAAACGTCAATGACCTCGTGGTCATACGACTTCAGCCGGATGCGGATTTTTTGTCCCGCCATGGCTTGATGCCTCTTTCTAATTAGCACTCTCTGTACAGTTACTGTGCCCTACGGGCCCCTTTCGGGACCGGCACGCCTCGCATCGAACTGAATCCGGATAAATCCGGGTTCCTCAATCCGCCGAAGCCCGACCCCCGCGGTCGGGCGTGTCGCACTTTTCAGCGACACCGAACCCGTATAAAACCTTGGGGGACATTGTTCGTGTTTCCAGGAATTTCGGTTGTATTGCTCCCCAGCCCCGGGCATTATCCCGGGTGAGACACAATCTCGGTTGAAAAATCCATGTCCCGGTGTCGGTTTCCCGATCGGCAGACATGAAGCATGGAAATGCTCACGAACAACTTGTCTAGTGTGTCAGGTTCGGGGCCCAAACACCAAATCTTTGCTCTCCCGCGCCACCTGCCAGCGGCTGCAGACGGCGCGCGGACATTGGCCCGCACGAACCCCGCCGCGGGAAAATCACCGGAATTTCGGTCGCCGATTCCCCGCACCTGGTGGTTCGGGGCGCCGGTTCGAGCAGGGACAGGAAGAATCGCGTGAGTAAGCTCACCGGCGCGTTTCTGCCCGCCGTACTGCTACTGGTCGTCTTCCCTGGATCGCCGGATCTCCTTGGCCCGCTGGATCTCCTTGGAGAACTGCTTGCGCAGCCGCATGACCACCACGACAACAACCACCACGATCAACACGAAAATCAAGAACTTCATGTGGCCAGCGTAACCGCTTGTCAGGAGCCGGTCACCGGATCCGGCCAAATCAATGGCGCGCTGCACTCCGGCACCGTTGGCCCAGTGCTAATCGTCGGAGGCGTCATGGCCGTGCGGCCTCATCCACGGCATGCCGCTGCCGGCCGGTGGCGAAGCCGGGCCCTGCGGTCCGGTCGGCCCGTAAACCGTTTGGTCCGGTTCCGATTGGCCGGCGGCGGGCGCCGGCCTCGCGGCCGGCACTGCTGCCGGCGGATACGGATGGGAGGGAGAATCGTGGTCCTGGGATCCCTTGTTCATCTTCCCCAGTCTCCACAGCGCCAGGGCGATCAAGCCGGCCGCGATCAGCAACAACAGCAGGAACGTGTACCCACGCAGGAACCACAGCACCGCCACGGCGACCCCGACCGCACCCCACACCGTGAAGATCTTCCGGCTGGTCACCAGCCCGAAGACCAGCAGCGCCGTGAAGGTCAGCAACACCACCAGCTGCTGGGCCAAGGTGGAGGAAAGGAAGGTTCCCAGCCCCGCCATCGACAGCAAGACCGAGGACGCACCCAGGACAACGATTCCGTTCCGTTCGCGCTTGCGCCGGAATTCGTAGGCAGCAAGCAGTCCCAGGACGATGATCCAGTAGTAGAAGGCGGCAAACGTGCTTGTCCCGCCAACCCCGACCCACCAGCAACGGTGGATGACCGCGGCGCCCACCAGGGCGGCGACCTCGTATCCGGATTCCCGCAGGCGGGCCGGAACCTCCAGCGCCGCCGCGGCGAAGACCGCCACCAGCAGCATCACTGCCCCGGCATAGACATGCCTATCGATATCGTTCGTCTGCCCGAGCAACCCGCCAAGGCCAAGGGCCGCCAACGAGGCGGAAAAAAGCACCCGGGCGTGGGCCGGGGCCCAGCCGGCAGCCCGCCGCACGACCGCGGCAAACGGCACCGGCTCCCCGCCAAAGCGGTCACCGAAGATCGAGGCGATCAGCAGGATGACCCAGGTGGCCCCGAGTCCGATCATGCTGTCCAGCGGTTCGCTCCCCCGCTCCAGGGCCAGGTCGTGGATGAAGTCCACCCCGCGCAGCGAGGCCAACAGCACCAGTGCGGAGCTGCCCAGCAGCAACAGCGGGATGCCCCACGTGGCGGAGAAGACCATGAAGCCGGCCGCGCCCAGCAGCCCTGCAATCACCTGCCATCCGGGCTCCTGCCAGTCATGCAGCCCGAAGAGCACCACCCAGTACGCCACGGCCACCACGGCTCGCACCCAGCGCCAGTCCTTGCCGGCCAGGTTGCGCACCTCGGCGACCAGGATGCCAAGAAGCAGGAGCACCAGCACCGTGCCGGCGACGTCCTTGTTCCACAACGGCGTCGGCAACCAGCCCCCGAATCGCAGTGACTGCCCAAGCGCCGGGACAAGCACCAGTCCCAGCAGCCCCAGTGCGGCGGGAACCGCAACGTACCGCAAGGCCGGAGCCCGACGGACATGGGTTGTGACAACGACACCGGAGAACGCCAGCAGGCACAGGAACTGGACCAACAGCCCGGCCTGGTCGTATCCACCGGCATGAGACATCAGGTAGACCGCCGGGATCAGCATCAGCAGGACCACCGCGGCAAGGGTCATCAGCGTGCGGGGGTCGGAGTACTTCGGCATGGCCGATGTCCGTCCCACGGCGGCACGAACGGATTGGGCCAGCGCGATGGTGAAGGCGAACAGCGCAAACTGGCCATGGCCGTCCATGTCGAAGCGGTCGGCAACGTGCCATGCGGTGCCGGAGAATAGTGCCTGGGCCAGCACCGAATAGCCCACCTTCTCCGCCAGTCCGGTGCCGGCCAGGATCCGGATTCCGGCATGGGCCAGGCCCAGCACGGCAACGAGTTCAACCATCCAGGCGGGGTCGCGGCCCGCGGCCATGCCAAGCCCGGCGCCCAGGGCGGCCAATCCGCCGAGGTGGGCCAGGGCCAGCGGGACCCGTTCCAGGACTGCCCCGGTCCGCTCCCCCGGCGTGCGATGCAGTGCCCGACGGTGGCCCAGGATGGCGGTGGCGCCCACCAGGCCCGCGAGCAGGCCCAGCCACAACAAGAAGGTGTCCCATTGGTAGCCCAGCCACAACACCGTGGCGAACCCTGCGGTTCCCGGATCCACGTCGGCGTAGAGCAAGGAGTCGCCCCAGCCGAGCATTACCGACAGGGACCAGGTGGCCACCGCCGTGCACAGCACGCCGCCGGCGAAGATCAGCGATTCCCCGAACGACTCAAGGCGGGGGGCCGTCGCCGCTTGTGTGCTCCGCCGCATCCTGGACAGCAGTGCTGCGGCAACGCAGAGCTGGATGAGCAGCGCCAGTACGACGCCGACCAGCGTTGCCACCTCGATGGTGTGCTCCAGGGCTGAGGAACGGGTCGGGCTCGCGGTGCCGGGCAGCACCATCAGGGTGCTGCCGAACCGCGGCTGGAGTGCCCAGCCCGCCGCCGCGTACGAGAACAATGCCCCCGTTGCGGGGATCGATGCGATCCGCGCGGCCCACCGAAGCGGCGAGCGTCCGGTGCCTGAGGCGTTGCGAGCCAGCCACCAGGTGGTCAGCGCCGCTGCGGCGAGCATGATCCCCTGGCGACCCTGGTTGCCGTCCATCGGTTCCACGATGCCCAGGACCGCGACTCCCAACGGGACCCATCGGAAATTCCCGCCAAGTCGTGCGCCAACGAAGACACCGGCCACCAGCAGCAGTGCCAGGGCCCAGTTCAGCTCGAGGCCGCCCCTGGAGCCGGCAAACCCCGGATCACGCAGCAGCGACTCCGCACCGATCATCGCTGCCAGCCCCGCCAGTGCCAGCAGGACCCAGGTTTCACCGGTGACGGAGACCTGCTTGAGGCGCAGCTTGCCCGCATAGCCCGGGGCGAATTGTGCCAGCAGCACCAGCTGCGCCACGAGCAATGCGGCCATGATGCGGAAGATGTCAGTCGCCGAAATATCGGCCACATGCAGGAAGGCCCCGATGCTGGCCATCGCCGAGATGCGGGCCGCGGCGAGGTGCGCGAACCGTTCGACCGCAGGTGCCGCGATCAACGCAACGGCGTAGTACAGTGCCGCCGCGGCAAAGATCCACCCGTAGTCCTTGGCTTCGAGCACGGCGAACGACAGGAGCGCGGCAAGCACGGTGGCCGGAACCAAGTACCGGTGGGCGAGCGCGAATGACTGCACGTGGATGTTGCCGACCCAGCGTGGTTTCCTGGCACCGACCAGCGTGATCGCGGTGGCAAGCAGCATGCTGAAGAGGAAGTAGTAGATCAGTCCGCGGTTGAGCACCGCGCCGCCGGAGTAGGCGGTGGAGACCAGGAAGGTGGTGCCAAGGCCGGCGACGATGCGCGATTGCAGCTTCCCGGCGGCGTAGGCGAAGGCGACGGTTCCCACCACGGAGGTGACGAACCAGCTGGCCCCGGGGGTGGTGGACAGCAGCAGGAAATGGGCCAGCCCGGTCATCGGGATCAGTGCGAGCCCGGTCGCGGTGAACGCGGCGGCGGCCGGTCGCAGCCGGACGCTGCGCGCGTGCATCAGCAGGCCAACCCCGTAGAAACCCGCGGCGACCAGGCCCAGTCCCACGACCTTGGCCGCGGCCGGCAGTGCCAGGGCAATGAAGAGCGAGGCCGCGGCAACCATGAGCAGTGCTGCGACGTACAAGGTGATGTTGATGTTCCGCAGTGCGCGCACGCGCGGGTCCACCGGAACAACTGGCACCCGAGGAGGCGGGGGCGGCATCGTGGACTGTCCCGCGTGGGCCACGGCGGGCATGGCACCGGCGAATTGCGGTTGTCCGCTTCCGGGCCCGGGAGGTCCAACTGCCGCCGCAGGGCCGAATGGGGCCGGGTTGAACGGGGCCGGGCCGTGTTGCAGCGATACGGCGATGGAGGTGCGGTGATCCCCGGGAACCGGTCCCGAGGTCTCGGTCGGGGCGTCTTGGGGCCCGAGTGCATCACCGGTTTCCCGTTTCCGGGCCTCCTCCTGCGTTGCCGAGTCGAAGCCGCGCTGCCAGGCAAGGGCCAGTGCCGCCCGGTCGGGGGCCGGGGCTTGGGCCGGTTGCCGGGACTGGAACCTGTTGGACGCCAGTTGCTTGCCCAGGAACAACCCTGCAAGGAACATGGCCACGGCCACGGCCACCACGATCAGGACGAACCCATCCATACCGGTTTCCCGCCTCCACCTATGTCTTTGTGCCACCCGAGTGCCAAGGGCCGCTTGCGGACTCCAGCGTACCCCATTCAGAACATTCGTTAGATATAAATGCCCGGTGGTTTCCAGGCAAATGCCGCGGGCACAGAAGAAAGACCCCTGCCGCACTGTCGAAACAGTGCTGCAGGGGTCTTTCCTAGACCATTAGGTCAAGATCTGCGAAGTGAACTTACGCGGTGATCTTGGTGACCTTGCCCGAACCAACGGTGCGGCCGCCTTCGCGAATTGCGAAGCCGAGGCCCTCTTCCATGGCGATCGGCTGGATCAGCACGACAGACATTTCGGTGTTGTCGCCGGGCATAACCATTTCCGTGCCTTCCGGCAGGGTGATAACGCCGGTGACGTCCGTGGTGCGGAAGTAGAACTGCGGGCGGTAGTTCGAGTAGAACGGGTTGTGACGCCCGCCCTCATCCTTGGAAAGGATGTACACGTTGGCCTCGAAATCGGTGTGCGGGGTGATGGAACCCGGCTTCACGATGACCTGGCCACGCTCTACGTCTTCGCGCTTGATGCCGCGAAGCAGCAGACCACAGTTCTCGCCGGCCCATGCCTCGTCGAGCTGCTTGTGGAACATCTCGATACCGGTAACCGTGGTCTTCTGGACCGGGCGGATGCCGACGATCTCGACCTCGGAGTTGATGGCGAGGGTTCCACGCTCGGCGCGGCCCGTAACAACGGTGCCACGACCGGTGATGGTGAAGACGTCTTCAACCGGCATCAGGAACGGCTTGTCGCGGTCACGAACCGGGGTCGGAACGTGCTCGTCGACGGCGTCCATCAGGTCCTCGATGGACTTGACCCAAACCGGGTCGCCTTCCAGTGCCTTCAGGCCCGAAACACGGATAACCGGTGCCTCGTCGCCGTCGAAGCCCTGCGAGGAGAGAAGTTCGCGAACTTCCATTTCCACGAGGTCCAGAAGTTCTTCGTCATCGACCATGTCGGACTTGTTCAGTGCGACCATCAGGTAGGGAACGCCAACCTGGCGTGCCAGCAGAACGTGCTCGCGGGTCTGAGCCATCGGGCCGTCGGTGGCGGCAACCACGAGGATCGCGCCGTCCATCTGAGCAGCACCGGTGATCATGTTCTTGATGTAGTCGGCGTGACCCGGGGCATCAACGTGCGCGTAGTGGCGCTTCTCGGTCTGGTACTCGACGTGCGAGATGTTGATGGTGATACCGCGCTGGCGCTCTTCCGGAGCGGAGTCGATATTCGCGAAATCGCGCTGCTCGTTCAGATCCGGGTACTTGTCAGCAAGCACCTTGGAAATGGCGGCGGTCAACGTGGTCTTCCCATGGTCAACGTGACCAATGGTGCCGATGTTGACGTGCGGCTTGTTCCGCTCGAACTTTGCCTTTGCCACAGGTTCCTCCTAGAAACGTTTACAGAAGACGTACCTCGTCCACACGGGTCGCGGACGAAACTTGTACAAGTCTACTGGGGGCTTAGTGAAATGTTTAAATTGTGGTTAGCTGCGGGATCCACGGGGGATCCGTTAGTTGGCCTGGCGGGGCCGGATTGGATCTCTCCGCACCGGCCCCATCGTGCGGCCAGTCACCCGATGATCGGGGTCACGGCCAATTCTTGCTCCGGACGATTACTCGCCGCGGGACTTCTGGATGATCTCTTCGGCAACTGCCTTCGGGACCTCTGCATAGCTGGAGAAGGTCATCGAGTACACTGCACGGCCCTGGGTCTTCGAACGCAGGTCACCAATGTAACCGAACATCTCGGACAGCGGGACCGTTGCACGGATGACCTTCACGCCTGCAGCGTCTTCCATCGAGGCGATGGAACCACGGCGGGAGTTCAAGTCACCGATGACGTCGCCCATGTACTCCTCGGGAGTACGGACTTCGACATCCATAACCGGCTCAAGGATGATCGGCTGGGCGCGACGTGCGCCTTCCTTGAACACCTGCGAACCAGCAATCTTGAACGCCATTTCCGAGGAGTCGACGTCGTGGTAGGCACCATCAAGGAGGATAGCCTTCACGCCGACCATCGGGTAGCCGGCCAGGATGCCGAACTGCATGGCGTCCTGGATACCAGCGTCGATCGACGGGATGTATTCGCGAGGAATACGGCCACCGGTAACGCTGTTCTTGAATTCGTAGATGACACCGTCAACAACTTCCAAGGGCTCGAACGAGACCTGGACCTTTGCGAACTGGCCCGAACCACCGGTCTGCTTCTTGTGGGTGAAGTCAACCTTCTCCACAGACTTCTTGATGGTTTCGCGGTATGCAACCTGCGGCTTGCCAACGTTGGCTTCAACGCGGAATTCGCGACGCATGCGGTCCACCAGGATGTCCAGGTGAAGCTCGCCCATGCCGCCAATTTCGGTCTGGCCGGTGTCTTCGTTGAGGGAGACGGTGAACGTCGGGTCCTCAGCCGAAAGCTTCTGGATTGCCGTCGAGAGCTTCTCCTGGTCACCCTTGGTCTTCGGCTCAATGGCAACGAAGATCACGGGATCAGGGAAGGACATCGACTCAAGAACGATCGGGTGTGCCGGATCGCACAAGGTATCACCGGTGGTGGTGTCCTTGAGGCCGATCACAGCGTAGATGTGGCCGGCGTGGACCTCGTCTACGGGCATTTCCTTGTTGGCGTGCATCTGGAAGAGCTTGCCGATGCGTTCCTTCTTCTGCTTCGTCGAGTTCAGCAGCTGGGTACCCGGAGTTGCCTTGCCGGAGTACACGCGGATGAAGTTCAACTGGCCGAAGAACGGGTGGGTTGCAATCTTGAAGGCAAGTGCCGAGAAAGGCTCGGTTTCATTCGGCTCGCGCCGGATCTCGATCTCTTCGTTCTTCGGATCGTGACCGATCGTCGCGCCAACATCCATCGGATTCGGCAGGTAGTCGATGACAGCATCGAGCATCGGCTGGACACCGCGGTTCTTGAATGCGGAACCACAGAAGACCGGGTAGAGCTGCGAGTTGACGACCATCTTGCGGATGCCGGCCTTGAGCTCAGGAATGCTGATCTCTTCGCCCTCGAGGAACTTCTCCATGAGCTCGTCAGAGCCCTCGGCGACGGCCTCTACCAGGTTGGCGCGGTATTCCTCGGCCTTTTCCAGCAGGTCGGCCGGGATTTCGCGGGTCTCGTAGGCGGCACCCATGGTGACGTCACCCTTGGAGTCGCCCTCCCAGACGAAAGCCTTCATGGTCATCAGGTCGACAACGCCGGTGAACTCGGACTCGGAGCCGATCGGCAGCTGCATGACCAGCGGCTTGGCACCGAGGCGCTTGATGATGGTCTCTACGGTGAAGTAGAAGTCAGCACCCAGCTTGTCCATCTTGTTGACGAAGCAGATACGCGGCACGTTGTACTTGTCGGCCTGGCGCCAAACAGTCTCGGACTGCGGCTCCACGCCTTCCTTGCCATCGAACACGGCAACTGCGCCATCGAGGACGCGCAGCGAGCGCTCTACCTCAACGGTGAAGTCAACGTGGCCCGGGGTGTCAATGATGTTGATCTGGTTGTTGTTCCAGAAGCAGGTCACGGCGGCAGACGTGATCGTAATGCCGCGCTCCTTTTCCTGTTCCATCCAGTCGGTCGTCGAGGCACCGTCGTGCGTTTCGCCGAGCTTGTGGTTCACACCCGTGTAGAACAGGATGCGTTCCGTAGTAGTGGTCTTACCGGCATCGATGTGGGCCATGATGCCGATATTGCGGACCTTGTTAAGGTCGGTAAGCACGTCCTGTGCCACGATGTCTCCCTTTGTTGAATATGCCCGCGACGTTGGCGGAACCGGTCTGCGACCAATCCCGCCAACCGGACAAAACGCTTTTTACCAGCGGTAGTGGGCGAAGGCCTTGTTGGACTCTGCCATCTTGTGAGTGTCTTCGCGACGCTTGACAGCGGCACCAAGACCATTCGATGCGTCGAGGATCTCGTTCATGAGACGCTCGATCATCGTCTTCTCGCGGCGAGCCTTGGAGTAGCCGACGAGCCAGCGAAGAGCCAGCGCGGTGGAGCGTCCGGGCTTGACCTCAACGGGAACCTGGTAGGTTGCGCCACCAACACGGCGGGAGCGAACCTCGAGGGCCGGGCGGATGTTATCCATGGCCTTCTTCAGGGTCACAACCGGGTCGGTACCGTTCTTGGCCAAGGCACCTGCGAGTGCACCGTAAACGATACGCTCTGCGGTGGACTTCTTACCGTCGACCAAAACCTTATTGATCAGCTGGGTAACAAGCGGGGAACCGTATACCGGATCCGAGACGAGGGGGCGCTGTGGCGCGGGGCCCTTACGAGGCATTACTTACCTTCCTTCTTGGCGCCGTAGCGGGAACGAGCCTGCTTACGGTTCTTGACACCCTGGGTATCGAGAGCGCCACGTACGATCTTGTAGCGCACACCCGGGAGGTCCTTCACACGTCCGCCGCGCACCAGCACGATGGAGTGTTCCTGCAGGTTGTGGCCGACACCCGGAATGTAAGCGGTAACTTCGACGCCACCGGCAAGACGCACACGTGCGACCTTACGAAGTGCGGAGTTCGGCTTCTTCGGGGTGGTGGTGTACACACGGGTGCATACGCCACGACGCATTGGGTTGCCCTTAAGGGCTGGGGCCTTGGTCTTGGTGACCTTCGGCGAGCGACCCTTGCGGATCAGCTGCTGAATAGTAGGCACTTTCGTGTCCTCCGGTTTCTTTGTTCTGCGGCGCCACCCACAATCAAACTGCTTGGAGACGCTGCGTTTATAGTCGTTTCATCACAGCGATTTCGGATTTGACCCTAGGCGTGCGAAAGTGTGGCATCTGTTGCGCAACCTACCCGCAACCCGGACCGTGTCCATTTGCCACACATGAAAAACAATTAGCACAAGCTTAGCACGCGGATCACCCGCTCCCTGACACCGGGCCCCTTCCGGAGAGGCCCCTCATCCCCGTCGAATCGGGCCACGCTCCCCCGTCGCCTCGGGAACCACCGTGATTCCGCTATTGCCTCCCGCCACCGGGCCTTCCCCGCGTGCCTGCACTGACACGCACATCACTTAATTTCCGCCTCCATTCGGCCGCCCCCCGGGAATCCCATTCACTTCCCATCCGACACGGCGCCACCGCCAAGCCAACGAAAGTTATCCACTTATTCGCCCAGACCCAGGATTTCGTCCCGGCAAAGGTTCATGGTGGATGGCATGACGACGACGGCAACACTCGCGACCGCCGGATTGGCTGCTCTGCAGCAAATCCTGGCTTCGTCCACGGAAGGCCCGGAGGCAAACCCATCCGCAGCCACGGTGGACGAGAAGTTGCGCCTGCTCGCCATCCTGACCTCCATGCAGAAGATCCACCTTGACGACGTCGCACACGCCGTCTCCTCATCACCTGCCAGGGCCGTGTTCCTGGCACTGCTGACCGAGGACCTGGCCCGGACCGCCGGCCGCGCCCAGATCGTTGCAGCGGGGAAACTCGAGGAAACCGAGGCCCACACCCTGCGGGAAGAACCCCTCGCCCGGCTTCACGAAGTGCACCGCGATTTGGAAGCATTCATCGGAGGAACCACCTCGCTGCCCGACGACCAGCGCAACACCCCCGGGACCAAGATGCTGTTCAAGGACGCCACCGATCTGGTCAAGAACCAGCTGCACCTCTCCTTTGCCCAGGCCAAGCGCCGGATCATCGTCCGCGACCTGCTGCTCCCCCATGCAGGATTCAACGGCGCCGTTGTCCGCCCGCAGCTTGGGCAGCTGGCCAGGGTGTTCAATGACGGTTCGGCCGACCCCCACCAGGTCGCACTCGCCGCCCGGCGAATGCTCGCCCTGCAACCAGGCATCGATGCCCAGCAGGATCCTGTGGCAACGGCCGAGGCCTTAGAGCAGCAGCTCGCCGAATCATTGGCAGAGAGGAACCACTCCGGCACCGCGCAGCTTCTCAGGCGCTTTTTGCGGAACTCGACGCCGGCGCGCTGGAACACAGCGAGGCGGAGATGGAAGCCCACATCGGGCTGCGGTACAAGGACAAGCAGTCACGCGGATTCATCTGGGAGCTCTGCGCTGACCTCCGGGGACATGGGATGCTCCAGACGCTATCGGACCAACTGTCCAATCCGCGGTCCGCATTCGGTCGTGACACCGCATGCCCCGCTGGAGACGGCAACGGGCAACAGGCAAGGGAACATGCCGCTGGGCAACCCGAGCTTCCGGGCCTTTCGCCCGGCTCGCTTCCCCCGGCTGCGCCGCCGATCCCCTCGTGGGCAGCCGATCCCGATGTGCCGGAAGACCAGTGGCAGCGAGCCTGGTTTACGGACGTTGGATTGCCCTAAACCGTCGAAGACCAGATGCCCGGGATGCAGCTCCAAGCCGGCGAGACTCCGACGGCGGCCCGGGAACGGCTGAAGGCAAGGAACCTGCTCGAGTTCCTGTTCGATTCCGCGCGCTTCGTGGCCGACGGTGACCAGGAAGCCGCGCCGGATCTACCCATGAGACCCAATGTGGACATCATCGTCATCATTTCGTGGGATTCCCTGGTCGGGAAGCTGAACGACCCGGGCCTCACCAGCCACAACCATCTGGTTTCAGCCGGCTACGCGCGAAGACTCGCCTGTTCCAGCAACATCATTCCGGCCGTGCTGGGAACGGAGTCGCTACCTCTGGATCTCGGCAGGACCCAGCGCTTCTTCAACCGCGCACAAAGACGGGCCATGATGCTGAGGGACAGGGGCTGCATCAACCCGGGCTGCAGCATCGCAGGGCATCGCTGCGAAGCCAACCACATCAAGCGCTGGTATCTCGGCGGCGAAACCAACCTGGCCAACAGCGCCCTTCGTTGTCCTGTATGCCACGATTCCTTCCATGCCGGACACTTCAAGATCGTGGTGGTGAATTCGATCCGCTACGTCCTGCAGAACAAGGCACTTGATCCCGAACAGCGGCTTCGCCGAAATTGGATCTTCCACCCGAGCGCCAAGGCCATCGGCTAACCGGCAAACCGCCTGGCTCCTCCGATCCTCACGTTGCATGCCTTTCATAACGGAAAACGCAGAGCCGTTCCTTTCCCGTGCGGCAGCTCTCGACACCGAACCCCGCGCCTCGGTCCACCTGATGCACACCAGCCTACTTGTCCCCTAGTTGCATAAACATGCTGTTTTTCCCATCCATGTCCGGGATCCCTCGTCGCTTCCGCGCCAAGACCCGCACGGGCAGCCCCGCAAGCGGGAACATCCGGGGATTGCCCGGCTGAAACCGGGTGCAACTACAACCGTTCCCGCACCATCCTCCAGCCATGCGACCGTCGTGCCCCACCTGGAAACCTGCCGACCGCACGTGCCGCTCAGAGCCTGGGCGCGATTCCAGCCGATACGGCACCGACACCCTTGGGCATGAAAAAGGCCGGCCCGCGGCGCACTCCCCCGCCTCCTCTTTCAAGGAGTGGGAAGTGCGGCGCGGGCCGGCCTCGTTACGTGTTCTTCCTCCCGGCGAAGCCGGAAAGAAGAACTACGCCTTAGCGGAAATCGTTGCCGAGATCGTAGTCATCCATGGCGATGGCGTGGAACTCCGGGCTCAGGCCCGGCTCCAGACCTTCGTAGTCCATGCCGGTGGAGAAGGCGGACTGCCCGGTGAACAGCGAAGCCTTCGCTGCCTCGGTCGGTTCCACATTCACCTGGGTGTAGCGGTCCAGGCCGGTACCGGCCGGGATGAGCTTACCGATGATGACGTTTTCCTTCAGGCCGAGCAATGGATCGGACTTGCCTTCCATTGCGGCCTGGGTCAGGACACGCGTGGTCTCCTGGAAGGACGCGGCCGAGAGCCAGGAATCGGTGGCCAAGGAAGCCTTGGTGATACCCATCAGCTCGTCACGACCGGATGCGGGACGCTTGCCCTCGGAGACGGCCTTGCGGTTCTCCGACTGGAAGCGTGCCTTGTCCGCGAGTTCGCCCGGCAGCAGGTCGGTTTCGCCCGACTCGATGACGGTGATGCGGCGAAGCATCTGGCGAACGATGACTTCCACGTGCTTGTCGTGGATGCCCACGCCCTGGGACTGGTAGACCTCCTGGACTTCGCGTACGAGGAACTTCTGTGCCTCACGCGGGCCAAGAACTCGCAGGACCTGCTTCGGATCGATCGCACCGGCAACCAGCTGCTGGCCAACGGTGACGGACTCGCCCTCGATAACCAACAGACGTGCACGGCGCAGCACCGGGTAGGCGATTTCTTCGTCGCCGTTGTCCGGGGTGATCACGATGCGAAGCTGCTTCTCGGAATCCTCGATGGTCACGCGACCGGCAACCTCGGAGATCGGGGCAACACCCTTGGGGGTACGTGCCTCGAAGAGCTCCTGGATACGCGGCAGACCCTGGGTGATATCTTCCGCGGAAGCAGCGCCACCGGTGTGGAAGGTACGCATGGTCAGCTGCGTGCCGGGCTCACCAATGGACTGGGCGGCAATAATGCCAACAGCCTCACCGATGTCAACGGTCTTGCCGCTTGCAAGCGAGCGACCGTAGCACAGTGCACAGGTTCCGACTGCCGACTCACAGGTCAGCACGGAGCGGACCTTGATCTCGGTGACACCGGCGTTGAACAGTTCGTCGATGAGCACGTCGCCCACGTCCGAGCCGCCCTCGGCCAGCACCTTGCCCTCTGCGTCGGTCACATCGGTGGCCAACGTACGGGTGTAGGCCGAGTTCTCGACGGTTTCGTGCATGCGCACGGTGCCGATCTCGTCCGTGTAGGCAATCGGCACGGTCAGGCCGCGGCTGGTGCCACAGTCCTGCTCACGCACGATGACATCCTGCGAGACGTCCACCAGACGACGGGTCAGGTAACCCGAGTTGGCGGTCTTCAGCGCGGTATCCGCCAGGCCCTTACGGGCACCGTGGGTCGCGATGAAGTACTCGAGAACCGACAGGCCTTCACGGTATGAAGACTTGATCGGACGCGGGATGATCTCACCCTTGGGGTTGGACACCAGGCCACGGATACCGGCAATCTGGCGCAGCTGCAGCCAGTTACCACGAGCCTTGGAGGTCACCATGCGGTTGATGGTGTTCAGCTCTTCCATGCCGGCCTGCATGGCCGCGGCAACCTCGTCGGTCGCCTTGGTCCAGATGTCGATCAGGTCCTGGCGGCGCTCCGAGTCGGCAATCAGGCCCTTGTCGTACTGCGACTGGACGCGACGTGCCTTCTCCTCGTACGGGGCAAGGATGGTGGCCTTGTCCATGTTCGAGGTGATGTCGGAGATGGCAACGGTGATGCCCGAGCGGGTGGCCCACTTGAAGCCTGCATCCTTGAGGTTGTCCAGCGTTGCCGCGGTAACAACCTTCGGGTAGCGCTCGGCCAGGTCGTTGACGATGTCCGAGAGGGCATCCTTGCCAGCGACACGCTCAACCCACGGGTAATCCGCAGGCAGGGTCTCGTTGAACAGAACCTGTCCGAGGGAGGTGTCGATGAGCGCCTCGGCGCCCTCGACCCAACCTTCCGGAGCCGGCTGGTCAGCGGACGGGACGAAGCCCGACACGCGGATCTTGACCGGTGCGTTCAGGTGCAGCTCGCCGCGGTCCATCGCCATGATCGCCTCGGCGGCCGAGGAGAACGCACGACCGGCGCCCTTCTCGTCCAGGCGCTTGGTGGTCAAGTGGTGCAGACCGATGATCATATCCTGCGAAGGAAGTGCAACCGGGCGGCCATCGGACGGCTTCAGGATGTTGTTCGAGGACAGCATCAAGATGCGTGCCTCGGCCTGGGCCTCGGGGCTCAGCGGCAGGTGAACTGCCATCTGGTCACCGTCGAAGTCGGCGTTGAACGCAGCACAAACCAGCGGGTGGAGCTGAAGGGCCTTGCCTTCAACCAGCTGCGGCTCGAACGCCTGGATGCCCAAACGGTGCAGGGTAGGTGCACGGTTCAGCAGCACCGGGTGCTCGGTGATGATCTCTTCGAGAACGTCCCAGACCTGCGGACGGTAGCGCTCGACCATGCGCTTGGCGCTCTTGATGTTCTGTGCGTGGTTGAGGTCGACCAGGCGCTTCATCACGAACGGCTTGAAGAGCTCCAGGGCCATCTGCTTGGGCAGACCACACTGGTGCAGCTTCAGCTGCGGGCCAACCACGATGACCGAACGGCCCGAGTAGTCGACGCGCTTGCCGAGGAGGTTCTGGCGGAATCGTCCCTGCTTGCCCTTGAGCATGTCGCTCAGGGACTTCAGCGGACGGTTGCCCGGACCGGTCACCGGACGGCCACGACGGCCGTTGTCGAAGAGCGAGTCCACAGCTTCCTGCAGCATGCGCTTTTCGTTGTTCACGATGATTTCCGGCGCACCGAGGTCCAACAAGCGCTTGAGGCGGTTGTTGCGGTTGATCACGCGGCGGTACAGGTCGTTGAGGTCGGAGGTCGCAAAGCGGCCACCGTCCAGCTGCACCATCGGGCGAAGCTCCGGCGGGATCACCGGAACGGCGTCCAGGACCATGCCCAACGGGGAGTTGGTGGTGGTCAGGAACGCGTTGACGACCTTGAGGCGCTTCAGGGCACGGGTCTTGCGCTGGCCCTTGCCGGTCTCGATGATTTCCCGAAGGATCTCGGCTTCCGCTTCCATGTCGAAGGACTCGAGGCGCTTCTTGATGGCTTCGGCACCCATGGAGCCTTCGAAGTACAGTCCGTAGCGTTCGCGCAGCGAACGGAACAGGCCTTCGTCACCCTCGAGGTCAGCGACCTTCAGGTTCTTGAAACGATCCCAGACCTGGTCAAGACGTTCGATATCGGCGTCGGCGCGCTTGCGCACCTGGGCCATGGTCTTGTCCGCAAGGTCGCGGGTCTTCTTCTTTTCCGCTGCCTTGGCGCCGTCGGCTTCGAGGGCAGCAAGCTGGTTCTCGAGTTCGCGGGCGATGGAGGCGATGTCGGAGTCGCGGGTGTCAACCAGCTGCTTGCGTTCCAGGTCATGCTGGGCCTGGAGGTTTGGCAGCTCGGCGTGGCGGCGCTCTTCATCAACGGCGGTGACCATGTAGGCCGCGAAGTAGATGATCTTCTCAAGATCCTTCGGGGCCAGGTCAAGCAGGTAGCCCAAGCGCGAGGGAACGCCCTTGAAGTACCAGATGTGGGTCACCGGAGCGGCGAGCTCGATGTGGCCCATGCGTTCGCGGCGGACCTTGGCGCGGGTGACTTCGACGCCACAGCGTTCGCAAATGATGCCCTTGAAACGCACGCGCTTGTACTTGCCGCAGTTGCACTCCCAGTCACGGGTGGGACCGAAGATCTTTTCGCAGAAAAGACCGTCCTTTTCCGGCTTGAGGGTGCGGTAGTTGATGGTTTCGGGCTTCTTTACCTCGCCGTAGCTCCACCCGCGGATCTCTTCCGCAGTTGCCAGGCCGATGCGCATGAGGCCGAATGAGGATTCGCTGGACATATGGTCCTTATCTCTCTTCTAAGTTCTCTGAAGTCTAATGTGGTGAGGTGTTCGCCCAACTTGTTGGTTGGGCGCTCACCGTGGGTCTGAAAGAGTTTCAGTCCTTGCAAGCTGGTCCGCTGTTCCCGGGAGAGCGGGGGGACGCATTGCTGCGTGCCCCACCGCCGTACCCGGGAACAAAGGCCCACTTGGCGCGAACTAAACTTCTTCGACGGAGTTCGGTTCCGACCGGGAAAGGTCGATGCCGAGTTCTTCCGCGGCCCGGAAGACTTCTTCATCCGAGTCTCGCATTTCGATGGTTTGGCCGTCGGTTCCAAGGACCTCGACGTTCAAGCACAACGACTGCATTTCCTTGATCAGGACCTTGAACGATTCCGGAACGCCGGGCTCCGGGATGTTCTCGCCCTTGACGATCGCCTCGTAGACCTTCACGCGACCGTGGATGTCATCGGACTTGATCGTGAGCAGTTCCTGCAAGGTGTATGCGGCACCGTAGGCCTCCAGGGCCCACACTTCCATCTCACCAAAGCGCTGGCCACCGAACTGTGCCTTACCACCCAGCGGCTGCTGGGTGATCATGGAGTACGGGCCGGTGGAGCGGGCGTGGATCTTGTCGTCCACCAGGTGGTGGAGCTTCAGGATGTACATGTAGCCCACGGAGACCGGATCCGGGAACGGCTCGCCGGAGCGGCCGTCAAACAGACGGGTCTTGCCGGAGTTGCCGATCAGGCGCACGCCGTCGCGGGTCACCGCAGTGTGGTCGAGCAGCCCGCGGATTTCGTCCTCCGACGCACCGTCGAAGACGGGGCTGGAAACCTTGGTGGATCCCATTTCACGCGGGAGGGCCGGCAGGTTCTTGACCCACTCCGGCTCGCCCTCGATCTTCCAGCCCTGCTTCGCGGCCCAGGCCAGGTGGATTTCCAGGACCTGTCCGACGTTCATTCGGCCCGGAACACCCAGCGGGTTCAGGACGATGTCGACGGCGGTTCCGTCTTCCAGGAACGGCATGTCCTCGATCGGCAGGATCTTGGAGATGACGCCCTTGTTGCCGTGGCGGCCGGCGAGCTTGTCGCCGTTGGTGATCTTGCGCTTCTGGGCCACGTAAACGCGGACCAGCTGGTTGACGCCCGGGGGCAGGTCGTCGTCGTTGTCGCGATCGAAGATGCGAACACCGATGACAACACCGGACTCGCCGTGCGGCACCTTCAAGGAGGTGTCGCGCACTTCGCGGGACTTCTCACCGAAGATGGCGCGCAGCAGGCGCTCTTCCGGGGTCAGCTCGGTCTCGCCCTTGGGCGTGACACGGCCAACGAGGATGTCGCCTGCTTCAACCTCTGCACCGATGTGGATGATGCCGCGCTCGTCGAGCTGCGCCAGGATCTCCTCGGAGACGTTCGGGATGTCGCGGGTGATTTCCTCGGCACCGAGCTTGGTGTCGCGGGCATCGACTTCGTGCTCCTCGATGTGGATCGAGGTCAGCACATCGTCGGAGACCATGCGCTGGGAGAGGATGATTGCATCCTCGAAGTTGTGGCCTTCCCAGGACATGAACGCCACGAGGAGGTTCTTGCCCAGGGCAAGCTCGCCCTTGTCGGTGGACGGGCCGTCGGCGATGATCGAGTTGTAGTCAACCCGGTCGCCCTCGGAAACCATCACGCGCTGGTTGTATGCATTGCCCTGGTTGGAGCGTGCAAACTTCATGATCGGGTAGGCCGTCTCGGTGCCGTCGTCGTTCATGACGGTGACCAGGTCGGCCGAGACCTCGGAGACCACGCCGCCGGTGGAGGCAACGACGGAGTCGCCGGCATCCACTGCTGCGAACTTCTCCATGCCGGTGCCCACGAGCGGGGACTCGGAAGCCAGCAGCGGCACAGCCTGGCGCTGCATGTTGGCACCCATGAGTGCGCGGTTGGCATCGTCGTGCTCGAGGAACGGAATCAGGGCGGTTGCCACGGACACCATCTGGCGCGGGGAAACGTCCATGTATGCGATCTCGGACGGCTCGACGATGACAGGCTCGCCGCCACCGCCCTTTTCACGGACCAGGACGCCGTCTTCGATGAAGTGGCCGTCCTCGCTCAGCGGCGCGTTGGCCTGTGCGATGAAGTGGTCCAGCTCGTCGTCCGCGGTCAGGTAATCGATCTGGCCGGTGACCTGGCCGTTGACGACCTGGCGGTACGGGGTTTCGATGAAGCCGAAGGCGTTGATGCGGCCGTAGGTTGCCAACGAACCAATCAGGCCGATGTTCGGGCCTTCAGGGGTTTCAATCGGGCACATGCGTCCGTAGTGGGACGGGTGAACGTCTCGAACTTCCATGCCTGCACGGTCACGGGACAGGCCACCCGGGCCCAGCGCGGAAAGACGACGCTTGTGCGTCAAACCGGCCAGCGGGTTGTTCTGGTCCATGAACTGCGAGAGCTGGGAGGTTCCGAAGAACTCCTTGATGGCTGCAACAACCGGGCGGATGTTGATCAGCGTCTGCGGGGTGATTGCTTCGACGTCCTGGGTGGTCATGCGCTCGCGCACAACACGCTCCATGCGGGAAAGACCCGTGCGGACCTGGTTCTCGATCAATTCGCCCACGGCGCGGATGCGACGGTTGCCGAAGTGGTCGATGTCATCGATGCTGACGGTGAGGTCGACAGGCTTGCCATCGCGGATGCCCGGGGTGGTCTTCTCGCCTGCGTGCAGGGCAACCAGGAACTTGATCATTGCGACGATGTCGTCGATGTTCAGTACCGATGCGTCCGGGGAGTTCAGCGGGGTGTCGACACCGAGCTTGCGGTTGATCTTGTAACGACCAACCTTGGCCAGGTCGTAGCGCTTCGCCTCGAAGTAGAGGTTCTTCAGCAACGCCTGTGCGGCATCGACCGTCGGCGGCTCGCCCGGGCGAAGCTTGCGGTAGATATCCAGGAGTGCTTCTTCCTGGGTATCGGTGGTGTCCTTCTCCAGGGTGGCGCGGATCGAGTCGTACTGACCGAATTCCTCGAGGATGCGACCTTCGGTCCAGCCAAGCGCCTTGAGCAGGACGGTGACCGACTGCTTGCGCTTGCGGTCGAGGCGTACGCCGACCTGGTCGCGCTTGTCGATTTCGAGCTCGAACCAAGCACCACGCGACGGGATGATCTTCGCGGTGAAGATGTCCTTGTCACTGGTCTTGTCGGGGGTGCGCTCGAAGTAGGCTCCCGGGGAACGCACGAGCTGGGACACCACGACACGCTCGGTGCCGTTGATGATGAAGGTGCCCTTGTCGGTCATCAGCGGGAAGTCGCCCATGAACACGGTCTGCTGCTTGATTTCGCCCGTGTTGTTGTTCATGAACTCGGCCTTGACGTACAGCGGAGCCGCGTATGTTGCGTCGCGGTCCTTGCACTCGGCCATCGTGTACTTGGGATCAGCGAACTCCGGCTCCGAGAAGCTCAGGGACATGGTCTCCTGGAAGTCTTCAATCGGGGAGATCTCTTCGAAGATCTCGGCCAGGCCGGAGACGTTGGCTACACTGGTGTCACCAATGGTCTGGGCGTATGCCAGACGGTTCTTCCAGCGCTCGTTGCCGATGAGCCAGTCGAAGCTCTCGGTCTGAAGTGCCAAGAGGTTCGGGACGTCAAGTGGTTCGTGAATCTTTGCAAAAGAAAGTCGGCCAGCATATTCCGCGCTGCGGGCCGAACTAGCGGTTTGGTTGTTAGAGGTGCTCGAGGCGACCAAGATGGATCCTTCCACAGACCGTCAGGTTTCCGGCGTCGTCTCTCTGTGAACAGTTTCACTGTTTACAGCACCGCTGAGCAGGCCCACCGCTATATGAAGGCCGGAGATGAAAAGAGAAGACGCAAATCTCCACGCTACACCATGCGACCTACCATGTCCATCGGCCTGCTTGCAACCCGGCACCCCAGCGGCCGATTTCGATGAGATTTCCATCACTGTTGGCACGAAGCCCTGTGGCCCAAACCACAGCGCGCTAGCCTAGAGGTAGCAGTTGTTTCACCGCAACCCCCGAAAGCGAGATCCACCGTCATGTCCTCACCACGAGATGCAGTCATAGTCGCCGGAGCGCGCACCCCCTTCGGCCGCCTCAATGGCCAGCTCTCCACCCTCAGTGCCGTTGACCTAGGTGCCGCCGCCATCCGCGGGGCATTGGAACGCTCGGGTGTCGCGGTCGGAGACGTGCAGGCTGTCATCATGGGGCATGTGGTCCAGGCCGGTTGCGGCCAGAACCCGGCCCGCCAGAGCTCGATCGCGGCCGGGATCGGCTGGGACGTCAATGCCACCACGCTGAACAAGGTCTGCCTGTCCGGACTTGCAGCCGTCACCGATGCGGCGCGGCTGATTCGCGTGGGCGACGCGGATGTCGTGGTCGCCGGCGGCCAGGAATCCATGTCGCAGGCCCCGCACCTGCTGCCCGGTTCGCGCCAGGGCTGGACCTACGGGAACATCACCGCAATCGACTCGGTCGCCAACGACGGGCTAACCGACGCCTTCGACGGGAACTCCATGGGGGTAAGCACCGAAACCAAGAACACCGCGCTGGGCCTGACACGGACCCAACAGGACGAAGTTGCCGCGGCATCGCACCAGCGGGCCGCAGCGGCCGTCGAATCGGGCGTCTTTGCCGAGGAGATCGTCCCGCTCAGCATCCCGCAGCGCAAGGGCGATGCCTTGGTCGTCGACACCGATGAGGGCATCCGGTCGAGCACGACCGTCGAAACCTTGGCCGGGTTGCGCCCGGCCTTCGCCCAGGACGGCAGCATTACCGCCGGCAACTCCTCTCCCTTGTCGGACGGGGCCGCAGCGGTCATCGTCACTTCGCGCGCATACGCCGATTCCCACAACATGGTGGTCTTGGCGACCATCGGGGCGGCCGGCCAGGTCGCCGGCCCCGACAACTCGTTGCACTCCCAGCCGTCGCACTCGATTGCCGCCGCCCTGGAGACCCAGGGCTGGACAACCTCGGACCTTGATTTCATTGAGATCAACGAGGCCTTCGGTGCCGTGGCCTGCCAGTCGCTGAAGGAACTGGACTACCCGCTGGCAAAGACCAACATCCACGGCGGTGCGATTGCGCTCGGCCACCCGATCGGTGCGTCCGGTGCCCGCTTGGCCCTGACCGCGGCCCTGGAACTCAAGCGCCGCGGCTCCGGCAAGACCGCCGTCAGCCTGTGCGGCGGCGGCGGCCAGGGCGATGCCCTGCTGCTGAGCCGAGAGGCCTAGGCAAGATGTCGGATCAGCTGCCGGCAGGTGTGGAACGGATGATGCATGACGCATCGGCACGTGGACTCGATGTCGAAGTCGTTTCCCGCCCACCGGCCGGCAGCCTGGCCGAGGCAGCCGGCCTCCTGGGAATCCAGCCGCGCGAGATCATCAAGTCGCTGGTGGTCAAGCACAAGGACGGGTCGTTCTTCTTTGCCCTGATTCCGGGCGACAGGGTGATTTCCTGGCCCAAGCTGCGTTCCTTGCTTGGCGTGAACAAGTTGTCCCTGCCGCACTCCGAAGTGGCCTTCGCTGCCACGGGATACGAGCGCGGCACCATCACCCCGCTGGGTTCTCGCACGCCGTGGCCTGTCTACGCGGATTTCGGCATCGAACAGGGACGCATCTGCATCGGTGCCGGCGCCCATGGGCACTCGGCGTTCGTGGATTCGGCGGACCTGGTCGCGGCACTTGATGCCACGGTGGCCGACATCAGCGATCCCGAGCCGCAGCCTCGACCTTCTTCGTGAGCCCGAGCCGGCTACCCAGGTAGTCCAGGGACCTGGTGGTCGCGGCGGCCAGTGGTTTGGCCAGCGGGCGTTCAATGAATCTCTGGACCAGGTATGCGGAACCGAACACTATGCCAAGGACCAGGAACAGCGTCAGGTATTGACCCAGCACCGGGTTGAGGTGCTCGATCAGCCACCAACCCCATACCTGGTGCAAGAGGTAGACCGGATAGGTCAGCGCACCCAACGTGGCCAGGAATTTCCATTGCACGTTGCGCAGGGGCGTGAGCGACAGCAGGATCACTGCGGCAAAAAGCCCGGCAATGATCAGCCAATAGTGCCAGGCGGGGATGACATAGCCGACCAGTTCCAGGGCCTCGGCGGGGCCCTTCACGCCCGTGAAGAACGCGGCGAGGATGACATTGAGCGCCAGCAGGGACCAGCGCACCGGGCTGTGCCCAAAGCGGTAGATGAGGAAGAGCATGATGCCGCCGCAAAAGAGCGGCGCATATTCACTCATCAGGAACTGTGCCGCGGTCTCGCGGTTCGCGATGTGCAGTGCCAGGCCAGTCACGGGCCATATGGCCGCCAAGATGGTCATTGTCCGAATGGTCAGCAGCCGCAGCATGATCATCGCAAGAATAAGCAGGTAGAACCGCATTTCGACCCACAAGGTCCAGTAGACCCCGTCGACGTGTCGCAGGCCCATGGCCGGGTGGAACATCGTGAGGTTGGCCAGCAGCTCCTTGATGCCCAGTCCTGCACCCATCTGGGGCCACACGTAAATCACCAGTGTTCCAGTGGCCAACACGGCGAACCAGTAGGCGGGATACAGCCGGCCGATCCGCGAACCGACGAAGCGTCCGGCACCTTTTCCGTAGGCGGAGAGCAGGATGACGAATCCGCTGATGATGAAGAACAGCTGCACACCCATGTTGCCGTATGCGGTGACCTTGGAGAGTAGCGGCCACGCGTCCCTGGCTTCATCGGTTCCCCAGAAACCGTGGTGCCACGCGGTGTAGTGAAAGAGCACCACCAGCACGGCTGCGGCGAATCGCAGTCCGTCGAGCAGTGCAAGGCGTGGGGCCCGCTTCGGAGGGGTTTCAGCTCTATGGGCAGGCTTGGTCTGGGTTGCGGCGGCCGGGGCGGTGATGGTTGCCGTGGCGTTGAACGACATGGCTGCTTCCCCCTGCCCTTGACTTAGTTCGTTATAGATCCGTTATCTACGGTATCAAAGAACATTAGTTGCAGTACCCCAAAGTTCAACAAGAGACGCATGTCACAGCAAGTCATGAGCTTATTCGCCGGAAGTTCGAGGGGTTAAAGACCTCTGGCCCGCAAAACCAAGAGGTTTTGCGGGCCAGAGGCAATGAAGCAAAGAGTTACTTGACAGTAACCGTTGCGCCGGCGGCCTCCAGGGCCTCCTTTGCCTTCTCTGCAGCTTCCTTGGTGGCAGCTTCGAGGATGGCCTTCGGAGCGGCGTCAACCATGTCCTTGGCTTCCTTCAGACCCAACGAAGTCAGGGCACGAACTTCCTTGATGACTGCGATCTTCTTTTCGCCGGCCGATTCGAGGATAACGTCGAATTCGGTCTGCTCTTCGGCTTCAGCGGCACCAGCGGCCGGGCCGGCAACTGCAACAGCAGCTGCGGAGACCTCGAAGGTCTCCTCGAAGGTCTTTACGAACTCGGAGAGCTCGATGATGGTCATTTCCTTGAAGGCTTCCAAAAGCTCTTCGGTGGACAGCTTAGCCATGGTGGGCAGCCTTTCCGTCGGCGGCACTTATGTGCCGCAAGTTACTTGAGTGAGGGGTTGAAGAAAGCTTAGGCTTCTTCGGTGGCGGCTTCGGCAGCAGGTGCCTCGGCCTCGGCAGGTGCTTCAGCAGCGCCACCGTTTGCTTCTTCGAGCTTTGCACGCAGTGCTTCGATGGTGCGGACTGCGGCGGAAGCCGGAGCCTGCAGCACACCGGCAACACGTGCCAGCTGGAACTCACGCGATTCAAGGGCTGCCAGTGCGGCAACTCCGGCTGCGTCAAGGGCCTTGCCCTCGAAGAAACCGGTCTTGATGATGAGCTGCTTGTTGTCCTTCGCAAAATCCGTGAGGCTCTTAGCGGCAGCGATTGCATCACCCTTGATGAAGGCGATTGCAGTCGGGCCAGCAAGCTGGCCTTCGAATGCTTCGATGCCGGCTTCCTTTGCTGCGATACCAGTCAAGGTGTTCTTCACTACCGCGTACTTGGTCTCCTGACCAAGTGAGCGGCGAAGCTGCTTGAGCTGCGCAACAGTAAGCCCACGGTATTCGGTCAGGACAGCGGCGGTCGACTCCTTGAAGTCGGCGGTGATTTCCTCAACTGCGGAAACCTTAGTCGGCGTTGCCATAACACTCCTTCCGGGGTATAGATCTGAAACCTGTCAATCTGGCCCGGTCAGGAGTACTGACATAAAAAACGCCCCATGCAGATGCACGGGGCGGAAAGAACGCAACAGTATTGCGGAAAATTCACTTCGTTCACCTGCGCAGGTCGTCCTTTGTGGGACTTTCGGAGTCTTGCCGCGTAAACAGCAATCCTCGACCGACGGTCTTCGGTAGTTCCAAGCCTAACAGCGGAACGCCGCCGGTTCCAAATCGAGTGCAGGGTGTTCTTTGCAACAGCGCCGGGACGGTGCCCGGATGCGGTTTGGAGGGAAAAGCGACAGGCCCCTCAGGTTCCGCAACTTGGGGGATAGCGGAAGGGAGGGGCCCGTCTGTGCAGCAATGCAACTTGGGGGAACGCATTGCTGCGGTATCACGCTCGGGGCGGGGCTTGGGGTCTCCGCCGTGGAGCGCGTGGTGACATAGTCACCGGTCGCAATCAGATCGCGACCACTTAACCTTATCAGGAATGTGGCAACCAACAACTCACTGGACCGATATTTTTTCCTGATGTCCCGCTGATCAGGCGAAAGGCAATTCCGAGGGCGGCCGGCCGAAAAACCGTGGAGTGCCGGGGTTTGCCGGGCGTAGACACATCGGCAATCGCCCGCGGCCGACATGGTTTTGCGCAGCAACGACCCGGGCATGGCCGGCCTTCCCGTGACTCGGCGGCCAGCCGCCAGGGCAAGGATTCGAACTCGTTGTCGCTGGCACTCCCCCGGCATGGTCCCGGGTTTCCGCCGGCCGGGCTCACGGAGCCGAGTGCCTGGGCCGCACCCAGGAGCGGCTGGGGACGTTCTGCGGCGTTGGTCCACGTTGCTGGTCACCAATCCGGCCTTCGTGCGCGGACGTTGCACAGGCTTGTTGATCCGGGGCCGTCCGGTGTCCATGCAGGCTCCCGGTGTCCGGCAGACAACGACATGCTCGTTAAACGGGCGGACCCGGTACCAGCACCCGTGAGGGGCTGATACCGGGTCCGCGACGTGGACGCGTACTTAGGAAGCGTCAGGCAGAACACGGGTGACGTTGGAGTCAACCGCAATGCCCGGGCCGAACGTGGTGGTCACGGTGGCCTTGGTGATGTAACGACCCTTGGAAGAGGAAGGCTTCAGACGAAGCACCTCGTCCAGGGCTGCTGCGTAGTTTTCTGCAAGCTTCTGCGCATCGAAGGAAACCTTGCCGATGATGAAGTGCAGGTTCGAGTGCTTGTCGACGCGGAAGTCGATCTTGCCACCCTTGATGTCGTTGACAGCCTTGGCGACGTCCATGGTGACGGTGCCGGTCTTCGGGTTCGGCATCAGGTTACGGGGACCCAGTACCTTGCCCAAGCGGCCAACCTTGCCCATGAGGTCAGGGGTTGCAACTGCTGCGTCGAAGTCGGTCCAGCCGCCGGCGATCTTGGCGATCAGGTCGTCCGAGCCAACGAAGTCGGCGCCGGCTGCAATTGCAGCCTCTGCCTTGTCACCGTTCGCGAACACGAGGACGCGGGCGGTCTTGCCGGTGCCGTGGGGAAGAATCACGGTGCCGCGAACCATCTGGTCTGCCTTGCGAGGGTCAACGCCCAAGCGGAAAGCAACTTCAACGGTCTCGTCGGCCTTCGAGAAGGCGATCTCCTTGGCCAGGGCAATTGCCTCGACCGGAGCGTAGAACTTGTCTTCTTCGATCTTCGCCGCGGCGGCTACGAATGCTTTACTGCGCTTTGCCATCTGCTTTTTCTCCTTATGCAGTCGTGGTCATGTTTGGGTCGCGCGCGACCCTGCCACTTGCGATGTGGTGCACCGGTTAGCTCCGGCGGGTTCCGCATCGTCTGGTTGTTTTGGGTTTGCGTTCCTGGCTGGCCAGGTACGCGGTGTAAAGGGCGTGATTAGCCTTCTACGGTGATGCCCATCGAGCGGGCGGTGCCGGCGATGATCAAGGCAGCAGCCTTGATGTCGTTGGCGTTGAGATCTTCCATCTTGGTGGTGGCGATCTCTTCAACCTGTGCCTGGGTCAGCTTGGCAACCTTGACGGTGTGCGGAGTGGCTGAACCCTTGGCAACGCCTGCGGCCTTCTTGATGAGCTCGGCGGCCGGCGGGGTCTTGGTGATGAAGGTGAAGGAACGGTCTTCGTAGACAGTGATTTCAACCGGAACCACGTTGCCGCGCTGCGACTCGGTGGCGGCGTTGTACGCCTTGCAGAATTCCATGATGTTGACGCCGTGCTGACCAAGCGCCGGGCCGATCGGAGGTGCCGGGTTGGCGGCGCCTGCCTGGATCTGCAGCTTGATGAGTCCGGTGACCTTTTTCTTGGGGGCCATGTCGGGTCCTTCTTCTTTTGCGTTGCCCCGCTGCACAGGAGCGTGCCTCGGGGGGTTGACCGCCGTGGCGCGGCGGCCGAGTCGTGCCGATTTCCCGGTAAAGCAAACCGGGAAGGCACGAAGTCTCTAATGTTACTGGATCTTGGTGACCTGGCTGAACGACAGGGTCACCGGGGTCTCGCGTTCGAAGATCGAGACCAGGACGACCATGGTCGAGGATTCCAGCTTGATCTCGCTGATCGTTGCGGGCAATGTCTCGAACGGGCCGTCGTTGACGATGACCGATTCGCCGACCTCGAAGTCGACGTGGACCTCGGTGATCGGGGCGCGGCCGGCCTTCGAGTGCTCGCCGGCTTCCTCGGTCACGATGGTGTGCTCGAGCATCGAGAAGACTTCCTCAAGACGCAGCGGGACAGGATCGTGGGCGTTTCCGACGAAGCCGGTGACACCCGGAGTGTGGCGAACCGCACCCCACGAGGCGTCGGTCAGTTCCATGCGGACCAGCACGTAGCCGGGAATGCGAACACGACGCACGATCTTGCGCGTGGTGTTCTTGATCTCGACGACTTCTTCCATCGGGACCTGGATTTCATAAATGAATTCCTCCATGCCCAGGGTCTGGATACGGGTCTCGAGGTTCACCTTGACGCGGTTTTCGTAACCTGCGTACGAGTGGATGACGTACCAGTCGCCGGGCTGGCGGCGAAGCTTGGTGCGGAATTCTTCAATGGGATCCACGGCCGGGGTTTCCTCGGCTGCTTCATCCTGCTCGGCATCCTCGGAGGCCTGCACGGCGTCCTCGGAAACCTCGGGAGCCTGCTCGGCGTCCTCGGAAACGACGGAATCGGCCGACACCTCATCGGTATCGACCTCAACTGCCTGGCCTTCGAGTTCTTCGGTGGCCTGCGGTTCGAGTTCCTGCTCGGACACTGCGGTTCCTGCTTTCTGTTACTGGTTCACCAGAAATGTGGGGCGATTGGTCCCGGGTTACTGTTCGGGCGAATTGGTGAAGATCAGAATCGATCCGTTGCCGAACACGAAGTCCAGACCGGAGATGATCAACATCATCAACACCACAAAGCCGATGACAACCAAGGTGTAGTTGACCAGCTCACTGCGGGTTGGCGTGACGACTTTCTTCAGCTCGGAAATCATCTGGCGGAAGAAGAGGGCAATGCCTGCGAAGAAGCCGGCTTTCGACGGTTTCTTGTTGTGCCCAGCGCCATGCGAATTGCTCGCAGTCGTTTCGGTCACCGATTCCTCGTTTCAGATTATCCCACTTGAAACAATCACGGTGTGCCGCAGCCGTATCGACCACAACACACCGTGACGTGAATATTCGCCGAGCAACCGTAGATGATTGCCACTGCGCAGGGCAGACAGGACTCGAACCTGCAACCTGCGGTTTTGGAGACCGCTGCGCTACCAATTGCGCCACTACCCTTCGAGCATCAAGCCCGCGGACCCTCAAATCCTTCTCGGACTTGGTGATCCAGATGTTTTCCAACACCGAGGATCAAGTCTACGCAAAGAATGTGCCGATTGTCGAACCGGGGGCCCCGTAGGCGTTTTCCAGCCGACATTTGCCCCGGAAACGTCCTGCTAGGTTGGTTGCATGTTCCCCATTACAGCCGGGCGCCCGCGCCCCGGTTCCGCCACCGCCTTGGTCTTGTTGGTTTTTGCCGGCGGTTCGGTGCTTGATTCCATCCTGCGCGCAACCTCGCGGTACTCGCCGGCAGCCGGAATGCTGCCGCAGATGCTGCTCGCCGTTGTACCGATGTTCATCGCCATTGGCGTCTGGATCTGCCTGCGCGGCCAAAAGGGGCTTTCCGGGAGCCTCCTCCTGCAATTGCTGCTGGCCATCGGGGTCGGGGTCCTGACCATGGGCTCGGCGCTTCCGCTGTCCTGGTATCTCGGCATCGGCCTGGTGCTCTGGGCGATGCGTCTGGGCCGTAGCCTGCTGATGTGGGTGGGCACCAGTCTCCTGGTGCTGGCGGGAGGGGCCCAATTCGGAATGATCGAATTTTCCGGGGTGCTGTTCCTGCCCTTCACCCTCACCCCTCCGCTGTTCCTCGGTGCTGCCGCCTACTACCAGTGGCACCAGGTGCGCCACAGCCAGCTGGAGACGGACAGCGACGCGGAGCAGTCCGCACAGCTGCATCGGAATCGCTACGGCCGCGAGCCGGGCCACTAGGTCCCGAACCCTTCCGGGACCTGTCTTGGCAGCATTCACGGTGCCACCATGTGCCCGGCCGGCGCTTGCCTCGGTCCGGCGGGAAATACGGCTTCACACTACGACGGCGCGTCAACAAATAATAGTGCCGCCACCGCCGCGACCACTAAGCTTGTTCCATACGCAAACCCACACCTCCCTTTCCAGGAAGCGACGACATGCCACGCATTTCCCGACGTATCGGGTCCATCGCAGAATCAGCCACGCTTGCCGTAGACGCCAAGGCCAAGGCCCTGAAGGCGGCGGGCCGACCCGTCATCGGCTTCGGCGCCGGTGAACCTGACTTCGCCACCCCCGACTACATCGTCGAGGCGGCCGTTGCCGCGGCACGCAACCCCAAGTACCACCGCTACTCCCCCGCCGCCGGCCTGCCCGAGCTGCGTGCAGCCATCGCCCAGAAGACCATGCGCGACTCGGGCTACCAGCTCGACGCCTCGCAGGTCATGGTCACCAACGGCGGCAAGCAGGCCGTGTACAACGCGTTTGCCACGCTGCTGGATCCGGGCGACGAGGTCATCGTGCCGACCCCCTACTGGACCACCTACCCCGAGTCCATCCGCCTGGCCGGCGGTGTCCCGGTCGAGGTGTTCGCGGGCCCGGAGCAGGGTTACAAGGTCACCGTCGACCAGCTCGACGCGGCGGTCACGGACAGGACCAAGGTGCTGCTCTTCGTCTCCCCGTCGAACCCGACCGGCGCGGTGTATTCCCCGGAGCAGGTCGCGGAAATCGGCCGCTGGGCCGCCTCCAAGGACCTGTGGGTCATCACCGACGAAATCTACGAGCACCTGACCTACGACGATGCGGTGTTCACCTCGATCGCCACGGCCGCCCCGGAACTGGGCGACAAGGTCATCGTGCTCAACGGCGTGGCCAAGACCTACGCCATGACCGGTTGGCGCGTGGGATGGATGGCCGGGCCGCTTGACGTCATCAAGGCCGCCACCAACCTGCAGTCGCACTCGACCTCCAACGTCTCGAACATCTCGCAGGTCGCCGCGCTGGCCGCCGTCTCGGGCCCGCTGGATGCGGTCGCCGAGATGCGCACCGCCTTCGACCGCCGCCGCAGGGCCATGGTCTCGGCGCTCAACGCCATCGACGGCGTCAACTGCCCCGTCCCGGAGGGCGCGTTCTACGCGTACTCCGACGTGCGCGCCCTGCTGGGCCGCGAGATCCGCGGCGCGGTCCCCACGACGTCGGCGGCACTGGCCGCACTGATCCTGGAACAGGTCGAGGTGGCGGTGGTGCCGGGCGAGGCGTTCGGCCCGTCGGGCTACATCCGCATGTCCTACGCGCTCGGCGACGAGGACCTGGCCGAGGGCGTCGGCCGCCTGGCCACCCTCCTTGGCGAGGCCAAGTAACCGAACCTGCATGACACAACGAAGGCCGGCGGCAGGATTCCCTTGCGGAATCCTGCCGCCGGCCTTCCTCGTATCCTCTGCCGGGTAGGAACACGTGGGCAGGCTCCCCGGATGCCGTGCGCTGCATGCTGGAGACCCGCCGTCCGGCAAGCCGGGCGGCAAGCGCCCAACCGGCCGAAATGATGTGTGCCCCGGGTGCCACGTTCGCCGTCACATGGCGGTCAGGCTCGGTGCCGAGGCGTCGGGAATGATTTGGAGCCGGGCCCTGCCCCCTGCCCCGGCCCCCGCGTTCAACCGCGCCGACGACAAGGGCCTTGCCGGACGCTCCACGGCCCCTGGCCACGGGACACCCACCGCCAATGAAGGTCCCGTCGACCTCGACAGCCCCCGTGGGTCGCCCATGGGCCGAAGGGTCCACGGCCATGCGGAACCCCTGCAGCATTGTCCAGGGCATCCCATAGCTGCCCAGGCCAGTGGAGTGCGGCGGGGTTTGGGCCGAAAGGCCTTGCTTGGAGACCGTCACCAACCACGCAGCCTCGAACCACAGCTTGAGCGGGGTCCGATTCCCACGGTGAGGCGCTCCTCCGGAATAGCAGGAGGGACCTCCCCGGTCATGAAAGGCAGCGCGAGAGGTGCCTGACCCAGGTACCGGACCACACACCATGGAGGATCATCGTCATGACCACCATCAGCATCATCGGTTCGGGCAACATGGCCTCCGCCATCGGTACCCGGGCAGCGAAGCACGGCCACACCATCGAGCTCATGGGCCGCCAAAGCGCAGGCACTCGCCGACCAGATCGCCAACGGAGCCACCGTCGGCACGTTCGGCGCAAGGCCGGCGGGTGAAATCGTCATCATGGCCGTGACGTACAGCGGTGTGGTTGACGCGGACGCGAACCACGGCGATGGGCTGGCCGGCAAAATCCTCGTCGATATCTCCAACCCGTTCAATGACGACGCCAGCGGGCTGGTGAGCACAAGTTCCGCCGCCCAGCAGATCGCGGCTGCCGCCCCTGGGAGCGCCGATGTCGTGAAGGCCCTGAACACGGTCTTCGGCCACGTTCTGGCCAAGGGCACGCCGCTGGACGCGTTCATCGCGGGCGACAGCGCCGATGCGAAGTCGGTTGTCACGGCGTTCCTGCAGAGCCTGGAACTGCGACCCCTCGGTGCAGCTGGGCTGCAGGCGGCCTCGATCCTCGAGTCGACCGGCCTCCTGCTGATGGGGCTGGCGCGCAATGGCGCCGGCTTCGACGTCGCTTTGGGCGCCGAGGTCCGCTGAGGATTCTCTCCAGCAGCGAACAAGGCCGCGATCGCCCCATGGGAGTACCTTGGGGAAGGGCTTCCACGTCGAACCCGGGATGCCGCGATGCCCGGTGCCAAGTCCTTGGTCGACACTTCAAAAGCCTGGCGTCGGCATCGGGAAAGGCATCAGGATTTGCTCGTCCCGTGGTTTCCCCCGATGACTTGCCACGGGCCCGTCGGCGCAGTGTCGCCAGGCAGGACGCCTCGTAGCCCATGTCCTGCCTGGCGACTCAATGGCAGGAGTGCGACCATTCGCCGGCCTCCAGGCTCAGAGGATCCGGCGGTCCACGGCCCAGCGGGTGAGTTCGTGCCGGTTGGAAAGCTGCAGCTTGCGCAGCACGCTCGAGACGTGGGTCTCGACGGTCTTGACCGAGATGAACAGGTCCTTGGCGACCTCCTTGTAGCTGTAGCCGCGCGCGATCAGGCGCATGACCTCCAGCTCGCGGGCGCTGAGCAGATCCAGGTCCTCGTCGGCGCTGATCGCCGCCTGCGTGCCGAAGGCATCGAGCACGAATCCGGCCAGGCGCGGGGAAAACACCGCGTCTCCGCCCGCCACCCGTGCCACGGCATCGGAGATCTGCGCCCCGGAGATGGACTTGGTGACGTAGCCGCGGGCCCCGGCACGGATCACCGTGACCACGTCCTCGGCGGCATCCGAGACGCTCAGGGCCAGGAAACGGGTTGCCTCGAACAGCTCGGCGCAGCCGGCCAGCACCTCGGCACCGCCGCCGCCGCGCCCCCCGGGCAGGTGCACGTCAAGCAGCACCACGTCGGGCCGCTCGGCGTGGATCACGGCAATCGCTTCCTCCACGGTTGCCGCCTCTCCGGCCACCATGATGCGCGCGTCGAGGTCGGCCTTGAGCCCGGACCTGAAAATGGCGTGGTCATCGACGATGACCACGCGAAGGGTCTCACTCATGTTCTTCTCCCTGGGTGTGTTTCATGGACAGGTGCACCTCGGTGCCGCCTTCCGAACTGCGGATGTCGGCGGATCCGCCATTGCGGTTCATCCGCCCGATGATTGATTCGCGCACGCCCAGCCGGTCCCCGGCCACCTGCGAGAGCTCGAAGCCCGGTCCGCGGTCGCGGATGAAGACGTCCACGCCGTCGTCGCGGGCCTCGACGTACACCGAGACCTCTCCGCCGGCGTGCTTGGCTGCGTTGACCATCGCCTCGCGGGCCGCCTGCAGCAGCGCGTCGTGCCCGGCCAGGCCGCTGCGGGCCCCCACGACGACCACGTCGATGTGCGCGTCGTGGCTGTCCTCGATGCGGGCCGCCTCCCCGCGGATGGCCTGCCCGATGTCGCCCTCGGCGGCCGGGGCCTCGCGGTAGAGCCATTGGCGCAGTTCGCGTTCCTGGGCGCGGGCCAGCCGCATCACCTGGGCGGGGTCGGTGGACCGGCGCTGGATCACGGCCAGGGTCTGGAGCACCGAGTCGTGCAGGTGCGCGGCGATCTCGGCGCGTTCGTCGGCTCGCACCCGCGAGGACCGTTCGGTGGTGTAGTCGCGCCAGAAGCGCAGTGCCCAGGGCAGCAGCACCAGGCCCACGCCGCACAGGACCACGGTGCCCACCAGCAACCCGGAGAACAGCGCCGCCCAGGAGACCGTTCCCGAAAGCAGGAAGACCAGGCCCAGCACCACCAGTGCCACCCCTGCCGCCAACCGGGCCACACCGGAGCGGCGGTCGGCCCCCGCACGGCGGAGCAAGCCCTCGCGCCCGCTGGCATCGAGCTGCGTCCAGGCGGTCACCGCACCGGCAAGGATGATCACCACCGGCCAGATGATGCCCCAGTCGAGGTCCAGGCCCATCAATTGCGCGGACACCAGGCCCGCCAACGCCAGCAGCGCCGCACCGGCCAGGATCTCGCGGTGGGCACCCTGCCGCGCGCTGCGCGGTCCCTCGGCAACCCGGTTCAGCGATTCGGCCAGGGTGGGACGCCGCGGGCCGGCATGAAGCTCTTCCTCGCGGGCCTTGTCCTCGGAGGAGGGCATGAATATCCACAACCAGCCGTAGAGCACGATCCCGGCCCCGCCGGCCAGCACCGCGATGGCCATCAATACGCGGACGGCCCGCAGAGACAGCCCAAGGTGGGCCGCGACCCCCGCGCACACCCCGGCCAGGATGCGTGGTTCCCCACGGACCAGCGCGGGACGGCTCGGTGCTTGTGTCATGCTTCCATCCAAGCACGATTCGGCCCCGCCACGGTGCCGTTCAGGGGTACCCCGGGCCAGGTTCAGGGTTCAATCAGGGCCGACCCCCATGGCGGGGACGCCCGCGACGCGACAGGATTGGAGACATGAACCAAACACCTGTTGAGAATGGATTCTTCCGCTGGGTCCGAGACCTGGGGGTCAACCGCAGCGAACATGCCTGGATCGGCGGCGTGGCGGCCGGGGTCGGCAAGCGCTTCGGCATCGACCCGATCCTGGCCCGGGGCATCCTGCTGGTCTTGTGCCTGTTCGGCGGGGTCGGCCTTGCCGCCTACGGCCTGGCCTGGGCCCTGCTGCCCGGACACGACGGGCGGATCCACCTGCAGGAAGCTGCCCGCGGCCGCTGGTCAAGCGGGATGACCGGTGCCGTGCTGTTCTTCGTCGTCGGCAGCATCGGACGGCCCCTGGCCTTGGACTCCTGGAACTGGGGCGGCTGGTGGGGCGGATGGATCGTCCCCGCCGTCGTCGTGGGACTGGTGCTCTGGCTGGTTTTCTCCCGCCGCCCCGAGGCCCCCGCTTCCCGCCAGGCAGGGTCACCCGGGCCCTTTGGCCCGCAGCCTTCATCCGGGACGCCCGGCCCCGGCGGGCAGGTGCCCTTCGGCCCGCAACCTGAACCCTCCGTTCCGGGTCCCGAAGCGCCGTTCTCCGGCGCCACCCATCCAACACCCGAAAGCAGGGCAACCATGGAGAACAATCCTCCGACAGTCTCCTTCAACACCCCCGGACCTGCTTCCGGGTCGGTACGCGCGGACACCGGGTCGGGCCACACCGGCCCCGCCCCCTACGTCCCGGCTCCGCCGGAGCCCCGCGGGCCCAAGACCCCGCGCCCGCTTCCGTTGCCCGGACACCAGGGGGCGATCGTGCTGGGCATCGCCGCGGTGGTCGGAGGGCTGGTCCTCGGCATGGAAAACCTCGGCTACATCGACCTGGGCCGTTCCACCGCCGCGGTGGCCCTGGCCGCGGCGCTGTTGGTGATCGGCATCGGCGTCGTCGGCGCAGCCGCTTCGCGACGCACCGGTGGCGTGCTGGTCGGGCTCGGCATCCCGGTGCTGATCCTGACGCTGGTGGTCGGCGGCGCATCGGTGACCGCCAACCACCACCCGTCCTGGTTCACGACTTCCGGCATCACGGAGCACAGCGGAAACAACTACGACATCGCCTTCCACAACGGCAGCCTGGATCTGACCGGATACTCCACGATCACGACGGACACCACCGTGAACGTGGACAACGCGTTCAGCAACATGGAGATCATGGTTCCCGGCAACATCCCGGTCATCGTCAACGCCGAGGGCGCCTTCAGCGTCGTGCGGCTGTCCTCCGTGGACACGGCGCAACCCGGCAGCAGCAACCGGCTCAACCCCCAGGCCACCGGCCCCACCCTGACCCTCGAGATCGACGGAGCGTTCAACTCCGTCACCGTCACCCCACAGAAAGCAGCGGTCACGCCATGAGCGAGCACTCCTTGAATGAACACACCGCTTCCGGAACCGAATCCGCACGGTTCCCCATCGGGACCTTGGTTTTCGGACTCATCCTGGTCGTCGTCGCGGCCGCCGTGCTGCTCTCGCTGCTGACCGGCTTCCAGGTCAACGGCGGGCTGCTGGCCATCGGCGTGCTGGTCTTTGCGGGCCTGGCGATGGTCATCGGCGGCATCGCCGCCAGCCGAAGGCACGGCTGAGCCGCCCCTTTCGGCAAAAACCCCAGCACGCTCCACCGCACGAATCCGTGCCAGGCATGAAAGACTTTGACACCATGGACACCTTTTTCAATTCCCTTCGCTCGATCCCGCTCCGCCGCGGCCCCAAGCGCCTGGTCGGCGGCGTCGCCGGCGGCATCGCCGACAAGTTCGGCTGGGACGTCACCCTGGTGCGGATCGGGGTGCTGCTCAGCTTCCTGCTGCCGGTCTTCGGCCTCGGCGCCTACGTGGTCGCCTGGCTGCTGATCCCCAACCAGGACGACACGATCGCCCTGCAGAAGCTGATCCGCTCGGTGGGCTGACGCTTCACCCCTGCATCGCCCAGGGCCATTCCGCCGGGCAGAAACCTCCCCGTGCGGCATGGCCCTGGTGCGTCCACGACACGCCAGGGGCGCGGCGCGCAGGCCCGTTGCCGAGACGGTGGCGGCGTCATGCGGGCGGCGCAGGGCCGACGCGGTGTTGGTCATCACAAGTGTTGCTTGGCTACACTTGTTCTCGGCGAGCTCAACGTCGCGCTCCAACACACAACGCCCGGACCGAGGCAGGTCCCTCGTGGGTGATCGAGCACCAAAAGAATTGAGTGAGCATGCGCATCGGGATCATGACCAGCGGCGGGGACTGCCCCGGGTTGAACGCCGTCATCCGCGGAGCCGTCCTGAACGGCATCAAGAGCTACGACCATGAATTCGTCGGCTTCCGCGACGGCTGGCGCGGGGTCAAGGACGGGGACTTCGTCGACCTCCCCCGCCATGCGGTCCGCGGCATCTCCAAGCAGGGCGGCACCATCCTGGGCACCTCGCGCACCAACGCGTTCGAGGGCGAAAACGGCGGGGCCGCGAACATCGCCGCCACCCTCGAGCGCCTCGGCGTGGACGCGCTGATCGCCATCGGCGGCGAGGGCACCCTGGCCGGGGCCAAGCGGCTGACCGACGCCGGGCTGAAGATCGTCGGGGTTCCCAAGACCATCGACAACGACCTGGACGCCACCGACTACACCTTCGGCTTCGACACCGCCAACCAGATCGCCGTGGAGGCCATCGACCGGCTGCGCACCACCGGCGAGTCCCACCACCGCTGCATGATCGCCGAGGTCATGGGCCGGCACGTGGGCTGGCTGGCGTTGCACTCCGGCATGGCCACCGGCGCGCACGCGATCCTGATCCCCGAGCAGTCCACCACCATGGAGCAGATCTATGCCTGGGTTTCCGAGGCCCACGACCGCGGGCGCGCCCCGCTGGTCGTGGTGGCCGAGGGCTTCGTCCCCGAGGGCGCCGAGGGGGCCTTCTCCGAGCGCGGGCTTGACGCCTTCGGCCGCCCGCGCCTGGGCGGCATCGGCGAGCAGCTGGCCCCGTTCATCGAGGACGCCACCGGCATCGAGACCCGCGCCACGGTGCTCGGGCACATCCAGCGCGGCGGGGTGCCCAGTGCCTTCGACCGCGTGCTGGCCACCCGGCTGGGCATGGCCGCGGTGGATTCGGTGGCCGAGGCCGCCTGGGGCTCGATGGTCTCGCTGCGCGGCACCAAGATCAACCGGGTGCCGTTCCAGGCGGCGCTGAACAACCTCAAGCGCGTCCCGCAGGATCGCTACGACGAGGCGCGGATCCTCTTCGGCTGATGCGCCCGGCGGGCGGGCAGGGCGCAACGCCGCAGCGTTTTGCACGCCGCCGGCGGCGCCCGGGACCGGCGCACCTGCACTAGGCTCGAAACGTGAATCTTGAATTCGGCACCCGTGCCATCATTGCGCTGTCCTGGGCCCGCGAGTTTTCCGTGCCCGACTCGGCTCTGCAACCCGACCGCGCGCCGGTGAGCCTGTTCGTGCCCTCGCTGGGCAGCGACCGCGTGGAGGTGCTGCACCTGGGCGACCACCAGGTGGTCCGCGCACCGGCGGACATCCTGCCGCTGCTGCGCGATGCCAGGGACCAGCGCTTCGTCGATGACCGGTCGCTGCTGGGGCTGCTGCATGCCTCGGGGCTGGCCCCCTCGGTCCGCTCGCTGGGCGTGGACGCGCTGACCTACCTGGACGCGCCGTTCGAGATCGTGGACTCGGAGCACATCACGGTCTCCGTCGATGCGGAGGACCTGGCGGATCTTCGCGGGCAGAGCCCGCGCGACGACGCCTCCTCCACCGAGCTGGCCGGCTGGGACCAATGCTTCGTGCTGTTTTCCGACACCCGGGAGGACCCGGTGGCAGGTGCCGGCTACTGGGCGCCGGGCGGGTTGCTGGCCGACACCACGGTGCTCACGCTGCCGGGGCTGCGTGGCCACGGGCTGGGCAGGTACGCCGCGGCGCTGGCCGTGGACGACGCGTTGTCCGAGGGCCTGGTCCCGCAGGCGCGCATCAAGGAGGGGCAGGACGCCGCCAACGCGCTGGCCACCTCGCTGGGATTCGAGATGGTCGGCTCGCTGATGACCCTGAAGCTGCACAACGGGCTCTAGGGCACGCAAACGGGGCCGGGGGATCTCTCGATCCCCCGGCCCCGTGCGGCGCGTTCCCGCGGCTTTGTCCTGTTTCCCCTTAGTGCGGGGTGCGCAGGAACCCGGTGAAGCGCCCGGCGATCTGCCCGGCATCCGGGCTCACGATGGTTTCCTGCTTCGCGGCGTAGTGTTCCCCGCCGTCCACCACCTCGACGTCGATGTCCGGGTCGATGTTGCGCTTGATGAGGGCCAGGCCGATGGGGCCGGCCTCGAAGTGCGAGGCCACCGAGGTCAACGTGCCCACGGTCTTCTCCCCGATGCGGACCTCCGAGCCCAGGGCCGGCAGCGTGTGCATCGAGCCGTCCAGCTGCAGGAACACCAGCCGGCGCGGGGGCCGGCCGATGTTGTGCACGCGGGCCACGGTCTCCTGGCCCTTGTAGCAGCCCTTGTCCAGGTGGACCGCGGTGCGCAGCAGGTCAAGTTCCTGCGGGATCGTCTTCTCGTCGGTGTCGAAGCCGAAGCGCGGGCGCCAGGCGGCGATGCGCAGCGCCTCCACCGCGAGCATCCCGGCCAGCGGCAGGTCCCCGACGGCGGTTTCCAGTTCCTCGGCCGGCACGATGTACTCGAACCACGGGCGCTCGGCACCGGGGTGCCCGGGCGCGGAGTAGGCGTAGCCGCCCTCGGTGACGCCGGGCCACGGATCGACCCACACCGGGTATTTTTCCAGCGCCGGCTGCACCGCGCACGCCCCCAGGATCGCGAACCGCCCGGAGACGTCGGTGATCTCCACGCGCAGCATGAAGCGCATGCGCGTCAGGAACGCGACCAGCGGTTCGGCCTGGCCCGGTTCCACCAGCAGCCAGAGCTTGTCGTCATCGGCCAGCACGCGGATGTCGAATTCGATGCGGCCCTGCACGGTGAGCAACAGCGTCTGGGTGCTCTGTCCCGGGAGCAGTCCGGTCACCGCCTGGCTGGAAAGCGTGTTGAGCCAGGACAGCCGGTCCTCGCCGGCCAGGGTCACCACCTCGAAGTGGGACATGTCGGCCACCGCGGCGCCGTTGGACAGCGCGCGTTGTTCCTTGTTCAGTTCCCCGTAGTGGGCTGCCGTGCCCGCGTCGATCCCTGATCCGGCGACTGCGCCGGGTCGTGACAATAACGGCGAATTCGCCATGGTCATCCCTGTTTCTTGAGGGCGGCCGACGCGTGGGCCTTCAGGTCGTTGCCGCCGGTGGATACATCCCAGCGCCAGAACAGGTCGCCGTTGACCAGCCCGTAGATCCGGGTGGCCGAGGCGTAGTCCTTGGCGTTGGTGCCGCGCATCACCAGATCCGTGGCCAGGTGGATCTGCGGGCCCTTGATGACCCCGTAGTAAAGTTCGGAGATCGCCCCGGGGTGCGCGATGTTGACCTGGATCTTGAACCCGCCCTCGTCGCTGCGCAGGTCCTCGACGTCCTGGGCCGAGCGAAGTGCCGGCACCACGTCGCCGGGCACCATGCCCGGGCCGAGGTCGGCTTCGACCATGGGGCGTTCCAGCGACCAGAAACCGGTCTCGACCGTGAGCGGGCGCAACGTGTTGCCCTGCTCGTCGGTGATCCAGGTTTCGGACCGGTATTCCAGGAACGGCAGGCCGTTCTGGGTGAAGCTCACGCGCTGGAGGAAGTGTTCGTCGTCGGCCTCCCCCTCGCCGAGGCGGCCGGTTCCTTCCCAGGAGCCGATCAGCCACGACAGCGGCACCAGCTCGGGGGTCAGGTCGGTGGGAATCTCAATGGCCATCGTGTGTGCTTCTTTGCCGCTGGGGGTGGCTTACTTCTGGCCCTTGAAGAGGCGCGCGACCACGAGCCCGGCGAAGCCGGCCATGCCCAGGCCCGCGAGGGTCAGCAGGGAGAGGAAGAAAATTTCAAGTCCAAGGTATTCGTTCATGCCACCATCCTAACCGCTTCGGGCCGGCGGTTGCCTCTTTCATGACGCCAGCCACGCATTGGGGGCCACACGCCGCAGCCGCTAGAGCAGCAGCAACAACACGTACCAGGTGACGGATCCGCATACCAGCAGCGGGGCCAGCGCCGCGGCCGCCATCTGGCCGGTTCCCTTCGGTCCGCCCAGCGAGACCAGCATGGCCCGCGAGCCGACGACCACCAGCCCGCACGCGGCTCCCAGCACCAGCGCCGGGGCCAGCTGGACCTGCGGGTGGAGCATGCTCGCGGCCCCGCCGGCCAGCACTGCCAGCACGAATCCCAGCGGGAAGACGATGCGGTCCGGCAGCCGAAGCACCCCGGGCACCGCGGCGGCCAGGATGCTGATCCCGGCCATCAGTGCCACCGAGCGCCAAGCCGGTTCGGTGCCCAGCACCGCCCAGCCGGATCCGAAGGCGGCGATCAGCAGTCCGACGATGCCCACGGCGGCCGATTCCAGGCGCTTGGTGGCATCGGTGCCGCGCACCAGCTGGGTGAGGAACACCAGGATGACGCCGGCCGCCAGGGCCGGTGCCACCCAGCCCAGCGAGGGCCGCGGAGGGGCCCACAGGCCCAGCACCGTCGACCCGGCGCCCACCAGGAAGATCACCACGGACACCGGGAGCGGGGCCGAGAGCTTCATGAGCCGCGGCCAGCCGAGCGCGAAGGCGGCAATCAGCACCAGGGTCATAGCGGCCAGCGGCCAGTTGGTCGCGCCTTCCAGCTGGCCGGGCAGGTAGCTGGCCACGACAAGCAGTGCCAGGGCAATGGTTCCGGTGGCCAAAACTTTGAGTCTCACAGGTTACATCCTGCCTTAACCACCGCCTTCGGCCCCCATTCGGGAGCGGGTGCGGTGCGCGTGTTGCGCGCACCGAAACATGTTCGAAACCCGTCGCAATCTATACTTCATCTTGTAAGCACCGTTTGTCCCCTTTCGGTGCGCCGCGCAGGCGGCGCCGCACGGGGACCCGGCAACCCAAGCACAAAGGGGGAGGTCCCGATGGCGATCATCGCGCTGCTGACCAACACCCCCGGCACCTCCGCCCAGATCGTACCGTCGCTGGAGCTGCTCTCCCACCAGGTCCGGGTGCTGCCGGCCTCCGGCTCCGCGCTGCTGGCCGCCGACGGCGCCGAGGTCGTGCTGGTGGACGGGCGCAAGGACCTGGCCGCCTCCCGCACGCTGTGCCAGCTGCTGCGCACCACCGGCGTCTCGGCCCCGCTGCTGCTGGTGCTCACCGAGGGCGGGATGGCGGCGATCTCCGCGTCCTGGCAGGTCGACGACGTGCTGCTTGACACCGCCGGGCCCGCCGAGGTCGAGGCGCGGCTGCGCCTGGCCATCGCCCGCTCGGCACCCGCCGCGGGAACCACCGGCGCGCCCATCCGCGCCGCCGGGGTCATCATCGACGAGGCCAGCTACACCGCCAAGGTCCACGGCACCCCGCTGAACCTCACCTACAAGGAATTCGAGCTGCTCAAGTACCTGGCGGCGCACCCGGGGCGGGTCTTCACCCGCGAGCAACTGCTGCACGAGGTCTGGGGCTACGACTACTACGGGGGGACCCGGACGGTGGACGTGCACGTGCGCCGGCTGCGCGCCAAGCTGGGCACCGACCACGAGCAGCTCATCGGCACGGTGCGCAACGTCGGCTACCGCTTTGCCTCGGCACGCCACGAAAACACCGAGGTCATCGACGCGTAGGCGCCGCTGCGGCTATCTTAGGGATATGAACGCCGCACCGAATCCCGAAGTCAGCATCCACGTCGTCACCGGCACCCCGAACCCCGAGGTGCTCTCCGAGCTGCATGCACTGGTGGCTGCGGGCGAGGAAGCAGACGGCAACCCTCCGCTGAGCGAACAGACGCTTCTCGACCTGCGCACGCCGTCGGCCTCCGGGCTGCTGGTGGGTGCCTACGCCTACCTGGGCCAGGACGACGACACCGTGTCCACCGACCTGGTCGGCGCCGCTGTCGCGGTGCACGGGACCGGCGGGGAACCGGGCACGCTGGAAATGGTCGTGCACCCCTCCTTCCGCGATTCGGGGATCGCCGGGTCGCTGGTCGCCGCCCTGGGAAAAAACACCAAGCTGGGCACGCTGCGCGCCTGGGCGCACGGGAACCACGAGGCCGCCGCCAAGCTGGCCGAACGCTTCGGCTACACCCCGGTGCGCGAGCTGTGGCGCATGCGCATGGTCGCCGGCACCCGGGTCCCCGCCGCCATCGTCCCGGCCGGCATCACCATCCGCGCCTTCAACCCGGACACCGACCCCGCAGGCTGGGTCGCGGCCAACGCGGCGGCCTTCGCCCACCACCCCGAACAGGGGGCGCTGACGCTCGAGGACCTGGCCTCGCGCATGGCCGAGGACTGGTTCGACCCCGCCGGGTTCCTGCTGGCCGTGGACGAAGCCGGGAAGATCCTGGGCTTCCACTGGACCAAGGTGCACCCGGCGCTGTCCTCGCCCACCACCGGCGAGCACCAGGCCATCGGGGAGATCTACGTGGTCGGGGTGGTCCCCGAGGCGCAGGGCACCGGCCTGGGCAAGGTGCTCACGCTGGCGGGCATCGAGTACCTGGACTCCCTGGGCCTGGATGCGCTGATGCTCTACGTGGATGCGGACAACGCCCCGGCGGTTTCGCTCTACCGGAAACTGGGCTTCACCAAGTGGGATGTCGACGTCATGTACGCCCCGGCTTCGGTAAGCTAGAGAGCGACGCAAGGCCGCGTGCCCGTTCCACGGCCCGCCGTGAAAAGCACGCACCACCACCACCATTTCACGCTAGGGGCAACGCTCATGGATTCGCACCCACCCACCTCCTCCCTGGGCATCACCGACGTCCCGGCGGCCCGCGCCACCCAGGACCGGATCGAGCTGCCCGACTTCGCGCCCTCGCCGATCCCGGACGGCGACTTCGCCGACGACAGGTTCCTGGACCGCGAGCTGAGCTGGCTGCACTTCAACGCCCGGGTGCTGGAGCTGGCCGAGGATGCGGAAATGCACCTGCTGGAGCGGGTCAACTTCCTGTCGATCTTCGCCTCGAACCTGGACGAATTCTTCATGGTCCGGGTCGCGGGCCTCAAGCGCCGCATCGCCACCGGCCTGGCGGTGCCCTCGGCGGCCGGGATGAGCCCCATCGACCAGCTGGAAATGCTGCTGGGCGACGCGCACGCACTGCAGCTGCGCCACGCGCAGGTCTTCGCCGACCAGGTCCGCCCCGCCCTGGAAAAAGAGCAGATCCTGCTGGTGTGCTGGGAGGAGCTCGATGAGCGCGCCCGCGAGGAGCTGCACCGCTGGTTCATCGACCAGGTCTTCCCGATCCTCACCCCGCTGGCCGTGGACCCCGCCCACCCCTTCCCCTACATCTCCGGGCTCTCGCTGAACCTGGCCGTGGTGGTCCGCAACCCGGTGACCGGCAAGGAGCTCTTCGCCCGGCTGAAGGTCCCGGACACCATGGCGCGGCTGATCTCGGTCGACGGGCCGCGCGCCGGGAACTCGGCGGGCCGGGTGGCGCGCTTCATCACGCTCGAGGACGTGATCGCGGTGCACCTGGAGCACCTGTTCCCGGGCATGGACATCGTCGAGCACCACTTCTTCCGCGTCACCCGCAACGAGGACCTCGAGGTCGAGGAGGACGATGCGGAGAACCTGCTCCAGGCCCTGGAGAAGGAGCTGCTGCGCCGCCGCTTCGGCCCGCCGGTGCGCCTTGAGGTCGTCGACGACATCAACCCCAACATCCGTGCGCTGCTGGTGCGCGAGCTGGGCATCGAGGACGACGAGGTCTTCGCGCTTCCGGCCCCGCTGGATCTGCGCGGCCTGGGCGTGATCGCCAACATCGACCGCTCCGATTTGCACTTCCCCAAGCACCTGGCGCACACCTCGCGCTTCCTCAACGAGTCCGAGACCTCCAAGGCCGCCAACGTGTTTGCGGCGATGCGAAGGCGCGACATCCTGCTGCACCACCCCTACGACTCCTTCTCCACCTCCGTCCAGGCGTTCCTGGAGCAGGCGGCCAACGACCCCAAGGTCATGGCCATCAAGCAGACCCTGTACCGCACGTCCGGCGATTCGCCGATCGTTGACGCATTGATCGACGCAGCCGAGTCCGGCAAGCAGGTGTTGGCGCTGGTGGAGATCAAGGCGCGCTTCGACGAGCAGGCCAACATCTCCTGGGCCCGGAAGCTGGAGCAGGCCGGGGTGCACGTGGTCTACGGGATCGTGGGCCTGAAAACCCACTCCAAGCTCTCCCTGGTGATCCGCCGCGAGGGCGAGCGGCTGCGCCGCTACTGCCACATCGGCACCGGCAACTACCACCCGCGCACGGCCCGCTACTACGAGGACCTGGGCCTGCTGACTTCCGACGACGCGGTCGGCGAGGACCTCTCCAGGTTGTTCAACCAGCTCTCGGGCTACGCGCCGCGCTCCACCTTCAAGCGCCTGCTGGTGGCCCCGCGCTCGCTGCGTTCGGGGCTGATCGACAGGATCGAGGCGGAGATCGCCAACCGCAAGGCGGGCCTGGCGGCCCGGGTGGTCATCAAGGTCAACTCGATGGTCGACGAGGCAGTCATCGACGCGCTCTACCGCGCCTCGCAGGCAGGGGTGCAGGTGGACGTGATCGTGCGCGGGATCTGCGCACTGCGCCCGGGCGTGCCGGGGCTGAGCGAGAACATCCGGGTGCGTTCGGTGCTGGGCCGCTTCCTGGAGCACTCGCGGGTGTTCATGTTCGCCAACGCCGGGGAACCGGTGGTGTACATCGGCTCGGCCGACATGATGCACCGGAACCTGGACCGCCGTGTCGAGGCCCTGGTGTCGCTGAGCAGCCGCGAGGACACCGCCGAGCTGGTCGCGTTGCTGGACCGCTACATGGATCCGGGCACCGCCAGCTGGCACCTGGATGCCGAGGGGCAGTGGACCCGGCACCACAAGGACCAAGACGGCGCGCCGCTGGAAGACATCCAGTCGTGGCTGATCGAGTCGCGCACCCGCCAGCGGACCGTGGTCAGGCGCTAGGGGCGTGCATTTCGTGCGTTCAAGTGATTCGGAGCCCATCCGCACCGGCGACTTCGCGGTGCGGGCGGCCGGGGCCCTGGTCTGGCGGGTCAACGGCGGCGGGCTCGAGGTCCTGATGATCCACCGGGACCGGTACGACGACTGGTCCTGGCCCAAGGGCAAGCTCGACCCCGGGGAGACACTGCCCGAGTGCGCAACCCGCGAGGTCTTCGAGGAGGTCGGGCTGGACATCGTGCTGGGCATCCCGCTGCCGGCGATGACCTACCAGGTGGGTTCCCGGGCCAAGGTCGTGTACTACTGGGCCGCGAAGTTCCCGGGCACCGCGCCGGTCCCGGACGGGAAGGAAACCGACGCGGTGCGCTGGGCCACCCCGAAGATGGCCCGCTCCTGGCTGACCAACCCCGGGGACCTGGAGCCGATGGAGGCACTGGTCGCCGCGCACCGGGCCGGGATGCTGGACACCCACCCCTTTGTGGTGGTGCGCCATGCCAAGGCCAAGCCGCGCTCCAACTGGACCCGCGAGGAGGGCAAGCGCCCGCTGGCGGCCACCGGACAGCGGCAGGCGCTTGCCGTGGCCCGGCTGCTGGGTTCCTGGCGGCCGGCCAAGGTTGCGTCCAGCCCGTGGACCCGTTGCGTGCAGACCGTCGCGCCCTATGTGAAGCAGCACCGCTTCATCGTGAAGATGCTGCCGTCGATCACCGAGCACGAGGCCAAGCGCCGCCCGGAAAAGGCCCAGCGCGCCATTGCCAAGCTGCTGGACAAGCGCCGCGCGCAGGCGGTGTGCACGCACCGACCGGTGCTGCCGCTGGTGCTTTCCGAGCTGCGCGGCAGGATGGATTCGGGGCTGGCCGCCTTCCTGCCCGAACTGGACCCGTTCCTGCGCCCCGGGGCGCTCGTCGTGGTCCACCAACCGGTCTCTGGCAAGCGCAAACTCGTATCCGTGGAAGTTTACGACGCGTTTGAGGACTAGCCTGCACCCTTCGCGGTAGTCTCTAGGTAGGTGCCCGAATGCGCGGTGCCCCGGTTGTGTTTTTCACGGCTCAACGGTTCAAGGAGTGCATCATGGCCCGACACGATTCCCCACCAGTCCACGGCAACGCCGGGGAGAAGATCGCGCACCAGGGGTTGCGGCTGGACCACGACGAGGACCGCGGCCGCTACAGCCTGTGGCACGGCGCGACCTACGTGGGATTCCTGGGCTACAGCGTCGAGGGCGAGGTGGCCACGTTGCAGCACACCATCATCAACGAGGAGTACGGCCGCCGCGGTTATGCCCGTGCGCTGGTGACCCTGGTCCTCGAGGACATGCGTGCCCGCAAGCTGAAGATCGTCCCGGAGTGCTCCTATGTGCAGGACTACCTGCGCCGCTACCCGGAGTACAACGACCTGCTGGTCTGAGCCCCTACGGCAGCCATTCGGCCGCGGCCGGGGAAACCGCCCCGCGGACCGGGACTTTGTCTCAATGTGTTGATACATTGATACAAAGTTCCAAGCAGAGGGGTCCCCCATGATGGGTGCGTTGACAACCATCGGTTCCGGCCTGGCCATCTCGGCGGCGCTGATCTATGTGCTGCTGCGCTTCCTGGTCGCCGAACCCAGCGCGTCCAACGCCACCGCCGCGATCTCGCGCCACGCCTTCTGGACCGCGCTGATCGCGTTCCTTGCCTCGGGCACCGCCGGGCTGTCCAACCTGTGGGCCAACCCCGGAGAAGACCTGTTCAGGGAGACCGGCTCCGCGAGCACCAGCTTCCCGACGCTGGTCATGCATGCCGCCGCTCCCGGGCTCTGGCTGGGCATCGTCTACGTGCTGGGCCAGTTCACCTGGCCGCGGCATCTCAAGCCGGTGCGCGCCGCCTCGCTGGAGGTGCGCCGGCTCAAGACCCTCGTCCCGAGGTTCCTGGCCGGATTCCTGCTGCTGTGCACCGCGATCAGCACCGTGCTCATCATCGTGGCCTGGAACGATTCCGGGGCACCGGACCGGAGGGGCAACGAGTCTTCAACCGGCATGGAACTGCCGATCTACGACGGGGACACCGACGAATACGGCAATCCGCTCGACGAGGACGGGAACCCGGTGGACCTCGACTACCCGGAGGACTACATCACCCGCGCCGAGGCCGACGCCGCAGCCAACGAGCCGACAATCTGGCCCATCACCGGAACCCGGCCCGGCGACGTCGTGGGCCCGTACCTGCTCGGCGGGCTCGGGCTGGTGCTGCTCGGTTCCCTGGGTGCCGCCACAGCGGTCGTCCACCGCCCGCCGCTGGATTCCCTGGGCCCCGAGGACAACGCGGTGCTGCGCGCCATCTGGATCAACCGGCTGCTGCGCACCACGATCCTCGCCGTCACCGGCTTCGGCATCGCCGCCCTGGGCTACGTCACCGAGGGCATGCGGGCCCGCGCCGACTGGGGCCTGACCCTCGGAGACGCCGGTTCCCCCTTCGATTCGACAGCCCAGGACCAGGCCAACGCGATGAACGGCATCGCAACGATCTGGATGCTGCTGGTGCTGGTGCTCATCGTGGCCTTCGGGCCGCCCAAGCTGGAGCCTTCGGCCTCGTTCACCGGCCTTCGGCCCGGAGCGCCGTCCGCGTCGTTTGCCAAGGCCCGGGATTTCCTCCTGCTGGCCCAGGGCGCCTCGATCCTCGCCGTGGCGATACTGGGGTCGATCCCGGCCTGGACCGCATCATCCTCATCCAGCGGCCAGGTGTGGGAGATCGTGGACGAGAACGGGGACGAGATCCACCGCCTGGTCTCATCCGACGGGCCCTCGCGGTTGGACGATCTGGGCGGCTACGCCGCCGGGATGTTGCTGGTCATCGCCGGATACTTCCTGGTCCAGACACTGGCAGCCTGGATCGTGTCCCGCCGGCTTGGCAGCGGTGTTCCCCTCGATCGGCCGCGCACCGACCTGCTGCCCACCTGGTTTGTGGTCGTGCTGTGCCTGGCCGCGACCACGGGCGTGGCCAGCATCGCCACGTTCCTGCTCACCGGCCCGCCGGCGCTTGCCGCAGCGGCCTGGTGGATGCTGGGCATCCTGCTGCTGGCCGCAGCGCTCGCCTGGGGCTTGTACCGCATGGCCGCACGCCGACCGTTGCTCCGCGGGGCCGGCGGCGTCGAAGACCACCAGCTGCGCGTCCTTGTTGCCCAGCGCGGGGCCCGCACCTTCGGCGGGGCCTCGTTCATCATCGCGGGAATCCTGGTCACCCCCGGCTACTGGGTCTCGACCGACTTCGGCTATGTGGCGGGCTCGTTCCAGGACCCGGCTCCCTCCGGCTTCCAGATCGTCTGCCTCGTGCTCGGTGTGGTCCTGTGCCTGCTGCCGGCGTCCACCGCCTACCGCCCTGCGCTGCTTCACACCCCGGACCCAAGCCTGGGCAACCATTGAGTGCCCTGGTCACCGTCGACCTGCGCGACGCCACTCCCCCGTTCGAACAGATCCGCACGCAGATCGCCTCGCTGATCGCCGTGGGGCAGCTGGCCGACGGCTCGCGCCTGCCCACCGTCCGGGCCCTGGCCTCGGACCTCGGCGTGGCCACCGGAACCGTGGCCCGCGCCTACAAGGAGCTCGAGGCACTGGGACTGATCGAGTCCCGGCGCAGGCTCGGCACCGTGGTGACCCACACCCCGTCGGGCAGCAAGCTGGAAGCCGAGGCGGACATCCAGCTGCGGATCACCGAACTCATCGCCGCCTCCCGGGCCGCCGGCATCGAGGACGGCACCTTGCTCGCGCTGCTCCAGGGGCGGTTGCGGGCCACCGGGCGGGCCTGATTCCGGGCGGCAACGCAAGGGCGCGGGAGCATCCGCGATCCTGCCGGCCGCCTGTCCCTTCGTGGTGATCATGAGCGCATTTCCGGTGTTCGGGGCAGTCGTTTCCGCCTGACCCGCCCGCCCGCGGTTAGACTGATGCGGTGACGATTCAAACCCCGTATGAAGACCTGCTGCGTGACGTCCTGGCCCATGGCACCGCCAAGGGAGACCGGACCGGCACCGGAACCTCGAGCGTCTTTGGCCGACAAATGCGCTTTGACCTCTCCGAATCCTTCCCGCTGATCACCACCAAGCGGGTGCACTTCAAATCCGTGGCCGTGGAGCTGCTGTGGTTCCTGCGCGGGGACTCGAACACCTCGTTCCTGCGCGAGAACGGCGTGAAGATCTGGGACGAGTGGGCCGACGAGAACGGCGAGCTCGGACCGGTCTACGGGGTGCAGTGGCGCTCCTGGCCCACCGCGGACGGACGGCACATCGACCAGATTTCGCAGGTCGTGGATTCGCTGCGCAAGAACCCGGATTCGCGCCGGCACATCGTCTCGGCCTGGAACGTCGCCGAGATCGAGAACATGGCGCTGCCGCCCTGCCACGCGTTCTTCCAGTTCTACGTGGCCGACGGCAAGCTTTCCTGCCAGCTCTACCAGCGCAGCGCCGACATGTTCCTGGGCGTTCCCTTCAACATCGCCTCCTACGCGCTGCTGACCTGCATGATGGCCGACCAGCTCGGCCTGCAACGCGGCGAGTTCATCTGGACCGGCGGGGACACCCACATCTACGACAACCACCTGGAGCAGGTCAAGGAGCAGCTCACCCGCGAGCCGTACCCTTACCCGCGTCTGCGCATCACGCGCACCCCCGATTCGATCTTCGACTACACGCTCGAGGACTTCGTGATCGAGGACTACCAACACCACCCGACGATTAAGGCCCCCATCGCCGTATGAGCAACCCAAACCAAGGCGCCGGACACCGCGCCGAAACCACCGCACCCGAACGCATCGGCATGATCTGGGCCGAGGCCGCGGACGGCATCATCGGCGCCAACGGCACCATGCCCTGGTCCCTGCCCGAGGACCTGGCCCATTTCAAGGCCACCACCATCGGCCACCCGGTGATCATGGGCCGCAAGACCTGGGAGTCGTTCCCGGAAAAGTTCCGCCCGCTGCCCGGGCGCACCAACATCGTGATCACCCGCGATGGAACACGCCACGCGGCGCTGCGCAGTGCAGGAGCGGTGCCCGTCGCCACCGCCGGGGAAGCCCTGAAGGCCGCCCGCGCGGCCGAGGGCGCCGAAGAGATCTGGGTCATCGGCGGCGGCGAGATCTACTCGATGTTCGCCGGCCATGCCCACCTGGCTGTCAAGACCGTCATCAACGCCTCCCCGAAGGGCGACACCCGGGCCCCGGCACTGAATGGCGGCTGGAGCAAGTCGCTCTCGGAACCGGAGGCCGGATGGCTCACCGCTGCCAACGGCACGCAGTACCGCGTCGAGGCGTGGGAGCAGAAGGCATGAAGGACGCCATCAACGCGCTGAAGACCAGCCCCGAGGGACTCTTTGTGCTCGGCTACATGCTCTTCCCGCTCTTCGCACTGATCCTTGCCGGGCTGGGCCTGTTCATGGTCCTGACCGGCTCCAAGATCATGGGTCTGGTGCTGTTGTTGGTCTTCACCCAGGTCTTCGCGTTCGGCTCGCTGAAGCTGGTGGGCATGCGCAAGGCGCTGCTGGCCGGGCAGGACGACGGCCCGGGCAAGTGAGCCACGCCCCCGGGGCACCCCGGCGGCCCGAACAGCCCAACCCGCCCGGCCGGCCCCGCAAGAGCATGTTCAAGTACTACGATCCCGAGCGCATCGAACGCGACAAGGCCGTGGTCCTGGCCCATGAACTGACCGTCGCCCGGGGCGAAAACCGCCGGCTGGTGCGCACCACCGACGGGGAGCTTTTCAGTTACCTGGCCGAAGAGATCGGTTTCACCACCGGCGGCGCCGGGCCGAAGATCACCACCGGGCCGGGCATGCTCTTTGGCGCGACCCTGTTCTGGATCGCGGTCCCGGCCCTGGGAATCTTCATCCTCGCGGGGCCGCCGGGCATCACGCCCGGGGAATTGGCGGGACTGGTTTTTGCCGAACTGTTCATGATCGCCGGCGGCTGGTACTTCACGCACCTGGGCCGCGCCGAGCATCGCGCCCGGAAGCTGCGCAAGGCCCGCGGCCTGCCCAAGCCGCTGCTGGGTGCACCCCTGGACCTGCCCTGAGCGCGGGGACGGCGCACTGCGTAACCGAATCCGCGTGCGGGGCCTTCACCCCTTAAGCTTGAACCATGACTTCTTCCGTTGGCTTTGTCGGTTACCGCGGCATGGTCGGCTCCGTCCTGATGCAACGCATGCAGGACGAGGGCGACTTCGCGAACCTCGACCCCGTGTTCTTTTCCACCTCCAACGCCGGCGGCGCGGCCCCGGCCTTCGCCGAGGGCGCACCCGCATTGCAGGACGCCTACGACCTGGACACCCTGGCCAAGCTGCCGATCATCGTCACCGCCCAGGGCGGGGACTACACTTCGGCGGTCCACGGGGATTTGCGCAAGCGCGGCTGGGACGGCCTGTGGATCGATGCGGCCTCCACGCTGCGCATGAACGACGACTCGGTGATCGTGCTTGACCCGGTCAACCGCAACGTCATCGACACGTCGCTGGCCGGCGGCACCAGGGACTTCGTGGGCGGCAACTGCACGGTCTCGTGCATGCTCATGGGCCTGGGCGGGCTGTTCACCAACGGGCTGGTCGAGTGGGGAACCTCGATGACCTACCAGGCTGCCTCCGGCGGCGGCGCCCGGCACATGCGCGAGCTGCTGACCCAGTTCGGCGACATCAACAGCCACGTCGCCTCCGAGCTCGACGACCCGGCCTCCGCGATCCTGGAGATCGACCGCAAGGTCCTCGCCGCGCAGCGCGGCGGCCTGGACGCCACCCAGTTCGGCGTGCCGCTGGCCGGCTCGCTGATCCCGTGGATCGACGCGGATCTGGGCAACGGGCAGTCCAAGGAGGAGTGGAAGGCCGGGGTCGAGACCAACAAGATCCTGGGCAACACCGAGGCCAACAAGGTCGTCGTGGACGGTCTGTGCGTGCGCATCGGCGCCATGCGCTCACATTCCCAGGCGCTGACGCTCAAGCTCACCGAGGACCTGTCGGTCGCGGAGATCGAAAAGCTCTTGGCCGAGGACAACCAGTGGGCCAAGGTCGTGCCGAACACCAAGGACGCCACGGTCGACGCACTGACCCCGGTTGCCGCCTCCGGCACCCTGGACATCCCGGTGGGACGCATCCGCAAGCTGGAGATGGGTCCGAAGTACATCTCCGCCTTCACCGTGGGCGACCAGCTGCTCTGGGGCGCGGCCGAGCCGCTGCGCCGCATGCTGGCCATCGCGCAGGGCCGCCTCTAGGCACGCCGCACGGGCCGGTCCCGGCCGCCGTTCCCCTGCTGGGGGCGGCGGCCGGGGCCGGCCTTTTGCGTGCCACCGGCCCGCGGCCTTCCGGTCGGCCGCGGCCGCGTTCCGTTCCCTCCATCCATGGCCCTAGCTGCTGCGGAATTCCAGGTACGCCTCGATGCGCGCGGCAACCTGTGCGGCGCGCGCGGGGCTCCCCTCGCCCGACCCGCGCGCAGGTCCCGCCGCCGGCCCGGTTCCCTCCCCGGCGCCGAAGGGCACGAAGCGCCCCCGCCGCTGCTTGCCGGTGGCGGCCAGTTCCCAGGTGCCGACGGTTTGGCCTCCGGCGGCCACGGTGCGCAGGAAGATCCCGTTCTTCCCCGGGGTCACCGCCTGCACATGCTCCTGGGGCAGGGTCGCGGAGCGGTCCTTGTAGCCGAGCACGAACTCGTCGAACCCCGGAAGCGCCAGCACGCTGCGCGCCCCGGGCGGGTGCTCCCAGCGTTTTGCGTGTGCGGCGGCGAAATGGTGCGCGACCCCGCCCAGTTCGCGGCTGCCCAGCACCCCTGCCAGGTCCGCGACAGCGGCACGCACGGGCGTCAGCGGAATGCCGAGCCACCAGGCGCAATCGGCGACGGTGGCCGGGCCGTGGGACTCGAAGTAGGTGCGCACCAGCAATTTCAGCGCCCTGCGCGCGTCGGGCACCTCGGCCCCGGCCCGGATCCAGGACCCGGCGGCCATGAACAGCTGCCGGGTCTCGCTGCCGGGCTCCATGGGGCCCTGGACGATGCCCCCGTGCAGGCTCGCGGCCACGATCAGGTGGTAGCCGCGCTGCCCGGCGATGCTTGAGCCGGACGCGGCAAAGGCGTCAAGCAACTCCGTGCGCGTGGCACCCGCCCCGGCGCAGCGCTCGCGCGCCACCTCGGCCAGGCGCGCGATTTCCGGTGCGGTGATGTCTTCCTGCGCCCGGGTGGCGGCCATCTTCGCGTTCATCCGCGGTGCCGTCACGCTCATGAGCCTGCCGTGCAGCGCCGGGTCGATGAGCATCAACGTGCCGCGGGCGCCCCAGCAACGGATGACCGAACCGTCCGTCAGGGCCGCATGGATGTCGCTGAGCCCGGCACCGGGCAGCCGCACGCCCACCGCCCAGCACACCTGGGGCAGGTCCTGGGCCTGCATCATGCCCAGCGCGGCGACCACTTGCTGCGGCGTGGTGGCCGGCGCATCCAGGGTGGCCGGAGGAACACCCCGCAGCAGCCCCTGCGCGGCCAGGCGCAGGCGGGCGACGGCGGTGGTGCGTGGGGTTCCGGGTGCCATGGTGCACCCCACGATTCCCTACAGGGCGCAGCCGATCAAGAGCGGTTCGTTGTGCAGCTCGATGCCGAAGCGTTCGCGGACCCCGGCACGCACCGCGCGGGCGATGGCCAGCACGTCCGCGCTGGACGCGTGTCCGCGGTTGGTGATGGCCAGGGTGTGCTTCGTGGACAGCGCCGCCCGACCGCCGGCCAGCCGTTCCCCGGCGGTGCCTTCCAACCCGAAGCCCTTGGCGAAGCCGGCCCTGTCGATCAGCCAGGCAGCCGAGAGCTTGACCATGCCGGGGGTGTCCACCGGGAAGTTCGGGGCCCCGGCGGGCAGCGAGTCGAGCACCGCGGCCGGCACGATCGGGTTGGTGAAGAAGGAACCGGTGGAAAAGGTGTCGCGGTCCGCGGCGTCCAGCACCATGCCCTTGGAGGCACGCAATTGGAGCACCGTGGCGCGCACCGCCGCGGCGTCGGCGCGTTCTCCCACCGACACGCCCAGGGTGCGGGCCAGCTCCTGGTAGCGGATCGGCGCGGAGTCGGGCCGGCGCTCCAGCGCGAAGGACACCGAGAGCACCACGTATTGCGGCGAGCCGTTGGTGGTGGTGCGCTTGAGCAGCGAATCGCGGTAGCCGAACCCCAGCCCGGCGTTTCCGAAGTAGGTGGTGAAGCCGGTGGCGCGTTCGTAGACCTTGGCCTCGAGCAACGTGTGGGCCACCTCGGAGCCGTAGGCGCCGACGTTCTGCACCGGGGTGGCCCCGGCCGATCCGGGGATCCCGGACAGGGCCTCGAGCCCCGAGAGCCCGGCGTCCAGGGTCTGGGCGACGGCGTCGTCCCACGGGTGCCCGGCGGCGATGTCCACGCGGATGCGACCGTCGGACAGCTCCTTGCCGATCGACACCCCCCGGTTGGCGATCTGCAGCACCGTGCCGGGGTACCCGGCGTCGTCGATCACCAGGTTCGAGCCGCCGGCAACGATCAGCAGTTCCTCCCCCGCCGCGTCCGCGGCCCCCACCGCGGCGGTGATCCGTGCCTCGGTGTCCGCACGGACGAAGGTGGCGGCGGGGCCGCCGACGCCGGTGGTGGTCAGGGGTGCGAGCAGCTGGGTGTTCACGGTGGTTGCGCCTTAGTGTTCGGAGGTGTTGGTTGCGGGTTCCGGCACGGCGGCGGCCTTGCGGGGGCCGGCGGCCGGGGCCAGGAAGAAGGAGATGACCACGAGGATGCCCACGTAGCCCAGGGCGTGCAGCAGCCCGACGCGGTCAGCCAGCAGGCCCAGCAGCGGGGGGCCGCCCAGGAACGCACCGTAGCCGATGGTGGAGACCACCGAGACCCGGGCGGCGGCGCGCATCGGGTCGTCCGAGGCCGCGGTCATCGCCACCGGGAAGCTCAGTGCGACCCCCAGTCCCCAAAACACCAGGGCCGCGAAGGCCGTGTGCAGGGAGGGCCCGAAGACGAACAGCAGCAGTCCGGCCAGGGTGGACGCCGCGGAGATCCGGATGACCACCACGCGCCCGAGCCGGGCCAGGACAAACCCGCCGCCGAGGCGGGCCAGGGTCATCGCGGTGACGAAGACCCCGTAGCCGATGGCACCCACGGAGTTGATGGCCCCGTAGCCGTCGGACAGGGCCAGGGCGACCCAGTCCCCCGCCGCGCCCTCGGCCAGCGCCATGCCGAGGACCAGCACGCCGAGCACCAGGGTGCGCGGTTCGCGCCAGGCATCGGCCAGCAGCGACTTGTTGGAGTGCCCGGACCCGGCGTTGGAGGCGTCGGGCCGAAAGGCCCTGGTGCCGGTGTGGATGATGGCCAGCACGGCCACGGACATCAATGCGAAGTGCCAGGAAATGGACAGGTGCAGCGCGGCGCCCAGGGCCCCGGCCGCGGCACCCAGCACGGTGCCCACGGAGAAGAAGCCGTGCAGCACCGGCATGATCGGCACGCCCAGGGCCCGTTCCATGGCGGCGCCCTGGACGTTGGAGGAGACGTTCCAGGCGGCGTTGCCGGCGCCCACGAGTCCCAGCGCCGTCCCGGTAAGCACCAGCGAGTGGAGCGCTGCCGCCGCGACGCCTACGGCAGCAAGTGCCACTGCGGTCAGCGAGGCGGCGAGCACCAGGGTCCGCTTGGAGCCCAGGCGCATGACCACGAATCCGGAGACCGAGACCGAGGCGAAGGACCCGGCCGTCATGCACAGCAGCAGCAGGCCGACCTCGCCGTGGCTCAGCCCCAGCGCGTCGCGCACCGAGGGCAGCCGGGAGACCAGCGTGGAGAGCATCAGCCCGGAGGCCAGGTACAGCGCGAGCACGCCATTGCGCCAGGGCATGACCCCGGGGTTGCCCCGGCGCCCCGCGGGGGCGGGCGATGCGGATTCCGATGCTGGTTTCAGAGCTGCACCACGGCCTGGGCCTTGACCAGGACCTTGGTGCCCTCGACGCTGACCACCAGGTCCACGCGGGCGGTGCGGGCCTCGGTGTCCAGCGCGCCGATGGTGCCGACGATCTCGATGGCGGTGCCCCGGGTCTCGGACGGGTTGGTGCCGGCCGGGTCTGCCACCGGCACGGGCTTGGTAAAGCGGGTCTGGTAGTCGACGATGGCGCCGGGGTTTCCGGCCCAGTCGGCGACCAGCTGCACCGCGGCCCCCATGGTGAACATGCCGTGGGCGATCACCCCGGGCAGCCCGACCTCGGTGGCGAAGCGCTCGTTCCAGTGGATGGGGTTGAAGTCCCCCGAGGCCCCGGCATAGCGCACCAGGTCCGCGCGGTTCACGAAGACGGTGGCGGAGCCGATCTGCTGGCCCTTTTCAAGGGCGTCGAAGTCGATCATTACTGGTCCTCTCCGCGTACCAAAATCGAGGAAACGGTGGTGGCGACCTTTTCGCCCTCGGTGGTGGCGATCTCGGCGCGGGTGGAAATCATGGCCCCGCCGCCCATGGCGCGCACGGTGTCCACGTGCAATTCGGCAACCAGCTGGTCCCCGGCCACGATGGGACGGTGGTGGGTGAAGCGCTGGTCGGCGTGCACCACGCGGGAGAAGTCGATGCCGCTGTCGGAATCGTTGACCAGCAGCGCGTCGGCGCGCTGGGCCACGATGATCGCGAAGGTCGGCGGTGCCAGCAGGTCTCCGTGGCCCAGCTGCGCCGCGGCGTCCAGGTCGTAGTGGGCCCGGTGGGTGGCCTTCACGGCTGCGGCGAATTCGCGGATCTTTTCGCGGCCCACCACGTAGGGCTCCTGGGCCGGGTAGTTCCGGCCTGCCAAGTCGGGATTGATGCTCATCGGTTGTGCCGCTCCTGTGTGGGACGAGTGCTGCTGCTTGGGTGAAAGATGTGGGCCCGGGGATCGGCTAGGGGGTGTCCCCGGGGGTGTTGTTGTTGCGCTTGCCGCGCTTGGGCGGCCGGGGCCGGACCAGTCCCTGGGAGACGCGCCAGGCCCTGGCGTCGCGGGCGCGGATCACCATCCCGATCAGGTGGGCCACCAGTCCGATGCCGATGATGCCCATGGCCGTGTACATCAGCGGCCGGTTGTGCGTGTTGGCACCGATCAGGGCCAGGACGATGCCAGTGCCCGAAACCACCATCGACCCGATGGCCAGTTTCTTGTACAGTCCGGAAGAAGCTTCCCAGGGGGTATTGGTCATGCTCCAATCCTAATTCAGCGCCGCAAATCGGCTTAGAACAGTGCGCCCTGGACCGGTGGCGACTGTGTCGCATGTTCACCCAGCGCCAGTTTGCGCCCCTTCAACACAGCCGCATTGGCCACGAACATCTCCGGTTGCCCGCCCAATTCCATGCCCAGCACCTGCCCGGAGACCGCGGCCACGCAAAAACCGTGGGGTCCTTCGGCGAGGTTCCCCGGGTAGGGCTGCAGCCGGCGGGCGTCGAAACCGGCCAGCAGGACCTGTCCTTGGGGCGGCGGGGTCCAGGTCTCCTCGACCGTGTGCGAACCGGCCAGGGTTCCCGGGTCCAGCGACGCGAGAAGGCTGCGCGCGGCCTCCGCCCTGGAAGCGTTCAGCGCATCGAGTTCCACGGTGCCCACGTGGTTTTCCAGCAGGCCGCGGACCTTGGAGTTGGCCCTGACCTGTTGGGTGAATCCGAGCTCGCTGGTGAGAAGGTCCTCGAGGTCGCGCACCGAGACCCCGTCGGGGCACCAGGCGACATAGCGGGCGCTGATCGCGCCCTGTTCGGCCAGGCGGCGCCACTTGCTGGGGTTCGCGGCAGTGCCGACCTTGGTGGTTCCCTGGGCAAACGTCGCCACGTAGAGCCAGTGCGGTTGGTCCAGGTAGTCGCGCAGGCCCGGACCGGCGCGGCCCGTGCGATGGAATTCATGCATCGGCCGTGATTGGTCGGCGGCCGCGCAAGGTGCGCACTGGGTGCCGCTGGCAATCAGGGAGCCGGTCGGGCAGGGCACCAGGGTGCGGTGGGTCCTGTCGGCGATCAGTTGGTGGCCCAGGCACCAGCGGCCGGGCAGCACCCTGAAGCCAAGCCGCGTTTCCGGTTCCAGCACCACGTCGCGGGCGTGCCGGTTTTCATCATCGAGCACCAGCGACGGGGTTCCGGGGGCCGCGGGCCAGCGGATCCCGCGGCAGAGCAGGGCGCGGGTTTCCACCTCAGCCGTGCAGTGCCCCGGCCACGGCGGCGGTGGCGTGCAGCCAGGCCCGGCGTGTTGCCGGGCGCAGTCCCTCAAAGCGGATCTGCCCCTTGACCAGTGCCGCGTCGTAGGGGACGGTGACCACGGAGCGGGCCAGGCGGCCGAAGCCGTGGGCGATGCGGTCAAGCTGTTCGCTGTTGCCGTGGGGCTGGTGCTGGGAGACGATGACGACGGCGTTTTGGGCCAGCTCGGCGTAGTGTCCCCCGCGCTTGGCCAGGGCCTCGAGCAGCAGGGCGCCGGCCTCGGCGTGTTCCTCCACCGTGGTGCTGGCGATGACCAGCTGGTCGGTGTGGTCGATCATGCGCATCCAGCGTTCGGCCGACTCGTCGTTGCCCGAGTCCATGATGGTCAGGGAGAAGAAGCGCGAGGCTATCGAGTGCAACGCGTCGAAGTCCGCGGCGTTGACGAACTGCTCGCTGGCCAGCAGCGTCGGGTCGGTGCGCAGGACGCTGTAGCAGTCCTCGGGCTGGTAATGCGTGTAGTCGTGGATGACCGGGTCCCCGACCTTCACGTCCTTGAGCCGCGGTGCGGCAGCCAGCAGGTCCATGGAATGGGCGGTGTGCGGCCCCTGGCTGGTGCGCCAGCCCAGGGTTCCGCGGGTTCCGTTGTTGTCCCAGACCAGGACCGGGTCCCCGGTGTTGCGGCCGAAGACGGCCGAGAGCAGCACCGCGGTGGGGGTCTTGTTGGCTCCGCCCTTGCCGTTGACCACGGAGATGGTCTTGGGTTCGGTGAGCCGGGTGCCGACGACGCGGCGCCATTTGCGTTCCTCGACCTCCTCGGCCGAAGGTTCCATGTTGAAGCCCAGACGCGTGAGGAAGCCGCGGAAACCGCGTTCGGCACGGAACGTGGTCTCGTCCTCGGGGCGCAGGAACGTGTCGCGGGTCCCGGCTGCCGGGTTCATCTCGCGGAAGGCCTGGCGGCGCCCTTCGGGCGTCGTGAGGTCCTCGGCCGGTGCTGAGCTGTCCGCCGTCTTGGCCGCTGCCGCGGCGGGCGCGGCGGGGTTTCCGGCGGCCTTGGGTGCGACCGGCTTCGGAGCAACCGGCTTGGGCGCAGCAGGCTTGGCTGGGGCAGCAGCAGGCTTGTTGTCTGTCGTGGCCGTCGGCTTGGCGGGTGTTGCCGCGGGCTTCGCGCCCGGTGCGGCTGCCGGTTTGGCGGCCGCGGGAGCAGGCCTTGCGGCGGGGATGGCTGCCGTCGGAGCCGGCTTTGCCGCGGTAGGTGCGGGCTTTGCTGCGGCTGGAGCGGGTTTCGCTGCCGGTGTGGCGGCGGCCTGTGCAGGCTTTGGCTCCACGGGAGCCGGCTTGGTTGCGGGGGTGGCTGCAGGCTTGGCGGCTTCCGGCTTCGCGGCCGGGGCCGCGGGCTTGGCCGGTGCAGCGGGCTTGGCCGGTGCAGCGGCTGCGGCAGGTTTCGGGGAAGCAGTGGCTGCGGGCGCGGGTGGCTTGGCGGCGCTTACGGCGGGGGCCGCGGGCTTGGCCCCGGTTGCAGGCTGTGTCTCGGCCTTGGGCGGAACGGCCTTGGCATCCGGTGCTTTTGCTGCTGCTGGCGCCGGTGCTGCTGGTTTGGCTGCGGGCTTGGCATTTGCCGGCGCCGGTGCAGCGGGCTTGTTCACGGTCTTGGTGGCGTTGCCGTCCTTTTCCGGGGCTGGCGCGGCGGCTGCGGGCCTTGCCGGAGCCGACGGAGCCGGTTTGGGTTGCGGCTTTGCGGGGGCCGTTGCGCTCGACGCGGCCGTCGGTGCGGTCTTGGCGTTTGCGGCGCCTGCGGTGTTGACCGGGCTGGCTGGTCCGGGCTTGGCGGTTGCGGCCGGGGCTCCTTCGAGGCCGGCTTCGGGAACGGCATCGAATTCGTCCGGCACCCGGGGCTTTGCCGCGGCCTTCTTCGCGTCGTCCTTGGCCTGTTCTTGGGCTGCCACTTCGGCTTGGCGGGCGCGCCGCAGGGAAGCACGGGTCGGGAACTCTTGGTTGAAGTCCGCTTTCGGCATGTGCTTCGTCCTCTCCTGGAGATTCATGGTCGTCGAGAGCGAATGACCCCAACGAGTCCAACCTTCCAGGTCGGGCACGCATGATTGCGGCTTTCGCACTTCGTCCATCTTATCGGGCAACCCACGTGAACCGCCGGATTGAGTCGGCTTGATCACAGGCGCCATCAAAGTAGGAAATGGTATGTGTCGTGGCTAGCCTTGGAGGTGGAAGCCCGCGTTGACCTACATTGGGAGCCCGGGACACTGAACGAACAGGATTTCTCTTGGACTTTTTCTCCACTGCCTTGGACGCACTAAGTGCCTTCATCTTCGCTGCTGCAGGAAACCCCCTGTCGTACTTGATGATTTTCCTGTTTTGCGCGATTGACGGCTTCTTCCCGCCGGTGCCCAGCGAATCGCTGGTCGTGGCCTTGGCTTCCCTGGTGCCAACCCACGGAAATCCGAACCCCTGGCTACTGGGGCTGGTCGCCGGCCTCGGCGCCTTCGTCGGTGACAACGTGGCATACCTGATCGGGCGCGGCATCGGAACCGACAGGTTTGCGTGGATGCGCCGGAAGCGGCTTCAGCACGCCTTTGCCTGGGCCGGCTACGAATTGCGGCTTCGCCCGGTCTCCCTGATCCTGGTTGCCCGGTTCGTTCCCATCGGTCGTGTCGCGGTGAATCTGGTGGCGGGAGCCACGGGTTTCCCGCGCCGGACCTTCATCATCCTGACCTGCTTTTCCAGCCTGGGCTGGGCAACCTATTCCGTCCTCATCGGGATCCTGGCCGGCCGGTGGTTCGAGGAACACCATCTCCTGGGCATGGCGGTCGCCGTGGCGGTGGCCATCGGACTGGGGATCCTCATCGACCGGATCGTTTCCAGGGTCAGCGGGAACACGTCGTTGCGGAAATAGCCGGAGCCGACGCAAAACAAAAACCGCGGCTGGACCCGTTATCCGGGCCAACCGCGGTTTTTTTGTCGAGCCCCCCACCGGAATCGATCCGGTGACCTCGTTCTTACCAAGAACGCGCTCTACCACTGAGCTAGGGGGGCAACGAGAAAACACTCTACCCAATGATCGACCTAAATTGCACATCGAAAACCGCGGACATGACCAACGCCACATTTTGGCGCCTTCGACAGTGCGTTTCCGCCCGTTCGAAGCCGGCAGCCGCCCCCCTCCGGCTCTGTATCCGGGGGCCGTGCCGACCCGCAATCCGGATGGCCCGGTGCCTCAGCTTTCGGTTGCCTTGCGCCGCCCGGCCTTCAGCAGCTCGAGCCCAATGGGGATGACGGAGACGAGAACGATCGCGATGAAGATGACATCAATGTTCTTGCCGACCCACTCGTATTGGCCCAACCAGAAACCCAGCAGTGTCACGCCCACGCCCCACAGCAGGGCTCCCAGGAGGTTGTAGAGCGCGAAGACTCGGTAGCGCATGTGCGCCACCCCGGCGATCACCGGGGCGAACGTCCTGATGATCGGGACGAATCGGGCAAGAACCACGGCCCGCCCGCCGAAGCGTTCGAAGAAGACATGCGCCTTGTTGACATGCTCCCTGTGGAAAAACCTTGAATCGGGCTTGTTGAAGATTGCGGGGCCGGCCTTGCGGCCGATCAGGTATCCGGTTTGGTCACCGGCGAAAGCCGCAATAACGATCAGCAGCGCAAACAGCGGCAGGCCGACATCCAGGGCGCCGGTGGCGACCAGAAGCCCTGCGGTGAAAAGCATGGAATCACCGGGCAGGAAGAAACCCACCAGCAGTCCGGTCTCGGCAAACACGATGCCGCAGATCAGCAGGATCACCCACGGGCCCAATGCGGGATTCCGCAAGAAGACATCGGGGTTCAGCCAGTCCGGCAGGAAACTCGCCGACGCCGGCCGCACCGCAATCGCAGCCATCGTTGCATGCAGATTCAGAAGTTGGATCACCGAACAAACCATACGGCACCACATCGTCTCACGAGCAGGACTACACCGATCGGAACCGGTTTCCCAGCCGATTCACGGCCTGCACTCGGACATGCCCCGCGGGTTGAGCCCCGGCGCGAAAGTCGCGTTTCGCCACAGCCGTGCAACTGCCCGCGTCGTTCACTCAGCGGATAGGTCCAAGGGGGCCAATGGAAGGAACGCGCCGGATGACAAAAAGGGGCGCGCCGTCGGGTGCACCCAGGCCTGCACTTGGGCACTTTTTTGCCTGTTTTTGGGCAAAGAAAAAGCCCCGGAATCGTTGAGATTCCGGGGCTAAGTCCTTGGTAGCGGCTCCGGGACTCGATCCCGGGACCTCACGATTATGAGTCGTGCGCTCTAACCAGCTGAGCTAAGCCGCCACGAATGATGAGACCCGCGTCCGCGCCAGGTTCCCTTGCGGGCCGACTTGGACGCGGGCCATTCCATTCAGAGCCCCCCATCGGAATCGATCCGATGACCTCGTTCTTACCAAGAACGCGCTCTACCACTGAGCTAGGGGGGCAACGAGTAAGAACTCTACCAGCAATTTTCGACGCTGTGAAATCGGGATGGCACTTTGTGATCGACCACACAAAATCCCTTGAAAGCGGCACGTCAGGGTGTCATTCGGGTCGGAATGCAGTGATGCGAATCACCAGGCAATTGGTCGGGGCGGTGCCGCAGAACGCTCCTGTTCCCGTGATGGCGGCGACGGAGGCCAAGGGTCTCGTCTTCGGGACACCTTGGCCGGGAGGTTCAGTCATGCGCCGGTCCGGAATCGCGCCTGGCTCCCCATCCGCCTTCTCCCTGCGTTGCGACTGGTTGCCGTTGGCGGAAATAGGCAGGCATCGGATCCGGACCATTCTCCCGCACCATGGATGGGCTCCGTGACGCCTCCGGATGCACCGGGAACCTTCCAGGTGGGACCGCATCCTGGAGGCACCGTGGGTTCTGCACGGGAGCCGAAGGAACTGAAAAGAGGACGCGAATTCGCGCGGAGGTCCCGCAAGCACCCGCAGGCGCGAGCAGCTTCTGTTGGAGTCGCGGGGCCCGCCGCGCGCGCTGCTGCAGCCGTGGCGGCAGTGCTCACCTCCCGAATCCGTGAAACCGTCCCCGGCCACCTCACGAAAGCCTCCATGGATGGCCGGCAGAGGCCGCGGCCGCCCCCGCCAAGTCGCCCATGGGCCGGGGAACGGTGCAGGTCCATGCTCGTCGTCCGGGGCCACCTGGCGGCCCTGCCAGTGCACGCCCCCGCAACCCACAGGGGCCGCAGGATGTCACCCCCGGGGGAATCCAGCGGTTCCGCGAAGGCACCTTCCATTTCCGGTTGGCACCCGTGGTTGCAGGTGATCCCCGACGGCATGGACGCATCGGGTTCATGGCCTGCCGGCTCCTCGCCGCACGGCGGGGAACGGGCCCAACACGCATCCGGGCCGGGGCCGGGAAAAGCAAGACCCCCGGCGGGAGTGCCCCTCCTTGCCAGGAAGGACACCCCTCACCGGGGGTCGTGGCTGTTTAGTGCCTAGTAATCGCGACGGCGCGGGCCGCCGGTGGTGCGTGGCTTGCGCGAGGAGCCGCCGAAGCTGCGCTCACCTGCGCCGGCACCGGCGTTGCCGCGGTATCCACCGCTGCGCTCGCCACCGGCGTTGCGGTCGTAGCCGCCGCGGTCGCCCTCGGAGGAGCCGCCTTCGGTACGACGGTCGTTGCCACCGCGGTAGCCACCGCCGCCACCGCTGCGTGCGCCGCCCTGGTAGCCGCCGCCACCGCCACGGCCGCCGCTGTAGCCGCCGCGTCCGCCGCCACCCTGGTAGCCGCCGCCGCCTTCGCGGTCGGACTTCGGGCTGCGGCCGTTGTCCAGCTCGAGGTGGATCAGTTCGCCACCGATGCGGGTGCGGGACAGCGAGCGGATCTGCTCCGAGGAGAGGTCTGCCGGCAGTTCCACCAGGGTGTGGTCGGCACGGATGTCGATGCCACCGATCTGGGCGGAGGTCAGGCCGCCTTCGTTGGCAAGTGCGCCAACGATGGAGCCGGGCATGACGCGCTGGCGACGGCCCACCGCGATGCGGTAGGTGGCGTTGCCTTCGGTCAGGGAGCGGGACGGTCCGCGGGAGTTGAATCCGTCGCGTCCGCCACTGGCCAGGCGTGCCTGCTTGGCCGGGGCCGCAGGCATTTCCTGCATGAGCAGCGGGCGGCCGCCCTGTGCCATGTGGGCCAGCGCCGCGGCGATCTCGACCTCGGTGATGTCCTCGTGCTCGGCCGAGTACTTTTCCACCAGGTTGCGGAAGACCGTCAGGTCCTGCGAGGAGATGGTCTCGCCGATCTGGTCGGCGAACTTGGCCAGGCGCTTGTCGTTCACTGCGTCAACGCTCGGCAGGTGCATGTGCTCCACCGTCTGGCGGGTGGCCTTTTCGATGGCACGCAGCAAGTACTTTTCGCGCGGGGTCATGAAGAGGATCGCGTCGCCCGAGCGGCCGGCACGGCCGGTGCGGCCGATGCGGTGCACGTAGGACTCGGTGTCGTGCGGGATATCGAAGTTGATCACGTGGGAGACACGCTCCACGTCAAGGCCGCGGGCCGCAACGTCGGTGGCAACCAGGATGTCGATCTTGCCATCGCGAAGGTTCTCGATGGTGCGCTCGCGCTGCTGCTGCGGGATGTCACCGTTGATGGCTGCGGCGGTGAAGCCGCGGGACTTGAGCTTGTCGGCCAGGTCCTCGGTTGCCATCTTGGTGCGCACGAAGGCGATAACGCCCTCGGACTTCTCCGACTCCAGGATGCGGGTCATGGCATCGAGCTTGTGGGCTCCCATGACCTGCACGTAGCGCTGGCGGATGTTGGTGCCGGTCGAGGTGTTCGACTTGACCGAGATTTCCTGCGGGTTGCGCAGGTACTGCTTGGAGATGCGGCGGATCGAGGACGGCATGGTGGCCGAGAACAGCACCACCTGCTTCTCTTCCGGGGTGGCCTCGAGGATCTTGTCGACCTCTTCGGCGAAGCCCATGCGCAGCATTTCGTCGGCCTCATCCAGGACCACGTACTGCAGGTCCGACAGGTCCAGGGAACCCTTGTTGATGTGGTCGATGACGCGGCCCGGGGTGCCAACGACAACCTGGGCGCCGCGGCGCAGGCCTGCAAGCTGCGGGCCGTAGGCGGATCCGCCGTACACGGGAAGGACGGTGAAGTCGCCCATGTGCTTGGCGTAGGAGGTGAAGGCCTCGGCGACCTGGAGCGCGAGCTCGCGGGTCGGGGCAAGGACCAGGACCTGGGTCTTGCGGGCGGTGCCGTTGAGGTCGGCCAGTTCGGCCATCTTCGACAGCGCGGGAAGGGCGAACGCGGCGGTCTTGCCGGTGCCGGTCTGGGCAACGCCCACGACGTCGCGGCCTTCGAGCAGCAGCGGGATGGTGGCTGCCTGGATCGGGGAGGGCTTTTCGTAGCCCAGGTCGGAGACGGCGGCGAGAACGCGGCCGTCGAGGCCCAGATCGGCGAAGAGGATCGAGTCTTCTTCGGTCTTGGTTTCGGCGGTGGGCTGGTTTTCGGGCATGTCAGAAGACAAAGAGAATTACCTCATTCATAGGGGCGGATGGACCCCGTATCAACGAGGTTCCGCAGCACAATCGGACTCAATCACTTTGGTCCGGCGACTCCCCTATGAAAGGAACAACCCGCATCAGATGGCGGGCTCACACACGACAGCTCCTGCCTCAAGAATTGGGCAGAATGCGAGGGAAGCCGGATACAGTGAACACCTAATCTTATCGCCCTTGGCGCAACATGGGGTACTTAATGCCGGTGAGGTTGCGCACACGGTGTGGCAAACCGGACTATGATGTGCCCGTTCACGGCTTTAAACCTTCCCGTTTCCCGGGGGTGGACCCCTGGCCGGCTACCGCCCCGCGGCGCCGGGCAGCGTGCGAAGGACCTTCTCCGGAAGCCGGTGGCCGGTGGCCGCCTGGTGGGCCAGCAGCGCCTCGGCCTGCACGGGCGTGGGGCCGAAGAAGACGTCGCGGATCCGCACCCCGTGCCCGGGACGCGAAAGCACCACGACCTCGTCGCCCGCGCGGACCTTGCCGGTGCGGATGACCTTCAGGAAGCAGCCTACGTCCCCGCGTTCGGTGAACCGGGGCACCCAGTTTTCCGCCTCGAGATGCCGGGCAAAGGTGGAGCAGGGAACCCGCGGGCAGGTGACCTCCAGGACCACGGAGGCGCCGATCCGCCAGCGCTCCCCCACCACGGCGTCGGACGTTTCGACGCCGGAGATCCGCAGGTTCTCCCCGAAGAGCCCGGCGACGACTTCCCGACCCAGATCCGCACTCCAGCGTTCGGCCTCGGCCGTGGAGTAGGCGTAGATCGCCTGGTCATAGCCGCCATGGTGTTCGCGATCCACCTGGGTGTCGGCGTAGAGCCCGAGCTTGCGCACCTTGACCGGTCCGGCGACGGGCCGTTTGTCGATGGCGGTGATTCCAACCGCGCCGGCGTCGGGCTTCAGCGCGTGCACGATGCACACCGCCTCCAGGCGCCCACTGGCGATGTCGGCGGATTCGGGGTGTCCGGTGGCGGGGTTCGGGCTCATGGAAAAAGCCTATGCCAGGGACAGAAAGAGTTTCTCCAGCTTGTCCCGGTCCAGCTGCGCGGACCCGGGCTCCCGGGCCTCGGCAAGCATGCAGGATTGCAGGCCGCTGGCGATGATGCTGAAGCCGGCCCGGTCCATGGCCTTGGAGGCGGCCGAGAGCTGGGTGATGACCTCGCTGCATTCGCGCCCGTCCTCGATCATCCGGATCACGGCGGCCAGCTGGCCCTGGGCGCGCTTGAGGCGGTTGAGTACCGGTTTCAGTTCAACGGGGTCGAGTTCCATGCCCCCAGAATATACACCCCGGGGTACGGACAAGAAGCGCGCCACGGCGCAGGGCCGAATCCGCGCACCGGCATTCATCGGGTAACCTGCGGTGCATGGAGAAGAAGCAAAACGCCCTCGGGGCAGCGAAGTGAAAACCGCCAAGGACGCGCTGCCGGCCTCGCTGCGCACCGCCCGCTGGTGGTGGGCCGCCGCCTGCGCCTCCGCGCTGGCATTCGCCGCCGGGTTCTTCCTCAATGCAGCCTCGCGCCCGGCCAACGAGGCGCCCGGATTCTGGGGCGCGGGCATCGCACTGGTCGGGCTGGGCCTGGTCATCGGGTACTGCACCTTCCAGCTCTGGTTGGGCAAACTGGCCGGGCGGATCTCCCTGACCTGGTGCGGGATCATCGTGGGCATCCCGCTGCTGACCCGCGGGGTGCGGTTGGGCATCTTCGGCGCGCTGCTGCTGGTGGGCGTCGCGCTGCTCTGGAGCCCGGGAGCCACCAGGTACTTCGCCCCGCAATCCAAGGCCGCCCGCGCCAGGCGCCGGGCCGAACGCAGTGCCGAGAAGGCCCGCAACCAGCGTCGGTGACTCCCCGGGACCCGGGCATCGACCCATGTCGGAGCGCGGCAAACCATGGCAGAGTGCACCCATGAACACTTTTGCGATCACCAATGCACATGTCGTCCCGATCATCGGGGAACCGTTCACCGGGACCGTCGTGGTCACCGGATCCGTCATCACCGCGCTGGGCCCCGCGGCGAAGGTCCCGGCCGGCGCGCAGGTCCTCGACGCGGACGGAGCATGGCTGCTGCCCGGGTTCATCGACGCGCACGTGCACCTGGGCATGCACCCGGAGGGCGAGGACGGTTCCGGAGCCGACGTGAATGAGATGACGGACCCGAACATGGCAGCGGTGCGCGCCATCGACGCCGTCGACCCCTTCGACCCCGGCTTCGACGATGCCCTTGCCGGCGGGGTGACCACCGTGAACGTGAACCCCGGGTCCGGGAACCCGATCGGTGGACAGACCGTGGCGATCCACACGCACGGGCGCTACGTCGATGAGATGGTGCTGCGGGCCCCCAGCGGCATCAAGTCGGCCCTGGGCGAGAATCCCAAGCGCGTATACGGGGCCAAGGACAAGACGCCCTCCACCCGGCTGGGCACCGCAATGGTGATCCGCCAGGGGTTCATCGAGGCGCAGAACTACCTGGCCGCCAACGACCCGGACAAGCGCGACGCCAAGCTCGAGGCCCTGGGCATGGTGCTGCGCCGGGAGATCCCGTGGCGCCAGCACGCCCACCGCACCGACGACGTGGCCACCGCGCTGCGCCTGGCCGCGGAGTTCGGCTACGAGCTGGTCCTTGACCACGGCACCGAGGCGCACGTGATCGCCGATGTGGTGGCCGCCGCCGGGGTGCCGGTGCTCATCGGCCCGCTGTTCACCACCAAGTCCAAGGTGGAGCTGCGCGGCCGCTCGCTGGCCAACCCGCGCCGGCTCGCCGAGGCCGGGGTGGAGATCTCGATCATCACCGACCACCCGGTGATCCCGATCAACTTCCTGATCCACCAGTGCACGCTGGCGGTGAAGGAGGGCCTGGACCGGGACACCGCGCTGCGCGCCGTGACGATCCACCCGGCGAAGGTGCTGGGGCTTGCGGGGCGCATCGGTTCGCTGGAAGCCGGCAAGGACGCGGACCTGGTGCTGTGGAGCGGGGATCCGCTCGATGTCTTCTCCCGGGCGCTGCGCGTGTGGATCGGCGGGAAGCAGGTCATGGAATACGATGCGGCCACCCGCACCCCTGTCGTGGCCGCCCGCAAGGTCGTGCCCGAATAGGCGCAAGCCGGCCCGGAGCCCAACCACGCGAGGTGCGTGCCTGGCGGAATGTCCCGTCGGGCACGCACCTCGCGTGGTTGCTGCGGCCTGGTGCCTACAGCCGGGCGAAGGCCTGCTCGAGGTCGGCGAGCAGGTCGGCGATGTCCTCGATGCCCACCGAGAGGCGCAGCAGGTTCACCGGAACGGCCAGCTCGGTGCCCTTCACCGAGGCGTGGGTCATCTCCGAGGGGTAGTTCATCAGCGATTCGATGCCGCCCAGGGACTCGGCCAGGGTGAACACGCGGGTCGCCTCGGCCACGGTGCGTGCCGCGTCCTCGCCACCGGTGAACTGCACCGAGACCATGCCGCCGAAGCCGCTCATCTGCTTCTTGGCCAGCTCGTGCTCCGGGTGGGACTCCAGGCCCGGGTAGTGCACGGCCTCGACCTCGGGGCGCTGTGCCAGCCAGCGGGCCACGGCCATCGCGTTCTCCGAGTGGGTGCGCATGCGCACGCCCAGGGTCTTCAGGCCCCGGGTGGTCAGGAACGCGTCCATCGGGCCGGAGACCGCGCCGACGGCGAACTGGATGAAGCCGATGGCCTCGGCCAGCACCGGGTCCTTGACCACCACGGCGCCGCCGACCACGTCGGAGTGCCCGCCGATGTACTTGGTGGTGGAGTGCACCACCACGTCCGCGCCCAGGTCCAGGGGCTGCTGCAGCGCCGGGGAGGCGAAGGTGTTGTCGACCACCAGCAGGGCGCCGGCATCGTGGGCGATCTTGGCGACCGCAGCGATGTCGGTGATGCGCATCATCGGGTTCGAGGGGGTTTCCACCCAGACCAGGCGGGTCTTGTTGGCCGCAATCGCTGCCTTGAGCGCGGCGTGGTCGGACATGTCCACCGGGGTGTTGCCGATGCCCCAGCCCCCAAGCACCCGGGAAATGAGCCGGTAGGTTCCGCCGTAGGCGTCGTTGCCCAGCACGATGTGGTCCCCGGGTTCGGCCAGCGCGCGGATCAGCGAGTCCTCGGCGGCCAGGCCCGAGGAGAACGAGTAGGCGTGGGTGCCGTGTTCCACCGCGGCGAGCTGTTCCTGCAGGGCGTCGCGGGTGGGGTTTCCGCCGCGGCCGTATTCGTAGCCGGCGCGCAGGTTGCCGATGCCGTCCTGGGCATAGGTCGAGGAGAAGTGCAGCGGCGGGACCACGGCCCCGGTGCGCGGCTCGAACGCCTGCCCGGCGTGGACGGCGCGGGTGTTGAATCCTTGGATGTTCTCAGTCATGAAAGGGGAGCCAACTTTCTTAGTGGGTGAGGTAGGTGAGCAGGTCGTGGCGGGTGACGACCCCGGCCGCGGCCCCGTCGTCGGTGACCAGCAGGGCGTCATGCTGGGAGAGCTGTTCCTTGGCCCGGTCAATGGTTTCGTGGATGCCGATCAGCGGCAGCGCGGTGGCCACCAGCGGGCCCACCGGGTCGGTCAGGGAGATCTCGTTGCGGAAAAGCTTTTCGGTCAGCGTGCGCTCGTCGATGTAGCCGCGGACCTCGCCCAGGCGCACCGGGGGTTCGGCGGAGAGCACCGGCAGGGCCGAGACCCCGTATTCGCCCATGATGCCGATCGCGTCGCGGACCGACTCGTTGGGGTGGGTGTGGACCAGCGCCGGCAGGCCCGCGGGCTTGGCGGCCAGCAGCGCACCGACGGTGTCCGTGGCGTCGTCGCGCAAAAAGCCGTAGGAGCGCATCCAGGCATCGTTGAAGATCTTGCCCAGGTAGCCGCGCCCGCCGTCGGGCAGGATCACCACGAGAATGGCCTCGGCCGGAAGGTCCTTGGCCACCTGCAGGGCGGCAACCACGGCCATGCCCGAGGAGCCTCCCACCAGCAGGCCCTCCTCCTTGGCCAGGCGGCGGGTCATCGCGAACGCGTCCGCGTCGCTCACGGCGATGACCTCGTCGGGGACCTTCGGGTCGTAGTTCCCCGGCCACATGTCCTCGCCGACGCCCTCGACGAAGTAGGGCCGGCCGGTGCCCCCGGAGTAGACCGAACCGTCCGGGTCCACGCCGATGACCTTTACCGGGCCGGCGGCGCGGTCGGCGGAGATGTCCTTGAGGTAGCGACCGGTGCCGGTGATGGTGCCACCGGTGCCGGCGCTGATGACCACGTGGGTCAGCGTGCCGTCGGTGTCATTCCAGATTTCCGGTCCGGTGGTTTCGTAGTGGCTGGCCGGGGCCGCGGGGTTGGAGAACTGGTCGGGCTTGTAGGCCCCGGGGATCTCGCGCACCAGGCGGTCCGAGACGCCGTAGTAGGACTCGGGGGAATCGGGGGCGACCGCGGTGGGGGTCACCACGACGTCGGCCCCGTAGGCGCGCAGCACGTCGCGCTTTTCCTCACCGACCTTGTCGGGGGTCACGAAGATGGTCTTGTAGCCCTTGAGCTGGCCGACCATGGCCAACCCCACCCCGGTGTTGCCGCTGGTGGGTTCCACGATCGTGCCCCCGGGGAGCAGCTGCCCGGCGGCCTCGGCGTTTTCCACCATCTTCAGGGCGATGCGGTCCTTGATGGATCCGCCGGGGTTCAGGTATTCCAGCTTGACCAAGACCGTGGCCTCGATGTCGGCGGTGACCGAATTGAGCTTGACCAGCGGCGTATTGCCGATCAGGTCCAGGACTGTGCGCGCATACTTCATGGCGCCACTCTACCGGCGCGCCGTCACATTGAAGACGCCGTTCGTAGTGAATCTTCATGCGCCGAAACGCGGTGGCCCGGTGGGAGTATGGAGCTATGCCCGATTCGTCAGCAACAGCCTTGCCGGGGTGCGATGCGCACGCCTCGTGGAAGCCGCACCGCTCGTATTCGCTGCGCCAGTCCCTGGGCATCCTGCAACGCGGTGCCGGCGACCCGGCCGCCAAGGTCACGGACTCAACGGCCTGGCTGTGCTTCCACGCCCCGAGCGGACCGGTCACGCTTCTGGCCAGGCACCCTGCGGGTCGCGACACCGAGGTCTTCCTCAAGGCCTGGGGCCCGGGCGCGGAGCATGCGGTGGAGCGCGGGCTGCATCTGCTTGGCGCCTACGACGACTGGCGCGCCTTCGACGCCCCTGAAACCTCGGCGTTGCTGCACCCGGTGGTGGCCCGGAGCAGGAAGTTCAATCCGGGCCTGAGGTTTCCATCCACCGGGCGGGTGTTCGATGCACTGCTGCCGGCCATCCTCGAGCAGAAGGTCACCGTTACCGAGGCCCACTTCGCCTGGCGCCACCTCTGCCTTGCCGTTGGCGGGATCCCCCCGGGTCCCGCACCGGCGGACATGCGATTGCCCCCGTCCCCGGCGGCCATCCGTTCCTTGCAGCCGTGGCAATGGCACCAGGCACGTGTGGATTCCAAGAGAGCTGCCACCGCGGTTCGTGCGGCGGAGGCCGCCGCAAGCCTCGAACGCTGGGCGCTGCTGGAGCTGGGGGCCGTGCGTGAAAACGTGATGGGCGAAGGGACCCTGGCCGCCGCGCTGGGATCGATTCCCGGGGTGGGCCCGTGGAGCGTTGCCGAGGTGCTGCAGCGCACCCATGGCGCGCCCGACCATGTGTCGGTGGGTGACTACCATCTGGCTGCATTCGTCGGCCAGGTGCTCACCGGCCGTCGGGTGGATGATGCCGGGATGCTGGGGTTGCTGGAGCCATTTGGCGGGCATCGTCAGCGTGTGGTGCGCCTGATCGGCCTTTCCGGGCAGCGCAAGCAGTCCTTTGGTCCTCGGCTGGCGCCCATGGACCATCGACACCGCTAGTGAAGTGTGGAAGCTACTTGGCTTCGGCTTCCTGCTGGGCGATCTGTGCGTGGACCTGCTGCATGTCGATGCCCTTGACGGCAACCACAAGGTCGTCCAGCTGCGAGGCATTCATGGCACCGGGCTGCGAGAAGACCAGCACCTTGTCGCGGAAGGCCATCAGGGTGGGGATGGAGGTGATGTTCGCGGCGCGCGCCAGGCCCTGTTCGGCTTCGGTGTCCACCTTGGCGAACTTCACATCGGTGAATTTCTCGGAGATTGCGTCGTATACCGGGGCAAACTGGCGGCAAGGTCCGCACCACGCTGCCCAGAAATCTACGAAGACAATGTCATTTTCTTCCAGCGTCGTCGTGAACTCAGACTCGGTGATATTGATAGTAGCCATGTACCAACGGTACCGCGTGATGCCCTTGGTGCCGCAGTCGGGCCCGGGTTTTCGGCGTGCATCGCCCCTGTCCACGACGGCACGGGGCCGGCGGTGGATACTTATCCACAGATTCGCGGCTTCGCCCCCACGGGCTTTCGCACGACCTTATGCTCGAAGGAATCCTCGTCACCACCCGAAGGAGGCCGCCATCGACCGCACCACCAAGGAACCCACGGGCATCGCAGCCCCATCGGGTTCGCCAGAGCGCCCAGCTCCCCTGTCGGGAGCACCGGTTCCATGGATAACAGGAAGGATGCATCCGGGCCGCGGCCGTATTTTCGGGAAGGCGGCAGGATGCCGACAAGGACATGACACGCTGCACATTGTTGCTGGTAACCACGGGAGGGTCCGGACGCAAGGCGCTCTCCGAGGGAATGCTGTTGGCCGAGCGCTACGTCGATGCGCTCCCCATGGATTTGGCCATCGTCGAGTCCACGCCGTTCGCGGTCGCCCCGTCGTTGCGGATCCAGGAACGGGTGTCTGTTCCCGTTCCGCTCGAAGACAGCTCGGCCGCGGCCACGTCCGTTGGCCCGCTGCAGGCCATCTGGGACGGGAGCCGGTGGCTCACTCCCGGATCGTGCCCTCCCGGGCCGCGGGATGGCAACGGGGCCACCGAATGGCAGTGGGCCCACTATCACGCGGTGTTGGGGGCCCCGAAGGACTCGATCATGTTGCTCTGGGACATCTATGTGGTGCCGATGAGCGAGCAGATGGCGGCCTGAAACTTGGGTGGCCGGGGAATTGCCACAGGATGTTGATGTGGGTCGCATCCCGGGGTGCCTCTTCGGTCCGCCCAACCCTCGTTGCCCGTGTGACTTGCGTCAACGTCTGGAGGGCATGAAAAAAGTCCGTGTTCGAATCCTGGGATTCGAACACGGACCTTGTTCATTCGGTGGCAGATACTGGATTCGAACCAGTGAAGGCGTTGCCAGCTGATTTACAGTCAGCCCCCTTTGGCCACTCGGGTAATCTGCCGAATGTTCTCTTCGGAACGAGTAGAAACTCTACATGCCTTTTTCCCAAAAATAAAATCGGGGGCCTCCCGAGGGGTAAACCTCCGGTTTTTCGGCCATTTGCGGCTCCCCGGTATTCTTGTAGGCAAAGCACACATTCCCTACTACGAGGAGGCTCACATGGCGAGCGATTCAACTTTTGATGTTGTCAGCAAGGTCGACAGCCAGGAGGTGTCCAATGCAATGAACCAGGCACAGAAGGAAATCGTCCAGCGCTACGACTTCAAGGGCATCGGTGCCGAGATCGACTTCAGCGGCGAGAAGATCCTGATGAAGGCAAACTCCGAGGAACGCGTCAAGGCCGTTCTCGACGTGTTCCAGTCCAAGCTGGTCCGACGGAACATTTCCCTGAAGTCCCTGGAAGCCGGCGAGCCGTTCGCCTCGGGCAAGGAATACCGCATCGAGGCCGAGATCGTCGAGGGCATTGCCCAGGACGTGGCCAAGAAGATCAACAAGCTCATTCGCGACGAGGCGCCCAAGGGCGTGAAGTCCACCATCCAGGGTGACGAACTGCGCGTGTCTTCGAAGTCCCGCGATGACCTGCAGACCACCATGGCGTTGCTGCGCGGCTTTGAGGAAGCAGACCTGCAGTTCGTGAACTTCCGCTAAGCGGATCTTCCGCTCCCCCGGGCCCGCCGTATCCAAGAGGAAGGATGTCCGGGACCACCATTGGTGGTTCCGGACATCCTTCCTTTTTGCGTTAACGATGGGTGTCGGGCCGGGTTTCGTGCCCTCAGGAAAACAGCGACTGCCCCAGGTACTGGCCTTGGGAGATTCCCGGAGGCACCGCAAAGAGACCGGATCCGGTGTGTTTCAAGTACTCCACGAGCGCATCGTTCTTGGCCATGGCGTTTTGCATCGGCACATAGTGCGTGCGCGGGTCGATGACGAAGGCAATGAAGAAGAGCCCGGCGTCCAGCCGGCCCAGTCCGTCGGATCCGTCGGTGTAGTTGAATCCGCGGCGCAGCATCTGCACCCCGCCGTTGGCCGAGGGGTGGGCAAGTGCCACGTGTGAATCCACCGGCATGATCGGTCCGCCGCGTCCGGGCATGGCGAAGTCGGGTTCGGAGAATTCCGTGCCGCCGGACAACGGCGCCCCCTCGCGCTTGGTCCGGCCGAAGATGGTTTCCTGCTCACCCAGGGACGTCCTGTCCCAGGTTTCGATGTGCATGCGGATGCGCCGGGCCACCAGATAGGTTCCCCCGTTCATCCACGCTTCGTTTCCAGTGTTGCCGCCGACCCAGACGTGCGTATCCAGCGCCTTTTGCTCCTCGGCCTTCAGGTTTGCCGTGCCGTCCTTGAACCCGAAGAGGTTTCGCGGGGTCATCTGGCTGGTGGAGGTCGAGGAGGTGCGCCCGAACCCGATTTGGGACCATCTCACCCGGGCCCGGCCAAATCCGATGCGTGCCAGGTTGCGGATGGCGTGGACCGCGACCTGCGGGTCGTCGGCGCAGGCCTGGAGCACGAGGTCTCCCCCGCTGCGGGCTTCCTCCAGCGCGTCGCCGGGGAAATGCGGCAGGTCGATCAGTGCGGCGGGGATGCGCCCCTGCAGCCCGAAGCGCGGCCCGCGGGAATCCTCGAAGAGGGACCGCCCGAAGCCGACGGTGACGCTCAGGTGGCTGGCTGGCAGCCCGATGGCCTCGCCGGTGTCTTCCGGCGGGGCATCGTAGCTGCCGCCGGTCGCACCGAACTCCCCGACGTCCGCGCCCTTCATCAGGTGCTCGATGGCAGCCGTCCAGTCCTTCAGCAGCGACACGAGCTCGTCCCGGCTTTCGACCGTGACATCGAAGGCCGCGATGTGCATGCGGTCCTGCATGGGGGTTGCGATGCCGGCCTGGTGCTGCCCGTGGAACGCGACGATGTCATCGGCCTGCGCTCCCGAGGAGGCTTCCGCGCCCAGGACAGCATGTCCCAGCGCCCCCGCGGCGATTCCGAGACCGCCGGCCCCGGCGGCGACCAGCAGCGAACGGCGGCTGGGCGCGGCCTTGGGCGCAGCCTCGTCAGGCTGGGTGTTCTGGCCCGGGCCCTTGGCACCGGTGGTGTTCCTGCCGCGCATGCTTCCTACTTCACCACGGCGGCGGTCAACTTGGACAGCGGCTCGGCCAGCGCGTCAACCGCGGCGCTCAGTTCCTGCACCTGGGCCTGGTCCAATTCGTCGTAGAACTCGAAGCCCTGGCCCTTCTTGTGGCCGTCGAGCAGCTTCTGCAGGGCGTCGAAGTTCTTTTGCAAGGTGGCGTCGAGATCGGCGTCGGAGTCGGTCAGCAGCGGCTTGAGGTCCTCGTAGGCGATGCGGGCGCCATCGACGTTGGCCTGGAAGTCCCAGAGATCGGTGTGCGACCAGATTTCCTCCTCGCCGGTGACCTTGCCGGTGGCAACCTCGTCGAGCAGTTCCTTGGCGCCGTTGGCGAGCTTGTCCGGGGTGTAGGTCAGCTCGCGGGTACGTGCGTAGAGTTCCTCGGTGTCGGCGACCATCTTGGTGGCCAGCGCGGCCCGCTCGGCATCGCTCATGGCCTTGTAGCCGGAGGCCGGAGGCCAGAGGTCCTTTTCCGCGCGGTGCCATCCGGTCCAGTCCTGCCCCTTTTCCAGGTCCGCCTCGCGGGCGTCCAGGATCGGGTCGAGGTCGCCGAAGGATTCGGCGACCGGTTCGATGCGTTCCCAGTGCATGCGCACGTTGGGGTAGAGGTCCTTCGCGGTGGCGGTGTCCCCCGCGGCGAACGCCTGGGCAAAGTCCTTGGTGCCGGTGAGAAGCTGTTCGGTTTGGTCCTTGACATAGGCGGCGTACAACGTGACGGCCTGCTTCTGCTTTTCGGCCCGGTCGGTGCTGACGCTCTGGCCCGCCGGTGCCGCACCCAGGGCAAGCTCGGCCCGGATGCCGTCTCCCACCATGCCCGGCTTGCAGGCGGTGATGTAGTTGCCTTCGGGAGCCACCACGACCAGGTCGCGGCTCAGGCCCGGGCCGATGTTTTCGACTTCACCGATGATCCGCAGCCCGTCCTGGGCCAAAAGGTAGAACTCGGTGACCTGGGTGCCCTCGTTCTTGACGGTGAACTTGACCGTTCCGCCCGGCGCGCTGGTGGTCGAGAGCGTGCAGGCGTCTGCAGTGCTGGTGACCGCGATGGCCCCGTCGCCATCGGCCTCGGGTGTGTTGGTGGTGCAGCCGGTGATGGACAGGGCTGCCACGGACAGTGCCGCGGTGATCTGCAGCGGGAGAGCGAGTTTCATGAAGGTCCTCGGGATTGGGTGCGAGAGGGTGTCAGGCGGAGACCGGCTGCGGGGATGCTGCCCGCTTGGCTCCATTGTGGGTGTGGATCTTGCGGAAATAAAGGATTGTCACCGGCACGACGTAGGCGACCCAGGTGGTGGCCTCGACCCAGGTGGTGGCGGGCGAGAAATTGAAGATGCCCTTGAGCAGGGTGCCGAGGAAGCCGGAGGGGGCAATGAGGTGCGAGACATCGAAGGCGAGGTGGTGCAGGCCCGGGAGGATTCCGGCCTCCTGCAGGTCATGCACTCCGTAGGCCAGGACGCCGCCGGCGACGACGATCAGCGCGGCCCCGGTCCAGGTGAAGAACTTCGAGAGATTGATGCGCAGCACGCCGCGGTGCAGCAGCGCACCGAGCACCACGGCGACCAGGATTCCCAGGGTGGCGCCCAGCAGCGGCTGCCAGGTTTCCCCGGTGGCCCGCGTCGCGGCCCAAAGGAACAGCGCGGTTTCCAGGCCCTCGCGCCCCACGGCCAGGGCAGCGACCAGCACCAGCGCCCAGCCCGAACCTTCGGCGGCTTCATCGACCTTGCCGCGCAGGTCGCTGGCCAGCGTCTTTGACGCGCTCGCCATCCAGAAGACCATCCAGGTCACGAATCCGACGGCGAGGATCGACAGTCCTCCGCCGATGGCTTCCTGGGCCTCGAAGGTCAGGCCCCGCGGCCCGAAGGTCAGCAGAGCTCCGAAACCCAGCGAGACGGCGATTGCGACCGCGACGCCGGTGAAGATCCGCGGGATCAGCGCGGTGCGTCCGCTTTTGCGCAGGTAGGCCAGCAGGAGGACAACGAGGAGTACCGCTTCAAGGCCTTCGCGCAGGCCGATAAGGAAGTTTCCGGTCATATCTGGGGTACCTTCGTGGTTCACCGCCGGTCGCAAGGGGCCTGTGGGGCAGGTCGCTGGTTGGACTTAGGCGTGGCTGGGTTCAATAGGCCATGCACCTATTGCCTAATGAGGTTACGCCCGACTTAGTTCCCGCCGCAAACCGAAATCCGTTGCGATTCGGACGCCGCACAACGCGCCACGACTGCCCTTGGGCGACAAAACGACATTTCACTTGGGCGGATAAGGAAGCGCCCGGGAAAATGCCGATCCCCGAAGATTGCGTGGAAAGTAGAGGCCCCGGCCCATGATGCTTCCGCAGCCGAAACTCCGCGGCACGGCAAAGGCGGTTCCCAAAGGGAACCGCCTTGACGTTTGCTTGTTCGGTGTTGTCCGCCGGGTCAGTAGCCCAGGGACTGGCCTGCCATCTTTTCCAGCCGGGCAATGCGGTCGTTCATCGGCGGGTGGGTGGCGAAGAGCTTCTTGGCTCCGCCCAGGAAGGGGTTGGCGATCATCAGGTGCGACGTGTTCACCAGGCGCTGGTCGTCGGCCGGCAGCGGTGCGCGCTGAACCCCGCCCTCGAGCTTGCGCAGGGCCGAGGCCAGCGCCAGCGGGTCGTTGGTCAGCTTGGCCCCGTCCTCGTCCGCGTCGTATTCGCGGGTGCGGCTGATGGCCATCTGGATGACGGCGGAAGCCAGCGGGGCGAGCAGCGACATGGCGATCAGGGCGATGGGGTTTGCGTTGCGCCGGTCCCCTCCGCCGAAGAAGAGCATCATCTGCGCCACGGAGGTGATGACACCGGCCACGGCAGCGGCAACCGAGGAGGTGAGGATGTCGCGGTTGTACACGTGCATGAGTTCGTGGCCCAGCACCCCGCGCAGCTCGCGCTCGTTGAGAAGCTGCAGGATTCCCTCGGTGCAGCAGACCGCGGCGTTTTCCGGGTTGCGCCCGGTGGCGAAGGCATTGGGGGCGTTGGTCGGTGAGACGAAGAGGCGCGGCATGGGCTGCTGGGCGGCAACCGAGAGCTCGTGCACGATCCGGTACATGGCCGGCTGGTCCGCCTCGGTGACCGGGTAGGCCTGCATCGAGCGGATCGCCAGCTTGTCGGAATTCCAGTACCCGTAGGCGGTGGTGGCCACACCGATAAGCGCGAAGATCCAGATGAAGCTGCTGCTTCCGGTTCCCGACGCCAGCAAGGCACCAATGGCCAGCAGCAGCGCGAACAGGCCGCCGAGCAACCCCGCCGTCTTCAGGCCGTTGTTGTGATTGTGCACTGCGGTTCACTCCTCGTTAGACGTTCCGGACTTGCCGGATCGATGCTTGCATATAGTTTACTAAGATCTACTGTGTGCTGGCTTTGTTCCCGCTGGGGCCCGGCTTTCAGGATCGTGGGCACCTGGCGTCGTATCGCAGGAACCCCGGTTCCCAGCGCATCAAGGAGGCCGCCACCACGATGCACGCGACGCCGCCGACCAACAGCGTGGTGCCCTCACCCAGCCCGCTGGCCACGGTCCCGGAGAGCATCTCCCCCAACCGCGGCCCGCCGGCGACCACCACGATGAACACCCCCTGCAGCCGTCCGCGCAGGTGGTCGGGGGTCGCGGTCTGCAAGATCGTGGTGCGGAAGACCGAGGAAATCGCGTCCGCGACCCCGGCCAGCGCCATGCAGGCGGCGGCTGGCCAGATGCACACGCCGGCCGAACCGTCGGCGGGGATCGGTCCGCGTGCGGCCAGGATAACCACCACACCGAACAGGCCGATGCTTGCGCCCCACACGCTGACGCAGACGAACACCGCCACGCCCTGGCGGTGGATGCGGCCCACCGGCCCGGAGAACAACCCGGCCAGGAACGCGCCCATGGCGGTTGCCGCAAGCAACAGGCCCATGGTCAGCTCGCCCCCGCCGATCAGCACCGCGCCGATGGCCGGCAGCAGCGCGCGCGGCGCGGCGAGCACCATGGCCGCCAGGTCGATGAGGAACGTCATGCGCACGTTGGGCTGGGAACCCAGGAACCTGAACCCCTCAATGACCGACCGCAGCCCCGCCTTGGCCGGGGTGCCGGAGGGAGGCAGCGACGGCAGCTTGTACACGGACCAGACGGCGGCGGCGTAGGTGAGCACATCGATGGAGTAGGTCCAGCCAAAACCGACCTGGGCGACCAACAGCCCGCCGAGCAGCGGGCCGACCATCTGGGCGATGCCGAAGGTGACCATGTTCAGCGAGTTCGCCGCCGGAAGCAGCTTCAGGCCCACGATGGCCGGGATGATGGCCCCGCGGACGGGCTGGTTGATGCCGCCGGCCGCCGAGTGGATGGCCACCAGCCCGTAGAGCACCCAGACGTTGTCCACGCCCAGCCAGGCCTGGGCCGCGATGGCGGCGGTGGCCGCCCACAGCACCAGCGCGGAGCCCAGGGCGACCTTGCGCCGGTCATGCGCATCGGCGATCGATCCGCCGTACAGGCCCGTGAGCACCAGCGGCACCAGGGCGAAGGCACCGAGCAGCCCGACGTGAAGGCTGGAGCCGGTGAGCGCATAGACCTCGAGACTGACCGCCACCAGCGTGAGCTGGCCGCCGACCGCCGCGAGGGCATTGCCGATCCACAGCCGCTTGAATGCGGGGCTTTCGCGCAAGGGGGTGAGGTCAGCCAGGAGTCGTGCCACGAATCGAGTCTAGCCACCGGCGCCACGCCGAAACGACAGCTATCTTGACATATTCAAAATAAGAAGGTGGAATGGATCACATGGACTATTCGGCGCAGATGCGGGACCTCGGCCTGCGGGTTACCCGCGGCCGCCTTGCCGTGCTCGAGGTCCTGGACGAACACCCGCACTCCTCGGCGGAGAAGGTTGTCGAGGCGGTCCACCACGCGTTGCCCGATGTTTCCATCCAGTCCGTTTACAACGTGCTTAATGATCTGACGGAGCAGGGCATGCTGCGCCGCTTCAGCCCCCCGCACTCGCCGTCCCTGTACGAGACCCGCGTGAACGACAACCACCACCATGCCCTATGCACCAGCTGCGGCCGGATCGAGGATGTGGAATGCGCGGTGGGCCACGCCCCCTGCCTGACCCCCTCGGACAGCCATGGCATGGTCATCCAGATTGCTGATGTCCTCTACCAGGGCATCTGTGAAGACTGCAGGAAGACCGGCGCCGCCTAGCTGCGCTCCGGGACACCGGCAGAAGAGTTACCAACCCACAATGAAGGAGAATCTCTTGAGCGAGAACTTCACCACCACCCAGTCCGGTGCCCCGGTCGCCAGCGACGCACACTCGCTGACCGCAGGTCCCGACGGCATCACCGCGCTTCACGACCGCTACCTGGTCGAAAAGCTCGCCTCGTTCAACCGCGAGCGTGTCCCGGAGCGCAACCCGCACGCCAAGGGCGGCGGAGCCTTCGGTGAACTGGTTATCACCGAAGACGTTTCGAAGTACACCCGTGCCGCGGTCTTCCAGCCGGGCGCCACCTCCGAGACGCTGCTGCGCTTCTCCTCGGTGGCCGGCGAGCAGGGCTCCCCGGATACCTGGCGCGACGTGCGTGGTTTCGCACTTCGCTTCTACACCACCGAAGGCAACTACGACATCGTCGGAAACAACACCCCGGTGTTCTTCATCCGCGACGGCATCAAGTTCCCGGACTTCATCCACTCGCAGAAGCGCCTGGGCGCCTCCGGCCTGCGCGATGCCGACATGCAGTGGGACTTCTGGACGCACTCCCCCGAGTCCGCACACCAGGTGACCTACCTGATGGGCGACCGCGGCCTGCCGACCTCCTGGCGCGAGATGAACGGCTACGGCTCGCACACCTACCAGTGGATCAACGCCGAAGGCGAGCGCTTCTGGGTGCAGTACCACTTCCACTCCCGCCAGGGCGTGCACAACATGTCCAACGAGGAAGCCGAGAAGCTTGCCGGCTCGGACGCCGACTACTACCGTCGCGACCTGTTCGACAACATCGCCGCCGGAAACTTCCCGACCTGGGATGTCTCGGTGCAGATCATGCCGTACGAAGAGGGCAAGACCTACCGCTTCAACCCGTTCGACATCACCAAGACCTGGTCGCACAAGGACTACCCGTTGATCCCGGTCGGCCACTTCACGCTGAACCGCAACCCGCAGAACTTCTTCGCCGAGATCGAGCAGGCAGCCTTCTCGCCGTCGAACCTGGTTCCGGGCATCGACATCAGCCCCGACAAGATGCTGATGGCCCGCGTGTTCTCCTACCCGGATGCACAGCGCAACCGCATCGGCACCAACTACAACCAGTTGCCGGTCAACCAGCCGCACGCCTCCAAGGTCACCACCTACATGCACGAAGGTGCCATGCAGTACACCTTCAACGCCCCCGAGGCCCGCGTCTACACCCCGAACTCCTTCGGCGGACCGGAAGCCGACGCAGCACGCGCCGGTGAAGGCAGCTGGGAAAACGACGGCGAGCTCGTGCGCGCCGCAGCGACCCTGCGCTCCGAGGACGACGACTTCGGCCAGGCCGGTACCCTGTACCGCGATGTCTACACCGCCGAGTCCAAGGAACGCTTCCACGCGAACCTCCTGGGCCAGTGCAACGGCATCACCATCGAGTCCATCCGCGAAGGCTTCTTCCAGTACTGGACCAACGTCGATGCAAACCTCGGCCAGATCCTGCGCGACGGCTACGCAGCCGGCATCGCAGGCTCCACCGACGGTGCAGCTGAAATGGCCGGCAAGGCCTAACCCGCCCCTGGCATGCACCAAGTAACAACGGTTCGGCCCGGCCTCCCCGCACTGGGGAGGCCGGGCCGAACCGTTTCATGCTGCCAACCCGCCAGGCGGGCCTGGCCCGGGCCTCGAGCCGGTTCCGATGGACATCCGGCCGCTGCAACGGCTGCCGGGAAGCCTTTCGGAATCACGCAAGAACAAGGGCCCATGTTCTCCGCTACTTCGGAAAACACAGGCCCTTGCGCTATACAGTCTAACCTCGGGAAATCTTGACCATTTCCTCGCGCTCCACAACCTTCACGCGGGCGCGCTCCACCGGACCGTTTGAGGTCTGTGCCGGGGAGGCTGCGGCACCCAGGGAAATCTCGTGCGCGTCCAGCTTTTTCCAGCCGTCCCAGGTCGTGTACCGGACACCGCGGGATTCGAGCAGCTCGATGATCGCGTCCTCGCCCGGGTTACCGGCCACCGGCAGCGACAGGCGGTCCTCCAGCAGGTTCCCAATGGTCTCGAGGGCGTCACCCTTGGTGTGGCCAATCAGGCCAACGGGGCCGCGCTTGATCCATCCCGTTGCATAGAGACCCGGAACGTGGGCGCCATCGGCATCAAGCACACGCCCGCCCTCGTTGGGGATGACACCGCGGCGTTCGTCGAATTCGAGCTCCGCCAGCTCCGAGCCGAGGTAGCCGATTGCACGGTAGACGGCCTGGACCGGGTAGTCGATGAACTCGCCGGTGCCCTTGACGTTCCCGGTGCCGTCGAGCTCCTGGCGCTCGAACCTGATGCCCGCAACCTTGCCGTCTTCGCCCATGACCTCGACGGGGTTGTGCAGGAAATGAAGGTGCAGGCGCCGCGAGGCACCGGTGTCCTGCTCCTCGACGATCCAGTTGGTCAACGTGTTGACCATCGTCTTGACCTGGTTGTTGGACTTGATCAATGCGTCCGAGGCCTCGTCGAATTCGAAGTCCTCGGGGTAGAGCACGATGTCCACGTCGCGGCTGTGGGACAGCTCGCGCAATTCCAGCGGGGTGAACTTCACCTGTGCCGGGCCGCGGCGGCCGAAGATGTGGACGTCGGTGACCGGCGAACCCTTAAGGCCCTCGAAGACGTTGTCCGGTATTTCGGTGACCAATAGGTCCTCGGGGTGCTTGGAGAGCACGCGGGCCACGTCCAGGGCCACGTTTCCGTTGCCAAGCACCGCGATCTGCTTGGCTTCCAGCGGCCAGGTGCGCGGCACGTCCGGCTGGCCGTCGTACCAGGAGACGAAGTCGGCCGCGCCGAAGGATCCCTCAAGGTCGATTCCCGGGATGTCCATGCGGGCGTCCTTGATGGCGCCGGTGGCAAAGATGACCGCGTCGTACATGTCGCGGATGTCGCGCAGCGTCAGGTCCCGGCCGTAGGTCACGTTGCCCAGGAAGCGGATGTCGCCGCGGTCAAGCACCTTGTGCAGGGCGTTGACGATGCCCTTGATGCGCGGGTGGTCCGGGGCGACGCCGTAGCGGATCAGCCCGTACGGGGCCGGGTAGGCGTCAAGCAGGTCGATGCTGACCTCGAACTCGCGCTCTGCCTTGGTCAGGATGTCGGCAGCATAAACGCCGGCCGGACCTGCCCCGATAATGGCGACACGGAGCGGGCGTACTGCTGAATCGGACACGAGGGAGGTTCCTTCCGGAGAATGATCACTGGACAGCGCAAATAGCGCACACACAACTAGTCTAATTGGCACCGGTCGCCGAACGTGAACCATTGTGGGGATGCTCACGCCCTGGGTGCCCTGCCCCCGCTTGCTGCGGGCAATCAGCACGTTCCGGCACCGCCTCCGGGCCTCCGGCGGGCGCGGGCCCGCGATAGGCTCACATAGAAGGGGCAAGACGTGCCCCAACACGACGCCAAACACCCATGCTACCCGTGAGCATCGTGAACCGGCGCCTGGCCGACCCAAGACCTGCGCGAATCCCTGACGGGTTCGCGCGCCCGGAATGGAACCAATGCACGCCCTGTTGAGTCGATCATGACCCAAACTCCGTCCACAGCAACGGCCACCGCCATCGCGGGCGGGCCCGCCGCCGAACGCACCAGGGGCCTGCTCCAGGGCCTGGGTGCGTACGGTCTGTGGGGACTGCTCCCGCTGTATTTCCTGACCATCGCCATCGCCTCCCCCTGGGAGATCGTTGCCAGCCGCATCGTCTGGTCGCTGGTTTTCTGCGCGATCCTGTTGACCGTGACCAAGAACTGGGGGCGTTTCCTCGCGCTGGGCCGTGACCGCCGGGCGATGGTTCGCTTGGCGGTGGCCTCGGTGCTCATTGCGGTGAACTGGTTGACCTACACCTATGCGGTGCTCAACGGGCATGCGGCGGAGGCCGCCCTGGGATACTTCATCAACCCGCTGGTATCCATTGCCCTGGGCGTGATCTTCCTGAAGGAAAAACTGCGCAGGTTGCAGTGGGTGGCCATCGGGTTCGGGCTGGCAGCGGTCATCACGCTCACCTTTGCCTACGGCAACGTCCCCTACGTCGCGTTGACTCTGGCATTTTCCTTCGGCTTGTACGGCTTTGTGAAAAACCGCGTGGGCCGCACCGCCACGGCGCTGACATCCCTGAGCATGGAAACAGCGATCCTCGCCCTCCCTGCCCTGGGGTTCCTGGTCTGGCTGGTCGCCTCGAACACCGACACGGTTCTTTCCGCCGGGCCGGCGCACTTCTGGCTGCTGGCCGCCAGCGGCATCATCACTGCCGTCCCGTTGCTGCTCTTCGGGGCCGCGGCGCGACGCCTGCCGCTGACGACGCTGGGCACCTTGCAGTTCCTGGCCCCGATCCTGCAGTTCATCGTGGCCCTGGTGGTCTTCAATGAACCCATGCCGGTGGAACGACTGATTGGTTTTGCACTGGTCTGGGTCGCGGTGGCCATGCTGTGCATCGACATGGCCCGACAGCCGCGCAGGCTCACCCCGACACGGGTTTCCTAGCCGGCTTCCGGGCGCGCTGATCCGGGGATGTTCGTTTGGAACCGGGCGACCAGGCACCTCGGGCCATCGACGCCAGGAACGTTCGGGCGGACACAAAAAAGGGATCGATCCGGTTGTCCAAAGCCCTGGACAGGCGGATCGATCCCTTTCTTGGTCTGGCGCCAACCCCTGGGCTAGGCGTTGGCGCGGATCGCACCTTCGAGGACTTCGAACGCCTCGGCCAGCAGCTCGTCGCTGATGACCAGCGGCGGCAGCAGGCGGATGACGTTGCCATAGGTGCCGCAGGTGAGGATCAGCACGCCGGCAGCCAGGCAGTCGGCGGCGATCTTCTTGGTGATCTCCGCATCCGGCTCGGTGCCGCCGGCCTTGACCAGCTCGATGGCCACCATGGCGCCGCGGCCGCGGATGTCACCGATGACCGAAACCTCGGAGGCGATCTTGCGCATGCGGGTGAAGAACTGCTCTTCGATCTCGCGGGCGCGGGCCGCGAGGTCGTGCTCTTCCATGTACTTGATGGTTTCCAGCGCCGCCGCGACGGCAACCGGGTTGCCGCCGTAGGTGCCGCCCAGGCCGCCGGGGTGGACCGAGTCGAGCAGTTCGGCGCGTCCCACGATGCCCGACAGCGGCATCCCGCCGGCAATGCCCTTGGCCACGGTGATGATGTCCGGGACGATGCCCTCGATGTCGGAGGCGAACCACGCACCGGCGCGGCAGAAGCCGGCCTGCACCTCGTCGGCGACGAAGACGATGCCCTGTTCCTTCGCCCATTCGGCGATGCGGCCCAGGAAGCCCTCGGCCGGGACGATGAAGCCGCCCTCGCCCTGGATCGGCTCGATGATGATTGCAGCGATCTGGTCGCCGCCGATCTGCTTCTCCATGGCCAGGATGGCGCGCTCGGCGGCTTCCTTGCCCGAGATGTTCGGGTTTTCCTCGCGGTACGGGTAGCTCATGGGCATGCGGTAGATTTCCGGTGCCAGCGGGCCGAAGCCGCGCTTGTACGGGGCAGCCTTGGCGGTCAGGCCCATGGTGAGGTTGGTGCGGCCGTGGTAGGCGTGGTCGAAGGCGACGACGGCCTGGCGGCCGGTGGCCACGCGGGCAACCTTGATGGCGTTCTCCACGGCCTCGGAACCGGAGTTGAAGAAGACTGCCTTCTTGGCGTGGGTTCCCGGGGTGATTTCGGCAAGCTTCTCGGCCAGCTCGACGTAACCCTCGTACGGGGTGACCATGAAGCAGGTGTGGGTGAAGCGGGCGGCCTGGGCGGCCACGGCGGCGGCGACCTTCTCGTTGGAGGCGCCGACGGACGTCACGGCGATGCCGGAGCCCAGGTCGATGATGGAGTTGCCGTCGACATCGACGATGATGCCGCCATCGGCATCCGCGACGTACACCGGCAGCGCGGAGGCCACGCCCGCGGCGACGGCGTTGGTGCGGCGTGCTGCCAGCTCCACCGACTTCGGTCCGGGGAATGCGCCGTTGATCTGTCGTTTTTGTTCAATGCGGTAGGTGATGGCCATGAACGTTCAGTCCTTTCCCGGACCCGGTTCCCCCTGGTTGCGCCGTGCGGCGGCAATGGCGACGAAGACGCGCGGGGAAACCCGGTGATGTGGTGGTGTTTTCTACCTCGAAGCCTACGCGGTGGCACGGAGCGCCCGCCAGTGAACTTGGCACAGTCGGCTTCGCGCGGCGCAGTGCAGATGCACAGCCCTCCACCGTCCCCAAACGGGCGCGGGCCCGGGCCCCGGGGTCGATTCCCCGGGGCACGGGCCCGCGCGTGGTGCGTTTGTTCGGCGTTAGAGTTCCGGCGCGATGTCTTCGGGTAGCTGGTCCTCGTCTTCGGGGTGCCGGGACAGGTTGACCAGGGAGAGCGCAAGCCCGCCCCAAATGGTCAGCAGCGCGATAACCAACATGGTGATGGCGATGGGTGTCATGATACTTTTTCCTCATCTTCGTCTGCGGCGATCGCAGCATATTCGGGGTCGTCAACCTTGGATTTGCGGCTCCAGGGCACGAGCGTCAGGATGACCGCCACGACGACGAGGGCTCCGGCCATGCCCCACCCGTAAATGGCCAGGAATTCCACCGGGTAGCCCTCGTAGGGCTCGGTGATCTTGGTGACGAACTCGTTGTACAGCATGTAGGCCAATGCCAGCGGTGCAACGACGCCCACCAGGACCATCCAGGTCCGGCGCATCTTGACCGTGGAGGTCCGGTTCAGGTGCGTCGAGAGCAGCGGGAGCTTGCGGAACACCCAGGAGATCAGCACAACGGCCACCAGCGCGCCGGCGAGGATGCCGAAGCTGTTGACGAAGGCGTCGAAGGTGTCCAGCAGGTACAGGCCTGTCACCGTCGGGAAGAGCACGATCGAGATCAGCGCAACCGGGACGCACACGGACACCGCAGAGGCGACACGGCCCCAGCCCGTCTTGTCCTGCACGGCCGCCACGATGACCTCGAGGATCGAGATCAGCGAGGTCATGCCGGCGAACACCAGTGACCCGAAGAAGAGCACGCCCATGAGCGCCCCGAACGGGGCCTCCGAAACGATGGTTGGGAAGGCGATGAAGGCCAATCCGACGCCTGCCGTGGCGACCTCGTCGATGGCGCTGCCGGCGGCCTGGGCCATGAAGCCCAGCGCCGCGAAAACGCCGATGCCGGCGAGGATCTCGAACCCGGAGTTGGCGAACGCGACGACCATGCCGGAGCCCGTGAGGTCGGTCTTGCGCTTGAGGTACGACGAGTAGGTGACCATGATGCCGAAGGCAACCGAAAGCGAGAAGAAGATGTGGCCGTAGGCGGCGGCCCATACGCCCGGGTCGCCCAGTGCTTCCCAATTGGGGGTGAAGAACGCGTTCAGGCCGTCAATTGCGCCCGGCAGGAACAGCGACTGAACCACCAGAAGCACGAACATGACTACGAGCAGCGGCAGGAAGATGCCGTTGGCTCGCGAGATGCCCCTACGCACTCCGGCAACCATGATCACGATGATCACCAGCCAGACGACCAGCAGCGGCCAGAAAATACCCGGGACGTACTCGAGCTTTACCCCCGGGACGTCGGCGACTTGCAGGAAATCCCCCATCAGGAAGCCTGCCGCGTCATCACCCCATGCCTTGGTGACCGAGAACCAGGTGTACATGGCTGCCCAGGCGATGATGACTGCGTAGTAGATGGCGATGATGAAGCACACCAGCACCTGCCACCAGCCCAAGACCTCGGCACCACGGTGCAGTCGCCGGTATGCCAAAGGCGCGGAGCCACGGAACTTGTGTCCGATTGCGTAGTCAAGGAAGAGCAACGGGATGCCGGCACTCAGAAGCGCCGCCAGGTACGGGATGAGGAAGGCGCCGCCGCCGTTGTCGTAGGCGATGTAGGGGAAGCGCCAGATGTTACCCAGGCCGACGGCGGAGCCGATGGCGGAGAGGATAAAGAGTTTTCGCGACGAGAAGGTTTCCCGGCGCTCCTGGGCGGGTTTTCCGCCCTGGACTGAAGATGGAGTGGTCATGGATCAACGTTACCCAAGATTGCCTCCCAATTTGTGAATTGAATCCCTTAAGTGGTCGCTTCCGGCCATCCTTGTAGTACGAGTGCACAAAAGATCTCCTAGTATTAGTGCATGGCGATCACTCTGTTGAAACTTCTTGAGTCCGGCACCCTTGGACTCAAGGCCCACACCGACATCTCCGGGGTGGGACACAAACCCATCGAGTGGTCGGCCGTGACCGAGCTGCGCGACCCCTCCCCCTTTCTCAGCGGAGGGGAAATCGTGCTCACCACGGGCCTGCGGCAAAACACGATTGCCAACCAGGAGGCCTTCGTCGCCACGGTCCACGGCGCAGGCGCCCTGGCGCTGGGCTACGGGACCGGCCTGAGCCACCGCAGCGTCCCGGCCGCGGTGATCCGCAAGGCCACCGAGCTGGGCCTGCCCGTGTTCGAGGTCCCCTATGAAACCCCTTTCGTCGCCATCACCAAGCTCATCGCCGACGCCTTGAACGACGACCACCTCAAGCGCCTCGAGCAGCTTCTCCAAGGCCACCAGAAGCTCGCCTCCACCCTGCTGACCGGCGGGTTGCGGGCCATGTTGCGCGAACTGGCCCGGATGTTGGGCACCGCGGTGGCCCTGACCCAATATGCCGCCCGGATCCACGGACCCGAATTGGGCGACGATTCCTGGCACGAGGTGCCCATCGCCACCGGGCTGCGGGACAAGTGCACCCTTTACCTGTCCGAGCCCTACGAGCATGACGGGTTGGTGCACTATGCCCAGGGCCTGATCGGCCTGGAACTTGCCAACCAGGCCAGGCTGCGCGAATCCAACCGCTTGGTCGCCGGGCAGGCGTTCTCCGACCTGATGGCCGGAACCCTCAAGGGCTCGGAGGCCAACGCGCGGCTCCAGGGAATCGGCGTTGTCCCCAGCCAGCCGCATTCGGTGGTACTGGTCGCCGCGTCCCCGGGCAAGGAAAAGGCCCTGCGTACCCTGCCCATCCCGCCGCAATTCGAGCACATCGTCTCGGCCATCGTCGAGGACCGGCTGGCATTGGTGGTGGCACGCAACGACGGCACCGAGGTCGCCGATGGGATCGACAGCTACCTCCAAGGTGCGGGCATCGGGGCGCGTGTCGGGTTCGGCGGCGGCTACACCCAACCCAACGGCCTGCGCTGGAGCTTCTTCGAGGCCATCGAGGCGCTGCGCCACGGCGAACGCATCAACACCCCTTCCAAGCTGTCACTGACCTCGCTGCTGCTGGCCGCCCGCGACGTTCCGCTGCAGGCCCTGGCGCAAGAGGCCCTGGAGCCGCTGCAGGTCTTTGACAAGAAGCACTCGGCCGAGTTGTTGGGCACATTGCGCAGCTATCTGGAACTCGACGGAAGCGTCGGCGCCGTGGCCGAGGCCCTGGGGTTGCACCGGAACACCGTGCGCTACCGGCTGCAGCAAATCAGCGAACTCTCCGGCTACGACCCCACCACCACCGCGGACCGGGTGCAATTGTGGCTGGCGCTGACCGCCTTGGACCTGAACTAGGGCGCCGGCCGACTAAGATGGTTGGCATGGCTGAAATGTTCCTTGAGAAGTTCCGTTCGCTGGTTCCGCTTTACCTCGAGGACGAGTGGCAAGTCGAAGACGGACTGACCGAGTCCGAAATCGAAGACGCCCTGTCCGAGGTCGGCTCCCCCATCCCGCTGGTCCTGCGCGAGTTCTACATGGCCCTGGGCGGCTGCGAGGACCTCATGGAGGCCTACCATTACTTCTTCGACCCCGACGAGCTCGAGATCGAAGACGGCTACCTCTTGTTCCTGGAGGACGAAGAGGAAAAGTACGTGTGGGGCATCCGCGTGGACCAGCTCGAGGTCCCGGACCCGATCGTGTACCGACGCCAGAACGCCCGCGGCATCTGGAAGTCCGAGGAAGGCACCTTCAGCGAATACGTCCTGGACATGTTCAGCTGGGTGTTCGACGAGCTCTCCCCCGAGCTGAACAACTAACGCACCCCTCTCATGGGCGGATTGTGGAAATCGCATGCCCCGCAGGGTTATGCCTGCCCGTTTTGCGAGCTGCTGGCCGGCGGTGAGCTCTCGGAGGGCAATCTCTGTGTGCCCTCGGACTTGATCTATCGCACCGAATCCGTCGCGGTCATCATGGCCTGCGACGGCTTCGGGCCCTACGGCGGGCATGCCATGGTTATCCCGGTCCAGCACCACGAAGCGCTCTACGACCTGCCCGACGAGGCGGCCGCGCACATCATGTTCGAAACCAGGCGCATCGCCTTGGCCATGAAGCATGCCTGGAACCCGGAAGGCACCAGCACCCGCCAGCACAACGAGCCGGCAGGGAACCAGCACGTCTGGCATTACCATCAGCATGTCTTCCCGCGCTTCCCCGGCGACAACCTCTACGGGCACCTGCGCCACCGCGTATCGGTGGAAGAACGCGCGCAAAAGGCCGCCCGGTTGCGGGCGGCCCTTGACGAGGCGAACCTTTGGGGAGAAACCCCCGAAGGATTCGGTTCTTAGTTCTTGGTGTCCAACCCGGCCTAGAGCTCGCGGGTCACCACGGCGTCGGCAAAAGCGGCCAGGGATTCCTTGACGGTTCCCTCCGGCAGCGGTGCCAGGGCCTCGATTGCGGCATCGGCCCAGTGCCGGGCCACATCCCAGGCCTGGTTGGTGGCGGGATTTGAGGCCACCGCGGCAACGGCGCTGGCCAGCGCGGCGTCCTCGGTCAGGTCCCCGTCCACCAGCTCCAGCACCTTCGCCGCTGCGGTGTCCCCGGCCGCTGCGGCATCGCGCATCAGCAGGATCGGCAGCGTCGGGACGCCCTCACGCAGGTCGGTGCCCGGGGTCTTGCCCGAACGGACCTGCGCGCCGGTGACGTCGATGACGTCGTCGGCAACCTGGAAGGCCACCCCGACCTTCTCGCCGTAGGAGCGCAGCACCTCCACGTATTGCGCCACCCCGCCAAAGAGCGCGCCGAAGGCACCGGAGGTGGCCAGCAGCGATGCGGTCTTGTCGGAGATCACGTTCAGGTGGTGCTCGATCGGGTCGTCGTTCTCGCGCGGGCCGACCGATTCGTGGAGCTGGCCAAGGCAGAGCCGCTCGAAGGTGCGCGCCTGCATGGACACGGCCTCCGGGCCAAGCTCCGCGCCGATCACCGAGGCGCGGGCGAAGATCAAGTCGCCGGTGAGGATGGCCACGGAGTTGCCCCAGACCTCGTGCGCGGTGGGAGCGCCGCGGCGCAGTGGCGCCGAGTCCATGACGTCGTCGTGGTAAAGCGTGGCCAGGTGGGTCAACTCCACGATGGCAGCGGCCTTGATGACGTCCTCGGTCACGCCGTCGCCCAGCAGAGATGTGAGGATCACCAGCAGGGGCCGGATGCGCTTGCCTCCGGCCTCGACCAGGTGGCGGCTGGTGGCATCGATCAGCGGGTCGGAATTGGCGATCGCGTCGCGCAGCAGCTTCTCGACCTTGGCCAGCCCTGTGGCGATGGCGGGACCGAACTCGGGGTCCTGGGCGATGAGCCCAAAACCGCCGGGAAGGTTGACCGCGGCGGCCAGCACGCTGGTTTCCGGGTTCAAATCGAAGGAGTCGTGCACGCCGTGTCCGGCAGCTGTCCAGTTTGTCTGGGAATCGGTCACTGTTCTAAGACTTACTATCTCTCGACGGTCGGCTCCAGGGGCGGCGTGTGGCCGATTCTGGGTGCTGGTCGGTTGGCACCAGCTGCTCAAGTACAAGGTTCACTCTATCGCCATTCACCGCGCCGGCTCCCTTTGTGCCGGGATCGCGGCAGGTCGAGGACGCCAGGGAGCATGCGTTTGGCCATTCTCAGGCCTGGGGCTTGGTGGCCCGATGCACCGCCACGATGCCTCCGGAGAGGTTGCGGTAGCGGCAGTTTTCCCAGCCGGCTTCCTCGATCCACGAGGCCAGCCCGTCCTGGGTGGGCCAGGCACGGATGGATTCGGCCAGGTAGACGTAGGCTGCGGGGTTTGAGGAAAGCTTGGTGGCCACCGGCGGCAGCGCACGCATCAGGTACTCGGTGTACAGGGTGCGGAACGGGGCGAACGTGGGGTGGGAGAACTCGGCAATGACCAGGGTACCGCCGGGCTTGGTCACACGCAGCATTTCCGCCAGTGCCTGCTTCGGCTCATTGACGTTGCGCAGCCCGAAGCTGATGGTGGAGGCATCGAAGCTGTCGTCGGCGAAGGGCAGGTTGGTGGCGTCCCCGGCAACGAAGTCGATGTCTGGGCGGCGGCGCTTGCCGACCTTGAGCATGCCCTGGGAGAAATCGCATGCCACGACGCCGACTCCGGCATCCGCGTACGGTTCCGAGGAGGTTCCGGTGCCAGCGGCCAGGTCAAGGACCCGCTGGCCGCGCCTGGCGCCCACCGCCTCGACGACGACCTTGCGCCATCGCCGGGTTTGGCCCAGGGAGAGGACGTCGTTCATCACGTCGTAACGCGCGGCGACATCATCAAACATGGCTTGGACTTCTTCGGGGCGCTTTTCCAGCGATGCACGGCTCACCGTTTCATTGTTGCAAAGTTCCCCGGCATCGGGAAAACCCTTGGGGCTCCGGCGCCCGGGTGAGCGGGGCCACTGCCGCCCCACGGGGCCTGTTCCACGGCGGTAAGCTAGGCAGATCATGACTTCGCAACTTTCCGCCGCCTTGGGGACCCCGGTCCCGGGCACCGTCCCGCAACTGCGTTCGATCACCGTCCAGCGACCGGCCATGAGCGAGCACGGCCTGCTCGACTACATCACCCGCGACGATTCCCTGGTGTGGTCCCGGCACGGCGAGGGAACCATTGGCTTTGGCCAGGTCGCGAGGTTCGAATCCACGGGCCCGGAGCGCTTTGCCCTGGCACACCAATGGTGGGATGCGGTCTCGGACGCGGCACTGGTACGGGACCCGCTGGATTTCCCGGGCACCGGTCTGATCGCCTTCGGGACGTTCGCCTTCTCATTTTCCAGCACCTATGCCTCGCGCTTGATCGTGCCGAGGATCGTGGTGGGCCGCAACGAGTCCTGCAGCTGGATCACCTACACGGTGGCTGACCCCGAGGCGGACTTGAGCGCTGAGGCGGCCGAGGCGGAGCTGGCTGCCCTGCTGGAGGACTACTCCCCCGAGCACGAGCTGGGCGAGGGCCTCGACCGGTTGGTGGCCGGGCAAATCTCGGAGCTTGAATACGAGGACTCGGTGCGCAAGGGGGTCGCGGTCATCGAATCCGGTGCCGCGACCAAGCTGGTGCTCGCCCGCGACGCGGTGGCCGAGCTCGGCTCCCCGATCGCCGTGGCCCAGGTCCTGCGCCAGCTGGCGCTGCGCTACGACGACTGCTGGACCTACTCGGTGGACGGGCTCATCGGCGCTACCCCGGAAATGCTGGTGCGCGTGCGCGGGGACATTGCCGAGGCCAGGGTCCTGGCCGGCACCCTTGACCGAGCCACAGCGCCGAGCGGGGATTCCCGCTACGCCCACCGCATGCTGATCGAGGACGAGAAGCAGCGCCACGAGCACCAGTTGGCCATCGACTCGCTCACCGAGCAGCTCGGCCCGCTGGCCTCGGGCATGGACGCCCCTGACGAACCCTTTGTGTTGCAGCTGCCCAACGTCTGGCACCTGGCTTCGGACGTCAAGGCGTCCCTCGCGGCCAGGGCCGATGGTTCGGTGCCGAGCGTGCTTGATTTGGCCGAGGTCTTCCACCCGACGGCCGCCGTGTGCGGGACTCCCACCAAGGAGGCGGGCCGGATCCTGCGCGAGCTCGAGGGCATGGATCGCGGGCCGTACGCCGGACCCGTGGGATGGATCGACACCCGCGGAAACGGCGAGTTCGGCATTGCCCTGCGTGGTGGAGTGATCGAATCCCCCACCTCGGTTAGGCTCTACGCCGGGTGCGGCATCGTTGCCGCTTCCGATCCGGCGGCCGAGCTTGCCGAGTCCTGGGCCAAGATGCGCCCCATGCGTGAGGCGCTGGGCATCTAGGTATTTGGGCAAGCCCTCGTCATACAACGATTTCACAACGGGCCTTGTTTACCCAGAGAAAATGAATGTAGCCTGTGAGGCATATCTCAAAAGGGCTGCGCTGCCGGTTAGAATGATCTTCAACGCAAAACCTGCGAGCGGTTACCTAGAGAAGGATCACACTCCATGCGGATTACATCAACCGTGCTCAAGTCATTGGCAGTAGCGGCCGTGGGGGCCCTGGCCTTGACTGCCTGCGGCAGCAACGATACCCCGGCGGCATCGTCGACCGACGCCAATGCGCTCAAGCTCATCAATGCCGGCAAGCTCACCGTTTGCTCCGACATCCCGTACGAGCCGTTCGAATTCGTCAAGGACGGCAAGAACGTCGGCTTCGACATGGACATTGCCGCCGAGATCGCCAAGGACCTGAGCGTCGAGCTCAACGTGATCGATTCGAGCTTCGACTCCATTGAGTCGGGCCTGTTCAGGACGCAGTGCGATATCGCAATTTCCTCGGTCTCCATCACCGATGCCCGCAAGGGAAACATGGATTTCTCCACTCCCTACATGGACGACGACCTGACCCTGGTGGCCAAGGAAGGTTCGGGCGTCACCGACCTCGAATCGGCCAAGGGCAAGAAGGTCGGCGTACAGCAGGCAACCACGGGTGCGAAGTTTGCCAAGGAAAACGGCCTCGACGCCATTGGCTACGAGGACTCGGGCTTGCAGATCGCTTCATTGAAGGCCGGGACGACTGTTGCAACCCTGGGAAACCAGTCGGTCTTGGGCTACGCCATCAAGGATGATCCGACACTCAAGCGCGTTGCCGATTTCAAGACCGGCGAACAACTGGGTGTCGCTGTCCCGAAGGGTGCCACCGCAATGCTTGACCAGGTCAATACGACGCTTAAGCGCCTGACCGATGACGGTTCACTGGCCAAGTTCACGGCGACCTGGTTTGGCTCCACCAACTAGCATCAACCAAGTTTGACGCAAGCATTCAGGCGAGGCCCTGGCTCCCGATCGGAACCGGGGCCTCGCCAACTTTCACGGAAGGCTTCAATCCCATGGCCATGACAACCCGTCAACGCGCCCGATTAAGCAAAATCATCCAGATCGTCATCTTTGTCGGCGTCATCGTGGCGGTGGTGCTCCAAGTCGACTGGAAGATCCTCGGCGACAATTTCTTCGCCTTCGACAAGCTGGGTCCGATCTTCCCCGACCTGATTACGGTCGGCCTGAAGAACACCCTGTACTACACGGTCATCTCATTTGCCTTTGGGTTGGCCTTGGGCCTGCTCCTGGCGCTCATGAAGATGGCCAGCTTCGCCCCCTATCGTTGGTTCGCCACCGGTTTCATCGAGTTCTTCCGCGGTGTACCGGCAATCCTGGTCCTCATCGCCTTGGGCTTCGGCGTGCCCACCGCGTTCCCGGGCAACAACTGGCCTCAGCCCGTGGTGGTCATGGTTGCCCTCGGTCTCGTGTCCTCCGCATACATTGCCGAGACCCTGCGCGCGGGCCTGCAAGCCGTTCCCAAGGGCCAGATCGAAGCTGCAAGGTCACTGGGCATGCCTGCATGGCGCGCCATGGTCACCATCGTGATTCCCCAGGCGTTCAAGATCGTTCTTCCCCCGATGACCAACGAAGTCATCTTGCTGACCAAGGATTCGTCGCTGGCGTTCATCTTGGGAGCAAGCATGGCGCAGTACGAAATGACCAAGATCGGTCGCGACGGAATCACGTCCCTCGGCGCGGGCATCACCCCGTTGATCGTGGCCGGTGCGTTCTACCTCGTCATCACCATTCCTTTGAGCCTGATCGCTCGAAAGTTTGAATCCCGTTCTGCACGGACGAAGCGATAGGGAATTTCCTCATGACTGACAAAAACACCCAAACCACGTTCAAGGCTTCAGGCGTGGATATCCGGGGACTGCACAAGTCCTATGGCGACAATGAGGTCCTCAAGGGCATTGACCTGGAGGTCAAACCCGGCGAGGTCGTCTGCCTGATTGGCCCCTCGGGCTCGGGGAAATCCACTTTGTTGCGCTGCGTCAATCTCCTGGAACAGCCAAATGCCGGAGTGATCCATGTGGGCGGCTTCGAAGCCACCGACCTGGACGTGGATTTGGACAAGATGCGCCAGAAGGTCGGCATGGTCTTCCAGCAGTTCAACCTGTTCCCGCACCTGACCGTCATGCAAAACTGCACCGTCGCCCAGACCAAGGTCCTGAAGCGACCGGCAGCGCAGGCCCAGGAAACGGCCCAGAAGAACCTCACCCGTGTAGGTCTTGGAGAATTCGGCGACCGCTACCCAGACCAGCTCTCCGGCGGCCAGCAGCAGCGTGTGGCCATCGCCCGGGCACTGTCGATGGATCCAACCCTGATGCTCTTTGACGAGCCGACATCCGCTTTGGACCCGGAGACCGTGGGCGAGGTGCTGGCCATCATGCGCTCGCTGGCCAAGGGCGGCATGACGATGCTGGTGGTGACCCACGAAATGTCCTTCGCCAAGGAGGTCGCAGACCGGGTGATCTTCATGGACGGCGGCGTCGTCGTCGAGCAGGGCCCCGCCAAGGAGGTCATCGGCAACCCGCAGCAGCCGCGTACCCAGGACTTCCTCAAGCGCGTGCTCGATCCCACCCACGTGGAAATCGCAGAGTAGGTCCCGCACAGCACAAATCCCGAGGGGGCGGCTGGCATCCACACGGATGCCAGCCGCCCCCTCGGTCCTTAACCACCTCGCCAGCGGGGCACCCCCGGCCTTCACTGCTTCATTTTCCGTGGACACCGGGTGCGGCGTACGGTCCCGACTTCCGCCCCCACGCAAAAGAAAGGTGGTCGGCATTCCGCTTTCAAGGAATGCCGACCACCTTTCGCCCGTCCCGGCCCCGGGTCCCGCGACAGTGCCCGGACCATGGTTCAGTTGACTATTTCAGCGCTCCGGCGGTGAGTCCTGCCTTCCAGAAGCGCTGAAGGAACAGGAAGAGCAGCAGCAGCGGAATGATCGATACCAGCGCCCCAATGACCACCAGCGACATCGGGACCTTGCCGTTGGAGGCGAACCAGGAGACCAGGCCGACGGTGACCGGTTGCAGCGAGGAGTCGTTGATGACCATCGCCGGCAGCAGGTAGTTGTTCCAGATTTCCACGAAGTTGAACAGGAAGATTGTCACCAGCACCGGGGTCATCATGCGCAGGCCTATCCGGAAGTAGATCCCCACCTCGCCCACCCCGTCGATCCGGGCGGCCTCGATGATCTCGTCGGGCACCGATTGGGCCGCGAAGACGCGGGAGAGGTAAACGCCGAAGGGACTGACGATGCTGGGCAGGATCACCGCCAGCGGGTTGTTGATCAGCCCGACCTCGGAGAACATCAGGTACAGCGGCAGGGTGAACAGGATCTTGGGGATCAAGACCGCGGCCAGCACCACCCCGAAGACGACTTCGCGGCCGCGGAAGCGGTACTTGGCCAGGGCGTAGCCGGCCATCGAGGCAAGCAGCGTGCCCACGATGGCACCCACACCGGCGTAGAAGATGGAATTGAGGATCCAGCGCATGAAGATGCCGTCGCGGGAGGTCAGCAGCTCGCCGACGTTGCTGCCCAGGTGCATCCCGTTGAACCAGAAACCGGGGGCCGAGAACTGCTCCCCCATGGGCTTGGAGGCCGCGACCAGCAGCCACCAGATCGGCACCAGGAAGTAGAGCGCGAAACAGCCCAGCACGATGGTGACCACCAGGCGGCCGGCCAGCGAGGTCTCGCGGTTGTTGCGTGGCCCCGAGCCCCGTGCAGCGCCAAAGTTCCGGCCGAGGCGGGCACGGGTTGCCGGCGGCGGTGCCATATTCGTTTTGGGGTCGGCCGGGGACAGGGAATCGTCGGCGGTCAGTTGGCTGCTCATGCGTCCGAGCCTCGGTTCGTGATCTTGAAGAAGGTGATGGACAAGATGCCAACCAGCACTGCGAGGATCACCGAGGTGGCTGCGGCATAGGGGTAGTTCTGTGCAGCGGTGGCTGCCTGTGCGGCCATGAGCGGGGTGAAGGCCGAGTCGATGGAGCCGCCCGAGACGCTTTGCAGCACCTTGGGCTCGTTGTAGAGCTGGGCCGTGCCGATGATGGAGAACACCGCGGTCAGGATGAGTGCCGGGCGGACCATGGGGATCTTGATGTTCCAGGCGATGTTCCAGGCCGAGGCGCCGTCGATCTTGGCCGCCTCGAGGATTTCCCCGGGAATCGACTGGAGCGCGGCGTAGATGATGATCATGTTGTAGCCGGTCCAGCCCCAGGTCACGATGTTGGCGACCGACCACAGGACCATGTCCTCGCCAAGGAACGGGATCTCGATGCCCAGCGGTGCCAGCAGGGCGTTGATCGGGCTGGAGGTTCCCGAGTAGAGGAAGGACCACATGAGTGCCGCGATGACGCCGGGAACCGCGTAGGGCAGGAAGCTGGTGAGCCGGAAGAATCCCTTGGCCCGCGCCGAGCGTGAATCGATCAGCAGGGCGAGCCCGGTGGCGAGGGCGAGCATGATGGGCACCTGGACGACGCCAAAGAGCAGCACCCGGCCGAGGGACTCGATGAACACCGGGTCGGTGAACGCCTTGAGGTAATTGGTGAACGGGTCAAAAACCAGCGTCGGCGCCGTGAGCCCAAGTCCGTCGCGCTTGAGCACAAACAGGCTGCGGTAGACCGCGAAGCACAGCGGCGCCAGGTACATGCCCAGGAAGATCACCGCAAAGGGGGCAAGCAACAAGGCGGCGGTGCGCGCCTGGCGGCCGTTGCCCCTTGGCTTGGGAATCGTTGCTCGGGTTGGGGTGACCACGCTCATGGTGCTGCTGCCTTCCGGTGTTTGGTGCAAGGGTTGAAACCCGTGGCGGCCCGGCCGGGCCGCCACGGGACTCGGGTTAGTCAGCGACGTTGATGCCCTGGCTCTTCATGTTCTCCACGGTAGCGGTGTTGGCCTCGACCAATGCGTCGACCAACTTGCCGTTGCCTGCCCAGCCCTTGTTCAAGCCGTCGTCAAGCTTCGTGGTGGTCAGCGGCATGTTCGGTCCCCACGTCCAGTCGCTGTTGACCCTCAGTGCTTCTTCCTTGAACACGTCGAAGATCTTCTGTCCCGAGAAGTACTTGTCTTCCTTGGCCAGCTGCGGCAGATCCAGCAGTGCCTTGGCCGCCGGGTAGAGGGCAGCCTTCTCGATCAGGTTGCCGTAGCTGTCGGCATCGGTGGACAGGAAGTTGGCGAACTTCCAGGCTGCCTCGGGGGTTTCACACCCCTTGAGCACCGCGGTGGCCGAGCCACCGACGTTGCCCACCGAGGGGTTGGCGGCATCCCACTGCGGCATCGGGGCCACGGCCCACTTGCCGGCGCCGTCCGCCGCGTCGCCCTTGATGACCCCTGCCTGCCACACCGCGCCGACCAGGGTGGCGATCGATCCGTCGCCCAATCCCTTGAACCATGCCGGATCGTACATCGGCGCCTTGGAGATGGTGCCGGCGTCGACCAGCGACTGCCAGTATTCGGCGACCTTCTTGTTCTCGTCCGAATCGACGGAAACCTTCCAGCTGTCGCCCTCGATGCCGAACCACGGGGCACCTGCCTGCCAGGACATGCCGGCATAGTCGTAGTTCGCGTACGGGGAACTGATCTTGATCTTGGGGTCGGCTGCCTTCAGCTTCTCGGCCGCGGCCTTGTACTCGTCCCACGTCGACGGAACCTCGATGTTGTGCTTTTCGAAGAGTTCCTTGTTGTAGTACATGGCCATGGGGCCGGTGTCCACGGGGGCGCCGAACACCTTGTCACCGACCTTGACGCTGTTCCATGCGAATTCCACGTATTCGCCCTGGTTGGCATTGGCGTACTGCGAAACGTCTTCCAGCGCACCCTGCGCGGCGAAGCTGGTGAGGGTTTCGTATCCGACCTGCCCCAGGCAAGCGGCGTTGCCGGCCTGCACGGCGTTGAGCATTTTCTCGTAGCCGCCGCGCGAACCGGGCTGGATCTCCTCGTACTTCACCACTACATCGGATTGGGAAGCGTTGAAGGCCTTCACGGAATCCGCATAACCCGGAGCCCACCCCCAGAAGGTCAGCTCCGCCGGAGCTGCCGCTTCGCTGCTTGAGGGCGCGGGAGCCTGCGACTCCACCGGGGCCCCGCTTGCGCCGCCGCACGCGGTCAAGGCCAGGGTTGCTGCGAGGGCACCGGCTGTGGCTATCCCCCAACGCTTCAAACTCTTCATGTTTCCTCCACTTGCTACCACCGGCTGTCCGGTACGGCTGTCAAAGACTGGGTCTTCGGGGTTTCGCCCCGATACCTGAAGCAGCCCGGGATCTCCCAGGGGTGAACTCCTGTGAGCCGCGCAACATCAAGCGTGAAAACCAGAATGCCATAGGTTGTTATCGATAACAAGCGATCCGTGAACTTTCCTTGGGCTTTCGCATTCCATGGCCAAGAATGGTTGGCATCACATAGAGTCACTTGACGTGTAACATTCGTTTCCAACGCCTGACACATGACGCACTCCAACAGAAACGAGGGACTCGATGGCCCAGAAACCGTCCCGCGCACCATCCATGCGCGATGTTGCCCAGCTAGCAGGGGTTTCGGCACAAACCGTTTCTCGCGTCCTGAGCGACCACCCGAATGTGCAGCCGGATACCCGCCAGGCGGTCAGGGAGGCCGCCCGGTCCCTGGGCTACCGCAGGAATGCCACGGCCCGCGCACTGGTCACCGGACGCAGCAACATGATCGGCGTGATCACGCTTTCAACCAGCTCCTACTCGCGCATGACCTTGATTGTCGGCATTGAACGCGAAGCTGCCGCACGCGGGTATTCGGTCACCTTCGTTTCCATCACCGACCTGTCGGCCAGGTCCTTGGAAGAGGGGCTGAGCAGGCTTGTTGCCCAGGGCGTGGACGGAATCATCACCGCAATCCCGCTCCAGGGTTCCTCCGCCGAAGTCGAAAGCCTGTTGAACGAGGTCCCCTCGGTGGCCATTGATTCCCCCCTCCCCGCAGGCCAACAGGTCGCGGCCTTTGACCAGGTCCATGCCGCCAGGCTTGCCGTCGAACACCTCATCGAGCGCGGCCACACCAACATCTGGCATGTCGCCGGACCACAGGACTGGGTCGAGTCCGATGCACGGATCACCGGCTGGAGAGACGCCCTTGAATCCGCGGGCCTGCAGGTTCCCCCGGAAATCTATGGAGACTGGAGCGCCGCATCCGGATACCGGGCGGGGCTGATCCTGGGGCGGATGCCGGATGTCACCGCCGTCTTCGTGGCCAGCGACGAAATGGCCTTCGGGCTCATCAAGGCGGTGACGGAGCTGGGGCGCGCGGTGCCCGAGGACATTTCCGTGGTCGGAATCGACGACATCGAACTGGCGCCATACTGCACTCCCCCGTTGACAACCGTCCGCCAGCCACTGGAAGAAATCGGCCGGCACGCGGTGCAACAGCTGGACTCCGAACTCGGCGAGCATGCGCAGGGCGGTTCCCGGAACCAAACCAGGCTCATCACCCCCGAGCTCATCGTCCGTTCCAGCACCTCGACCCGCTAGACACCCGGGGCAACGAAGGCCTCGCCATTGCAATTTTCTTTGTTATCGATAACAATCAAATGACACAACGGCGGGGCCACGACTGGTTCTCCTTAGTGCGACGTAACGCCAGTGCCTTCACTTCGTGGCTGGGCACCAGCTTCGAGCCAGAACCGAGGAACAAGAACGTGATCATCAGCGGAGCCCTTCACTACTTTCGGACGCACCCCGAGCAGTGGCGCAGCAGATTGCATTGGCTCAGGCTCATGGGGTTGGACACGGTTGAAACATATGTGCCGTGGAACCTTCACGAGCCGCGTCAAGGCCAGTTCAATTTCAGCGGCGGCGCCGACCTCGAACGCTTTGTGAAGCTTGCAGCGGAGGAAGGGCTCAAGGTCATCCTGCGCCCCGGACCGTACATTTGCGCCGAGTGGGACAACGGCGGTCTGCCCTCATGGCTGACCGCCCAACCAGGGATCCGCGTCCGGACCCGGGACACCCGCTACGTTGCTGCCGTGGAAGCCTTCTTCGACGAGTTGTTGCCGCGCATGGTGCCGCTGCTGGAAACCCATGGCGGCCCCATCTCCATGGTGCAGGTGGAGAACGAATACGGCTCCTTCGGATCCGATGCCCGTTACCTGGAACTGGTCCACAAGGCGCTAGTCCAGCGCGGCATCGATGTCCCGCTGTTCACCTCCGACGGCCCGGAGGACCACATGCTCACCGGCGGCATGGTTCCGGGAATCACCGCAACGGCAAACTTCGGCTCCGGCGCCGGCGGTGCCTTCGCCAACTTCCGCCGCCACCGCCCCAACGACCCGCTCTTTTGCATGGAATTCTGGAACGGCTGGTTCGACCACTGGGGCGAGGAACACCACGTCCGCCGGCCCCAAGACGCCGCCGAGGCACTCGACGAAATGCTCACCATGGGTTCATCGGTGAACTTCTACATGGCGCACGGTGGAACCAACTTCGGCACCGGGGCCGGGGCGAACTACGTTCCTCCGCACGCAGTGTCCGGCGGCACCTACCAGCCCACCATCACCTCCTACGATTACGATGCTCCGCTGGACGAACGCGGAGCGCCCACGCCGAAGTTCCACGCCTACCGGGAGGTCATTGCGAAGCATCGGCGGGTGCCGGAACTCGAGGAATTCAACGAGCCGCTGTTACCCCACACCCAGCTTGTCCCGGAGGCCGCACCCGTGGGGCTGCGCGCCTACATGGACCTCTTGGCCAGCCACGGGAACCCAACCATCGAGTCAGGCCACCCCTTGAGCTTCGAGGAGCTGGGAATTTCCCATGGCGTGGTCCGCTATGCCACCACCATCCCCGGCCCGAGACGCGCCTACCCCTTGAGCATCGACGGGCTCAACGACCGCGCCCACCTGGCCGTCGGAGGACACGTCGTCCACGTCTTTGAACGCAACGACCAGCAATCCCACGACCTGCCCGTTCCTCCCGAGGGACTGGCCATCGAGCTCTACGTCGAATCCATGGGCCGGGTCAATTACGGACGGCTGGTCGGGGAGCGCAAGGGCATCCTGGGCGCGGTGCTGCACGAACGCCAGGAGCTTCACGGCTGGTCGATGACCGCCCTGGAGCTCCCCCAGGCCCCCGCTGACGAGCTGCTTTTCCAAGCACCCGCGGCTTCCCCGGGCGAAGCGGCATTCCATGCCTTCGGATTTGTTGCGGCTGGACCGGCGGATGGCTTCATCGACCTCTCCGGCTGGGGCAAGGGCTATGTCTGGGTCAACGGTTTCTGCCTGGGCAGGTTCTGGGACGCGGGCCCCCAGGCCAGGCTATATCTCCCGGCCCCCGTGGTCCGCTCCGGAGACAACCGGGTGCTCATCCTGGAACTGGACGGACGCTCCGCGGACGCGCCGGCCATCTTCCCCGCCCCGGATCTTGGTGCCGGTTCCGCACCGTTGGCACCGCAATAGGACGGCCGATCCCCCGCGAACGGCAGCGGGCCCGAATAGGAGATGCGCCAAATTTCATCCCAAGGGAGGGCCCGCCCCTTTCCTGCGGCTTCGGCCTAGTGGATTTGTGGCCAGGCCAGTTCGCTGGCTCGTGCGGCGATCCCCGCATGCAGGGCACGCAGCCCCGATCGCGGAACGGCCACTTCGATGATGCGGCGGGTCCCGGGGCGCTGCAGCACGTCCCGCAAATCGTCCACGGTGTCCACTGCCAGGTATTCCCAGCCATAGGCCTCAGCCAGCGGCTGGATTTTCACCCGGTGCGGTGTGGCAAAGAGCCGCTCGACGGCGTTGGCGTAGCGCCCGGATTCGGCCACGGCACCGTGTTCCAGGGTGGAGAAAATGGCACCGCCTGAATCGTTGAGGACCACGACGTCCATCTCGGGCTCGGATTCCCCCGCACCGATCAGCAGCGCACCCACGTCATGCAGGAATGTCACGTCGCCGACCAGAAGCGTGGTCTTGCGCCCGCCGCGCGCCTGGGCGATGCCCGTGGCGGTAGCCAGGGTTCCGTCGATCCCGGCCAGTCCCCGGTTCGCGTAGACCGTTGCGGCGGGACGAGGTGCCGGGCGTCCGCAGAGGTCGGCGTCGCGGATGACGTTGGAGGATCCAAGGACCAGGTTCCCGCGCGACAGTGCCCAGATTTCGCGTGCGACCGCCGGTCCGTTCAGGTCGCCGCCCGCCGCCAGGGCCTGCTCGATGGCTTCCCCGGCCTGCCGCCCCAGCGCCTGCCACTGCCCCAGCCAGCCTTCGGGCCCGACTCCTGCGAACTGTGCCAATGCGGCGGGATCGGCGATGGCTTGCTCGCGCCGGCGTCCCGGTTCAAACCACGGGGCGGGGGCCGGGGCCCACAGCGCCGAAACGATGTCCGGGTTGCCCAGAAGCAGGCCCACGGGCCTGGTCAGGGTGGGACGGCCGAAGAGGACCACTCGCTCGATCCTTGCCATGTGCCCGGCCAGCAGCGTCCGGTACGGGCCAATGGCGTTGGGCCCGAATCGGGCGTTGGAACTCGGCTCGGCAAAGAGCGGCAGGCCCAGCGTCCGGGCGAAGTCCTCGGCCTCGGAGCCGGCACCGTGGCCGGCCACCACCACGGTTCGGCGTTCGGTCACAGGAATGTGGTTCCGCCATCCCGGGTCGTTGTCGGATGCGAGCGCGACGGGCGGGTGGGCGACGTTGGCACCGAATTCCGGCAACCTGTCCCCGGGTGCCGGAACCAGCGGGTCGCGGAATGCCACGTTGACCTGCACCGGGCCCGGCGCCACCGCGGCGGTGCCCCGCGCGAAGGCCAGGGCCTCTCCCACCAGGGCATCGGGGTGCCTTCCTGCGGGAATGGTGACGCTGCCGCGCACATGTGCACCGAACAGGTCGATCTGGTTGGTGGTCTGGTTCGCCCCGGTCCCGTGGAGTTCCGCGGGTCGGTCGGCCGAGAGGACCAACAGCTTGGCTCCGACGTGGTTGGCCTCCATGACTGCCGGCAGCAACTCCCCCACAGCGGTGCCCGAGGTGGTCAGCACCGGGACCGGCCGGCCGCCGGCCAGGGTCAGCCCCAGCGCGGTGAACCCGGCAACGCGTTCGTCGATGCGCACATGCAGGCGGATGGTCCCTGCGGCTTCCGCCTCGGCCAGGGCGTAGGCCAGCGGGGCGCTGCGTGATCCAGGGCAGATCACCACGTCGCGGACCCCGTGGGTCTGCAGTGCGGCAAGCAACAGGCGGGCAACTTCCATGGAAGAAAGTTCGGGAACGGAATCGGAGGGCATGACTACCATCCTAATTCCGTCCCCGACCAGAACTTCTTTCCGTCTATCCAGAGATGGCGATGTAGCGGGTGACCATGCTGGTCTCGAAATGCCCCCGCGTTTCCGGGTCGTCGTCGGCCACGAACTCTTCCATGTAGTTCGTCAGGCGCCCGGTCTCCGGGTTGAACATCAGCATGGTTCGGTACGTTCCGCCGCCTTCGGGTGTTTCCACGCCAAAGACGACGGCTTCCCGGTCCCATCGATCGGTGGTGGTCCCGATGACCTTCAGCCCGTGGAGTTTGGCCAGAGCTCCCAACAGCGATGCGGATTCCGCCTGATCGAGCCTTCTGTCCATCATGACAAAGCCCATGACCTGCAAGAATCCCTGGGGGCCGTCGTTGACCATGGCACTGTCCGGCCGCAATTTGTCGTGGATGCCCGAATAGAAGTCCTCGGCGGTGCGACCCGGTTCAATGTCGAACATGGCCTTGCGCTCGCCGGGAGCGAACTCGTAGTTGATCACGGTGCCGGGCTTGTCCATCAGGTTCTTGCGGTTGTACTTGACGGATTCGCCGGTCAGCGAAAAAGGCTCTCCGACGGTTTGCCGGATCGTACTGCTGCCATCCGGGTTCACACGATGTTCGTTGAATGTCGGGATCGACAAGCGGTCATCGTAGATTCCGCCGTCACCGTAGGCACCTCCCTCCCAGTGCCCGATGACGATCCGGCTCGGATCAAAGCCGGCCGGATCAGGATGGGATTCCGCTGCCTTGATAAGTTGCCCCAAGGCTTCCTTGGTGCCCACGGTGCTTGGTGTCATCTTTTCCAAGGGCATGGGTGATGCGGTCGCCTTGGTGGCGCCATCCAAAGCGGATCCCAGAGGCACCGCCACGAGCACTCCGGCGGCGACGGCAGCCAGGGCTCCCAGCACCCACCTGCGCATGGTCTTGCGTTTGGCATCCAGCGCCACGACGTTGCAGGACACTGGTTCCTCGGCCGCCCCTGCGGCGGGCTCCGAAGAAGTGTCCGTTGGAGCCTTCGTGGCGGGTGGTGCGGCCAAGATGGAGGCCAGGTCGTCCAGGGCGCGCTGATCCAGCTCCGGGACCTGTTCGACGGGGAACGGGTTGGCATTCCGGATGCCTGCGTCGAGCGTGCTGTCGTCCTCGAAAAGTTGCTTAGGCATGGTGGACCCCGCTTCGTAGGATGTTCTTGAGTGACTTTCGTGCGCGGCTGACCCGCGCCCAGGCCGCTTCCCGGGAGCACCCCAGGACGTTGGCCAGTTGCTGGGCGCTGAGCTCCTCCCAATAGGTCAGGTACAGGATCTCGCGTTCGGCATCCCGCATGCCCAGCATGGCCTCGCGCAGCTGGAGGGAGTGTTCGCCCCCGGCACCGCGTTCGGGGCAGTGCTGCAGCTTGACCTCGAGTGCGGCAACCCGGAGCTGGCGCCGGTACTCGTTCCCAATGAGGTTCTTGCAGGTCTGGTACAGGAAGGCCAGACCCAGGTGCTCGGCCTGCTCGAACTTGGACCAGGCCACCCTGAAGGTCTCGCTGGCCAGGTCGCGTGCCGTCTCGTGGTTGTTGATCCGGCGTTGGGCAAACGCCAGCACCAGCCAATAATGCTGACGGTAGAAATTGCTGAACCGCTCTTCGGGTGCGCTTGGGGGTGTGCTTTCGCCCTCCAGCAACCTTGCATCCGGTTGCATGGGCCTCCCTCGATCTCGTTGGTAAGTCTTATACCCTATCTATTTCCGCCATCGGGGCGTTCCTGACATGGGGAAACCGAAAACCTTCCGGGCACGCAAAAGTGCCCTTGGGGGCAACGAGTCGTCTCGTTGCCCCCAAGGGCACTTGATGGTGCATCGACGCCGCATGCATGCGGCAAAGCGCGGCTACTTCTTGGGACCGTTGCCCTTGGCCGAGGTGAAGACCTGGACCACCGAGGGGCGGGGGCCGTAGACCTCGCCGCGCTTGGCCTTCGAGGGGTTCAGCACGTAGTCCGGGAAGAACGAGATCGGGTCGGCGAAGGTGCCGCCCTCGCCGGGGTGCTGCACGGCCACGAACACCGAGCCGTCGCGGTCGTGGATCAGCGGTCCGCAGGTCTCGGCGCCGGCCGGGACGGCCAGGAACTGCTCGACCTTCCCGCGGTCTTTCCCGGTCAGGGTGACCTTGTGCAGGGCGTCGCAGTAGCCGATCGTGCCGGGCTGGCCGTCGGTGGAGATCCAGAGGTTGCCCTTGGAGTCGAACGCCAGGTTGTCGGGGCAGGAGATCGGCGAGACCTTTTCCTTGGGGTACCCGGAGAAGTAGGTGCTCGCGTCCTTGGACGGGTCCCCGGCGACCAGCAGGATGTTCCAGGAGAACTCGGTGGCCGTCGCTTCGTTGTTGCGTTCGGTCAGTTCGATGACGTGGCCGTCGCGGTTCTTGGTGCGTGGGTTGGCCTCGTCCGCGGTTGCCTTGCCGGTGGTGTTGCGCTGGGTGTTGTTGGTCAGCGCAATGTAGAGCTTGCCGGTGACAGGGCTCGGCTCGACGTCCTCGGGGCGGTCCATCTTGGTGGCCCCGACCTTGTCGCCGGCCAGGCGCGTGTAGACGAGTACTTCTTCCAGGCTCATGCCCGGGACCTTGGAGGCCCCGTCCTTGGCCAGCGGAATCCAGCTGCCGGTGCCGTCGAAGGAACCGTCGGCGGGAACTGCGGCCGACCCGTCGATCTGGGAGGCCGGGGAGTTCCCGGAGAACTTGGCAACGTAGAGGTCGCCCTCCGAGAGCAGGCCCATGTTGTGCTTCCGGTCCCCGCGGCGGTACTTGGCCTTGGAGACGAACTTGTAGACGTAGTCGAAGCGCTCGTCGTCGCCGGAGTAGGCCACGGCGCGGCCGTCGTCGGCGATGCGCACGTTGGCGCCCTCGTGCTTGAAACGCCCCAGCGCGGTGTGCTTCACCGGGGTCGAGTCCGGGTTCTGCGGGTCGATCTCCACGATCCAGCCGAAGCGGTTGATCTCGTTCTCGTAGCCGGGATTGGCCGCGGAGAAGCGCGGGTCCACGTCCTCCCAGCCGCGTTCGGTTGGCGTGTCGGCGATGCCGTAGCGGGCGTCGGTGGCCGACCCGGTGCCGCGGAAGTACTGGTTGAAGTTTTCCTCCCCGGAGAGCACGGTGCCCCACGGGGTGGTGCCGCCGGCACAGTTGTTCAAGGTGCCCAGCGCCTTGCGGCCGGTGGGGTCCGCGACGGTCTTGAGCAGCGTGGAACCGGCGGCCGGGCCGTCGATGGCAAAGGCCGTGGTGGCGGTGATGCGGCGGTTGCGCTCGCCCCCGCGGACGTAGGACCAGGGCGTCCCGGCCTTGACGCGCTTGACCTCGACCACGGAGAACCCGTGGGCGGCCATGGCGATCTTCGCGGCTTCGGCCTTGTTAGCCTCGAACCATGCCGGGTCGAACATCAAATCTTCGTTGGTGTATTCGTGGTTGGCCACCAGCACGCCGGAGCGACCGGAGTACTTGTCCACGATGATGTTCAGGTAGTCGTTGTTGTAGCCGAACTGGCCGGCCTGGCGCTTGGCGCTCTGCTTGGTGATGTCGAACTTCGGGGCGTGGTTGAACAGCGGGTCGCCCCAGCGGATGATCGGTGCCCAGTCGTAGCCCTCGGGAACGGTTATGGCATCAACGGTGCGCGGCACCGGGGCAATGGCATTGAAGGACAACTTCCCGCCACCCTGGGGGGCCACAAGGGTGTCGGCCTGGGCGGCCGGAGCAGCCAGGGTGTCCACGCCGATGACCAGGGCGGCCGAGGCCACGGCCCCGAGGCCCAGGATGGAGCGGCGGCTCAGGGCGGCGTCGGCAATGTCGCGGAAGTAGCTGTTGGAGCTGGTGTTGCAGACGTCCTTGGCACACGCGTTGCCGCACTTGAAGTGGCAGGTGGCCGCGTCTCGGTTGCCGCGGGTGTGGCCGAGCATGGGAAGGAAGGTACGTGTGGGGCTCATGGTTTTCTCCGTGCAACGCTATCGAGTGGATGACTTCGATTCCCAGCGTTCCAGCCACCGGTGAGCGTCCGGCCGCCACGAGGTTAACGGCGGGCAACCGGAGGGTGTCGGTTTCCGGGCATAGGGGCCACTTTGTGGCCCGGGTCACGGAACCGGAGGAGATCCGGTTTTTTGCGACGGGCAAGGCCCATGCGCCGGCTGCATATCAGCGGTTGGCCGCCAGCAATTCCCGGTGGCAGTCGGCCAGGCGCTGGTGCCACCAGGTGCGGCGTTCGGCGGGGACCGCGTGCTTGGCCAGCAGGTCGGGGTCGGCGGCGATATCCCGCAAGCGCAGTTCCCCGCCCACGGCCAGGAACCTGTCGGTGGTGATGTCGGAGGAGAAGAGCGATCCGGTGGCCAGTCCGCAGGCGTAGGGCAGCTCCGGCAGCGCGGCGGCCAGGGCTGCTCCCTGGCGCAGGCCGATGGAGGTGTCCAGGGCGGAGGAAACCACCGCCGGCAACCCGGCGTCGCGCACCACCTGCAGTGCCCGGCGGACCCCGCCCAGCGGCTGGGCCTTGATCACGATCAGGTCAGCCGCCCCGGCGCGGGCCACCGCCAGCGGGTCCGATTCCTTGCGCACCGATTCGTCGGCGGCGACCAGCACCCCGAGTCCGCGACGTGCGACTTCCTCGCGCACCCGCGCCAGGCCGTCGATGCCTGCCACGGGCTGTTCGGCGTATTGCAGCCCGAAGCCGGCCAGCGCCTCCAGTGCCGCCATCGCCTCGTCGTGGCCCCATCCGGCGTTGGCATCGATGCGGATCGCGGCAGCGGGAAACAGGCGGCGGACCTCGGCCACCCGGGCCACGTCCTGGGCGAGGTCCTGGCCGGTTTCGGCGACCTTGACCTTGATGGTGTGCGCCGCGTCGTAGGAGCCCAGCACCGCTTCGACCCGCTCCGGGCCCACTGCCGGCAGCGTGGCGTTGACCGGAATGGATTGGCGCACCGGCTCCGGATAGCCGTCCCAGGCCGCCTCGATGGCCGAGCGCAGCCAGGCGGAGGCCTCGGCCGGGCCGTATTCCAGGAAGGGGGAAAACTCGCCCCAGCCTGCCGGGCCCTGAAGGAGCAGCGCCTCGCGGTGCCGCACCCCGCGGAATTGCACGGTCATGGGCAGGGAAACCACATGTGAGGCGTTGATTAGCTCGTCAAGGTCCGGCATCTGGTTCATGGGTTCCAGCCTATCTTCCCTTACACGGTCAGCTCCGGTAGGCGGCGTCGAGCGCTTCCTGCCAGGCCGCGGTGTTGGTCTGGGCTTCGGCGCCGGCGGCGAAGTCGTGGACGGTCACCCCGACGGGGCCGCCGAAGGCGTTGCGGCCAAAGATCCGCACCAGCGCGTCGGAGGTGCGCAGCCCCACGAAGTTCTCGTTGCGGAAGTCCACGGTGGCGCGGGTGGTTCCGCGCCCGGGCAGCTGCAGCTCGCATTCGGTGCCGGCCGCGGCGTCCTCCAGGCCCAGGGTCGAAAGCCAGGTACCCAGTGCATCCGGGGCCTTGGAGGCCTCGGGTCCCTGGATGTCGCTGAAGACCACCGGGAGCCCATCGAAGTGGCGCAGGTACTCGCCCAGGGTATGCAGGTAGAAGACGGTATGCCTGGAGGCCCCGTCGTATTGGTTGTCCCAGTCCTCGACGAAGATCCCGGAGTGGACATAGCGCACCGCGGTGCCGTTCTCCCCCGGGGTCAGCACGTGCTCGAGCTGGTTGAACCAGCCGTCGGGCCCGTCCATCCGGGTGACCAGGTGCGTGGGGTACTCGTCCACCGTGCGCACCGAGGGCCACTGGTCCGTGGGGAACATCCACGCAGCGGTGCCGTTGGTGACAGCTTCCCAGATGCGTTCCGGGGTGCTGTCCATCACCAGCACTTCGACGATCTCGAACTCCTTGCTCATGGCGTGCCTTCCTTCAAGGTTGGGTGCAGGGCCACGACCAGGCGGTGGGCCCGGCCGGTGGTTGAGTTGGTGTTGACGTGGTATTTGGTGGCGAGCCGGGCTACTGCGAGGCCGAGTTCGGCACTGAATTCCGCCCGTTCGCGGGCGGAGGCGAAGACGATGTCCGCGTCGATGGCGAAGGTTCCGAAGCCCTTGCGGGCCCTGCGTGCGCCGATCAGAAGGGCGCCGACCTCACGGATGGTCCGTGCGGCCAGAGCCAGCAGCCAGGTTGCGGAGAATTCGTTGCGCAGGTCCTCGGGTGCCGGTGTGAGGGAGGCAAGGCTTTCCGGCGAGATCACGTAGGACGCCGCGGTCGCCTGCAGGAGCCGTTCGGTCATGATGCCCTTGTGGCGCAGTTCCACCTGCGCCAGCAGTCCGAGCTCGGCCATTTGGTTCAAGTGGTAGGTGATTTTCTGGCGCGGGATCTCCAGCCTGGCCGCCAGCATGCTTGCGCAGGCCGGTTCGCCCAGCCCGGCCAGCAGCCGCCGGCGCATCGGGTCCAGCGTTGCGGCCGCGGCCCGCGGGTCTTCGATCACTTCGAGGTCCAACGTGCCTCCAAGAATTTCAACGACAAATTAATTTGTCAAGAGACCGGCGCGGAACGGAAGTACGCTAGGGCGTGTCTCCTAATCGCGTTTGGTCTCATTTGGCAGAATTAACGGGTGAAATCCCGTTACTCAGTGCTCTCCGATGACCAGTGGGAACTGATCGCCCCGCTGATGCCCGATTCCACGGGCAA
>NZ_QMKQ01000007.1 GCF_003287975.1 Arthrobacter sp. AQ5-05
TCAGTGCCCGCCGGCCAGGGCACCGGGTGTGGTCGTCATGCTGGTGCCGCCAACGAACCTTGGTGCACGGCTGCCGTCATCGTCACCCACCCTGACTAACCATCACCAAACAATGCGACGCTCAACAGTAACCAGTCCCGCAAGGCGAAGGCGAGCGGGCAACGTTGGAGATGTGGCTCATTCCCGATGGGTGGAACGCAGAAGCTCAGGCGTCGGGAAGAAGGCGGCCTACTCCAATTGAGGTACGTCGACGGCTCCCCAGTCGTGCTTCTTCACTTTAGTGCCGTCACGGAATCACGTTACGGACAGATCGGATGGATACGAATTAGTGACGATCTGATAGGGAGAAAGGATCCATGGGCAGCGTCGGTTGCCCACGATCAGGTTGGAGCAGCTGACGACGTCTGAGTGAGGACTTCCTTGAGGTCTGATCTATGAAGCTGCGTCTGGTCCACGCGGGCCCGCCAGCCCTGTCCTCATGGCCAATCAACGGCGCAAGCGTCGAATGGACATGACCAATGCGACGGCGCTGATGATCAAGACGAAACCGCAAACGATGAGAAGCCAACCCGGTACTGGGGCAAAGGTGGCCAGAAGCAAAGGCGTCGCTGCAAGACCCAACCAAATCACAGCGAGCGTCGCGATTACCACCAGGGCGACGCGGTTAGCGCGACTACCCTTCGTCGTAGCTGGCGCCGGGTTCATTTCAAGCTCCTGGCTAACAATCTCCACCGGAGAGCCTAGCTGCCTCAGTGCTATAGAAACAGCTTCCGGTGCAGCAACTTCAGGAAGCAGCGCAGAGATATGGGAAAGTATCTCTGCGCGGAGGGTTACTCGTCGAGATTTAGGAAGAGCCTTGGCTTGCTCATCGAAGAGTGACATGTACTTCTTTACAGACGGGTTGTTTTCGAAGTTGCTCATTTGGGTTCCTCGTCGGTAGTTTTCGTTGGCAGTGCTTTGAGCAGGGTTGCTACGGATTGGGTGAACTGTCCCCAGTCACTTTTGAAGGTTTCTGCTTCTTCCCGTCCGGTTTGGGTGATCTGGTAGTAGCGTTTGGGCCGTTCATCGCTTTCAACTTCCCATTGGCTTGTCACGAATCCGCTTTCTTGCAGTCGATTTAGCAGCGGGTAGATAGTGCCTTGACTGGTCAGTAGGCCGCCTACCGCATCGAGTTCTCTGACGAGTTGCAGTCCGTAGCGGGGGCCGCTGCATAGCAATACGAGAATGCATGGTCCGATCACTCCTCGCCGGAGTTGAGTACTTGCAGTGTTATTTGCCATGCGTTAAAAGATACCTTGCGTCGCAAGACTATGGCAATCGCCAAGGAGGGGTGATCATTGTTTTCACTAGTGACCTGCCCGTGGTTGTGCCAGCTCAAGGTGTACGGACTTCTGATCTCGGCCAGTGACTGATGCTGACTTGCGCATAGTCAGGGACGATCGTTGATGCAGTCCCGAATAACGGTTGGTCGACGGGGCCGTCAGAACCAATGTGATGGATTTGAGATCGCGCATTGATGGCGTTCCACAAGTGAACCGAACACACACTACGCTCGGACGTAGCAAGACCTATACCTGGCATAGATAGCAGAATGAATGATTTCGATGCGCAAAAGGCTCCAGTGATTCTTGTACGAATCTGGGAGCGAGGATCCTGAGGGCGAGGAGTGCTAACCGGGACACACCGCGGCCGGACATAGCATGTCGAGAAACGGTCATTTGGCGACATCCCGAACCTATCGGCGACACGCCGCGGAAACCCTGTCGGAAACCCGTGCCGGACCTCAACGTCGTCAAACCATGCAGCACCGGTATTACCGACACATGTTGATCGGATACGCGCGGGTCTCCACCGCGGACCAAAACCCTGACCACCAAACGGATGACCTGGCCCGCGCCGGTGTCGAACCGGCAAACATCTACCTCGACCAGGCCAGCGGTGCCAAGGCCAGCAGGCCCGAGCTCGACAAGGCCCTCGCCTCGGCCAACCGCGCCGGCGACCAGCTGCTCATCACCCGTCTGGACAGGCTCGGACGCTCGGTGCTCCACCTGGTGACCCTCGGTGCGGCCCTCCGGGAGCGTGGTGTGGGATTACGTGTCCTTGAGCAGGGCATCGACACCACGACCGCGGAAGGACGTGCGATGTTCGGAATGCTCTCCGTCCTGGCCGAACTCCAACGAGAACTCATCGTCGCCAACACCCGCGACGGACTCGCCGCCGCCCGCGCCCACGCCCGCGGGCGAACAGGAGGAAGACGCCCGAAGCTCTCCCCCGACCAAGCCCAGCACGCCCAGCAGCTCTACGACGCGGGGACCCATACGGTCCAACGCATCGCCGACCTCCTCCAGGTCCCGCGCTCCACCATCTACGGGCACCTCAACAAGGCAAGCATCGGACGGCGCCCCACCGCCAAAGCGACCCTGGAGGCTTAGCCCTCAATCCGTCCCCATTACTACCAAGACCCCGGAACCTGGACGCATTGGTTCGCAGGGTGGTGGCGCGGGGCGTGCCCTTGCGCATGGATGCGCTAGTTGGCGTCGGCGGAAGCCAGGCCCTGGTGGAAGACCCCTCCGGTAACCGTGTCGGGCTCTTTGAAGCGCTTGGCTGAGGCTGGCTGGACGCCGTTCCCGGGGCGCCGGAGGGGCACCTGAACCGCGCCCAGGGACGGCACCGCCGGCCGCGCGGTACATGGAAGCCGGTTCGCGGGCGCTCCCCCGGGGTTGTCACGGGCGGCAAACGCGCCACGGCAACCGGAACGGCCCGCGGCCACCGCGGGATCTCCCGGTTGCGGCCGCCCAGCGCCCCGTAGGCGCCCTGGAACTACCTCAGGGTGGTGTAGCGCGGGCTGCGGCTTCCCTGCCGCTCCAACGGCACGAAGAGCTTGTAGCGGTCCGAGCGGTAGAGCGAGACCGAATAGTCCACCAGCCCCTCCCCCACGAAGGCATACCGGGTGATGCGCAACAGCGGGAACCCGACATCAACCTGCAGCAGCCCGGCCTGCTCGCTGGTGGCCGCGGTGCTTTCGATCTGGTCCTCGCCCCACTCCAGGATCAGGTTGTAGCGTTCGTGCAGCGACTGGTAGAGGGAAATCGGCGGCGGGTCGTTCAGGAAACCGGGCACCAGCTCGCTGGGCATGAAATTCTCATCCAGGCTCATCGGCTTGCCATCAGCCAGCAGCAGGCGGCTGAAGCGGATCACCGGGGCGCCCTCGTCGATCTCCATGTGTCGCGACAGCGTGCCGGAGGCGGGAACCTCCTCGAAGCGCAGCACGTGCGCATCGGGCACCATGCCGCGGCGCACCATTTCCTCGCTGTAGGAGTTGAGCCGAACCTGCAGGTCGACCTTGGGGTGCGCGACGAAGGTCCCAACCCCGACGACGCGCTTGAGGACCTGGTCCTCGACCAGGGAGTCGATGGCCTGGCGCAGGGTCTTGCGCGCAACCTTGAATCCCTCGGCCAGCTCGCGTTCGGGCGGGAGCCGGTAGCCGGGTTGGCAGACGGTCTTGGCATGGTTGCGAAGGATCTCTCGGATCTGCCGGTACTTGCCGAGCGGAGAATCCGGGTCCAAGGCGCCCTGGACCTTTGGCTGCGGCGCGTAGGGTTTCACTTTTGCTCCATCGTCCTCGGGCCGTCTCCCGGCCCGTTCTGATTCCATTCTCGCGCATCCGGGCCCTGGGCTTAAACGCCGGAAGCGGTGTTCCGATTCCCCTCACGGGGAATCGGAACACCGCTTCCGATGATTTGGCGTGCGTGCGCCAGGCCCGTGTTAGTGGGCGTGGTTGCCGCGGCTGAACTCGTAGACCCAGCCAACGAGGCCGATGACCGTGAAGCCGACCCCGATGAACAGGACCCAGAAGCCCACGGCCAGGCCGAGGAAGCCGACTGCGGCACCGGTGCCGAGGATCAACGGCCACCAGCTCCACGGAGCGAACAGGCCAATGGCTCCCGCGTTCTCGTGGATGTCGCCGTCAACGCGGTCCTCGGGACGAGCACCGACCCGACGCGATGTGTGCAGCAGGTACCAACCGACCATGAGCGTCATGCCCACGAGCATGAACGTTGCCAGTACGCCGACCGGCTCCTTCCACTCGGTCATGATCCCGTAGACGATTCCCACCGGCAGGAAGAAGAAGACGCCGCCGAGGAAGAGCCAAGATTCTACTTTCATCTCTACTTGTCCTTCTGGTCTGCCGGGCCGAAGATCTTGGCCACCGAGGAATCCGGGGTCGAGCGTGCGCTCAGTTCCGGGTGGTGGAGGTCAAGAGCCGGGCGCTCGGAACGGATGCGCGGAATCGAGTGGAAGTTGTGGCGCGGCGGCGGGCAGGAGGTTGCCCACTCCAGCGATGCACCGAAGCCCCATGGATCGTCCACGGTGACCTTCTTCGCGTGGCGGTGCGTGGTCCAAACGTTCCAGAAGAACGGGATCATTGACATGCCCAGGATGAAGGCGAACACGGTGGAGAACTGGTTCATGGTGGTGAACCCGTCTTCGGGCATGTAGTCCGCGTAGCGACGCGGCATGCCGATGACGCCCAGCCAGTGCTGGATCAGGAAGGTGCCGTGGAAGCCCACGAACAGCATCCAGAAGTGGATCTTGCCCAGGCGCTCGTTGAGCATCTTGCCGGTCCACTTGGGCCACCAGAAGTAGAATCCGGCGAACATGGCGAACACGACGGTTCCGAAGACCACGTAGTGGAAGTGCGCCACCACGAAGTAGGTGTCCGAGACGTGGAAGTCCAGCGGCGGGGCCGCCAGGATGACGCCGGTCAGGCCGCCGAAGAGGAAGGTCACCATGAAACCGATGCTCCAGAGCATCGGGGTCTCGAAGGTGATCGATCCCCGCCAAAGGGTGCCGATCCAGTTGAAGAACTTCACGCCGGTGGGCACCGCGATCAGCATCGTCATGAAGCCGAAGAACGGTAGCATGACCTGGCCGGTGGCGTACATGTGGTGCGCCCACACCGATACGGACAGTGCCGCAATCGAGATGGTCGCGAAGATCAGTCCCTTGTAGCCGAAGATCGGCTTGCGGGAGAACACCGGGAAGATCTCCGAAACGATGCCGAAGAACGGCAGCGCAATGATGTAGACCTCGGGGTGTCCGAAGAACCAGAACAGGTGCTGCCACAGCATCGGGCCGCCGGCTTCGGGATCGAAGACGTGTGCGCCGAAGCGGCGGTCCGCACCCAGTGCGAACAGCGCGGCTGCCAGCGGCGGGAAGGCCATCAGGATCAGGATCGCGGTGATCAGCGTGTTCCAGGTGAAGATCGACATGCGCCACATGGTCATGCCAGGGGCACGCAGGCAGATGATCGTGGTGATGAAGTTGACTGCGCCCAGGATGGTGCCGAAGCCCGACAGTGCCAGGCCGAAGACCCAGAGGTCACCACCGACGCCGGGGCTGAAGGTGGTGTTCGACAGCGGAGCGTAGGCGAACCAGCCGAAGGAGGCTGCGCCCTGCGGGGTGAGGTAACCGGCCAACGCGATGGTCGAGCCGAAGGAGAAGAACCAGAAGGCCAGGGCATTCAGTCGCGGGAAGGCCACGTCCGGTGCGCCGATCTGCAGCGGCATCATCACGTTGGCGAACCCGGCGAAGAGCGGGGTTGCGAACATCAACAGCATGATGGTGCCGTGCATGGTGAACAGCTGGTTGTACTGCTCCTTGGTCTGCAGGATCTGCATGCCCGGTTCAAACAGCTCGGCGCGGATGACCAAGGCCATCACACCGCCGATGCAGAAGAACACGAAGGAGGAAATCAGGTACATGTACCCGATGGTCTTGTGGTCCGTGGAGGTGATCCAGTTGACGAAGATCCGTCCCTTGGAGATCGGAACCACGCGAGGCGCAAGTGTTTTGGCCTCGTCTGTAGCGTATTCATAGGTAGTCACGACGGATTACTTTCCTTCCGAGGTGTGGGCCGAAACCTGGTTGACCTCGCCCGGCTTGCGGTCTTGGTCTTCACCGATGTGGCCATCCTTCAGGGTGGCCAGGTGGTTCAGGAATTCGCCCTCGGACACTACCTTCACGTTGAAGAGCATCTCGGAGTGGTATTCGCCGCAGAGCTCAGCGCACTTGCCGTCGAACTGTCCTTCGACCTGTGGGGTGAGGTAGATGTAGTTGGTGTGGCCCGGGAACATGTCCATCTTCTGCAGGAATGCAGGAACCCAGAACGAGTGGATGACATCACGGCTGTTCAGCTCTAGCGTGACGGTCTTGCCCACGGGTAGGACCAAGGTCGGAAGCTCGGCCTTGCGGCCTTCTGCGCCGGTCAGGTGGGCCTGAACGGTCGCGTCGTACTTTTCCTGGCCCTTGTAGCTGTAGTTGTAGTCCCATGCCCACTGCTTGGCACGGACATCGACCACGAGCTCGGAATCCACGGGGGCGTTGATGGCCTTTTCGGTGTGGTCGGAGAACGTAAAGAACGTCAAGACCATTACGAGAGGCACAGCCGTGTAGAAAATTTCGATGGGCAAGTTATAGCTGAGCTGGCGCGGGTAGCCAGTGTCATTCTTGCGACGGCGGTAGGCAATGATGCACCAAAGCATCAGGCCCCACGTCAGGATACCGATCAGAAGTACGGTAATCCACGTGTTGACCCAGAGATCCTGGATCATACCGGTGTGGTTGGTGGTGTCACGTTCGACGTTTGGGAGCCAACCTCGCTGGACTTCCGCTGAACATCCCGTCAACAACAACGCGCCGGAGCCGGCAATAGCCAAGACTTTGGCTACGCCTTTCCGGCGGCTGCTGGTTCGGTCTTGCGAACTCACAGACGGCCCTTCCTCTTTGTTGGTGCTGAATGAGTCTTCGACGCCCAGCGGCCGGACTCAAGTGAATCAACGCTGATGAGGTCGAAGAAAACCATAGTTTTACTACTTATCGTAGAGCTTACCCTCTCGGGCACGCGAATGCCGACCAAAACACCGCCCAGGGACGAAGATGTCTCAACGTTTGGGCGGTGCATTTGGTTCCGACTTAGTGGAAGGAATCTCCACAGGCGCAAGAGCCTCCGGCGGCCGGATTGTCGATGGTGAAGCCCTGCTTGGAAATCGTGTCTTCGAAGTCGATCGAAGCCCCGTCCAGGTAGGGAACGCTCATCTTGTCCACGACAACTTCAACGCCGTCGTAGTCCTTCACCGCGTCGCCTTCAAGCAGGCGCTCGTCGAAGTAGAGCTGGTAAATCAGGCCCGAGCATCCCCCTGGCTGAACGGCGACGCGCAACCGAAGATCGGTGCGGCCTTCCTGTTCAAGCAGTGAACGGACCTTTTCTGCTGCGACCTCCGAAAGCTTGACCTCGTGGCTCGGAAGCTCGGTCGGGTCTGCGGTGGTCTCATTGGCTGCAGTTGTCATGCGTGATCCTCCATATACTGCTCACTTGGGCTACGCCTCAAGCGCGGCCCCTCACCTTCCAATGATACGGCGTTGCCGCAAATGCTGTCGCGGCACCACCGGTCGGGCCTCAGAGCCCGTGGTTGTTCAAGCGTGCCAAGAGCAACGCCTCAGCCAAAATTGCATGACGGAAATCGCCCAGGTGCAGCGACTCATTGGCCGAGTGCGCCCGCGAGTCGGGGTCTTCCACGCCGGTGACCAGGATCTGTGCGGCCGGGAAGACCTCCAGCAGGTCCGAGATGAACGGGATGGAGCCGCCGATGCCGGTTTCCACGGCGGGGACGCCCCAGGCCTCCCCCAGTGCCCACAGGCTCGCCTGCGCCGCCGGGGCCGAGGTGTCGGTGGCAAAGGACTGCCCGGCCTCGTCCGACTCGAAGGTGACCTGCGCCCCGCCCAGGTCCTGGGACATGATGTGCGCGCGCACCGCCTCGGTGGCGGCCTCCGGGTCCTGGCCCGGTGCCACGCGCAGGCTCAGCTTGAAGCGCGTGGAGGGCAGCAGGGTGTTGGAGGAAACCGCAACGGAGGGGATGTCCATGCCGATGATGGAAAGTGCCGGCTTGTTCCACAGGCGGTCGGCGATGTTCCCGCTGCCGGCCAGCCTCACCGAATCCAGCACCGAGGAGTCCGCGCGGAACGAGTCTTCGGGGTAGTCGACGACGGCGTTGTCGTTGGCGACCAGCCCCTCGATCGCGACATTTCCCTGGGCGTCGTGGAAGGTGGAGATCAGGCGTGCCGCAACGGTCGGCGCATCGAGCACCGGGCCGCCGAACATGCCCGAGTGCACGGCGTGGCCCAGGGTGCGGACCTCGACCACTCCCCCGACCATGCCGCGCAGCGAGGTGGTCAGTGCCGGGACCCCGACCTTCCAGTTCGAGGAGTCGGCCACGACGATGACATCCGCCTCGAGTCGGTCGCGGTGGGTCTCGAGGAAGCGGCGGAAGCTCGGTGACCCTGCTTCCTCCTCCCCCTCCAGGAAGAACGTCACGCCCAGGCCGAAGTCGGCGACGGTGTCCAGCACCGCGCGCAGTGCGGCAACGTGCACCATGATGCCGGCCTTGTCGTCGGCGGCGCCGCGCCCATAGAGCCTCCCGTCGATCTCGGTCGCTTCGAAGGGCTTGGTGTTCCACAGCTCCTCGTCGCCCGGGGGCTGCACGTCGTGGTGCGCGTAGAGAAGGATGGTGGGTTTGCCGTCGACGGCCGGGCGGTTGGCCACGATGGCCGGGCCGCCCATCGCGCCGGTGGCGGTGGGCACGCGCAGGATGTCGACCTGCTCCATGCCGGCAGCGCGAACCAACTGCGCCACGGCCTCGGCGCTGCGGTCAAGCTGGTTCGGGTCAAACGATTCCCAGGCAATGCCGGGGATCGCCACCAGGCTGCCCAGTTCGGTGACAATTCGGTCGAAGTCTTTCTCGACGTGGGTGCTCAATGCATCGCGGTCCACGCCGAAGGACGCCGGGTCGGCGGTGTTCTTGGTAGTCATAGGAGAAAGCGTACAACCGCACCGTGTGGCCGATGCCGGCGGCTTGCCGGTCGCAAGCTAGACTGGCAAGGTGTTTGGACGCAAGAAAGATACGGCAGCTTCCGCGGAAGCGCCCACAGATGAGACCACAAAGCCCGCAGGCAAGAATGCCCCTACCCCGAAGCGCAGCGTGCAGCAGGCGCAGAACCAGCGACCGCTGGTTCCCACCGACCGCAAGCTTGCGCGCGCGGCCGAGCGCGCCCAGCGCCTCGAGGCGCAGAACCGCATGCGGTTGGCCAACGAGACCGGCGACGAACGCTTCATGGCCGCCCGCGACCAGGGCCCGCAGAAGCGCTTTGCCCGCGACTTCGTGGACCGCCGCTTCATGGTCGGCGAATACCTGATGTTCGCGGTGTTCGCCTTCCTGATCGTTTCGCTGAGCCTCTCGAAGTTCCCGCAGGTGACGGTCTACGTGACCTTTGCCCTGTGGATCCTGGTCGGTCTGGTTGCCATCGATTCGTTCATCATGTCCCGGATGCTGAAGAAGGCGCTGGTTGCGCGCTTCGGTTCGGTCGAGCGCGGCGTGATGTACTACGCCATCATGCGCGGCATGCAGTTCCGCAAGATGCGCCTGCCCAAGCCGCAGGTCCGCCGTGGCGAGGCCCCGCGCTAAAGATACGCACCAGCGTTCAGGAAACCACACCCCGGCGTGTGGCGCCCGGCCAGGAACCCCGTTTCCGGCCCGGCGCCACACGCCTTTTTGCTGCCCCGGATTGGCACCCGGCTTCCCTGTTGCGGCGAATGAGCCGCACATTCCAACCGGCCCTCCACGGTTGACGGCCTAATCGCTGGCCGGATGTTGGCCGGCGCGTCCGTCCCGGGGCGGCGATGCGCAAACCCAGCCGCAGGCCCTGTTCCGGTCTCACCGTTCGCGGTGGACCTCTTCGCGCACCCGCCCGGATCGGTCAGCGGCGCACCCGAAAGCGCAGGTGAAGGACCCGGTTGCCGTGGATCGCCAGGTCGGGATCCTCCAACAGGTGCTGTGCGTGGAAAGACCCCACGTAGCGCTTGCCGGACCCGAACACGACGGGTGCGACGTCCATGCGCACCTCGTCGAGCAGGCCCGCGGCAAGCACCTGGCCGTCGACGAAGTGAAACGGCGCCTCGGGGTCCCAGCCCGCAGGTCTGGGCCGGTGCGTGGCCACAACCACGTTCTCGACCCCGCCCGGAGGCGTCCCGTCCCAGCCCTCCGTCGTGTCAAAGACGTGCCGGACGACAATTGTCGCCCCGATCCGGTCCCAGTACGCCCGGGTGTAGTCGGAGGACGCCCGGGACACCTTCAACACGCCGCTCTGGTCCAACGGGACCTCACCGCCGGCCAACCAGTCGAACAGCACTCCGGGCTGGTCCGCATTGTCCATAATGAAGCCGTCCACCGACACCGAGCCGTACCTGACCACGTTGCCCACGGTGCGCTCCTTGGCTTTGGGGTGCACCATTTCAGCAGCCGTTCATGGTTGGGGATGTGGCGGGTGGGCGATGCCGGGGCGTTGACGCCGCGGCCCGTTGCACCGATGGTTCGGTGCCACGGGCCCGCGGGGATGTTGTGTTGGGTGCTACTTCCTGGCCAGCGACCTGCCGCGTGCCTGTGCCTCGGCGAGGGCCTTGTTGATGCCGCGGACCCAGAACGGGCCCTCGTAGAGGAACGCGGTGTAGCCCTGGACCAGGTCGGCACCGGCCTCGAGCCTCTCCATCACGTCTTCCGCGGTGCTTACCCCGCCCACCGAGATGACCGCCATGTCAGCGGGGAGCTTCTCGCGCAGCACCTTGAGCACCGCGAGCGAGCGGGCCTTCAGCGGGGCCCCGCTCAGTCCCCCGGCACCCATCTCGGCGACCTTGAACGCGTCGCTGGTCAGCGGTTCGCGGGCAATGGTGGTGTTGGTGGCGATGATGCCGTCCAGCGAGAGCTCGGTGGCCAGGGTGGCGACGTCCTCGATGTCCGCGTCATTCAGGTCCGGGGCGATCTTCACCAGCAGCGGCACGTGGCGGCCGGCAACCCGGTCGGCCTCGGCACCCACGGCCTGCAGCAGCGGCCGCAGCGTCTCCACGCCCTGGAGCAGGCGCAGCCCCGGGGTGTTGGGCGAAGACACGTTGACCACCAGGTAGTCGGCGTGGACGGCCAGTTCGCGGGTGGAGACGAGGTAGTCCTCGACGGCGTCATCGAGCTCGACGACCTTGGTCTTGCCGATGTTCACGCCGATCACCGGACGTTGCGCGCCGTAGCGGCCGGCCAGGGCCAGGCGTGCGGCGCGGATGCGCGGGGCCACCGCGTGCGCCCCGTCGTTGTTGAATCCCATGCGGTTGATGACGGCCTTGTCCTCGACCAGGCGGAAGAGCCGCGGTTTCTCGTTGCCGCTCTGTGCGGCGCCGGTGATGGTACCGACCTCCACGTGGCCGAAGCCCAAATCCGCCAGGGCCGGGATGCCGGCGCCTTCCTTGTCGAATCCTGCGGCCAGGCCGAAGGGCGAGGGAAAGTCGATGCCCATCACGGTGCGGCGCAGCGACGGGTCGGGGGCACACGGTTTCCGGTAGATGCCCGAGACCCCGAGCTTCTCTGCCAGCCGCAGTGCGTCGAAGGAAAAGTGGTGGGCTTTTTCCGGGTCCATCTTCGTGAAAACGAGCCGGAAAATCGTGGGGTAGATGCGCATGGTTCCCAGTCTTCCCGGTGTCAGGGCCGCAAACAACTTCAAGTTCGTTATGCTCGACACATGTCCCATGCCTCCTCGCCCGGTACCGGCCGGGCACTTGGTCCGGAGAACGATCCCACCGCGACCTGGCCCGAGTACAGCGTGACGACCGCACCCGGCACCTGGCAACCGGACATCCTCGGTGCGGGGTACAGCTACACCACGCTGCCGCTTGGCTCCGACGCCGAGGGCGAGTTGTGCGCCACGCTGGTGCGCCACATCCCCGACTCCAGGGGCCCGGCACACGCAAGATCTGCATCCCGGGCACCGCTGGGTTTCCGGCTGGGCAACGTGCTGCGCCGGCTGTTCGGGCAAGACCCCGCGTCTACGGTGCGGGCACGCACCGCGGGGCCCGCGGGCCGGAACCCGGTCGGGTTCGTGCTGGCGCTGCACGGTTGGAGCGACTACTTCTACAACACCGAGCTGGCCGGCTACTGGAGCGATCGCGGGTACGCGTTCTACGCCCTGGATTTCCGCCGCTACGGGCGCAGCCTCCGGGCCCACCACCTGAACCCCGGCTTCACCGCAAACCTCGGCGAATACGACCAGGACCTTGCCGCGGCCCTGGAAATGATCCGGTCGCTGGAGGGACCGGAGCTGCCGGGTATCTGCGTGGCCCACTCCACCGGCGGCCTGGTGGCCAGCCTCTGGGCCAACCGCCACCCCGGGGAGTTCACCGCCCTGGTGCTCAACAGCCCGTGGCTGGAGATGCAGGGCAGCTACCTGGTCCGCTACGCCGCCCAGGGCGTCGTCGAACCGATCGCCAGGCTGCGCCCGCGGGCCAAGCTGCACCTGCCGGAGCTGGACAACTACTGGCGCTCGCTGTCCAGGCTGGCGAGTGGCTCCTGGGACCTGCACCCGGTGTGGCGCCCGGCGATCTCGTTCCCGGTGACCGCCGGTTGGATCACCGCGGTGATGGCCGGGCACCGGGAGGTGGCCCGCGGGCTGGACATCGGGATCCCGGTGCTGGTGCTGACGTCCAAGTCGACGCACCTGTCCACGGGCTTTGACGAGTCGATGCTGCACCACGACACCGTCATCGAGGTCCAGGTGGTGCGGGAGCGTTCGGTGCGGCTGGGGCCGCAGGTCTCCAACGCGGTCATCGACGGGGCCATGCACGACGTGTTTTCCTCGCTGCCCGGCCCGCGGGCCGCCGCCTATGCGGCGATCGACCGCTGGGGAAGCGGGTACATGCCGGGGCACGGCGTGCGCGCCGTGTCGGAGGAACGCCCGGCGGGCTAGGTGACGGCCGGGGCCGCGGGCTTGTCCACCGCTGCGCCGTAGCGGCGGTCGCGGCTGGCGTATTCGCGCACCGCCTCCCACAGCGTGGTGCGGTCCACGTCGGGCCACAGCTCGTCGATGAACACCATCTCGGCGTAGGCGGACTGCCAGAGCAGGAAGTTGGAGGTGCGTTGCTCGCCGCTGGTGCGCAGGAACAGGTCGACATCCGGCATCTCGGGTTCGTCAAGGTGCCTGGCCACGGTCTTCTCGGTGATCTGCGAAGGCCTCAGGGTTCCGGCGGCGACCTGTTCGGCGATGGCCTTCACGGCATCGGCGATTTCCGCCCGGCCCCCGTAGTTCACGCACATGGTCAGCTGGCAGGTCTGGTTTGAGGCGGTGAGTTCCTCGGCGGCCTTGAGCTCGTTGACCACCGAGCGCCAGAGCCGCGGTTCGCGCCCGGCCCAGCGGATCCGCACGCCCCAGCCGTCCAGGGTGTTGCGTTGGCGGCGCAGCACATCGCGGGAGAAGCCCATCAGGAAGCGGACTTCCTCGGGGCTGCGCTTCCAGTTTTCGGTGGAGAACGCGTAGACCGAGACATACTTGATGCCCATCTGCACGGCCCCGGCCATCACGTCCAGCAGTGCGGCCTCACCGGCACGGTGGCCCTCGGTGCGGGGCAGCCCGCGCGCGTTGGCCCAGCGGCCGTTGCCGTCCATCACGATCGCCACGTGCTGCGGGATGAGCTCGGGCCTGATGTCCGGCATCGGGGCGTCGCCCGGGCGGGAGGCCGGGACTCCGGGTCCGGGCTTGCCGGTGATCTTGGGGGGTTTGCTCATTGTCGCTCCACGAGTTTGAGGGATTTGACGGCTCGTTCAAGGTGCCATTGGAGGTAGTTGGCCGTGATGGCCCCGGCCTGGCCGCGGGTGGGTGCGTCGGCGGCGTCCACGGTTTCCCAAGCGCCCTCCAGCAGCGCGGCGAGCAGCGTGATGGTGGCCGGGGACGGGGACATCGATCCGGCGGGCCGGCAGTCGTGGCAGACCACCCCGCCCAGCGGCACGTTGATGGCCTGGTGCGGGCCCACCGCCCCGCAGCGCACGCAATGGGTGAAGCTCGGCGCCCAGCCCGCCGCGGCCAGGGCACGCAGCAGGTAGGAGTCCAGCACGGTGCCCGGTTCGTGCCCGCCGCGGGCCAGGGTGGCCAGGGCGCCGTGCAGCAGCCGGTACTGCGCGCCGATGGAATCGGCCTCGGAGTCGGTCAGCCGCTCGGCGGTCTCCAGCATCGCCGCGCCGGCGGTGTAGGCGGAGTAGTCGGCCACGAGCGCCTGGCCGTAGGGATGGCGCAGCTGCGCCTGGAGGATGGTGTGCAGCGAGCGGCCTGCAACGATCTGCGCCTCGACCTCCATGAAGGGCTCAAGGGTGGCCCCCAGCTTGGAGCTGGTGCGCCGCACGCCCTTGGCCACCGCGCGCACCACCCCGAGCTCGGGGCTCAGCAGCGTGATGATCCGGTCCGCCTCGCCCAGTTTGTGGGTGCGCAGGACAATGCCGCGGGTGCGGTAGCTCTTGGCTGCGAAAGATGAACGTGACACATATACATGATCCCAGACAAAGCCGGCCCCGGGCGCGCACGACGGTGTGTCCGTGTGCACGCCCGGGGCCGGCGTGGCCGATGGCGCCTAGGCCAGGTCGCGCACCGCGCGGTTGACCGCGGAGATCACTGCCTTGAGCGAGGACATGGTGGTGTTGGTGTCAACGCCCACGCCCCAGAGCACGCGCTCGCCCACGGCTGCCTCGACGTATGCGGCCGCAGCGGCGTTGCCGCCCTCGGACAGGGCGTGCTCGGTGAAGTCCAGCACGCGCACGTCCACGCCCTCGTTGCCCAGGATGTTCACCAGGGCGTTGATCGGGCCGTTGCCGGCAGCGGTGCGGCGGTGCGGCACACCGTCGATGACCAGCGTGGTGGTCAGCTCGAAGCTTCCGTCCTCGGCGGTGTCCGCGGTGGCCGAGCCGAGCTTGAAGCGGCCCCACGGTTCGTGGTCCGAGCCCTCGGTGACCGGCAGGTACTCGTCCTGGAACACGTTCCAGATCGCGGCCGAGGAGATTTCCCCGCCCTCGCCGTCGGTCTTGCGCTGGATGACCCCGGAGAACTCGATCTGTGCGCGGCGCGGCAGATCCAGCGAGTGCTCGCTCTTGAGCAGGTAGGCGACCCCGCCCTTGCCGGACTGCGAGTTCACGCGGATCACGGCCTCGTAGGAGCGTCCGATGTCCTTCGGGTCGATCGGCAGGTACGGCACGCCCCAGGTGATCTCGTCGATGGTCTTGCCGGCGGCCGTGGCCTCGGCCTCCATGGACTCGAAGCCCTTCTTGATGGCGTCCTGGTGGGAGCCGGAGAAGGCGGTGAAGACCAGGTCCCCGCCGTAGGGGGAGCGTTCCGGGACGGGCAGCTGGTTGCAGTATTCGACGGTGCGGCGGATCTCGTCCATGTCGGAGAAGTCGATCATCGGGTCGATGCCCTGGCCGAAGAGGTTCATGCCCAGGGTCACCAAATCGACGTTGCCGGTGCGTTCGCCATTGCCGAAGAGGCAGCCCTCGATGCGGTCGGCGCCGGCCAGGTAGCCCAGCTCGGCGGCGGCGACGCCGGTGCCGCGGTCGTTGTGCGGGTGCAGGGACAGCACGATGGAGTCGCGGTTGGCCAGGTTGCGGTGCATCCACTCGATGGAGTCGGCATACACGTTGGGGGTGGCCATTTCCACGGTTGCCGGCAGGTTCAGGATCATCTTGTTTTCCGGGGAGGCCTCGAGGACCTCGGCAACGGCGTCGGAGATGCGCTTGGCGAATTCCAGCTCGGTTCCGGTGAAGGATTCCGGGGAGTATTCGTAGGTGATCTTGGTGCCGACCAGCTGCTCCTCGTACTTCTTGCACAGCCGGGCCCCGGTCAGCGCGATGTCGACGATGCCGTCCTGGTCCTGGTTGAAGACCACGCGGCGCTGCAGCACCGAGGTGGAGTTGTACAGGTGCACGATGGCCTGCTTGGCACCCTCGAGCGCCTCGTAGGTGCGCTCGATGAGGTGTTCGCGGGACTGGGTGAGAACCTGGATGGTCACGTCGTCCGGGATGCCGCGCTCGATGAGCTGGCGGACGAAGTCGAAGTCGGTCTGCGAGGCCGAGGGGAATCCGACCTCGATCTCCTTGAATCCCATCTTCACGAGCAGGTCAAACATCTTGTGCTTGCGCTCGGGGCTCATCGGGTCGATCAAGGCCTGGTTGCCGTCACGCAGGTCGACGGCGCACCAGCGCGGGGCGGCGGTGATGTACTTGTCCGGCCAGGTGCGGTCGGGCAGCGAGACGTTGATCTGGTCCTGGAACGGCACATATTTGTGGATGGGCATTCCGGAGGGCTTTTGCATGTTTTGCATTTCTTGTGGGCCTTTTCCTTGGTGGTGCGAAAGTGGGCCGGGACAGTGGGTGACTCCGCAGCGAGGGGTCGGCCGAAGGACGCGTTAGAGTCCTGTTTGGGTCTCGCCGCGGCGGCTTAGTAGAAGTAGTCCGAAATGCACAAGATCACCATAACATCGACCTCCACCCCTCCATGAAGCAGGTCACCTAATTGTTGCAGGTGCGTGTCACATAGCAATGGGTGCCCCGTAAAAACCGGGACACCCATTGCGGCCAGGTCGCCGGTGCGGCTAGAAGCCGAGCTTGCCCAGCTGCTTGGGGTCGCGCTGCCACTCCTTGGCGATCTTCACGTGCAGGTCAAGGTAGACCCGCGTGCCCAGCAGCGCCTCGATGCCCTTGCGCGAGCGGGTTCCCACGTCGCGCAGGCGTGCCCCGCCCTTGCCGATGATGATGGCCTTCTGGCTGGGGCGCTCCACATAGAGGTTTACCCGAACATCCAGCAGCGGGCTGTCCTCGGGGCGCCCCTCGCGCGGCACCATCTCCTCCACGACCACGGCCAGGGAGTGCGGAAGCTCGTCGCGCACGCCCTCCAGGGCCGCCTCGCGGATCAGCTCGGAGACCATCTTCGCCTCCGGCTCGTCGGTCAGTTCCCCGTCCGGGTACAGCGGCGGGGACAGCGGCATCTGCTTGACCAGCACGTCGGCGACCTCGGAGACCTGGAAGTCCTTGGTGGCCGAAACCGGGACGACGGCGGCCCAGCCGCCTTCGCCCAGGGTGTCGACCCCGAGCTGGGTGACCGCGAGCAGCTGGGCCATCAGCGCGGCCCGGTCCACGGTGTCGGCCTTGGTCACGATCGCGACGATGGGCTTCTTCTGCAGCTGCGCTAGCTGGGTGGCGATGAACCTGTCGCCCGGGCCGATCTTTTCGTTGGCCGGCAGGCAGAAGCCGATGGCGTCGACCTCGGAGAGCGTGTCGGCGACCAGGTCGTTGAGGCGCTGGCCCAGCAGGGTGCGCGGGCGGTGCAGGCCCGGGGTGTCGACCAGGATCAGCTGGGCGTCCTCGCGGTGCACGATGCCGCGGATGGTGTGCCTGGTGGTCTGCGGCTTCGCCGAGGTGATGGCGACCTTCTGGCCGACCAGCGCGTTGGTCAGCGTCGATTTGCCCGCGTTCGGGCGGCCCACGAAGGAGGTGAACCCGGCGCGGAAGTCCTCGGGCCAGCCTCCGGTGGGCAGCATCTGTGGCTTCTTGATGTTCCGGCTCATGATTGCTCCTTGTGATGCCCTGCATCCTTGTCGGCGACGTGTTCGCCGGTCTTGGTTTGTTCTTCTGCCTTGCGCACCAGGATCTTGCCGATCCGGTTGCGCCGTCCGCTCAATGAGAGGACCTTCATCTCGATGCCCTCGAAGCTGGCGTGCGATCCGAGCACCGGCACCGATTCCAGCACCTTGCCCAGCAGCCCGCCCACCGAGTCGACCTCGTCTTCCTCGATGTCGATGTCGAAGAGCTCGCCGAGTTCGTCGATGGAGGTGTGGGCGCGCACCACGAAGCTGCCGTCGCCCAGGTCCTCGATCTCGATCTTGGCCCGGTCGTACTCGTCGTCGATCTCCCCGACGATTTCCTCGATGAGGTCCTCGAGGGTGACCAGTCCGGCGGTGCCGCCGTACTCGTCGATGACGATGGCCATGTGGGTGGATTCCTGTTGCAGCTCGGGCAGCAGCTCGGCCACGGACTTGGATTCCGGGACGTAGCGGGTCTTGCGGGCCAGGTCCTCGACCTTGTCGGTCGAGTCCGGGCTCAGGTGCAGCCTGTAGGCCACGTCCTTGAGGTAGACGATGCCGAAGATGTCATCGGCGTCCTCCCCGATCACCGGGACACGCGAGCAGCCCGAGGCCAGGAACAGGTCCATGGCCGCGTTCAGGTCCGAGCCCTTGTCGATGGTCTTCATCTCGGTGCGCGGCACCATCACCGAGCGGACGTAGGTGTCTTCCAGATCGAAGACGGAGTTGATGATTTCCGCCGCCTCGTCCTCCAGCTCGTCGCCTTCGGTGGCCCGGTCCACCAGGTCGCGCAGTCGTTCCTTGGACAGGAAGCCCTCGTCCTCGGCGACCGAGCGCGGGCTCATGGCCTTGCCGATGCCCACCAGCCAGGCCGGGATCGGGCCCAGGACCACGCGCAGGAAACGGACCAGCGGCGCGGTGTGGCGCACCACCGATTCGGCGTGGGAGCGTCCGTAGCGCCGCGGGGATACCCCGACCAGCACGAAGCTCACCGCGGCCATGCTGACGGTGGCCAGCAGGCCGACGACCCAGATGTTCTCCAGCAGGTCGTGGTAGAAAAGTGCGACCGCGACGGCGGAAGCGGTCTCGAACCAGATGCGCCAGAAGCGCACGGCGTGGGTGTGGCTCAGCGATTCGGCGAGGATGTTGCTCAGGTGCTTCTGGGCGAACTCGCTGCGCAGCGCCTCGGCCTGCTGGCGCGAGAGGTAGAGGTAGGCCGACTCGGCGGCGGTGAGCATGGCGGCACTGAGGATGAACACCAATGCACAGATCGCGAGAATGATCGCGGTCACTAGTCCATCGTCTCCCGGGGTGCGGGGCGGCCCAGGAATCCTTCGAGCAGTGCCCGCTGCAGGGAGAACATGACTTCTTTTTCATCGGGCTCGGCGTGGTCGAAGCCCAAGAGGTGCAGCATGCCGTGGGTGGCCAGCAGCAGGATCTCGTCCTCCACCGAATGTCCCCCGGTGTTGGCCTGGACGGTGGCGACCTGCGGGCAGATCACGATGTCCCCGAGCATCCCGGCCGCGGCGGGCGAGCCGGGGGCGCCGGGGCGCAGCTCGTCCATGGGGAAGCTCATCACGTCGGTGGGGCCCTCGAGGTCCATCCATTCCACGTGCAGCGCGCTCATCGGCTCCTCGTCGAGCAGGATGATCGACACGTCGGTTTCCGGATGCACGTACAGTTCGGCGAGGATGTGGCGTCCCAGCGAGCTGATGCGCTCCAGGTCCGCGGCAATCGCGGACTCGTTGTTGACCTCTACGCTCATGGGGCGTGCTCCTGGTATACGGGCGCTGTGCCCGGCTGTTTCGTTTCTGTGGGGTGTTCGGGGTTCCGTCCGCCGCCGGCGCGGCGCCTGGCTCGGGCCTTGGAACGGTTGAAGTTGGGGTCCTGGCGCACGGTCCAGCGCTCGTAGGCACCCACGATCGCGCCGACCAGGCGGTGGCGGACCACATCGGTGGCGTCGAGTTCGCAGAAGGCGATGTCGTCGACGCCCTCGAGGATCTCGGTGACAACGCGCAGCCCGGACTTCGTGCCGCCGGGAAGGTCGACCTGGGTGATGTCGCCGGTGACCACGATCTTGGAGCCGAAGCCCAGCCGGGTGAGGAACATCTTCATCTGTTCGGGCGTGGTGTTTTGCGCCTCGTCCAGGATGATGAACGCGTCGTTGAGCGTGCGTCCGCGCATGTAGGCCAGCGGGGCGACCTCGATGGTGCCGGCGGCCAACAGCCTGGGCATCGAATCCGGCTCGATCATGTCGTGCAGCGCGTCGTAGAGCGGGCGCAGGTACGGATCGATCTTGTCGGTGAGGGTTCCGGGCAAAAAGCCCAGCTTCTCCCCCGCCTCGACGGCCGGGCGGGTCAGGATGATGCGGCTGACCTCCTTGGCCTGCAGCGCGGCGACCGCCTTGGCCATGGCCAGGTAGGTCTTGCCGGTGCCCGCGGGCCCGATGCCGAAGATCACGGTGTTGGTGTCGATGGCATCGACGTAGGACTTCTGGTTCACGGTCTTGGGGCGGATGGCCTTGCCGCGGCCCGAGAGGATCTTCAGGCCCAGCACCGATGATCCGTTCTCGGCACCGGAGTTCTCCAGCATGCGCACGAGCTGCTCGATGGTGTGGGCGGAAATGCGGGTGCCGTTGCCGGCCAGCGTGCGGGCCTCGGTGATGACGCGCAAGGCCTTGTGCGCCTGGGTCGCATCCCCGGAAACCCGCAGGTCGTTGCCGCGGGCGTGGAGCTCCACCTGCGGGTAGGCCCCGGTGATCACGCGCAGCAATTCGTCGTGCGCGCCGAGCGTGGCGACCATTTGGTCGGAACTGTCGAATTGGACCAGCGCGTCGGTGCCCCGGGGCCGGTCCTCCTGGCTCACTTGTTGGTCCATACGACTGTTGCAGCCTCCGCATTCCGTGCCGGCGAATGGCGTCCGCGGTCCTTCCGCTGCCATGGTTCCCTGCACTGGCTCAATCCTATCGTGGATGGCCACTCCCCGATCGGTGGCCGGTGCGCCCTCAAAACCGGGCAGGGACGCCGGAACCCGTGGCGGCGGGACGGAAACCCTAGCCCGAAAGGTATCTGAAGCAAATGTGCAACGATTCGGGCACAACTTCGGTTGGCAGATATCAATCACGCAACAGTCCTGCGGATCGACGGGTTTTCCTCCCTACCGTTCATCAAGTTATGCCAAGCTGGGTTGGAACCGGCAGCGAGTCTCCCCCTCGCGAATCCGGCTTCACCGGTTCCCCCGCCCAGCGACTTTCCAGAGAGCTTTCCCATCAAGATGTCCTGTTCACGTAGATCCTCCCGGACCCGCCTTGCGGTGCTGGGCCTCACTGTGGTGCTTGGCACCCTGGCGGCCTGCGGTCTGGGTTCGGCGACCGACCAGTACTCCATGCCGAAGGCCGCGACCAGCGTGCAGACCCCCGCCCCGCTCTCGAGCGTGGAAATGGAATCGTTGAACACCAACCCCCACGTCCCGGTGTACTGGTTGGCGGAGAACGTCGGGACAGTGTCCCTGTACCGCGAGTTTGTCCGGGTCAAGGACGCCGCCGACCCGATCGCCGACTCGGTCCGCTACATGCTCACCCAGAAGCCCGCAGACCCGCGCTACTTCAGCGCCTGGCGTCCCAGTGCCGCGGTGGGGGCCTCCGTCAGTCCCGACAACGTGATCACCGTGGACCTTTCGGCCAAGGCCTTCAGCTCGGAAGTCGACCAGGGCCTGGCCGAGCGTTCCATCGCCCAGCTGGTGTACACCGCCACCGCCGCCGCCTCGAATGCCGGGATCCTCGCCGAGGGCCTGGAACCGAGCGTGCGGATCCTGGTCGACGGGGAATCCGGCTACGAGGCCTTCGGCCAGATCCCCCTGGACCACAACTTCGTGCGCGACGCCCGCCTGGCCGCCCCGCTGTGGATCATCGATCCGCAGTTCGGCGGCACCGAGAAGGCCGGACAGGTCACCTTCCACGGGGTCAGCGCGTCGTTCTCCGGCGGGGAGTCCTGGGAGATCACCCGCCGCGGGGAATCCCCCGAGGATACGCAGGTCGTGGCCTCCGGCGCCCTGCACACCGGCGGCGATTCGCTGGGCCACAACGAGTTCTCCTTCACCTACGTGCTGGCACCGGGCAACTACACCTTCTCCGCCTGGGGCATCGATGCCGCCACCGGCCGCCACGCCGGCACCGAGTCCAAGGACTTCACCGTCACCAAGTAGCCGCACCGCGGGCCGCTGCGCCAAAGCACTGCCGGCACCCACCACATACACAGAGGGATCCCCCGCCCGGGGGATCCCTCTGTGCATGGTGCTTTTTGATTGGAGTGGGCCGGCAAGCGGCTTCCTAGAGCTGGCCGAGCAGGTGGCGCACCAGCACCAGGGCGGCCGGGCCGGCGGTGGAGGCCCGCAGCACGTGGCTGCCCAACAGCGCGACCTTGGCCCCTGCCGCGGTGAACTTCTGCAGCTCGGCATCCGAGATCCCGCCCTCCGGGCCCACGACCAGGGCGATTTCCGGACGCGCCCCGGCCCCGGCGGCCGGTGCCACCGGGTTGGCCTGCAGCCATTGGGTGACCACGGTGGCCAGCGAATCCTTTCCGGCCTCGTGCAGGACCACGACCAGGGTCGGCACCCCGGAGGAGGCGCGCGCGGCGATGTCCCGGGCCAGCCCGGAGCTGGTGAGCATCGGACGGACCTCGGGCAGGAAGGTGCGGCGGGACTGCTTCAGCGCCGCGAGCACAGTTGATTCCCACTTGCCCAGCGCCTTGGCCGCCTTGGCCTCGTTCCAGCGCACGATCGCACGGTCCGACTGCCAGGGCCGCACCGCATCGATGCCCAGCTCGACCGCGGACTCCACGGCCTGCAGGTCGCGGTCCCCCTTGGCCAGGGCCTGGATCAAGGTGACCCCCACCGGTGCGGCGGCCTCGACCTCCAGGGCGCGCACGATGGCATCGAGCGCGGATTTCTGCGTGCCGGTGACCTCGGCGATGGCCCGAATGCCGGATCCGTCGACCAGATCGATCATTTCCCCTGCACGCACGCGCTTGACCGTCACCGCATGGTGGCCCTCGGGCCCGTCCAGGTGCAGTTCGGTGTCCACGCGCGCGCCGGCGAGCTCACCGGCGGGAAGAACGAAGCACTGGTTGCTCATGCGCCCAGGTTGCCCAGCTTCCCGCGCAGGCGGGAGAACATGCCGCCGCTGTTTTCCATGCGGCCCTCGGCGAATTCCTCGCCGCGGAGCTTGGCCAGCTGCTCAAGCAGCTCACGCTGTGCCGCATCGACCTTGGTGGGGGTCTCGACGTGCAGGTGCACGATGATGTCCCCGCGCTTGCCGCCGCGCAGCCGCGGGACCCCGAGCCCGGGAAGGCGCACGGTGTCGCCGGACTGCGCGCCGGATTCGACCTCGATGACCTGGGAACCGTCGAAGGTCTCCAAATCCAGGTCCGCGCCCAGTGCCGCGGCGGTCATCGGGACATTCATGCGGGCGTGCAGGTCGACGCCGTCGCGTTCGAAGATCTTGTGGCGGCGCACCTCGATCTCGACGTACAGATCCCCGTTGGGACCGCCGCCGGGACCTGCCTCGCCCTGGTTGGCCAGGTGGATGCGGGTGCCGCTGGCCACGCCGGCGGGGACCTTCAGCTGCTTGGAGATGCGTTCGCGGACCCGGCCCTGGCCGCTGCAGTCGATGCAGGGGTCTTCGATGGTGGTGCCGAAGCCGCGGCAGGCGGCACAGGTCTCCACCGTCATCATCTGGCCCAGGAAGGAGCGCACCGGGCGCTGGACCTGGCCGGCGCCGTGGCAAATGGTGCAGGTGACCGGGGAGGTGCCCGGGCGGCAGCAGCTGCCCTCGCAGGTGGAGCAGGTGACTGCCGTTTCCATCTCCAGCGGGTAGACCGTCCCGGCGACGGCGTCGCCCAGGTCGATGGTGGCGGTGATCAGCGCGTCGCGGCCGCGCTGGGTGCGCGAGGCCGGTCCCTGGGCTCCGCCGCCGCCGAAGAACTGCTCAAAGATGTCCCCGAAACCTCCGCCGAAGCCGCCGCCGCCACCGAAACCGGTCTGGCCGTTGCCGTTCTCGTTGCCGGTGGCGTCGTAGTTGGCGCGCTTTTCCGCATCCGAAAGCACCTCGTAGGCGCGGGTGACCAGCTTGAACTTTTCGCTGGCATCATCACCGGGGTTCACATCCGGGTGCAGTTTGCGGGCCAGCTTGCGGTAGGCCTTCTTGATTTCCTCGCCGGTGGCGTCCTTGCTGACGCCCAGGACTTCGTAATGGGTGCTCACAGTGCTCGCTGTGTCCTTTCGTACTTCAAACAATTGCTTTGGACCCGCATCAGCCGGCCAGGATTCGTGAAAGATATCGGGCGACGGCGCGCACGGCGGCCATCGAGGCGGGGTAGTTCATCCGGGTGGGGCCCAGCACGCCGATCATGGCCTGCTCGCCGGGGCCGTAGCCGGTGGCGACGACCGAGGCCTCGGTCAGCGCCCCGTATTGGTTCTCGGCGCCGATGCCCACGGCAATGCCATGGGCATCCTGCTCCAGCTCGGAGAAGAGGCGCAAGAGCACCACCTGCTCCTCCAGGGCTTCGAGCACCGGGGTGATGCTCAGCGGGAAATCCATGTTGGCGCGTGCCAGGTTCGCGGTGCCCGCGGTGAGGATCCTGTCCACCGCGGAATTGCGGGCCAGCGCGCCCAGGGCCTCGCTGATCGCGCGCACCGCCGGGGCCAGGCGCGGCTCCACGAGATCCGGAATGCCCAGGGCAAGCCGGGCAACCTCGGCAATCGGCTTTGCATCGAGCGCCAAGAGCAGCACCTGGCGCAACCGGCGCAGGTCCTCCTCGCCCACGGCACCGGGCAGCAGGATCACGCGCTGCTCGACCTTGCCGCTGGAGGCGATGAGCACCACCAGCGTCTGCCCGGCGCCCAGCCCGACCAACTCGATATGGCGCACGGTGGCGTTGGAGAAGTGCGGGACCTGGATCAGGGCGACCTGCCGGGTGATGCTGGCCAGCAGCCGCACGGTGTTCTCCAGCACGTCGTTCACGTCGTGGGAACCCTCGAGCAGCGCGGCAATGGCGCGGCGTTCGGCGGCAGAAAGGGGTTTGATGTCCCCGATCTGGTCGACGAAGTGCCGGTAGCCCTTTTCCGTGGGGATCCGCCCCGAGGAGGTGTGCGGGGCGACGATGAGCCCCTCTTCCTCCAGGGAGGCCATGTCGTTGCGGATGGTTGCCGCCGACACGCCCAGGTTGTGGCGATCGAGCAGGGCACGCGAACCGACGGGTTCGCGCGACTGCACATAATCTTCAACAATGGCTCGAAGGACCTCGAGCCGACGTGGTTCGGTCATTCTCACCTCTCCTGACAAGCCGGTTCACCATGGTCAAGGGATGGCATTGCACACGCCCCGGCCGGAATCCGGGGTTCGGGGGCGCGCATTGGCACTCGACACGTTCAACTGCCAAGTCTAATACGTTCGGAACCTCTTGTTAGCATGGTTTGGTCCTTGACCGCGATGCCGCGTTCGACACACCCGCCGATTGCACCAAACCCGTGGCTCCGGCCCGGGGCCGGGGCCCGTGCGCGCAGCGGCCCAAGGACCTGTGAACCCATAGGTGAAAGTGACACGATGAGCTACCACGGCTGGGGCGCCCAGGATATCAGCGCCCCCAAGAAACGCGTATTGCGCAAGGTCCCGCTCGCCCTGGGCCTGCTGCTCGAGGACGTCCAGAGCGGCTGGGTCGGCGAGGTCGTGCGAAGCGAAAAGTCTGGCGGCATGCGCGTGCTGGTTCTCGAGGACCGGCACGGCCGCACCAAGTCCTTCCGCGCCGGCTTCGGCTTCCTGCTCGAGGGCGAACCGGTGGAGATCATCGAACCGGCCGCGGCTCCCGCCGCACCCCTGGGCACCGCCCGCAGCGCCTCGGGCTCACGCATGGTCACCGACCTGAAGGCCCGCACCGCCCGGGCCAGCCGCATCTGGGTCGAAGGCAAGCACGATGCCCAGCTGGTCGAGAAGGTCTGGGGCCACGACCTGCGCGTCGAGGGCATCGTGGTCGAACCGCTGCACGGCGTCGACGACCTGGCCGGCGCCATCCGCGCCTTCGCCCCCTCCCCGCAGCGCAAGCTCGGCGTCCTGGTCGACCACCTCCTCCCGGGCACCAAGGAGGCGAAGATCGCCGCCGAGGCCATGCGGGTTCCGGGGGCCGCGGGCAACGTGCTGATCGTCGGACACCCGTACGTCGATGTGTGGCAGGCCATCCGGCCCTCTGTGCTGAAGATCCGCGCCTGGCCGGTGGTTCCGCGCGGAACCGACTGGAAGACCGGCATCCTCAAGGGACTGGGCTGGCCGCACGCCGAGCAGGTCGATGTGGCCCAGGGCTGGGAACGCATCCTGGGACAGGTGCGCTCCTACGCCGACCTGGAGCCCTCGCTGCTGGGCCGGGTCGAGGAAGTCATCGACTTCCTCACCGCCGGGGACCACTGACCGGCTCCCGCAGGGCACCGGCCGGGTCCGCGGGTGAGGTTCCTCACCCGCGGACCCGTGAACGGGCACGTGGGGCCGCGGGGATGGTTACGAATCCACAACAAAGGCGGCTCGCCACCCCGAATGCGGGCCAAACGGCATTTCGCGTTCATCGGAGATCCCGGTTTGAGGATAAACTGGCCAACGGTTCAGCCAACGCAACGAAGAGGACATCAGCAGTGGTAGACGAGGCACGAGATGCACCCGGTGGCGACAGTCAGCCGGATCGATTCGAAGGTTCCTCGGCCGCACCCCTGCCCCTGACACCTTCCGAGGACCGGCAATGGGCCATGATCGCCCACTTCGGTGCGATCCTGGGATGCATTCCCTCGTTGATCATCTACGCGGTCTTCCGGGCCCGCGGCCCGTTCACCGCCCAGGAATCCAAGGAAGCGCTGAACTTCACCTTCCCGCTGACCGTCCTGGCGATCGTGCTGCACCTGTTCTCGCTGATCCCGGGCATCGGATGGATCTTCGCGATCCTGGTCGTGGCCATCTGGCTCTTCCTGACCGTCAGCGGCGTGCGCGCCGGCATCAACGCGAACAAGTCACGTCCCTACCGCTACGGCCTGAACCTGCGGCTCTTCCACTAAACCGGACCACCACCTACCAGCAGATGCAAAAGACGGTGTCTGCACCGAACCCCATGGGACCCGGTGCAGACACCGTCTTTTTCCGTTTCCCGGGCCGGGCCGGAGCTAGAAGTCCAGCAACCGCCGCAGCACCGCATCGGCCAGCAGCCGGCCCTGCAGGGTCAGCACGACCTTCTTCGCAAACGCTTCCTCGGGAACGACCAGCCCGTCGGCGATCAACCCGGCGATGGCCTTGCGGCCCTCGGGCAGCAGCTCGCCGGTGTCCATCCCATCCACGATGCGGGTGAGCAGCATGGCCTTCTCCAGGTAGCGTGCCTCGGCGTCGGGGGTTTCCCGCCCGGCCGCCGGCGAGGTCCCCGCGTCGATGCGCTGCTGGTAGGCGGCCGGGTGCTTGACGTTCCACCAGCGCAGCCCGCCCACGTGGGAGTGGGCCCCGGGGCCGGCTCCCCACCAATCGCCGCCGCGCCAGTAGGCAAGGTTGTGCAGGCAACGGCTTGATTCGTCCTTGGACCAGTTGCTGACCTCGTACCAGTTGTAACCGGCGGCAGCGAAGAGCTCGTCGGCGATCAGGTACTTGTCCGCGTGGTCGTCGTCATCGATGTTCGCGACCTCGCCGCGGCGGATCTGCCCGGCCAGCCGGGTGCCCTCCTCGATGATCAGTGCGTACGCCGAGATGTGGTCCGGATCGTAGCCAAGCGCGGTTTGCACGCTGGTGCGCCAATCCCGGATCGACTCCCCCGGGGTGCCGTAGATCAGGTCCACGCTCACCTGCAGGCCGGCGTCCTTGGCCCAGGCAACCGCCAGGCCCACCCGCTCCGGGTTGTGCGTGCGGTCCAAGGTCTTCAGCACGTGCGGCACGGCGGACTGCATGCCGATCGACACGCGCGTGAAACCGCCGTCTTTCAGCACCTGCAGGGATTCGCGGGTGACCGAGTCCGGGTTGGCCTCGGTGGTGATTTCCGCGTCGGGAGCCAAGTCCCATTGCGTGCGGATTTCGGCCAGCACCCGGACCAGGTCCTGCGCGGGCAACAACGTCGGAGTGCCGCCGCCGAAGAAGACGGTGGACACCTCGCGGCGGGGAACACCGGATTCCTCCAGGACCTTCGCGCCAAAGGCGATCTCCGCGGAGACCGCCTCGGCGTAGGTGTCCTGGCTGGATCCGGAACCCAGCTCGTGCGCGGTGTAGGTGTTGAAGTCGCAGTAGCCGCAGCGCACGGCGCAGAACGGGATGTGCACGTACACCGAGAAGGTGCGCTCCGCGGCGCCGTCGATGCAGGTTGCCGGAAGCAACCCGTGGGACGGCGCCGGGTCCCCGAGGGGCAAGGCAGAGGCCATGACTACTTCTTCTTGGGCTCGTCGGATGACAGGGCGACGATGAAGGCTTCCTGCGGAACCTCCACGCGGCCGACCATCTTCATGCGCTTCTTGCCGGCCTTCTGCTTTTCCAGCAGCTTGCGCTTGCGGCTGATGTCGCCGCCATAGCACTTGGCCAGCACATCCTTGCGGATGGCACGGATGGACTCGCGGGCGATGATGCGCGAGCCGATGGCTGCCTGGATCGGCACCTCGAACTGCTGGCGGGGAATCAGTTCGCGCAGCTTCTGGGTCATCATCAGCCCGTAGGCGTAGGCCTTGTCACGGTGGGTGACGGCGCTGAACGCATCGACCTGTTCGCCCTGGAGCAGGATGTCGACCTTGACCAGGTCCGAGATCTGTTCGCCGTCGGCCTTCCAGTCCAGCGACGCGTAGCCGCGGGTCTTGGACTTGAGCACGTCGAAGAAGTCGAAAACGATCTCTGCCAGCGGAAGCCAGTAGCGGATCTCCACGCGCTCCTCGGAGAGGTAGTCCATGCCGCGCATGACGCCGCGGCGCGACTGGCACAGTTCCATGATGGCGCCGACGAATTCGTTCGGTGCCAGGATTGTGGCGGCCACCATGGGCTCGTGGACCTCGAGGATCTTCCCGTCGGGGAACTCGCTCGGGTTGGTCACGGTGCGCAGCTTCTTGTCATCGGTCATGACCTCGTACACCACGTTCGGTGCGGTGGAGATCAAATCGAGGTTGAATTCGGCCTCGAGGCGCTCGCGGGTGATTTCCAGGTGCAACAGGCCCAGGAAGCCGACGCGGAAGCCGAAGCCCAGCGCCACCGATGTTTCCGGGACGTAGGTCAGTGCCGCGTCGTTGAGCTGGAGCTTGTCCAGTGCATCGCGCAAGGCCGGGTAGTCGGAACCATCGATCGGGTACAGGCCGGAGAAGACCATGGGCTTCGGGTCCTGGTAACCGCCCAGGGACTTCTCGGCCGGCTTGGCGAAGTTGGTGACGGTGTCGCCGACCTTGGACTGGCGCACATCCTTTACGCCGGTGATCAGGTAGCCGACCTCGCCGACGCCAAGGCCCCTGCTGGGCGTGGGTTCCGGGGAGGAAACCCCGATTTCCAGCAGCTCGTAGGTGGTGCCGGTGGACATCATCTGCACCTTTTCGCGGGGCGAGATCTTGCCGTCGACCACGCGGACATAGGTGACAACGCCGCGGTAGGTGTCGTAGACCGAGTCGAAGATCATCGCGCGGGCCGGTGCGTCCGGGTTGCCCACCGGGGCCGGCAGGTCGCGCACGACCTTGTCCAGCAGCGCCTCGACGCCCATGCCGGTCTTGCCCGAGACCTGAAGGATGTCCTCCGGGTCGCAGCCAATGAGCTTGGAGATCTCAGCGGCGTATTTCTCGGGCTGCGCGGAGGGAAGGTCGATCTTGTTGAGCACGGGAATGATCGTCATGTCATTCTCCATGGCCAGGTAGAGGTTCGCCAGCGTCTGGGCTTCGATGCCCTGGGCGGCATCCACCAGCAGGATCGCACCTTCGCAGGCAGCCAGCGAACGCGAAACCTCGTAGGTGAAGTCAACGTGCCCGGGGGTGTCGATCATGTTCAGTGCGTAGGACTGTCCATCGACCTCCCACGGCATGCGAACGGCCTGGGACTTGATGGTGATGCCGCGTTCGCGCTCAATGTCCATGCGGTCCAGGTACTGGGCCTTCATGTCGCGTGAGGAGACGATTCCCGTGAGCTGCAACATCCGGTCGGCCAGGGTCGACTTGCCGTGGTCGATGTGGGCGATGATGCAGAAGTTTCTGATGATCGCCGGATCAGTCGCGGCAGGCACCGGTGCGGTGCGGGCCATGGGTGACACGTAAGGGACCTCGCTAAGGGGGACGAAAATGTTAAGTGGGGTGCAAAATACTTCGCACAGGCCATTCTCCCATGATTGGGGCCACGGTGTCGCACTGCGACTCGGGTGCGGGGCCCAGCTGGTAGTTTGTGCACATGAAGTTCAATTCCAACTCGGTCCTGCGTTTCCTGGGCCGCGTGCTCGAATCCGCCCTGAAGGGTGCCTCAAAGCAGCAACGCGGCACCACCCGTCCGACCGGCAACCGCCCCGCGGCACCCTCGACCCGCAGGCCCGCCATGAACCGCCCTGCTTCGGATTCCCATGTGACCGGGGAATCCGGAACCTGGGAGTTCGGCGGCTACCCCGGCGATTTCACGGGAGCCGTGCGGGCCCATTACGCCCCGAAGGCCGACGGGCGCCCGGATCCGGGAGAAATCGTCTGGGCCTGGGTTCCCTACGAGGAAAACCACGCCCAGGGCAAGGACCGGCCGGTGCTGCTGGTGGGGCGCGAGAACGGCTACCTGCTGGCGTTGATGCTGACGTCCAAGGACCACAGCAACGAGCAGGTGCGGGACCGCGACTATGTCGATATCGGCACCGGGCCCTGGGACAGGCATGGCCGACCCAGCGAGGTGAAACTCGACCGGGTCATCCGCCTGCGCGAAGCCGGGATCCGTCGGGAGGGCGCGATCCTGGACGGCAAGCGCTTCGCCCTGGTCGCCGCGAAGCTCTCCGGCAACTGATCCGTCGCAGCGTGCGCGGCACCGCTAGGTATCGGTGCCGCGCAACGCCTCTTGGCGCAGCGCCAGCGGGGCAACGCCGAACCGCGCCTTGAAGGCGCGCGTGAAGTAGCCCTGCGAGGCAAAGCCAAGCTCCCCCGCGATGCGGCCCACCGACCTGGAACCGTGGGCGGGATCGGCAAGCAGATCCCTGGCCGTTTCCAGCCGCCGCTGCCTGATGTAGCCGCCGGGCGGGTCCCCCGCCTCCGTGAAGATCCGCGACAGCTGGCGCTCGCTGATGCCGATGGCCGCGGAAATCCCGGAGACGTGCAGTTCCGGGTCGTGCAGGTGTTCCTCGATGTAGTTGCGCGCGGCAAGAAGATGCCCCGGACCGGCGCCGCCGCGGCCCCCGGATGCCAACTGGCCCAGCATGTCCAGGGCGGAGCCTTCCGGGCACGCGCCGGGGTCCGATTCGCCCCGGGCCCGTCCCGCGAGGCTGTCGCTTACCAGCCGGGCCAACGCCCGCATCTGCTGGTTCCCCGCCGCACCCTGGTTGAAATCCACGACCCGCGGACGCACCAGCGGCGTCCCTCCGGAAAGTTCCAGGTAGTCGTCCCGGGGAATCGTCAGAACCAGCTCCTTCAGCCCCTTGCTGAAACCACGCATGAACGGCAGGTCGGCATCGTAGATGACCGCTTGTCCCGGCTTCAGCGATTCGTGGCCGTCCCGGTGGTAGAAACGCCTCCCCTTCCAGTGCGAAGAAGATGGCCACCACCCCGGTGGAATGTTGCCGGATGAAGCGCTCACTGCGCTCCACGACCTGCGCGCTGCCCCTGACCCCGGCAAACCTCAGCGACCCGTAGCGCAGGCTGATCTCCCTGGCCTGCAATGGGGATTCATCCATGGTGCGGATATCCAGCGGGATCAACGCCTTGGCATTGTGGTGCTCCCACAGCTCCAGCCGGTTGCCCGAAGGAATCCCGTTCGTGCTGAACTTCACGAGCCTGGCCGTCCTGGCCGGGGGCGGAACAGTGCCCGGAGCGAGTGGTTCCCGCCCCCTGGCAGCAACCTGCTGCAAGGCATCGTTTTGGTTCTTGTCCATGGCCCCAGCAGTGTAGCGCGAATCACAATGGGCCGAAAGTCCACGCGCCGCCCCACCTGCCGGTCGCGAGCCCTGCGACCCTATACCGGCGACCTACGCACGGCCCCGAGCGGCACCCCGGCGCGCGGAGCGCGCCCCCGGGCCACCGCTTTTGCCCCCACCGGACGACTTTTGGCACTTTCCGGCCATGGCCGCCGGCCGCCGACCCGCGCCGTCCTGTGAGCTGCAACACTCGAGTCATTCCCCGCACTGCCCGCCACGGGCAGTGCGCAAAAGTCCCAGCAAGGGAGGCACCCAATGCCTGTTTTCAACGATGGAATCACCGAAACCGCTTCGCCCCAGACCCCGAACATCGTCAAGACCGACGTCCTGATCGTCGGCTCCGGGCCGGCCGGCAGCTCCGCTGCACTCTTCCTGTCCAACCAGGGCATCGAGAACATCATGATCACGAAGTACCGCTGGACGGCCAACACCCCGCGCGCCCACATCACCAACCAGCGCACCATGGAGGTGCTGCGAGATGCAGGCATCGAGGACCAGGTCCTGGCCGAGGCGACGCCGCACGAGCTCATGGGTGACACCGTCTACTGCGAGTCCATGGCCGGCGAGGAAATCGGGCGCCGCCCCACCTGGGGACTGCGCCCCGACCGCCGGGCCGACTACGAGCTTGCCTCCCCCTCGATGCCCTGCGACATCCCGCAGACGCTGCTGGAGCCGATCATGCTCAAGAACGCCACCATGCGCGGAACCCAAACGCAATTCTCCACCGAATACCTCAGCCACACCCAGGACGCCGAGGGCGTGAGCGTGCAGGTACTCAACAGGCTCACCGGACACGAATACACGATCCGGGCCAACTACCTCATCGGCGCCGACGGCGCCCGCTCGAAGGTCGCCGCCGACATCGACCTGCCCATGGAGGGCGCCATGGACATCGGCGGCTCCATGAACATCACCTTCAAGGCCGACCTCGCCCATCTGGCCGCCCACCGCCCCTCGATCCTCTACTGGGTCTTCAACCCCGGTTCCAACATCGGCGGCCTGGGCGCCGGGCTGATCCGCATGGTCAGGCCGTGGAACGAGTGGCTGATCTGCTGGGGCTTCGACATCAACGGCGAGCCCCCGGTGCTCGACAACGACGAGGCCATCCGCGTCATCCGCAACCTGGTCGGCATCGGGGACCTCGAGGTCGAGATCCTGGGGTACTCGTTGTGGGGCAACAACGAGCAATACGCCACGCACTTGCAAAAGGGACGTGTCTTTTGTGCGGGAGACGCCATCCACAAGCACCCGCCAAGCCACGGGCTGGGCTCGAACACCTCCATCCAGGACGCCTACAACCTGGCGTGGAAACTTGCAGCGGTGATCAAGGGGCAGGCCGGCCCCGAGCTATTGGAAACCTACTCGGTCGAGCGGGCCCCGGTCGCCAAGCAGATCGTCACCCGTGCAAATGATTCCGGGCGCGAATACAAGCCGATCTTCGACGCCCTGGGGGTCACCGACGCCACCACCGACGAGGAATTCGTGCGGAAGCTCAAACTGCGCAAGGAAAACTCCCCCGAGGGCGCCGCACGCCGCACTGTCCTGCGGGCCGCCCTGGACAACAAGGACTACGAGTTCAACGCCCAGGGCACGGAGATCGGCCAGTTCTACGAGTCCAGCGCCGTTGTTTCCGACGGAGGCGCACGCCCCGAAGCCACCCAAGACCCGATGCTCCACCACCAGAAATCCACCTACCCGGGGTTGCGCCTTCCCCATGCCTGGCTCGGCGACAGGGACCGAAAGTTCTCCACCCACGACATCGCCAAGGGCACCGGTTTCACGCTCTTTACCGGCATCACCGGCCAGGCGTGGGCGGACGCCGCAGCCGAGGTGGCCGCGGGGCTTGGCATCGAACTGGTGGCCGTGGTCGTCGGCGAGGGCCTTGAGGTGCAGGACCTCTACGGTGATTGGATGCACCAACGCGAGATCGAAGAGGACGGTGTCATCCTGGTCCGCCCGGACAAGCACATCGGGTGGCGGTCCCATCGCATGGTTGCGGATCCGCAGGCCGCGCTTTTCGAGGTGTTGTCCTCGATACTGGGACGACCCGCCTCGGCTGCAGGCATGTCGATCGACGACCTGATGGAGCTTGCACACTAGATTGCGGGACCTGCCGGCGCATGGACTGCCCCTGTTTTCAGGGCCAGGGAGCGCTCGGTGCCGTTTGTGGCGTGACTTCACGCATGGGCTTGCCGGTGAGGCCCGCTTCGCCACGGCGGGTGTAGCTCACAATTGTTCGCGGTGCTTTCGTGTCGAGACGGCCACCTGAACCTGCTAGTATTACTTCTTGTGTGTCCGCGCAGGTCGACGGGCACTTCTCCCGGGTCGCCATAGGTATCCCCACGCCGCTCAGTCAATGGCCCGGAAGATATCCCTCACCGACCATTACAAGCGATGAGCAAGAGAGTTTAATACAGTGGCTAATATCAAGTCCCAGAAGAAGCGCATTCTCACCAACGAGAAGGCACGCCAGCGTAACGCTGCCGTCAAGTCCGAACTTCGCACCGCAATCCGCGCAGTGAACACTGCCGTTGCAGCCGAAGACAAGGACGCAGCAGCAACCGCACTGGTTACAGCTGGCCGCAAGATCGACAAGGCCGCGACCAAGGGTGTGCTGCACAAGAACAACGCAGCAAACCACAAGTCGGCCATCTCCAAGAAGGTTAACGCCCTCTAAGGATTGCGTCACTGAAGCAAAAGGCTTCCTTTCCTCCATATCTAGGGGAACGGAAGCCTTTTGTGTTTTAACACGCTTTCCGTTTCTTTGCCCACGGTCCTTGCAGGAAACACCCCGCCGGCGCCGTTATGATCGATCGGGCGCCCGGACGGGTGCCGCCTCGAGCAGCAACGGACCCGGACGCGGGTCTCATCCGACCCATGGGCAACCACACCGCACCCCGACGTGAACCTGCCCATACGGACCCGGCCATGCGACTGGAAACCCTGCCACAGATCCGGCGATGGATCATGGTGCCCGGCAGGCTTGTCGCCGCGGTGCTGACCCTGGGCTTCGGCGCCCGTTTCATTCCGGGCTATGCGGGTGCGGAATTGGTGGTGGACCAGGAGCTCAGCGGGCACCACGACGGGGTGCTCAACGCGGTGGCCATGGCCCTGAGCGGAATCTTCAGCCCTGTGGGTGGGACTGTCCTGCCGGCGCTGGCCTGCTTGATCCTGCTGGTCGTGCGCTGCTCCCCGGTCAATGCGCTGGCGTTCGGGTCGGTCGCGTCCGTGGGCTGGCTTTCCGCCCAGCTCTTCAAGGTCGTCGTGGAACGGCCGCGGCCGAACCCGGCCCTGCTCGCGGACCCGTTGGCACCCGAAAGCGGCTTCGATTCCTTCCCCTCGGGGCACGTCAGCCTGGCGGTGGGATTGGCCTTCGCCATCTGGTTACTGGCCCGCGGAACCCGCTGGGAACGGTTCTCGGTGGTTTTCGGCAGCGCGATGGTGGCCGGACTGGCGCTATCGCGCCTCTACGTGGGCGTGCATTATCCGACGGATGTGCTGGCAGCCATGGTGGGCGCCAGTGCCGAGGTCCTGTTCTTTTGCGGACTGTGGAACCGCTACGCCGTGGCGCTGGTCTCCCGCCTGGGATTCCTGGGCGCTTTCGGCCCCTTGCCGACGCGCCCGGAAGCCTCCGGTGCGTCGCCGCGGCCCAAGGCCTGAGACCTGAGGCTCGTCCGGCTTCGCGGTTCCGGGCGTAGTCGCGGTCCGCCTAGCGCCGTGCAGCCAACGATATCTGGGTCACGGCACGCTCCACGGCATATTCGGGGTCGCGTGACGCGCCTTTGACCTGGGCATCGGCCTCCGCGACGAGACGGATGCAGCGGGCAATGTCATCGACGTTCCAATGCCGGGCCTGTTCCTGGGCCTGCTGGACCTGCCACGGCGGCATCCCCAACTCGCTGGCCAGCTGGCCCGAGGACTTGCGCGCCCCGGCCACCTTGGCGACCTGGCGCAGCTTCATGGCCAGGGTTGCGACGATCGGCACCGGGTCGGTCCCCGTGGCCAATGCGTGTCTCAGCGTGCTCAGGGCGATGTCTGCCCGGCCGGCCAAGGCCGCATCGGCTACCTTGAACCCGGTGGCCTCCACGCGTCCGCCATAGTACTTGTCGACCATGTCCTGGTCGATGGCCCCGGTGGTGTCCTTCAAAAGTTGGGAGCAGGCGGCGCCCAGTTCCGAAAGGTCGCTGCCAAGTGCGGCAACCAGGGCGCGGGCGCCCTCGGCACTGAGCTTGCGCTTGGCCGCCCGGAATTCCTGGGTGACGAAGTCGATCTTTTCGGAGTCCTTCTTCAGCGGTTGGCAGTCAACGAGAACCGCTCCGGCGGCCTTGAGTGCATCCAGCAGTTTTTTCCCGCGCACTCCCCCGGAATGGTGCATGACCAAGGTGGCATCGGGCGCCGGGGACTTCGCGTAGGCCAGGGCGTCGTTGAGGAAGTCCTCGTTCATTGCGGCCATCGAGCGGACCTCGATGAGCTTGGTTTCGCTGAACAGCGAGGGGCTGGAGGCCAACAGCAGTTCGCCACGTTCGTAGCTGTTGGCTTCGAAGCGGACGAGCTCGATCTCGGCACCGGCACGCAGGGCCGAACGCACGGCATCGAAGGCGCGGCTGGCCAGCAATTCCTCGGACCCCTGCAACAGGACCAGTGGCGCGGGAGCCACGGACCGCCATGAAATGCCCGCGTTCTTGGATGTGCCTCGTGGCGCTGCCATGACCGACCTTTACCTAGTGTTTGAACAACCCCATCGATCCTATCCCCAACGCCGGAAAGCGGCATATCCCCTATGGTTGTCCGGTATTCGTGTCGATTACGGCGCAGGGACCGCGCCCGGGCCGAGGGAGGAAACCGCCAATCCCTTTCCGTCCCAGCCCACGATGATGGTCCCGCGGATATCGGTGCGCAGCGCCACCACGTGGTTCTCCTCCAGCGCCCGAAGCGCAGTCTCCGAGGGGTGGCCGTAGGTGTTCTGCGCCCCCACGCTGATCAGCGCCAGCACCGGCCGGACCGCCGGCGCCGTGCGGATCCCGCCGTTCGCGGCCCCGTGGTGCGCCACCTTCAGGATGTCGGCATGGGTGATGAGCTCCTGGTCGATGAGCTGGCCCATGGCTTCTTCCTGCATGTCCCCGGTGGCCAGCAGCGATACCGGCCGCGGCGCCCCGGGCACCTGGATCTCGAAGCGGATGACCAGCGATGCGTCGTTCTCGTCGGTGAACAGCCCCGAGGGGATCGGCCCCAGCACGCGCCACGACAACGGCCCGGCGCTGCCGGTGGCACCCGAACCCAGCTGCTTCGCCTCCGGTTCCCGGCCGCTGCCATCCGTGATCACCGGAGGGTCATCCGGGTCGTCGGCCGCGGAATAGTACAGTGCATCCACGCTCCTCCGGTCCCCCACGCCCTCCAGCCCGCCGTCGTGGTCGGCATGCCGGTGGGTGATGAACACCGCGGCGACCTCCTTGACCCGCATCCGATCCAGGCACGCATCGATCTGTCCGGGCTCGCGCCCGGTGTCCACCACCACGGCGCTTCCGTCTCCGGCGTTCAACAGCATCCCGTCGCCCTGCCCCACGTCGCAGGCGACCACCAGCCAATCGATCGCCGGGGCGGGCACCAGCGCGGTGACCGGCAGCACCAGCCCCAGCAACAACCCCGTCACCACCCCCTGCACACCGAGCCGCGCCGCTGACCGCCAGGTGCTTCCAAGCGGGCGCACCTGGCCCAGGGCAACCAGCATGCCCAGCACGATGCCCCACGCCAACAGGATCCCCGCCGCACCGGCTGGCCAGGGCCGCAGCGCCCCCGGCAGCGAGGCGATCCACGTTCCGAGGAATCCCACGACCAGCACCGGCATCCCCGCCACCCACACCAGGGCCAGGCCGACCGGCGGAACCAGCATCAGCACCACGACGCCGAGCGTCCCGGCCACGGTGATCAACGGGATGAACGGTGCCACCAGCAGGTTCGCGGGCACCGAGTACAGCGAGAAGGACGGGTTCAGGACCACCAGCACCGGCAGGCAGGCGATCTGTGCGGCCAGCGCGATGGCGGTGCCCTCGGCCAGGACCGCCGGCATCCAGCGGTTCAGCCGTTCGGCCAGGCGCCGCCCGATGACAACGATCCCGGCGGTGGCCAGGGCGGAGAGCTGGAAGGCCGGTTCGCCGGCCAGCCACGGGTCGATGGCCAGCAGCAGCACCACCGCCAGCGACAGGGCGGACATTGCGTTCCGGCCCCGGGAGGCGTGCACCCCCACGGCCGCGATGGTGCCCATGACCGCCGCGCGCAGCACGCTGGGCTCGTATCCGACCAGCAGCACGAACCCGGCCAGCGCGCCCAGGCCGAGCACCAGCGTGGGCGCCCGTCCCAGGCCCAGCACCCGGCACAGCGCCACCACGAAACCCAGCACCATGGCGCAATTTGCGCCGCTGACCGCGCTCAGGTGCGAAAGCCCCGCCACCTTCATGGCCTCGCCCAGCGCCTCGTCCGCTCCGCTGCGGTCCCCGAACACCATGCCCGGGAGCAGGGCGCGGGCCGGTTGCGGCAGCGATGCGCAGGCGGCGACGAAGCGGGCGCGCATCCCCTCGAACACCCCCGGCCGTTTCGGCTCGCCCACCGGCAGCAGGTCGGCGGCGGCGTTGAGCCAGAAGCTCAACCGGTCCCCGGGCTCGGCGGCCGAGACCGAGGCGATGACCTCCACGGTGGTGCCGGCGGCCGGCGGGACGCTGCCGGCACGGGATTCGGGGTAGCTCAGCCGCACCGGGACCCCGGAGACTATCCAGTGCCCGCTCCGGGCCACGGAGAGCACCCGCGCCTCGACGGTGAACCGGCGGTGCTCCCGGGCGTCCTCGGAAAACCTGTCGATGGCCGTCCCTGGCCTCGGGGCGGCGGTGAAGGCGAGCTGGACGCGCACCGGCGACCCGCTGGCCGCCGCGTCCTCCAGGGCGGCCGGGTTGCTGCCGGCGCCGGTGAGCACCAATTGCGTGAAGACCAGCCCCGCCGCGGCGCAGGCCAGTGCCGGTGCGGCAAAGCTCGGGGTCGCGGCCGGCCCGAGGCGCCCGTGCCGGGGGCGCAGCAGCGCCAGCAACCCGGCCCCGGCGGCAAGCCACAGTCCCACGGCCCAGTAAACCTGGGGGGCTTCGGCCAGCTGCACCCCGCACAGCGCCGCGGCCCAGGCCCCGGCCAGCGCCCAGCAGCCGCGCAGGTCAACGCGGCCGGGCTCCCGATCAGGATCCCCCTTCGGACGCCGGGCCAGGGCTGCCGGCATCAGGTCGGCGAGCCCGCCCATGGCGGGGGCCGCCTTCCACTTTCCTCCTGCGGCTTGATCACGGCGCGTGTAAGAGCCCATGCCCTCCAGTGCACACGATCCGCCTGCCGTGCGTTCCGGATCAGCGCCCGGCTGTGGAGAAACACGCCCGGTAACCCGGAAATCGACAGCGGGGCGCTTGTCGGTTCCCGGGTTCCCGGGGTTTGCCGGTTCCAGAGGCAATTTTGGTGGTTGTGTCGGGCGCTGCTCCACCGTGGGGTTCGCCCACACTCTCTTTTGGTGACGTTATCGTCTGCAGCCGCCAACCTCCCCAGGGCAGGACCCATGCCACCAAGGAATTCGTCCGGACCGAAATCGTCGCCTGATCAACAACCGGCGCGCCCCCTCGGTACGGTTCCTGGCGAGTGGATGACACCACCAGGGCTTGGGAATTCCACGCATGGCAACCGACCACACGCCTGTCGTTGCATGCTCGCGGGGTCGGTGCTGAATGGCGTAAAGCCTTGGTGGCAGGACGACGCACGAATGCCGCTCCATGACTCGATGCATTCTCCGAGATAGCAGGCGGAAGCGCTTGCCCAGACCCTTCTGCGTCTCTCAGCCGCGGCGACGCCGGGCTCGTGCGCCGAACGCATCAAGTGCGGCGAGGATCTCCGGGGCCTGCCAGATGCGGTTCCTGCGGCCGGTGTTGCTCTGGGTGAGCACCTCGGCATCGACCAGCCGGTCGATTGCTTTCTGGGCGGCAACTTCGCTGATCTGCAACTCACCGGCCAGGGTCTTTGCGTTCACAACGGGCTGGCGGAGCAGGTAGCTCTTCGCCTTGTGCACGGATGAGTCGCTTCGGGCCACGACCAGGTCGTCCCAGCGCGCAGCTGCGTCTTGGATGTCCCTCACGAGCACACGGCCGTTCCGGATCGCAGCAAAGGATGCTTCAGCCACGGCGGTGACGATGGCGGTTGTGTTCCCTGCCCGATACTCGGTCAGCGCGCGGAAGTAGGCATCGGTGTCGTAGAGGAGCCCAGCCGAGACGGGCACGGTGACATTGCGGGTCAGACCGCCGTGGCGAAGCATGCCCTGCAGGAGTGCCCGCCCGGTCCGGCCGTTGCCGTCGGGGAAGGGATGGATGGTCTCGAATTGCGCGTGGGCAATCGCTGCCTGGATGAGCACCGGCACGTCTGTGCGCCGGGCGAATGCGACAACGTCGGCCATCAGGCTCGCAACGCGGGTGTGGTGGGGCGGCACAAACGCTGCGGCGTGCGGCGAAATGCTGCCGCCGCCGATCCATACTTGTTCGTTGCGCCAGTGGCCGACATATTCGGGCGCAGTGTCCCGCAGCAACGCATCGTGCATCGCGATGATCGAGTGCTCGTCCAGCTGGTCGGACAGCGCGATGGCCGCAGTCATGGCGCGAACGTTTGCAACGACCAGGCGCGCGTTCCCGGACTTCGACTCGCCGATCTCCGCGAGGGCCACCTGCTTGGCGCTGGAGGTGAGGTTCTCCACCTCCGAGCTGGAAGCAGACTCGCTGCGCAGCAGGATGGATGCGAACGGGGCGGCGATCATTCCGGCCTCGGCGTCGAATCGGGCGAGTTCCTGGCTCGCATCATCGGCCAGGGCGATCGTCTCGGCGGGCAGTGCAACCGGGGTTGCAGCGATGAGCGGTGGGACGGCGGCCTGGTAGTCGCCGCGGGCCTGGAGCTTGGCCCGACGAGAGGCTACTTCGTTCCCGGCGCGCACCCACGGGCGTGCTTCGTATCCGGTCGCCGGCCAGACGCCGGGCTGCTGTTTATCTGTGGTCACCACCCAAACATACCAAAGGCTATGCACTTAGCCTTTGGTATGGACGATGCTTGATAGCTTTATCAAGGAGCCAGCCCAGTCGTTGGTCGCCGCCTCTGCGCGCGTATCCGCGTCGTTAGTGACTGAATTTCTGTTCTCACCCTGTGACAATCCGCCATCGCCAATAAACCTCTGCGGATCTAAGGGGGTGCACGCAGCGGTTTCTCTTTCCCGTCGGGAGCACAGCATGCACACCGTGGTGGTGACATTGGAAAATCAGAGCTGACCCTGGCGCTCGTGTGCAACTTGTTCAAGCCTGCTTGTTGATCTTCAACCCACCTTTGTAAGCATCAGTATCTACGCCGACCGCACTGAGGTGCGAAAGCCCGGCAGTCTTCATGGCCTCGGCCATCGCCTCGAACACCCCCGGCTGTTTCGGCTCGCCCACCGGCAGCAGGTCGGCGGCGGCGTTGAGCCAGAAGCGCAGCCGGTCCCCGGGCTCGGCGGCCGAGACCTTCGCGATGACTTCCACGGTGGTGCCGGCGGCCGGCGGGACGCTGCCGGCACGGGATTCGGGGTAGCTCAGCCACACCGGGACCCCGGAGACGATCCAGTCCCCGCTCCGGGCCACGGAGAGCACGCGCGCCTCGACGGTGAACCGGCGGTGCTCCCGGGCGTCCTCGGAAAACCTGTCGATGGCCGTCCCTGACCTCGGGGCGCCGGTGAGCACCAACTGCGTGAAGACCAGCCCCGCCGCGGCGCAGGCCAGCGCCGGTGCGGCAAAGCTCGGGATCGCGGCCCCCGTGCGGGGCGCTCATTCGAACACCACCAGGTCCCGCAGGTTGCCCAGCATCGCCGGACCGATGCCGCTGACGGCGTCCAGTTCGCCGAGGTTCTTGAAGGGTCCGTTGGCCTGCCTGAAGGACAGGATCCTGCCGGCTAGGGCGGGCCCGATGCCCGGCAGTTCCTCCAGCGCCGCCTGGTCGGCGGTGTTCACGTTGAGTTTGCCCGGCGCGGCCCCCGGAGGCCCGGTGCCGCCGGACGGTCCGGGATCGGGCACCGGGCCCGGTGCGGCTTCGCCGCGGCGCGGGATGCGGATCTGTTCGCCGTCGCGGATCTGGGCGGCCAGGTTGATCACCTCGGGGGCAGCGTCCTTGGCCAGGCCTCCGGCCCGGTTCACCGCATCGAGCACCCTCGAGCCCAGCGGCAGGGCATAGACCCCGGGGTCCTTCACTGCGCCGATCATGTGGACCACGGCGGTGGCACCGGCAGCAGGCGGGGCCGATCCGTCTCCATCACCGAGGGAAGCGGACACCGGGGGAACCTGTTCCCCGAGGGTTTTTTCGGGCGGGGGTTTCCCGGCCGGCGGGTCTCCGGTGGCTTGCACCTGCGGGGACTGTGCGACCTGCAGCGGGATGGTTTCGGTGTCGCCCGGGGCTCGCGGGGGCGGGTTGAACAGCAGCGATACCGAGATCCACGTCAGTGCGCCGAGGATCAGGACGATTGCCGCGGATCTGCCGATGAGCACCCGCAAGTGCCCGGGGGCCGGGCCCAGGCTGGTCCTGGCGGCATGATCCGCCCATTCGTGAGAGCCCATGCAATCCATTGCACCCGAGCCGCGTTGTTGCGCGGGTCGATCGGTGCCCGGCTGTGGAGAACCCCTGGTTGCGGGGACCCATCCTCCGGCTGCGGCCCGGTCAGGCCGGTCCCGGTGCTATGGGGTTTCGGGCCGTTCCGGGCCGGGCACCGACGGCGGGGTGTGCGCGCTTGGTGCACCTTGCGCCTGCGCCGCGGCCGTGCGGCGGCGTGCATCGCGGCGCGGGGCCTCGTTGCGGGTCTTCGGCTCCGGTTTGGGCCTGGGTTCGGGCTTCGGCTTCGGTGCCGGCTTGGGCTTCGGTTCGGGGCGTGCAGGACCCGGCGCTGCCGGTTCCTTGCCCCCGGCAATCGCGACGGCCAGCACGCCGGCGCCGGTGTGGGCGCCGAGCACCGCGGGCACCGGGATGGCCAGGACCTCGAATGCGGAGGCTCCGGCCAGTTCCTGCACGATTTCCTCGGCGGCTTCCTGGTTGCCGAAATAGTGCACCGCCAAGCGGACCTCCGGACCGCGTTCGGCGGCCTCCTGCCGGGCGATGGCCACCAGGCGGGCCAGCGTGCGCGAATGGGTGCGGACCTTTTCGTGGGCGATGATGTGGCCGTCGCACACCGACAGGATCGGCTTGACGTTCAGCAGCGTGCCCAGCACCGAGGCCAGGGCCCCGATCCGCCCGCCGCGGCGCAGCTGCTCCAGCGATGGCACGGCAAAGTACACGTGGTTTTCCGCGGCCCTTTCGGCCACGGCCCGCAATTCCTCCAGGGGCGCGCCGGTCGCGGCCAGCTCCACCACGTCCATGACGGCAAATCCCTCGGCCAGTGCCACGGTGAGCGAATCGACGACGGTGACGGGAACCGGGGAGGACCCGGCGGCCAGACGTGCGGCCTCCACCGTCCCGGAAAGCGCGCCGGAGAGGTGGATGGAGATGATTTCCTTCACCCCGGCCGCGGCGAGCTCCTGGTAGGCGCGCAGCATCTGCCCCGGCGCCGGGCGCGAGGTGCGCACCGCCTTGCCCATGGCCAGGCCCAGGGCGAGCTCGGTGGGCACGTCGTCGGTGCCCTCGGAGAAGATCTGGTCATCGACCATCACCGGCATGGGCACCACGCGCAGGAACCGCGAGTGCTGCCCCACCCAGGTCTCGGGCAGCGCGGCGGCCGAATCGGTCACCACGCCCACGGGCAGCACCACCGCGTGGGGGGCCCTGCCCTGCGCCGGGGCGCCGGTGCGTTGCCTCCGGCCCCGCAGCCGGCCCATCCAACCGCCGGGGCCCGGGGGCCGCGGCGGTTGGTGGGCGGGCTGCGATTGGTCCATGGAAGAAGGCTACCTTGCGGCGGTCTAGGAGGCCGGAACCACGTTGACCAGCTTCGGCGCGCGCACGATCACCTTGGCTACCGCCGCACCGTCGAGGTAGCGCACCACGGCTTCGTCGGCCATGGCCAGGGCCTCGAGTTCCTCGGCGGTGATGTCCACCGAAACCTCCAGCCGGGCCCGGACCTTGCCCTTGATCTGCACCACGGCGGTGATGGTGTCCTCGACCAGCAGCGCCTCGTCCACGGCGGGCCATCCGGCGTTGGCGACCGAGGGCTCGTGCCCCAGGGCCGCCCACATGTCTTCGGCCGTGTACGGGGCGAAGAGCGAGAGGATGACCGCGACGGCTTCCGCGGCCTCGCGGACCGCCGGGTCCGACGCGCCGGCACCGGAGTCGATGGCCTTGCGGGTCGCGTTGACCAGCTCCATGGTCTTGGCGATCACGACGTTGAACTTGCCGGTGTCCAGCATGCCGGAGGCCTCGTGCACCGCCTTGTGGGTGACCGAGCGCAGCGCCTTGTCACCGGTGGCCGGGTCGGTCCCCGGTGCGCTGGCAACATCCTGGGCCACGCGCCAGGCACGGGCCAGGAACTTCTGCGAACCCGAAGGGGAGACATCGGCCCAGTCCACGTCGTCCTCCGGCGGGGAGGCAAAGATCATGGTCAGGCGCACGGCGTCCACGCCGTACTTGTCCAGCTGCTCGCCCAGGTCCACGCCGTTGCCCAGCGACTTGCTCATGGCCTTGCCGCCGTTGAGCACCTGGCCCTGGTTCAGCAGCGCGCTGAAGGGTTCGGTCACGTCGATCAGGCCCAGGTCGAAGATGACCTTGGTGAAGAAGCGCGAGTAGAGCAGGTGCAGGATCGCGTGCTCGACGCCTCCGACGTACTGCCCGACCGGCATCCAGTCGCGCACCGCCTGCGGGTCGAAGGGACCCTCGGTGTAGTTCGGGGAGACGAAGCGCAGGAAGTACCAGGAGGAGTCCACGAAGGTGTCCATGGTGTCGGTGTCGCGCTTGGCGTCGGTCCCACACTTCGGGCACGGCACGTTGACCCAGTCCTCGGCGGCGGCCAGCGGGGAAGTGCCCTTGGGGGCCAGGTCCTCGCCGCGCAGGTCATCGGGCAGCCGCACCGGCAGCTGGTCGTCCGGGACCGGGACCTCGCCGCAGTGCCCGCAGTGGATGATCGGGATCGGGGTGCCCCAGAAGCGCTGGCGGGAAAGCAGCCAGTCGCGCAGGCGGAAGTTCACGAACTTCTCTCCGGTGCCGGCTGCCTCGACGATCTCGATGGCGCGGGCAATGCCCTCGGCCTTCGGCAGCCCGTCCAGCTCGCCGGAGTTCACCAGGGTGCCTTCGCCGGCGGTGGCAATGCCGGTTTCGGCCGGATCCTCGGCGCCGGTGTCAACGACCACGCGCACCGGCAGGTCGAAGGTACGGGCGAAGTCCAGGTCGCGCTGGTCGTGGGCGGGCACGGCCATGATCGCGCCGGTGCCGTATTCGGCCAGCACGTAGTCCGCGGCCCAGACCGGCAGTTTTTCCCCGTTGAGCGGGTTGATGGCGTAGCGGCCGGTGAACACGCCGGTCTTCTCGCGCTCGGTGGCCTGGCGTTCGATCTCGGAAAGGGCCTTGACCTTGTCCTGGTACTCCTCCAGCGCCTGGCGGTGCTCTTCGGTGACCAGCTCGTTGGCCAGTTCCGCATCGGCGGCGACCACGAAGAAGGTGGCGCCGTGCAGGGTGTCCGGGCGCGTGGTGAAGACCGTGGTCTTGTGTGCTTCCCGGGTGTCGGTGGCCTCGACGATGAAGTCCACGTGCGCGCCCTCGGAGCGGCCGATCCAGTTCTTCTGCATGGCCAGCACGCGCTCGGGCCAGTGCCCGTGCAGCGCGTCCATGTCATCGAGCAGGCGGTCGGCGTAGTCGGTGATCTTGAAGTACCACTGGTTCAGCGATTTCTTGGTCACCGGGGTGCCGCAGCGTTCGCAGGCGCCGTTGACCACCTGCTCGTTGGCCAGCACGGTCTGGTCCTTCGGGCACCAGTTCACCGGGTGGTTCTTGCGGTAGGCCAGGCCCTTTTCGTAGAAACGGGTGAACAGCCACTGGGTCCAGCGATAGTACTCCGGGTCGGAAGTGTGGATGCGGCGTTCCCAGTCGGCGGAGATCGCGTAGCGCTTGAAGCTGGCGGCCTGGGTGTCGATGTTCGCGTAGGTCCACTCCGAGGGGTGGGCGTTGCGCTTGATCGCGGCGTTCTCGGCCGGCAGCCCGAAGGAGTCCCAGCCGATCGGGTGCATGACGTCGTAGCCCAGCTGGCGCCAGTAGCGGGCGACCACGTCTCCCATGGCGAAGGCCTCGGCGTGGCCCATGTGCAGGTCGCCGGAGGGGTACGGGAACATGTCCAACACGTAGCGGCGCTCGGCACTGCCGTCGTCCTTGGGCGTGAAGACCCCTAGTTCGTCCCACACCGGAGCCCATTTGGCTTCCATGTCCTGGAAGCTGTAGGCCGCTGCGGTGGAATCGTTGTCCGCGGTATCGGTGCCGGTGGGCTGAGTGCTCACTATCGTGTTTCGCCTTCTTTTGTCGTGCGCCTGTGGGGGAACGTCTCTTGGCCAGCTGAGCCGAGTGGGTGTGCCTGGCGCAAATGCCCGTGACACACAAAAGCCCCTTGGCAATCAAGGGGCGGCCGTACGGGGAGTATCCCGTACGGCTAGGTTAGCAAGAGCGCAACGTTCATGTGTTCAATTCTACCGCACGAACCGTGCGGGGTGCTGGTTCGTGTCCATCGCCACGCGTCGCCCGCTTCCCCGCTGCCTCCCGCCGGGTACGTCGCTCGTCGGCAGGTGCGCCCCGGTGCGTTTGGCTCCCGGGTGCCGGACGCCGTCCCAGCCAGGCGATCGCGCCCAGCACTCCGAGCACGCCGAGCACCGCATGGGTCGCCGCCGATGTCGCCCCGGGCCACAGCACCCGCAGGTGGAACGGCGGATAGGTCCCGCAGGTGGGATCGGGCCGGACCGATTGGCACACGTCGTTGGTCCCGAAAAGCACGACGCAGGCAGACAGGACCACGGCCGCCACCACCGCACCGATCCCCGGATGCGTCGTGGACCGCACATGCCTCACGGCGGCCCAGCCGGCCAGGGCCACGGTCGGCGCGATGGCGGCGCCAAACTCCCGGGCACTGCGTGGCAATATCACGCTGGCCGGCATCCCTGCCGGATCCAGCCTGATGCCCGCATGCCTTGCCCGCCTGTCCGCGCGGCTTCCGGCCCCGGAGCGGCGGAAGCGTGGATGGGCCCGAACGCCGAAGAAAGCGGGCCGAAGTTCCTTCCACCCTGGTCAACGGTGCAGCGCACGGGGCGTTGTGGCCCACATCGTCATGCAGGTGGGACGTTGTGCAGCTCAGAAGCTGCGGCACAAGCCCGAGTGGTTTCACTGCCCACGAGGGCTCCTAGCGCACGTCCTCGTCGACCCAGTCGAAGGTGCGGGTCACCGCCTTTTTCCACAGGCGCATCTGTCGCTCGCGTTCGGCCGGCTCCATGGCAGGTTCCCAGCGCTTGTCCTCGGACCAGTTGGCCTCGAGCTCGCCGAGGTCCTTCCAGAACCCCACGGCCAGCCCGGCGGCGTAGGCCGCGCCCAGCGCCGTGGTCTCGGTGACCGTCGGGCGGATGACCGGGACCCCGAGCAGGTCGGCCTGGAACTGCATGAGTGCATCGTTGGCCACCATCCCCCCGTCGACCTTCAGCTCGGTCAGCGGAACCGCCGCGTCCGCGTTGACGGCGTCGAGCACCTCGCGGACCTGGAACGCCGTGGCCTCGAGCGCCGCGCGGGCGATGTGGTGTTTGTTGGCAAAGCGGGTCAGCCCGACGATGGCCCCGCGGGCCTCGGCGCGCCAGTACGGGGCGAAGAGCCCGGAGAAGGCCGGGACGATGTACACCCCGCCGTTGTCCGGCACGCCGGCGGCCAGGGTTTCGACCTCGGCGGCGGTGGAGATCATGCCGATGTTGTCGCGCAGCCACTGGACCAGGGATCCGGCCACGGCGATCGATCCCTCCAACGCGTAGACCGGGTCCGCGTCACCAAGCTTGTAGCCCAGGGTGGTCAGCAGCCCGTTGTTGGAGCGGACGATTTCCTCGCCGGTGTTGAAGATCAGGAAGCAGCCGGTGCCGTAGGTGTTTTTCGCATCCCCGGCGCCGAAGGCCGCCTGCCCGAAGGTTGCTGCCTGCTGGTCGCCCAGGATCCCGGCGACCGGCACCTCGCGCAAGAGCTGCGAGGAGGCCACCTTTCCGTAGACCTCCGAGGAGGACTTGATGGCCGGCAGCATCGAGGCGGGCACCCCGAAGTCCGCGAGGATCGCCTCGTCCCAGGCCAGGGTCGCCAGGTCCATGAACATGGTGCGCGAGGCGTTGGTGACGTCGGTGATGTGCACCCCGCCGTCGGTCCCGCCGGTGAGGTTCCAGGTGACCCACGAGTCGGTGTTGCCGAAGAGCAGGTCCCCGGCCTCGGCGCGTTCGCGCGCCCCGGCGACGTTGTCCAGGATCCACTTGACCTTCGTGCCGGAGAAGTAGGGGGCCAGCGGCAGCCCGGTGCGTTCCTTGTACCGCTCCGTCCCGCCGTCGGCGGCCAGCGCCTGGACGATGTCCTGGGTGCGGGTGTCCTGCCAGGTGATCGCGTTGTAGACCGGTTCGCCGGTGTGCCGGTCCCACACCACGGTGGTTTCGCGCTGGTTGGTGATCCCCACCGCCGCGATGTCGTGCCGGGTCAGGTTCCCCCCGGCCAGTGCGACGGCGATGACCTCCCGCACGTTCCGCCAGATCTCATGCGCGTCGTGCTCGACCCAGCCGGGGTGCGGGAATATCTGCGCGTGCTCCAGTTGCCCGGTGGAGGCAACGGTGCCCGCATGGTCAAAGACAATGGCGCGGGAACTGGTGGTTCCCTGGTCGATCGCAATGACGTACTGGTTCATGGCGGTGCCTTTCAGCGGCGGATGGGGGCGGTTCGGCGGTGTGCCGGGAGCAGCGGCGGGATCCAGGGGACGGGGTCGGCCCGGCGGGGCCGGGACGGGCGCGGAACCAACGCCGTTGGGCCGCCGACCCGGCGCGGAATCCTACGCGTTGGACAGCGCCGGGCGTGCCCCGTGGTCCTCGGTGAGCACGCGGCGGCACTCGGCGACCTGCGCGGCGGCCTGGCCCTGGTCCCAGCCAAGCACCGGGGCCAGCGCCTCGGCGACCTGTTCGAGCAATTCTTGGGTGACCAGTCCGCGGAAGGCCAGCGAGGTGCGCCGGATGAACACGTCGGCCAGCGATCCCAGGTGTTCATGGGTGCCCAGGTAGGCAAGCTCGGCCGCGGAAAGTTCGTCGCTGGCCGGCAGCGTCGGGTCGTCGGGCCCGATGAATTCCAGGACGGTGTCGGCGCGGGTGCCGTAGCGTTCCAGCAGCATCTCGAGCCGGCGGCGTCCGGCCAGCGCGGAGCGGGCGGCGAACCAGGCCTCGAGCGCGGCGGGGGTGCCGGGGTAGTTCCGCCCGCCCCCGATGGGCAAATTCCGGGTGGTGGGCCCCGGTGCCACGCCGAGCTCGGCCAGCACCTTCTTGCCCAGGGTCTCGCCCAGGGCGCGGAACGTCGTCCACTTCCCGCCGACCAGCGAGAGCATCGCGGTGTCGCCGGGCAGCTGTGTGCGTTCGATGCGGTAGTCGCGGGAGACGAAGCCGGGGGCGGTGTCGTCGTGGCGCGGCAGCGGGCGCACGCCGGAGAACCTGTAGACGATGTCTTCCTCGCGCACCTCGATGGACGGGAAGACGTGCCGGACCAGGTCGAAGAAGTATGCCGCCTCCGCGTCGGTGCAGCGTGCCGGGACGTCCATGTCCGCGTCGATGTCGGTGGTGCCCACCAGCACCCGATCCCCCAGCGGGTAGATCAGCACGATCCGCCCGTCGGAGTGCTCGAAGAAGATCTCCCGGCCGCCGCAGGCCTCGAGCAGGCCCCGGTGGTCAAGCACGATGTGGCTGCCCTTGGTCCCGCCCATGAAGTGGCTGGGCACCCCGATGGCCTCGTTGGTCAGATCCACCCAGGCACCGGTCGCGTTGACCAGCACGTCGGCGTCGAAGTCGAATTCCTCACCGGTGAGCTCGTCGCGCAGCCGTGCACCGTCGACACCGAACCCGGCCAGCGAGACGTAGTTGCTGGCCCGCACGTGCGGGTTGGCTTCCAGCCCGTCGCGCAGCACGTCCAGGGTGAGGCGCTCGGGGTTGTGCACCGAGGCGTCGAAGTAGGTGGCCGTGTACTTCACGTCCCCGCGCAGCAGCGGCAGCTGCGCCAGCGAGGCCTTGGCCCCGCGGAACTTGTGCCACGGGGTGTTGCGCCCCACGGCCCCGGCAAAGACGTCGTAGAGCACCAGCCCGGCCTTGATCAGCACCGCACCGCGCTCGGTGGCGGTGGAGCTGCGGTGGGTGAGGAAGCGCATGGGAGCCGAGAGGATCCCGGAGAAGGTGGAGAAGATCGGGATGGTGGTGCGCAGCGGCTTGACGTAGTGCGGGGCGATCTCCAGCAGCCGGTTGCGTTCCTGCACGGACTCGTGGACCAGGCGGAACTCGCCGTTTTCCAGGTAGCGGATGCCGCCGTGGATCATGTGCGAGGAGGCGCCCGAGGCGCCCTGGCAGTAATCTCCATGTTCCACCAGCGCCACGTCGACCCCCTGCATGGCCAGGTAGCGGAAGGTCGCCACGCCGTTGATGCCCCCGCCGACAATGAGGACCTTGGCGCCGGGCCGGGCGCGCAGCGCGGCCAATTCGGATCGGTGGGACGCTGTGGCTGCCACGATGGGGCCATCCTTCGGTGTTGCAGTGGGCGTAAAGCGTGCTTCACATGGTCTTCTCGACATTACCGGGGCGCGGGTGCCGGTGCCTAGTCCACGGGGTGAAGCGTAAGCGAATCGTTGCCGAACCCCGGCCGAACCGCGGTGGAACCCAAGCCGCGCAGCCGCGGGTGCCGCGGCCCGGGATAGGCTTGGAACATGCCCCTTTCCCCGCCGCAAACCCCTCGCCGCGCCCTGAAGAGCATCCACCATGTGCATGGTTCGGAGGTGTCGTGCTGGAGCTACCCGGCACCGGCGTCCTGCCGCGGTGTCATCCTGGCGGTGCACGGCTTCCGCGGCGACCACCACGGTCTGGCGCGGATCATCGAGCAACTGCCGGACTACACCATCATCGTTCCGGATTTGCCCGGATTCGGCTCTTCGACCCCGTTTTCAGGCGTGTCGGCCCACGGCGCGCCGAACGGTGCCCCGGAGTTCCCGGCAAGCACCGGGCCGCGCCACGACGTGGCCGGCTACGGCGAGGTCATCGGCGCGCTGCGCGGGGAACTGGGGCTGGGCCCGGCGACCATCTTGCTGGGCCACTCCTTCGGCACCGTCGTCGCCGCCTCCTACCTGGCCCGGCACCCGGGAAGCTTCGGGCAGCTGGTGCTGGTCAACCCGATCTGCGAACCGGCGCTCGAGGGCAGCCAGGCACTGATGTCCCGCGCCGCGGGCGCCTACTACGCCGCCGGCGCACGCCTGCCGGCCACTCTCGGAGAAGCGTTGCTGCGCTCGCGGCTGGTCACCGACGCGATGTCCCTGGCCATGCTCAAGTCCACGGACCGGGCGACGCGGGCCTACGTCCTTGACCAGCACCGGCGCTATTTCTCCGGGTTCACCTCGCGCTCCACCCTGCGCGAGGCCTACGCGGCCTCGATCACCGCCACGGTGCGCGAGGTGGCAGCCCGGATCAACGAGCCGACGCTGCTGGTGGTCGGAGAGCAGGACGAGCTCGGCTCGGTGCCCGCCCAGCGTTCCCTGGCCCGCACCTTCCCGCGCGCAACCATGCGGGTGATCGGGGACGTCGGTCACCTGATCCACTACGAAAAGGCGCCCGAGGCCGCTGCACTGATCGAGGAGTTTTTGGGCGCCAGGCACCCGTGGGTGCCGCGCGGCATGCCGCGCACGCTCTACCCGGGCGACGGGCGAAGGAACGGGCCGAGGCAGCCGGATCGGTCAACCGAGAGAACCCGGACGAGCTAAAGGATCCCGTCCGGGTCGATGCGGATGGCCACGACCGGCTCCTTGGCTGCGCTGAAGGTGGCACGCAGCGCACGCAGCGCCGCGGTCACTGCCGGTCCCTGGGCGTAGGAGAAGAACAGCAGCCAGCGGTGCTCGCCCTCCCCCAGCAGCACCGGCCCGTGCCGGCGCACCTCGTCGCCCAGCACCAGGGCGTCCATGAACTTGTCGGCGGTTCCCGCCGGACCCTTGACCATGGCGGTGCGAACCGCCGGGGGCAGTCCCAGGGTGCGCCGCTCATCGAGCTCCGCCTGCGCATAGGCAGCCGCGTCAAAGCGCACCAGCGCACGCATGGGCTCGGTCGGGTCCCCGGCCACCACCACGGTGCCGCCGCCCGGGTGCCCCTCGGTGGCATCCCTGCCGCGGGCCAGGTGCGCGGCGCCCATCCAGCGGTTGAGCACCTCCTCCCCGGTGCGCAGCCCCTCGCGGGCCAGCATCCGGTCCCCGTCCAGCAGCAGCACCGCCGCGTACCCGTTGGCGGCCACCGGCTCGGCGCCCGGGGTCGCGACCACCAGCGCCGGGGCATCGGGCACCGCGTGCAGCGGCTTGGCCCCGGTCGCTGCAACCACCTTGATGCCCGGGAAGGCCCGGCCAAGTTCCTCGGCGGTGCGGTCCGCCCCGATCGACGCGGCGCGCAGGCGCATGAATCCGCACTCCCCGCAGCTCCAGTCGTGGGCCACCAGGCCGCACCAGCCGCAGGCCGGGGCCCCGCGGGCATCGCCCAGCGCCAGCGGGCCGTTGCAGGCGGTGCAGCGGGCAGGGGTGCGGCAGCGTTCGCAGCGCAGCGCCGGCATGAACCCGGTGCGGGCAACCTGCACCAGCACCGGCCCGCGGGCCAGCGCGGCCTTGGCCTCGCGCCAGGCGGCGGCCGGGAGCCGGGCGGCATGCAGCAGCGGGTCGCGTTCGGCCTCGAACTCGTCCGAGGCGGCAATGACCCGCGGCGCGTGGGCGCGCAAGAGCTTCCGGTCGGCTTCCAGTTCGTGGGCCCAGCCGCTGCGCACCAGCCGCTGGGCCTCGGCGCTGCGCCCGGGTGCAGCCAGCAGCAACCCGGCGTTCTCGATGCCGCAGCGCAGCAGCAGCACCTCGCGGGCGTGGTGGTAGGGGGCGCGCGGCTCGGCGTGCGAATTGTCCGCGTCGTCCCAGATGATCGCCAGGCCCAGGTCCTTCACCGGGGCGAAGGCGGCGTTGCGGGTTCCGACGACCAGCCGTGCGGACCCACGGGCCACACGCAGGAAGTTCCGGTAGCGCGGGGTCGCCCCGTCCTCGGCGGTCAGCCGCGCGTACGCCTCGGGGCCCAGTCGCTCATCGAGTGTGGCGCAGAGCCTGGCCATGTCACGGGCGTCGGGGACGACGATGAGCACCCCGCGCCCGGAGGCCAGCACCAGTTCGGAAGCCTCGAGCAGCAGTGCGGGCCAGTCCCCGGGGCGGTTGGGCACCGCGGAGAGCACGGCCCGCGGGGATCCTCCGGTGCGCAGCATCCGGGCGTAGTCGGCCCCGCCGTGGTACTCGGACAACAGCGGGGCCGGCGAGCCACCAGCTGGTTCGCCGGCCGGGCTTTTCCCGGCCGGGTCAATCACGGCGGGAGCATCAACGGCCGGACCGGCCGCGGGCGGTTCGTCCGCCCGAATCCCATCCCCGGCATCGGTTTTCTCGGTTTCCGCCCTGGCCATGCGGGCCGGGACGGCCGAGCGCAGCACGTCCCACACCCCGCCGGCGTACCGTTCGGCCACGGCGCGGGCCGCGGCCAGCACCTCGGCGGAGAGCACCACCTCCGGGGACACGACCGCGCGCAGCGGCTGCAGCTTGATCCCGGGCTCGGAGTGCTCGAGGCGTTCGACGAGGAATCCGGCAAGTTCCTGCCCGCCGAAGCGCACCTTCACCCTGACCCCGGGCCGCGCGGCCGCATCGAGTTCGGCCGGGACCAGGTAGTCGAAGGGCCTGTCCAGGTGCGGGAGGGCCGAATCGATCACCACCCGGGCGATCGGAAGCGTGCTTGCCATGTGCGGGATCCCGGGCAGCGGCGCGGACAGGTCGAAGCCGGCCAGCAGCGAGGGCTGCAGCGACTGGTCCACGCACCCCACCTCCCGTTCCTAGGCCTTGAGAATCACACTACCGCCGACACCCCGGCTGACGGGGAGCGGCTTAAGAACGCATCGGGTGCCGCAACGCCTCGCGGGCGCGGCACCCGATGCCCGGCGGATGTCCCGGCCGGTGAACGGTGCTAGGCGTTGAAGTACGCCTTCAGCGCGTCGACGCGGTCCAGGTTCTCCCAGGTGAAGTCCGTATCCTCGCGGCCGAAGTGGCCGTGCGCGGCGGTCTTCTGGTAGATCGGGCGCAACAGGTCAAGGTCCTCGATGATGCCCAGCGGGCGCAGGTCGAAGACCTCGTTGATGGCAGCGGTGATCTTCGCCGGGTCCACGGTCTCGGTGCCGAAGGTCTCCACGTACAGGCCCACCGGTCGGGCGACGCCGATGGCGTAGGCGACCTGGACCTCGACGCGGCGCGCCAGGCCGGCGGCAACCACGTTCTTGGCGACCCAGCGCATGGCGTAGGCGGCCGAGCGGTCGACCTTGGAGGGGTCCTTGCCGGAGAACGCGCCGCCGCCGTGGCGTGCGAAGCCGCCGTAGGTGTCGACAATGATCTTGCGTCCGGTCAGCCCGGCATCCCCGACCGGTCCGCCGATGATGAACGGTCCCGACGGGTTCAGGATGATGCGGGTCTTGGAGGTGTCCAGCCCGGTGCCCTCGAGCACCGGGGTGACGACCTCGGCCAGCAGGCCGTCCTTGAGGTCCTCCAGGGAGAACTCGGCGGCGTGCTGCGACGAGACCACGATGGTCTCCACGGAGACCGGGGTGTCCCCGTCGTAGCCGACCGTCACCTGGGTCTTGCCGTCCGGGCGCAACAGCGACAGCGTGCCGTCCTTGCGGACGGCGGTGAGTCGCTCGGAGAGCCGGTGCGCCAGGTGGATCGGGGTGGGCATCAGCGTTGCCGTCTCGTCGGACGCGTAGCCGAACATCAGCCCCTGGTCGCCGGCGCCCTGCGCGTCGCGCGGGTCCACGGCGGTGCCCTCGCGGACCTCCAGGGAATTGAAGACGCCGTCGGAGATTTCCTGGGACTGCTGCCCGATGGACACCGAGACGCCGCAGCGTGCCCCGTCGAAGCCGTTGGCCGAGGAGTCGTAGCCGATGTCCAGGATGGTGCGGCGCACGATCTCCGGGATCTCGACGTACCCGTCGGTGGTGACCTCGCCGGCCACGTGCACCAAACCGGTGGTGGTCAGGGTCTCCACGGCGACCCTGGAGTTGGGGTCCTGGGCCAACATGGCATCGAGGATGGCATCGGAGATCTGGTCACAGATCTTGTCCGGATGGCCCTCCGTAACCGATTCGGAGGTGAAGAGGCGTAGCTGCGGGGATTCTAAAGTCACCCAGCCACTCTACCGGTAACCGGGCCCCGGGTCGGATTCGCGGTTCCGCCCCGTCACATGCCTGCTTTCGAGTGCCCGCATGACGGATTGCGGCGCATTGCGACGCAATCCACCGGCACATGACGGGCACCGGGTGCGCGAAGGACCGCAGCCGTCCCCCGGCGACCGGCTACCGGTCTCCGTTGCCCGCCCCCAGCGCGCCGGCCACGGCCTCGATGACCGAGGAGGCGACCTGGTCCTTGGATCCGGAGGCGTGCACGGGCTCCGCGCCGTCGGCGAAGAGGATGGTCACGGTGTTTTCGTCGGTCCCGAAGGTCAGGTTCTCCCCCACCTCGTTGACGACCAGCATTTCGCAGCCCTTGCGTGCCAGCTTGGCGGCACCGTATTCCAGCACGCTGGATTCGGCGTCGCCGGTTTCGGCGGCAAATCCCACGACCAGCGCCGGGAGCTCCCCGGAGTTTCCTTCCGCGGCGCGCTGCGCAATGAGCATGGCCAGGATGTCGGGATTGCGCACCAGGGTGATCACCGGGTCGGCGTGGTCGTCGGACTTCTTGATCTTCGCTTCCACGTATTCGGCGGGCCGGAAGTCGGCGACCGCGGCGCTCATGATCAGCACGTCGGCCCCGCGTGCGGCCTCGGTGACAGCCCCCTGCAGCTGCCGCGCGGTGGAGGCGGTGCTCAGCTCCACGCCCTCGGGGGCGGGCAGGTCCATGTGGGCGGCGATGAACCGGACGGTGGCCCCCGCCGCGAGTGCGGCCTTGGCCAGGGCGATGCCCTGCCGGCCCGAGGACCTGTTGCCGAGGTAGCGCACCGGGTCCAGCGGTTCGCGGGTGCCTCCGGCGGAAATCGCAATGACCCTCCCGGCCAGCGGACGGGGCCCGGCGGTTCGCGGGGCGGCGCCTGCCACCGGCGTGTCGGACCCCGACGCGCCCGACGGTGCCGCATCCGCCAGGTAGCGGGCGACGGCGGCGAAGATCTCCTCGGGGTCCGGAAGCCGCCCGGCGCCGGAGTCCTTGCCGGTGAGCCTGCCCACGGCAGGTTCGATGATGTGCACGCCGCGGGAACGCAGCGTCGCGACGTTGGCGACCGTGGCGGGGTGCTCCCACATCTCGGTGTGCATCGCCGGGGCCATGACCACCGGGGCACCGGTGGCCAGCAGCGTGCCGGTGAGCAGGTCGTTGGCCATCCCGGCCGCGGCGCGGGCCAACACGTCGGCGGTGGCAGGGGCGATGACGACCAGGTCGGCCTCCTGGCCCAGCCGCACGTGGTTGACGGTGTCCACCGCCTCGAACACCGCGGTGTGCACCGGGTTGCCGCTCAGCGCCTCCCAGGTGGCGGCGCCGACGAACTGAAGCGACGCGACGGTGGGGATGACATCGACGTGATGTCCTGCCTCTTTAAACAGCCGTAGCAGCAAAGCTGCCTTGTAGGCGGCGATCCCTGCGGATACACCTAGGACAATGCGCTTCACTGCTACCACCGATGCCTAGTGCGCGGCGCCGGGCCCGGCCCGCCCGGTGAGGGGTCGGGGGTTGGGTTGCGCCGGCGCCTACGCGTCGTAAATCGTTTGTGTCCGAGTGCTACTCGGCGACTTCCTCGATCTTCGTGACGCTGAGCAGGCCCTCGTTGATTTCACGCAGGGCGATGGACAGCGGCTTCTCGTTCAGGCGGGTGTCGACCAGCGGGCCGACGTACTCGAACAGGCCCTCGTGCAGCTGGGCGTAGTACGCGTTGATCTGGCGTGCGCGCTTGGCGGAGTTGATCACCAGTGCGTACTTCGAATCGGTGGTGGTCAGCAGCGAGTCGATGGACGGGCTGATGATGCCTTCAAGGTTCGTGTTCACGAAGCCTCCAAATAACTAGTTGGTGGATCAAGACAATACGTACTGCACCCGCCGTTCCCCGGGCGCCGGGCGGCGCCAAGGGGTCAACGGGTCTGACACAAAAGTTTTTAGCGTGCGTGCGGGGTCAACCCCATGAGGGTCACCAGCTCGTCAGCAGCCCGCGAAATCTCGTCGTTGACGATGGTCACGTCAAATTCGGATTCGGCAGCAAGTTCCAGTTTAGCGGTTTCCAGCCGGCGCTGCTGCTCCTCGGGCGTTTCCGTGCCGCGGCCCACAAGCCGGCGCACCAATTCGTCCCAGCTGGGAGGAGCCAGGAACACGAATTTCGCCTCCGGCAGGTTGGCCTTCACCTGGCGTGCGCCCTGCAGGTCGATCTCCAGCAGCACCCGCTTCCCCGCGGCCACCGCCTCCTCGACCTTGGTGCGGATGGTCCCGTAGCTGTTCTGCCCGTGCACGACGGCCCATTCGAGCATTTCGCCGTTTTCGACCAGTTTGCCGAACTTTTCGGGCCCGACAAAGAAGTAGTGCACCCCGTCGACTTCGCCGGGGCGCGGGTTGCGCGTGGTGGCGGACACCGAGAGCCACACCTGGGGGTAGTTGTCGCGAATGTAGGTCGAGATCGTTCCCTTACCTACGGCCGTGGGACCGGCGAGGACTGTGACCGTTGGGTGGGGGCTAACCGTCATGGTGTGCTTCGTTACTCTTTCGATTTGGGGGGCGATTGCTGGAAATGGTCCACCAATGCGATGCGCTGTTTGCGCCCCAGCCCGCGCAGGCGTCGGCTGGGTGAAATACCTAGTCTATCGATAAGCGTGTGGGCCCGGATCTCGCCGACACCCGGAACGGACTCCAGCAGGTCCATGACCCGCAGCCGGCCGATGGCCTCGTCGTCGGGTACCAGCTCCAGCAGGTCGGTGATGCTCAGCTTGCCGGCGCCGAATTGGTTCTTGATCTCGGCCCGTCGCGTGCGTGCCGCCAACGCCTTTGCCCGTGCGCGAATACGGTCCTCGTCTGAGAGTTCTCGCAGTACCATGCCTCTTGCCGCCAATCCATCCATAGGGTCAAGCACCAGGGCAAACAGCCCTGAACTGAAGATAACCAATCGAGCGCCCCGATGCAATGGTTAATCGCGCTGTGGCTACCACAAATGCGTTAACAACGGGAAAATTCGGGTCATTGGGCGCAAAGCGGCGCCAGGGGTGTAACCAAGATCATCCCGGGATTCGCGCTCCGCGTCCGATCCCGGCCCCACATGCACCGATGCGTGGGGGCCGGAGGCCCGGCACGGATCGCGCACGGCGGGGCCCGACAGGCTCCCGGACGCGGGCTTTTCCGGGACAACGATGCCCCCGGCGCGGCCCCTTTGGGGACGCGCCGGGGGCATCGAACCAAGCCGGGTGCCGGTCCGTCGGGAAATCGTGCCTAGAGCAGCGAATCCCTGGTTGCTGCGGCGGCAGCACGCAGGGCGTCGGCGTCGGGGCCGGCCTTGAGCACGTCGCGGCTCGAGGTGCCCAGCACCTGTGGCCAGAAGGCACCGAACGACGCCTTCATGTCCGCCCCGGTGGCACCCTGGGCGCCCAGGCCCGGGGCCAGGATGGGTGCGGCGGAGGCGGCCAGGTCGATGCCCAGCTCCTGAAGCGCGTCGCCCACGGTGGCGCCGATGACCAGGCCGGTGGAACCGAACGGGGTTGCCCCGTCGTTTTCCGCGCCCACGGCACCGATGATGCCCTTGGCCACCGAAGCGGCGCCACCGACATGCTGCACGGTCTTGCCTTCCGGGTTGGAGGTCAAACCCAGCACGAACACTCCGCGGCCGGTGGCCGCCGCGAGGTCCAGGGCCGGGCGCAGCGACTCGTAGCCCAGGTACGGGCTCAGCGTCACCGCGTCGGCGGCCAGCGGGCTGCCCTCCCCCAGCCAGGCCTCCGCGTACGCGGCCATGGTGGAGCCGATGTCCCCGCGCTTGGCGTCGGCGATCGACAGGACGTGCCCGGCGGCGCACAGCGCCAGGGTTTCCTCCAGCACCGCCAGTCCGCGCGATCCGTGGCGCTCGTACAGGGCGACCTGCGGCTTCAGGGCCGCGACGTGCCCGGCCAGGGCCTCGACGACCGTGAGGGAGAAGCTGCGCAGCCCCGCCACGTTGTCGTCCAGGCCCCAGGCGGCAAGCAGGGACGGGTGCGGGTCGATGCCCACGCACAGCGGACCGTGCGCGGCCATGGCTGCGGCCAGACGCTGCCCGAAGGCGGTGCGCCCTGCCGCCGCGGCCGCCCGCGCTTCGGGGCTAGGCATTGGCGCCGTCCTTGGCCGCGGCGGCTGCCGCGTCGGCCTCGGCGATGCCGGCGGCCTGCAGGGTCTTGGCGTGCTCCTGCAGCGAGGTCACCGACCATTCGAAGTGGCGCATCGCGTCGATGGCCTGGATCGCTGCACCGAACTCGGCGACGGTGGTGATGATCGGGGTGCCCACGGAGACCGCGGCGGCGCGGATCTCGTAGCCGTCCCCGCGCGAGTCGCCGCCCGAGGGGGTGTTCAGGATCAGGCTGATCTCCCCGTCGGTGATCAGGTCGACGATGTTGGATTCGCCCTCGACCTGTCCCTCGCGGACCTTGCGGACCACGGTGGAGGGGATGCCGTTGCGGCGCAGCACCTCGGCGGTGCCGCCGGTGGAGACGATCTCGAATCCGATGTCGGCCAGGTGCTTGACCGGGATCACAATCGAGCGCTTGTCGCGGTTGGCGACCGAGACGAAGACCTTGCCCTTGGTCGGCAGCGGCGAGTTCGCCGCGGCCTGGGACTTGGCGAAGGCGGTGTCGAAGTACTTGTCGATGCCCATGACCTCACCGGTGGAGCGCATTTCCGGGCCGAGCAGCGAGTCGACGACCTTGCCCTCCGGGGTGCGGAAACGGGCGAAGGGAAGCACGGCTTCCTTTACCGAAACCGGTGCGCCCTCGGGCAGGTTGGCCCCGTCGCCGGTTTCCGGCAGCAGGTGGTGCACGGAGCGCAGGTGGGCGATGGACACGCCGACCCCGATCATCGCCGCGGCCTTGGCCAGCTGCACGCCGGTGGCCTTGGAGGTGAAGGGCACGGTGCGCGAGGCGCGCGGGTTGGCCTCGATCACGTAGAGCACGTCGGAGGCCAGCGCGAACTGGATGTTGATCAGGCCGCGCACGCCCACGCCCTCGGCGATGGCGCGGGTTGCGGCGACCACGCGGTCGCGCACGTCCTGGCCCAGGGTGATGGGGGGAAGCACGCAGGCGGAGTCGCCGGAGTGGATGCCGGCCTCTTCGATGTGCTCCATGATGCCGCCGACGTACAGGTCGGTGCCGTCGAACAGCGCGTCGACGTCGATCTCGATGGCGTCCTCGAGGAACCGGTCAACGAGCACCGGGTGGTCGGCCGTGATCTCGGTGGCGTTGGCGATGTAGCGGGACAGGTTTGCCTCGTCGTACACGATCTCCATGCCGCGGCCGCCGAGCACGTAGGAGGGACGCACCAGGACCGGGTAGCCGATCTCGTCGGCGATCTTCTTGGCCTCGTCGAAGGACACCGCGGTGCCGTTCTTCGGGGCGATCAGCCCGCCGGCATCCAGCACGCGCTGGAAGGCGCCGCGGTGTTCGGCCAGGTCGATGGCCTCCGGGGAAGTGCCCAGGATCGGCACGCCGGCATCGGCGAGTTCCTGCGCAAGCTTCAGCGGGGTCTGCCCGCCCAGCTGCACGAACACGCCGAGCACCCCTCCGGTTGACTCCTCCGCGTGGATGACCTCCAGCACGTCCTCGAGCGTCAGCGGCTCGAAGTACAGGCGGGTGGAGACGTCGTAGTCGGTGGAGACGGTTTCCGGGTTGCAGTTCACCATCACGGTCTCGTACCCGGCCTTGCGCAGCGCCATGGTGGCGTGCACGCAGGAGTAGTCGAACTCGATGCCCTGGCCGATGCGGTTCGGGCCCGAACCCAGGATGATGACGCTCGGCTTTTCGTGCAGCGCGACCTCGGTCTCCTCGTCGTAGCAGGAGTAGTGGTACGGGGTGAAGGCCTCGAACTCGGCGGCGCAGGTATCCACGGTCTTGAAGACCGGGCGGATGCCCAACGCGTGGCGGATCCCGCGGACCACTGCCTCGGTCTTGAAAGTGAGCTTGGCGATCTGCGCATCGGAGAAGCCGTGGCGCTTGGCCTCGCGCAGCACGTCCTCGTTCAAATCCGGGTTGGAGCGGATCATCGCGGCGGTCTCGTTGATCAGCACCAGCTGGTCCAGGTACCACGGGTCGATGGCGGTCTTCTCGAAGACCTGCTCGATGCTCGCGCCGCCCAGCAGGGCGCGCTGCACGTTGTACAGGCGGTCCGTGGAGCCCTTGACCGAGTCCTCGAGCAGCTGCTCGATCTCGAAGTCCATCGGCTTGTTGAACTCGATTTCGGACCCCTTTTGCTCCAGGGAGCGCAGGGCCTTCTGCAGGGCCTCGGTGAAGTTGCGGCCGATGGCCATGGCCTCGCCGACCGACTTCATGGTGGTGGTCAAGGTGGCATCGGCGGCCGGGAACTTCTCGAACGCGAAGCGCGGGACCTTGACCACGACGTAGTCAAGGGCCGGCTCGAAGGCCGCGGGGGTCTTGAGCGTGATGTCGTTGGGGATCTCGTCCAGCGTGTAGCCCAGCGAGAGCTTGGTGGCGATCTTCGCGATGGCGAATCCGGTGGCCTTGGAGGCCAGCGCGGAGGAACGCGAGACGCGCGGGTTCATCTCGATGACCACGATGCGCCCGGTGGACGGCTCGATGGCGAACTGGATGTTGCAGCCGCCGGTGTCCACGCCGACCTCGCGGATCACGGCGATGGAGATGTCGCGCAACTTCTGGTACTCGCGGTCGGTCAGCGTCATGGCCGGGGCCACGGTGATCGAATCCCCGGTGTGCACGCCCACCGGATCGAAGTTCTCGATGGAGCAGATGACCACGACGTTGTCGTTCTTGTCGCGCATCATTTCCAGCTCGTACTCCTTCCAGCCCAGGATCGACTCCTCCAGGAGCACCTCGGTGGTCGGCGAATACTGCAGGCCCTGGCCGGCGATGCGGCGCAGGTCCTCGGCGTTGTACGCCATGCCCGAGCCCAGGCCGCCCATGGTGAAGGACGGGCGCACGACGACGGGGTAGTTCAGGATCTCGACGGCGGCGAAGGCCTGCTCCATGGTGTGCACGATGACGGACTTGGCGGACTCGGCACCGCAGCGCTCCACGACGCCCTTGAACTTCTCGCGGTCCTCGCCGAGCTCGATGGCCTCGATGTTCGCGCCGATCAGCTCGACGTTGTACTTGGCCAGCACGCCGGCCTTGTCCAGCGCGATGGCGGTGTTCAACGCCGTCTGTCCGCCCAGGGTCGGCAGGATCGCGTCGGGGCGTTCCTTGGCGATGATCTTTTCCACGACCTCCGGGGTGATCGGCTCGACGTAGGTGGCGTCGGCGAACTCCGGGTCGGTCATGATGGTGGCGGGGTTGGAGTTGACCAGGATGACCCGCAGGCCCTCCTCCTTGAGCACCCGCAGCGCCTGGGTGCCGGAGTAGTCGAACTCGGCGGCCTGGCCAATGACGATCGGCCCGGAGCCGATGACCAGGACCGACTTGAGGTCTTCGCGCTTAGGCATTTACTTCTCTCCCTGGGTGGAATCTGCGGTGGTTGCTGCGGCGTTCTTGGCCGCCGCCATGTTGGTGATGAACCTGTCGAACAGGTGGGAGGCGTCGTGCGGACCGGAGGCGGCCTCGGGGTGGTACTGCACCGAGAAGGCAGGCAGGTCCAGGCAGTTCAGGCCCTCGACGACGGAATCGTTCAGCGAGATGTGGGAGACCTCGACGCGGCCGAAGCGTTCCAGCGGGGCGTTTGCCGCGCCCTCGCGCGGGGCGTCGACGGCGAAGCCGTGGTTCTGGCTGGTGATCTCCACCTTGCCGGTGGCCTTGTCCAGCACCGGCTGGTTGATGCCGCGGTGCCCGAAGCGCAGCTTGTAGGTGCCGTAGCCCAGGGCACGGCCCAGGATCTGGTTGCCGAAGCAGATGCCGAAGTACGGGATCTTCGCTTCGAGCACCTGGCGGACCAGCTCGACCTGCACGTTGGCGGTGGCGGGGTCGCCGGGGCCGTTGGAGAAGAACACGCCGTGGGCGCCGGTGGCGGTGACGTCCTCGAAGCTGGAGTCGTGCGGGAGCACGTGCACGCGCACCCCGCGCTCGGCGAAGCGCTGCGGGGTCATCATCTTGATGCCCAGGTCGATGGCCGCCACGGTGTACTTGACCTCGCCGGTGTAGCCGTGGTCCGCGGGCTCGACCGTGTAGGCCTCCTTGGTGGAGACCAGTTCGGAGAGGTTTGCGCCCTCCATGGACGGCTGCGCGTTGACGGCCGCCACCAGCTCCTCCACGGGGGCCTTTGCGGCCTCGCCGGAGAAGATGCCCGACTTCATGGCGCCGCGGTCGCGCAGGTGGCGGGTCAGCGCGCGGGTGTCGACCTGCTGGATGCCGACGATGCCGCCGGCAACCAGGTCTTCGTCGAGGGTGCGCTGGGCGCGCCAGTTCGAGGGGATGCGGGCGGCCTCGCGGACCACGTAGCCTGCGGCCCAGATGCGGGAGGATTCGGCGTCCTCGTCGTTGACCCCGGTGTTGCCGATGTGCGGGAAGGTCTGCACGATGATCTGGCGTGCGTAGGAGGGGTCGGTGAGGGTCTCCTGGTAGCCGGACATGCCGGTGGAGAAGACCGCTTCGCCCAATGCGGTTCCGATGGTGCCGTAGCTACGGCCGCGGAAAACCCGTCCGTCTTCGAGCACCAAGAGGGCTTGCTCGGTTCCCTGTACTGCTGTCACTGGTTTTCCTTTGTTTCGGCGGGTGGTTCTTCATTGTTGTCTGTTTCGGGACCGCCCGGCGCGGCGATGCGCGCGAGGATCCCGGGGAGTTCGGCGTGGTAGCGCGGGCGGAACCCGGTGTCCACGGCCTTGGTGCCCAGCATCCAGCTGATGACCAGCAGGCCGTCCTTCTCCACGAACTTCCCGGCCATGCCGCTGGAGCGGGACACCCCGGTGATGGAGGCGGCGGGGATGAACACGTCGGGGGCGCCGTGGCGGGCCAGCAGCACGCCCTCGGGGTGGATGGACATATCGGCGTTGGTGCGGATGCCCAGGTGGTGGGCGGCGATGCGGTCCAGCCAGTCCCCGGCGGTGGTGGTGCACACGTACACGCCCTGCGCCGGTTCCCCGATGAAGTCGCCCAGCTCCGGGTCCCCGTTGGCATCCAGCGGGATCTGCGGCGGCGCCGGCACGTCGGATTGCCGGCGCAGGCGGTTGCGCCAACCCAGCAGGATCAGCCCGGCGGCCAGCACGACGACCGCCAGGGTGATCAGGACCGCGCCGGTGTACTGGCCCATCTAGAAGGCCTCGGAGAGCCGCGGGGTGCCCAGCTTGCCGTCGCGCACCGTGGGGTGCCCGTGGAAGAACACGTGGGTGACCTTGCCCGGCAGTTCCAGTCCCTTGAACGGGGAGTTCCGGCCCTTGGTGGCCATCGCGTACGGGTCCACGACCCAGCGGGCCTCGGCATCCACCAGTGTGATGTTTGCCGGTTCGCCCACGGCCAGCTCGCGGCCCTGGTCGGTGAGCCGGCCAATGGCCGCCGGGGCGGTGGAGGTGATGCGGGCAAAGTCGGCCCAGGTGATCAGCCCGGTCTCGACCATGGTGTGCTGCACGACCGAGAGCGCGGTTTCCAGCCCGGTCATGCCCATGGCCGCCGCGGCCCATTCGCATTCCTTGGCCTCGGAGGGGTGCGGTGCGTGGTCGGTGCCGATGATGTCGATGGTGCCGTCTGCCAGTCCGGCACGCAGCGCCATCACGTCGGTCTCGGTGCGCAGCGGCGGGTTGACCTTGTAGACCGGGTCGTAGCTGGAGACCAGTTCGTCGGTCAGCAGCAGGTGGTGCGGGGTGACCTCGGCGGTGACGTTGACGCCGCGGGACTTGGCCCAGCGGATGATCTCCACACTCCCGGCGGTCGAGACGTGGCAGATGTGCAGGCGGGAGCCCACGTGTTCCGCCAAGAGCACGTCGCGGGCGATGATCGATTCCTCGGCGACCGCCGGCCAGCCGGCCAGTCCGAGCACCGCGGAGACCTCGCCCTCGTTCATCTGGGCGCCCTCGGTCAGGCGCGGTTCCTGGGCGTGCTGGGCGATGACGCCGTCGAACGCCTTCACGTACTCCAGGGCGCGGCGCATGACCAACGGGTCGAAGACGCAGATGCCGTCGTCGGAGAAGACCCGGACCTGTGCGCGGGAGTCGGCCATCGCGCCGATCTCGGACATCTGCTTGCCCTCAAGCCCGACGGTGACTGCGCCCACCGGGCGCACGTCGACCCAGCCCGAGCGCTTGCCCAGGGACCAGACCTGCTCGACGACCCCGGCGGTGTCCGCCACGGGGTTGGAGTTCGCCATGGCGTGCACGGCGGTAAACCCACCCAGGGCGGCGGCGCGGGTGCCGGTCTCCACGGTCTCGGCGTCCTCGCGGCCCGGTTCGCGCAGGTGGGTGTGCAAATCGACCATGCCCGGCAGGGCGATCTGCCCGGCGGCCTCGATCACGGTGGCGTTGGCGGCAGCCGGGTGCGTTGCGGCGTCGGCGCCCAGGGCGGCGATGGTGCCGTCGTGGACCAGGATGTCGGTTCCCTGGTTGCCCAGCGGCTTGGCGCCGCGGATCAGGTAGGTGGTGTTGGTGCTCATGAGGATTGACTCCCGTTTCTTTACAGGCCGGCCGGACGGGTGGCGTCCGAGGGTGCGGGACGCTGCTGGTCCCCCGATAGCAGTAGGTACAGCACGGCCATGCGCACCGCCACGCCGTTGGCCACCTGGGCCAGCACGGTGGAGCGGGGCGAGTCGGCGGCCGCGGAGGAGATTTCCAGGCCGCGGTTCATCGGGCCGGGGTGCATGATGATGGTTTCGCCGGTGTCGCGGGCGTCCAGTGCCGCCAGGCGTGCGTCGTCGAAGCCCCAGAGCCGCGAGTATTCGCGGGTGTTGGGGAAGAAGGAGTCGTGCATGCGTTCGCCCTGCACGCGCAGCATCATCACCGCGTCGATGCCGCCGGCCAGCGTGGCGTCGAGGTCGTAGCTGATGGTGCACGGCCACACCTTGGATCCGTGCGGCAGCAGCGTGGGAGGGGCGACCATGGTCACCTCGGCGCCCAGGGTGCGAAGCAGCCAGAGGTTGGAGCGGGCGACCCTCGAGTGCAGGATGTCCCCGACGATGGCGACCTTCATGCCGGAAAGGTCCGAACCCAGCGAGGTGTGTCCATGCAGCGCGGACCAGTGGGTGCGCAGCGTGAACGCGTCCAGCAGCGCCTGGGTGGGGTGCTCGTGGGTGCCGTCCCCGGCGTTGACCACCGGGGCGTCGATCCAGTCGGTGGCTGCCAGGCGGGCCGGGGCCCCGGAGGCGCCGTGCCGGATGACCACCGCGTCGGCGCCGATGGCCTGCAGGGTCTGCGCGGTGTCCTTGAGCGACTCGCCCTTGGAGACCGAGGAACCCTTGGCGGAGAAGTTGATGACATCCGCGCTCAGCCGCTTGGCGGCGGCCTCGAAGGAGATTCGGGTGCGGGTCGAGTCCTCGAAGAAGAGGTTGACCACTGTCCGTCCGCGCAGCGCCGGGAGCTTCTTGACCTCGCGGGTGCCCACGGCGGCCATTTCCTCGGCGATGTCCAGGATGCGGATCGCATCGGCGCGCGAGAGATCGAGGGTGGAGAGCAGGTGCTTCATGCGTGGGCCTCGATGACGACCTCGTTGTTGTTGGCCCCGTCGACCTCGGAGAGGTGCACGCGCACCTTTTCGGTGGTGGCGGTGGGCAGGTTCTTGCCGACGTGGTCGGCGCGGATGGGAAGTTCGCGGTGGCCGCGGTCCACCAGCACCGCCAGGCGCACGATGCGGGGGCGGCCCAGGTCGGCGATGGCGTCAAGGGCGGCGCGGATGGTGCGCCCGGAGTAGAGCACGTCGTCCACCAGCACCACGACCTTGTCGTCGATGCCGGAGGCCGGAAGGCGGGTGGGCACGGGGGTGCGGGTGGTGGAGCGGCGCAGGTCGTCGCGGTACATCGTGACGTCGAGCTGTCCGGTGATGCAGGCGGGATCCAGGCCCGGGGTGGTGGCGGCGATGCGCTGCGCCAGGCGTTGGGCCAGCGGGAATCCGCGGGACGGGATGCCCAACAGCACCAGGTCCGCCACTCCCTTGTTGGCCTCGATGATCTCGTGGGCGATGCGGGTGAGAACGCGTTCGATGTCCTCGCTGGAGAGGACTATCCGGGCACTGACGGGCGCGAGGGCACGGTCCCGGGTGGGCTCGTTGCTCATGTGCGGCCTCCTTCCCCGCCTCACTGGACGGAATTTAAAGGTTGCTTGCTGGATCAAAATTATCATAGGCCGTGCCGCACGTAGGATTTGAGTCATGCGCGTTACCTCACACCCCCCGCAATCATCCCCGCACTCGGCCCCGCAGGACCCCTGGGCCTCCGCCGGTTCCCCCGCTTCCCCTGCGCTCCCGGGCCTGCCCGGGTCCGGTCCCCCGCCGGGGCACCGGCGCCGTTCCGGGTCCACTGCGGTGACCCTCGCGCTGGTGGCCTGCACCGCGGTGCTGCTGGGTGTGGGCTTCTTCCTGGCCGGGGTCTTCGGTTCCGGCACCGTGCTGTGGCTCGGCGCGCTGGCCATGGTGCCGCTGGCGCTGTGCCTGCTGGGGCTGCGCTGGGTGGATCGCTGGGACCCCGAGCCGCGCGCCCTGCTGGCGCTGGGGCTGCTCTGGGGCGCCGGTGCCTCGGTGGCCGGGGCCCTGCTGGTGGGGGACGTGTTCATGGAGCTGTTCTTCGACCCCGCGGGCCGTGTGGACCTTGACCTCTTCGGCGCGGTGGTGCAGGCCCCCATCGTGGAGGAACTGGCCAAGGGCGCCGGGGTGCTGCTGATCTTCTGGATCAACCGCTCCCACTTCGACGGTCCCATCGACGGGATCGTGTACGGCGGCATCGTCGGTGCCGGGTTCGCGTTCACCGAGAACATCTTGTACTTCGCCTCCAGCTACGTGGACCCGGGGGCCCCGGGCGAGCTGGTCTCGGTCTTCGTGCTGCGCGGGCTCTTCTCCCCCTTCGCCCACGTGATGTTCACCGCATGGACGGGTTTCGCGCTCGGTCTGTGTGCCGCGCGCGGCAAGCGCGGGCGCTGGCCGCTGTACCTGGTACTGGGCCTGCTGCCGGCGATGGTCGGCCACTTCCTGTGGAACGGCGGGGTCGGGATCTTCTTCGACAACTTCCTGAGCTTCTACTTCGTGCTGCAGGTGCCGTTGTTCGTTGCCTCGATCGTGGCCGTGGCGCTGCTGCAGCGCGGGGAGCGGAAGCTGGTCGAGCAGCGCCTGGACGAGTACCGGGCCGGCGGCTGGTTCACCGCCGCGGAGGTCCAGATGTTTGCCACACGTGCGGGCCGGCGCAATGCACGGCGCTGGGCGGCGGGCATCGGACGCAGCCGGCAGATGAAGGAATTCACCACCACCGCGATGAACCTGGCCGCGGTGCGCCAGCGAATCGTGGCCGGACACCCCGCGGGCACCGACTTCGCCCGGGAACTGGCGCTGCTGCACAAGTCGCACATGCAGCGGGCGCAGCTGCTCGCCCTGGCCTGAGCCGGGCATTTGGCACGGGCGTTCGGCGTGTCGATATGCAACACGCCGAACGCCCACAGATCCTGCCCGGCAGCCGGTAGGGCTACTGGAAGAGCTGGCCGACCCTCGACAGGGTGGTGATGACCCCGTACGCCAGCGGGATCCCGACCAACAGCCAGCCGAAAACCAGCCGCCCGGTGGAGGGGTCCACCGGGACGCCGGCGGGCCCTGCGGGATCAATGGCGTCATGTGGTTGCGCAGGCATCTAGGATCCTTTCCTGGAGGAAGCGAGTGCTTCCTCCGGCTCGTGGTACTTCGCATCGACCGGGCGGATGAGCGTGCTGGCGACGAAGCCGATGACCAGCAGCCCCACCATGGTCAGCAACACCGGCAGGTAGTTGTGTGCGTTCATCGTTCCGGGCTTGCCCTGGGCGTCCAACAGCCCGTTGACGATCAACGGCCCGGCAATGCCGGCGGCGGACCACGCGGTCAGCAGGCGGCCGTGGATCGCCCCGACCTGGAAGGTGCCGAAGAGGTCCTTGAGGTACGCCGGGGCGGTGGCGAAGGAGCCGCCGTAGAAGCTGATGATGACCACGGCCATCGCCACGAAGAGAAGCATCGAGCTGCCGCCGAAGAAGGCCAGCACCACATAGAAGAGCGCGCCGGCTCCGAGGTAGACCATGTAGATGCGCTTGCGACCGATCAGATCCGAGGCGCTGGACCAGATGAAGCGTCCCGCCATGTTGCCGATCGAGAGCATGCCCACGAATCCGGCGGCCACCGCGGCATTGACAGCGGAGTTCCCGTCGGCGCCGCGGAAGAAGTCCTGGATCATCGGGGATGCCTGTTCCAGGATGCCGATGCCGGCGGTGACGTTGAGGAACAGGACGGCCCACACCAGCCAGAAACTGCGGGTCTTGATCGCGTTGGCCGCCGAGACCTGCTTGGTGGTGACCATCGCCGAGACCTTGGCCTTCGAAGGATCCCAGCCGCGCGGCATCCAGCCGGGGGCGGGCACGCGGATGTTCAGCACCCCGTACATCATCACCGCGAAGTAGAGCACGCCCAGGGTCAGGAACAGCTTGCCGACCGAATTGCCCGAGGCGATCCAGTCGGCGCCGTCGGTTGCGGGGTTGAACCCGTCGAAGAACTTCAGCAGCGCGCTGGACATCGGGGAGGCGATCAGCGCCCCTCCCCCGAAGCCCATGATCGCCATGCCGGTGGCCATGCCCGGGCGGTCCGGAAACCACTTCATGAGCGTGGAGACCGGGGAGATGTAGCCGATGCCCAGCCCGATGCCGCCAATGAACCCGTAGCCCAGGTAGACCAGCCAGAGCTGTGAGGTGAAGATGCCGGCGGCACCGACCAGGAAGCCGGCACCCCAGAAGGAGGCGGCGACGAACATCGACTTGCGCGGCCCGCTGCGTTCGACCCAGGTGCCCATGATGGCCGCGGAAAGGCCGAGCATCACGATCGCGATGGAGAAAATGATCCCGATGGCGGTCTGCGAGAGGCCGAAGTGGCCAATGAGCGCGGACTTGTACACGCTGGTGGCGTAGGCCTGGCCGATGCACAGGTGCACGGCCAGTGCGGCGGGCGGAATCAGCCAGCGGTTGAAGCCCGGCGGGGCGATGGAGCGGGAGCGGTCGAGCCAATTCAACGTGTTCTCCTCTGTTCTAGGGTGGGCGCGAGTATCACCGGGAACAGAAACCATGTGATTGCCGGATTCCGTGACCCAAGCACTCAGTGTGGCACGATTCACAGGCCGGGCCGCGGCCCCGCGCCGAGGAATGGCGACTTGCCGCCGCGATGGGTGCCGCGAGAAGATGCGAAATGGTCACGGCTTGCCCTGCCGGTCCGGCCGCCGGGTCGCTTGGGGACCGGCATGCCGGTCAACGCACCGCGGCCGGCGGGATCCCGAAAAGTTCGGGTTCCCGCCGGCCGGCGGAGAGGTTCGTAGCGCGAGCCGCTAGGCCAGCAGTGTCGGCTTCATCTGCTGGATGCGTCCGAGCAGTCCGTTGACGAATTCCGGGGACTCGTCGGTGGACAGTTCGCGAACCAGCGAGACTGCCTCGGCCACGGCAACGCCGTCGGGAACGTCGTCGTTGAACAACAGCTCCCAGGTGCCGATGCGCAGCGCGGTGCGGTCCACAGTGGGCATGCGCTCGAGGGTCCAGCCCTTGGAGTAGGAGGAGAGGATCTCATCGATCCGGTCCAGCTCTCCCATGACGCCCTCGATGAGGGTCACGGTGTACTCGTTGATGGTGATGTCCGTGGCTTCACGGCGCAAACGCATGGCCGCCAGGGGCGAGACATCGCGTTGTTCGGCTTCAAAAAGGATGTCAAGTGCCCGGCGGCGGGCCTTGGCGCGGGCGCTCACTAGGAGACACGCCCCAGGTAATCGCCGGTGCGGGTGTCGACCTTGACCTTGGTGTTCTGCTCGACGAACAGCGGCACCTGGATCTCCTTGCCGGTCTCCAGCGTGGCCGGCTTGGTGCCGGCCGAGGAGCGGTCGCCCTGCAGGCCCGGCTCGGTGTAGGTGATTTCCAGGACAACCGACGGGGGCAGCTCGACGTACAGCGGGGAACCCTCGTGCATCGCGATGGTGGCGTTCTGGCTCTCCAGCATGTAGCCGGCGGCGTCTCCCACGGTGGCACCGGCGACGGTGATCTGGTCGTAGTCGCTCAGGTCCATGAACACGAAGTCTTCGCCGTCCTGGTACAGGTACTGGTAGTCGCGGCGGTCAACGGTGGCGGTCTCGATCTTGGCGCCGGCGTTGTAGGTCTTCTCCAGGACGCGGCCGGTGATGACGTTGCGCATCTTGGTGCGCACGAAGGCGCCGCCCTTGCCGGGCTTGACGTGCTGGAAATCGATGATGGTCCAGAGCTGGCCCTCGATCTTGAGGACCTGTCCGTTCTTGATGTCGGTGGTTGATGCCACGATCTACTCTTCTTCCGTATTTCGCCGCCGGCTCGCCCGGCGCGGAATCGCGCTGGCGGGCCCAGGCCGCCGCAAAGCGGCAACCCCGGGCGTGTTGTCAAAAATCCAAGATTCAGTTTAGCGCACCGGGGCGGTTGCCCGGGTAACTCCCGATGGTGATCTGCCGGACGTCGGCGCCCGGCCGGCACACGTGGTGTGTGCCGGCGGTGCCGTTGCTACTGCGCGGGGTGCTGGTGGGCCGGCGCGGCCACGGTTCCGGTGTGCTCGAGCACCGAGGCCAGGCAGGCGCGCGACGACTCGACCAGGTGGGCGTCGGCCCCTGCAGTGGTGCGCAGGTCAAGGGCCTTGCGGAAACGGTTGGTCGCGGCCAGCAGGTCCCCGGACTCCACGTAGGCGAAGCCCAGGTGCTGCTGCAGGATCGCCTCGTGCTCGGTGTCCTTGAACTCGGTCAGCAGCGCGCGCAGGCGGTTGATGGCCCTTGGCGCGTCGCCCGCGGCACGGGTCAGCGAGGTGTCAAGTACGCGCATGGCGAAGTCCTGCGGGTTTCTCAGGCGGGTCTCGGCGACCAGTTCGCTGGCGGCGCGCAGCTCGCCCTTGGCCAGCAGCACCACGACCTGCCAGGCGGCGGAACCGGTGCGCAGGGTTTCCTCGGCCAGGGCCGCGTCGGAAATCTCGTGGCGCATCAGCGACGGGTTCAACCGCACCCCGGGGATGCCCGATTCGATGTTTTGGCGCGGGGCACTGTCCAGTCCCCCGACGGGTACCTGCAGCAGCGCCTGGGTGTGGGTCAGGTCCCGATCCGGTGCGGTGATCATTGTGCAATCTCCTGGTAGGCGGCGAACAAGAGGGAAGTGTCGGGCACATCGAGCATGCGCGGGCTGCCGATCGCATCGAGCACCACGAAGCGCAACAGGTCGCCACGGGTCTTCTTGTCCCGGCGCATCCCGTCGAGCAGGGCCTGCCAGCGGTCCCCGCGGTAGGTGGTGGGCAGTCCCAGGGACTTCAGGATGGCCAGGTGGCGGTCGGCGACCGCATCCGAGGTGCGTCCCACGCTGCGGCCCAGCTCGGCGGCGAAGGCCATGCCGATGGACACCGCGGCGCCGTGGCGCATCGAGTAGCGTTCGACCAGCTCGATGGCGTGGGCCAGGGTGTGCCCGTAGTTCAGGAACTCGCGCTCCCCGGATTCACGCAGGTCGTTGGAGACGACCTTGGCCTTGACGATGATGGCTCGTTCGATCAGTTCGCGCAGGCGGGCGGAGGTGGCGTCGGTGGCGTCGGCGGGGTCTTCCTCGATGAGCTCGAGGATGCGCTCGTCGGCGATGAAGCCGCACTTGACGACCTCGGCCATGCCGGTGACCAGCTCGTTCTTCGGCAGCGTGGCCAGGGTGTCCAGGTCCACCAGCACGCCGGCCGGCGGGTGGAAGGCGCCGACGAGGTTCTTGCCCTCGGCGGTGTTGATGCCGGTCTTGCCGCCGAGGGCGGCATCGACCATGCCCAGCAGCGAGGTGGGGATGTGGATGACCTTGGTTCCGCGCAGCCAGGTGGCGGCGACGAATCCGGCCAGGTCGGTCACGGCCCCGCCGCCCACCGCGACGATGGCGTCCGAGCGGGTGAAATCGTTCTTGCCCAGCACCTGCCAGCAGAAGGAGGCGACCTCGATGTGCTTGCCCTCTTCGGCGTCGGGGATCTCGGCGACCATCGCGGCGTAGCCGGCGGCCTCGAGGTCGGCCTTGACGATGTCACCGGTGGCGCGCAGGGCGCGCGGGTGGATGATCAGCACCTTCTTGACGCGCTCGCCCAGCAGGCCGGGCAGGCGCCCGAGCAGGCCGTTGCCGACGATCACCTCGTAGTTCTCGGCAGGAGCCGATCCGGTGACGTTGATCGTCGTGGGTGCGGGGTTCATCGTTGGATCCTCCATGTGCTGCGTGGCGCGCCGGTCCCCGGCACCGACCGGGTCGGTGCGGTTGGGGGCTTGGGCTCGTGGGTGAATACGCGTCAACCGATTCTTCGCCGGTGACCAATTAGCCGTGCGGCGGGCGCGCGGATGCGTCCGTTGCTTGGCTTAAGCCTACGCGTTTGGGCGTCCGAGTTGGGGTTTCAGTGTCCGGCATCACGGTATGCGGTGAGGATCGCCTCGGCGATTTCTGCCGCGGTCCTCCCCCGGGTGTCGATGCACAGCGTCGCTGTCGCCTCGTAGAGTTCGCTGCGTTCGGCGAAGATCCGGCTCCACGATTCCAGCGGGGTGGCGCCGAGCAGCGGCCGGGTGGTGTCCGTGCCGATGCGCGGGCCGACGGTGGCCGCATCGGTCAGCAGGTACACCGCGAAGCCCGTGGCGATCAGGTCCCGGTTCCCGGCCGCGAGCACCGAGCCTCCCCCGGTGGCCACGACCGCCGGGGCGCACCGGTCGGCCGGCGGCCCCGGGGTGGCGGTGCCGGATGCGGCCTTGGCCTGCGGGCGCACGGCATCGGCCAGCGCCTGGGACTCGAAGCGGCGGAATCCGGCCTCCCCGTGGGCGGCGAAGATCTCGGGGATCGTGCCGTGGGCCGCAACGACGCGGGCGTCGGTGTCGATCAGGGTGGTTCCCAGCAGGCGCGCCAGGATCGCCCCGACCGCACTCTTGCCGCTTGCCATCGGCCCGATCAGGAAGATCGGCGTGCTCATGGGGTGCGAACCGACCCCAGGTTCCGCGGGATGGCCCCGAGATAGTTTTCCACGTTGCGCTTGACCTCGGTGATCGAGTCGCCGCCGAACTTCTCCAGCATGGCCTGGGCCAGCACCAGGGCGACCATGGCCTCGGCGACGACGCCGGCGGCCGGGACCGCACAGACGTCCGAGCGCTGGTGGTGCGCGGTGGTCTCTTCGCCGGTGGCGGTGTCGATGGTGCGCAGCGCGCGCGGGACGGTGGCGATCGGCTTCATGGCCGCGCGCACGCGCAGCACGTCCCCGATGCTCATGCCGCCCTCGATGCCGCCGGCCTTGTTGCCGGAGCGGTCGATGACCCCGTCTTCGCCGCGCACGATCTCGTCGTGCGCGGCCGAACCGCGGCGCGAGGCGGTAAGGAAGCCATCTCCCACCTCCACGCCCTTGATGGCCTGGATGCCCATCAGCGCACCGGCCAGGCGCGCGTCGAGCCGGCGGTCCCAGTGCACGTAGGAGCCCAACCCGGGGGGAAGGTTGTAGGCCAGCACCTCGACGATGCCGCCGAGGGTTTCGCCCTCCTTGTGGGCGGCGTCGACCTCGGCGACCATGGCCGCGGAGGTCTCGGAGTCGAAGCAGCGCAGCGGGTCGGCATCAAGGGCACGCACGTCGGCGGCGGTGGGCAGCGCGGAATTCTCCGGGGAGGCAACGGTGCCGACCGAGACGGTGTGGGACACCAGCTGGACGCCGAGCTGGGCCAGGAAGTTTGCTGCCACCGAGCCCAGGGCGACGCGGGCGGCCGTTTCGCGGGCGGACGCGCGCTCAAGGACCGGGCGGGCGTCGTCGAACCCGTATTTCTGCATGCCGGTGAAATCGGCGTGACCGGGCCTCGGTCGGGTAAGCGGCGCGTTGCGCGCCATCGATGCCAGTTCCTCGGGGTCCACGGCGTCGGGATTCATGACCTTTTCCCACTTGGGCCATTCGGTGTTGCCGACCTCGATGGCCACCGGGCCGCCCTGGGTGAGCCCGTGGCGGACGCCGCCGATGAAGGACACCGCATCCTGCTCGAACTTCATCCTCGCGCCGCGGCCATAGCCGAGGCGGCGGCGTGCCAGGGCATCGCGCACATCCTGTGAAGAGATGGCAATGCCCGCGGGCAGTCCCTCGATAATTCCAACCAATGCGGGGCCGTGTGATTCGCCCGCCGTCAACCAACGCAACATGCCCTCCATCTTGCCATGTCCCGGGGCCGTGATCAGGGCCGGGACAGCCCCACTGCGTCGCACATCACATTTGTGACGTGGTTCCAGTCCGCATGCTGGACACCGGAAAAGAGCTTGACCTGCTCCACTCCCTGGTAGAGCAGCATCGACAGCCCGCAGACGACGGTGCCGCCGGCGCGCTCCCAGGCGGTGGCGAGCACCGAGGGCCACGGGTCGTAGGCGACATCCAGCAGCACGGCGCCGGGGGCCAGGGCGCCGGGCACCGGGCCTCGTTCCGGGTCCAGACCCAGCGGGGCAACCAGGACGTCGGCGGCGTGCGCCGGGAGCGTGGAGATGACCGCCTCGTAGTGCGCCAGCCGCTGCCCGGCGACGGTGCTGTCGATCGCTTCGCATCCCAGCCCCAGGGATTGCGCCAGGTCCAGGGCGGCGGCGGCGCGCTGCGGGTTGCGCACCACCAGGTCCACCTGGGTGTGCCCGAGCTCGGCGCAGGCCTCCAGCGCGGCCAGCGCGGTGTTCCCGGCACCCAGGATCGCGGCACGGCGCGCGGGGCCCGGCGTGTCGCCGTGGCGGCGCGCGGGAAGCACACCGGCCATCGCCCCGACGATCCCGTCGACGTCGGTGTTGTGCCCGTACAGGTGCACGGCCCCGTCACGATGCTGGACCACCACGGTGTTCAGTGCCCCGAGCCGCTGCACGCGCTCGGAAAGTTCGTCCAGGTGCGGGATCAGCGCGTCCTTCATCGGCATGGTCACCGAGACCCCGACCCAGCCCGGTTCGGTGCGCAGGCGCTGGGCGAAGGCCGCGGCCTGCCCGGGGAGGGTGTCGATCGCGGTGTATTCGATGTCCACGCCCAGGGCGCGGTAGGCGCTCGAGTGCAGCAGCGGGGAACGTGAATGGGAGATCGGGTGGCCGAGCACCGCCGCGCGGCGGGCCCCGGTCACTTGCACACGTCCGTGTTGGCGGCGCACCAGGAACGGAATTCGTTCTGGTACACGCGGTGTTCGGCGTAGGTCCTGGCGAACTTCGTTTCCCCGGTGTTGGTGTTCACGGTGACCCAGTAGTAGTAGTCGTTGGGCGTCGGGTTGGCCGCGGCCTTGATGGCCGGGTCCCCCGGGGAACCGATGGGGGTCGGCGGGAGCCCCTTGTGCACGTAGGTGTTGTACGGGTTGCTCGCGTCGACCTTCTCCGCCCCGCTGATCTGCAGGGTGTAGCGGTCCAGCCCGTAGATCACGGCCGAGTCGACCTGCAGCAGGCCGTTGGTCTCGGTGTTGTTTGGGTGCAGGCGGTTTTCCAGCGCCCCGGCCACGGTGGCGTAGTCGTCCTTGCGGGCTTCGGCCTGCAGGATCGAGGCGATCTTGAGCACGTGGTATTGCTGCCCCGGGTCGGTGATGCCGTTGGCCTTCAGCGTCTTGGCGGTGGCATCGACCATGGCCTTGAGCACCGTCTTGGCGTCGGCGTCCAGCGGGAAGCGGTATTCGCCCGGGTGCAGGTAGCCCTCGAGGTTTGGGGCCCCGGAATTGATGCCGAAGGCCTTGGGATCCTCGGACAGGCCCTGGAGGTCCTCGAGTTTCAGGCCGGTGGACTTGGAGATTTCCTCGAGCACGCCGGACAGGCGGGTGTTTTGCTTGATGGCCACGTAGGAGACCTTGGCGGCGGGTTCGCCGATCAGGATCGTGGCGGCATCCAGGGCCGGCATCTCCTGGCGCAGGTCGTAGGTTCCGGGGTGGATTTCGCGGTTTTCGGCATCCACCAGTTGGATTGCTTCGAGGAAGAGCTTGTCGCTGGCGACGATGTCCCGGTTTTCCAGTTCTCGCCCGATTTGCTTCGGGCCCCAGCCGGACTTGACCTCGAAGGAGACGGCCGCGCCGCCGGGCGCCGGGAAGTCATGGGGGTTCAGGCGTTCCATGAGCCCCTGCAGGAAGAGAACAACGCCGAAGATGACGGCGCAGAATCCCAGCAGCACCGCCAGCACCACCCAGTTTCGGCGGCGGCGGCGGGTCTTGCGGGCCTTCGGGTCGGCGGCCATGGTGGTCAGGAACAGGTTTTCGCGTTCCAGCGACTCGTCGGGTTCCACCGTGTAGCCGCCGGTGCCGTCGTAGGGGGCCGCGGGCAGGTGTTCGACGTCGGGGTACCTGACGTCCCGGTGGCCCGCGTCGTAGTGGTCGGCGTCTTGATGGCCAACGTGGTGGGGATCGATGACGTGTTGGTCTGTGTCGTCGTTTCCCCTGCCGTGTGCCGCCGCGGATGCCTCGGGGTAGGCACGGGGGTCCTCGTGGCCCACCTGCCGCATTTCAACACCTGCGCCGTTGTCGCCCGGGACCTGCAGGCCTTCGGGGCCGCGGGCCGGGTAGGCGGAACCGGCTGCGTCGGTCTGCTCCTGGCGCGCCTCCCGGGTCTCCTGCTTCTGCACGGTCGGCGGGGTGGCCGGGCGGGCGGGGGGCCCCTGGGCGCCGGGCGTGGACAATGCCTGGGCCTGGGATGCCGCGGGATCCGCTACCGCCTCGGTGGCGCCGGTACGGTGCCGCGACGCGTCCTGGTCGAACGGGCCGGCGGCGGCCGATGCGCCGGGGGCCGGGACGACGGGCTTGCCGGTGGACGGCGCGGCGCGCGATGAATCGGGGGTGATGGCGCTTCGGGCCGCGGCGGACCTGTCACGCAACGGTGCGGCGTTGGCCCGCAGGGTCTGGCGCACGCGCTCGGCGGCGGCGCGCTGGGCCTCGATGGCTTCCTTGCGTGCCCGCTGCGCGCTTTGGGTCCGTGCCCGTTGCGCGGCGTCCAACGCCTTGGTGCGTTCCGAGGCCGCGGTCCGGGCTCGTTCCTCCGCAAGGACCTGGGCTGCCACTGCTGCCCTTGCGGCCTCTTCGCTGGCTGCGGTGGCGGCCGGCAACTCCAGGTTGCTCTCTTGGGACGCCGTCGCGGCGTCGGCCGGGGCTTGGTGCCCCGGGGCGGGCGCGGCATGGTGGTGGGCCGTGCCGTGGCGTGCGGGCAGTGGGTCACCGGCGGGGTTGCCGCCGGGAGCGGTTGCCGCCGCGGGGTCGGGGTCGGCGGACGGATCCCCCGCGGCCGGAGCCTGGGCCGCGGCGCGTTGGCGCTCGGCGTTTTCGCGCGCGGCGCGGGCGGCACGCCGGGGTGAAATCCCGGGTTCGTGGCGCGGAGAATCGTTGGACGATTCGTGTGTCATGCGGTTTTCTCCCTTGCCCGCAGGCAACGTAGTAGCCGAGGGGCGACGCAGGCCCGTGTCTTCAGCCGAATGAGATGTTATGCGATCGTAACCCAAAGCGGGGTCTGCGGGCAGCACCCCGGGGGCAGCGCGGCGTGCGCTCCCCCGGTCGGCTCCGCTGGTTTGTCCCGGTTCAGCTGCCATCGCCCGGCCCGAGGGTTCGGCCGTCGGCAAGCTGCCCGGGCGAGTGCTGCCCGTGGCGGCGCATTTCAAGCACTTGCTGGAGAATCTCCACGGCGGCGACCTGGTCGACCACCGCCCGGTGCTTGCGCCCGTCCAGACCGGCTTCGTGCAGTGCACGGTGCGCACTGACGGTGGTCAGGCGCTCATCGACCAACCTGACTTCCGCGACCACGTGGGCTCGGGACAGGGCGTTAGCCAAGTCGCGTGCATAATCGCGGGCCATGGTGGTGGAGGCCGTTTCCCCGCCGGACATCGACCGTGGCAGCCCGACAAAGATCTGGGCGACCTCGCGCTCGGCGGCCAGCTTGACCAGAGCCGAAATGTCGCTGGACTTCTTCAGGTCGCGCTTGAGCGTCTTGACGGGGGTGGCCAGCACCCCGTTGCGGTCTGACGCCGCGACGCCGACGCGGGCCATGCCCACGTCGACGCCCAGCAGCACCCCGGCAACCCCGGAATGTGCGGTTTCACCTGGCGCCGAGGTTATGACAGTTCCCGGATCGAGCGGACCATGGCTTCCAGGGCCTCGGCGGTCCTGGAGACATCCTGGCCGCCGCCCTGTGCCACATCGTCCTTGCCGCCGCCGCCGCCGCCAAGGATCTTCGCGGCGGTGCGCACCAGCGCCCCGGCCTTGGCGCCCTTGGCGCGGGCTTCCTCGTTGGTTGCAACCAGCACCAGCGGGCGTCCGTTGGACGCTCCGGTGAGGGCAACGGTGGATGCCTCCGAGCCGAGGCGGTCGCGCAGGTCAAGGGCCAAGGTGCGCAGCGCTTCGGCCGAGGGAACCTCGCCGACGTCGTGCGCCAGGACCTTGATGCCGTTGACCGTGGCGGACTTTGCCGCCAGGGCACCGGCCTGGGCGGCCAGTTGGGCCCCCCGCAGCTTCTCGATTTCCTTTTCGGCGTGGCGCAGCTTCGCGACGGTGTCGGAAATGCGTTCGTTCAGCTGTGCGGCAGGGACCTTGAACATCGCCGAGAGATCCGAAACCAGTGCACGTTCGGCGGCACCGTGGCGGAAGGCCTCCATGCCGACCAGGGCCTCCACGCGGCGGTTGCCCGAGCCCACGGAGGCTTCGCCCAGCAGGGTCAGCGAGCCGATTTGTGCGGTGGCGGCCACGTGGGTGCCGCCGCAGAGCTCGCGGCTCCAGGCGTCGTTGATCTCGACCATCCGCACGGTGTTGCCGTACTTCTCGCCGAACAGGCTCATGGCGCCGGCGGCGCGGGCCTCGGCCAGCGGCATGACGTTGGTGCGCACCTGGTGGTTGTTGCGGATGGCCAGGTTCACGACCTCTTCGATCTCATTGCGGGCCGCGGCCGACAGGGCCTCGGACCAGGAGAAGTCGAAGCGCAGGTAGCCGGCCTTGTTGAAGGAGCCGGACTGCAGGGCATCGGGGCCCAGGATCTCGTGCAGCGCCGCGTGGACCAGGTGGGTGGCGGAGTGCGCCTGTTCCCCGGAGTGGCGGCGGGTGCGGTCGACCTCGGCAAGCACCGAGGCGCCGGCGGGCAGTTCGCCCTCGCGCACGATTGCCTGGTGGACGTTCAGCCCGCGGATCGGGGCCTGGACGTCCAGGACCTCGAGCACGAAGCCGTCGCCGGTGATCAGTCCGACGTCGCCGGCCTGTCCGCCGGCCTCGGCGTAGAACGGGGTCTCGTTGAGGACCAGTTCGATCTGTTGGCCCTGTTCGGCCACCTCGACCAATGAACCATTGTGCACGATGCCGCGCACGGTGGATTCGCTGGTGAGTTCCTCGTAGCCGGTGAAGATGACGTCGCCGCGCTCGTGCAGCTGGGTGAAGACGGTCAGGTCCGCGTGTCCGGCCTTCTTGGCCTTGGCGTCCTTCTGCGCGCGGGTGCGCTGCTCGTTCATCAGCTCGCGGAACTTGGTTTCGTCGACGGCCAGGCCGGCCTCGGCGGCGATTTCCAGGGTCAGGTCGATCGGGAAGCCGAAGGTGTCGTGCAGTGCGAAGGCGTCCTCGCCCGAGAGCGAACCGCCCTTGGACTTGGAGACCTTCAGTGCTTCTTCCAGGCGGGTGGTACCCGATGCGATGGTGCGCAGGAAGGCGCGCTCCTCGGCGTAGGCGATGCGGGCGATGCGCTCGAAGTCGGTTTCGACGATCGGGTAGACGCCCTTCATGGCGTCGCGGGAGGCCGGCAGCAGCTCGGGCAGCACCGCGGTTTCCACGCCCATCAGGCGCATGGCGCGCACGGCGCGGCGGATCAGGCGGCGCAGCACGTAGCCGCGGCCCTCGTTGCCAGGGGAGACGCCGTCGGAGATCAGCATCAGCGAGGAGCGGATATGGTCGGCGACCATGCGCATGCGCACGTCGTCCGCGTGGTTCGGGTCCTTCGGGTCCTCGGTGGAGGTGTAGGCCTTGCCGGCCAGCTCCGCCGCCTTGTCGAGCACGGGACGGACCTGGTCGGTCTCGTACATGTTCTCGACGCCCTGCAGGATCATGGCCAGGCGCTCAAGTCCGAGGCCGGTGTCGATGTTCTTCTTGGGCAGTTCGCCCAGGATCTCGAAGCTGTCCTTGCCGGTGCCCTCGCCGCGCTGGTACTGCATGAACACGAGGTTCCAGATTTCGATGTAACGGGTGTCGTCCGCCTCCGGGCCGCCCTCGATGCCGTACTCCGGTCCGCGGTCGTAGAAGATCTCCGAGCAGGGGCCGGCCGGGCCGGGCTGGCCGGTGGACCAGTAGTTGTCCTCCATGCCCATCTTCTGGATGCGCTCGGCCGGGATGCCGATCTTGTCGCGCCATATCTCCAGTGCCTCGGTGTCCTCGTGGAAGACCGTGATCCACAGCTTTTCCGGGTCCAGGCCGTAACCGCCGTCCTCCAGGGAGCTGGTCAGCAGCTCCCAGGCATAGGAGATGGCGCCTTCCTTGAAGTAGTCGCCGAAGGAGAAGTTGCCGGCCATCTGGAAGAAGGTGCCGTGGCGCACGGTCTTGCCGACTTCATCGATGTCGCCGGTGCGGATGCACTTCTGGACGGAGGTGGCGCGGTTGTACGGTGGTTCTTCGCGTGCGGTCAGGTACGGAATGAACGGCACCATGCCGGCGACGGTGAACAGCAACGACGGGTCGGAGGAGACCAGCGAGGCGCTGGGAACCGCGGTGTGGCCCTTCGACTCAAAGTAGTCGATCCACCGGCGTGCAATTTCCTGCGATTTCATCGTTCCTCTTCGATCCCTTCGTGCTTACGGGCGCTGTGCTTGGGTGTGGCTTCCATGTCCGCTTCCCCCGTGGCCGGTTGGCCGGGGAACGGCATGCTGCCGGGTCCGCCATGGCGGCGGGCGCCGGAGTTCCACGACAATAAGTTTAGTGGTGGCTTGCGCCGGTTGTTTCATCCAGGCCCAGGGCCTGGCGCAATTCCGTTTCGCGTTCATTCATGCCGGTGCGGAAGGCCTCGGCCACTTCGTGCAGCGAATCGCTCATGCGTCCCACGGTGCGGTTCAGTCCGTCCGCGCTGGCAAGGTCCCTGGCTGCGGAAAGCTTGCGGGCGGCCAGGACGCCTACGCCGATACCGATGCCGACCCAGAATAGTTTCTTCATCTGCGGTTTCCTCGTTTCGTGGATGGTGGATCGTGCGCTGCACGGCATTTGACGGTTGCCGGCCGGCTCCGCTGCCCGATGTGAACGGGTGGATGGTTCCGGGGCGGCAGGCGCGGTGATGCCTCGGTGCTGGTCAGCGCGAGCGTCGGCCCTTGCCGGTCGGCCTGGTGCCAAGGGCCGAACGGACCCCGGCGGAGAAGGCGGCGACCTTGATCAAGGGACGGCCGACGGTGGCCGCGGTCAACGAGGACAGCGCGCTGATGTTGGCGGACGCATCGGAGACGTGCGAGGTGATGCCATCGACCTTGCGCAGCTGGTCATTGGTGGTGGCCACGGTGTTGGTGACCTCGGAAAGCAACGGGGTGGTGCCGTCGGACACTTCCCGCACGGCGGCGCGCAGCTCGTCGAACACCTTTCCGAGCTTCCAGATGGGGATGGCGAGCAAGGCCACCAGTACGGCGAAGACGCCTGCCGCAATCAGTCCGGCGATATCCGACCCTGTCATGTGCTTTTCCTCTACCGTTGGTGACGTGTGCTTTTCCACCTTACCGAATGGTTGGCGGTAGCACGGAACCGAAACGTCTTGGATAACACGAAGCCCGCGGCGCAGGGCCACGGGCTTCGTGTTGCAAACTGCATTCGTTGGGTGTGAACCCGGTGAATTTAGCGTGCGTAGTACTCGACGACGAGGTTCTCTTCGCAGGTTACGGGAACCTCGGAGCGCTTCGGCTTGCGGACGAGCTTGGCCTGAAGGGCCTCGAGCTTGACGTCCAGGTAGGCCGGAACGGCGGGGAGAACATCGCGGTGGGCGCCTGCAGCGGCGATCTGGAACGGGCCCATCTTTTCGCTACGCTCGTGAACGTGGATCAGCTGACCCTCGGACACGCGGAAAGAGGGACGGTCCACGCGGGCACCGTTGACCATGATGTGGCGGTGCACAACCAGCTGGCGGGCCTGGGCGATGGTGCGGGCGAAGCCTGCACGCAGAACCAGGGCATCCAGACGCATTTCCAGCAGGGCAACCAGGTTTTCACCGGTCTGGCCTGCGGTGCGCTTGGCTTCCTCGAAGGCACGGGTCATCTGTGCTTCGCGGATGCCGTACTGGGCGCGCAGACGCTGCTTTTCGCGCAGACGCACTGCGTAGTCGCTGTCCTGCTTCTTGCGGGCACGGCCGTGCTGGCCGGGACCGTACGGACGACGCTCCATGTACTTTTCAGCTTTGGGGGTCAGAGCAAGGCCGAGGGCTCGCGAGAGGCGAACCTTGCGGCGGGCACGAGTGTTGTTAGCCACGAGTGTCCTTATCTTTTGTGAGCGGCTGTTATTGGGTCTGGCCTCCATGATGGAGAGTTGTGGGAAACCGCATCCCTAGTCACTACAACTGCCACGGTGCGCACCGTCCGGAACCGAGGTTCCGGACGGTTTGCGGTTGGGCAGCTTGCCAGCCAAGGATCAATCCTACCACCGCACACAAACCCAAAGTGCACGCCCGGTGGCGGCCTGCCACGTGGGATGCGTCGTCTTCGCGGCGGATTACGGGCGTCGGCGGTCCTTGGCCCGGATGATGCCGCGAATGCGTTCGACGCGTTCGCCGATCCCGCGCTCTGCGCCGTTGGCGGTGGGCTTGTAGTAGTCCACACCCAGCAGGTCGTCCGGCGCGTACTGCTGGGTGGCCACCGAGTGCGGTGCATCGTGCGAATAGATGTACCCCTTGCCGTGGCCCAGCTGCTGGGCGCCGGCGTAGTGGGCGTCGCGCAGGTGCTTGGGCACGCCCCTGCCGCGGCCGGCCCTGACGTCGGCCACCGCGGCGTTGATGGCGTTGTAGGCGGCGTTGGATTTGGGCGCGGTGGCCAGGTGCACCACGGCGTGTCCCAGAATGAGCCGGGCTTCGGGCATGCCGATCAGCTGCACCGCCTGGGCGGCGGCCACGGCGGTTTGCAGTGCGGTGGGATCGGCCATGCCGATGTCTTCGGAGGCGCTGATCATGATGCGCCGGGCGATGAAGCGCGGGTCCTCGCCGGCCTCCAGCATCTTGGCAAGGTAATGCAGTGCGGCGTCCACGTCGGAACCGCGGACCGACTTGATGAAGGCACTGATGATGTCGTAGTGCTGGTCGCCTGCCTTGTCGTAGCGCTGGACCGCGGCATCCATCGCGCGCTCGGTGTGCTCGATGGTGATGACGATCTGGCCGGTGCGAGTCAGCGCACCGGTGCCGTCGGCGTCGTCATCGACAGCATCGCTGTCCTGGGTTGCGCCGGTGTCCGGGGCCGCGGCAGGTGGGACTGCGTCCGCGGGTTCGGCGGCTTCTCCGTCCGCGGGATCCTCGTCGGACCGGGCCTCGGGTGGAGCCGGGGCCGGCATATCGACCGTGTCCTCGGCAGGGACTTCCGCTGTGTCTTCCGTGCGGGCGGCCTGCAGCAATTTGGCGCGCTTGGCCAGCAGTCCGTGGGCCTCGGCGGCGCTCCAGGCCACGCCTGCCGCCGCTTCCAGGGCCGTCAGCGCGCGGCGGGCATCGCCCCCGGCCATCCGTACGAGGTGGTCCAGGGCGCCCGGGTCCAGGACCAGCTCGTCGTTGAAGCCGCGCACGTCGGCAAGGGCGCGGGTGATCAGCGCGGCGATGTCTCCCTCTTCCAGGGGACGCAGCGTCAGGAGCAGGGAGCGCGAAAGCAACGGGGAGACGACCGAGAAGGACGGGTTTTCCGTGGTGGCGGCGACCAGCACGACCCAGCGGTTCTCCACCCCGGGAAGCAGCGCGTCCTGCTGTGCCTTGTTGAAGCGGTGGATCTCGTCGAGGAAGAGCACGGTGGTGAAGCCGCGCAGGTCGCGATCCTCGAGCGCCTGGTCCATGACGCGGCGGACGTCCTTGACGCCGGCGGTGATGGCGCTGAGCTCCACGAAGCGGCGGCCCGGGGACCGGGCGATCACGTGGGCGATGGTTGTCTTTCCGGTGCCGGGAGGGCCCCAGAGGATGATGCTGGAGGGGCCGGACGGGCCCGGCCCGTCGATGCCGGCCAGTTGCCGCAGCGGCGACCCCGCCTTGAGCAGGTGTTGCTGGCCGACGAGCTCCTCGACCGAGCGGGGGCGCATGCGCACGGCCAGGGGTGCGCGCGGACGCACATGTTCTTCGTCGTTTTCCTCGTCGTCACCCAAGGCACTGAGCAGATCGTTCACTCCCCCAGCCTAGTTGAGCATCCGGGTGCCTGCTTCCAGTGTTGCCGACGCGGTAGTTTGCCGCTTCGCCGACGCGCCCGGACACCGTCTCGGCGTGCCAGTACTGCGGGCCCGTGTCTCGGCGGTTCACCCGCGGGTCGGGTCATCGGAGCGCGGCCGGAATGATGGTGGCCCGGGTGCTGTCGTGGTGTCGAGCCGTTGGGGCATGGGGGCGACCCCGCCGGCGGGAAGACAGCACCCGGGAGCTTGGTGTGGGACTGCGGGCTGGTTCTAGCAACGGCGTGTTCCTGGCGCCACCTCGAAGAGCGGCGCTTGGTAGCCTGCGGTGCGCAGCTCGGGGTGCCAGTAAAGGTTTCGTTGCGGTGCGCCGTGTGGCTGACCGGCTATTTCAACGACGTACGGCACGCCATTGATCGATCTGAGTTTGATCAGCCCGGCATGCACCTGCAAATGATGGTACTCACAGAGCATTGCCGAATTTTCCACGCTTGTTGGGCCGCCTTCGCTCCAGGGAATCACATGGTGGCATTCGGACATGGACGCCGGATGCTTGCACCCGGGGATGATGCAGCCGCGATCACGGATGGCGATGGCCCGGCGCTGGGCCCTGGTGAAGCCGCGGAGCTCGCGGCCCAGGTCCAGGACGGCGCCTTCGTCTCCCATGACCGCCGGCAGGATGTCTCCGTTGCAGGCGAGCCTCCGGACGTTGGCCGCTGAGATGGGCCGGTTGTGGTCGGTCAGTCCGGCTTCCTCGCATTGCCCGAGCAGGCTGCGGTAGCCGATCAGCACACCGATCTTCACGCGCATCCCGCCGGATGCGGCGATGTCGGTTCCGTTCATGGCCCCTGCACATGCAGCGATCAGCGCATCGAGCAATATCTGGGGGCTGGTGCGTGGATCTTGGCTGGTGAGCTGTTCCAGGCCCGAACCGTCCGGAGGCAGGCCGCAGGCGAACTCGCTGAGCGGAATTTGTGAGCCACTGGCACCCGCTGGCGTGGCCCATTCCGGGGCGGGGGTCCCGGCCGGGGAAAAGGTCGGAGTTCCGGAGGGCGAAGGGTAGAAGGTCCCTGGCTGCCGGGTTTCGCCTGTGGTGCCTTCACCGGCGGCTGCGCTCGGCGGGGCTTCCGTCGCCGGGTCCGGGTCCGGGTTTGCGGGAACCTTGGACGGGGTTCCGTCGCTGGTGTCGGGATCCAGCTCCTCGGGACACTGCTCCTGGCCTGCTTCGGGCCGGGGATCGCCTGCCGGATCTTGGCCGTCGACGGGGCCGGTCGGCACGCTCGGCATGGTCGGGAACCCGCCGGACGGGGGCCGATGGGTGGTGGAGGCGGAGAACGGTGGGGACTTCGTCGAGCGTGGATTGGTCCAAGCCTCGCAGAAGGAGAAGAGCACCTCGGAGTCCTCGGGGTCGCAGCGCAGCAGGTACTCGTCACTGCCGTCGCGGAAGCCGCGGTAGAACAATCCGCGCCGGGCACGGATTTCCTCGTCGCTGATGGGTGTGCCGTTTTCGGCCAGGAAGCCGCCCCAGTCACGCAGTGCCTGGCCGCAGGTCTTCGGGTCTCCGGTCCTGGCTTCGTGGGCCAGGGAGCCCTCGATGGCGGTGTTCACGTTTTCGGCGTCGGGCCGGGTCTTGATGCGTGGCTGCATGGACTCGAGCTGCCCTGCCATCGAGGCGAGGTTGGCGACGTCCGCGCTTCCGTCGGATGCCGCCTTGGCGAGGATCGGGTAGCTGGGGGCCGGTGGTGCTTCGTCGCTGCCCGCAGCGGGCGAGGCTACCAAGAGCTTGGATCCGTTGATCCGTCGGCGGGCTTCGCTGGTGGAAATGTGCAAGTGGGCCTGCATGTAGGCCTGGGTGTTGCGATGCGGGGCCATGCCCTGGCGCAGTTCCCCGGCTGGGATGCCCGCGGTTCCGTCGGCCAACGGGCCGGGCTGCGCGACGAGTTGGTCGATGTGCTGGGCGGTGACCGGGTCCAGCCGGTGGACCTCGGCCGCGTCGGCTCGCCGGGTGATGAGCAGTTGGGCGTAGGCGATGGCCCGGTGGCTGCGCTCAACCAGGCCCATCATGGCCGCGGCCGCGGCTGCATCCAGCGGCACCAAGGCCAGCTGCCCGGTGGCGGCGGACAGGGCAAGAGCCGCGGCGGCCAGTTGCTGGCCAAGTTCCGCGGTGCCCATCTGCCCTGTCCGGGGCGCGGATAGTGATGTGCCCATGTGCACGAGTCTGCGCCTTGGGGGGTGCTTCCGCCTCCGAAAGGCGCCAATTGTGCGGGGAAGTGGGCGGGTGTCCCCAGGCCGGTCTCAAATGGGTGGACGGGGGCGCGAATCGGTAGAGTCGATACGTCCGTGCTCGAGCGGGTGGCACATGGTGCCGCCGTGGCGGGCCCTGACGTGAAGAACCAAAAGACGTGAAGAAGCAAAGGTGGATGCATGAAGGCAGTGTTGCAGGTGGTTTCCCGGGCCTCGGTCGAGGTCGAGGGATCGGTCGTCGGGAAGATCGACGGGCCCGGCCTGGTGGTGTTGCTGGGCGTGACCCATGGCGACTCCCCGGCACTGGCGGCGAAGCTGGCCGCGAAGGTGTGGCGGCTGCGGATGCTCGAGGGCGAGAAGTCGTGCGAGGACCTGGCCGCCCCGCTGCTGGTGGTCAGCCAGTTCACGCTCTACGGGGATGTGCGCAAGGGGCGCCGGCCGGGATGGACGAATGCGGCTCCGGGCGCGGTGAGCGAGCCGCTATATGAGGAGTTCATGGCGCAGCTGCGCGCGCTGGGTGCGCACGTGGAGTCGGGCGTGTTCGGGGCGATGATGGAGCTGTCGCTGGTGAACTCGGGTCCGTACACGCTCATCGTCGACACCGACGAGCTGCCGGGCTAGGTTTCGCCGGGCGACCCGTTGGCAAACGATCAGTCCTCGTCGTTGCCGGCCAGGGTGCGGGCATCGGCGCGGCGTTCGTGCTGGCGCGCGGTGGCTTCGGCATTGATCCGGGTCGGGCGCCAGGAAAACACCACCATGACGGCCAGGCAAAGCCACATCGCGGACTGGATGAGAAGCCAGGCGGTGACCGGGCCCTCGAGGTAGGCGGCACCGATGGTGAACCCGAAAAACGCAACAATCAGGCTGAATCCGGCACGGCGCAACAGGATTCCGCGCTTGGGGACCGTGCGTTCGGCCGCGGCAAGCTGCGCGGCAAAAAGCTCAACGTTGCCGAACTCCTCCGAGGCGGTCCCGGAGGTGGATTGGGCGCGGTGTCCCCTGGCCTCGGCCAGGGCCCGCGCGGCTTGGTCGCGGGTGAAGAGGTAGCGGCCGCGGAGCAGGTTTGAGGCGCGGGTGAAGTACCGCTCGTCATCCCAGACGGCATCGTCGACCAGCTCCCGGTCCTTGCCCTGGGGCAGCTTGAACCCGATGGCCCCGAGGACCAGGCCAGCGATCGGCATCGCCCAGTTGGGCGGTCCCTCCGGCTCGAAACCGCCCAGGAACACCATCAACGCGATGGTTCCGGCGACCCCGGCCAGGACTCCCGCCCAGATCGCCCACGGCGCCCGCAGGTTTCCGCGGGTGCGCAGCAGCCAACCCCAGACCCCGATGGCCGTGAGCACGAAGAGCAAGGGGAAGAGCAGCAGGACCGGGCCCGCGAAGCTGTCTTCGCCCCAGCCGTCGGCGAATCCGGTCCAGATCCCGAGCACCACCAGCAGCATTCCCAGGCCGGCGAGCAGGGCCGTGAATGCACCGGCGGCATTGCGGAAGGGCAGGGCGCCTTCCAGCACCTGGGTCGCGGCGCGGTTGCGCCGACCCACGCCACGCCCGTAGTCGACGGGGCCGCCGAAGAGCTCTTCGGCGCCTTGCCCGCTGGAGGCCATGGACTCGCGCACCAGCGCCAGCTCCTTGGTGATGGCGGCCTCCGGTGCATCGGCGAAGAACATGGCTCCCGCTGCGAGGTTGGCCCAGTCGCGCTGGGATTCGGGCCAGAGCTCGACCTCTGCGCCCCAAGCGGTGTCGTTGCCGTGCGTTGCGCTCATGCCGGTCCTCCATCGTCGATTCCTGCGTTTTTTCCGGATCCCGTCGTGGATCCCGGGCGGGTTGGCCGGATCATGCGCGCAGCACCGCTTCCTGGAAGAAGGCCCAGAGCTCGCGCTGGGATGCCAGGTGGCCGCGGCCGGTTCCGGTGAGCGTGTAGACCTTGCGCCCCGGTGCCCCGTCGCCGTCCTCCCAGGTGCTCTCCATGTACCCGGCGGCCTCAAGCTTGACCAGGGCAGGGTAGAGCGTGGCGCCCTTGATGGGCGAGAACCCGCGGGCCTCCAGGATCTGGCCGAGGGCGTAGCCGTGGTTGGGGCCCGCCTCCAGCGCGTCGAGCAGGCTCAGCGGCAGCAGCGCGCGTTGCCAGGTGCCGGGGAATTCCTTGCCGCCCCCTAGCATGGCCGCTCCCCCGTTTCCGGGAGGCGCCGGTGGCCCGGGCGGGACGTCGGGTGGCCGCCGTGCGGCTGGTTTGGGGTCGTGATGTCGTGGCCTTCCCTGAAGGGTGCGTATCGTGGGGAACGCACGTCGCGAAAATCCGGACTAAGTCAAAAATCGATCTAGATATAAAACAATACCAAGGTTGTGCACATTTGGCGAAGTTTTTCTACGATCGGTTTGTGGCCAACGCCACGCGCCCGAATCCCGGCGGCCGCGACCTACCTGCCGACAGGCCCAGCCCTGGGTCGGTTCCCGGCGGGCGGGCCAGCGACACAGCGGACGCAAGGCTGTTGCAGGATGGCGCCGGTGCGCGCGTCCCCTCCCAGCTCCCCCGGACCAAGACTTGGGCGGGGCCCCTCGGGCCGGCACATGGGACTTGGCACCGGACATGCACATGGGGGCGCCCACCGGGAATGGTGGACGCCCCCATGAAACCGCCCGAAGGCGGTGGGTGGAACTACTTCGCGTCGGCAGTGGCCGGCTCGTTGGACTCGGCCTTCTTGGGCTCGGGCTTCGAGTCGACTCCGGCTTCCTTGCGCTGCTGCGCGGTGATCGGCGCCGGGGCACTGGTCAGCGGGTCGAAGCCGCCGCCGGTCTTCGGGAAGGCGATGACGTCGCGGATCGAGTCCGAGCCGGTGAGCAGCTGCAGCACGCGGTCCCAGCCGAAGGCGATGCCTCCGTGCGGCGGGGCGCCGTACTTGAAGCCCTCGAGCAGGAAGCCGAACTTCTCCTGGGCGGCTTCCTCGTCGATGCCCATCATCTTGAACACGCGCTGCTGCAGCTCGGCCTGGTGGATACGGATCGAGCCGCCACCGATTTCGTTGCCGTTGCACACGATGTCGTAGGCGTAGGCCAGCGCATTTTCCGGATCCGTGTCGAAGGTGTCCATGAATTCGGGCTTCGGGGAGGTGAACGCGTGGTGCACGGCGGTCCATGCGCCGGTGCCCACGGCCACGTCGCCCGAGGCTACCGCCGCGGCGGCGGGCTCGAACATCGGTGCGTCGACGACCCACACGAAGGCCCAGTCGCCGTCCTTGATCAAGCCGGTGCGGTGGCCGATTTCCACGCGGGCGGCACCGAGCAGGGCACGGGCCTCGCTCTTGGCACCCGCGGCAAAGAAGATGCAGTCGCCCGGCTTGGCTCCGGTGGCCTCGGCCAGGCCGGCGCGCTCGGCATCGGTCAGGTTCTTGGCGACCGGGCCGGCGAGCTCGCCGTCCTCCTTGTAGAGCACGTACGCCAGTCCCTTGTGCCCGCGCTGCTTGGCGAATTCCTGCCAGCCATCCAGGGTGCGGCGCGGCTGGGAGGCGCCTCCGGGCATGACCACGGCACCGACGTGCGGGGCCTTGAAGACACCGAAGCCGGTGTCCTTGAAGAACTCGGTCATGTCGGTCAGCTCGAGGCCGAAGCGCATATCCGGCTTGTCCGAACCGTACTTGGCCATGGCCTCGTGGTAGGTGATGCGGGCGATCGGCGTGGGGATCTCGACGTCGATCAGCCTCCACAATTCCTTCACCAGGGCTTCGCCCAGGGCGATGATGTCATCCTGCTCGACGAAGGACGCCTCGATGTCCAGCTGGGTGAATTCCGGCTGGCGGTCGGCGCGGAAGTCCTCGTCGCGGTAGCAGCGGGCGATCTGGTAGTACTTCTCGAACCCGCCGACCTGCAAAAGCTGCTTGAACAGCTGCGGGGACTGCGGCAGCGCGTACCAGGAACCCGGTGCCAGACGTGCCGGAACCAGGAAGTCGCGGGCGCCCTCCGGGGTGGAGCGGGTCAGCGTCGGGGTCTCGATCTCGCAGTAGCCGTCCTCGTGCAGCAGGTTGCGGGCCACGCGGTTTGCCTCGGAGCGCAGGCGGATGTTGCGGTTCGGGGTGGGGCGGCGCAAGTCGAGGTAGCGGTGGCGTAGGCGCGCCTCCTCGCCGACCTCGACGTGCTCGTCGATCTGGAAGGGCAGCGGCGCGGCGGTGTTCAGCACCACCACGGTCTCGGCGATGACCTCGATCTGCCCGGTGGCCAGTGCGGGGTTCTCGTTGCCCTCGGGGCGGCGTTCGACCTTGCCGGTGATCTGCAGGACGAATTCGTTGCGCAGCGGGTGGAAGACTTCTTCCTCGCGCACCACGACCTGGGCGAAGCCCGAGGCGTCGCGCAGGTCAAGGAAGGCGACCCCGCCGTGGTCGCGGCGGCGTGCCACCCAACCGGTGAGGGTAACGGTTTCTCCGATGTGCTCGGCGTTCAAGGTGCCGAGCTGATGAGTGCGTAGCACTGCATTCCTTTCTACAAAGGTGCGAATTTCCGCGGGTGTCCCGAAGGCTGTGTGACGCCGGTGGCGCGTGGGGTTTCGGTGCGGAAAAGGGAAGAATCTATGTGCGAGTTTACCGGCAGCGGTGCACCCGCGGCACCGGAACCCCCGCGGTTGTGCCCTGACTCACGTGCGGGGCGCGCCGGGAAGGGATCCGGTGGCGTGTTTTGGCCGTTAGCCGGCGGCGGTGACGCGGTTTGTGAGGTCGGCTGCGTCGGGCATCCAGCCGGCCGGGTCCGCGGAAACCTGCTCCCCGCTGCGGATGTCCTTGACCTCGTGGGTGCCGTCCTCGGAAGTGAACCAGACGAAGGGGATGCCGCGCTTGTCCGCGTACTTGATCTGCTTGCCGAACTTCTCCGCCTTGGCGGCGACCTCGCAGGCGATGCCGCGGGCGCGCAGCGCGGCGGCGACGTCCTGCGCCTCGTTCCAGGAGTCGTCGTTGGCCAGGGTCACCAGCACCGCGGAGGGCACGGTGCGTGCGGCGGTGGCCGATTCCTCGGCGAGCATCCGCGAAACCAGCCGGGTGACGCCGATGGACAGGCCAACGCCCGGGTAGTTCTTCTTGCCGGTGGATGCCAGCGACTCGTAGCGTCCGCCGGAGCAGATCGAGCCCAGCGATTCGTGGCCCACCAGCACGGTCTCGTACACGGTGCCGGTGTAGTAGTCCAGGCCGCGGGCGATGGACAGGTCGGCGACGACCTTGCCCGGGGCGCGGCGCACGGCGGCCTCGATGACCTGGGCGAGCTCGTCCAGGCCCTCCTCCATCAGCGGGTGGGTGACGCCCAGGGCGCGCACCTGCTCGACGAAGGAGGTGTCGTCGGTGCAGATCTGCGCCAGGGCCAGGGCCGCCGCGGCCTGCTGGGCGGTGGCGCCGAGTTCGGTCTGCAGCAGTTCGGCGACCTTTTCCGCGCCGATCTTTTCCAGCTTGTCGATGGAGCGCAGCACCCCGGCGGTGTCGGACAGGCCCAGGCCAAGGTAGAAGCCCTCGGCGAGCTTGCGGTTGTTCACGCGCAGGCGGAAATCCCCGATCGGCAGGGCCGTCAGGGCCTCGGCGATGACCAGGGCGAGTTCCACGTCGTAGCGGAAGGGCAGCGTGCCGTCTCCCACCACGTCGATGTCGGCCTGCGTGAACTCGCGAAAGCGGCCGTCCTGCGGGCGCTCGCCGCGCCAGACCTTCTGCATCTGGTAGCGCCGGAACGGGAAGGGCAGGTGCCCGGCGTTTTCGACCACATAGCGGGCGAAGGGGACGGTCAGATCGAAGTGCAGGGCCAGCGCGTTCGGGTCGGACTTGGCCGACTCCTCGGCTGCCAGGCGGGAAAGGCCGTAGACCTCCTTGTCGATCTCGCCCTTGCGCAGCAGCTGCCCGACGGTTTCCACGGCGCGGGTCTCGATGTTGGCGAACCCATGCAGCTCGAAGATCCGACGCAGCGTGTCCAGTACATGCTGCTCCACCGCACGCTCCTGCGGGAGCCATTCGGGGAAGCCGGATAGTGAGGCCTTGCGTGCCATGAAGTCTGTACTCCTGTATGAAAGGGGAAAAGCGATGGTGGTTGCCACGTCCCTGGCAGCGGCGGGCCCGCCAGAGGCGGGTGCCGCGCCCAGCGGGCACGTAGGGAACCAAGTCTACTGGCGTGCCGGTGCGCCGAGGGCGAAACGACGCGAATGCGTCGCCGAATCGGGGCGGCAGAGTACCGGTGGGCGGGCCATGGCGGGTAAAGTGGCGGTGACAGTTGTGTCCTGAGCGCATAGTCTCTGGGCCGATCCTTAGCGAAAGAGTTTCAGCGGTGACCACCAGTCAGCAATCCGACGACAATCTCCAGCCAGCAGCAGTGGCCGAGGAGCAGCAAACCGAAGGCACCCCGGCGCCGGTTAAGGCGCCAGTTGCGCCGGCAACCGACGCGGCACCTGTAACCGAGGCCGCCGAAGCCACCGAGCAGCCGGCCGAAGCGGCAACCGAGGCACCCTCGGCCGAAGCGCCCGCAGCCGAAGAGGCGCCGGTCGCCGAAACAGCGGCAACCGAGGCCAAGGCCGAGGAAGCAACTCCCGCCGCAGTGCCGAGCCCGGCAGCAGTGCCGACCCCGGCCGCCATGGCCCCGTCGCCCGGCGCACCGCGCCCGACCGGCAGGCACGCCGCCAAGGCCGCCGCACCGATTGCAGCTCCCCCGACCTTCACCACCCCGCTGGAGGAAGCCGCGAAGATCAGCCGCGTTTCCGAGGACGGCCACGTGTTTGTCATCATCGACGGCACCGAGCACCCGGTGGGCCAGTACCCCGATGCCACCGCCGAGGAGGCCCTGGCCTACTTCGTGCGCAAGCACGACGAGGTCGTCTCCTCCCTGATGCTGCTCGAGCAGCGCGTTGTGGCCAAGGCACCGAGCTCGGACATGAACAAGACCCTGGACCACCTGGCCGCAACCGTGGCCGAACGCGCCATGGTCGGCGACATCCCGGCCCTTGAGGCCCGCATCGCGTCCGCACGCGCTGCCGTCGCCGAACTGGTTGCCGTCGAGCGCAAGGCCGGCGAGGAGCTGCGCGCCACCGAGCTTGCCGCCCGCGAGGCCATCGTCGCCGAGGCCGAGGCCCTTGCAGCGTTGGACCCGACCACCGTGCAGTGGAAGCAGGGCTCCAACCGCATGAACGACCTCTTTGATGCCTGGAAGGCAGCACAGAAGTCGGGCGTGCGCCTGGGCCGTTCCACCGAGGATTCGCTCTGGAAGCGTTTCCGCGGGGCCCGGACCACCTTCGACCGCCACCGCCGCGCCTACTTCTCGCAGCTGGATGCCACCAATGCCGAGGCCAAGAGCGCCAAGGAAGCGTTGATCGCCCGTGCCGAGGAGCTCTCGCGGTCCACCGACTGGGGAGCAACGGCCGGTGAATACCGCCGCCTGATGGACGAGTGGAAGGCCTCCAAGCGTGCCTCGCGCAAGGACGACGACGCACTGTGGGCACGCTTCCGCGCCGCCCAGGACGTGTTCTTCGAGGCACGCTCCTCTGCCAACGCCGCCATCGACGAGGAGTTCGGCGCGAACCTCATCGTCAAGGAGGCGCTGCTTCTCGAGGCCAAGGCGCTGTTGCCGATCAAGGACCTGGCCACGGCCAAGCGCCTGCTGGATTCGATCCGCGACCGCTGGGAGTCCGCGGGCAAGGTTCCGCGCGCCGACATGCAGCGCGTGGAATCCTCGCTGCGCCAGGTCGAGGATGCCGTTCGTTCGGCGGAAGACGACCAGTGGCGCCGGTCCAACCCGGAGACCAAGGCACGGTCGAACTCGATGCTGACCCAGCTCGAGGACGCCATTGCCGGACTCGAGGACGACCTGGCCAAGGCGAAGGCCAAGGGCGTGGAGTCCAAGATCAAGGCTGCCCAGGAAGCCCTGGACGCCCGCCGCCTGTGGCTCGAGACCCTGCAGAAGTCCTCGGCCGACTTCCAGTAACAGGTCGCACGGCAGCACGGGCGCCGGGCGGGTGCGGTTCGCAAGAACCGCAACCGCCCGGCGCTTTTTGCTGCGCTGGGTGTTGGGCGCGGGCGCAGTTATCCACAATTTGGGCCTCTCCCCTGCCGCTGGGGCACCGTGGCCTGTGAGAGTGGAGGGATGGAAAGCACAGACATTGGCCGCAATCCGGCCCCAATCCCCGCAGCGCCGGCCGCAACACCGCAGTTTCCGCCCCGGGCCCGCGGGGGCCCGCGGGTGGTCCTGGTCGACGAGCCGTTCACGCTCAACGAGCTGCAGGCGCTGCGGCTGCGCGGGTCGTTGCGGGAGGTGCTGCCCGGGGCCTACATCGCCGCCGTGCATCCGGAAAACCCGGTGACCCGGGCGCAGGTGGCCGCCGCGGTGGCCGGGGAACAGTTGCTGCCCGGCAGGGCCCTGTGCAAGGGCACCGCCGCATGGGTGTATGGCTGTGCGCCGATGCCGCGCGAACTGGACATCGTGGTCCCGCGCTACCACCGGCCGTGCGCCCCGACGGCCCGGATGCTGCTGCGGCTTAGCGAGGGCGTGCTTGACGAAGAGCAGATCTGCACCGTGGGAGGCGTGGCGGTGACCTCGCCGCTGCGCACCGCGATGGACATCGCCTTCAATTCCGAGTGGCGTGAATCGCTGCCGGTGCTCGCGGCCATCGACGCCTCGCCGCGCCTGCGCTGCGGGTACCGGCAGATGCTGGATTCGATCAACGAGCAGGTGCGCCGCCCCGGACGGCGCCGGGCGCTGGGCGCGGTCACCCGGCTGATGGAGGCACCCCTGCCCGCAGCGGCCTGAGCACCGCCGCAGCTGCGCCCCGCAGGGGGGAAACCGCCCTAGGTGCGGCGGTTTCCCCCGGAGGTGCGGTACACGTCGTACACCCCGTCGATGCGCCGCACGGAATTCAGCACGTGGTTGAGGTACTTCGGGTCGCCCATCTCGAAGGCAAAGCGGGAGAAGGCCACCCGGTCCCGGGAGGTGGACACGCTCGCTGCCAGGATGTTCACGTGGTTCTCCGAGAGCACCCGGGTCACGTCCGAGAGCAGCGACTTGCGGTCAAGGGCCTCGACCAGGATCTCCACCAGGAAGACACTGGACTTGGTCGGCGCCCACTGCACCTCGACCAGGCGGTCGGGCTGCAGCTCGAGCTCCTTGAGGTTCACGCAGTCGGTGCGGTGCACCGAGACGCCGGAGCCGCGTGTGACAAAGCCGCGGATCGGGTCCGGCGGCACCGGGGTGCAGCAGCGTGCCAGCTTCGCCAGCACCTCTCCGGCACCCGGAACGATGACCCCGGCGTCGGAGTCGGCGGGCCGACTGGGCACCGCGTAGATGGGGGTTTCCTCCAGCACCTCCGCGACGGAGCCGTTTTCCCCGCCGACCAGCGCGGTGAGGTGCTCGATGACGTTCTGGGCGGAGGTGTGTCCGTCGCCGACGGCGGCGTAGAGCGCGGAGATGTCGTGGTGGCGCAGCTCCTGGGCGACGGCGGAGAGCACGTCGTGGGTCATGAGCTTTTGCAGCGGAAGGTTGTTCTTCCGCAGCGCCTTGGTCAGCTGCTCCTTGCCCTTCTCAATGGCTTCCTCGCGGCGTTCCTTGGTGAACCACTGGCGGATCTTGTTCCGCGCGCGCGCGGACTTGACGAAGCCGGCCCAGTCCTGTGACGGGCCTGCGTTCTCGGCCTTGGAGGTGAAGACCTCCACCATGTCGCCGTGGTGCAGTTCCGAGTTCAGCGGGACCAGCTTGCCGTTCACCCGGGCGCCGATGGTGCGGTGCCCCACGTCGGTGTGCACCGAGTAGGCGAAGTCCACCGGGGTGGAGCCCACCGGCAGGGACATGATCTGGCCCTTGGGGGTGAAGACGAAGACCTCGGCGGTGTTGATCTCGTAGCGCAGGGAATCCAGGAACTCGTTGGAGTCGGAAGTTTCCTTCTGCCAGTCCATGAGGCTGCGCAGCCAGTCCATGTCCTGTTCCTCGACCGAGCGGGAGTCCCCGCCGTTGCCGTGCTTGTACTTGAAGTGCGCCGCCACGCCGTACTCGGCGCGCTGGTGCATGTCGTGGGTGCGGATCTGGATCTCCACCGGCTTGCCGCCGGGGCCGATCACGGTGGTGTGCAGCGACTGGTACAGGTTGAACTTGGGCAGCGCGATGTAGTCCTTGAAGCGCCCCGGCAGCGGGGTCCAGCGCGCATGCATGAGCCCCAGCACCGCGTAGCAGTCCTTGACGGTGTCAACCAGGACCCGCACGCCCATCAGGTCGTGGATGTCGTCGAAGTCCTTGCCGCGCACGATCATCTTCTGGTAGATCGAGTAGTAGTGCTTGGGCCGGCCGCTGATGGTGGCCTTGAGGCGTGCGGCGGTGATGTCCTCGGAGATGGCGGAGCGCACCGTGGCCAGGTACTTCTCGCGCTCCGGGGTGCGCTCCCCCACCATCCGCACGATCTCCTCGTAGACCTTGGGGTGCAGGGCGGCGAAGGAGAGGTCCTCGAGCTCCCACTTGACGGTGTTCATGCCCAGGCGGTGGGCCAGCGGGGCGAAGATCTCCAGGGTCTCGCGGGCCTTCTTGGCGCTGGACTCCGGGGAGACGTAGCGCCAGGTGCGGGCGTTGTGCAGGCGGTCGGCCAGCTTGATCAGCAGCACCCGGATGTCCTTGGACATCGCGATGACCATCTTGCGCACGGTCTCGGCTTGCGCTGCCTCCCCGAACTGGACCTTGTCCAGCTTGGTGACCCCGTCGACCAGCTTCGCGATCTCGCTCCCGAACTCGGCGGTGAGCTGTTCCAGGGAATAGTCGGTGTCCTCGACGGTGTCGTGCAGCAGCGCGGCGGCAAGGATCGCCCCGGTCATGCCCATCTCGGCCAGGATGGTGGCCACGGCGACCGGGTGGGTGATGTACGGGTCCCCGCTCTTGCGTTTCTGGCCCTCGTGGTGGTGCTCGGCGACCGCGTACGCGCGCGCCAGCAGGTCGATGTCGGCCTTGGGGTTCTGCGCGCGCACTGTGCGCAGCAGCGGTTCCAGGGTCGGGGGCTGGGCGGTGGAGCCGCGGCCGGCCAGGCGGACCAGCCGGGAGATGGTCCCGCGCTTGGGTGCGGGATTCGGGGCCCCGGGCATCATGACACCGTGGTTCTCTGCCATCGGGTGCCTCCTATCGATCGGGATCCGTCGCGTGGGCGCGTGGCGCGCCGTTTGGGGTGGCCGTGGAGCGCGGCACCTGCCCCGAGGGGACCAGGCACCGCCGGGACTTTCACCACGCCCAAGTTCCTCTTGCAAGGTTATAGCACTTCGTGCCCAAAGGCAGACGGCGGGGACCCGGAGTTCACACCCGGGTCCCCGCCGTCGCCGTGCCCGCAAATACCCCGGGCTTCGGCACATGCCTAGGCGTTGGCCAGGCGGTGCGCCGCGATCTTCTTGTTGTGCCGCTCGATCTCCGCTTCGCCGTCGCGCAGCAGCGAGTACAGCGGAGCCTGGACGAACAGCGTCGACAGCGCCGAGACGATGATGCCGATGAACAATGCCAGCGACAGGTCCTTGAGCGTTCCGGCACCCAGCAGGTAGGAACCGATGAACAGGATCGAGGCCACCGGAAGCACCGCCACCACCGAGGTGTTGATCGAACGCACCAGCGTCTGGTTGATGCCCAGGTTCACCAGTTCCTCGAAGGTCCGCTTGTTCTGGTCCTGGAACCCGGCGGTGTTCTCGCGCACCTTGTCGAAGACCACCACGGTGTCGTACAGCGAGTAGCTCAGGATGGTGAGGAACCCGATGATCGCCGAGGGGGTGACCTCGAAGCCGGACAGCGCGTAGATCCCGGCGGTGACGATCACGACCTGCAGCAGCCCGATGATTGCCGCCAGCGACATCTTCCAGGTGCGGAAGTATGCGGCCATCAGCAGCGAAACCAGCACCACGAACACGACCAGGCCGATCAGTGCCTGCTTGGAGACGTCGGCGCCCCAGGTCGGTCCGACGAAGGTCGAGGTGACCTCGGACTTGGTCACCCCGTACGCGGTGGCCAGTGCCTCGGCGACCGACAGCGTCTGGTCGTCGGTCAGCTTGTCGGTCTGAACGCGCATGGTGTTCGGCGCGATGTTGGTGACCCGTGGGTGGTGGTCCGGGGCGATCGCCACCACGGTCTTCTCGCCGGTGGGGACATCGACGTGCTCGACCTTGGAGATGGTGAATTCGGATCCGCCGCGGAACTCGATGCCGAGGTTGAACCCGCCCTTGACGACGGGGACCAGGAGGGCGAGCAGGACCAGGGCCGCGGAGATGGACAGCCACAGCTTGCGCTTGCCCGTGAACGGGTAGGACCGCTTGCCGGTGTAGAGCTCATTGCCCCAGGTTGCGAGACTAGCCATTTGATGAATCCTTATCCACGCGTTCGTCCGACTTGGTGGGCGCCGCGGAGGTGGCCGCGGCCTTGCGTCGCTCGGCGATGGTCTGCCGGCGTTCGGCCTCGCTGGCCGCCTTGGCGTTCTTCTTGCCGCGGGCGGCCTCCGCCTCGGTGCTGAAGCTGCGGATCTTGCCCGCGCCCTGGTACAGCGGCACCGCGCCGAGAAGCGAGGGATCGAGCCCGGAGAACCGGTGCCCCTCGCCGAAGAACCTGGTCTTGCCCAGCAGCTGCAGGGTCGGGTGGGTGAGCAGGAAGACCACCACGATGTCGACCACCGCGGTCAGCCCCAGGGTGAAGGCGAAGCCCCGCACGTTGCCCACGGCCACGATGTACAGCACGATGGCGGCAAGGATGTTCACGGCCTTGGACGCCAGGATGGTGCGCTTGGCGCGCTTCCAGCCGATTTCCACGGCCGAGTGCAGCGGGCGCCCGTCGCGCAATTCGTCACGGATGCGTTCGAAGTAGACGATGAACGAGTCGGCGATCAGGCCGATGGACACAATCAGGCCCGCAACACCTGCCAGCGAGAGCCGGTAGTTCATCGACCAGCCCAGCAGCACCAGCGCGAGGTAGGTCAGCACGCCGGAAACCAGCAGCGAGACGATGGTGACCAGGCCCAGCAGGCGGTACTGGAAGATCGAGTAGATCGCCACCAGGCCCATGCCGATGAGCCCGGCGATCAATCCGCTGCGCAGCTGGTCCGAACCCAGGGTTGCGGAAATCTGCTGCTCGGACTGGATCTCGAAGCTGATCGGCAGTGCACCGAACTTCAGCTGGTCCGCCAGCGCTTTGGCCGATTGCTCGGTGAAGCTGCCGGTGATTTCGGCGCGCCCGTCGGCGATCACCGCGTTGGACCGCGGTGCGGAGATCACGGTGCCGTCAAGCACGATCGCGAACTGGTTCTGCGAACCTTGCATGGGGGTGATTCGCTTGGTGACCTCGGCGAACTTCGCCTTGCCGTCCGCGTTGAATTCCAGGGTCACGCCCCACTGCCCGGTGACCGCGCCCTGCTGGCCGCGGGACATCCCGAAGGAGGCATCGGTGATGTCGGAACCCGGAACCTCGACCGGGCCCAGGATGTATTTGGCGCCCGTATCCGGTTCGCAGGAGATCATCGGCTTGGCCGGGTCGTGGAGTTCTTCGGCACCCTGTCCGAGTTCCGTCGGGCAGTCGTAGGCCTCGAACTTCTGGTACAGGGCCGCGTCGATCCAGTTCATGTCCGAGGCATTCTCGGGCTTGGCGCTCGGCTTGGGCAGATCGGCCTTGGCCAGACGCTGTTCCTTGGGAACGGCCGTGTACGGGCCGGCCAGGATGACCGGGCGGAACTCCATGTTCGCCGAGGCCTGGATCAGCTCGCGGGTGCGGGCATCGGGGATGCCGGGCATGGAGACGACGACGTTTCGGCCGGACTGCGTGGTGATCTCGGCTTCCGAGACACCGGTGCCGTCCACGCGCTGGCGAATGATTTCCACGGCCTGGTCCAGCTGCTCCTGCGTTGCCGCAGCACCGCCCGCCACCCGTGGTGCCAAGATCATTTGGGTGCCACCCTCGAGGTCGAGGGCAAGCTTGGGGGCAAAAGCTGCTTTCCCGCTCAGCACGCCGGTAATCAGGATGGCTGCCGAAATGAGGAAGATAACGCCGAGCCACAGCAGGGATTTGCGCGCCTGCTTGATCGGACCAGTAGATGACATCGTGAGGCTTTCTGGTTGTTCCATCGCCCCTGGGGGATGGAGATTCCGCGGAAAACCCGGAGCCTGCCTGCAACCGGCCCCTGCGGGGTGGGGGTTGGGGCTGCTCCGGGCCGCATGGTGAAGGTCAATCGAAAGCCGGATCGCTCACCGGCGGGTCTGTGTGGCCCGCGGAAATCCGGCTGCCGTTCACTGCTGGGTTGGTGTGCCCGAAGGCGCCAAGCGGATTAGGCCTTGGGGCCGTTGTCCTCGTTGTTCAGGCGGCGCAAGGTCTCTTCCGGGGTTTCGTTTTCCGATCCCGGGGCCTCTTCGGCGCTCTCGACGGAGGCCGAGGTCAGCGACGAGGCGTCGTCGGGGACCTGAACCGGTGCGTCGGCCTCTTCCGGGGCCACGACCTTGGCAACGACCTGGGAGTGGACGGTGACGAAGCTGCCCGGGGAGACCTCCAGGACGATCTTGTTTTCGTCGGTGTCGATGCTCGCAATGGTGCCAAAGAGACCGAACTGGGTCATCACCTCGGCGCCGACGGCAAGGTTGGAGCGGATCTGCTCCTGTGCCTTCGCGGCCTTCTTGCGGCCACGCATCATCATGAAGATCAGCAGGCCGAAGGCGGCGAGCATGATCAACATGGTCGGGTCGAATGGGGCCTTTTCGCCGGAAGCGGCTTGGGCCAAAACGTATTCGGTCACGTGTGGATACCTGTTCCTAAGTCATTGTCAACGGCGCGCACAATCGCAATTGCGCAGCCGGTGGGCCTATCCATACTATAGGGAGATCCTGTCCAAACCCCGACCACAACGCAGTTTTGGCCTGCGAATGTCCTTGGAATGTGCCGGAGTGCCGCCAAGGTGGGTGACCTGCCGGCTATTCCGCTTCTTCGTCGTCAACCCCAAGGCCGGACCGGCCTGCGAAGATGGCATCGGCCGGCATGCGAAGCCCCAGGTGGTTCCAGGCCTCCGCGGTGGCGATCCGGCCGCGCGGGGTGCGCCCCAGCAGCCCCTCACGGACCAGGAACGGTTCGGCGACGGTCTCCACGGTCTCGGGTTCCTCCCCCACCGCAATGGCCAGGGTTGACAGGCCCACCGGTCCCCCGCCGAACTTGGTGCACAGGGCGTGCAGCACCGCGCGGTCCAGCCGGTCCAGTCCGCGGACGTCGACCTCATACATGTCCAGGGCCGCGGAGGCTGCACGCGCGTCGATGCTTTCAAGCCGGTGCACCAGTGCCCAGTCGCGCACGCGGCGCAGCAGCCGGTTGGCGATGCGGGGGGTGCCACGCGAACGCGAGGCAATTTCACTGAAGGCCGCGGAGTTGACCTTCAGGGAGAGCATCATGGCCGAGCGACGCAACACCAGTTCGAGTTCCTCCACGCTGTAGAACTCCAGGTGCCCGGTGAAACCGAACCTGTCGCGCAGCGGGCCCGGCAGCAGCCCGGCGCGGGTGGTGGCACCGACCAGCGTGAAGGGGGGAATTTCCAGCGGGATGGCGGTGGCACCGGCGCCCTTGCCCACGATGATGTCGACGCGGAAGTCCTCCATGGCCATGTACAGCATTTCCTCGGCAGGGCGGCTCATCCGGTGGATTTCGTCCAGGAAGAGCACCTCGCCCTCGGTGAGGGAGGAGAGGATCGCGGCCAGGTCCCCGGCGTGCTGGATGGCCGGGCCGGAGCTGATGCGCAGCGGCGCGTTCATTTCGGCGGCGATGATCATCGACAGCGTGGTCTTGCCCAGGCCCGGAGGGCCCGAGAGCAGCACGTGGTCGGCGGTCCGCTCACGGATCTTGGAGGCCTCGAGCACCAGTGAGAGCTGTTGGCGCACCCGGTGCTGTCCGACGAAGTCGTCCAGGTTCTTCGGGCGCAGCGCCGCTTCGAGCACGCGTTCCTCGGGTTCGGGTCCCGCGTTGGTCAGCTCGCCGGTTTCTGTCATGTCGAACTCCTAGTTTCCGGGCCGGTTCCCGCGCCCCAGGGAACGCAGCACCGCCCGCAGGATTTCCGGGACGCTGCCGGTGGCAACGATTTCCGGGTCGTTCTTGGCCAGGGCTTCCAGTGCCTTGTTCGCGTCCTTCTCGGTCCAGCCCAGGCCGGTGAGGGCCTCGAGGACCTGGGGTTCCCAGGTGGGCGCCGTGGGGCTTCCGGCTGGAACCGGTCCGCCGGTGGGGACAAGCTTTCCGTTGAGCTCGAGCACGATGCGCTGGGCTCCCTTGGGCCCGATGCCCGAGACCTTGGTGAAGGCCTTGGTGTCCTTGGTGCTGGCGGCGATGCGGACTTCCTCAGGGGTGTGCACCGAAAGGATGGCCAGGCCGGTGCGCGGCCCGATGCCCGAGACCCCGGTGAGGACCTCGAAGACTTCGCGTTCGTCCCCGGAGGCGAAGCAGAAAAGCGTCATGGAGTCCTCGCGCACCACCATGGAGGTGTGCACGAGCGCTTCGCGGCCCACCTGCAAGGTGGACAGCGTCTGCGGGGTTGCCTGGACCAGCATGCCGAAGCCGCCGACCTCGATGACCGCGTTGTTCAGGTTGACCTGTTGAGGCACTCCTCGCAGCGTACTGATCATGGGGGTGTTCCTCCGTGGTGCCGGGCCGCGCCGGTGGTACCCGAAACACGCAAGCCATACGAATATATCTACGAACAGCTTACAGGCTCCTTGGCCCGCACCCGCGGATGCAGGCAGCTCAGGACGTCAGGGGCAGGTTCCCTTCGGCCCCTAGCGTGCCTTGACCGCTCGGGCCTTGGCCTCGGCAGCGATCCAGGCGCGCTGGGCGGGCGTCAACCCCGAGGATCCGCCGGCGGGCCGCGGGGCGGAGGCCGAGGCGGCGGCACCGGCGGCGCCAAATGCGGCGCCGCGCCAGCCGTGGGTGATGGCCAGCGCCGCGGCGTCGGCGGCGTCGGCCGGGGATGGCGGGGCGTCCAGGCGCAGGATCTTGGCGACCATCTTGCCCACGGCCAGCTTGTTGGCGGTTCCCGAGCCCGTCACCGCGGCCTTGACTTCGGTGGGGGTGTGCAGCGCCACCGGGATGTTCCGGCGGGCAGCGGAAACGATCACCACGCCCGAGGCCTGCGCGGTGCCCATCACCGTGCTGACGTTCAGTTGGCTGAAGACCCGTTCCAGGGCGACAACGTCGGGTTTGTGCTCATCAAGCCACGCATCGATGCCGTCGGCGATGGCCAGCAGTCGCTGGTCCAGCGGGGTCCCGGGCGGGGTCCCCACCACCGAGACATCGATGAGCGTGGCCCGGCGGTTGGGCTCGACATCGACCACGGCCAGGCCGCAACGGGTCAGGCCCGGGTCGACGCCCACCACTCGCAAGGGCATGTGGTGGCTAGTCCTCTTCGAGTTCTGCCATGACCTCGGCGCTGATGTCCGCGTTGGAATAGACGTTCTGCACGTCGTCCAGCTCCTCGAGCGCGTCGGCAAGCTTCAGGAACTTGCGGGCCGCTGCTGCATCGAGCTGGACCTGCATCGAGGGCACGAATTCGACTTCGTCGGTTTCGTACTCGATCCCGGCCTCCTCGAGAGCGGCAACAACCGCACGCAGGTCGGTCGGGTCCGAATGGATCTCGAAGCTGTCCCCGGATTCCTTGACCTCGTCGGCCCCGGCATCCAGCACCGCCATGAGCAGGTCGTCTTCGGTCAGGTCCTTCTTGGGCAGGCCGACGACTCCCCGGCGGGAGAACAGGTATGCGACCGAACCGGGGTCCGCGACGGTGCCGCCGTTTCGGGTGATGCCCAGGCGCACCTCGGAGGCCGCACGGTTCTTGTTGTCGGTCAGGCACTCGATCAGCAGGGCGGAGCCCTGCGGTCCGCGCGCCTCGTAAATGATCTCGGTGTAGTCGATGACCTCGCCGGTCAGGCCGGCACCGCGCTTGACCGCGCGGTCGATGTTGTCGTTAGGCACCGAAGTCTTCTTGGCCTTGGAGACAGCGACCTCAAGGGCCGGGTTTCCGGCCAGGTCGGCGCCGCCTGCGCGCGCCGCAACCTCGATGTTCTTGATCAGCTTGGCGAACGCCTTGGCGCGCCTGCTGTCGAGGATTGCCTTCTTGTGTTTCGTGGTTGCCCATTTGGAGTGGCCGGACATGCTTACGCGTCTCCTCTGATCATTTGAATGAAAAGTTCATGGATCCGGCGCTCCCCGGCCACCTCGGGGTGGAAGGAAGTCGCCAATAATTTTCCAGAACGTACTGCAACAATTCTAGCCACCCTTGTCCCGTCCACGCCCAAGGGCGTGTTTTCGGCGGGGATGGTGGCCAGTACCTCTACGGACTCCCCCACGCTTTCCACCCAGGGTGCGCGGATGAATGCCGCGCGGACCGGCTCGGTGGCACGGTCCGGGTCCTGGCTGGGAAGGGTGTCCAGTCCCTTGATCGCAAGGTCGACCTCGAACGAATCGACCTGTCGCCCGAAGGCATTGCGCTTCACCACCATATCGATTCCCCCGAAGCTTTGCTGGGGTTCACCCTTCATGTTGGTGGTCGGGTCGGCAATGGTGTCGGCCAAGAGGATCATTCCGGCGCACGATCCATAGACCGGGAACCCGTCTGCGATCCTGGCCTTGAGCGCCTCGGCCACCCCGTACATGCGGGCTAGCTTGTCGATCACCGTTGACTCCCCGCCGGGAATGACCAAGCCGTCCAGGTCCGCCAGTGCACCCGGTGTTTTCACCGGCAGCGCAAGGGCACCCAGTGATTCGAGTGCTTGCAGGTGTTCGCGTACATCCCCTTGCAGGGCAAGGACTCCAATTCGTGGCGCCAAGGTGGATCACTTTCTAGTCTCGTGGAACGGATCATGCATGCCGCGCGCACCGCGATGAAGTACGTGGACAGCTCAGAATAAACCCGTGCACCCCGTTGGGAATATTTTCGTGACACGCCCGGATTCCCGGATGCCGGTCAGCGGCTCCCCAGCGTCCACATCTTCGCGCCGTTTGCCTTGGCGTTCATGGAGTTCACGGTGTCGGTGGTGCGTTTGAGCGAGGCGGCATCCTTGGCATCGGTGGTGCACGGGGCCGACGCTGCGGCGGGCAGCGCGCACCAGCGCAACGGGGATGGTTTCATGATGTGCGGCGCCCACACCAGGTCCCCGGATTTCCAGGTGTTTCCGGTGCGCACGAACTGCATTTTCACCGTGAGCCCCTCCTTGTTCAGCGCGGTCTTGGTTGCGTGCTTGGCCACGGAGTTGCCCAGCCCGTACACGATCCAGGTGCCCCGGTGCTTTTCGATCGGCAGCACCGAGTGGGTGTGGTGGGAGTAGATGAAGTCGAACTCGCCGCTGGCCGCCAGCGAACGGTAGAGTGCCAGCTGGGCGGCGGTGGGGGTGCTGGTGTATTCGGCACCGTCGTGGATCGCGGCGAGCACGATGTCCGCCCCGGCCGCGCGTGCCGCCTTGGCCCGGGCCACCAGCGAGGCCTTCTCGATGTCGTCGACCCGCCACGGCACGTCTTCCTTCATCCCGTTCAGCGAGTAGGTGCCGGCGATGACCGCGACCTTGGCGCTGCCCACCGGAACCAGCAGCGGCCTTTGGGCCTCGGCCTTGCTGCGGTAGGAGCCGGTGGAAACCATCCCGGCCGCCGCCAGCGCGTCCAGGGTCCGTTTGACCCCGGCCACGCCGGCGTCCATGGAATGGTTGCTGGCGGTGGTGCAGCCGTCATAGCCGGCCTTCTTCAAGGCCGGGATGATCTGTGGGGGGACGTTGAACATCGGATATCCGCCGAATGGCCCGTTCGGGGCCGCAACCGGGGTTTCCAGGTTGCACAGGGCCAGGTCGCTTTGGTCCAGGTAGGGGGCGATGCCCGCCAGCAGGGGGTCGAAGTCGTATTTCCCCTTCCCGTCCAGCTCGGCCTGGGCCCACAATGCCGGGTGCAGCAGGATGTCCCCGGCCACCGCGACCTCGATGCACTCGTCCCCCGGGCACGACGGGTCCGCGGTGTCCCCGTCGGCTTTGGTGGCGCTCGGAGACGGGGTGGCCGAGGCCGTCGGGGTTTCGGGGCTCGCGGCCGACGGCGCGGTGAGCACCGGCATGCTGGCCGAGGCGGGACCCGGCGGCGGGGCGGGGGTGCAGGCCGCCAGGGATGCGGCCAGGAGCAGCGCGGCGCCGAAGGCTGCACGTTTCCGGGCCCCGGGCCCATGCACGATTCGATCAAACATGCTAAGAGCCTAACCTTTGCCGCGTGCATTCCGGCGCGGGAAACCCACAGCGCCGCGGGCTTATGACAGGGTTAACAGCATGCATAATCCGTTGCTTGAGCGAAGCACCTTGCCGTTTGAATTCCCAGATTATTCAGCCCTGGAGGCAGCCCACTACCTGGATGCCGTCCAGCAGGGCGTGGCTGGGCACCTGGAAGAACTTCGGGCCATCGCGCAAAACACGCAGGTCCCCACGTTCGAGAACACCTTTGTGGCCATGGAACGCAGCGGTGCACTGCTGCGGCGCGCCGTGATGGCGTACTGGACGGTGTTCTCCGCCCATGGCACCGACGAACTGCGCGAGATCGACCCGCAGATCCAGTCGCTGGTTTCCGGCCACCAGGATGCCATCCACCTCGACGGCGCACTCTTTGCCCGCCTGGCTTCCCTGGACGCCGGCGCACTGGACGGCGAGGACAAGCGGCTGGTCTCGGAGACGCTGCGCACCTTCCGTGCGGCCGGTGCCGAACTCGATGCTGGGCGCAAGAAGCAGTTGCGTACGCTGAACAGCGAGATCACGGACCTGTCCAGCGAATACTCGCGCAGGCTCCTGGGCGCGATGAACGAGGCCGCCGTCCACTTTGCCGAGCCGGGCGAACTGGCCGGGCTCAGCGACGGGGACCTGGCATCCGCCGCGGATGCCGCACGAGCCGCCGGACACACCGACGGCTACCTGCTGACCCTGGTGCTGCCCACCGGGCAGCCATTGCTCGAGCGGCTCGAACTTTCCGCATCCCGCCGCCGTCTTTTCGAGGCCTCGGTGAACCGCGGCCAGAAGGGCGAGAACCGGACCCTGGACCTGGGTGCACGGATGGCGTCGCTGCGCTCGAAGCGTGCGGCGCTGTTGGGCTTTGCCACGCACGCCGATGTGGTGCTGCAGGAGGCCACCGCCCCGGACCTGGCTGCGGTGCGCGGGCGCCTGGCCGAGCTCATCCCGGCGGCCGTGGCCAACGCCCGGGCCGAGGCCAAGGAACTTGAGAAGATTTCCGGTTCCCCCATCGAGCCCTGGGACTGGGCGTTCTACTCCGCCGCCGTGGCGCGCGAACGCCACGCGCTGGACCGCGGGGCGTTGCGCGAATACTTCGAGCTCGATGCCGTGCTCGAGCGCGGCGTGTTTGCCGCGGCATCCCGCCTCTACGGGCTGGGTTTCACCGAGCGTTTCGACTTCCCGCTCTACCACCCCGATGTGCGCACCTGGGAGGTCTTCAACGAGGACGGCTCCACACTGGGTCTGTTCGTGGGCGACTTCTTTGCCAGGTCCACCAAGGCCGGGGGTGCGTGGATGAACTCCATCCGCGAATCCGTGTCCCTGCTGGGCGAGCGTCCCGTGGTGACCAACACCCTGAACATCCCCAAGCCCGCGGAGGGCGAACCGGCGCTGGTGTCCCTGGACGAGGTCAACACGCTGTTCCATGAGTTCGGGCACGCGCTGCATGGGCTGTTCTCCGCCGGGACCTACCCGTCGCTGGCCGGCACTTCCGTGCCGCGCGACTTCGTGGAGTACCCCTCGCAGGTCAACGAGATGTGGGCCCTGCACGCCGAGGTGCTGCCCGGCTATGCCGCGCACACGCGCACCGGGGAGCCGCTGCCGGCCGGCACGGTCCAGGTCCTGGAGGCCGCTGCGCTGTGGGGCGAGGGATTCGCCACCACCGAGTACCTCACCGCCGCCGTCCTTGACCTGGCCTGGCACTCGCTGGCCGACGGGGAACTGGTTTCCGATCCGCTGGCCTTCGAGCAGCGGGTGCTCGCCGAGGCCGGGCTGATCCCGGAGCTGGTGCCCTCGCGCTACCGCACCGGCTACTTCAAGCACATTTTCGACGGCGGGTACTCGGCCGGCTACTACTCCTACATCTGGTCCGAGGTGCTGGACGCCGACACCGTCGAGTGGTTCACCGAAAACGGCGGGCTGAAGCGGGAAAACGGCGAACGGTTCCGCACCGAGCTGCTCTCGCGCGGCAACACCCGCGACCCGCTTGAATCCTACGAGATCTTCCGCGGCAGGGAAGCACGGATCGAACCGCTGCTGGTGCGCCGCGGACTGGCAAGGAGCACGAACGCGTGACAACGATTGGTTTTGCGCAGGACGCGCTCTCGCACTGGCACCAGGCCATGGCGATCGCCACCGGCGGCAAGCTCTTCACGACCCACGGCTGCTCGTGGGCCTGGCAGCCGGCCAGGGGCCGGCTGGTGCTGCTTTTCCCCGCCCACGCGCAGGAGGCCGGGCTGCGCCCGGGCCTGGCCGAAGGCACGCGCCTGGGTGTGCGCCGGATCGAGGCCTGGGTCAATTCCGGTGCGCCCTCCGGCCCGCTGGAGGCCGCCGGGTTCTCCGATGCCGCACAGATCTCCTGGCATGCCGGCGAACTGGTGGGCCCCGAGGAACCGTGGGACGGGCGCGTGCGCCTGGGCACGGAGATCCCCGAGGCCCGGGGCGCCGACGCGAAGGAACTGCAGGTCGCCAATCTCTGGCGCGATCCGGCCGCTGCCGGGCTGAGCGCCGGGCACCCGGCGTTGCGCCGCATCGAGCAGGCCACCGCGCGCACCCTTGAGGGCGAGCTGGTGGGCCGCGCCTTTGCCCAGCAGGCCCTGGGCGGCCAGCTGGCCATCCACGGCCTGGCCGTCGCCTCGGCACAGCGCCGGACGGGCGTGGGCTCGGCCCTGCTCAACGGGCTGGCCCGCGGCATGGTCAATCCGCTGGGGCTGGAGGAGGACACGCCCATCGAACTGATTGCCGCCGCCTCCCCGAGCTCGGCACCGTTCTTCGAGGCCAACGGGATGCGTTTGCTGGGTCGCGGCCGGCACCTGGTGCTGCGCCAGTAGCCACCCGGGGCCACCACTCCCGGCACACCGGATTTGCGACCCGAGCTGCGCCGTTCTCCACGCTGTTCATGAACCACAGCCGCTGTTACCGGGAGGCAACCCCCATGACAGGCAAGACCGCACTGGTCACCGGGGCATCCTCGGGAATCGGGGAAGCCACAGCCCGGAAGCTGCAGGCCATGGGCTTCACCGTCTACGCGGCGGCCCGACGCCTCGAGCGGATGCAGGTCCTCGCGGCGGACGGCATTGCCGTGATGGGGATGGATGTCACCGACGACGCCTCCATGCGGGCCGGGATCGAGCGGATCATCGCCGAGTCCGGCCGCATCGATGTGCTGGCCAACAACGCCGGCTACGGTTCCCACGATGCCCTGGAGGACGTGGAGATCGACGAGCGGCGCCGGCAGTTCGAGGTCACCGTGTTCGGGGCGATCAGGCTCGCGCAGCTGGTGCCGCCCCCCATGCGCGCCAGCGGGGCGGGCACCATCGTGAACATCAGCTCAACGGGAGGGAATACCCACACGCCGCCGGGCGGCTGGTACCACGGCACGAAGTCTGCCCTCGAGGCGCTCAGCGATTGCCTGCGCCTGGAAGTCAGGCCATTCGGCATCGACGTCGTCGTGATCGAACCCGGCGGCATTGCCGCCGCGCGGGGAAACCGCCGTTGGGCGCAACTCCCCTCCGCGGGTGGTGGCCGACGCGGTCGGAAGGGCCGTGCGTGCATCCAGGCCCAAGACCCGGTACGCCGTGGGCTTCGGTGCCAAGCCGCTGTTCCTGGCGCGCAGCTTCCTTGGCGACCGGCTGTTCGATGCGCTGATCACCTGGGCCACGGGCATGCCCCGGCGCTGATACCGGGGTTCAGGAGAGCAGCAACGCTCCCGCCGGCCGGGAACGACAAACGGGCCGGGTGCCTTCCGGATCCGCCTTCCCCCGTTTAATGAAGGGGAATCCTGGATCCGGCGCACCCGGCCCGTTGCCTGTCCGGCTGTGGCCCGGGACCTACCAGCCGCGCTCGGCCAGGCGGTGCGGTGCCGGGATGTCGGCGACGTTGATGCCGACCATGGCTTCGCCCAGGCCGCGGGAGATCTTGGCCAGCTCGTCCGGGTCGTTGAAGAAGGTGGTTGCCTTCACGACGGCTGCGGCACGCTGTGCCGGGTTGCCGGACTTGAAGATGCCCGAGCCCACGAAGACGCCGTCGGCGCCCAGCTGCATCATCATCGCGGCGTCGGCCGGGGTGGCGATGCCGCCGGCGGTGAAGAGCACGACCGGCAGCTTGCCGGTGGCGGCAACTTCCTTGACCAGCTCGTACGGGGCCTGCAACTCCTTGGCTGCAACGTACAGCTCGTCCTTCGGAAGCGCCGCGAGCTTGGCGATCTCGGAGCGGATCTTGCGCATGTGGCCGGTGGCGTTGGAAACGTCGCCGGTGCCGGCCTCGCCCTTGGAGCGGATCATCGCAGCACCCTCGTTGATGCGGCGCAGGGCCTCACCGAGGTTGGTGGCGCCGCAGACGAAGGGAACCTTGAAGTTCCACTTGTCGATGTGGTGCTCGTAGTCGGCCGGGGACAGGACCTCGGACTCGTCGACGTAGTCCACGCCGAGGGACTGCAGGATCTGCGCCTCGACGAAGTGTCCGATACGGGCCTTGGCCATCACCGGGATGGAAACCGCGGCGATGATGCTGTCGATCATGTCCGGGTCGCTGGCGCGCGAAACGCCTCCCTGGGCACGGATATCGGCCGGAACGCGCTCGAGGGCCATGACGGCAACGGCGCCGGCATCTTCGGCGATGCGTGCCTGTTCCGCCGTGACAACATCCATGATGACGCCGCCCTTGAGCATGTCGGCCATGCCCCGCTTGACGCGGTCGCTACCTACGGTGGTTGCGGGGGTGGGGACGCCTTGGTTTTCAGACACCTTGGGGGTTCCTTTCAATAAGGTGAGCAGTACGCGAATCATCGTAGGTCCGCCGCGTCACAAAGACCGCGGGTGTGTCGTCACAATTCAAAACTAGGTGCAAATACACCTACTGTCCAGCGCGGAAAGCGGCAGGGAAAATGCTGCGAAAACTCGACCGTTATCGCAAAACCTCCTAGTGGGAGCCTCAATTTAGGATTGCACACCGTTTTCCGTCCACGCCCCGGATCTCGATGGCGAAAGACACGGAAAATCAAATGCCGCCCTGACCTCTGGGCCCCATTCGGGCAACAGGGCGCCCGACTTTTCCACGCTCGCGCCGGAATCCCTGTCCCCTCGGTTCGCTGCACCCGCACACGCCCGATCCGTTCCCCGGGGCCGCAGGCGGCAAGCGCAAGGAGTGGCACTGGCCGAAGCATCGTCGGCGATGCCTGCTTGCATATTAAACGGATTGGCCGCCGGGGTCATCCCCGACGGCCAATCCATGAAGTGCCATGTCGTTTTAGTCGATGTCCGCCCAGCCGGCGGCAAGGTCCACGCGGATGTCGCTGAGCGTTGCCGGGATGGCTTTGGTCTCGGCAATGATCGGGAAGAAGTTTCCGTCCCCCGCCCAGCGCGGGACCACGTGCTGGTGCAGGTGAGCGGCAATCCCCGCACCTCCGGTGACGCCTTGGTTCATGCCCAGGTTGAAACCGGTGGGACGCGAGACGTGCCGCAGCACGCGCATGGCCTTTTGGGCCAGCGCTGCCATCTCAGCGGTTTCCTCCGCCGTGATGTCGGTGTAGTCCGGCACGTGGCGGTACGGGCAGATCAGCAGGTGGCCCGGGTTGTACGGGAAGAGGTTCAGGATCACGTAGGCGGTCTTGCCGCGGTGGATGATCAGCGAATCCTCGTCGCTGCGGGTCGGCCCGGCGCAGAAGGGACAGGATTCCTCGTCCTTGACCTGGTCCTGGCCGGCCTTGATGTAGGCCATCCGGTAGGGAGTCCACAGGCGCTGGAACGAATCGGGCACCCCGGCGAGTTCGAAGTCGTCGGTGATGGCGGCATCGGCTGCTTCCTGGGACGCGCCACCCGGATGGGTGGATGCGTAGACGTTCGTGGACTCCCCCATGGATCTAGGCTTCCCGGTTCTTCACGGCCGCGACGATGCGCGCGACGGCCTCGTCGACCGGCACGCCGTTGTCGGTGCTGCCATCGCGGAAGCGGAAGGACACCGCCCCGGCCTCGGCATCCTCGCCGCCGGCGATGAGCACGAACGGGACCTTTTCCTTCGACGCGGTGCGGATCTTCTTCGGGAACCGGTCCGAGGAGATGTCCGCCTCGGCACGGATGCCCGCGGCCTTGAGCTTGTCGATGACATCGAACATGTACTCGTTGAAGGCCTCGGCCACCGGGATGCCCACAACCTGGACCGGGGAGAGCCAGGCCGGGAAGGCGCCGGCGTAGTGCTCGGTGAGCACGCCCATGAAGCGTTCCACGGAACCGAACAGGGCGCGGTGGATCATCACCGGGCGCTGGCGGGTGCCATCGGCGGCCTGGTACTCGAGCTCGAAGCGCTCGGGCAGGTTGAAGTCCAGCTGGATGGTGGACATCTGCCAGGTGCGGCCCAGCGCGTCCTTGGCCTGCACGGAGATCTTCGGGCCGTAGAAGGCGGCTCCTCCCGGGTCCGGGACCAGCTCCAGGCCCGAGGCCTCGGCGACCTCGGCCAGGGTGCGGGTCGCTTCCTCCCAGACGTCGTCGTCGCCGACGAACTTCTCCGGGTTCTTGGTGGAGAGCTCCAGGTAGAAGTCATCCAGCCCGTAGTCCTTGAGCAGCCCGAGCACGAAGTTCAGTGTTTCGGTCAGCTCGTCCTTCATCTGCTCCTTGGTGCAGTAGATGTGGGCGTCGTCCTGTGTCATGCCGCGCACGCGGGTCAGGCCGTGGACCACGCCGGACTTCTCGTAGCGGTAGACCGAGCCGAATTCGAACAAACGCAGCGGCAGTTCGCGGTAGGACCGTCCGCGCGAGCGGAAGATCAGGTTGTGCATGGGGCAGTTCATGGGCTTGAGGTAGTAGTCCTGGCCGGGCTTGCGCACCGTGCCGTCCTCGTTGAGCTCCGCGTCCACGTGCATCGGCGGGAACATGCCGTCCTTGTACCAGTCAAGGTGCCCGGAGACCTCGTAGAGGTGGCCCTTGGTGATGTGCGGGGTGTAGACGAACTCGTAGCCGGCCTCGACGTGGCGGGCACGCGAGTAGTCTTCCATTTCCTTGCGGATGATGCCGCCGCGCGGGTGGAACACCGGCAGGCCGGAACCCAGCTCGTCGGGGAAGGAGAAGAGGTCGAGTTCGACGCCGAGCTTGCGGTGGTCGCGGCGTTCGGCCTCGGCGATGCGCTCCTGGTAGGCCTTCAGGGCGTCCTTGGTCGGCCAGGCCGTGCCGTAGATGCGCTGCAGCTGCTGGTTGTCTTGGTTGCCCAGCCAGTAGGCGGCCGAGGTGCGGGTCAGCGCGAAGGCGTTGGAGATCAGCTTGGTGTTGGGCAGGTGCGGGCCGCGGCACAAATCGCACCAGACGGTCTCGCCGGACTTGCGGTCGACGTTGTCGTAGACGGTGATTTCGCCGGCGCCGACCTCGACGTTGACGCCCTCGCCGGCCGAGTCGGCTTCGTTGGCCTTCTTCAGCAGCTCGAGCTTGTAGGGTTCGTTGGCCATGGCCTTGCGGGCCTCGTCCTCTGTGACGACGCGGCGGGCGAACTTCTGGTTCTGGTTCACGATCTTGAGCATCATCTTCTCGAGGGTCTTCAAGTCCTCGGGAGTGAACGGCTCGGCGACGTCGAAGTCGAAGTAGAAGCCGTCGGTGATGTACGGGCCGATGCCCAGCTTGGCATCCGGGCGCAGCTGCTGCACGGCCTGGGCCATGACGTGCGCGGTGGAGTGGCGCAGCACCTCGAGCCCGGCGGGGGAATCGATGGTGACGCGTTCGACGGTGGTTCCGGCCTCCAGCGGGCGGGAAAGGTCGCGCAGCACGCCATCGACGTGCATGACGACGACCTCGCGGTCGTCAAAGTACAGCTCGGCCCCGGTAGTGCCGGCATTCACCTCGCGTTGTTCGCCATCGACGGTCAGTGTGATTTGCTCAAGCACTACGGCTCCTCGTTTCGTGGTTCGGCTTCATGGCTTGTGGCGTACGGTGGCCACAACCAGCCAACTACCAGCTTAACCGACGCCCGCCGGTGCCAACCAATCGAAAACCACGCATGTCATCACGGCCCGGGCCCCGATGGTCCCAATAGGCCCAGGCTATGCGTGCTCCGGGTACTTGAGCACCGCCAGCACCCGTCGCTGGTCGCCCCCGGATGGCTCGAGGCCCAGCTTGGAGAAGATCGCGGTGATGTTCTTCTCCACCGCCCCGGCGGAGAGGATGAGCTCCGCGCAGATCCCCGCGTTGGTGCGCCCCTGCGCTATGAGTTCGAGCACCGATTGCTCCCGCGGGGTCAGCATCTCCAGCCCCGCGGCCCGGTTCGAGACGCTCATGAGCTGGCGGACGACCTCCGGGTCGAGCACGGTTTCCCCGGCGGCAATCCGTGCCAGCGCCTCGATGAACGAGCCCACCCGCCACCCGGTCCTTGAGCAGGTATCCGGTCCCCGAGGGCTGTCCGGCAAAAAACCGGGATACGTAGCGCGTCTCCGCGTATAGGGAGAGCCCCCAGCACCCCGACGCTGGGGTCGGTGGTGCGCAGGGCCAGGGCAGCGCGGATGCCCTCGTTGGTGTGGGTCGGCGGCATCCGGTTGTCCAGGATCACCACGTCGGGAGCGTCGGTGGCCAGGGAGGCGAGCAGGTCCTCGGCGTTGTCCACCGCGGCAACCACCTGATGCCCGCGGCCGGTCAGCAACTCGGTGAGCCCGGCAGCCCGGCAGGGCAGAATCCTCGGCAATGGAAATCCCCATGCCCCAGTTTCCCCCGGCTCCTTCCCGTCCAAGAAAGCGGCAGCCTGAGAGTGACCTCGTGGACCCTCCCCGGGGCGAGGAAATGTCCAATGTCCCGTCAACGTTCGTGGCACGGGCTTTGAGTCCCTCGATGCCGCTTCCGGTTGCCGGGTCCACTCCCCCCGATGCCGTCGTCAAGCACGCTGAGCACCAGCTGCTTCCCGATCCCTGCGGTGGCGACCTTCATGGTGATGCGTGTGCCTCCGGAGTGCTTGGCCGCGTTGTTCAGCAGTTCCGCGGTGCAGAAGTACGCGATGGCCTCGATCGCCGGGCTGGGGCGGGAAGCCGGCGAATAGGTCAGGGACACGGGCATCGGGCCGCCGCAACCAGCGATTCCAGCGCCGTGTCCAGGTCATCGTTGATGGCGGCGGGCCGGATGACGCTGGCCAGGCCGCGCAGGTGGTTCAACGCATCGGTTGCCGCTCCTTGTCGGCAATGCTCAGCCCGATGACTGTCACCAGGAGGGATGCACCCAGCGAGATCATCAGGATGGCATGGGTGAATCCGAAAGGAGCATGGAACAGCATGGCCCAGTGGTAGGCAAAGGCTCGCCAGGTTTTCTTCTTGAAGAATGCCGGCACGAACTTTTGGTCCTTTACTACCGCGAAACGAGGGTCAGCATGGGTTTCGATTGCGGCCAGGGGCGACCCTGTGGGGATGATTTCCTGCTCCGATGCGAATGAATTGCCATTCATGCTTCCTGGCATTCTACGGAAAAGCCCCGCTGGACATGGGGAAAGCCACCGGGACACCCGGGGGTTGTCCCCCGAGTATCCATCGTTCCGCACATCACCGTTTCCATTAGGGCCCCAAGGATTCACCTAGGGTTAGGGCCTTAACCTTGGGCAACGGAGGCTTTGCCCAAGGTTAAGGCTCTAACCTTGGATAAGGATCCGATAAACCAAGGTTAAGTACCTAACCTTGGATAAGATAAGAATCGGCCAAAGTTACGGACCCCTGCTTTTGGCAAAGGATGCGTACACCAAACGTTAGGAATGCGGATGCAAACGCTGTGGCCAATCCACGGAACGGAGCACCAAACCTGGAGTCCAAGCGGGCAGGGACCCAAGGAAGACCGAATCTTTTCCGTCTTTCAAGCCAGCATTCCACCTTTCATCGCCAACACGGATTGGGTTCCCACAGCGGAACTCTCCACTCTGTGTGAAACTGCTGTCATTGCCATCACCCGGCTGGATGCCAAGGCAGGTTTGCTGCTATCACCATTGACAGCGTTTTTGCTGCGCAACGAAGCAGAGTCCTCTTCGAAAATCGAATCCGTCGAAGCCCCCCAAATCGACCTCGCGCGAGCTGCGCTCGGCATAAGATCCAGCGACCATGCCAAGTCCACTGTTGCTGCTGCCGATGCAATCGAGGATCTCATCCTTGCCGCCGAGAACCGAAACCCTGCCGACGAAGAAGCCTTGACGGACGCACACCGGATCCTCATGAAGAATGATCCGACGGAAATGAAACATGCCGGCACGTTCCGGGACGTCCAAAACTGGATCGGCGGTTCCGACTACTCCCCGAGGAACGCGGTGCACGTTCCTCCGGCACCTGCTCGCGTTGGATCGTTGATGGACGACCTGCACGTTTTTTGTTCCCGCACCGACCTACCAGTCCTAGCGCAAGCCGCACTCGCGCATGGCCAATTTGAAAATATCCACCCTTTTACCGACGGCAACGGCCGCATCGGCCGGGCACTGATCAACGCCATTCTTCGCCATCGGGGCCTCACTCAATCTGCCGTCATTCCGATTGCTTCGGCCTTCGCCGCACGACGGGACTGGTATTTCGAAGTGGTCAGCGCCTACCGTGCCGGGCAGGCCTCACTGCTGGTGGAGTTCCTTGCCAGCAGCGCAATCGTAGTGTGCATGGAAGCGGAGGCCTCGGCGCTCACCCTCGCCGAGCTGCCTGAGCAATGGCGCGAAAAGGCCAAGCCGCGTGGCGGTTCAGCCGCAGCACTATTGATCGATTCGCTGCTGGCAACTCCACTGATCACGGTTGAATCCGCCGCATGGCGTCTGGGGCTGAGCGAAACTGCCGCCAACTCCGGGATCCAGAAACTCGTTGAGACGGGAGTGCTCAAATTCGTGGGCCGCGGGAAACGCGATCAAGCGTGGAGTGCATCCGACGTCACCGACGAGGCGGAGGGCCTGGTGCAGCGCATCGGCGAACATCGCGAATACCTGTTGACACCGAATGTACGGGCCCATCTGTCCAAACGCGGGCTGCTGGGCTCCTGAGACCGGCTGTCACCCCCTAGCTACTTGTCAGCCAGCCGGGCTAGCATCTAGTCATGGAACCCAGGGTGAATCTCAGCAAGTCCGATCCTGCTGCGTATGCGGCGCTGTTGGCCATGAACAAGGCCGCCAGCGATTCTGCCGATGCCGCAGGAATTGATCCCAAGCTTCGCGAGCTGCTCAAGGTGCGGGCCTCGCAAATCAATGGCTGCACCTATTGCCTGCGCATGCATACCCGCGATGCCCTGAAACTCGGTGAGAGCACCGATCGCCTGGCGCTGGTCTCCGCGTGGGCCGACTCCGAATACTTCACGGCCGTCGAACGCGCGGCCTTGGCATTGTGCGAGTCCATCACCATGGTCTCGGTGGACCACGTCCCGCATGGGGTGTACACCATGGCCCGGGCGGTGCTTTCCGACGAGCAGATCTCAGCCGTCGCCTGGCTGAGCGCGGCCATCAACATGTTCAACCGGGTCGCGATCACTTCCCGCTACCCGGTCAAGCCCTAGTTGCTTCCCTGCGACTGCAGGTAGGTGACGACCGCCAGGACCCTGCGGTGGTCCTGCGGGGCCACGGGCAGCTCGAACTTGGCCAGGATGTTTCCCCCGTGCGTCTCCACGGTGCGTTCGGTCAGCCACAGGAGTTGGGCAATGCCCAGGTTGGTGCGGCCCTCGGCCATCAGCGCCAGCACCTCGCGCTCGCGCAGGGTCAGCGCCTCGACACGGCGGTTGCTGCGTGCGGCTCCGATGAGTTCAACAACCGTTTCCGGGTCCAGTGCCGTTCCGCCCTCGCGCACCCGGTTCAGGGTCTCGAGGAATTCGTTCACCTCCAGCACCCGGTCCTTGAGCAGGTACGCGAAGTACCCGCCGGGGACCAGCCGGGCGGTATGTGCGGTTTCCACGTGCTGGGACAGCAGCACGATGCCCATCCGCGGGAATTCGCCGCGCAGCAACACCGCCGCACGCGCCCCGTCATCGGTGAGGCCCGGGGGCATGGGCACGACGCAGACCAGCACGTCCGGTTCCAGGGCCCGCGTCCGCGCCAATGCGGCCTCGGCATTCCCGACCGCAGCAACCACCTCGTGCCCCGGATCCTCCAAAAGGTTCGAGAGCCCCTGGCGAAAGAGCGCGGAATCCTCGGCGATGATTATGCGCATGGCAGCACCGCCTCGATGAGGGTTCCGCGGCCGTCTTGGCTGCGCACGTTCATTGATCCGCCCAACGCCCCGACCCTGTCGGCCGGGCCCGCCAGTCCCCCCACCCGGGGTGCACGTGGCCCCGCCGCGGCCATCGCCGCTCACGCTCAAGCGGACTGATTCACCTTCCCGCCCCAGCCTGACGGTGATATGCCGGGCCCCTGCATGCTTGACGGCGTTGTGCACCGCTTCGGCGGCCACGAAATAGGCGTTGGCTCCCACGATCTCCGGGACGAGGCCCAAGGAATCGCCGATCCGCAGCTGCACCGGCGTCGGGGAACGGCCGCTGAGCTGCCGCAGCGCGGCGAGGTCCACCGAGGCCGCGGCCCTGGGCGGCAGGCCGAGGGCGTCGGCAAATTCCGTCCAATGCCGGGCCTTGAGGTTCTTGAGTTTTCCCGCGATCGGCAGCGCCATGGTTTCATCGCCGTACAGCAGGGTGCAGGGCAGGTCACAGAGGGGCGAGATCTCGAAACCGCCGCCCTGCCTGCCCAGCACGGAGAGGTTCTTGGCATGAAGGTCATCGTTGCCGGCCAGCCGGGCAAAGGCGAATTGCAGGTACAGGTTGCCGCCGGCCACCACGGGGGCGATGCACAAGCGGGCCAGGGCCGACACAACGTCTTCGGCCGCCAAGCCGTACTTCGCGGCCGGGGCAGGCCCCTGGCCTGTGTCCCGTCCTCGAGGGCCATCCGGTGCCTGCGGCCAGCGGCACCCGGCCGCCGCGAACCTCTGGACCAGCAGGCCGGCCAAGCCGTGCCTGTCATGGATGATCCGGTTGCCCGCCACCGTGAGGTTCAGGTTCCTTGCCCGGCCAGGTGTGCGGCCTCGTTGGCCACCAGATGGGGGTTCTGCGCGGGATCGAGCTTGAGCGGATCGTGCAGGCCCCGCGTCACCAGGGGCATGGGGAGCATCGAGGCGCTGGCCTTGTCCTGTACGCCGGGAAGTGCGTGCAGGTCCACCGAGTTCGCCAGCACGGCGAAGTCCAGGTCCTCCGGTGTGGAGGTGTCGCCCGGGGCATCGGCCCCCACGGCCAGCGGCAAGGTCAGTTCGTCGTCGAAGCCGGTCTTGGTCGCATTCATCAACCCCGTCGGCCGGCGTCCCTCGGGAAGCAGCCCCGCAAAGAACGCGGGAAGGGCATCGTTTGGCGTTTCCACCGCGGCGTTTTCCAGCCGGAGGGAAAACGCCACCGGTGCCTTGCCGCCGGCCAGGTAGCTGGCCAGGTAGCCGAAGCGGATGCCCCCGGCGGCCGTCCTGGATAAAGTGCCCGCGTGGCTCCCGTTCTTGTAGCCGTAGGCTCGCTCGATGAACCCGAGTCGTTGGAGGTCCGGCGTCATCGCCCGACGTCAAGCTGAGCCCAAGACATTGAGGACCGAGGCCAGGACGCGCAGGGACGGATTGCCGGTGGCGGTTTCCAGTGCGTGCACGGTCCGTTCGGAGATCTCGGCCAGGGCGGCCGGTTCCCCCTGGGTCGACCCGGCGCCCTTGCGGGCCCGGCGGATCTCCAGCCCCAGTGCCGATTCGGTATCCAAGCCAGTCCTAGCGCCGGCAAACCGATGCCGTTCTTGATGCTTCCTCATCCCATGGGCCATGGAAAACCCGCTTTCGGCAAGATCTTGCCGGAAGCGGGTTTCTGGACGGGTCGCACCCGCTGCAAGTCGGCTGGTCGGCAACTTGTTGCCGGTTGAGTGGTTATCCGTTCGGTCGCTGCGGCAGGTACTGCACCGCCCACTTGTTGCCGTCCGGATCGGCGAAGTACACGAAGTGCCCCCACGGCTGGATGTCGACGTCGCTGACGTCCACGCCGTTGGCCTTGAGCTGGTCGTGGGCCTCGTGGATGTCGCTGACCACCATCTGCAGGCTCGGCGCCGTCCCGGGGGCCGCGTCGTTCAGGCCCTCGCCGATGGTGATGGAGCAGGCGGAACCCGGCGGGGTCAGCTGGACGAAGCGGATCGATTCGGTGGGCCGCTCGTCGTAGTCGGCGTTGAACCCGACCTTGTTGACGTAAAAATCCTTGGCACGGTCCACATCGGACACGGGGACAAACACAAGTTCAAGTTTCCAGTCCATGCCGCCCACGCTACTGCCGCAACAAAACCCGTGTAAAGGGGTTGCGGGGGGCTGCGCACCGCCCGGGGCGAACCCCTGCAAAGGGGGAAGCGGGGCACATGCCCCGGTCCGTTATTCGGGCATCAGGTCCCTGGCCCGGAAGCGCCAGAACCCGATCGTGGCCAGCACCAGGGCGATGACACCCAGGACCACCAGGGGCAGCAGGGCGAAGTCCTCGGCCGGGAGCCGCGGGACCGCGCCGAACGGGGTTGCCTTGATGACGTTCTCGGACAGGGAAAACAATCCGCCGAACATCGCGGCCATGACCGAGAACCCGTAGACGGCCCACGCGATGCCGGTGCTGGGCCGCGGGATGAACCCCTGGCAGAAGAGCAACACCCCGAGCATCAGCAGCACCGCCGGCCAGTAGGCGAACGAGGCGGCTGCCATGGCCCCGCCGGTCGCCGCTCCCTGGGAGGATGCCCCGGTGAGGTAGCCGCCGAGAAGCAGCATCACCGCGGAGCCGACCCCTGCCACCAGGACATGCGCCCACAGCCAGCTGAAGCGTGAGAGCGATCCGGCCAGCTGGCTCTCCAGCCGCCCGCTTTCCTCCTCGCTGCGTGCCCCGGCCAGCGCCTGCACGGAAAACGCCCCGGCCAGCAGCCCGTTGAACAGCACGAAGATGCCCATCACCCCGTCAAGCAGGTCGTGCCCGGTGCCCACGAAGGACTTGGCAAACGGGTTGTTGGGGTCCAGCACGGAGGTCATGGCCCTGGCGACCGAACCGAAGAAGAGCCCGGCAACCACCGCGCCAAGGAACCAGCCCAGAAGCGAGCCGCGTTGCAGCCGCAGCACCAGGCCCAGCGGGTTGGCCAGCAGCGCCGAGGCGGTTGCCGGGCCGCCGCGCTCGGGCAGGATGCCGGCACCCAGGTCGCGCAGGGTTTCCAGGCGCAGCGCGAGCGCGCAGCCAAGCACCGCCAGACCCAGCAGAGCCGGCAGCGGCCACCAGTTGTCCTGGCCGAAGGAGCGCATGTTCTGTGCCCAGCCAATGGGCGAGAACCAGCTCAGTGCGCTCGGGTTTGTGCCGTTGGCCTGCAGGTCGGCACCGGCACGGATGAAATAGAAGAGCGCCAGCAGCGCCACGGCCAGCGAGTTCGCCCCGCGGCTGGTGGTCGCCAGCTGGCCGCAGATCGCCGAGATCGCCACGAACGCCAACCCGGTGCCGGCGATGGAGGCGCCCATGGTCCACGATCCGCCGGTCGGCAGCTTCAGGCCCAGGCAGAGCAGGGAGATCAGCAACCCGGTGACGACGGACAGCGATCCGGCCACCAGGTAGTTGGCCACCGGGTAGGCGTGCCGCCCCAGGGCGGCCGAACGCAGCAGCTCGGTGCGCCCGGTTTCCTCCTCGGCCCGCCCGTTGCGGGTGACCAGGAAGATCGAGGCGAAGCCCAGTGCGACGGCCAGCGTCATCCAGATCTTGATGACCAGGATGCCGCCGAGCGAGCCTGCCGCGTAGGGCAGGCCGGTCATGGCCGCCACGGCCGGGGTGTTGGCCACCTGGGCGTAGGCGTCGCGGGCCGCCTGGGTCGGGAAGGCCTCCTGCTGGGAGCCGTAGACGATCGGGATCATCACGGCCAGCACCGCCGCCCAGATGGCCAGCCGCAGCCAGTTGCGGCGCAGGATGAATTTCACGGCCATCCCCACCCCGGACAGGGAACCGGTGGAGGCCACGGTGCCGCGGGAGGCGCGGCCCGGGGCTGTCGCGCTGCTCATCGCGCACCGCCCGCATGTGCGTGGGCGCGGCGCCCGGGCTTGGCGGCCGCCGGATCCAGCGGCAGTCCGCCGTAGTGGCGCAGGAACAGGTCCTCGAGCGACGGCGGGGTCGAAACCAGGGAACGGGGCGAGTACCTGGAAAGCGCCTCGAGCACGTCCCCCAGGTCTTCCTCGCCGACGGTGAAGGTGGCCTTGGGCCCGTCGAGGACCAGGTCGTTGATGCCCGGGACCGAGGCAAGCGCGGAGGTGCTTCCGGCCAGCAGCACCGAGACGGTGGTGCGGTGCAGGTGGCGCAGCGCATCGAGGCGTCCGGCCTCCACGGTCTGGCCCTCGCGGATGATGGTGACTGTGTCGCAGAGCTTTTCGACCTCGGCGAAGATGTGGCTGGAGAGCAGCACGCTGCGGCCCTCCGCCTTCACCTCGCGGATGCAGGCGGTGAAGACCTGCTCCATCAGCGGGTCAAGGCCGGATGTCGGCTCGTCCAGCAGCAGCAGCTCGGCGTCCGAGGCCAGGGCCGCGACCAGGGCGACCTTCTGCCGGTTGCCCTTGGAGTAGCTGCGGGCCTTCTTGGTGGGGTCCAGGTCGAAGCGTTCGAGCAGCCCATCGCGCTTGGCTTCATCCACTCCCCCGCGCAGGGCCGCCAGGATGCCGATGGCCTGGCCGCCGGTGAGATTGGGCCACAGGGCCACCTCTCCGGGCACGTAGGCGATGCGCCGGTGCAGTGCAACGGCATCGTCCCACGGGTCACCGCCAAGCATCTTCACGCTGCCCGAATCGGCTCGCAGCAACCCGAGCAGGATGCGGATGGTGGTCGACTTGCCCGAACCGTTGGGCCCGAGGAATCCGGCGACCTCTCCGGCCTCGACATGCAGATCCAGTCCCGCCAGGGCCGCGGTGCGCCCGAAATGCTTGTGCAGGTCGGTCACCGAGATGGCCTGGGTGTTGGTGGACATGGATTTCTCCTTACCGTTTCACGGTTTCTCCCGCGAGGCCCGCGGGCGGGTTCCTGGTTCCGGCCAGGAAGGCCAGGTATTCATCGAGGTACTCCCGGCTGGTGAACAGCCCCTCGGTGTACAGCTCGAGGGTCGGCAGCACGGCCTCGGTGTAGTAGCGCTCCATCACCGCACCGAAGTCGTCCAGCGGCAGCTCGGGACGCATGGCGAAGCCGACCACCATGGCGCCGATCGATTGCTGGACCAGGAAGCGCACGCGCGCCTCCTCGTCGCGGCTGGGAACGATGATTCCCCGTTCCACGGCGTCGCGGGAGAATTCCAGGGCCTCGGCGACCATGTGATCGATGAAGTCCTTTCCCGCGTCCCCTCCCTCGCGGACCGAGCGCAGGATGTAGACCAGCAGGATCCCTCCCTCGCGCGAGGACGGGAACTGGGCGAAGAGCTGCCGGGGCGAGGTATTGAGGCTTTCGTTCTTCAGTGCGCGGTAGCGGGCAAGCACCGTGGCATCGCATTCGGCGCGCAGCGCTTCCTTGGACCCGAAGTGGTGGCGGACCAGGCCCGCGCTGACCTGGGCCCGGGCGGCAATGGCACGCAGGGATTCATCGAACCCGTGCGCTGCGAAGCCCTCGATGGCGGCGTCGCGCAGCCGGGCCCGTCCGGTCAGGTCTTCACGGGCTGTACTCATGTGCAGGACGCTACTCGCGTGTATAGCGCTCGGCAAGAGGTCCAAGGTCCCGATTTTTCAGGGCAGGAACAACCGGCCGGAAACCCCGTTCAGGCAGTGGCTTCGGCCTCGTTGGCCAAGGTCCCGGCGACGCGGTTGGCTTCCCGCCCGGAGAGCACCGGGAAGGCCGCAGCGACCAGGTAACCGGCACCGGTGAGCGTGAAGGCCACGGCAAACCACCCGGGGAGGCAGAGCAGCGCGGCAGCTTCTGCTCCCTGACCATCGGGGCCAAGACCCAATCATGAGGGGAAGCACTCCCACCAATTCCATGTCCGCCTCCAGCTGCCGTTTTCCGTCCGCCCGAGTCAACCAGCGCTCGCATCCCCGGCCAAATCCCCGCTGCCGGGGAATCGACGCAGCGCCCCGGTTGCGATGTGAATGGGTGTGAAAAGTGTTTATGGATGCTTTTCGCATCATTTCAGGGGTTGTCCCGGGGCGTTCAGGCACCCAGGTAGCCGCGGGTGTCCAGGTCCTCGGCGGCCATGCGCGCCGCCAGCGACCGCTCGGCCTCCCGCACCGGCCTGGCGGCGGAGGAGCCGAAGCTCCCGTTGCGGGCGCGTGCGGGGTCGGACAGGTGGCCGGGGTCCGGCAGCGTGGATTTTTCCGACAGGTCCCAGGCATCCAGCGCCTGCAGGCCGATGCCGCGCGGTCCGGTGCGCCGGGTGAGCCCGTGGATCAGCAGCAGCCTGGTGGAAAAGAGCAGCGGGCCGCAACGCTGTTGGGCCTCGTGGAAGAACGTGGCATCCACGCAGCCGGTCCCGTCGTCAACCGAGATGAACACCACCCGCCGCCCGCCGCGCATCGGCGGGGTCTGGGTGGCAACGCGCACCCCGGCCACCAGGACCTCGGTGCCGTTGCGCATGCCCAGCAGGTCCGCGGAGTGCGAGACGCCCAGCGACCGCAGCAGCGGGGCGCGGGATTCCATCAGGTGGGCGGTGACGTCGATGGACATCAGGTCCAGTTCGGTGCGCACCACCTCATCCAGCGGCGTTTGCGCCGCCCCGATGGCCATGTTGGCAAGGTCCAGGTCCCCCAGCGGCAAGGCCAGCTGCCCGGGAATCGGCCGATAGCGCTGCGGCAGCGCCCTGCCGGCCGGTGCCCGCAGGTGCTCGATGAGATCGGCCCGGTTCCCGCGCCCGGTGCGCGCCTGCAGCGAATCGAAGGCACCCAGGGCCGCAAAGTGGTTCAGCGAGGTGCGACCGAGCCCGGAGCGGGCGCGCACGTCGGCGATCGAGTCGTAGGGCTGCCCGGCCGCCACCCTCAGGACCTCGCGCTCGGAGACCGAGCGGATCCCGCGCAGCGAGAGCCTGATCCCGTACCGCCCCGGTGGTGCCGCGCCCGCGGCCCGCGGCACCACCGGAAGCTGTGCGGGAGGCAGCAGCCCGTCAAGCTTTTCGACCTTGTAGCCGGGTGACGAGCGGTTGATGTCCAGCGGCAGGATCGCGATGCCCATGCGCCGGGCCTCGGCGACCAGCAGGCGCTTGGGGTACATGCCCGGGTCGTGTTCCCAGATGCCGGCCAGGAAGGCCTCGGGGTGGTGGGCCTTGAGCCAGGCCGAGTGGTAGGTGGGCACGGCGAAGGCGGCCCCGTGGGCCTTGCAGAAGCCGAAGGAACCGAAGGCCGCCAGGGTGTGCCAGACCTCGTCGATGACGTCCAGCGAGTAGTCGCGGCCCAGCGCCCGGGAGCGGAAGAGCGCCTCGACCGCGGGTTCGGCGTGCGGGTTTCCCAGCAACCGGCGGTAGACATCGGCCTGGGCCAACCCGCAACCGGTCATCACATCGAAGATCCGCAGCACCTGTTCGTGGAAGACGGTGACCCCGTGGGTCTCGGCGAGCGCCGGTGCCAGGTTTGGGTGGGGGTATTTTTCGGGTGCGAAGCCGTGGCGGTTTTCCAGGTAGGGCTTGACCATGTTGGATTTCATGGGTCCGGGGCGGAAGAGGGAGATGTCGATGATGAGGTCGTTGAATTCGCGGGGGGCGAGTTTGCCGATGAGTTCGCGTTGTCCGGGGGATTCGATCTGGAAGCAGCCCAGGGTGTGGGTGGAGCGGATGAGTTCGAAGGTGGGTTCGTCGTCCAGCGGGACCAGGGCGAGGTCGATGGCGCCGTTGGGCCCGATGTAGTCCGGGATTTCGCCAGGCGCTTCTCCCCTGTGTCCCCCCGCCTTGGCGACTGCCTGGGCGTCGGGGTGGAGGCGTTGGATTTCTTCCAGTGCGTAGGTGATGGCCGATTGCATGCGCACCCCCAGGACGTCGAGCTTGAGCATGCCCATGGGGTCCATGTCGTGTTTGTCGAATTGGCTCATGGGCAGGGAGATGCCGCTGGGCTCGACGGGGGTGCGGTCGCGCAGGTGTGCGTCGGAGAGGATGACGCCGCAGGGGTGCATGGAGATGTGGCGGGGCAGCCGGTCGAGGCGTTCGGTGAGGTCCACGAGCAGGTCGAGCTGTTTTTCGGTGCCGAGGCGGTCGGCGAAGGGTGCGAGTTCGGGTTTTTCCTCGAGGGCTTCGCGGAAGGATGAGGCGGAGAAGCGCCAGAGTTGCTTGGCGATCGTATCGATGTCCTCTTCCTCCATGCCCAGGGCGGCTCCGGCGTCGCGCACCGCTCCCCGGGCACGGTAGCTGTTTTGCATGCTCATGAGGCTGACGCGCTCGCTGCCGAAGCGTTCGAAGATCTCGCGGTAGATCTCGTGGCGCCTGGCTGATTCGACGTCGATGTCGATGTCGGGCAGGGTGGCGCGGTCGCGGGAGAGGAAGCGTTCGAAGAGCAGGTCGTGGGCCAGGGGGTTTACCTGGCTGATGCCGATGAGGTAGTTGACCAGTGAGGAGGCTCCCGACCCCCGTGCGGCGGAGCGTATCCCCAGGCGGGTGATCATGGAGCTGACTTCGGCGACGGTGAGGAAGTAGGGGGCGAAGCCGAGGTCGGCGATGGTGGACAGCTCGGCCTCCAGGCGGTGTCGCATGAGCGGGTCGTTGGCCTGTGCGGGGATGAGGCGGGTGATGCCCGCCTCGGCGCGGGAGGCGAGTTCGTTTTCGGGGTTGCCGGTGATGCCGATGATGTGGGCCTCGGGGACGACGGGGATCGACCATCCGGTGTCGGGGATCGGGTCCAGGCGTGCCCAGTCGGCGAGCGCTGCGGTGTTGCGCAGCAGTGTCGCGGCCAGGGAGGTGTTGGAGGCGGAGCGGGCGATCTCGGTGGCGAGGTGGTGCATGTGTTCGGCGGGTTTGAGCCAGCCCTGTCCGTTGGGTTGGATGTCGTTGAGGGTTTCCAGGGAGGACAGGGCGCGTGCGGAGTCCAGGACGTCGGCGGTTGCCGCTCCGTCGGGGTCTGCGTAGCGCACGGCGTTGGTCAGTACGGGGGCGATGCCCACATCGGTGGCGCAGCGCAGCATGCGGATGGCGTGTGCGGTGCTGAGTTTCTCCCCGGGGCTGTTCAGGTGCGTGGTGATCTCCACCCGCAGGGCGCTGGCCCCCAGCAGGGAGCGCCAGGTGCGCAGCAGGGTGCGGGCCTGGGTGTAGTGGCGGTGTCCGGTGGCCAGGCCGATGTCTGAGCCCGGTCCCAACAGGATGGTGAGCAGTGCTTCCCCGTCGGGGCCCAGTGCGTGGGTGGCCAGTTCCTCGCGGGTGATCCCCACGGAGGGCTTGGCGACCCCGGCGGGTGTGGTGGTTTGGTGTGCGGCGGTGACCAGGTGGCAGAGGGCGGCGTATCCGGCGCCGTTGCTGTGCCCCTTGGCCAGGGCGATGATGCGTCCCGCGATGCGCATCGGCGGTGGCTTGCCGTGGGGCGCGGGGTGGGGTGGGGGTTCGAGGATGGCCAGGTCGACTCCGAGGATGGGGTCGATGCCGTGTCCGATGCAGGCCTTGAGGTGCTTGACGCTTCCGTAGAGTCCGTCGCGGTCGGTGATTGCCAGTGCGTCCGCGCCGTCGGCGAGCGCGGCGGAGACCAGGTCCTTGGGCCAGGAGACCCCGTAGTGTGCGCTGAAGGCGGAGGCGACGTGCAGGTGGGTGAAGCTCATGTCGCTGCCCCATGCCGTGCCGGGAGGTTTGTGCGGCCATCGCTTGGTGTTGCCATGATGGTGCTTGCCCCTCCCCTTGTCCAGTGGCGCTCCCCGGTCCCCCGGCGGGTTGCGCCTGCGGGCACGTGCCTTGGTGTTCCTCGGCGCCTGGGGTCGTGCGGCTGGGCGAGGAGGGGGACGAATTCATTCTATTAGAACATGCGTTCTAATCAAGTCCTCCGGCCGGCTCCCGCGGAGGCCTCCCGGGCCGCGGGGCCGGCTCCCGCCGCTGACCTGCGGCTGGAAGCCGGCCGGTGAGAAGGCCCACTACTGGTGCGGCCTAGATTCCTTCGTCGCTTCGCAGCCGGTCCAGGGCCACGAGGTAGGCCTCGGTGTAGCTGGGGAATTGCGGGGCCATGTCGCGCAGCACCTCTAGCGGGATTTCCGCCCTGATGGCCAGGGAAGCCAGGTGGATCCACTCGCTGGCTTGCGGGGCGATGGCCCAGGCTCCGATGACGACCCGCCGGTGCCGATCCACCAGGAGGCCCAGGTCCCCTCGCGGGTCCTGCTCATAGGTCCAGGGCCGGGCGATGGCTTCGGGCAGGTTGACCTGGATGGACGCCGCGTCGATTCCGCGCCCCTCGGCCGCATCCCGGGTCAGGCCCACTGCGGCGATCTCCGGGCTGGCGAACACCACGCGCGGGATCCCGTCGTAGCTTGCGCTTCTTTCCCTGCCCAGGATGCAGTCGGCCACGATGCGACCCTGGTACTTGGCCACATGGGTGAAGGGCATGATCCCGGTGACGTCCCCGATGGCCCAGAGCCCCTCGGCGGCCCAGCAGTGATCGTCAACCCGCACACCGCCCTTCCCATCCAGGGTCGCCCCGGCGCGTGCCACCTCTAGGCCTTCGGCGCGCGGGGCCCTTCCGGTGGCGAAGACGACCGCATCGACCGAGACCTCCCCGCCCGCCCGCAGCTCCAGGATGCTGGCTCCGCCCTCCCCGCGCCGCCCGCTGGCCACGGTGCTGCCGGCCAGCACCTTGACCCCGAGCCGGCGCAGGTGCTCCTCGGCGAGCGCGGAGACCTCGGGCTCCTCGCGCCGCAGCAGCCGGGCGCCGCGGTTCAGCATGGTGACTTGGACCCCGAATCCGGCCAGGAAGAAGGCCGCCTCCAGCGCCACAGCGGATCCGCCCACGATGGCCACGGATTTCGGCAGCGTCGCCAGGGTGTAGAGCTCGCGGTTGGTCCAGGCGGTGATCTCCCCGATGCCCGGGAAGTCCGGGAGCACGGGGACGGCTCCCGTGGCGATGACGATGTGGTGCGCCAGGTATTGGTTCCCGTTGGCGCTTAGGTGTCCCGGTCCGGTGATTGTCGCCTTGCCGCGCACCACGGTTGCCCCGCGCTTGGCGTACCCCTGCTCCTGGGCGCTGTCGTCGAGGTGCCGGGCCATGTAGTCGCGGTATTCCCGGGCCTTTTCCCAGTCCAGGGCGCTTTCGGCGGCTCCGGCCGCACCGGCCGCCTCGATGTTCACCTCGGGTCCGCGCAGGACGGTCTTGGAGGGGACGCAGGCCCAGTAGGCGCATTCCCCGCCGATGAGCTCGGCCTCGAAGACGACGACCTTCTTGCCCGCGGTGAGCAGCCGGTCGGCGGCGACCTCGCCGCCGGGCCCCATGCCGATGATCGCGGCATCGAATATTTCTTGCATTAGAGCACTCCCGTGTTCGCGTTCCTCGCGGCCGTCATCCAGGCACCTGCCCCCAGCCTTGCACCTGATGCGGCCAACGACCAGAGCCTGCCCTTCGCCCGCCGGTGGCGCCGGAGGGATTTCGGGGCCAGCCAGGCCGGCCTGAGCTAGGCGCTTTCCCGGTAGGCCTCGGGCATGCGGATGATGCGCCAGCGGCCGGTATCGGCCTGGCGGGAAACCTCGAAGGTGCGCAATGGGCCCACGCCGGCGAGCTTGACCTGCAATTGCCAGACTTCGTAGTCCACGAGCCCCGGGCCGCGGCCGCGTTCGGCACGCAGCTCCTCGGTCCACCAGTTGCGCCGCTCGAACCAGCGCACCGGTTCGGCCGCGAGCCTGTACTCGCGACCCTGCCAGCGCATGCGGATCGGCACCCCCGCCGGTGTGCAGTCAACCTCGATCGACTGGGTAAAGATTCCCATTCGCTCGCCACCCTTCCCGTTGCACAAGCGGGCCCGACGCCCTCCCTGCCCCCCAGGGGCATGAAAGGCGGCTGCGGGATGCGCCCGTGCATTCACCAGTTTATTAGAAACTTTGTTCTAGACAAGATGAGACTAGAACATGCGTACTACGGTTTGTTGTTGGGGGGGTCCCCTTGAAGCGCTTTCACATGGGCCTATGCTTGGGTGCATGAGCATAGACACGCCCCCGGCAGTCACCGCGCTGACCCTTGGGGTGCGCGATGTCCAGCGGTCACGCAACTTCTACGTCACGGGCTTGGGTTTCCGCGAAATCAATTTCATCCCCGGCGAGATCCTGTTCGTCCAGGCCGGACACGGGCTCATGCTTGCGCTGTGGAACGTCGAATCGATGCCCGGCGAATACGGGGAAGTCGGGCACGGCCCGCTGGCCCCTCCGGTCTCCCTGGGCCACAACACCACCAGTGTCGCCGAGGTCAACGACCTCTATGCCCGGGCCCTGGCCGCCGGCGCAACCTCGATCGGTGCGCCAACCACCCGGGAGTGGGGCGGCACCAGCGCGTGCGTGGCGGACCCGGACGGTTTCCGCTGGGATTTCGTGCACAATCCGTCCTTCGCCATCGATGACGACGGAACCGTCACCGGTGTCTGAAGACTCCCGCCACCGATGAGGCTCTCCAACTTGCCGATCCGCCGGATCGCCGAACGCGAGCTTTCCCCCGCCCCGCGCAGCCAATGGCCCCAGACACTCCCGCCGGTGCGCCAGCTGCTGGACCAGGGCCTTGACTTCGGTGCCGCAACGGTCTTCGTGGGCGAAAACGGTTCGGGGAAATCCACGCTCATCGAGGCGATCGCCCTGGGTTATGGGCTCTCGGCCGAGGGCGGCTCCACCGGCGCGCAACACAGCACCCGGGCCACCGAGTCCGGGCTGGAGAAGCACCTGCAGCTGGTGCGGAACATCGGCGCCAGCCGACGCGGATACTTCCTGCGCGCCGAAACCATGCACGGCCTCTACACCTATCTCGAAGACAATCCCTCCATGCGGCGCAAGGATCCCGAATTCCACACCATGAGCCATGGGGAATCGTTCCTCGAACTCATCCTTGACAGGTTCCGCGAGGGCGGACTATGGGTTCTTGACGAGCCCGAGTCCGCACTCTCTTTCTCGGGTTGCCTGGCCCTGGTGGGCATCCTCAAGGACCTCATGGCGCAGGGCGATTCGCAGGTGGTCATGTCAACGCACTCGCCGCTGCTGGCATCCCTGCCCGGCGCGGACATCTACGAGGTCGGACCGTGGGGGCTGCGGCACAGCGACTGGGACGAGTTGGACCTGGTGACCAACTGGCGCTCCTTCATGAACCTGCCCGAACGCTACCTGCGCCACCTATGAAAAAGGTGTGCAGGGCACTTGGCCCTGCACACCCGTCAGTCCCCCGGCGGTTACTGCCCGGAGTCGGACGGCGCCGCATCAGGGTCGAAGTCCTCGGACAGGGCCCCGCCTTCGCCCTTCCACTTGGACAGCTGCTTTTCGCTGACTTCGCGTTCGTCGGTGTTGGGTGTCAGGTTGTTCCCGGGCTCTTCGTTTTCGGCCATGTTCCGGTTCTCATCACTCATGAGGCCTACGCTAGCCGCTTCGCGGGGTGCTGGCCAGCCTTCCTTCGGCCTCCGCGCGCCGCACGAAGCCGCGCAAGCATTCAGTCCATCTTCGCCAAACGCGACTTGGCGATCTGGAAGAGCCCGTAGCACCCCAGGCCAAAGCCGATGACGACCAACGCGTAAACGCCGAAGGGCTGCGCGCGCAGCGCCTTGAGCGCACCATCGAGTCCCGTGGATTCCTCGGGGTCCGCCTGGACCGTGGCAACGATGACCAGCAGCCCGACCAGGAACAGGGCCACGCCCTTGGCAACGTAGCCGACGACACCGAGCACCAGGGTTCCTTGCCGCAAGGCCTTTGAAGCGGGCAGTCGGAGCCGCTTGGCGAACGACCTCAGGATGCCCCTGGCCACAAAGACGATTCCGGTCACGGCGATGCCCGCTCCGATGAGCAGCAAGAGCGCGGAGCCGAAGGGCATGGACATGATGCCGGCCGTGGCGTCGCTGGTGGACTGGCTGCTGTCCTTGCGGTTGCCCAAGGCAAAGGAGCCGAACCCCGCGGCGAGCGCGAGAAACACGATGCCTTGGCCGGCTGCGGACAGCTTTTTGCCCAGCTTCGTCCTTGCCGGGGCGCGGCGGTATCCAAAAAGGACTTCGCTTATCTGCCACAGTCCCAGGGCCAGGCAAGCGGTGCTGCCGATCCACACCAGGGCGTACCCGGCAGGTTGGGCCGCCAGCTGTGCCATCGCGCCGCTCTGCTCGGCATCCTTGGAATCCCCGAAGGCCAGCCTGACCGCAATGATCCCGACCAGGACGTGCAACAGGCCGCTGACGGCAAAGCCGGCCCTGGCGGCAATCACGAATGCCCGGGAATTCGAGGCGTCCTCGGCGGCGTTGGCAACGTCGTTCAGTTCTTTCTTCATGCGGGTCCCCCTTGGCTGCGCCCGCTTGGGGAGCTGCGTGTCGATAACGACATCCTGCCATTGTTCGGGCCGGACGCAATATGTTCCCCCATCCCCTGACTCGCCGGAGTCAACCACCTGAAGCTTCCGGTCACGGGCCTGGAACGCAGCCGCACCTGGCACGCCCGGTTTTGGGCGGCTGATGGAAATCGGCAACGAGGGCCACTCCGTCGGGCTGGCCACGCAGCATCCGCACGGAGGACCTGGGCTGGGCCTGTGGCTCGCCCCGAACGAGCACGATCTTCGCTTCCGCTGCGGGCCATGAGCCCGGCACAACCCACCGCGGCGGGGCCGCTACTCGGACGAGGGCCGCTGCCGCTGCGACTTCGTGGCCGAGCGCTGCGACTTCGCGGCGAGCCGGCGGCGTTGGGAGCCCTTGGTTGGCTTGGTGGCACGCCTGCGCGGCCCATCCGGCGCCAGCGCCGAGGCCAGCATCCCGGCGAGCTTCTGCAGCGCGATCTCGCGGTTGCGCAGCTGGGAGCGCTGTTCGGAGGCCGAGACGGTGAGCACGCCGGAAACGAGCTTCGGGTCCAGGCGCGAGACCAGTCGCTCGCGCTGCGCGTCGGTCAGCACCCGGGAGCCGGCGATGTTCCAGGACAGCTCGACGCGGCTGTCCGAGGTGTTTACGTGCTGCCCGCCCGGCCCCGAGGAACGCGAAAACCGCCAGTCGAGCTCGGATGCCGGAATCGAAAGCACCGGTGAAATCTCCAGATCCATGCCTCAAGCATCGCATGGTACGGGGCGCGCACACCCCCGCGCCGGGCACGGGGCACCCGGTCTCTGCCGGCAGGGCAGGGACCGGGCCGGTAGCCTATGCCGGGGCGTGGTCCTCGTGGAGGCACAGGATGTTGCCGTCGGGGTCCTTGAACCACGCGGCCTTCTCCGATCCAAGAACACAGACGTGGTCGACGGTCTTCAGGTCCGGCAGGTCGTAGTCCTCGAAGACCACGCCGCGGCCATCGAGGTCGCCGATCGCGTCGGCGATGTCGTTGACCTCGAAGCTGGCTGCGGTGTGGGTGGAAGGCTTCGCCTGCGGATCGCTGAGCAGGGCCAGGGAACCGGCACCCGCGAGGGTGAAGACAAGGTTGCCGTCCGCGGCCTTGCCCCGGAAGGGAAGGCCCAAGGCCTCCTCGTAGAACTTCCGCGACCGCTCGGCATCGGTGACGGGAATGATGGTGGTCAATGGGCTGGCTGAAAGTGACATGGGGAACCATCCTCGGGTGGAAATCTGGCCCTCCAATTTTACGTCCGGATCCGCGAAAAGGAGGCAAGAAATCAGGAAAATGGGGGCCCACGCGCGGGGTTTCGCGGCCCGCCGGCACGTCATACACTGGGCGTGCATCCACTATCGGAAGAAAGCGAGCGGCCATGACCATCCCGCAGCCCCCGGAGCCCCCTGCCCATCCGGTCGAGCCCGGCCGCGTTCCCCCGATTCCGCCGGTGCCGCCCTATGACCCGCCGCCGGACCCGGGGCCGTTGCCGCCCCGGCCCGATCCGCAGCACCCGTATCCGCCGGTTGAACCGGACCCGATCGGACCGGTTCCACCGATCAGGTAGGCGCGGCACCAACGACAGCGGGCCCGCTGCGTTTGGTCCGCCGAAGGGTCCGGCTACTGGCGCTGCGAGAGCCGGATCAAGTTGCCCGAGGGGTCCCTGAACGCGCAGTCCTTGGGGCCCCACGGCTGTTCGATGGGCTCCTGGAGGACCTCGGCCCCGGTGGCCCGCACCTGCTCGAAGAGTCCGTCAAGGTCGGAGGTGGAAAAGACCGTCATCGGCAACACCCCCTTGGTGAGCAGTTCCTGGATGGCGTTGCCGTCGGCCTCCGAACGCCCCGCGTGCGGGTCCGAGAGCACGATGCCCAGCCCGGGCTGGGTGTCGGAGCCCAGAGTGACCCAGCGGTGCTCGCCCGAGGCCACGTCGTTCTCCACCTTCAGGCCCAGCCCGTCGCGGTAGAAGGGAATGGCCGCGTCGACGTCGCTGACGGTGATGTTTGAGTACTGCAATGAAATATCCATGGCTCAACCATAGGGCCGGTTGCCGAAGGCTTGCTTCTTGAATCCTGCTCGATGCCAACGAGCCAACCCGACAATTAATGTACGAACGTACACATGGGTGAAAGCGTTTCCGGGGACACCCGAACCAACCGTGAACGCATGCTTGCCGGAGAGCTCTACGACGCCTCCGACCCGGAGCTGGTCTCCGAGGCCCGGCGCGCGGTGCGCCTTGCCCACGAGTACGCCAAGATCCACCTGATGGACGGTGCCGCCGCCCGGCATGTCCTGGTCGACCTCGTGGGGTGCCTGGGCGAGGACGTGGAGATCAAGCCCCCGTTGTTCGTGGATTACGGGACCCAGCTGTCGATCGGCGAGCGCACCTTCATCAACTACAACCTGACGGCCCTGGATGTCGCCCCGATCAGCATCCGGGCCGGCTGCCTGATCGGCCCCAACATCCAGCTGCTGACACCCACCCATCCGCTGGAGCCCGGTGCCCGCCTCGCCAAGCTCGAGGCGGCCAAGCCCATCGCGATCGGCGACAATGTGTGGATCGGCGGCGGGCCCACCATTCTGCCCGGGGTCACCGTCGGGGACAACAGCGTGATCGGCGCAGGTTCCGTGGTCACCCGGGACGTTCCGGCCAACGCGTGGCGGTGGGCAGTCCCGCCCGCGGTATCAAGAACCTCGAGGTCCTCGGTGTCCACCCGCAGGGTCGATCCGGACCGCCGCGAACGCATCATCTACTGCGCGCTGGAGCTCATTGCCTGCCAGTGCGTGGCCGGCACCTCGCACCGCAAGGTCGCTGCGCTCGCCGATGTGCCGCTGGGATCGATGACCTACCATTTCTCCGGCATGGACGAGCTGCTCGAGGCGGCCTTCACGCGCTTTGCCCGTGAGGTCGGCGAGCGCTTCGCCGCGCGGCTTGCCGGTGGGCTTTCCGGCGCGGAGCTGGTCTCTGCGTTGGTGGAGCTGATCCATGACGATGTGCTGGATTCCGGCCGCTGCCTGGTTCTCACCCTAGAGCTGTACACCCTGGCGGCGCGTAATCCGCGCTTCAGGGACATCACGCGGTCCTGGCTCGAACTCAGTGCCCGGTCCCTGGAACGCCACATGGATGCGCCAACGGCGCACCAGGTTGATGCGCTCATCGAGGGGCTCCCCATCCACCGCGCCCTGGGCACCGCACCTCCGACGCGGAAGCTGACGGCCGAGGCGGTGGGCAAGATCCTGGGCGCCTAGTACCGGGGCGTCCTGGTGCTCTTGGGGCGGGTGACCGACTTGGCGATGCAGGCGGGCATGGCTTCCACCGCTGCATGTTCCCGGTTGCGGTAGCCGCTGGGGCTTTCCCCGGTGATCTGGGTGAAGCTGGTGCTGAAGGAACCCAGCGAGGTACACCCCACCTCCATGCAGGCGTCGGTGACGCTGGCCCCGGAGCGCAGCAGCGCCATGGAACGCTCGATGCGCCGGGTCATCAGGTACGCGTAGGGGCTCTGTCCGTAGGCGGCCTTGAACTGCCGGGAGAAATGCGCCGGGGAGATGAGGGCCTTGGTCGCCATGGTGGGTACATCCAGGGGTTTCGCGTATTCGCGGTCGATCATGTCCTTGGCCCTGCGCAGGGCGGTGAGCGTTTCAAGCTCGGATTGCTTCATGGATTCGAGGTTATCAGCGCTTCCCCGACACGACATGGCAACCCCTCGAGCCGCCGGCCACAGGGGCCATGGATCTTCGTGGCGTTGGCAACCACCCGGCAGCGCATGACCCCGGCCCGGCTGCAGGGCCGGGCCGCAGATGCGACCATTCTGGTGCTGAACGTGCCGCAACTGGCCTCGATCGCGGCGGGCGCACTTCTGGTGGCGGTGGTGGACAACCGCTGGCTGATGCTCGTGGCCGGTGTGGTGGTCGCTGCCTGCGCGCTGGCCATGCTGCGGCGCGGGCACACAACTGTGCCCGGTGCCGAGATGCAGGATTCCACTGCCGCGGCAGGACCCGAAGAACAGCAACGCCCCCGGTGAACCCGTAGCCCGCTACCCGGTGACGGTGCGCACCACCCGTGCGGGGGAACCCACCACGACGGCTCCGGCCGGCACGTTCCTGGTGACCACGGCGGCGGCAGCCACCACGGCGTCGTCCCCGATGCTCACCCCGGGCAGGATGGTGGCATTGGAGCCGATCCACACGTTGCGACCGATCACCACGGGGGCCGGATGCATGTCGGCGCGCTGGCCGGGGGCAAGGTCGTGGTTCAGCGTCGCGATCACCACGTTGTGCCCGATGAGCGTGTCATCCCCGATGGTTACCCCGCCCTGGTCCTGGAACTTGCACCCGGCGTTGATGAAGATCCGCTTCCCCAGGGTGATGTTCCTTCCGAAGTCGGCGTTGAAGGGCGGGAAGAGGGTCACGGATTCATCCACCGGTTTCCCGGTCAGCCGTGAGAGCAGCTCCCGGACCCGCGCCGGCTCGTGGTACCCGCCGTTGAGCTCGCCGGTGATCCGCAGCGCTTCCTGGCTCACCCGGTGCATGATGCCGTGCAGCGGAGAGTCCCCCGTGATGGTGCGCCCGGCATCCAGCTGGGCAATCAGGTCGTTGAGTTCCATGGTGTCCTTTCATCCGGGTGACGGCCCAGGAGGCCCGCACCGGGTCAAGCCTTCGAGTCCAATAAATGCAGGAGCGCGCTGCTCCCGGACCGCGCGGCTCGCATTGCCCGATCCACGCCCTTACCGGGTCTGGTTCTTCCCGTTGGACGGTCGGCGGTATTTGCCCTCGGCGACGTGTTCGAGCCACCGGGTGCTCTGCGCCGGATCCTCCGCGTTCTCGAGCTTCGCGGGGTGCTCCATGAAGTCTTCCGGCGTGGCGCCGTGCCAGTGTTCCTCTCCCGCGGGGCAGTATGAAGATTCGCCGGGCATGACTTCCACCGCCGTGCCGTCGCGCATGCCGAACAGGGCGACGCCGCTGGTCACGTGAAGGGTCTGGCCCTTGGCGTGGGAGTGCCAGGCCGTGTGGGCGCCGGGGGCAAAGCGAACCCGGGCGACGATCATCCCGTGGCCTTCTTCCTGCGGATAGGCGATGGGGTCCACCCATACGTCACCGGTGAATTGCTCCGGGCCGTTCTTGGTGGTCGGGGCCTTGGGCAGGAATTTGTGTGCCACGGTTTCTATTTCCTTTCCGCTGCGCGAAGCGCGGGGTTGTTGGCGATGCGGGTCTTGTTCCATGAACCGAGCAACTGGAGCTTCTGGTGGGATTCCGAGCCCGGTTCTGCCGTGTAGACCATGAGCTTCAGCCCCGGCTCTGCGGTGATGGCCAGTTCCTCGTAGGCCAGGACCAGCTCCCCCACCTCGGGGTGGTTGAACCGCTTGGTTCCCGTGCCGTGGGTGCGCACGTCGTGGGCGGCCCACAGGGTGCGGAAGGTCCCGCTTTGGGTGGACAGTTCGCCGACCAGATCCTGGATGCCGCGGTGCTGCGGGTCCTTCCCCGCCTCGTTCCGGATGATGGCCACGCACATTTGCGCGAACAGCTCCCAGTCCGGGTAGAAATCCTTGGACGCGGGGTCCAGGAACTGGAACCTGGCAAGGTTCGGCGTCCGTCCGCCGCAGTCGCCGATCACCGGCGAATAGAACGCGCTGCCCAGTTCGTTGACGGCCAGCAGGTCCTGGGCCTCGTTGCGCACGAAGGCCACGGAGTCCTTCATCGAGTCCAGGACCCACCGCAGGGATTCACGCGGCGGCCGGGCAGGGGACGCGGAGCGGCGTTGGCGCCCCGAGGTCGGTATGCCGTCGGCGGCGCGGGCCAGGTCGAACAGGTGCGCCCGCTCGGTCTCGCTGAGCATCAGGGCGCGGGCCAGTGCTTCCAATACCGACGAAGAGGCCCCGGCAATCGCTCCGCGTTCAAGCTTCGCGTAGTACTCCACGCTGACCCCTGCGAGGTTCGCCACCTCGCCGCGGCGCAGGCCGGCAACCCTCCGGTTGCCGTACACCGGCAGGCCGGCACGCTCCGGGGTGACCTTGGCCCGCCGCGACATCAGGAACGCGCGAACTTCCGACCTGTTATCCATGTCCATAAGCGTACGGGTGGCCGTCCGGATGAGGGATACCCTCCCAGGGCACCTTTCCTTGCCGCACGCCGCAGGGTTCGATGCCCCTGGATCCGGCGAGCGGGCCGCCGGATCCAGGGGCATCCAACAGGTCTCTTACGCCCTGCCGTCACGGTTCACTTGCTCCACGATGCGCGTCTTCGGCCCCGAGGCCAGCGCCGGTGAGGCCACGGGCGTGGACCAGACATCCGACCGAAGCCGATCCAGGAATTCCTGGGCCTGCGCGCGCGAGGCAAAGTCGAGGTCCAGCACCACATAGTGCTGATCGCCGACGGGGCGGAAGATGCGCTCGGCCAGGACGCCGGAGCGGATCCGCCCCAGCGGGTCGGCGCCATACGCCCCCTTCCACATTTCGAAGTCCTTCACTCCGTGTTCAATCTGAAGCGTATACATCGCGGTTCCCTTTCCCTTGGTGCCGATGCCTTGAGCGTAGGCACAGTGCTCGGTGGCCCGCCATCCCAGAATTCTGGGATCCACCCGCACCCGGGCAACCTCCCTGCCCGCAGGACGCGCGCATAATTGTCCCATGGGAAACAGGTGGGCCGCCGAGCGCCTCGTCGCGCGCGTCACGGCGCTCGATGAGGCACGGCTCGAGAGCCACGACTACCGCCGAGCGGTGCTCGAGGAACTCTCGGCAACGATCGGGCGCGAGGCCTGGGTGTGGCCGTTGGCCGACCCGATCACCACCGTCGGGATCTCCCCGATGGCACAGGTCCCGGGCACAGCGGAACTGCCCGTGCTGATCACCCTCAAGTACGCCACGGCGCTTAACCGGTGGACCAATCTGCCGACCGTCCCGGCGCGCGCCGTCTCGCTGGCCTCGGCCACCGACGGCGAGCTGTCCCGCAGCGAATCCTGGGCAGGGGTCCTGTGCAGGCACTCCATCACCGATGTCCTGTCGATTGTTTTTGCGGACAGGTGGGGCACCTGGGGCTGGCTTGATTTGTGGCGGGGCCACGAAGACGGCGTGTTCACCGCCGCCGAGGCGGAACAGCTGTCATCGCTGGCGCCGGCGATCACCACGGGCCTGCGGCATTGCTCGGCGAGGCAGTTCCAGGCCGGCAACCATGCCGCCCCGCCACCCCACCCCCAGGCCGTGCTGGTGCTGGCCGAAAACCTGGGCATCATCAGCCAGACCGGTTCCGCCGCCCTCTGGCTGGAGCTGCTGCAGCCCGGGCCCCGCCCGCACCAGGGCATCCCGGCGGAGGTGCTCAACGTGGCCGCGCAATTGCTGGCCCAAGAGCGCGGCGTCGATGCGCACCCGGCCAGTTCGCTGGTCCATGTGGGGTCCGGGGTCTGGGCACGATTGTCGGCGACCCGCATGAACACGCCGGAGGACAAGGCGCCGGCACCCATCGCGGTGACCATCCAGGACGCGTTGCCCGCCGAGCGCATGGCGGTCTTTGGGAGGTGTTTCGCCCTGAGCCAGCGTGAATGCCAGCTCCTTGAACTTGCCGCGAGCGGGTTGGACACCGCTGCGCTGGCCCGGGCCCTGGGCATCGGCCGGTACACCGTGCAGGACGACTTCAAGTCCCTCTTTGGCAAGTGCACGGTGCAAAGCCGAGGCGCGCTGGTGGCCATGGCCGCCGGCCACTGACCGGGCGGCGCAACGGGGCATCAGGGGCACCGCCCTCCGCCCCCTCCCGTCCGGGTATGCGGCAGCGTAGCACGTCCCCCAACGGGTACTTCGTCCCAGCGTGCTTGGGGAGGGGAACACCTGCATGGACAGCGCTGACCGCCTTCGTGAACGATGGCTCGACACGGCTGCCGGGATCCTGCAGGAAACGGATCCGGGGCGGCCCGGAAACTGTTGCACGACGCCCTGCTGGAATCGTTTCGCGCGTTTGCGGCGGTCAGGGCCCCGCTGGCCGCCCGGGGCGGTACCAGCGCTGTGGCCATCTTCGGGCACTACCCCGTGCTCGACACCGGGGCCTGGGAACTGGCGGCACAACGGGCCGGCACCGACCACCCGATGTTCGCCTTCCACAACGCCACCGCCGACCCCGCGCCGGTGACCCTGCTGGAAGTCTGCGAGCGAGGCTGGGCGGTCTCCGAGTTCGCGGATTCCATGATCCAGCGGCTCGGCGTGGGCCGGCACCAGCTTTCGCTGCCGCTGGGCACCGCCGGAACGCAGTCTGCAACCTACGCATTCGTCAGCGACGGGGCCTACCGGGAGCGTGACCGTCAGTCCGCAGGTTTCCTCCAGCCGATCGTGCGCGGCCTGGATGCCCACATCCGCCTGCTCGATTCCCTGTTCCCCGAGCCCGCCCCGGAGGCCGAACCCGAGCGCCCGCTGACAGCCCGCGAACTGCTGGTCCTGGCCCTGATTGCCCGGGGCTGTACGGCCCACGGCATTGCCGCGAGGCTGGGCGTCTCACATCGCACGGTGCACAAGCACCAGGAGAACCTGTACCGGAAACTGGGCGCGGTGGACCGTTTATCGGCGGTCCTCCGCGCCCAGCAATGCGGGCTGCTCCCCCTGCAGCCTGCCGATGCCAATGTTCGTCCCGGAAGCTACCCCGGGAATTCACACACCCCGCTCGACACCGCATCGCCCAGCGCCTGGCCCAGCAGCTGATCCAGGGCATCGATGTGGTTCCCGATGTAGCCGATCGCACGGCTTTCCTTGCCCGAACCGATCAGTCCCGGGCCCGAGTTCCCGGACTCGATGGCCCAGGCGGCGAACGAGTTCTCCGAGATGCTCGAATTCATGTAGATCAGCGGAACATGCGAGATGCCTTCGACTTCCATCCACGGCTCCATGTAGGGGGCCAGATCGATCTTGCCCACGCAATCAGGGGCAACCTCCGCGATGATGAACTGCTCGGCCAGCACGTCCAACGGCATCCACCGCTTCTGTTGGAGCTGTTGTGCGTAGGCCGCATCGCTCCACTGCTTCTTGAAGCATTCGTGCGCCAGCGCCGCCGGCGCCACCACCACCGACACCAATGCCACGGCTCCGGTGGCCGCAGCCGCCCGGATCCCCCAGGTCCTGATACCCATGTTGATTCCTCCAAGGTTGGTGGTGCATACCTTTCGCACCGACAGGCACCAGTCTTCCCCGGGGGGGCGTGGCCGGCACCATACGCAGTCGTACGTAGCCGGAGGGAGGCGGGCACCGCCTCAGAACAGTCCCGAGTGCTCCTCGACGAGTTCGGGCCCGTCGTTGCGGACGTTGCCGACCGCGGAATCCACCTCGTGCATCTCCCAGCCGGAGGCAACCTCATCGGCACCGGCTCGCACCATCTCCACCAGCTCGGCCGCATTCTTGTCCTCGGGATCCAGCCATTCGGCCATGACGTCCTTCGACAGCGGGATCGGCAACCGGTCATGCAGCCCGTGCAGCTGCGCCAACACCTCGGATTCCGAGTCGGCGGCCGGGGACGGGCAGGTGAGGATCGTGGTGGAGAGCAGCCACTGGTCAGGGCCGCCGTCTTCCTTGGCCGGGTCCTTCCACCATTCATAGAGACCGGCAAAGAAGATCAAGGATTCATCGGCGGGGTGCACGTAGAACGGGCGCTTCTTGGCCTTGGGCGTGTCCCCGGCCAACCATTCGTAGTACCCCTCTGCCGGGACCGCGCAGCGCCGGGCCTTCACAGCGGCACGGAAGGTCGGTTTCTCGGTCACGGTCTCGCTGCGGGCGTTGAACGCGCGCACTCCCACGGACGGGTCCTTGGCCCACCCCGGCACCAGTCCCCATTTGGCCACATGCACCTGCCGGTGCACCTCTCCATCGATGAGCCGCTCCAGCACTATCGGCACGTCCGTGGTCGGGGCGACGTTCCAGGACTGCCGCAGCTCAAGGTTTGCATCCGCCTCGGCCTCGGCCTCCGCGACCAGGTCCCCGATGGCCTTGGCCATCACGTATCTACCGCACATCCCCATCGCCCCTTCTCGTTGAACTCCACTTATCCAAAACAGCTCCGGGCCCTTGGCACCACGGAACCACTGCATCCCATAGACACCGTATCGTTTACGCGGTTCCCCCGAAACGCCTCCGGGCTTCCCCGCGGATATGTGCGCTTGTTCGGTTCGCTGGCTTGCGCCAATGACACCATGCGGAAAATATGGAATCCGTCTGTCACGTCTCACGTCAAGTAGACCAATCTCACGACGCCTGAACCCTTGACAAGACCTCGCTAAACATGGACCACCGGAACGCGACCCGATAATGCCCGGACATCTTCAGGTCTTGTTCCATATAAGGCCGCGAGATTCTGTCGATCGAAGCAACACCTATTCCAAGGTGATTCGATCATGTATTTGAGTTCTTCCTCCCCAACAGGGATCCGGTTTCTGGCCTCGATCAAGCAGGGAAACGGTCTCAAGCCCTCCGCCCGTACGGCTGGTGCATTTTCCGAGGTTCAGGGGATAATTCCTTCCATGAGCAGCAGGGAAAACGGTGAGCCCGAAGTCCGGCAACCTACCAGACGACTTGCGGCGCCGGTCGACGCCACCATCACCCTGCCGGAAGCCATGACCGGCAGGGCAAGCCCCGCCAAAGCGGCGGTCGGCGACAAACCCGTCTTCGCCTACCTCGCGACCCTTCCCCAGCCACAACGCGGCATCGCCGAGGCGGTCGATGCACTGGCTGCCAAGGCCCTGCCCGCCCTGCAGCGCTCGGTGAAATGGGGCATGGCGTACTACGGCGTCGGCGACGGGTGGTGCTTCAGCTGCGGAGGTTTCGCCAGCCACGTCAAGCTCATGTTCGTCAACGGCACGGCGCTGAAGCCCATACCGCCGGTGACACCGGTGGGGATGGGCAAGGCGACGCGAGGGGTGGAACTTGAATCCATTGACGACATCGACGAAGCCCGGATCACGGACTGGATGAAACAGGTCACTTCGGTGCCAGGTGTTGGCGGAGCCAGGAAACACTGAGGGCCGGGTTCTTGCCAATGAAATGTTCGCCGGAGATTGCTGGCTCATGAGCCGAACGGCACCAAAAGCAGTTGAGGTCCCCGGGCCACCCGCCACGGAGCAGGTTGGCATGCGCCGGCGGGGGAAACACTTGCTTCCCGGCCGGCACGTGAAGGAACATGAAATAAGACTCCCATGTTCGTGGTTACACCAGATATGAGCGAAAATGAAAAACTTGCCCCCTACATTCCCGCGGCCGGAGCGGTCACGATGTTCACCACCTCGTGGTGCGGCTACTGCCGCAACCTCAAGCGCCTGATGGATGCCAAGGGAATCGGCTACACCGAGGTAAACATCGAGGAAGTCGAAGGCACCGCGGAGCTGGTGGAATCCTTCAACGGTGGAAACCAGACGGTCCCGACGCTGATCTTCCCGGACGGGACTTCCGCAACAAACCCGCGGATTGAGGAAGTCCTCGAGCGGGTCTAGTCGGGCTGTGATTGGATGGAGGGGTGCCCCTCGCCGAAAGGCGGACGGCGCCCCTTCCTCGTTAAGCTTTGCGTCGCATGATTGCGACCGCGCATGAATGGAGTGACATGTCACAAAAGGTCCAGGCCGTCATTGTCCGTGCCAAGGACGCCCCCGTCGAGACGGTGACCATCATGGTTCCGGACCCGGGTCCGGGCGAGGCAGTGGTGGACATCCTCACCTGCGGCGTCTGCCACACCGACCTGCATTACAAGCTCGGCGGGATCGGCAACGACTACCCGTACCTGCTGGGGCACGAGGCCACCGGCGTGGTCTCGAAGATCGGCGACGGCGTGGCCAACGTCGCGGTCGGCGACCGCGTGATCCTGAACTGGCGCGCGGTCTGCGGGCAGTGCCGCGCCTGCGCCAAGGGCCAGGCCCAGTACTGCTTCAACACCGCCAACGCCACCCGGAAGATGACCCTGGAGGACGGCACCGAACTCTCCCCCGCCCTGGGCATCGGCGCGTTCGCCGAAAAGACCCTGGTCGCCGCCGGCCAGTGCACCAAGGTCGATGAGGATGTCGACGCCGCCGCCGTGGGCCTGCTCGGCTGCGGGGTGATGGCCGGCATCGGTGCGGCCATCAACACCGGCGAGGTCAAGCGCGGCGAGTCCGTGGCGGTGATCGGCTGCGGCGGGGTCGGCATTGCCGCGATCGCCGGGGCGAAGCTGGCCGGGGCCACCACCATCGTGGCCGTGGACATCGACGACGACAAGCTGGCCATGGCCAAGAACATGGGGGCCACGCATACCGTGAACTCCAAGACCAATGATGCGGTCGAGGGCATCAAGTCCCACACCGGTGGCTTCGGCGCCGATGTGGTCATCGAGGCCGTGGGCCGCCCGGAAACCTACAAGCAGGCGTTCTACGCCCGCGACC
>NZ_QMKQ01000008.1 GCF_003287975.1 Arthrobacter sp. AQ5-05
CTTGTTTTCTGCACGCCGTTTTCAGTCCCTAGATTTTTGTACCTTAGTCAGTCAAAAATCCTAGGCAGGAAGCGGCGTGTGGACGTTAAGGCTCGCGGCTCACGCCCACGGATATGTCAGTAGAGCCAAATTTCTTCCCGTTTCCCCGACCGGCTCCTTCCGCCAAGCAGAGCATGGAGTTCTCGCGGAACGTTCCTGGAGAAAAACTGCCGGAATTTCCGGCGGCCCTGTACCCCAAAATGTCCTGGGCATGTGCTCTACTGGCACTATGGCCGCACGGCCGGAGCAAGACCGCCTTGGGGGCGGGAAAGGCAGAGGGGAAATGCCTGACCAATACGAGATCCTTGAAGAAACCATGCTGCTGGACAGGCCGACGCACACGGCAAGCCGGGCCGAGAAGGACTTGATGTTGCGCGAGTTGAGGATTCTGGGCAGCAACGACCCGGATGAAGTGCTCAGCAACGTCAGCCAGATCCTCCGGCGCCCGTTCCAATCGCTGGACTCCATCCGTTCCTGCGATGCCCACAAGGTGATTGGGCATTGCCAGCGAGTGCGCCACCGGCAGTACTAGCCCAAAGTCCGCTGCCCGCCCCGGAGTCGGGGCGGGCAGCAGGCAGGCAATTGTTGATCGGCGCTACGCCTTGGCGATTGCTTCCTTCAGTGCGGCAAGGATCAGCGCGACAGAGCTCGGGTTGGCGTTCGGGCCCATGAGCCCGATGCGCCACACCGTGCTGGCGTACTTGCCCACCCCACCACCGATCTCGATGTTGAAGCGCTCCAACAGGTAGCTACGAACCTTGGCCGAGTCCACTCCCTCCGGGACATACACGGTGGTCAGCTGCGGAAGGCGGTGGCCCTCGGCGGCGAAGAGCGTCAAGCCCATCTCCTCCAGCCCGTCCTGCAACGCCCGGCCCGCGGCCTGGTGGCGGGCGGTGACAGCTTCAATGCCTTCGGCCAGGATCCGGTCAATGCCCGCTTCCAGCGAGGCCACCATGCCCACGGGCGCGGTGTGGTGGTAGGTGCGCCCGCCGCCGGCACCGCCGGTGGTGTATCCGCCGAGCAGTCCAAGATCCAGGTACCAGGACTGCGGCTTGCGAATGCGGCGTTCGAAAGCGCGCTCGGAAATGGTGAACGGGGCCAGACCCGGGGCCACCCCGATACACTTCTGCGTTCCGGCATAGGCGACATCCACGCCCCACTCATCGACCTTCACCGGCATCCCGCCGATCGAGGTGACGGCATCCATGATCAACAGGGCATCGCCCTTGATGGCGCCAAGCGCTGCCATGTCGGAGATGACACCGGTGCTGGTTTCGGCGTGCACTGCGGCAATGACCGTGGGGTTCGGGTGCGCATCGGCCACGCGCTGGGCGTCGACCGGGGTGCCGTACTCGTGGTCCACGCGGACCACTTCGGCACCGGCGCGCGAGGCGACCTCGCACATGCGCTCACCAAAGAGGCCGTTGACGGCAATGACAGCAACGTCGCCGGCCTTGACGGTGTTCACGAACGAGGCTTCCATGCCGGCCGAACCGGTGGCACTCAGTGGCAGGGTGCGGGAATTCTCGGTTCCCCACAGGGTGCGCAAGCCGTCGCAGGTGCGGTCCATGCGGGCAATGAACGCCGGATCAAGGTGGCCCAGCAACGGCAAGCCAAGCGCAGCGGTCGCTTCAGGGTAGGGGTTGCACGGGCCTGGCCCGAAGAGGTGGCGAACTGGAACGATCTGGGTCATTTGATCTCTCTTTTCTCACTGCAATCGCGGAATGCCTCCAAGCCAGCTTATGCCGGACAGCCTCCCCGCGGGGCCATGTGAAGCCGCTGACCGCTGATTTCAGGCGCCCACCGAAGCCCAAGCTCCAAGGCGGCCGCGAGGGCTCCCCCGCACCATGCACCGCATATGTCCAAGATGTTCACCGCACATCAATCCGCAGTCCCCCCGGCCGTTACGGGCATGCGGCAGATTAAGGAATGTTTCACCGCCCAAAACAAATGGTTGACACGTCAACCATCGTATGGCATATTTATATGCATACACATGCAATCCGGTCACTTGCACCGACTTCCAACAGAAGGAATCTCCCCCATGAGCTTTGAAATCATCCCCGGCACCTGGAACCTCGACGCCTCGCACACCGAGGTTGGCTTCACGGTCCGCCACGCAGGCATCTCCAAGGTCCGCGGTGCCTTCACCGACGTCGAAGGAACCCTTACCGTCGGCGACTCGATCGCAGCTTCCAAGGTCGAGGCCACCGTGAAGACCGAGTCCTTCAACTCGAAGGACGCCAACCGCGATGCCCACGTCAAGGGCGAGGACTTCTTCAACGTCGAGCAGTTCCCGGAAATGACCTTCGTGTCCACCGGCGTTGCAGGTTCGCCCGATGATTTCGAACTCCAGGGCAACCTGACCATCAAGGAAACCACCAAGCCGGTCAGCTTCAAGGTCGAGTTCGGCGGCATCGCCGTTGACCCGTTCGGCGCCACCCGCGCCGGGTTCTCCGCAACCACGCAGATCTCCCGCAAGGAATTCGGCATCACCTGGAACGCGGCCCTCGAAGCCGGCGGCGTGCTGGTCAGCGACAAGGTCGTCATCAACATCGATTCCGCTTTCGTGTTGGCTTCGCAGAGCTAAGCCTCGTCTTCCCTGTGTGGTGCCGTCCGCAATCGCGGTCGGCACCACACGTGCTTAACCGCCGGCCCCGGAACGATACCGGTGGTTCGCCCCCGACCCGTTACAGGACTGGGCGGTACACCGCGATAATGACGCCGGTCGTCGTGGCCAGTGATTCGACCAGGTCAAGTTCGGCATTCGGCAGCCCGTCGCCGAAGAGGCGCGTGCCCCTCCCCAGCACCAGGGGGTGGATCAGCAGGGTGTATTCATCAACCAGGCCTGCCCCGATCAATGAGCGCAGAAGGTTGCCGCTGCCCATCACCAGCAGGTCGGGGCCGGACTCCTGCTTCAGGCCGGCCACCGCCGACACCGCCTCACCGGGAAGGAGCACGGAGTTCTGCCACGACAGCGGGGCCTTGAGCGTGCGCGAGGCGACGTGCTTCGTCAGCTTGTTCAGCCGCTCGGTGTAGGGGTTGTCACCCTGGTTCGGCCAGTACGCGGCAAGGTCCTCGTAGGTGCGGCGTCCCAGCACCAGCTCCGCTTCCACGCCCAGGCCGCGGCCCAGGAACTCGCCCAGCACCGCATCGTTGTACTTCACCGCCCAGCCGCCGCGCTCGAACCCATTTCGGGTGTCTTCGTCGGGTCGGCCGGGGGCCTGCATGACTCCGTCCAAGCTCAGGTTGTTCATGACCGTTAGCCTGCGCATGGTTCCCTTCCCTCGATCCGGCCCGCGGCGCCCCGGCGCCAATGCCCCCCTGGCTTCGAGGCTACGCCTGGCGCACCGGCAACGAAACAGCGGTGAACCACCCATTCGTTTCGGGCGGCTGTTGCCGCATCCCTGCCCTGCCTTCCCCTCACGGCAAGGGGCCTGTCTGGGCCGCGGATTGTCGAGGGCCCACAACGCCATGGATCCGCACCCGCTCCGTCCGCACGTCGGTGAGGTACCTTGGGAGCAGGCACGTCCTGAACTTCAAGAGCCTTACGGGGGAGGCGATGATGAGTCCACAGCAGCGAGATCCGCTGAACCTGCCTGCCGAGGTCCACTTGGGAGAAGACCTGGATCTTTACGACGCCAAGATCGTCACGAACATCTCCGGACGCAGCGCACGGACGCGCAGGCGCCTGGCCAACGGCCGGGAGACCCTTGCCTTTCTTGACGCCGCCCTGGACCTGACCACGGAACTGTTCACTCCGGCGTTCTCCGAAGGACTTCTGGACAACGACGAGGAAGACGCGCGTCCCGTGATGTCATACCTCTCCCGCCGCAAGGTCCTGGCCAAGGCCCGGAACAATTGCGGCGATGATTTCCCCCTCAGCGAGAACATGATGCGCCACCGTTGGAGCACCCACGGCGATTTCTTGGCTGACTTCGTGTCCTACGCCCTGGCCGACAAGCACTGGAGCTTGCAGATCGCATTGTCGCGACATGCGAGGGAGCTGTTGACCGCGGGTGAGGATTTCGCCGCCGCCGTCCACCGCATCGCCTACGAGGACCTCAAGCTCGTGCTCGAACTGCCTGCCTATCGGTTCCAGTTGCTGGCAGTGGCCACGGCACAGGCCGATTCGGCCTCCGCACAGGCCCTGGCGCGCATGTACAAGAACCTCTCCCAGGTATGGATGTCCCTGTATGCCAGCGTCTTCGAGCACTACGGGTTCGAGTTCCGCCCCGGAGTGGGCATGAAGGAATTTTCGATCCTGCTGCAAGCCATGGCGGAGGGCCTGGGACTGCGCCTGATCTCCGGCGTGGATGAGCCGTTGCTCGATCACGAACAACAGACGTCCCTGCTGGGGACCGCCGCGCTGTCGCTGTTCCTGGCGCTGGTCGATCCGGGTGACGGGCTCACCCTGGAGCAGACCGCCGAGGCCGCCATGCACCGGCGGCGCAGAACCTAGCCTCCGGTCGGCGTCGCATGCAGTTCCTGGAACGCGGGGTGCCCGCTACCCCCAAGCAGCTCGGCACCCCGCGCAGGCCGCGGCATTGGTCGTCATCGGCAACAGGCCGCATCGATGTCGACCCGGGGATGAGCCCGGGTCTTCCCCGCCACCGGTCACACGGGGCCGGGGTTTCGATGCGCTCTGGCGCCTACGCCCATGCGCAGGTGGTCCAGTTCCCAACTGGCAAGGCCATGTCTCCGCAAGTGGGACGGCTATCCCCCAAGATCCGCCCAGGCTTCCGCGACATGCGTTTGCCTGCGGGTCCGTGACCACGTATCCATCCAAGCAAAGACCGGCACCCGGTTCTACCCTCAACTGGGCCAACCCGGCCGGGTCCACCCAGCCGGGTGCCAGGGGGCCGGGCCGGGAGAAGCCCGGCGGAAGGCTCCGGGCACAACGACGTGCGGGACCGGATCGCGGTCCCGCACGTGGAGTTGTTTCTACTTCTGGGCGAGCAATCGCGCCACGCGCGGCTTGACCTCGGTGGCCAGCAGCGTGATCGACTCCAGCAGGTGTTCATGCGGGATGCCGCCCAGGTCCATCTGCAGGAAGTGGCGCATGTGGCCCAGGTGTCCGTGCAGGTGGGCGATGCGCTCGGCGACTTCGTCCGGGGCACCGACGTAGTAGGCACCCGGGGCGTCGGCCTGCGCCAGGTAGGCCCGCTTGTCCGGCGCAGGCCAGCCGCGCAGCTGACCCATTTCCACGTTGAGGTTGTGCCAGCCCGGGTGGAAGCGCTCCAGCGCCTCCTTCTTGGTCGGCGCCACGAAGCCCAGCGCACCGACGGAGACCTTCAGGGTCTCGGGCGCGTGGCCCGCGGCTGCGCCGGAGCGGCGGTAAAGCTCGGCCAGCGGGGCAAAGCGGTGCGGGGCCCCGCCAATGATGCCGTAGGAGACCGGCAGGCCAAGCTGCCCGGCACGGGCCGAGGAGCTGGCGTGCCGCCGGTGGCCAGCCAGATCGGCAGCGTGCCGGAGGCCGGGCGCGGCACCACGGCCAGGTTGTCGAGCGCCGGGCGCACGGTGCCGGACCAGGTGACGTTCTCGGTGGTCGCGTTGTTGATGGTCATGAGCAGGTCGAGCTTCTCGGCGTAGAGCTCGTCGTATTCCTCCAGACTGTGCCCGAAGAGCGGGAAGGTCTCCACGGAGGAGCCGCGCCCGGCGGTGATTTCCACCCGCCCGCCGCCGGAAATCGCATCGGCGATGGCGAATTGCTGGAAGATGCGCACCGGGTCGTCGGTGCCGATGATGCTCGCGGCGCTGCCCAGGGTGATCTGCCCGGTGGCTGCCGCCGCGGCGGCGATCATGGCACCGGGCGAGGATGCGGGCATCGTGGCGGTGTGGTGCTCGCCGACCCCGAAGTAGTCAAGGCCCTGCGCATCGGCGTGCTTGATCGCTTCGAAGAGGTTCGCAATGGCCTCGGTCGTGGAACGCAGGGTTCCGTCGGTGTTGCGCTGGGTATCACCAAAGCTGTAGGCGCCGATTTCCATGTGGATTCGTCTCTTTCGTTGAAGTTTGCGGGGAGCGTGTCAGGCGGTGACGAGGCTGGGGCGCAGCTTCATCGAAAGTTCATCGGCATTGAAGCGGCCGTTGAACACGTCCGTGCCCGGCTCGAAGGCCTTGCCGGAGGCAAGGTCCCCGGCATCCACGGCGTCGAAGCCGAGTGCGTCGATGAAGGCGGCGACATGTTCCTTGGCCGCCGCGTCGTTGGAGGCAATGGCCAGGGCGCGGCGGTCGGCGGTGCCGGGTGCAGCTGCGTCGGGTTCCATCTCGTGGTAACCGATGTGGTTGAAGGACTTCACGACCCGGGAGGCGGACAGGTGGGCCGCGACGACCTCGGAGGAGGAACGGTCATCAACCTCGAAGTCGGCAATGTCCCCGTCGGTGACGGACCAGTAGTTCATGGCGTCAACCACGACCCGGCCGGCGAGCGCCGCGGCGTTGACGGACTTGTACTTGTGCAGCGGAACGGCCACGACCACCAGGTCGGAGCCGGCAGCCTCGGCCGCATCGACGGCCTCTGCCCCGGGGGTCACGATCTCGATGATCAAGGCGTTCTCGGCCGCCGGCTTGGAGGTGGCGATTTTCACGCGGTACCCGGCCGCAACCGCCAGGCGGGCAATCGCCGTGCCCACGCGGCCCGCGCCCAGGATGCCAATGGTGCCGTGGGAGGCTGAATGCTCTTGTGCGCCGATGTCCATCTGTCCTTCTCTCCAAAATATATGCTGTTGCACAGACTATATTACCAGCAGATCATCTGTGCAACTCCATATCATCGGGTATGATGGGTGCCATGGCCACCACTGAGCACGCACCTCTTTCGCTGGACAAGCCGCTGCCGGGATTCATCCCGGGCGATCTCGCTTGGCACCTCGGCATGATCCTGCGTGGCCACCAAACCCACTTCGCGCAGGCCGTCGAGGAAATGCCCTGCTCGGTGCGCGGCTACCAGATGCTTTCCACCGTCGTCCACCATGATCCGGCCAACCAGCAGGCCCTGGGCGCGCACCTGGGCATCGACCGCACGGTGCTGACCTACCTCATCGACGACCTGGTCGAGGCCGGGCTGGTCGAACGCGTGCCCGCCCCCACGGATCGCCGGGCCCGGAAGATCGTTGCCACCCAGCAGGGGACCGAGATGCTATCCAGGCTCGAGTCGCGCGTCGCCGCCGCCGAGCAGACCCTGCTTGCCGGACTCGACGCCACGGAGAGCGCCCAGCTTGCCGGGCTGGTCTCCAAGCTCTCCATGGCCATCCACCGCGCGCAGCCGGGCGCGAATCCCTGCGAGGCCATGGACCACCTCGAGTAGCCCTCCCCTGGGAGATTGCGGACACAGTATGCATGGTGGCGGTCACCATGGAAGTCCCGCAGGGCACCAACACCATAGACTCGTTCCATGAACGAAGGCGACATTACATTCCACACCCGCAAATGGGTCCGTCCCGAAGACCTCAACGCCAACGGCACACTCTTCGGAGGCAGCCTGCTGCGCTGGATCGACGAGGAAGCGGCCATCTACGCGATCGTCCAGCTGGGCAACGGCTTTGCCGTCACCAAGTACATGTCGGAAATCAACTTCGTCTCCTCCGCCCAACAGGGCGACCTCATCGAGATGGGCCTGACCGCCACCCACTTCGGACGCACCTCGCTGACCATGCGCGCGGAGGTCCGCAACATGATCACCCGCCAGTCCATCCTGACGATCGAGAAGATCGTGTTCGTGAACATGGGCCCGGACGGCATTCCCACCCCGCACGGCTACTCGGAGATCACCTACGACCGCGACCGCATCCCCGGCGAGCACCTGAAGATCAAGCAGACCGACGAAGGCTAACAGCCGGCGCCGGCCTGCAGGAGGCCTATCCGCCCATCAGGAAGTGCCAGCCAACCCACCAGCAGAACAACACCAGCGTCAGCCGGGCGGCCCGGTTCTCCCACAGCATCCCCGCGATTTCCGAGAGCGGGACCCAGGAATCGGGCCACCGCCGCGGCAGCAGGAAGAGCACAAGGCCCAGCACCGGTGCCAGCAGATACCCGGTGATCGCAATGTCGCGGGTCATGGCCCGTCCGCCGTTTCCTTGCCGCGGCGCGCACGCAGCACCAGCGCACATGCCCCCAGCCAGATCAGCGTCGCCAGCCAGCGGGTGAACGGCTGCTGGAAGGCCGGCTCCACCAGGTCGGTCAGCGACGGATACGTGCTGGCCCCCTGCGGGTGGTAGTGGTCGCTGAAGAACATTCCAAGCTCCCAAGCGCACAGGTACAGGACGACCAGCGACCAGGCCAGGGAGGTCCGCCGCACCGCCTTCCGGTGCGCGTGCTCCGGTGACGGCCGGTGCTCCGGCTGCCGCCACCCAAGCAACACCATCACCGCACCCAGTGCCAGTAGCACGATCGCCAGCCAATTGCCCATCGGCACCATGGCCAAGGCCGTGCCCAGGAACACCACCGCCACCCAAATCCATGGACCGGTCGCCGTCACCGCCGGCGACCGCCGCGGCCCGACCCGTTCGGGTTCCTTGCGCCCACGACGCTCCGAGAAGAGGATGGCAGCGGCGAGCGCCAGGTACGCGGCCCCGTCGATGGGTGCGCCACGGCCAAGGTGAAAGCCACCGGAAAGCACGAGGATGACCAACGAACCGGCCGTGCGCCTGCTCTGCAATGCGGCTCCAACGCTCTCGTCCCGCGATTCCTGCGCCATGCTCCCAGTCCATCACCGCGCTCCCGCAACAAACAGGGGCTTTGGGCCGCGGGCACTCGCGACACGTATGGGTAACTGTCAGTCCACTTGCGGTCGACGGTTACGACGATCCCAACCATCACCCACCTGCAGGGGAAAGCAGCAATGATTCGATCGACGCAGACGGCCATCTTGTTCGCTGTCGGCGCCATGGCGCTCAGCGGCTGTGCGCTGCTTGGTGCCAGCGAAGCCCCGCGCGACGAGACCGGGAGCATTGACAAGAAAGCCAATGCCTATTCCATCCGGGTCGGCGACTGCATCAACGATCCCGGCGAAGGCGACGTCGACCGTGTCCCGGTGGTTCCCTGCTCGGAACCGCACGGGCTCGAGGTCTTTCATGAATTCGGCATCCAGACTGCAGGCTTCCCCGAGACTCAAGAGGCCATGGACGAGCTGACGTTTGATCAGTGCGACCCCGCGTTCAGGACGCTTGCGGGGCGTTCATACGAGGAATCCCGTCTGAACTACACGTCGATGCAGCCCACCAAGAGCAGTTGGTTCGACGGCGACAGGCTCGTCCATTGCATGCTCACCGATCCCGAGAGCCCCAAACTCACGGGCTCATTGGCAGGCGCCAACCAATGGCCCCGGCTACGACGCCTTCGTTGCCTGCCGGAAGACTCCCCCGCCCCACTGGACCCCGCTGCGCATGAGCCATAGTTCGCACGGCTTGATGGTCCCCAGCCGGACCTTGTGGCACTGCGGAATGTAGGTGTCGGCGGGGCTTCCGTCCTCCGCGTGCGGCCAGAGTTCGTCGTTGATGCGGAACACGTTGGCCAGGACCTCGCAGTCGCAGTAGCCGCCGAGTTCCGGGAACTTTCGTTCCATCGCCGTGGCCCGGGGTGCACGCAGGTCCCGGTACGTCGTGCACCATTTCAACCCGTTGCACCCGTGGTCGAGCATGCGATTGACGTAGCAGGCCAGGCATTCGTATCGCGGCGGCAGCAACCTCTTGACGACCTTGAGTGCGTCTTCAAGTTCCGTGACCGTGTATTGCTCCATGGTGGACTCCTTGGATCTGTGGAGTCTTCAGCATGGGCATTGGATGCTGCCGCCGCGCCGGCATGCGCCCCGGCTGTGTACAAGCGGAGCCGCCTGGGGCCGGGCAAGGCTGTGCGGAGAGGAGGCATTTCGCCGCAGGGAGTCAGGCGTTGGCCTGGAACCGCACGATTCGCTCGATGGCAGCGGTGACTGCGTCGTATCCGGCGGCGAAGCTCAGGCGCACGTGGCTGTGCCCATTGACCCGGTCAAAGTCGTTGCCTGGGACGATCGCCACGCCCTCGACTTCGAGCAACGCTGCGCAATAGGCAGCAGCATTCGCGTGGGATCCAAGCTTTTCGCCCAAATCCGCGTACAGGTAGAAGGCTCCGTCGGCCGGAGCGCATTCGCCCCACCCCAGGCGCTCGATGGAATCCAGGACCGCGGCGCGGGTTCGGGCGAACTCGGCCACCCGGGCCTCGGCCTCGGCGTAGGACGCTTCGGTGAAGGCCTCCAGTGCGGCGTATTGGGCCGGGGCCGGAGGGCAGAGCGCCACGTTGCCGGCCAATGCGTCAACGGTGGCCAGCATGTCATCGGGCACCAGCGCCCAGCCCAGGCGCCAGCCGGTCATGCCCCAGTACTTGGAAAAGCTCGAGATCACGACGGTGTCGGTGTCCATTTCCCAGGCACTGACCGAACGGCGGGCCTCGCTGCCCGGCTCCGGGTAGTCGATGCCGTGGTAGATCTCGTCGCTGATCAACCGGACCCCGCGATCCTTGCACCAATCGGTGAGGGCAGAAAGCTCGTCCCCGGAGACCATGGTGCCCGTCGGGTTCGCCGGCGAGGCCAGCATCAGGCCATCGAGTTGCCCATGCTGCTGCCACGCCGCTTCAAGCAGTTCCACAGTGGGCTGGTAGCGGGAGTCCTGCCCGGCATCGAGCTCGATGACGTCGATGCCCAGTGTGCGCAGGATATTGGCGTAGGCGGGGTAGCCGGGACGCGCCAACGCGACCCTGTCGCCGGCATTGAAGGCGGACAGGAACATCAGCAGGAAGGCGCCGGAACTGCCGGTGGTGACCGCAACGTTGTCCGCCGAAACCTCAATGTCGTACCAACGTTTGTAGTGCTTGGCGATCGCTTCGCGCAGGTCCCTGATACCCAGGGTCGGGGTGTAGGTCATGGGGGTCCCGGCGGTGTGGATCTGCGCGGCGCGCTGCGAAACGGCGCTCGGCGCGCCATCACCCGGCTCGCCTGCGCACAGGGAAATGACATCACGGTCTTCGGCCCGCAACTGGGCTACCCGATCCAGGATATTCATGACCTCAAACGCCGGAACCTTGGCCCGGTCCGCGACCTTCAAACTGCGCTGCAATCTTCCTCCAGTGAACTTGTGCCTTCTTGCACTCCCCCAAGGGTGTCACAAGCAGCACCGGGACAGACCGAAGACCCCACCGGCAACGCATGCGAGTGGGGCCTTCGAATCTTGGTCGCGCCGGTGTTTACACCTGCGCTCCGGCTGCGATGTCCTTCTTGACCGCTTCCATGTCCAGTCCCTGGACCTGGCCGATCAGGTTCTCAAGGGCCTCTGCAGGCAGTGCGCCGGGCTGGGAGAACACGAGGATCCCGTCGCGGAACGCCATCAGCGTCGGGATGGAGGTGATGTTTGCTGCTGCCGCCAACTGCTGCTCGGCTTCGGTGTCGATCTTGCCGAAGGTGATGTCGGGGTACTTCTCGGAAGCCGCTTCGAAGACCGGGGCGAAGTTGCGACAGGGACCGCACCACGCGGCCCAGAAGTCCACCAAGACCGTACCGCTGCCGGCGATGGTGGATTCAAAGTTTGCTGCGGTGAGTTCTACGGAAGCCATGTGTGCTTCTTCCCTTCGAGAGGTTGCATCTGTCGCGGATAGATTGGTCTATCGCAAATGGCATAACCATACCCGCAGGGGTATTATTCCTAGGAGTTCGTAGAAGCTTAATTCTCAAGGAGACACCACATGTGCAAGAAGATCACCTGCGTAGCCTGCGCCAAGCCGACTTGGGAAGGCTGCGGCGAGCACATCGAGGAAGCACTCGGTGATGTAGCCATGGCAGATCGCTGCACCTGCAAGTAATCACTGGTTTCGAGGGGATTGGCCCTGCCATTACCGGGCCTTCCCTTCCCCCCATTATGGGGCGATACTGCTTAGACACATTTGTAACCAGTCAGTAATACGAGCAAGTATGTAGGTGCAATTCTGGCAAGCTGTTGGGGAGCATCCGACGCTTGCCACACAGTTCCCGGGGCTCCTGTGAAAGTGTGAATTGCCTGTACTCTGACGTTGAAGTGCTTTCCTCCCCCAAGCAGCCCTGAAATGATGCTTGGGAGAAGCCCGATCGAAAGATTGATGTGGGTTTCCAACAGGTCAGAAGATAAGATTTTCTCCACTCTTCCATCAGGGGAGACCGCCGAAACTCGGTATGTGACCTCCGCGTCAGGGAATGTCCCAACCGGATTCCAGGATATTTGAACCGCAGGTCCTCCTAGAAGACCATTGGGTATCGGTGCGCAATTCACTGTCGTTCCCGTGATCGACGCTGCCCCAAGTTCGGCTGTTCCCGATTGTGAAGCCGTCCACCCAGCACTCGTCTCCCCGACCAAATGCGGAACAACCGTCGCGGCCAACAGCAAGGTACCCGCGCCCAGCGCAGCGCCGCGCAGCAACCACGATCGTTTCATCCTTTGGTTCCCGTTCTTTGGCTCCTCGGCCAAAACGCCCAAGTCACCAGACCCGCTGCGCCGAGCGTCATGCCACCGAGCACCCACGGTGAACCCAGCGAGACAATGACGGTGGCAAGATCCGGTAGGTGTCCCATGGTCTGACGTACCTCAACTACGTCGTAGGGCAACGGGTCAGGCTGCACATTGGCATCGCCCTTCATCTCAACGCGCCATTGGCCGTTGTCAATGGGTTCCACCGAAATGACCCGGTGTGTCACGGGCAGGTCTCCCGGACGATCCACTGTGATGATGTCCCCTGACTTCACCTCGGACGCGGAAATCTCCTGCATCAGGGCAACCGAACCAGCTGGAATCGTCGGTGACATTGATCCTGTCTTGAACATGATCAGTGAGACGTTGAATATCTGAGCTGCGATCACCAGCGCAATGCAGATTAACCCGGCGATGGCTGCCGTCCAAAGGAAGGCATCACCTATCAGCCGCAGGGTGCGCTTCGGGCCCCGTATTTGAGGGCCGGGATGGCCCATGTCGCGATGTCGCCTAAGCAAGGGGGGTCGCGGTCGTTCCATATCCGCTTTCCTTTCCGTGCCGGAGACCCGTGGTTCGCTCATGTGTTTGTTCCCGTGAATGTCCAGACCAAGCTGGCAGTCGTTCCTTGCACCGCGCTCGGCGCGTCTGGCGACATCCGCACTTCAAGGCAATAGCGCACAGCAGTCGTTCCACCGGCCGGAACCGTTTGGTCAGCAACCAATGGTTTTTCCGCCACAGACTGGAACGTCGCCTCTGCCAGGGCTGAAGCATTGCAGGTGGATCCCCTTGGGATGACTTTGAACCTGGATTCAAGGACAGCGATCATCGCTTCGTCGCTTTTCGCATCCGTGGCTACTGGCCCAAGAACCACGGTTCCGCCGACACTCGATTCCGCGGTCGTGCGTACGTCAAGGTGCCCGAACCCGGAGGCCCCGGGTGTCAGGCCCGCAGTGCCAGCGACAAGCTTGGCAGGGTCCGCGGCCGGATGGCTCTGCCAGTCCGTGCCTTCGGTTTTGCTTTCCAACGCGAAGATGCCCGCTGTGAAAGTTGCCGTGGCATGCTGGGAGTCGGTCCAAGCGGCCAGGGTAGTCGCAGCACCGATTCCCAGCACCAGCCCCCCAGCCAGTACAGCGGCGATCTTGCGGCTGGTATCCGCCTTCACTCTCGCCATCGGCTAGGACTTTTGGGTCGCGACAATTTTCCACACAGCGGTCGATGCGCCATTCTGGGCAATTTCTTCGCCCGCGGTGACTTCGAAGCACAGGTTCACGGTCTCGCCAGCTGTGTCAGCGGCACCCTTGAGCAGATCCGCGGTGGCGGACCCGGACCCTCCGACCAAGGCCGTAGGCCCAACGAGCTCCAGGACCGCTTCGCCGGCGCACTCTGCGGTTGACGAGGTGTAGACACGCTGCCTCAGACCCTCAACGGGGTCACCCACAGCGGTATCAATGACGGCCGATCCGTCAAATGTCGTGGCTGAGTCCAGGCGGATCGCGAACCCTGCGCTGACGGTGTCGCCGGGTCCGATATTTGAAGCGTCGAGGCTGAAATCTAGGCTGGCAGCATCGCCTTCCGACGCGTGATGGCCGAAGCTGACTTCCCCGGGGGTCTTGCCCTCCAGAACAAAGGCACCGGTCGCGAACGAACCGGTGGCAAATTCAGAACTGTTCCATGCCGCCATCGTCAACACAGCCCCGACCCCGAGCACCAGCCCTCCGGCTAGCACTGCGCGTACCTTGCGTTTCTTTTCCTGCTGAGCCATTGCTCCCCCTTGCCAGAATTCTGCGGCGCATCCAGAAATCCCCACCGGATCGCCATCGCCGAAGCGTCAGGAATTGATGAACCAATTTCTGACGCTAACAGTGAACTCACCGCTAAACAGCACGCCACTAGGGTTTCGGCCAAGAGGTGGCCAATGGCCAAGGATGTCTGGACGGCCCGCGCTGACTTCTGGCTTGCCGGCTAGGCAAATCCTTCGGGCGGAAGACACATGGCCATGTCAATCGGCTACATTTCCATCGAGCCGGCGCAAGTAGTAGCGCATGGGAAAGTGCCGGATGACCCGCGGCAGGATGCGCATGGAGATCCTCGCGCAACGCAGCACCATGTTCATTCGACGTTGTTGGCGGGGACCGAAATCGAATCCATACATGGAGCGGACCTGCTCGGGCAGCAGCCCGATGGTCATCAGGCGCGCCAGCGGCATCGCTGCACGGATCCATAGGGGCGCATGCTTGGCGGCCAGCAGCTCGTGGGCGACGGCACGCACCGGTTCCCCCACCTGCAGATGGTCACGGGCCCGTTCCCAGCAAGCCGAGAAGTCCGCCCGCGTGGCCGGCCACAGATGTGCGGGCATGCCCAGCTCGGTCCCCAGTTGCGCATACTCGCGGTACAGCGCCTCGGCCGTGTCGTCGTCAAGCGGAGGGAACACCGCGTTCTGGATCTGCATCGCGGAGTCGTAGAGCGTGGCGGCAACCCACAACTGGAGCTTCGGGTCACGCGCCGAATACGCCGGATGCGATCCATCCTTCGCCGCCGGCGCCTTGACCTGCGCGTGGGCGGCGTGCACGATCTCCCGCACCTTGGCGCGGTGCGCGTCGGTGCCGTTGCTCAGTGCGTAGATGTAGGTCAGTGTGCCGTTGAGGCGGCCGAGCGGGTTGGCTGCGAAGTTCGAGTGCCTGGCCACGCCGTGGCCAACCCCCGGCATCGCCAGCTGCATGAGGACTGCGCGCCCGCCACCGAGCAGGTAGACACCTTCGGGGGCAAAGCGCGCGAGCACCGACTCGGGGCGCGTTTGTGCACTTCCCGAATCCTTCGTACCCGCTGCCATGGTGCAGCTACTTCTTGCTCGGACGCACCGGGTGCTGGGACAGGATGGAGACGCGGTTGAAGGCGTTCATGGCGATCGCTGCCCACTGGATCGCGGAGAACTGCGCGTCGTCCAACACCAACCGGGATGCGGCGAGCTCGGCGATCCTCGTCTCGGAATCCGGCAACGTGGTGGTCGCCTCGGCGACCGAGAGCGCCGCGGATTCCAGGTCGTCGAAGAGCGAGGTCTCGCGCCAGGTGGAGAGCACCGCCAGGCGCTGGGTGGTTTCGCCGGCCTCGAGCGCCATCCGCGAGTGCATGTCGAGGCAGAACGAGCAGCCGTTGATCTGGGAGATGCGCACATTGAGCAACTCAATGAGCCCGGTGCCCAGCCCGGCAGCCTCGGCGGCTTCCTTCACCTTGAGCGAGAGCCCGTTCAGGGCCTTCCAGCTCGCGGTGTCGGATTTGTCCAGAAAGAACGGTGCTGCCAATGACACTTGTCGACTCATTTCATCAAGGGCGCGAGCCGCGCCGAAAGGTGGTTCCTGCCAGCCTACTCGGCAGCGGCGAGCTGCCCGCAGGCCCCGTCGATTTCCTTGCCACGGGTGTCGCGCAGCGTGGTGGGCACGCCGGCGGACTCGAGACGGTCGATGAACTCCGCCGTGACGTCGGCTTCGGAAGCGGTCCAGACCGAACCCGGGGTCGGGTTCAGCGGGATCGGGTTCACGTGCACCCAGCCTCGGCCACGGGCGTTGAGCTTGCGGGCCAGCAGGTCCGCGCGCCAGCCGTGGTCGTTCATGTCCTTGATCAGCGCGTACTCGATGGAGACGCGGCGTCCGGTCTTCACATAGTAGGCGTAGGCGGCATCCAGCGCCTCGTCGACCTTCCAGCGCGAGTTCACCGGGATCATCTCGTCACGCAGCTCGTCATCCGGCGCATGCAGCGACAGGGCGAAGGTGACCGGGACGCCCTCTTCGGCCAGCTTCTTGATGGCCGGAACCAGGCCAACGGTGGAGACCGTGATGCCACGGGCGCTCATGCCCAGGCCCTCGGGGGCCTCGGCGACCATGCGGTGCACGGCGTTCATGACGCGCTTGTAGTTGGCCAGGGGCTCGCCCATGCCCATGAAAACGATGTTGCCCACGCGCTCCTCGGGGTGCTTCTGGCCGCCCAGGCCGCCCTCGGCGATGACGCGGTTGGCCTGGACGATCTGGTCCAGGATTTCGGCGGTGGACATGTTGCGGGTCAGGCCGGCCTGGCCGGTGGCGCAGAACGGGCAGTTCATGCCGCAGCCGCACTGCGAGGAGATGCACAGGGTGATGCGGTTGCTGTAACGCATCAGCACGGACTCGACCAGCGATCCGTCAAAGAGGCGCCAGAGGAACTTGATGGTGCGGCCATCGTCGGTGGCCAGCCGCTTGACCTCGGTCAAAAGCTTGGGGAACATGACCTCGGCGATCTCGGCGCGGCGGTCCTTGGGAAGGTCGCTCATTAGCTCGGGATCGGTCGTGTAGTGCTGGAGGTAGTGCACCGAGAGCTGCTTGGCGCGGAAGCCGGGCAGGCCCAGTTCCTTGAGCTTCTCCGCACGCTCGGCCAGGGTGAGGTCGGCGAGGTGCACCGGAGGCTGGCTGACGCGGGCCTTGGCGGTGAACTGCAGCTGCGGGCGGCCATCCTCGCCCATGGCCTGCTTCCACCCCTCGGCGGTGGGGCGCACCTGGGCACGGCCCTCGGCCTTGGCCCGGGATTCGGAGATGCGCATTTGCTGGGCGCCCTGAGCCGCGGCCTGGGCAGCGCGGCGTGCCTTTATGTCAGCTGCGGTCGGCGCAGCAGCGGCAGGCTCGGTCACTGGGGTAATTTCGGGGGAAGTCATCGTTTCCATTCTCCCATGTATGTCCAGGATCCGGGCGGTGAGATTGGGCACCACCCGACGCCCGGGTGCGCTTCCCGGTCCAAGCAGGGCACGACCGGGTCGTATCATGGGGACGTCAAACGTATCAGCAGGCCCAGGGGAAGGGAATGGAAAGCAGTGGACCGCGAGGAACTTCCCACCATCTTCAACCTTGCCTCGAGCGACCCTCGCAGCGAGTTGATCGACAGGTCGCAGCTCAGCGAGGAAACGCTTCAGCAGATCGATCGGATCATGGCCGAGATGGGTCGGCTGCGGGCGGTTGAGCGCAAGATCTCCCGTGCGTCGCAAAGCTACATGAAGCTGAACGAGACCGACATGCGGGCCATCAGGTTCCTGATCTCGGCCAAGCACACCGACTCCGCGGTGACCCCGGGCATGCTGGCCAAGCACCTGGGCATCAGCACCGCCTCGGTGACGAAGATGGTTGACCGGCTGGAGAAGGCGGGGCATGTGGTGCGCGCGGCACACCCCACCGACCGCCGGTCCCTGTGCATCACCGTGACCCCCGAGACGCACCTTGCCGCCCGCCAACAGGTCGGTCGGCACCACGCCGCGCGCTTCGGCGCGGCCGCGCGGCTGAGCCCCGCCGAACGCGAGGTGGTCATCCGGTTCCTCGCCGAAACGGCACTGGACCTCGAGGACAGCATCGGCTCGGTCGGCGAGACCAAGCCCCCCGAAGACTAGGCCTCGTCCTTGGCCTCGAGCCCCTCGGCGGCAGTGGTGATGCGACGGGCCATGGAGGAGAAGATCACCCCGTGGAAGGGCAGGATCGCCAGCCAGTAGAGCCGGCCCGCCAAGCCCTCGGGGAAGAACACCGCACGCTGCCGGTAGCGGCTTCCGGTTTCGGTCGGTTCCACCGAGAGCTCCAGCCAGGCCCGCCCGGGAACCCGCATTTCCGCACGCAGGCGCAGCAGGCGATCGGGCACCAGCTCCTCCACGCGCCACCAGTCCACCGCGTCGCCCAGCGCCAGGGAGGTGCGGTTGCGCCGCCCGCGGCGCAGGCCCACTCCCCCGGCGAGCTTGTCCAGCAACCCGCGCAGCGCCCAGGCTCCGGGCAGCGAGTAGTAGCCGGTTTCCCCGCCGAGTGACGCGATGACCCGGAACAGCGCGGCGGGACTCGCGCTGGTTTCCCGCTCCCGGACATCGGTGAAGACGGTGTGCCCGGCCCATTGCGGATCCGAGGGCAGCGGCTCGGCCGGAGCTTCCAGGGCGTGTGCGGTCGTCCATGTGGTTTCCACGGTGTCATCGCGCATCTTGGCCAGCGCCAGCTCGACGGAGCGCCGGTATCCGGTCAGCCCCTCGGCGGGGCGGTCGATGACCGCATCGATGTCGCGGTTTCGCATCACGCAGTCGTGCTGCAGGGACTCGACCAGCGGAATGGCCAGCGAGCGCGGGATCGGGGTGACCAGGTTGACCCACTGGGCCGCCAGCCACGGCGTCAGCACCGGCAGCGCCAAGATGACCGGGCGGCGGATGCCCGCGGCATCGGCGTAAAGGCGCATCATGTCCCCGTAGCTGTGTGCCTCCGGCCCGCCGATGTCGTAGGTGCCGGACACTTCCGGCGGCAGGCCCGCGCATGCGCCCAGGTAGTGCAGGGCGTCGCGCACGGCGATGGGTTGGACCCGGTTCAGCACCCAGCGCGGGGCAGGCATCACCGGAAGCACGTCGGTGAGGTGACGAACCATCTCGAAGCTGGCGGACCCGGAGCCGATGATCAGCCCGGCCTGCAGCGTGATGGTGGGAATGCCGCTGGATTCCAGGATCCGCCCGACCTCGACCCGTGAGGCGAGGTGGCGACTCAGCTCGCCCTCGGGATGCAGTCCCGAGAGATAGACCAGACGCCCGATTCCTGCGGATCGGGCCGCTTCCACGATGGTGTGGGCACAGCGTTCCTCGACGGGGGCAAAATTGCTGGTGCCGCCCATGGAGTGGACCAGGTAGTAGAGGACCTCGGCTCCCTCACACAGTTGGGCGGCGGCCTGCGGATCGGTGAGGTCCCCCTCCACGATCTGCACCCGCGTTCCCCAGGGAACGTCGCGCAGGGCGTTGCCGCGGCGGGTGAGCACCCGCACGCTGTGGCCCTGTTCCAGCAGCAGCGGAACCAGTCGCCCGCCGATGTAGCCGGTGGCCCCGGTGACGGCGATGATGCTCATGCCGCCACCGCTGTCGCTGCGTTCCCGCGGATCCTGCGCCTTGCGGCCGAAACGAGTGCGAAGAGCAGCAGGGCCCCGGCAGCGCAATAGGCGGCGGTCGCGACGGTGCCGGATTCCAGTCCACCGTCGCTGCGTCCCACTCCGATCCAGGCAATGCCCCACACCATGGCCAGGGCGGCCGCGATGCGGCCCCCGGAGAACGCGACCGTCAGGGCTCCGATGAGGGCGGCCACCACCACCAGGACGCAGGCCAGCGCCACGGTCCAGGTCGCCCCGGCACCCACGCCGAGGGAGGAGAGCCACGCGGCGATGTTCGCCACGGTGGCGACGCTGACCCAGCCCAGATACGGACCGAAGGTCAAACCCATGATCCAGCGCTCGGCACGCCCCTCGATCCGCGGCCGCATCAGCACGAAGATGCCGGCCAACACGGCCAACAGAAACAGCATCACCACGACACTGGCGCCGAGCCAGCCCAGTTGCACCACGCCGATCCACAGCGCGTTGAGGACGGCCGAGCCGGCAGCCAGGGGGCGGATCCGACGCTGTGTGGCACTGCGGGCCGCCTCGGGAGTCAGCTGCCAGATCGCGTAGACGACGAGCCCGAGGTAGACCACGCTCCAGATCGAGAAGGCTCCGGTGCCCGGGGCCAGCAGTGTCGAGTCGGATCCGAGCCGACCGCCGGCGGCCTCGGCAATGGGCGTGCCGCCCAGCGCGCCGCTTCCGATGAAGGCCCCGGCGATGGCGGCGAACACTGCCGCTGCGCAGATGATCCGGCTCGCGATGGACGCCGGTGGTGTCGATTGCATGGATTCGGTTTCCTTTGCCTCGGGGAAAAAATGCACTGAATCTATCTGCCCTACTCGACAAACCCTATCTTGTTAACCGATGATGTATCTAGCCAAGCTAGTAATCAATCATTCGAGGCATTCGTGATCCAGGTTTCCACCGGCGAGACATCCGGCCCGCACGCGGCCTCCGCACTGCTGCATTCGGTGCTCAGGCGCAACGCCGCGCTGGAGCATGCCCTATGCCGCCACCTCGGCATCAACGAGACCGATTTCCAGGCCCTGCAGCACCTGATGCTCGACCATCCCATGACTCCCCGGGATCTGGCGGCGAAGCTGAACATCTCCAGCGCCGCCACCACCGCCTTGATTGACCGGATGAATGGACGCGGGTTCGTGATGCGCTTGGCCCACCCCACCGACCGGCGCAGCCTGTTGCTCAGGCCCAGCCCCCTGGCCGTGACCCGGACCATGGCCGCGCTGCGGCCGCTCTTCGACGACGCCGAACTCGCCATCCAGGGGCTGAACCCCGAGGGGCAACGCGCAGTGGTGCGCTACCTGGAACACATCCTCTCCGTCATGCAAACCCGGATCGATTCCCTCACCCCTCCGCCCGCCACCAAGAAACGGAACGAACGATCATGAGCCTGCCCAGCCAAAGTCCCGCGCAGACTTGCAGACCACGACCAGCCCCGGCAACGGACGCGCTCCAGCAGCCTGTCCGGCTCCACCTGGCGGCCGTCATCCAGGAGCATCGGGAAGCCGCCAGCGAATATTCGAAGGCCGCCGAAACACTCTGGACCCGCATCGGGCAGGCCCTGGAAGGAGGCAAGCTCACCCGGCCGCGGCTGGTGCTGCTGGGCCACGAGGCCTTCGCATCCCCCGCCGCCGGCGAAACCGAGTCCGCGGAGCGTCTTCAACGCGTCATCCAACTCGGCTGCGCCTTTGAGTTGCTCCACGGTTCGCTGTTGATGCACGACGACGTGATAGATCGCGATTTCACCCGCCGCGGGCGCCCCACCCTTTCGGCGTTGTACCGCGACGATGCCCTGGCCCGGGGCAAGACCGCGCAGGACGCCGAACACGCGGGACACTCGGCCGCCATCATCGCCGGGGACCTGCTGCTGGCCGCCGCCATCAAGCTCGCCCGGTGCGCCGCCGATTCGCTGCCCGCTGCCGACGCCATCGAGAATTCCTTCCACCAGGCCATCCACCACGCCGCCGCCGGCGAGTTGGAGGACCTGCTCTTCTCCCTGGACCCCGTTCCGGCACAGGTACACGAGGTGCTGCGCATGGAGAAGCTGAAGACCGCCGCGTACTCGTTCCAGGTGCCGCTGCACACCGGGGCGCTGCTGGCCGGTGCCGATGCCGCCGGGGCCGCGGCCCTGGCCAACATCGGCAGCCAGCTGGGAGTCGCCTACCAGCTCATCGACGACATCCTGGGGACCTTCGGCGATCCCGAGCAGACGGGGAAGTCCATCGAGTCGGACCTGCGCGAAGGCAAAAGCACCATCCTCACGGCCATGGCCGCGGCCACTCCCGGATTCAGCGCCCATCTGCAGCTTTTCCGTGATCCGGATGCGGACGTCCCGGCCATGCGCTCGGCACTGGAAGCCGCCGGCGCGGAGCGCTTCGCCCGGCAACTGGCGCATGACCTGTGCGCCGGAGCAACTTCGGCCTCGCGCACGCTCAACCTGCCCGTGAACGTCAGTGCCGAGCTCGAGGAATTTGCCGACCTGATCCTGAACCGGGGTGCCTAGGACATGAACCATCACACCATGGCGGGAACCGGCGGGCCCACCGCCCTGCAACGCTATTCGGCCACGGCCAGCAGCAGCGCCCGGGTGGTCATCACCCGGTACTCCACGTCCTTCTCGCTGGCCTGCCGCCTGCTGGGCAGCCCGGCCCGCGAGCACATCTCCAACATCTACGCCCTGGTGCGCCTGGCCGACGAGGTCGTCGACGGGGTCGCCCGCGAGGCGGGTCTCGAAGCCCGGGAGGTCGCCGCGGCGCTCGAACAACTCGAGGCCGAAACCGAGGCGGCGCTGGCCAGCGGCTACAGCACCAACTTGATCGTGCACGCTTTCGCCTGCACCGCCCGGTCCCAGGGCATCGACACCGAGCTGACCCGCCCGTTCTTCGCCTCGATGCGCAGCGACCTGCAGGTCGCCAGCCACGACGCGGACACCCTGAAGGGCTACATCTACGGATCGGCGGAAGTCGTGGGTCTCATGTGCCTGCGGGTGTTCGGCTCCATGCCGGGCGCCCCGACCGGGCACCAGGCGGAAACCGAGGCCGCCGCCCGGCGCCTGGGTGCGGCCTTCCAGAAGGTCAATTTCCTGCGCGATCTTGCTGCCGACACCTCCGAACTGGGACGCAGCTACTTCCCGGGGCTGGATCCGCTGGCCTTCTCCGACGGGCACAAGAACGCCCTGGTGCGGGAGATCCGCGCGGACCTGGACGCCGCGGCCCTTGGAATCGAGCATCTGGCGCCTGGAGCCGCCCGCGCCGTGGCGATGGCCCACGGGCTGTTCAGCGAGCTGAACCACCGGCTCGAACGCACCCCCGCCACCGAGCTCATGACCCGGCGGATCTCGGTACCGCCCGGACGCAAGGCACTGATCGCGCTGCGCACTGCCCTGGGCCGGCGCCCCACCACCGCCACCGCCAACGCGGCGACCAAAGGACGACCATGAAAAACACACCAACCAACACCGGACGCGCGGTGGTGGTCATCGGCGGAGGATTCTCCGGCCTGGCCACCGCCGGCCTGCTGGCCGCCTCCGGCCACCGGGTGACCCTGCTGGAAAAGCAGGAAGGGCTCGGCGGCCGCGCCGGACGACTGCGGCGCGCAGGATTCAGCTTCGACACCGGACCCTCCTGGTACCTGATGCCGGAGGTCATCGAGCATTGGTTCGAACTCATGGGAACCTCCACCCAGAACGAGCTGGATCTGGTGGACCTGCCCATCGGCTACCGCACTTGGTTCCAGAGCGACTACACGCCGCTGGACATGCCATCCGGTGCCGGGGCCCGGGAAGCCTTCGAATCCCTGCAGCCAGGTGCGGGAGCCGCGCTGGAGAAATACCTGGAAAAGGCCGCCGAGAGCCACGACCTGGCCCTGGAACATTTCCTCTATGCCGATCTTTCCGACCCCGCTTCCGTACTCGACCCCCGGCTGCTGCCACTGCTGCCCAGGCTCGCGCCGCTGCTGGCCGGCTCCCTGGAGTCCTTCGTGGCCAAGCGATTCAGCGATCCGCGGCTGCGCCAGATCCTGGGCTATCCCGCGGTGTTCCTGGGTTCGAGCCCCAAACGCACCCCGGCGCTCTACCAGCTGATGAGCCACCTGGACCTGACCCAGGGCGTGAAGTACCCCATGGGCGGCTTCGCGCAGCTGGTCGATGCCATGGCCGCGCTCTGCAAGGATGCCGGGGTGCAGATCATCACCGGGGCCGAGGTCACCGGAATCGAGGTCTCCGGCACCGGTGCGAACGCCCGGGCCCGGGGCGTGCGCTGGATCCAGGAAGGCACGGAACGGCATCTGGAGGCGGAGACCGTGGTGGGAGCCGCGGACCTGCACCACCTGGAGACCGGACTGCTCCCGCCGGAGCATCGCTCATCCTCAGCGGCCAGTTGGAAACGGCGCGATCCGGGACCCAGCGCCGTACTGCTCTGCCTGGGCATCGCCGGCAAGCTCCCGAGGCTCAGCCACCACAATCTGTTGTTCACCGCCGATTGGGACGACAACTTCGGGCGCATCCACCGAGGGGAGGACCTCGCGGAGGAAACCAGCCTGTACGTCTGCATGCCCAGCGCGACCGATCCCTCCGTGGCACCGGCGGACCACGAGAACCTGTTCATCCTGGTTCCGTCCCCGGCCCTGCCCGCGTGGGGAACCGGCGGCCCCGATGGCACCGGCTCCGCGCAGGTGGAGGCCGTCGCCGATGCGGCCCTGGACCAGCTGGCCGCCTGGGTCGGGATCGAGGACCTGCGTGAGCGCGTCGTGGTGCGCCAGAGCTTTGGCCCCGGAGATTTCGCACAGAACGTCAATGCCTGGCAGGGCGGGGCGCTGGGGCTGGCCCACACGCTGGGCCAGTCGGCCTTCTTCCGTCCCTCGAACCACAGCTCGAAGGTCCGCGGGCTGCACTACGCCGGCAGCTCGGTGCGTCCGGGGATCGGCATCCCGATGTGCCTGATCAGTGCCGAAATCATTGCCAAGAAAGTCAACGGGATCACGGGGAAGGGGCCCATCGACCCCGGCCGCCCGGCATGGGCGGCCGCAGCCCCGCGCACCGCATCCGCCCGGGAGGCACGCCCGTGACCTACCTGCTGATCCTGTTGGCACTGATCGCCTGCATGGGCGCCCTGGATGCCAGGTACCGGCTGTTCGTCTTCGCCAGGCCACTGCCCGCCGCACTGGCCCTGGCCGGCGGCACCGCGGTGTTCCTGCTCTGGGACGTGATCGCCATCGATCTGGGGATCTTCCTGCACCGCGAGTCGGGGCTGATGACCGGGGTGATGCTCGCTGACCAGCTGCCGCTGGAGGAGGCCTTCTTCCTGTTCTTCCTCTGCTACAACACGATGGTGCTGTTCACCGGCGCCATGGCCCTCGGGACACGGCGCTCCGCGGCGACCCGTCCCTCCGCAACCGTTCCGGCCCCGGAGGAACGATCATGAGCTTCGCCCACCTGTCCCTCTGTTTCATACTTGGCTCCCTGGCGCTCTTCGCCGTGGCGCTGCGCGTGCGCGGAGTGAGGCTGCGCGACATCGCCCCCGCGGCCGGGCTCACCCTGGCGGTGCTGCTGGTGCTGACCGCGGTGTTCGACAACGTGATGATCGGCTCCGGCCTCTTTGACTACAACAGCCAAACCCTGCTGGGCATCCGCGTCGGCCTGGCCCCGCTGGAGGACTTCAGCTACCCGTTCTGCGCGGCGCTTGTCGTCCCGGCCCTGTGGTGGCTGGCCGGGGGCTCTCACTCCGGTGCCACGCCGAAGCCGACCTCCCCCCACGACTCCGGAAAGGAAGGCTGAGCGTGCTGCGCGAACTGCTGGCGACCTCCCGGCCCGTCTCCTGGGTCAACACGGCCTACCCCTTTGCCGCCGCCTACCTGCTGACCGCCGGGCGGATCGACTGGCTCGCGGTGGTGGGAACGCTCTTCTTCCTCATTCCCTACAACCTGGCCATGTACGGGATCAACGACGTCTTCGACCACGAGTCGGACCTGCTGAACCCGCGCAAGGGCGGCGCGGAAGGCGCGGTGGTGGACCGTAGCCGGCACACCGGAATCCTGGTGGCCTGCGCGGTGGCCTGCGTGCCGTTCCTGGCGGTGCTGGGAGTCGCAGGTTCCTGGCCGGCGAACCTGGTGCTGCTGCTTTCGATGGCTGCGGTCATCGCCTACAGCGCCCCGCATCTGCGCTTCAAGGAGCGTCCCTTCCTGGACTCGCTGACCTCCAGCACGCACTTCGTCTCCCCCGCGCTCTACGGCCTGGTGTTGGCCGGGGCGCACTTCGACTTCGCCCTCGTGGCGATCCTGCTGGCCTTCTTCCTCTGGGGCATGGCCTCGCACGCCTTTGGCGCGGTCCAGGACATCGTGCCCGACCGCGCCGCGTCCCTGGCCTCCATCGGCACGGTGCTGGGGGCCAGGTGGACCGTCCGCTTCGCCGCGGCCGCCTACCTCGGAGCCGGCGCGCTGCTGCTGACCACTGGCTGGCCCGGTCCGCTGGCTGCGTTGCTGGCGCTGCCCTACCTGGCCAACGTGCTGCCCTACACGCGGCTGCGGAACGAGGATTCCGCCGCGGCCAACGCCGGCTGGCGGCGCTTCCTGTGGCTGAACTACGCCACCGGGTTCTTCGTCACCATGCTGCTGATTTGGCATGTCCTGGGCCGCTAGGTCCGCACCCGACCCAAAGAGCCCGAAGGACCGGAACATGAACACACCCACTTCCCTGATGTGGTTTCGCGACGACTTGCGCGTCACCGACAACCCGGCCCTGTCCGCCGCCATGGCCGCGGGGCCGGGGGTTGCCCTGTTCATCCTCGACGAGCAGTCCCCCGGGATCCGGCCGCTGGGCGGCGCGGCCAAGTGGTGGCTGCACCACGCCCTGAATGAACTGCGTGATTCCCTGGCAGGGCTCGGCGTGCCGCTGCTGCTCTACCGCGGGGCCGCGACCAATATCCTCCCGGGGCTGCTGGCCACCGGTTCCTTCAGCGCGTTGCACTTCAACCGCCGCTACGGCGGGCCCGAACGCGCGGTGGACACCGCGGCCAAGGCGTTGGCGGCCGCGGCGGGAATCGAGGTCCACAGCCATGCCGGCACCCTGCTGCACGAGCCGTGGACCGTGTCGACGCAAGGCGGCACTAACTTCAAGGTGTTCACGCCCTTCTTCAACGCGCTGCAGGCCCTGCCGCTTCGCCGGGCGCTGCCGCGGCCCGCCGCACAACACGCCCCGGCGATCTCCCTGCCCGCGGAGGAGCTTGCCGCGTGGGACCTGTTGCCGACGCATCCGGACTGGTCGCAGGGGCTGGCGGCCACCTGGGTTCCCGGCGAAGCGGCGGCGCGCGACCGCCTGGACACGGTGCTTCGGGACATCGCCGGGGACTACGACCACACCCGCGACCGGCCCGACACCGACGGCACCTCCCGGTTCTCGCCCGCCCTGCGCTGGGGACATCTGGGACCGGTCGAGGTGTGGGAGGCCCTGGGGTCCGTCCTCGCCGAGCATCCCGACCGGGCAGCGGGGGCGCGGGCCATGCTGCGGCAACTGGCGTGGCGCGACTTCTGCTGGAACCTGCTCTACCACCACCCGGATCTGGCCACGCGAAACCTGCGCGCCGAGTTCGACGCGTTTGCGTGGGGCTGGCCGCCCGCCGGCGAACCTGCCGGAGAACAGGAGGCGGGGATGGCACGCCACCTCGAGGCCTGGCACACCGGACAGACCGGCTTCGGCCTGGTGGACGCCGGCATGAAACAGCTCTGGGAAACCGGTTGGATGCACAACCGGGTCCGCATGGTCACCGCGAGCTTCCTGGTCAAGAACCTGGGCATCCACTGGCGGGTGGGCGAGGAATGGTTCTGGGACACGCTCGTGGACGCGGACGCCGCCTCCAACCCGGCCAATTGGCAGTGGGTCGCCGGGTCCGGAGCCGACGCGTCCCCGTTCTTCCGGGTCTTCAACCCACTGCTGCAGGCGCGGAAGTTCGATCCCCGCGGCGCCTACGTCGCCCGATTCGCCCCGATCGCCCCGGGAGAGCCGGTCGTGGACCTCATGGCCTCCCGCGCCGACGCCCTGGCGGCTTACGCGTGCATGAAGGGGAATCCCCCTCCGAAAGGAGCCCGCTGATTGCCCGCCACATGCCTTCCCCCAGTGCTTTGCCCGGCGTGGGGGCGTAGCGTGGGTTCCATGGACACGACACTGCTTCACACTGACGTTCTGGTGGTCGGCGCCGGGCCCACTGGCCTGATGGCGGGGGCATGGCTGCAAAAATTCGGGATCGACGCCAAGATCGTGGACCTGAAATCCGGCCCGACCAAGGAATCCCGGGCGCTGGCGCTGCAGGCGCGCAGCATGGAGATCTACCGCCAGCTCGGGCTGGCCGACCAGGTAAAGACCCGCGCCATCCCCACCGGGGAACTGCGCCCCGGCATCGGGTCCCGCAGCTTCAAGAGCATCAAGCTCAACCGGCTCGGCTACGCCCAGACGCACTACGCGGGCCTGACCATGCTGGAACAAAGCGCCAACGAGGAACTGCTTGCCGAGCACCTCAAGAACGGCGGCCACGAGGTCATGTGGGGGCACGGCTACGAATCCTTCGAGGACACCGGGGACCGGATGCTGATCAAGTGCACCGGGCCGGAAGGCCCGGTGCATATTTCCGCCCGCTACGTGATCGCCGCGGACGGCGCATCTTCCCCCCTGCGCGAATCCTTCGACATCGCCTTCGAGGGAACGACCGACGACGAGGTCTTCTACGTGCTCGACGCGCAGGGGGTCTCGGGCATGGGCTCGGGCATCAACCTGCGTTTTTCCGACGAGAACTTCATGCTGGGATTCCCCATGGGCAACGACCCGAACGGCGGTGAGCGCCGCCGGCTGCTGGGCATCCTGCACGAGCCCAAGGATTCCGGCCGGAAAAAACCCGACGTGGACGAGGAGCGGGCGCGGGCCAGCCTGCGCCAGGAGTTCGGGGTCCGGTACCGGGATGCCGCGTGGTTTGCGACCTACCGGGTGCACCACCGGGTCGCCGAGCACTTCAGCCAGGACCGGGTCTTCCTGGTCGGGGACGCCGCGCACATCCACTCCCCCGTTGGGGCCCAGGGCATGAACACCGGACTGCAGGACGCACACAATCTGGTGTGCAAGCTGGCCGATGTGTTCTCCGGCCGCATGCCCGAGTCCTACCTCCAGCGCTACGAGGCCGAGCGCCGTCCCGTGGCCTTGCGCCTGGTTTCCACCACCGACAAGCTCTTCAGCGCCGCAACCTCCAGCTCGTTGCTGGCCCGCACGGTGCGCACCCGTGCGCTGCCGCTCTTCTGGCCGGCGGCGGTGCGCCTGGTGGGCAGGATCTCCGCCGGGCGCCGCTTCTTCGGTTACCTCTCGCAGATCCGCATCCACTACTGGATGGATGACCGGTCAAAGGACCGCGCCACCCTGGCCACCGGCTTTGCCCGCACCCGGCGCCGCGGCAAGGTGCTGGGCCGCCGGCTGCCCTGGGTGTCCAACCGATCCGGAGCCGCACCGGACAACTTCGAGGTGCTCAACGACGCCTGCTGGCAGGTGCACATCTACGGGCCCGCAGGCAGGGACCGCGGGGAGGAACTGGCCAGCGAATACGGGGTGCCGCTGCACGAGTTCGCGGCCGCCCCCAAGCGCCTGTTGCCCAACGGCTCGGTGGTGCTGGTGCGCCCGGACATGTTCGTCGCGCACTTCGAGCAGGTCCCGGCCTGATGCCTCAGCCGCTGACCGCCACCACGTCGGCCAGTGCCTTCTCCTTGAGGGCGAGCGCCGCGGCGGTGGTCCGGATGAAGACCACCAGCCAGCCAAAGACGATGCCCACCACCGCCAGCTCGAACGCCGTGAGGTTGTAGTACGCCAACGGCTGCCAGAGCAAAGCCGCGCCCACCAGCCCCAGGAAGCAGGCGAAGGACAGCAGGTGGAAGATCCAGGGGAACCCCGGCAGCCAGAAGGCGGCTCCCAGGAGCAGCACCACGATGAATCCCGCCGCGATCCTCACGATGACCGAGTGCACCGGGGCCGCCACGTTGACCGGAACCAGCCCGATGCCGATGACGCAGGCACCCAGGCCCAGCAGGCAGGTGCGCACCACCGCGGGCCGCGGCCGGAAGAACCTGGGACGGGGCTTGCCCTGGGCACGGGCGAACTCGTCGTGGATGAGGGCCAGCAGCCTGACGTTGCGCACGATGAACGCGGTCAGGGTGCTGAGCACCAGTCCGGAGATCACCAGGGTGAGGTTGAAGGTCCAGAACGAGGTGAGTCCCGAGGACCGGGTTCCCAGCGAGGAAAACATCGACCTCCACCAATAGGGGTTACTGGCCGCCAGCATGCTGATGAAAACGCCCGTCACCAGGAAAACGGCCAGCAGCCCGGAGAGGTTCAGGGCGTTGAGCCTGGCCGCGGAGACCAGCGCCGCATACCCCGCGATCCCGGCAAAGATGCCCACCATGAGGCTTCCGGCGAACCTGTCCACGGTCAGCCCCAGGAAGGCGTCCTGGAACACCCGGAAGATGATGATCGCTGCCATGGCGCAGATGGCGGCATGGATGAGCACGAGCGCAACGGCGTTGACGATCCGGCGGTAGCGGGGAAACTCGAGCAGCCACACCTGGGTCTGCAGCAGGAAGCGCTGGTATCCAATGATGGCGCCGGCGGTGGCGGCCAGTGAAGCAAGAATCGCGGCGAAGACGCCCACCGAGCGGAAGCCAGCCAGATCGGGACGGTAGCCGACGAATCCGATGAGGCCCGCCACGATGCCCGCCACGGTGCAGCCCAGTCCCAGCCATAGCGCCCAGCTCTCCACACGAAACTGGATTTCGGCGGATGGGGCTTGGGTTCTCGGTCCTGATTCGCTGTCCACCCTTTTGATTCTTCCATTCTTTGGGCGGCCTTCCATGGGACCTTCGGCCCACCGGAGGCATGTCTGCGCAAAATAAACCATCTCTCACTATTGACACATGCTCAGAAACTGCACATGATATATTTATGAACAAGAAGAAGCGCACCCAGATCGATGAAGCCCGACAGCTGCTGGAGGATGTTCCCTCCGAGCCGCTGGCAGCGGTCGAACGACTGGGCGAGGTCCGCGAACTGATCGATGCCGCACTGAACGAGGAGATGGCCAAGGCCGCCCTCGAGGGCGCATCGATCCGTTCGGTGGCCGTCCGCGCCGGGCTATCGCCCAACGCGGTCCCCCCGCGGCTGGCCCGCACCTCGCAGCTGTCCAGCTACACGGACGCCGGCGGCAAGGTGTCAAGCTCCTCCATCGAGCGGGCCCGCTACGACTCGGAAACCGGGCGCCCCGCGCCCACCGAACCGATGACCTTCAAACCCCGGCGCACCAACTAGCCATAACCCTCACGCCACCCAACGAAAGGCACGTGCCATGTCCAACCAAGACACCGCCATGCTGGTCTTCCTGCTCGACCGCTCCGGCTCCATGCACGACATCAAGCACGACATCGAGGGCGGCCTGAACGCCTACGTCGAGAAGCAGAAGGCCGAGGCGGGCAGCGCCACCGCGTCCCTGCACCAATTCGACAACGAGTACGAGGACGTCTATGTGGACCTTCCGCTGGAGGACGTGCCCACCTTCACCCTGGAACCCCGCGGCTCCACGGCCCTGTTCGACTCGATCGCCACGACCATCACCAACACCCGCAAGCGCATTGCCGCCATGCCCGCCAACCGGCGCCCGGGCATCGTGCACCTGAACATCGCCAGCGACGGACACGAGAACGCTTCCACCCGATACAGCCGCCGGGCCATCCGGGACATGGTCCAAACCCAGCAGGAGGTCGACCACTGGATCATTTCCTACATGGGCTGCGACCAGGACGCCGTCGAAATCGGCACCAGCCTGGGCATCGACCCCGAGCGCTCCCTGACCTACACCCGGGAAACCGCCGCCGAAGCCATGGACGCCTACAGCCAGATGACCAGCAAGGCCCGCGGCGCCACCCGGCTCGGCGCGGACTGGGACCAGATCCGCACCGAGACCGTCTTCACCGCACGCCAGCGCAAGGCCACGGGCAAGTAACATGCGCGCCAACTTGGGGTGGGTGACCGCAGACCTTGCCGTCGGCGGGGACCTGGACGTCGACGACGACGTCATGGTGCAGCAAATGGTCGAGATCCTTGACGCGGGGATCACCCACGTGGTGGATCTGCGCAGTGAGGCCAACGACGCCGAGATCTGGAAACACGTGCATGTCAATTACCGTTGGCTGGGGACCGACGACGCCGACGGGCACGTGGTGCCGCCGGAAATCTTCGACAAGGGCGTGCGCTTCGCCCGGCTCGCGGCGCGCGAGAGCGGAAAAGTGCTGGCGCATTGCCACATGGGCATCAACCGCGGACCGTCCATGGGCTTCGCGATCCTGCTGGATCGCGGATACCCGCCCATCGAGGCCTTCAACATGATCCGCGCCGCGCGACCGCAGGCCTTCGTCGCCTACGCGCAGGATGCGCTCGCCGCCCACATTGCGCGACAGCGGGCCAAGGGCCTTGCCGTGGCTGGCGAACAACAGCAGGCCCGCGCCCTGCAGAAGCACATGGACCAGGCGCTCACCCCCAGCGCCGTCGGGCGCATCCGCCATGTGATGCGCGAACACCGCCGCCGGGACCTGGGCTTTACGGCCTAGGTTTGCCGTGCCACGGCCGGCGAACGCCGCAGGTGGCGCTCGCCGGTCACGGTGTGCTTACGTGCCCCGACCCCAGCCGCGCGGCCAGGTAGGGAGCGGTCCTGGACTCCGGGTGTACAGCCAGCTCCCGCGGGGTCCCGGTGGCAACGATCTTCCCGCCCTTGTCTCCCCCGTCGGGGCCCAGGTCGATGACCCAGTCGGCGGCGGCCACCACGTCCATGTGGTGTTCGACCACGACCACGGTGTTCTTCTCCTCGACCAATCGGTGCAGCTGGCCCAGCAACAATTGCACGTCCGCCGGGTGCAGGCCGGTGGTGGGCTCGTCAAGCAGGTAGAGCGTGTGCCCGCGCCGGGCGCGCTGCAGCTCGGTGGCCAGCTTGATGCGCTGCGCCTCGCCGCCGGAGAGCTCCGGCGCCGGCTGCCCCAGGGCAAGGTAGCCCAATCCCACGTCGCGCAACGTCTGAAGCGAGCGCGCGGCGGCCGGGATCCCGGCCAGGAACTCCGCGGCGTCATCGACGCTCAGGGCCAGGACCTCGGCGATGTTCTTGCCCACGTAGGTGACCTCGAGGGTCTCGGGGTTGTAGCGCGAGCCGTGGCATTCCGGGCACGGCCCGTAGCTTCCGGGCAGGAAGAGCAGCTCCACCTCCAGGTAGCCCTCGCCGAGGCAGGTCTCGCAGCGCCCGCCGGCCACGTTGAAGGAGAAGCGCCCGGCCCCGTAGCCGCGCCGCTTGGCCAGCGGCGTGTCCGCGAAAGCCTTGCGCACCGCGTCGAACAGGCCGGTGTAGGTGGCAAGGTTCGAGCGCGGGGTGCGGCCGATGGGCTTTTGGTCCATGGCCACGATCCGCTCGATCCGCTGCGCCCCGCGCACCTCGCGCACCGTGGCCAAGTCCGCATCTGCTTCCGCCCCCGGGACCTCGGGCCCGGAGGTTTCGGCGGATCCGTTGCGCCGGCTGCCGCCCAACGTGCCCGCCAGCCCGTGCGCCAACGCCCGGCTGACCAGGGAGGACTTGCCCGATCCGGACACCCCGGTGACGGCGCTGAGCACGCCCAGCGGGAAGCGCGCATCCAGGTCCGCCAGGTTGTGCAGGGAAATCCCGTCCAGCTCCAGCCAGTGCTCGGCAACCCGCGGCGCCCGCGCCACCGCGGCATCCGTGCGGGGCTCCAGGAACCGCCGGGTCACCGATTCGGTGACTGCCAAGAGCCCTGCCACCGGACCGCTGTAGAGCACCTTGCCTCCCCCGGCACCGGCGCCGGGGCCCACGTCGACCACCCAATCCGCCCGGGCAACCACCTCCATGTTGTGTTCCACCACGAAGACCGAGTTCCCGGACGCCTTCAGCGCCTCGAGCACCTCAAGCAGCGGCCGCGCATCGGCCGGATGCAGGCCGGCCGAGGGCTCGTCGAGCACATAGATGACCCCGAAGAGGCCCGAGCGCAGCTGTGTGGCAATGCGCAGGCGCTGCATCTCCCCTGGCGAGAGCGTCGGGGTTCCGCGGTCAAGGCTCAGGTAGCCCAGGCCCAGATTGGCCAGCACCTCGATGCGTCCCAGCAGGTCGGCGGCGATCGAGGCGGCGACCCCGCCGGCAAGGTCTCCCGAGGCCTCCTTGCGGGGGTCGGCCAGCGGCCGCAGCACCACGGCCAGGTCGTCAAGCGCGGTGGCGTTGAAGCCGGCAATGTCCAGGGACGCCACCGTGACAGCCAGCGCCTCGGGGCGGAAGCCGGTGCCATGGCATTGCGGGCAGGGCCCGGAGCGCATGAAGCGCAGCGCCTTGGCACGCATCGAATCGGACTTCGAATCGGCCACGGTGTGCAGCACGTAGCGCCGCGCGCTCCAGAAGCGGCCCTGGTAGGGTTTGGCGACCCTGTCGCGCTCGGGCGTCACCTGAACCACGGGCTGTTCGTCGGTGAACAGCAGCCAGTCGCGCACCTTCTTCGGCAGCTGGCGGAAGGGCACATCCACGTCGTGGCCCAGGTGCGAGGTGATGTCGCGCAGGTTCTTGCCCTGCCAGGCACCGGGCCACGCGGCAATCGCACCCTCGCGGATGCTCAAGGACTGGTCGGGGACCAGCGAATCCTCGGTGACGGTGTGGGCTACGCCCAGCCCGTGGCAGTGCGGGCAGGCTCCCACCGCGGTGTTCGGCGAAAAGGAATCCGAATCCAGGCGCGGCGCGCCGGCCGGATAGTCCCCGGCACGGGAGAAGAGCATCCGCACCGAGTTCGACAGCGTGGTCAGCGTGCCGACGGTGGAGCGGGAGCTGGCGGTGCCGCGGCGCTGCTGCAGGGCCACGGCCGGGGGCAGGCCGGAGATGAACTCGACCTTCGGCGTGTGGCCCTGGGCGATGAGCCGGCGCGCATAGGGCGCCACGGATTCCAGGAACCGTCGCTGCGCCTCGGCGAAGATCGTGCCGAAGGCCAGCGAGGACTTCCCGGACCCGGAGACCCCGGTGAAGGCGACGATGGCATCGCGCGGGATGCGCACCTCGACGTCGCGCAGGTTGTTCTCGTTGGCGCCGCGCACGTGGACGAATCCGTCATGCGTGCCCGGTGCCGGGGTGTATTCGGTGTCCTGGCCAATGCTGTTCACCTTCCCCACCCTAGGGCCAGCTTGCGCCGGAGCTCCACCCGCACCGCTGTTTCGGCGCATTCCACCGGCCGTGTTGCCATGGCCGGGACCGGCGCGTCGCATAAAGTTTTTCACAAACCGTCCCCGGCAAGAGGAATCGTCATGGCCAAGCACAGCACACCGTCTTCGAAGACCGAGGACAGCGACGAGGAACTGCACCGCAAGTGGAATGAGCTGCTCCAGGAGATGCGGGTCATGCAGACCGGCGCGCAGATCCTGGCCGCCTTCCTGGTGGTACTTCCCTTCCAGTCCCGCTTCGACACCCTGGAGGTGCCCGATGAGAGGTTCTACCTGGTGCTGCTGGTCGCCTCGGCCCTGGTGATCCTCCTGCTGGTCACTCCCGTGGCCGTGCACCGGCACTTCTTCGGCCAGCAGCTCAAGGCCACCACCGTCCACCTGGGCCACATCATTTCGAGGCTCGTCGTCGTGGGGGTGGGCGTACTGGTGGCAGGGTGCGTCTGGTTTGTCGTCCAGGTCCTGCACGGCTGGCAGACGGGCCTGATCGTGGGAGGGATCCTGATGGCGACCGCCCTCTTCCTGCTGCTCGTCCTGCCGCGGATCGTCACCCCGCGATCGACGCTTCCGGTGGAATGAACGGCGGGCCGGGCCTGGGACGGGATTCAACCCATCGTTGTTTGCTGTTCGCGAAAACCCCGGGCGTTTCGTTCCCGGTGCGTGATACGTTGCTGTCACCGCTACATCACATGGGTATCCACGGAAGACTGCCCGGCAGTCGATGATCGAGGAGGCAGTTATGGCAGCAAAAACCAACGCAGGATTCACCGTCCCGGGCCTGAGCCTGGCCAATGGCCACAAGGTCGCCAACGCGCTGCAGATGCGGATCCACGCATTCAACGACCTGCAGCTGACCCTGAAGCACGCACACTGGAACGTGGTGGGGCGCGACTTCATCGGCGTCCACGAAATGCTCGACCCGCAGATCGACCTGGTCCGCGCCATGATCGACGCACTTGCCGAACGCATGGCCACCATGGGCGTTGCACCCAACGGACTGCCCGGTGCCCTGGTTGCGGCGCGCAGCTGGGACGACTACGACATCGGACGGGCCAGCACCACCGAGCACCTTGCCGCCCTGGATCTGGTCTACACCGGGGTCATCACCTCCATGCGCAAGACCATCGAGGAAATCGGCAAGCTGGACCCGATCACCGAGGACATCCTCATTGGCCAGACCGGTCAGCTGGAGCAGTTCCAGTGGTTCATGCGCTCGCACCTGGAAAACAGCGCGGGCGAACTCTCCAACGCTTCGGCCCGCACCGAGAAGGGTGCCGCCAAGAAGGCCAAGTAGCACCGGCCCCACGACACGGAAGGGGGATCCTGGAGCCATGCTCTTGGGTCCCCCTTCCGTCGTCTCGCACCGACACGAATCCGGCAGCGGGGCCCTCCCTCCGCGTGCACCCTTGACCGTCGAATGCGACGCTGGCAGTCTCGTAGCCAGGGAGCCGGCCGAACCCCGCCCGGCAGATGCCGCCAAGGTCGGGAGTGCAATGGATATGGAAACGAACCGGGAATCCCCCAAGACCGAGGACCTGCGCATCGTGCCGGCCAACCAGGCGAGCAGCACGGACCTCGATCTGGTCTTCGGCTCCAGGGGAACCGCGTGGGATTGCCAATGCCAGTGGTTCCAGAATCCCGGCAAGGCTTTCGATGCGCTCTCCGTTCAGGAGCGCGCGCACGACTTGCGCACCCAGACCCTCTGCGGGATGCCTGATGCACCAAGCACCAGCGGGTTGGTCGCATACCTGGGAGACGAGCCCGTGGGCTGGTGCGCCGTCGAGCCGCGCACCGCCTACCCGCGGCTGCGCACCTCGCGCGTCACCTATGGCGGCCGCGACGAGGACACGGACGATGCCGGTGTGTGGGCGGCGGTCTGTTTTGTCACCCGCACCGGGTTCCGGCGCCGCGGGGTCAGCCGCGCCCTGGCCGCGGCGGCCGTGGATTTTGCCCGGTCCCGCGGGGCCCGGGCACTTGAGGGCTACCCGCTGCTGCTGCCCGAGGGCAAGTCCCCGATGTGGGGCGAACTGTATGTGGGCAGCCGAGCCATCTTCGCCGACGCCGGTTTCCGCGAGGTCGGCCACCCGACCCCGCGTCGCTTCGTCATGCGCATCGATTTCGAGAAGCCGTAGCGGGCCGGGGCGGCCACGCCGCTACTGCCCGGCGCGGGTCTGCAGCACCTCCAGCGCTGCGGCGTCGATCTTGGCCCGGAAACTCGGGCTGGCCTTGGCCGCGGAGACCAGCGCCTGGTGGATGGTCGGGATGGCAGCGGCATTCACGCAGAGCATCATGGTGCCGCCGGCGTTGAAGAAGTTCTTGGCCCGGGTCGCATGGCTCCACGGCGAGAGCTGCTTGGCGTTGCACATGTCATCGGAGATCACGATCCCGGTGAACCCCAGGTCGTGGCGCAGCATGGTCTTGATGATGGTGGAGGAAAACGGTCCGACGTGGCTCGGGTCGATCTGCGTGTAGATCGCGTTGGAGACCATGACCCAGCGGGTCCCGTACGACATCGCCCGGATGAACGGGTTGCGGTAGACGCTGTAGCGGGTGGTGATGGTGTCCTTCACGTTCGTGGAGGTGTCGGTGTTCTTGGTGACCCTGCCAAGCCCCGGGAAGTGTTTGGCCACCGGGGCGATCCCTCCGGCACGCATCCCGGACACAAACGCAGCGACCTCGTCGGCGACGTGCCAGGAGGTGTACCCGAATTCGCGGTACCAGTATCCGATGGGCAGGTTGTAGGGGGCGAAGGCCGCAGAGGGAACGGTGTCCGCGACAGGCGCCAGGTCCACGTTCAGGCCCGCGGCGTGCAGTTGCTTGGCCCAGGTGGTGGCCGCGGCCTTCAGGGTCGCGGGCGACCAGGTTCCCTGGTGCAGGGCGGTGGGCATGGTGGAGAACCCCGGGCCCTTGAGGACCTGGACGTAGCCGCCCTCCTGGTCGGTGGCGATGAAGCGCTTTTGCCCGCCGGTGGTCGTCAGCGACACGGTGGCGTTGATCTTGTTGACCACGGCCTTGGTGGCGGTGACCCCGGAGTAGCTGCGGCCCTTGAGAAACACGTTGCCGATCTTGTTCTTCGTGAGGATCGACAGGTCCGTGGCGCTGGCTCCGGTGGCCGGCACCCCCATCATCAGCACCTGTCCGACTCGCTGGTCAAGACTCAGCGTGGCCAAGGTCTGGGACGGGGTCGGTGCTGACACGTTCACCGCGGCGCGTTGCACGCCGGCGGTGGCGACCGCCGAACCGGGCGTTGCCAGGGGCGGGGCCAACGGCGAAAGGCCCACCGCCAGCGCGAGGGCCAGGGCTCCGGTCGCTGCCGCCCGTGCGGCGGAACGAGGGGTGGATGATGAATGCCCGCGCATGGCGAACGCCTCGATTCGAAGGAAACTGACGCAATTCTAGTCTTCAGACTGAACGTTTGACCCGTCGTTTGCTGTGGTCTTCCTCCGGTACGCTCTCCCGCCCGGGCTGGGCAACCACGTGGGCTGGCCGGCGGCACGAAAGCCCGGCTTTCCACGCCGTCCCCCCGATGCCGGCGGCCGTGATGGAGACGTTCCCCCGATCGCTCCGGGGGATGTTTTCCGCGGCCTTGGCGTTCCGGCGGAAGCACCTGGTTTCCGGCCATCTGCAATGATAGGGGAAAAGGAGATACTTGATGGGCAAGATCGAAACTCCCGGCGGCGTCGAACAGGTTTCCCGCCCCGTCTATTTCCTCTCGGACAGCACCGGAATCACCGCGGAAACGCTCGGCAATACGCTGCTCACCCAGTTCCCCCAGAGCACCTTCGACCGCACCACCATTCCGTTCATCACCAGCGTCGAGCAGGCGCAGGCGGTGGTGAGCACCGTTGATGCGGTGGCCGCCCAGGGGGTCTTGCCGATCGTTTTTTCCACGGTGGTCGGCGGCGACATCCGGTTGACCCTGGCCGCCTGCCGGGCCACCGTGGTTGATTTGATCGGGACGCATATCTGGCAACTCGAGGGGGCGCTGGGCGCAGCTGCCAGTGGCAAGCCGGGACAGGCGCACGGACTGGGGAATGCCGCCAGGTACCAATCGAGGATGACCGCCGTCGAGTATGCCATGGAGCACGACGACGGCCAGAGCCTGCGGGCCCTGGAAAAGGCCCAGGTCATCCTGGTGGCCCCGTCACGCTGCGGGAAAACACCAACCACCATGTACCTGGCACTGCAACACGGCATCTTCGCGGCAAATTTCCCGCTGGTGGAGGAGGACTTCGAGCGGGAGGGGCTGCCCGAGCCCCTGAAGCCGTTTGCGGAGAAATGTTTCGGACTTACTTCCACGCCGCAGCGGCTGAGCCAGATCCGCACCGAACGCCGGCGGGACTCCGCATACGCCTCGTTGCGGCAGTGCAGCTACGAGCTGCGCAGCGCCGAGCTCATGTATCTCACCCACGGGATTCCCTACCTGAATTCGGCAAGCGTGTCGGTGGAGGAGATGGCCGCGACCATCCTGCAGAAGATGCGCCTGAAGCACTAGGACGGAAATCCGCCAAGTCAATATGGTGCACATCACCTAGCAAGAAGCCGCAGGAACCTGTCACAGTGGACAGGAACGCCTCCATGCTCGGCCATCGGCCGCGCACCGGAGGCAGCAGCACCGCATGTCAGCATTTGCAAAGGAGCAATGACCATGACAACAGACATCCAATGGTTCTCGGAACTCGGACTCGACGACCTGGACCAGGTGGGCGGCAAGAACGCCTCCCTCGGCGAGATGGTGCAGAACCTGACCTCGGCCGGTGTCCAGGTGCCCGACGGCTTCGCCACCACCGCCGACGCCTATCGCGCATTCCTTGCCGATTCGGGGCTGGACCGCAGGATCGTTGCGCGGATGGAGGGCCTGGATGTCGAGGACGTCACCGCCTTGGCCGCCGCCGGCCAGGAAATTCGCGAGATGATGCGCCGGACCCCGTTCCTTCCGGCCTTCGAGGCCCAGGTCCGCGCCGCCTACCAGGAACTGGTGGCCAAGCACGGCGGATCCGCGGATCTGTCCTGGGCCGTGCGTTCCAGCGCCACCGCCGAGGACCTGCCCGATGCCTCGTTCGCCGGACAGCAGGAAACCTTCCTGAACATCCGCGGGATCGAGAACATCCTGCTGGCCATCAAGGACGTGTTTGCCTCCCTCTACAACGACCGCGCCATCGCCTACCGCGTGCACCACAAGTTCGAGCACGCCGAGGTCGCCCTCTCCGCCGGGATCCAGCGCATGGTGCGCTCGGATGTGGGGGCCTCGGGCGTCATGTTCACCATGGACACCGAATCGGGATTCCAGGACGCGGTCTTCGTGACCTCCTCCTACGGCCTGGGCGAGGCCGTGGTCCAGGGTGCGGTGAACCCCGATGAGTTCTACGTCTACAAGCCGGCCCTGCGTGCCGGGCGCCCGGCCATCCTCAAGCGCGGGCTGGGCGAGAAGGCGTTGCAGATGGTGTACACAACAAGCGAAGAGGTCGGGCGCACCATTGATTTTGTGCCGGTGGAAGCCTCGCTGCGCAACCGTTTCAGCATCACCGACGCGGATGTCGAAAAGCTTGCGGCCCACGCACTGGCCATCGAGGAGCACTACGGGCGCCCCATGGACATCGAGTGGGGCAAGGACGGGATCGACGGGGAAATCTATGTCCTGCAGGCACGCCCGGAGACCGTGCAGTCCCGCCGCGCCGCCGGCCGGCTGAGCCGCTTCAAGCTCAACGAGAGCGGCCCGGTGCTCGCCGAGGGCCGCGCCATCGGCCAGCGCATCGGCTCCGGGGCCGTGCGCATCCTGAGCTCCATCGACCAGATGGCCGGATTCAAGACCGGCGACGTGCTGGTCGCGGACATGACCGACCCGGACTGGGAACCGATCATGAAGCGTGCCTCGGCCATCGTCACCAACCGCGGCGGGCGCACCTGCCATGCGGCGATCATCGCCCGCGAGTTGGGCATCCCGGCGGTGGTGGGCACCGGAAACGTCACCGAGGAGCTCGCCGACGGCACCGAGGTCACCGTCTCCTGCGCCCAGGGCGAGACCGGATTCATCTACGCGGGGCTGCTGGACTACAGCCTCGAGGAAACCGAGATCGCCACGCTGCCCGAGGCGCCGGTGAAGGTCATGATGAACGTCGGCACCCCGGAACAGGCCTTCGCCTTCTCCCAGCTGCCCAACGACGGGGTGGGCCTGGCCCGACTCGAATTCATCATCAACCGGCAGATCGGCATCCACCCCAAGGCGCTGCTGAACCTCGAGGACCAGCCGACAGGGATTGCCGTGGAAATCCGCGAGCTGATTTCCGCCTACGACGGCCCCCGCGACTACTACGTCAAGCGCCTGGCCGAGGGCGTGGCGACGATTGCTGCAGCGTTCGCACCGAAGCCGGTGATCGTGCGGATGTCCGATTTCAAGTCCAACGAGTACGCAAACATGGTCGGCGGACGGGCCTACGAGCCGCACGAGGAAAACCCGATGCTCGGCTTCCGCGGGGCCTCGCGCTACCTGGAACCGTCCTTCCGGGACTGCTTCGACCTTGAATGCGAGGCGCTGTCCTTTGTCCGCAACGAGATGGGGCTGACCAACGTCAAGCTGATGATCCCGTTTGTGCGCACCCTGGCCGAGGGCCGCGGGGTCATCGACCTGCTCGCCGAGAACGGGTTGCGCCGCGGCGAGAACGGGCTCGAGGTCATCATGATGTGCGAGCTGCCGTCCAACGCGCTGCTCGCCGATGAATTCCTTGACCACTTCGACGGTTTCTCGATCGGGTCCAACGACATGACCCAGCTGGTGCTGGGCCTGGACCGGGATTCGGCCATCGTCTCCGGCGGTTTCGATGAGCGCAACCCGGCGGTCAAGAAGATGCTCAGCATGGCCATCGCGGCCTGTCGGGCGCGGGGCAAGTACGTGGGGATCTGCGGACAGGGGCCCAGCGACCACGCGGACTTCGCGCAGTGGCTGGTCGACGAGGGCATCGATTCGATGTCGTTGAACCCGGACACCGTGGTTGACACCTGGCTGCGCCTGGCCGGCACGGCCGCCGAAACGCCGGCCATTCGGTAGCACGCTCGGGAAACGACGCCTTGCCTCGCGCCCCTGGCATGGCAAGGGTCGGGCGAAAACGCCAGGAACCGTGGCCAGTGGGCTGGGATTGCGCTGGAATGAGCCACAGGGACAGGACCCCGGGATGAGCTAGATCCCGGGTTCGGCCGCCGCTGTTGAGTGGTTCCTTCCAGCGCAGCGAAGTCCGTGCCGAAACCATGGCTGCGCCCACCGTGCCTGTCAGCGAGGCCTCCGGGGTAGGCAATACATTCATGAGGCAGCACTGCAGGGGCAGACTTCGTGCTTTGGGCATGCACTGCATTCCCCATCATGGGTTCGGGTCCGAGGAGACCGCCTTGCTGCGGTTTCCTCGGAGGTGATCGGGAGGCTGCCTGCACGAGGGTCACTCATGCGGCCTGTCTGCTTCCCCGCCGGCCACGAGTTCGACTCGTACTCCATCCAGGTCTGCAGAGCACGCCGCTGCCCGGAGTGGAGGCGACACCGCACGACCAAGTCGTACAGCCCGGCTCTAATCGTGCCGGCAGTGGGAGTCTCGTCCGGCCACGGCATCGGGGTCTTGTTTCCAGTGCGAAATCAAGACCCACTCCTTGGACTGGCGTCTGGGCACGATATCGCAAGCGTGGCTTTCCCCACTGGCCGGGACCCGGACCCCGGTGCTTAGAGCCGTCCGGCAGTGACGACCCGCTTCAGGAATTGCTGGGTTCGTTCCTCCTGGGGATTTTCAAACAGTTCCTCCGCCGTCCCCCGTTCAAGGATTTTTCCCTGATGCAGGAAACAAACCTGTGAGGCCACTTCTCGGGCAAAACCCATCTCGTGGGTGGCCAAGAGCATGGTCAGCCCGCCCACTGCCAGTTCCCTGATCATCTCGAGCACGTCGCCGACAAGTTCCGGGTCCAGCGCTGCAGTGATTTCATCGAGCAGGAGAACCTGCGGGTCCATCGCCATGGCACGAACAATCGCAACGCGCTGTTGCTGGCCGCCGGACAAGGCATCGGGGTAGGACCCGGCCTTCTGACGCAGGCCAATCTTGTCCAGAAGCTCGATGGCCCGCTGTTCGGCTGCGTCCTTCGAAATTCCCCCGATCATGGTGGGTGCCAGCGTGATGTTCTTCAGCACCGTCATGTGGGGAAACAAGTTGTAGGACTGGAAGACGATGCCCACGTTCCGCCTCAGGACATTCAGGTTCACGCCCAGGCCGGTGACTTGGTCGCCATCGACCAGGATCTCGCCGGATTCAATGGTTTCCAGCGCGTTGATGCACCGCAGCAGCGTGGATTTCCCAGAACCCGAGGCGCCGATGAGACAGACGACCTCGTGGCGGGCCACTTCCAGGGAAATCCCCTTGAGGATCTGGACGGATCCATAGGACTTATGCAGGTCTCGTATTTGCAGATATGACATGTTTTTCCTAGTTCGATCCTGAACGCTGACGGGCTTGATCCTTTTCGATCATCCTGTCGACGAAGCGGGACTGCGGAATGGTGATGAGCACGAAGACAATGGCGACCACGGTGACGGGTGAAAGGTTGAAGACTGCCGATCCGACGAGGCGCGACTGGGTAAAGGCATCGATGACACCCATGACTCCAATCAAGGCAGTGTCCTTTTGGAGCCCGATGAAATCGTTGAGCAACGGCGGGATGACGCGGCGGACCGCCTGGGGAATGATTACGGTGCGCAAGGCCTGCGGGTACGACAGCCCCAGCGAGCGGGCGGCCGCCCACTGACTGCGATGAATGGAATCCAGCCCTGCTCGGTAAACCTCCGCGACGTAGGCGCTGTAGGTGAGGGTTAGCGCAAAGATGGCCAGTACGATCGGTGGGAGATCCTTGAAAAATGGCACCTCGGCAAGAGACAAACCGAACCCCACCAGGTACAGGACGATAATGCCGGGGATGGCGCGGAATACGTCGGTGTAAAGGACTGCCAGGAAGCGCAGGGGTCGTCCGGCCCTGCCCGGAAGCATTCGCATGATGGCGATCACCAGACCGAGCACCAACACCAGCACCTCGGCACCAATGGCCACCTGGACGTTGACCCAGAATGCGCGCAACACATCAGACCAAGCCTGGGCGATGAATTCGGGACGAAGGAATGTCCGGGCAATGGCGCCGTCGTTGGTGCTGACAAACGCGACCAGCAACGCGAGGACGACAATCGCAACCGAGTATCCGAGGCTTGTGAGTGCGGATTCGCGGCCAAGAGCGGCATGGTGTCTGGCGATGACGATGCCGTTGTCCTGCAGGGCGTTACGGGACTTGCGGGCGCTTCTGAGCGCTTGGACCGTGGGCAGCAGGGGCAGCCAGGTCGCGAGCCAGAGGACCACGAACACTGCCTTGGTGAACGCGCCGGCGGGCTGGGGATACATATAGGCGTAAAGCCACGCAAGTGCGTAGAAGGACGTCACCGCGGTAAGGATGACTACGATGACCGACGCCGCCGTCAGCGGCACCACCGCCGGGGGTTGTGCCTGCGGCGGTTGAAGGCGCGCGTCGTACGTGTCTTGGGTGGGCGTCACGTTGATCATGGGATCTCGAACACCGGAACCTTGGCGGGATCGCCGCCGAGCGTGGGGCCCAGCCAGGAGGCGGACAGTTTTTCCAGCGTCCCGTCCACTTCCATGGCGGCGATGGCTTCATCCATGGCGGAGGCATTGGGTGAATCCTTCGGGTAGATGGCCCCGTATTGTTCTCCCGTCTGGTACTGCCCAACGACCTCCATGGCGCCCGCGGAACCGCTGGCAAATCCAAGCATGATGGCGGTGTCCTGGATGGCTGCATCGATTTGGCCCGATGCCACTCCCGTGACCATCGCGTCGGTTTCCTGGAAGACGCGCGCCGGCGTGCCGGGCTTCAGCTTCTCCTGGGCGAAAGGCACTGCCGTCGTACCCAGCGCGACACCAATGGTCTTGGACTGGATGTTCTCCGCGCTGACGTCGGATCCCTTCTTGACCAGCACCGAAACGTTGGAGTCATAGTACGGCTCGGAAAACTGGACGACCTTTTGGCGCTCAGGCGTAATGGACACCTGCGCCATGGCGATGTCGAATCCGTCAGTTTGTCCGGCCGCCAGCGCGTCGAAGGAGGCATTCGCCACCTTGAGCTTGCCAAGGCCCGCGCGATGGGCGATGTTTGCCGCGAGGCAGTACTCATAGCCTCCGGTGATCTTGTCCGGCGAGACGCCCTTCCACCAACCGGGGGAAGGCAGGTTCGTTTGCACGGTAAAAGTGTCAGGGGTGACGGGGTTGAGCTTGATGGACCCGGCCGCGCCGTACACCTCGCACTCGCCGAAGGCTGCGTCTGCCCCATCCTTCGCCTGGGTTGCCCCTCCGCATCCGGTCAATGCCAAGGTGGACGCTGCAGCTAGCGCCACCAATGTTCCTAATCGTTGTCTGGCCATGGAAATCTCTCACCCTTCGATCGCTTGCATTGTTCGACTTACTGAACGGCTATACAGCTAATACGTAGACTGTGCCGTGCGTCACGTCCGTTGTCAATGAAACGACAGAACATTTCCCTTCGCACCGGCACCAGTCGATTGAAGATAGAGTGCCGGTATGACCAGGAAAACTGCACAGGCGCGCCGCGTTGAGGTGCTTGGGGAAACCGTTCGCCAAATTCGGGCCGGGGGAATGTCGGCCCTGCGCGTTGCGGATGTGGCTGCAGCCATGGACGTCAGCGCGGCATTGATCATCTACCACTTTGAAACCAAGGAAAAGCTTCTGGCCGAAGCCCTGATGTATGCCGCCGAAAGCGATTTGCGAAAGCTGGGCCGAATCATGCGCGAACCCGGGACTCCGGCCACCAGGGTCATGGCCGCACTGGAATGGTATGCGCCCACAGGTCGCGCCAGGGGCTGGCAACTGTGGATTGACGCGTGGTCCTTTTCCATGCGTGACAAGGTGTTGGCAAAGGTTCTCGTTGACCTGCAGGGGCAGTGGACGGACGCGATCGGGGGCGCCATCGACGAAGGTGTTGCCGAAGGCGTTTTCACGACCGAAAACTCCCGCGACGCAGCCACACGGCTGACCTCGATGCTGGATGGCTTGGCGGTGCGGATGCTCGTGCACCAGGAGCGCATCGGGCGCCTCGAGCTGCATGCCTGGCTGGCCCGGCAGGTGGAGCTGGAGCTCGGCGAAACGGCCCGCAAGGCCATCGCCTGCGGGGTCAATAATTCAATCCCTTGACAGGGTCCCGAGCGCCATGCAGACTGAATAGCCATTCAGTAAGAATCAAATGCATGGACTAGGAGTCGCCCCGTGTCGGTCGTGGTCGAGAAGAAAAAGCAGGACCTCAAAACGTCATCCTTGCTGGAGGTGTCATGGACCGACCCGGTCACCGGCGCCCAGGGGTTTCTGGTGATCGACCGCCTGGTGCGGGGCGTTTGCAGCGGTGGGCTGCGCATGCGCAAGGGCTGCACCCTGGAGGAAGTGCGCGGGTTGGCCCAGGGCATGACGCTGAAGGAAAGCCTGCATTACAACCCGAACGGCCGCTACGTCCCCCTTGGAGGTGCCAAGGGCGGCATCGACTGCGACCCGCACGATCCGCAGATGCGGGGGGTGCTCAAGCGCTACCTCCAGGGAATCGGAGCCCTCCTTCGGGCTCACTGGACCATGGGCGAAGACCTCGGCCTCCAGCAGAAGCTCATCGACGAGGTGATTCAGGAACTGGGGCTGGAAAGTTCTATCCAGGCCGTGTACCCGTTGCTTTCGGACCCTGAAGAGGCCATCGCACGGCTGCGCCAGGCCTTCGGCATCGATGTTGACGGGGTGGGCCTCGGGGAATTGGTGGGCGGGCTGGGCGTTGCCGAGTCCGTGCTCACGGCGTTGGACCAGCTCGGCCGGCCTCGTGTCGGTTCCCGCGTGGTCATCCAGGGCTTTGGCTCCATGGGCGGCGCCACGGCACGGTACCTGAATCAGGCCGGGATGCTCGTGGTGGGAATCGCCGACGCCAACGGCGTCATGGCCAACCCGAACGGGCTGGACGTGGAAGCGCTCCTGAAGTCGCGCAATTCCTTTGGCGAGATCGACCGGGCGGGCTTGCGTCCAGAGGACGTGGAACTGCCGCGTGGACAGTGGCTCGCCGTCGAAACCGATGTCCTGGTGCCGGCGGCGATCTCGTACTGCATCACCGCTGAGAACCAACACGAGGTTGCGGCTTCCGTGATTGTCGAGGCCGCCAACATGCCCGTGCTCCGGGAGGCCGAGGACTTGTTGACGGCCCGCGGCATCCAGGTGGTTCCCGACTTTGTTTCCAACTCCGCCACCAATGCGTGGTGGTGGTGGACGCTCTTTGGCGACCTCGAGGCCGACCTCGGGCAGTCTGAGCACAAGATCCGCAGCGAAATGAGCCGAATAGTCACCGACATGTTTGGCCGTGCGGACACCGACGGCGTCACCCTCCGAGATGCCGCACTGGCCTTCACGCAGGACCAGCTGCGCGACATCGACGCGCAGTTCGGGTTGGCATGATCCCCCCGGATTCCTCCCTCGCCCCGTTCCGCAATCCGCGCTCCGTGGCAATTGTCGGGGCCTCGGACGACCACGCCAAGTGGGGCTACTGGTTGGCTCGCGGGGCGTTGACGGGGCGCCCCGAGCGTGCGGTGTTCCTGGTCAACGCAAAGGTCAACTTCGTTCAGGGCGAGAAGGCCTACCCCAAGGTTTCTTCCCTGCCGGAAGTTCCGGAACTCGTGGTGCTGAGCATCCCAGCACGGTTCGTTGCCGAGGTCGTCGAGGACGCCTTGGCCGCGGGGTCCAAGGCATTTTTGGGCATCACCGCCGGAGTCCCCGGTGAGGAGTCCTTGAAGAGACGGATCAGCGAGAAGGGAGCCAGAATCATCGGGCCCAACAGCCTTGGTTTGTTCGACGCCGCCTCGAAATTGCAGCTGGCGTGGGGTCACTTCACCCCCGGTCATCTGGCCATCGTCTCCCAGAGCGGTCAGCTGGGATCTGAACTGGCCATCCTGGGTGCCCGGGCCGGCTTGGGAGTCTCCCGCTTCGTTTCCGTGGGCAACCAGCTGGATGTCAATGCAGCCGAGATCCTCGGCGACCTGGCGGACCACGAGGAAACCAAGATCGTGGCCCTGTACCTGGAAAGCTTTTGCGGCGGCGCCCGGCTTGTCGAAACAATCCGCGCCCTCACCCTGGCAGGGAAGACCACGCTGGTGCTCACCACCGGCGCTTCCGACGGGAGCCAGCGACTGGCCAGGTCGCACACGGGTTCGCTGACTTCCGCACTGGTCACCGTGGACGCTGCCTGCCGCGCCGCGGGGGCCATTCGCGTCAACACCCCTGCCGAGCTCATCAACCTCGCACGGTACCTAAGCGTCGCGGACAAGCCCGCGGGCCGCCGCACCGCGCTCATCAGCGACAGCGGTGGGCAAGGAGGGATCGCCGCGGACGTCGCGGCGCGGACAGGGCTGCAGGGCACGGTCTTTTCCGACGCCCTCCAGCGAAGGCTCGCAGCCATCCTTCCGGCGGGCGCAGCGGTGTGCAACCCCGTCGACCTGGCCGGTGCCGGCGAGGCAAACCTCCACGTCTACGCCGATGTGGTCGAGGCGCTGAAGGACTCGGGCGAAGTGGATGCGGTGGTGCTCTCCGGCTACTTCGGGCGCTACGGGGAAGACACCCCGGCGCTCGGACTCCTCGAGCTGGAGGTCGCGGACCGGCTTGCGGCACTGGCCGACGGTTCATGCCTCGCTCTGGCCGTGCACAGCCTCAGCGACAGCTCCCCCGTCGTCGGGCGATTGTGGGAGCGTGGCGTCCCGTGCTACCCGGGCATCGAATTTGCCCTAGAGGCCCTGGCCTCGGCGGCCCGGCTTGCCGAGGCACCGGGACGCCCGCTCAGTGCAACTGCGCGCACGGTCCGGGAGCCGGACCCCGGCTACTGGTCGGCGCGCGGGCTGCTGGCCGAGCTGGGAATCGACGCGCCGGCAGGCATGCTGGCACTGAACCGCGAAGACGTATCCCGGGCCGGGCGGATGTTGACGTATCCGCTGGTGTTGAAGGCCGGTTGGCTGGAACACAAGAGCGAGCACGGCGGCGTGAAGCTGGGTCTGGGTTCGGCCGAGCAGTTGCTCGCGGCTTTCGATGAGATGCATCGACTCCTGGGTGACGGACAGTATGTCGTGGAGGAACAGGACATGCGGGAGAACACAGTCGAGGTGCTCGTGGGTGCCCGCCGGGACAGGGATTTCGGTGCGGTGATCACCGTCGGAGCCGGTGGAACCGAAACCGAACTCCACAAGGACATCAGCGTGGAACTTGCCCCCGTGGACGAAGCCACCGCCCTGACGATGATCGGCAGGCTCAAGTGCCTGCCGCTGCTCCAAGGGTGGCGCGGACGGCCAGCCACCGACATCGCGGCCCTGGCCCGGATCGTGGTTGCGGTTTCCGAGGCTGTCGCGGCGACCGAAAGCATCACGGAATTTGAAGTAAACCCCATCCGAGTGGCCGCGTCCGGCGCACTGGCTGTAGACGCGCTGGTGCTGTCCAAGGCCACGGCAAGAGTATGAAGGAGAACATCATGATCGTCCCGGACATCAGCACCGAATTCCGCGACAAGGTGGCAGTGGTAACCGGAGGAGGCTCGGGCATTGGCCGCGCCATCGCCCAACGCTATGCGGCAGCAGGCGGCAAGGTCGTCGTGTTGGGGCGCCGCGAGGAACCGCTGCAGGAAACCGTCCGGCTCATCACCGAAGCGGGCGGGCAAGCCGGCCACGTTTCCTGCGATGTGCGCGACGCCCAGGGCATGGCCGAGGCCATCGATGCGGTGGCAGCCGAGGAAGGCCGCCTGGATGCCCTGGTGAACAATGCGGCAGGCAACTTCATTGCCGCCGGCGAAGACCTGAGCCCCAACGGGTGGAAGGCGGTGATCGACATCGTCCTGAACGGCACCTTCTACGCCACCCATGCTGCCGCCCAGCACATGCTGGCGGCGGGCTCGGGCAGCATCCTGAACGTCATCGCCACCTATGCCTGGCACGGCCACCCCGGCACGGTCCACAGCGCCGCGGCCAAGGGCGGCGTCGTCGCCATGACCCGCACCCTGGCCGTGGAATGGGCCGCCCGCGGCGTGCGCGTCAACTGCATTGCACCGGGTCCGACCGAGACCGAGGGCGCCGGTGCCGCCCTGTGGGGCACCGAAGCCGCGCGCGCCAGGGTCTTGGGCGGAGTCCCCGCCGGGCGTTTCGCCAGCCCCGCGGAGATCGCCGAGTCGGCCTCCTACCTGTTGGGCCCCCGCGCCGACTACATCACCGGTGAGGTCATGGTGGTCGACGGAGGGCAGTGGCTGGGCAAGTCCGTCTACACCGCCTCGGGGGCCAACGCATGAGCCCCATGACCGGCGGGCAGGCGCTGATCGCTGCCCTCGCCGCCCACGGCGTCGACACGATCTTCGGCATCCCGGGCACCCACAACCTGGCGGCCTATGCGGCCATGCCGGCCTACGGCATCACCCATGTCTCCACGCGCCACGAACAGGGTGCAGGCTATGCGGCCGACGGCTATGCCCGGTCCTCGGGACGACCCGGGGTGGTGGTGACCACCACCGGTCCGGCAATCCTCAACGCCGCGGCGGCCGCCGCGCAGTCCTACTCGGATTCCGTGCCGGTGCTGTTCATCTCCCCCGGGATGCCGTTGCGCCACCCGGGGCGCGGCAACGGGCTGCTGCACGAGATCAAGAACCAAGGCGCCGCACTGGATGCGGTCGTGGCCTACAGCCACCGAGTCACTTCGGTCGCGGAGATCCCGCTGGCCGTTGCTCAGGCGTTTGCCTTCATGGGCACCGGCAGGCCGCGCCCCGTCCACCTGGAAGTCCCTCTTGACCTGCTCGACGAGGTCGCCGAGATTTCCATCGTGCCACCGGTCGCCGCCGGCTTGTTGGGTGCTCCCCCCGCAGCCGTGGCAGCAGCCGCCGCGGCGCTGTCCGCCGGCCAACGCCCACTGGTCCTGGTCGGCGGCGGGGCATCCCGGGCCGCCGACCAAGTCAAGGCCGTTGCAGAGGCACTGGGCGCCCCGGTCCTGGCCACAACCAACGGCAAGGGCATCCTGCCCGAGGACCACGAGCTGGCCGTCGGCGCCGGGCTGCAGCATCCCAGCGTGATGGCAGCAGTCGGTGACGCCGACATCGTCTTGGCCATCGGAACGGAACTTGCACCATCCGATTGGTGGCTCGGGCTGCCGTCGTTGGAAGGCAAGCTGGTCCGCATCGACATCGATGCGACCGCCATCAGCACCAACGCCGTCCCCAGCCACGGGCTGGTCGGTGACAGCGCAGCAGTGTTGGAGTCGCTGATGATGCACCTTGCAGCCGGAAGCGACGATCCCAACCGCACCGCCATCAAGCGCACCGCGGCGCTGCGCGAGGGCTTCACTGCAGATGCCCGTGCCGAGGGCGGACCGTGGCTGGAGATCGTCGCGGCGATCGAGGCCGCCCTGCCGCGCGATGCCATCGTGGCCGGCGACAGCGCCATGGCCTGCTACTACGGCGCGCTGTCCAACCTGCCCCTGCACCGCCCCAACGCTTTCCTGTATCCCACGGGCGTGGGCACCCTGGGCTACGGGCTGCCCGCGGGGATCGGGGCAAAGGTCGCCAACCCCGATGCCCCGGTGCTGGTCTTGCAGGGGGACGGCGGCATCATGTTCACCATCGCCGAGCTTGCCACCGCCGCCGAGCTGGGCATCGCCCTTCCCATCGTTGTCGTGGACAACGGAGGGTATGGGGAAATCCACAACGAAATGGTCGACCGCGGCTCACCGGTGCATTCCGTGGCTCTGGGCCACCCGGATTTCCCTGCCTTGGCACGCTCAATGGGATGCCACGGGGTAGCCGTGGCCAACGCCGATGAACTCGCCGCAGGCATCAAGGTCGCGCTCGATTCGGACAGGCCCACATTGCTGCACATCCGTGAGCACAGCCGCGCCTCGGAGGGCATGGGCTAGGCCTGCTTCAACGCCGGTCCCGGGCGCTGCGCCGCGGGCATTCCGCATGGAACTGCCACTGAAACACACCAACTAGAACCGATCCAAGCACCAGAGGAGAAACAACATGGCTAAGAACAATGTCGAATACTGGCCGCTGAGCGACGAGCAGCGCGCAATTGTGGACCTGTGCAAGGATTTCGCCACAAATGAGATTCGGCCGCGGGGACGCGAAGTCGATGAGGCGGACACCGTTCCGCCCGTGGACATCTTCCGGAAGGCAGCAGAAATCGGCATTACCGATTTCATGTTGCCGGAGGAATACGGAGGCGGAGGATACACCGACGTCTTTACCCAGTGCCTGGTCCAGGAACAGCTCTGTTGGGGCGACCCCGGAATCGGCAACTTCATCTGCGCGAATGGCTTCTTTGCCGATCCGGTCCTGGCCCTGGGCTCCGAACTCCAGAAGAAGCGGTGGCTGTCCTCGCTGACCGGACCCGACGCACTGTTCACTTCGTTGGCCACGACGGAGCCGGGTTCCGGTTCCGACTCGGCTTCCATCGTGACCCGTGCCGACAAGGTTCCGGGAGGTTACTCGATCAATGGGCAGAAGTCCTGGATATCAAATGCAGGATTGGCGGACCAGTACGTGGTGTTCGCCAAGACCGATCCTTCCGAGCGTTCCAAGGGCGTCACCGCTTTCCTGCTGAAAAAAGGCACCCCGGGAATGAGCTTCGGTGAACCCATGAAGAAGATGGGCCAGCGGGCGATCGTTTGCCGCGAGATCTTCTTCGACAATGTGTTTGTTCCCGAGGAAGACCGTTTGGGCGATGAAGGGCAGGGCTTCTACGGCCTGATGAAGACCTTCGATGTCTCCCGCGTTGTGCTTGCCGCAGCGGCGACCGGCGCCGCCCGGGCGGCCTACGAGTATGCACTGGAATACGCCCGCACCCGGACACAATTCGGCAAGCCGATCATCGAGCACCAGGCGGTGGCATTCCGCCTGGCTGACATGGCTACCCGCATTGAGTCCTCGTGGCTGATGACACTGCACGCTGCCCGACAACTGGATGCGGGGGAAGACGTGAATGGTCTGGCCGCGATGGCCAAATTGCAGGCTTCCGAAACGGCCATGTTCTGCACGTGGGCAGCGGTGCAAACACTCGGCGGCTGGGGCTACTCCCGCGAATACCCGGTGGAGCAGTGGATGCGTGACGTCAAACTGGAGGAAATCGAAGAAGGCACCTCGGACATCATGCGCCTGGTGATCTCCCGCAACCTCTAGCATCCCCATCCATGGTTTCGGTTCCGAAGCCCGGTCATTGAAAGACAAGGAAAAGCAGCGTGAAAATTGCAGTGTTGGTAAAGCAGGTGCCTGACACAGGCGAACAGCGCACCCTCGACCCCATCACGGGGTTGGTGGATCGCCGCGGCGAAAACGTGCTTGACGAGATCAACGAGCGAGCCCTGGAAGTGGCATTGCGCTACAAGGATGCCAACAAGGGAACTGAGGTGGTCGTCGTTTCCATGGGCCCGGACACACTCACGAAGGGGCTGCGGAAGGCACTTTCAATGGGTGCGGATGCGGCACTTCAGGTCCTCGACGATGCCCTGGCCGGGGCCGACGCCGGACGCACGGCCGCGGTCCTGGCCTGCGCCGTGCGTTCGCTGGCGGTCGATGTGGTGGTGGCCGGGAACGAATCCACGGATGGCCGCAGCGGTGTTGTCCCGGCCATGGTGGCCGAGCACCTGTCGTTGCCGTTGCTCAGCGCCCTTGACGCTGTTGAGCTGTCGGAAGTCGAGGTCTTGGGACAGCGCAGCACGGCAACCGGGTCGCTGCGGGCCAGCGTCCCGCTGCCGGCAGTCATCTCCGTCACCGAGCGCTCTGCCGAGGCCCGGTTCCCCAGCTTCAAGGGAATCATGACAGCCAAACGCAAGGTGTTGACGGTGATGTCGGTTGCCCAATTGGGGCAATTGCCTGGCAATACGGGCCAGACCAGCATCCTGTCCACGCTGCGCAGCCCGGCCCGGCCCGCAGGGCGACGGATCGTCGATGAAGGAAACGCCGGCCACGAGTTGGCCCAGTTCCTGCGCTCCGGCAGCTTGATCTAGTAGAAAGACGGACCATCATGAAGAATGTCTTGACCCTGATTGAAACCACCGACACGTCAGAACTTGGAAACACGACCGCGGGCTTGTTGGGCGCGGCGTCCAGGATCGGCAACCCCGTCGCCGTGGTTGCCGTGGCCCCCGGCCATGGCTCCGCGTTGGTCGGTCAGCTCGGAGCCCTCGGAGCAACCCATGTGATCCTTGCCGAGTGCGAGGGAACCGGAAGCCTCCTGGTTGCCCCGGAACTCGAGGCCCTTTCGGCGGCCGCACGGCAAGTGGATCCGGTGGCCGTGATTGCCGCGAACTCGGTGGCCGGGCGTGATGTGGCTGCCCGGTTCGCCGTTCGGGCGGGTGCAGGACTCCTTGCAGACGTTGTTGCCGTGGACACGGACGGGGACGCCATCGTGGCAACCCATTCCGTCCTGGGCGGTGACTACACCGTGAAGGCCACCATCACCTCCGGCCCCGCAGTCATCACCGTCCGCCAGGGCGCCATCAAGGATATTGCCCCCGCCGCAACGCCAACGTCCGCCACCGTGATAGTCACCCCGGGAAGCACCGCGGCAACCATCCTCTCCACCACACTGGAGACCACCGGCAGCAATCGGCCGGAGTTGCGTGGCGCCACACGCGTGGTGGCTGGCGGAAGAGGACTTGGCTCCGCGGAGAACTTCATCCTTGTCGATGAATTGGCGGACAAATTGGGTGCCGCGGTGGGTGCATCGCGCGCCGCGGTGGACGCCGGCTATGTGGAACAAGGTGCCCAAGTGGGCCAGACCGGGGTCAGTGTGTCCCCAGACCTCTACATCGCGCTGGGCATTTCGGGGGCGATCCAGCACCGTGCCGGCATGCAGACCGCCAAGACCATCGTGGCGATCAATTCCGATGCCTCGGCACCCATCTTCGACGTGGCCGACTTCGGCGTCGTGGGCGATGTTCTCACCGTGGTGCCCCAGCTGATCAGTGCGCTCGGTGCGCAATCCGACTCATGACGCTGCTCAAGTCCCGTCCGCCCGGAAGAGGCAGCAAGACACGTGCGATGCTCACTGCGGGTGCCGGGGTCGCGCTGTTGGTCCTTCTGGTCCTGGCTGCCAAGTGGTTGCGTGGGTTCGAGGGTGTCCAGGATTTCTTGGCGGAGTACACCGGGCATTCAGCGCTGCCCGAAGGAGCACCGGTGGGGTTGCCGGGCTGGCTGCGCTGGCAACATTTCCTGAACGGTTTCTTCCTGCTGTTGATGGTGCGCACCGGTTGGTTGGTGCACACCACCACCCGGCCGGCCGCGTACTGGACCCGGAAAAATAAGGGCCTGTTGCGCACCAAGGGGGCGCCCAAGAAGATCAGCCTCGATCTGTGGCTCCACCTGACCTTGGACATGCTGTGGGTGTTGAACGGAATGGTGTTCGCGGTGTTTTTGCTGGCCACCGGCCAATGGATGCGGATCGTCCCCACCAGCTGGGATATTTTCCCCAACGCTCTCTCGGCCTTGCTGCAATACGCCTCGTTGGAGTGGCCGTTGGAACAAGGCTGGGTCAATTACAACGCCATGCAGGTCCTGGCCTACTTCCTGACGGTGTTCATTGCTGCGCCGTTGGCACTTGCCTCGGGCCTAAGGATGTCTCCGGCCTGGCCAAAGAACGCCCCGCTGCTGAACCGGGTGTTCCCCATCGGGGCATCCCGCGCCATCCATTTGCCGGTCATGTTCTACTTCGTGGGGTTTGTGGTGGTGCATGTGGCCTTGGTTCTTGCCACCGGAGCCGTGGCGAACCTGAACCACATGTATGCCGGAGGCACGGACGGCAGTTGGGCAGGAGTCGCGGTGTTTGCGCTCTCCCTTGTCCTGATGGTTGCCGGGTGGTTCATGGCACGCCCGCTGTTCATTCGCCCCATTGCATCCCTGACGGGAAATCTCAGCCGTTGAGCCCCGGCACGTCAACATCCTCGAGAAGGAGGGAACCATGAAAGACGGCGACAAGATCGTGATCCTCGATGGCGCGCGAACCCCCATTGGCAGCTTCGGGGGATCGCTCAAGGACCTCGATGCCCACGAACTCGGTGCCGTGGCCGTCCGAGCCGCGATCCAACGTGCAGGGATCGCCGGCCGGGAGGTCGAGGAAGTTGTCATGGGGTGCATCGGACAGGTCGGATCCGATGCCTACAATGCCCGGAGGGTGGCCCTTGCCGCCGGGCTGTCCGAGTCCACGCCCGCCTACACGGTGAACAGGCTGTGCGGGAGTGGATTGCAGGCGGTGTGGTCGGCTGCGATGCAAATGCGCTGGAGCGGCCTGGACTTCACCATAGCCGGCGGCAACGAGTCGATGACCCGCATGCCGTTCTACGATTTTGCAGCCAGGGCCGGCTATCGCTTGGGCGACCGCACCTTGGTGGATGGCACCGTGGCCATGCTGACGGATCCGTTCAATAACATCCACATGGGCGTCACGGCCGAAAACGTCGCCCGGACCTACGGGGTCTCCCGCCAGGACCAGGATGAGTTTGCATTGGAATCCCAACGCCGGGCCGCTACGGATGCCGCCCGCGCGGTCTTCGCCGAAGAGATCACCCCCGTCAACGTTGGCGGGCGCAACCCCCGCACCATTTCCGTTGATGAGCACCCGCGGCCAGAGACCACCGCGGAGTCGTTGGCAGGATTGCGGTCGGTGTTCGAGCGGGAAGGAACGGTCACCGCGGGAAACGCCTCCGGGGTCAACGACGGTGGAGCCGCCGTAGTGCTTGCCCGCGCCGGCGCGGCCTCCGACCGCGGCCTGAAGGGGCTCGCGAGCCTGGAGGCGGTGACCACCGCGGCACTGGATCCGGCGCTGATGGGTTATGCCCCGACGCTGGCCCTGCACAAGCTCTTCGACGAAACGGGGATGACGCCGGCGGACATCGACATCGTGGAACTCAACGAGGCCTTTGCCGCCCAGGCCGTCGCCGTCATGCGCGACGCGAAACTGGATCCGGAGAAAACCAACCCATATGGAGGTGCCATTGCGCTGGGCCATCCCGTGGGGGCCACGGGCGCCATGTTGAGTCTGCGGATTGCCAAGGACCTGGTGCGCCGTGACCTGGAATTCGGCGTTGTCACGATGTGCATCGGAGGAGGTCAAGCCCTGGCAGCCTTGTTCCGCCGCGCATCCTGATCGGCGGCAATCGACGTCCAAGCCGGTGTGCAATACATGTCGCGTACGCCGCAACTTTCACTGTAAGGATGGATATGACTTTCGAGAACATTTTGGTCCGGTTCGAAGGCCCTTTGATGTGGCTGACGTTGAACCGGCCCGCCGAGGCCAACGCCATCAGCATCGCCATGGGGCAGGAATTCTGCGCGGCGATTGAGCAGGCCGAGCGGGACCCTGCGATCCACGTCGTCATCCTCCAAGGCAATGGCAGGTTCTTCTGTGCCGGCGGAGACGTCGCCATGATGGACGCGGCAGAAGATCCCGCGGTGTTCCTGAAGGAACTGGCCGAAACCATGCACTTCGGGCTGCTGCGGCTGGCGAGGTCCAGGCTGATCACCATTGCCGCCGTCGACGGCTACGCGGCCGGCGCGGGATTGGGACTGGTGCTGAATGCCGACGTGGTGCTGGCATCGGAAAGGGCAGGTTTCCTCAGCGCCTACGGAAGCATCGGCCTGACTCCTGATTGTGGCGTCTCCTACCTGCTCCCGCAGGTGGTTGGTCCGCGACGGGCAGCCCATATGGCCCTGTTGGGACGATCGGTCAATGCGGAAGAAGGGCTTGCCTGGGGGCTTGTCACCGAAGTCGTTACGCAGGGCGATCTTGTCGCGCGAGCCCGTGACTTGGGCGAATTTCTGGGAACGGCCGCCACCCAGATGCTCGGACCCACCAAGAAACTCTTGTCTGCAGGCATCAGCGAAGCCTACGCCAGGCACCTGGACGACGAAGCCGAAACCATTTTTGCCATGATTTCCCTGCCCGACACCCGGCGGCGCATCGGGGAGTTCCTGGCCCGCAGTAAACGATAGGAGTCTTTAGGTGCAGCCCTGGCGTGTGGGTGGTAGTGAAACCATCTGGGCGGTTCCGCCCCGCTGCTCTTGGACCGCCAATACGCTGCAAGCTTCCGGGGTCCGCACCGGGTTGGCCGTTTGCGGCGAGGAAGTCTCCATGGCTGCGCCAATCCTCGAGGACTGGCTGGGGAATCAGATCTCATCCGGTAGAACACCAGCCGGACGGTTCGATGGAACATTGGCTAGTTGCGTGCCGCGGTGCGTCCGCCGAAGTCGTCGGCGATGTTCTTTGCGGTCCGGCGCATCAGCGGCAGCATCTCTTCGGTGATCGAGGCGGAGCCGATGCGACCGGGCTGCACCGAGACGTTCAGCGCACCGAGCAGCTGGGCGCCCCGGTACACGGGAACCGCCAGCCCGCGCAGCCCCTCGTCCAGTTCCTGCGCCACCAGGGACCAGCCCTGCGCGCGCACCAGGTCCAGTTCGGCACGCAGGTGCCCGATGCCGGCCACGGTCTTGGAGGTGTGGTTCCGCAGCTGGGCGTTGGCCAGGGATTCCTCGCGCGCCGCCTCGGGCAGTTCGACGACCAGCACCCGGCCCATCGAGGTGGCCCAGACCGGAAGCCGGTTGCCGTCGGTCTCCAGATACCCCGGGTCCACCAGGGTCAGCAGGAAGCAGCGGGCCGCGGCGCGAAATCCGTGCCCGGCACCGGGGGCAGGACGCCGGTCAGAACCGCCTTGGTCAGCTTCATGGGCAGTGCTGTGGAATACTACGACTTCTTCATCTTCGGCTCCGCAGCCGCGCTGATCTTCCCCCACGTGTTCTTCCCCGGCGCCGATGCCAACTCCGCGGTCATGTCACTGGCGACCTTCGGCTTCGCCTACGTCGCCCGCCCCATCGGCGCGGTGATCCTGGGCCACTTCGGAGACAGGATCGGGCGGCAAAAGGTCCTGATGTTCACGCTGGTGCTGATGGGCGCGGCGACCTTCATGATCGGCTGCCTGCCAACCTTCGACCAGGTGGGCTGGCTGGCCCCGATCCTGCTGGTGCTCGCGCGCCTGCTGCAGGGCCTCTCTGCCGCCGGAGAGCAGGCCGGTGCCTCCTCGCTGACCCTGGAACACGCGCCGGATGACCGCCGTTCCTCTTCACCTCCTGGACGCTGACCGGCACCCGGGGCGGCCGGATCCTCGCCGCGCTGATCTTCATTCCCGTGGTTGCCATGCCCGAGGAGTTCAAATACACCATCGGCTGGCGCATCCCGTTCTGGCTCTCCGCGGTGGTCGTCATCGTCACCTTCTTCTTCCGCCGCTCACTGCACGAGACCCCGGAATTCGAGAATGCCAAGAAGAACAACGAGATCGCCAAGCTGCCCCTCGGCGTGCTGATCCGCTTCCACTGGCGCGACGTGCTGCGCGTGGTGTTCTGCGCCTTCATCGCCGCGGTCTCCATCGTCTACGGCACCCTGGCCATCTCCTATGGCAAGTCGATCGGGCACATGGACGAATCGGTCACGCTGTGGCTGGTGGTTGCCGGCAACGTCGGGGCACTGTTCACCCAGCCGTTCTTCGGCAAGCTGGCCGATCGGATCGGCCGCAAGCCGGTGTTCATCTACGGCGCACTGTCATCCGCCGCGTTCATGCCCTTCTACCTGCGTTCCATGGAAACCGACAACACCGTGATGCAGTTCGGTCTCTCACTGCTGGTCTTCTCCTGCGCCTACGCCGCGGCCAACGCCGTCTGGCCCTCCTTCTACGCGGAGATGTTCTCCTCGCAGGTCCGCTTCTCCGGCCTGGCCATCGGCACCCAGCTCGGCTTCCTGATGGCCGACTTCGCGCCCTCCATCGTCGCGGCCCTCGGCGGCCTGGAGCCCGGCGGCTGGGTGGTCATCAGCTTGTTCACCCTGGTGATCGCGCTGGTTGCCTCGGTCTCCGCGCTGACCGCCAAGGAAACCTACCGCGTGCCCACGCACCTGCTGGGCCGCACCGCGCACAAGGTCGAAAACGCCTCCGGCGCCCAGGTGCAGTAGCGCAACCGCGCACCACAACCCAGGCCCCGGTGCCTCGCCGACCGCAAGGGAATTGTTGGCATGTTGCGCATCGGCCGCGACCAGCCCGTACCCCGGCTGCGGATCCGAGAGCGGCAGGATGCCGTTGCCGAAGTCGAGTTCGGCATGCGAAACGGTGGAGCTGCCGTCCTCCTTCGAGGCACCTGGCATCACCGAGAGCACGGTGGCGCCGAAGACCTCCCGGTAGAACTCAATGGCTGCCCGTGCCGGCTCGACGACGATGAACGGTGTCAGCGCCGTATGGCCGTTCGGCACCCCGTTGGTCGTGTGCTTGCCGGTTGCTGCCGTGGTTGGTGGCTCCGGGGACATGAGCAGCCTTCCTTTGGTGGCTTGGATGGTTGCTCGCCGCTCCATTGGATTCCTCGGGCAGGTCCGTGGTCTTGAAGGAATCCGACAGGGTTCCTTGCCGATTCGTGTTCCGGGTCGTTGTCCGCCGTCCTGCCCGCGGCGACATATCTTCGTGTTCGATTCGCTGACATGGAAGAATCCGATCATCTGACCAACGAAGGACCCGTTCCATTGACCTTGACCGAACCGAGCCCCCAACGCACCGCCAGCGGCAACGCCGCCTGGATCGTGGTGGTGGTTGCCGGCATCACCGCTGCCCTGCATATCTGGAAACTGCCCGCGGCACTTCCGAGGATCCAGGAGGACCTGGGCCTGTCCCTGCTTGCCGCCGGGGTGTTGCTGGGCATCGTGCAGGTGGCCGGCATGGTCGGCGGCCTGGCGGTGTCGTTGCTGGCCGAGGTCATCGGCGAGCGCCGGACCCTGTTGTTGGGATTGGTCTTCCTGGGTGCCGGCTCGGTCTTTGGCGCCCTGTCCATCGGCGCGAACACCCTGCTGGCTTCGCGGGCCCTTGAGGGCGTCGGGTTCATTGTGGCCACCGTGGTGGGGCCGGGCCTGATCCGCCGCCATGCACCGTTTCGCCGCGTCAACCTGGCCGTCGGTTGCTGGAGCGCCTATCAGGGCACCGCGACCTTCGTGGGACTGATCGCCAGCGCATATTTCCTGCAGGTCGGGACGTGGCAGGCATGGTGGTGGGTCATGGCCGCCGTCAGCATGGTGCCGATCCCGCTGGTGCTGCGCCTGGTCCCGAAGGACCAACCCGCCGGCGCCGGGGGTGCCAGGGCCGCCGCCGGACGCATCGGCATCACCGCCCGTTCGTCCAAGTTGTGGATCGCCGGGGTGGTCTTCGGCTGCTACACCGTCCAGTGGATGGCCGTGGTCGGGTTCCTGCCCACGCTCTACGGCGACAGCGGATTGAGCGGCACGCACGCCGGGGTGTTGTCGGCCGTTGTCGGCGGGCTCAACGGGGTCGGCGCCATCATCACCGGCATGCTGCTCCAGCGCGGTGCCCCGGCCCGCGCCCTGTTGTTCCTGTCCTTCGTGCTGATGGCCGCGGCGGGCCTGGCGACCTTTGCCGTTGACTGGTCGCCGGTTCCCGGCGGGCTGGCCTGGCAGGTCGCCTGCGTCGGGTTCTTCTCCTTCTCCGGGGCCATGATCCCGGCGACCATGACCCGGATGGCGGTGGACCTGGCGCCGGAAGGCGGTTCGGCCCCGGCGGCCATGGGCTTGATGCAGCAGATCTACAACGTCGGCAATTTCAGCGGCCCGATGATCGTGGCCTGGCTGGCCATGAGCACCGGCGGCTGGTCTTCGACCTGGTGTATGACCAGCGCCTTCGCCGTCCTGGGCATTATCCTGTCAGCGGTCCTGATCGGTCGGCGCGGCGGCATGCATTTCTCCCATGCCCAGAACCACATCGTCCCGCAGACCACCAGGCCTGCGGATCTACTTTCGGCCCGAGAGCAGCCGCCGGCTACCCCTTGACGGCTCCGCCCATGAGCCCGGAGATGAACTGCTTCTGGAAGAGCAGGAAGACAATGAGCAACGGCAGGGTTGCCAGCAACGAACCGAGCATCAACCCCGAGTAGTCCACCCGGGAGAGCCCCACCATGGTGTTCAGCGCCACCGGCAGCGTGTATTTTTCCTCGCTGTTGAGCATCAGCAGCGGCCAGATGAAGGAGTTCCACTGGCTGATGAAGGTGTAGATCACCAAGGCGGCCAGCTGCGGCCGGGCCACCGGCAGCACGATCCGGTAGAACGTCTTGATCTCGCTCGCCCCGTCGATCCGCGCGGACTCGATGAGGCTGTCGGGGAATTCGAGGAAGGCTTGGCGCATCAAGAAGATGCCGAAGGCGTTGGCCAGGAACGGCAGGATGAGTGCCTGGAAGCTGTTGATCCATCCAACGCTGGCCATCATCTGGAACAGCGGCACCAGCAGCACCTGGCCGGGAATCATCATGGTCAGCAGCACCCCGCCGAGCATCAGGCCCCGCCCGCGGAACCGGTACTTCGCCAGCCCATACCCGCACATGGCACTGACGATGCAGGAGAAGACGGTGTAGAGGGTGGCCACCAGCACGCTGTTGAGCATGACCCGCGCGAAGCCGGTCTCCTCCTGAAGCCGGGCCAGGTTGGTCCACAGCTCGCCGCCAGGCAGGAAGGGCATCGGCGTGGAGAATATCTCCGCCGTCGTGTGGGTCGAGGCGATGACCATCCATAGGAACGGGACCAGGCTCACTGCGGCTCCGATGGCCAGCAGCACATAGAGCGGGGAACGGCGCAGGGTCTGCATCACGATTTTTCCCTCATGATTCGGAATTGGACGACGGAGATGACGGCGATGATGGCCACGACCAGCCAGGCGATGGCCGAGGCATAGCCGAAGTCGAACTGCTGGAAGCCGACCTTGTAGAGGTACAGCACCGGGGTCAGGGTCGCATTGTTGGGTCCTCCCCCGGTCAGGATGAAGTTCTCGTCGAAAAGCTGCAGCGCGCCGATCGTCGAGGTGATGCTGCTGAACAGGATCACCGGGCGCAATTGCGGAACGACGATCCTGGAGAACACCGCCCAGCGGCCTGCGCCGTCGATCCTGGCGGCCTCGTACTGCTCCGCGGGGATCGCCTGCAGGCCTGCCAAGATGATGATCATGTTGTATCCGGTCCAACGCCAGGTGATGGAGGCGATCAGCGCCACCCGCGCCCAGCCCTCGGAGTTGAGCCAGTCGATCGGATCCATCCCGACCATGCCCAGCAGCTGGTTGGCCGCTCCCCCGTCGGTGGCCAGCATGACCCGGAAGACCAGCGAGTAGGCCACCAAGGTGGTGACCGCGGGCAGGAAGTAAATGGCCCGGAACCCGGTCCGGAAGCGCACCCAGCTCTGGTTCAGGATGTAGGCCAGACCGATTGCGATGCACACCATCAGCGGCACCTGGATGACCAGGATCAAGAAGACGTTGAACAGGCTTTGGGCCACCAGCGGATCGTCGAGCAATCGTTGGTACTGGGCCAGGCCCACCCAGCTGGTTTCGCCGCCGGAAATCGACTGGAAGCTTTGGATGAACGATGAGACCAGCGGATAGATGAAGAACAGGGCGAAAAGGGCGAGCGCCGGGGCGATGAAGAAATAGCCGGGACGGTGGCGGCGGGCGGCCCGCCGCGCCGCCCGGCCTGCTGCGGAGCGGGCCGTGGAGCGGCCCTCCTTCGGTGCGGAGGGCCGCGTCAACGTGGCGGTCATGGTTACTGCGCGATCTTGCGGCCGGTGGCGGTGGCGATCTGCTCGGCGGCGGATTTCAGCTCGGTCGCCGGGTCTGCCCCGTTGAGCACGGTCGAGACGACGGCGTTGGCCACGATGTCCCCTGCCTTGGCACTGTCCACGTTGGTGATGCCGGCGGGGATCTTGGCCGTCTGCTCGGCGAAGAGCTGGTAGACCTTCTGGCCGCCGAAGTACTCCTGCGGTTCGGCGAAGAGCGGGTCGGTGAATGCCGGCAGGTAGGACGGGAACAGGCCTTCGTCCTTCATCATCGAGACCTGGTTTTCCTTGTTGGCCAGCACGTATTTGACGAACGAGCCTGCCAGCCCGGGGTTCTTGGCCTGGGTGGGCACGGCCAAGGTCGAACCGCCATTGTTGGAGGTGGTTCCTCCGCCGTCAGTGAACGCCGGCAGCGGCTGCACGCCGTATTTCCCGGAGAGTTCCGGGGCTTCGCCGGTCAGCGTGCCGATCCACCAAACTGCCTCGGGGTTGGTTGCCGACTTGCCGTCCTTGGCCGCGGTGACCTGCCCGTCCCAGCCCTTGACGTTGTGCAGCAGGCCCTTGTCGTTCATGGTCTTCATCAGGGTCAGCGCCTGCACCGCCTCCGGCGAGTTCAGGTCAATGTCGCCCACGGAGTCGAAGGTGCCCTTGCCCTGCTGCTGGAGCAGCATGGAGAAGATGCCGCCACCCGAGAGGTCGGTGGAGATCAGTGTGTGGCCGGTCTTCTTCTTGATGGCTTCACCGGCCGTGACAAGTTCGTCCCAGGTCTTGATCGAGGCCGGATCAATGCCCACCTCGGCGAAGTAGTCGGTGCGCACGAACAATCCGACGGTTCCCGAATCCCATGGCAGGGACAGCAAGCGCCCCTCGTTGTCGGATGACGCGGCAATTTTCGACGGGTCGAAGTCGTCGGTGGCATTGTCGATCAGCGGCGCCAGGTCGGTGAATCCCTTGGGGAACTGGGTGACGTAGGACGGCATCCGGTCTGTTTCGACGGTGATGACGTCGGGCAGTCCGCTGTTGGCCTGCAGGGAAACCGACATCTTGTCGTAGGCGTTGTCGTATCCGATGTCCACGACCTTGATGGTGGTGCCGGGGTGCTCGGCCGAGTAGGAGGTAGCCAGCCGCTTCAGTGCGGTGGCCGCGACATCCCAGCTCCACACGGTGATCGCACCCGAGACTTCCGCATCCGGCTTCAGCGCCGCACCGCTCTGCGCGGGGACCCCGCCGCCGGCGCAACCCGTCAACAGGGCAAGTGCGATGGCCGGTGCGGCCAGCTTCATGGGGTTGAACATTGTGGAGCTCCTTGTCGTCAGGAAGACCTCGATTACTTTCGAAACTGTACACAGTATTCAGCACATTTGGGATAGTTTTCGGACTTTTTCCATCAGGCTCGACCAAAACAACACAGGCGGAACCCTCGATCCCAATTCCCCTGGCCCGGCACCCCGGGGCCTGGCGCCACCCAAAGAGCGGCATGGGTCACAATTGACTCTTGTCACAGATCGGCATAATGTGCACTGTATACAGAATTTCACCAAGTTATCCCGCGCTGCTTCCACAGGGAATGCGCCGGGTCATGACAAAAGCAGGAGGCGACCTTCCATGCAAAATTCCACAGTTCACCCCTACATTCCCAATACGGTTCCCTCGGTCATCGAGGAAATGCTCGCGGTCACCGGAGCGACCAGCATCGAGGACTTCTACGAGGACATTCCCCAGAGCCTGCGCGTCAAGGGCCTGCTCAACCTGCCGGAGCCATTCCTTGCCGAGGCCGAACTGGAAGAGCACGTCACCGGGCTGCTGAACAAGAACCGCAGCACCCGCGAGGTCATCAGCTTCCTGGGCGCCGGCGTGTACAACCACTACGTTCCGTCCGTCGTGGACGAGGTCATTAACCGCAGCGAATTCCTCACCGCCTACGCGGGCGAGCCCTACGAGGACCACGGCCGCTTCCAAGCACTGTTCGAGTACACCTCCATGATGGGCGAGTTGCTCAACATGGACGTGGTCAACGTACCGACCTACGATGGCATGCAGGCCACCGCCACGGCGCTGGCCATGGCCGGACGCATCACCGGACGCTCCAAGATCATCGTCGCCTCCGACACCAACCCGGATCTGGTCTCCAAGGTCACCGACTACGTGCGCAGCCACACCGAGCTGGTCTTTGTGCCGAGCGCCAACGGCCTGGTGGATACCGCTGTCTTGGCCGCCCAGCTCGACGCCGACACCGCCGCGGTCTGGATCCAGACCCCGAGCTTCCACGGCGTGCTGGAAACCTCCGGACAGGTCATCGCGGACCTGGCGCACGGGGCCGGTGCGCTGCTGGTCGTAGGCACCGACCCGATCGCCTACGGCAGCCTCACTCCCCCGGCCGATTGGGGAGCCGACATCGTCTGCGGCGAGATCCAGTCGCTGGGCATCCACCAGTGGTTCGGCGGCGGACGCGGCGGCTTCATCGCGGTGCACGACGACCCGAAGTTCGTCATGGAGATGCCCTCGCGCCTCTTCGGCCTGGCCAGCACCTCCGTCGAGGGCGAATACGGCTTCGGCGACGTCGCCTGGGACCGTACTTCCTTCGCCGTGCGCGAAGAAGGCAAGGAATGGGTCGGCACCGCCGCAGCGCTCTGGGGCATCGCCGCGGGCGTCTACTTGGCTTCGATGGGCCCCACCGGCATGTCCGACCTGGGCAATACCGTCCTGGCACGCACCGCCTACGCCCAGCAGCAGCTCGCCGCCGTCGACGGTGTTTCGCTGCGCGATTCGGCAGCGCACTTCCGCGAATTCGTGCTCGACCTTTCGGCCTCGGGCAAGACCGCGGCCGAGGCCGTCACCGCCCTGCGCGCACGGCACATCGAGCCCGGCGTGGTCATCGGCGAGCACCACCTGCTGGTCTGCGTCACCGAACGCATCACCACGGCACACATCGACACCCTGGTCTCAGCCCTCACCGATTTCCTGAAGGAGAAGTAACAATGGCCCTTCCAGTCAGCCCCAAACCAGCCCACCGCCGGTTCCACCAGGCCCGTTGGGATGAACCGATCATCTTCGAACTCAGCACCCCCGGCGAGCGCGGCATCCTGGTCTCGCAGGCCGAGCCGGCCGCCGTCGAGGCCCTGTCCGGCATCGAGGACCAGCTGGCCTCGCTGCGCCGCTCCAGCGCCCCCGCGCTTCCGGAACTGGCACAGATGCGCGTGGTCCGCCACTACCTGCGCATCAGCCAGGAGAACCTGGGTGCCGACTTCAATGTCGACATCGGCCAGGGCACCTGCACCATGAAGTACAGCCCCAAGGTCAACGAGACGATCATCCGCACCCCGAAACTCGCCGAACTGCACCCGCTGCAGGACGAGGCCTCGCTGCAGGGCGTGCTGGAGATCTTCTGGCGCACCGAGCAGGCAATCGCCGAGATCTCCGGCATGCACTCGGTGAGCCTGCAGACGCAGGGCGGCTCCGCCGCGATCTGGGCCAACATCTCCATGATCCGAGCCTTCCACGAGTCCAACGGCGAGGGCGAGGTGCGCGACGAGGTCATCACCACGATCTTCTCCCACCCTTCCAATGCCGCCTGCGCCAAGGCCGCCGGTTTCAAGGTCATCACCCTCATGCCTGACGCCAACGGCTACCCAGACATCGAGGCGCTGCGCGCCGCGGTTTCCCCGCGCACCGCGGCACTGATGATCACCAACCCGGAAGACACCGGGATCTACAACGACAAGATCCGCGAGTTCGTGCAGATCGTCCACGAGGCCGGCGGCCTGGCGGCCTACGACCAAGCGAACGCCAACGGCATCCTGGGAATCACGCGCGCCTCGGATGCAGGGTTCGACCTGTGCCACTTCAACCTGCACAAGACCTTCTCCACCCCGCACGCCAGCGGCGGTCCGGGCGCCGGCGCCAGCGCCGTCTCCGAACGGCTCGCCCCGTTCCTGCCCAACCCGCGCATCGAAAAGACCGATGCGGGCTTCACCGTGAACTATGGCGGAGAGAAGTCCATCGGCAAGGTTGCACCGTTCTTCGGCGTCGCACCGAATGTGGTCCGGGCCTACGCCTGGATCATGGCCCTCGGCGCCTCCGGCCTGCGCCAGGTCGCCGAGATCGCCGTGCTGAACAACAACTACCTGCTGGCCCTGGTCCGCCGAATCCCGGGGGCCAGCGCACCGTACGCGACGGGCAAGCACCGCATCGAGCAGGTCCGCTACTCGTGGCAGGAATTGTTCGAGGACACCGGCATCAGCTCGGAGGAAATCGGCATCCGCATGAGCGACTACGGCATGCACTACTGGACCAGCCACCACCCGTACCTGGTTCCGCAGCCGTTCACCCTGGAGCCGACCGAGTCGTACTCCAAGACCGAAATCGACGAGTACGTCGCTGTGCTGGCCCAGGTCGCATCCGAAGCCCGGGAGAATCCCGATCTGGTGCGTTCAGCTCCGCACAACCAAACCGTGCACCAGATCGACCACGATGACCTGGACGATCCGGAACGCTGGGCCATCACCTGGCGCGCCTACCAGCGCAAGTACTTCAGCGGCGCCGATGCGACGTTGGCGCAAGAGCCCATTTCAGTGGGCTAACCAGATAGATGAGTGGCCAAGGAGGGGCTGCCGCCGGGATGACCGACGGCAGCCCCTCCTTGGCACCACCGGCATCCGGGCCCCGATTGTTGCCGGCTTCTTGATTCATCAAGGGATACCAGATGCCAGGAGGGTTTGTTTGGTCTTCACTACGGGGTGGGTCCGGGTGAAACGGGCATGTTCGGTACAACAATCAGTGTTTTGTCGTGCGCCTTCAGCTTGAGGGCAGGGCATTCGCCCTGGGGGATGGTTACAACCATGGGGTTCGCCAGTGAACCTCCAACGATCTGTCCCGAAAGGACAGCCGGGCAGGTGGAAGGAACTCCTGCGGCATTCGCGTCCAGCACATGGATTTGCGCAGGAATCGGCTCCGTGACGCCGGGAAGCACCGTCGCAGGTCCCACGACGGGGGCAAGCGCGAAAATGAATATTCCGGCCACAAATAGGACTGTTATCCAAGAAACCCTCTTGATGAGGCGTTGATAGGCATCACGTCTCAGCCAATACCCCGCAGCTGCTTCAAGCCGGTCAATTCGCGAGCTGGCGACGAAACGTTCGGCTTCGAGCCAAGCGATATCGGAAGGCGATTCCGGGTCCAGGGCACGACCGGCCCAGGTGCACTTTTGTTTTCGCTTCAAACGATCCAGCGCCCGACCCGATCCGACGATGCCATCCTCATACAGGGCCGAAATAGTTTGGGCGTCACCCAGCAGCAAGGTGCGTCGTTCATACAGCCAAAGGAGCAGCAGGGGCAGGGCTTTCAAGCCCTCTGGCGTGGCCAAGTCGGCGTGCTTTTCGGCTTTGAAGTCCATCTCCGCATTGGATAGCTCCGTGATCGTCGGAGTGTCGATTGCCAGCACCCGCGCGGCACCGAACAGCACGAGCCCGACGGCCACCAAAGCGCCAAGCGCACCAACCGTGGCCAGGAGAGCTGCCCATGGTTGCAGGCTCTGGAGGGAGGTGAGTTGCAGCCCCGCCACGATGGCCACGGCTATTGCTCCCGCCGAGGCAACCAGCCATTTGAGAGTGCCTGCAAGATTGTTTGATTTGTCTCCGTAGCCGCCCCCGGACAGTGTTGGCGTCGATGTGGGAATATCCAAAAGATTGTCCTTCGCTTCAGCTGTAGTACCTATGTACTACATGTGCTAGCCTCAAATCATCAGGGCTGTTTGCCGTAAATGTGGAGGGATTGCAAGATGGAAATCGTTTCCCGCGTAGCCAGTTCACACACGTACAACATGCGTGAGCTGAACCAAAACACCGCAAAGGTCATCCAGGAGATCAACGAATCGGGAGAACCTGCGCTCATCACCCGCCAAGGTCGACCTGTCGCCCTCATCACGCCGCTGGCGAATGAGCGCGTGGAAGCTGCGGTGCTTGGCGCCGTGCTGGAGTCTGTTTCCCAATTGGGTAGCAGCGAGCCTCTTGGCGAGGTACAGGACACGGAAGAACTAGCGCGTGAATTGGGCATCAAGTATTAATTCTGCTGCGTGCAAGGAGTCGGAGAATGTCGTCATTTGAGATGACTCGCACGATCACGACTCCGGGGTTCCGCTGGAGGTTGATTTGTTCGTCCACCGTCAACTCGCGATAGACCAAACAGTGGTCACACGCCTGGTTGCTGAATTCGTCCACGCCATCGAGCTCGAACGACAGGTAGCTGGCCAGCTCGGACGCCCAGACGCATCGTCTAAACCGGGCCTCCGTTGCACCCACGAGTTGACCCTCTATCGCGTCGTCGGCGTGAGGGCGCAGGTCTCGATCGGCTATCTCCATGATCTGCGCTGAGACTGACGAATCACCGATAGCCCGGAGATCCTCTTTCGCGGAATTTGACCAAACCGGCACGAACACAGTCAACCAGATCGGGACTCTTTCGTGAAGGCATCAACGTGACCTGCTGCCGCACCGCCAGTGGTCCGGCACGGTGGAGACGGGTGCAGCCCCGGCCTGGAAGAAGCATGAATCCCGCGGGGTGAAGCGCTTGGCTTCACCCCGCGGGATTTGTCGTTGGTGCGGGAACGGCTTAGGCGATGCCGCCGCCGTCGACCACCAGTGCCGCGCCGGTGACGTAGCTGCTGGCGTCGCTGGCGAGCCAGATGACGGCCTCGGCGATTTCCTCGGGGGTGCCCATGCGCTTGAGCGGGCGGTCGTTGGACTCCTCCAGGAAGGCGGCCTCGGCCTGGGACAGCTGGCGGGCTTCCTCGCGCAGCATCGGGGTGTTGGTGTCGCCCGGGTTCACCGAGTTCACGCGGATGTTGTCCGGTCCGTGGTCGATGGCCAGGGCGCGGGTCATGTTCACCACGGCTGCCTTGGAGGTGCAGTAGGACAGCGCGTCGCCGCCGCCCTTGAGGCCCCAGCCGGAACCGGTGTTGACGATTGCACCGCCGCCGTCGGCGATCATCAGCGGGATCACGTACTTGGAGAGCAGGAACGGGCCGCGCACGTTAACGCCCATGACCTGGTCCCATTCCTCGAGGGTGGTGTCGATGACGTTGGCCCGGCGGATGATGCCCGCATTGTTGAACAGGACGTTGACGGTGCCGAATTCGGCCGCGGCCGCGGCGACCCCGCGCTTCACGTCTTCATCCAGTGCAACGTTGACGGCCACGCCCAGGGTCTTGACGCCAAATGCCGCGGCTTCGGCGGCAACAGCCTGTGCCGCTTCTTCGTTGATGTCGAAGATCGCGACGTTGGCGCCTTCGGCGGCCATGGCCAGTGCCGTGGCCCGGCCGATGCCGGATCCGCCGCCGGTGACGATTGCAGACTTGTCCTTCAAACGCATGAACTGCTCCTTGTGGTGTTTAGGCTCGAACCTGGGCATCAGCTGAATTGCTGATGGGATAAATTACTTCGGCTTTCGCTCCGGTAAATACTTTGATGTAGCCACAGATCGTGGCGTCCAGTTCGGGATGTCCCGAATCAACCCAGAGAGGTCGCCCGCCCAGGGAAATCATTTTGGAAGGCGTGGCAACGATTCTCAGCTCGCTGCGTTGCAGCACGCGGTGATCGATCTGCTGGTTTCCGCGCCCGATGACGAAACCTTGCTGCCCCAGCGGGGTGACAATGATGGTGGCACCCCCTTCGGGGACCAACGAGTTCAGCGTTTCGGCGTCGACGTCCTCGGCAATGAGCCGGCCGTTGCAGATGACGTCGACTCCCAGCCGTGTCAGTTCCAAACCCAGTGCGCTGCCGATGGCCATGGTGGTGCTGCCCGGACCAAGCACGTAGTGCCGGTCCGGGACCATGGTGGCCGCGAACGCAATACCCAACGATCTGGCCGCGTTGACGTCGGAGGCGGGGCTGCCGGACTTGCGAGGCTGAAGCCGGCGGGAGTCCGCGGGCACCCGCAGCGTCCCATAGAGACTGGGGGTCGCAAGGCCCCGGCGCAATTCGTCCTCGTCGATGTCGACGACTTCGCGTTCATCGCTGCAACGCTTCGGATCGGCCAGCCAACCCGCAGCCAACGCACCGGTTTCCGAAGGCGTCAGGCCGAATACGCCGGAGTAGATCTTGACGCCGGCGGGGATGCCCAGCACCGGGACGCTGGTTCCGACCGCGTCGAGGATGTCGCGGGCCGTGCCGTCTCCCCCGGCGAAGAGCAATAGGTCGACACCTTGGTCCGCCATGTTCCGCGCCATTGACTTGGTGTCGTCGGAACTCGAGGCTCCCGGGTGGAGCGCGTCTGAGGCAACAGTCTCACGGGGCATGCCGGTGTCGAGCGCACCGGTACCCATTTCGCCGGCACCTGCAAGTATTCGCACGGCAACCCGGGATGATTCCAGCCCGTCCAACAGCCGGCGAACTGTTTGCCCGGCCCGTTCCGCAGCCAGGGAATCGATCCCCGCGCGCTCGGCCATATCGCGGATATCCGAGGCGTCGCTGCCCTTCTGGGCCAAACGGCCACCCAGGCCGGCGACCGGGTTCACAATCAAGCCAATGGTCACGTTCATGTGTGAACTTCCTCCCATATTTCTGTATACAGTATACTGAACCCAGTCTCTAGTACAATAGAGATGATCAAATCCGGTGCTTCATCTATCGAGAATCAGGGGGCGACAGTGGCAATTCAACGCCAATCACTGCGCGAACAGATCGAAACAGAAGTCATGAACCGCGTCGGCGCAGGCGATTTCGATATGGGCGAGAGCATCAACGAGGTAACGCTCTCGGCCGATCTCGGCGTCAGTCGGACTCCGCTGCGCGAAGCGCTCATTTCGCTATCCCAGCAGGGTGTCATTACGCGCATTTCCGGCAAGGGCTTCCGCTGGGCCCCCATTAGCGAGCGCGATTTCGCCGAGGCCGTGCAGATCATTGCCGCCCTCGAGTGCCTCGCGCTGGAGCTTAGTCCCGCAGACGAGCTGAATGTGATTGCGCCACGGATCCTGGATGCAGCGAAGGCGTTCACTGCCACTGAGGCCCTGGCCGAAGAGGTCAACAGCCACGACGATGACTTCCACGAGCTCCTGCTCTCCAAATGCCCCAACCGACGGCTTCTGGAAACCATCGCCTCGCACAAGGTTGCCCTGCGGCGCTACGAGAAGTTCTTCGTCGGAGCCAAGGACCGCGTTGAACGAGCGGCGACCGAGCACTCGGCAATCGCCAACGCGCTTATTGCGAAGGATCTTTCCGCCGCGCAGGCGGCACTGACCGCCAACTGGCTCAACAGCACCTCTCGCATCGGCAAGGCCATGGCAAGCAAGGAAGGCGCGAAGGCGGCCGTCTAGGACCGCCCACTACAAAGCCGCGTCGGGAACCCCTCCGGGGATTCCCGACGCGGCTTTTTGCATTTGCCCACAAGCTCGCCGACCCCGCGAACCCCCACGCCAGGTCACAATGGCGCCGCTTGATAAATGGATCAAAAAATGTCTTGAACGGAAGCTGTATTCGGTATACAGTGCAAAGTATTCGATGTACAGAAGCTTCGAATGGCGAAAAGATCAGCGCATGATGGGGGCCCTGCATGACGTTCACGGTGTTCGAAAATGCCGTTTTCCATACCCTCGACCCGCACAACCCCACGGCATCCGCCTTGGTCTCGGACGAGGGCCGGATCCGATTCCTTGGATCCGTCGGTGGGGCCCGGGAGTTCGCCCCGCAGGCACGACGCATCGATCTTGGCGGGGCGCATGCGATGCCCGGGCTGGCCGACAGCCACATCCACACCGCCCAGTTCGCGCTGCGCCAGGCGGAGGTCGATCTCTTCCCCGCCAGCTCATCCTCGGAGGCCGTCGCCTTGGTCGCCCACCGTGTGGGGCAGCTCGATCCCGGGGACTCGACCAGCTGGATCTTCGGCGGCCGCTGGAACCACCGCGCATGGGACCAAACGGAACTCCCCGACCGGCATGAACTGGACGCCGCCACCGGTTCCCACCCCACCGCGCTGCACCACTTGGACCTGCACACCTACTGGTTGAACTCCGCGGCATTGGCATACCTCGGCATCGACGCGGCAACCCCCAACCCGGTCGGTGGCACCATCGTGCGCGACACTTCCGGCTCCGCCACCGGCATCCTGCTGGAAGCCGCCGGATTCAACGCGGGCCGGGCACTGGAGGAAGTCACCCGGGACGACCTTGCGAAGTTGTTGCCCTCCGCTCTGCGCACCCTGGTCCGCCAGGGCATCACCTCTATTCACGACATCGACGGCATGGACGCGTGGGATGCCTTCTCCGACCTTCATGAACGCCGTGAACTTCCGCTGCGGGTCAACAAGATCATGCCCGTCGCGGTGCTGGACCAAATCATCGAACAGGGCGTGCGCAGCGGACAGGGAGATCCCTGGCTGCGGCGCGGCGGCGTGAAGATCTTCTCCGATGGGTCCCTCTCATCGGGCACCTGTCTCATGCATTCGCCCTACGGCTACTCCCGCTCCGAGGGCTTGGCCGTAACCGCGCCTCAGGAGCTGAACCTCTTGGTCAAGCGCGCCAACGACAACGGGTTGTCCGCCGCCGTGCACGCCATCGGTGACCGCGCCGTTTCCAACGCCCTGGATGCCTTCGAGCTGGCCGCGGAAGACCGCACGTCGTTGCCGGTCGCCTCCAACCGGATCGAACACGTCCAACACATCGCCCGCCGCGACCTGTCCCGGCTCGCCGCCAGTGGCGCGCTGGCCTGCATGCAACCCGCGTCATGCACCTCGGACATCGAGTTGGTCGATTCCCTGTTGGGCGACCACGACGTGCTTTCCTACGCATGGGGCAGCATCCTGGCCGCGGGCGGGGCAGTCTCCTTCAGTTCCGATGCCCCGGTCGAGGGAACCAACCCCTTCCATGGCCTCCACGCCGGAACCACCCGCCAGCGTCCCAACGGCTTCCCTGCCGGGGGCTGGCAACCCGAGGAGATCCTCACCCGCTCCCAGGCCCTGCATGCCGCGGCAACCTCGCACACCCGGGCCACCGGGGAACAGCATCTCAAGGGAACCTTGGAAACCGGAAAGCTGGCGGACTTCATCGTCGTCGACCGCGACCCGGTTTCCTGCCCTCCCCTGGAACTTCACTCGACCCACACACTGATGACAGTCATCGACGGCCGCATCCACTGGTCCGACTAACACAAGGAGAAACACATGAAATCCTTCAAACAAGGAATGATCTTCACTGCCGTTCTCACTCTGGGTGCAGCAGCCCTGACCGGATGCGGCGGCCAGTCCCTCGCCGAAACCCCCTCGTCCTCCGGTGCCGCGGCGGCGGGCGTCTTCAAGAATGCGGCGCCCACGGGCGACCTCGCGGCCGCCCAGATCGCGGCCATCAATGTCGATGCCGACCTCGCGGCCCGCGTTCCGGGAGCCATCAAGACCGGCGGACTGAAGATCGCGGCGGCCGAGGGCTATCCGCCAATGGAAATGTTTGACACCGACGGCAAGACCATGATCGGCGTGGACATGTCCCTGGCCCGCGCCATGGGCAACCTGCTGGGGGTCGAGGCCAAGATCAGCAACTCGGACGTATCGGGCATGATGCCCGGCGTCGTCTCGGGCCGCTTCGATGTGCTGATGTCGGGCTTCAACGACACCGCCGAGCGCCGCGAAAAGGTCTCGTTCGTCGACTACGCCAAGTCCTCGGGCTCGATCATGGTCGCCAAGGGCAACCCGGAGGGTATCAAGTCCCCGGCAGACCTCTGCGGCGAGACCATGGCAGTGCTCGACAACGGGTACTACATGCAGCTGGCCGAACAGTTCAGCAAGGATTGCGAGACCAAGAACGAGAAGCCCATCAAGATCCTGGGCTTCGCCAACGACCCCGAGGCCCTGCTGCAGGTGCAAAACGGTCGCGCCGTCGCCGGCCTGAACGACTACCCGGTGGCGGTCTTCCGTGCCAAGGAATCCAACGGGGCACTGGAGGCCATCGAGATCCCGGGCAGCTCCCTGTTCGGCATCGCGATCGACCCGAAGAACGAGGAATTGGTGAAGCTGATCCAGGACACCATGAACAAGCTCATCAAGGACGGCACCTACGCCGAGATTCTCGGCGCCTGGGAACTGGACCGGATGGCGCTTCCCGAGGCCACCGTCAACCAGGGCAAGTAAGCAATGACCCAGGAACAAGTCGCAGCACCGCCGCGGCTGGTCGAGCAACCCGGGCCTGGCAACACCGTCCGGCTACGCCACCCGGGACGCCTCATAGTGGCGCTGCTGTGCATCGCTGGCATCAGTTGGTTCGTCTGGGTGCTGGCCACCAATGACCACATCATCTGGGGAAACGTCCTTTACTACCTGACGTTTCCCAAAATCTTGGACGGTGTGCTGGTCACCATCCAGCTCTCCATCCTGGCCACGATCATGGGCCTGGCCATCGGGGTGGCCCTGGCGATGATGAAGCTCTCGGCCAATCCGGTTGCCGTGTGGATCAGCAACCTCTACATCTGGTTCTTCCGCGGAACCCCGGTGCTGGTCCAGCTGATCTTCTGGTTCAATCTGGCCTTCCTGTTCCCGCAGCTGGTCATCAAGATCCCGCTCACGAACATCGGCTACATGTGGGACACCAACGTTGTCATGACCGGCTTCACCGCGGCCATGCTTGGCCTGGGCCTGAACCTGGGCGCCTACGCGGCGGAAACAGTGCGCGCGGGCATCCAGGCCGTGGATCCCGGCCAGGCCGAGGCCGCCGCCTCCATCGGCATGACGCCGTTCAAGCGAATGTGGGTGGTGGTGCTGCCGCAGGCCACACGCATCATCATCCCGCCGATCGGCAACGAGTTCATTTCCATGCTCAAGACCACCTCGCTGGTCTATGTGGTCGCGGGCAACGACCTGATGACCAACGCCAGCCAGATCTACAAGCAAAACGGAAAGATCATGGAACTGCTGATCGTGGCCAGCATCTGGTACATGGCCATGACCGTCATCGCCACGTACTTCCAGGGCAAGCTTGAAAAGAAGTTCGGCACGGCGGACCGTCCCATCACCGGCAAGCGCCAGAGGTTCTCCAATCCGTTCTTTTCCCGCGACAACCTGGCGGTGCTGGGCCAGCGCCTGCGCACCGAACCGCCAAGGAGCACCCCATGACCAGCACCACGACTTCACTCGCGCAGACAGGAACAGACAGGCACCTCCCACTGGTGCTGGCCGAACAGGTCACCAAGAGTTTCGGCAACCACCAGGTGCTCTCCGGCATCGACTTCTCCGTCGAGACCGGGGAGGTCGCCTGCATCATCGGCCCCTCGGGCTCGGGCAAGTCCACCTTCCTGCGCTGCCTCAACGCGCTGGAAAAACCCAACGGCGGTCGCATCCGGATCGACGGCGAAGACGTGGGATTCAACTACCGCAAGGGCAAGTTCCATGAGTGGAATTCCGCCGAGTACGCGAAGCTCCGTCTCAATGTCGGCATGGTTTTCCAGCGCTTCAATCTCTTCGCCAACATGACGGCGCTGGAAAACGTTGCCTGCGGTCCCGCCCGGGTCAAGGGCGAATCAAAGAAGCTGGCCCTGGCACGCGCCGAGGAACTCCTGGAGCGTGTGGGGCTGGCCGGCCATGGCCACAAGTACCCCATGAAGCTCTCCGGCGGCCAGCAGCAGCGCGTCGCCATCGCACGCTCCCTCGCGATGGACCCCCAGGTCATGCTGTTCGACGAACCAACCTCTGCCCTGGATCCGGAGCTGGTCGACGAGGTGCTGGAGGTCATGAAGTCCCTGGCGGTCGGGGGGATGACCATGGTGCTGGTGACGCACGAAATCGGTTTCGCTCGCGAGGTCGCGGATTCGCTGGCCTTCATCGACGGCGGCGTCGTGGTCGAAAGGGGAAATCCCCGCGAGCTCATCGCCAACCCGCAACACGAAAGGACCCAGCAGTTCCTCTCCAAGGTGCTGTGAGCGACCATGACTGATACCGTGACACACCAGGCATCGGTGCTGGTGATCACCGGGGCCTCCTCGGGCATCGGGGAAGCCACCGCCCAGCGCTTCGCATCCTCGGGTGCGAGGGTTTTCAACTTGGACAGGCAGCCGCCGGCAAACGCTTCCGGCGGCGTGCAGTGGCACGAATGCGACGTCACCGATCCGGCCATGGTCCGCTCGGTGGTGGAAGGCATCGCCGCCGAGGAAGGCAGGATCGATACGGCCATCGCCAATGCCGGCATCAGCACCCGGCATGCGTTCCTCGAGATGAGGCCGGAAGACATCCGCCGATTGCTGGAGATCAATCTCTTCGGCGTCATCAACCTTTGGCAGGCTGCGGGCCGCGTCATGTTCGAGGCGGGTTCCGGCACCCTGCTGGCCACCGCCTCCACCAACGGATCGGCGGGGTACCCCTGGTACTCGGATTACAACGCGTCCAAGGCAGGCGTGCTCGCACTTTGCCGTAGCGTCGCCCTGGAGCTTGCGCCCCGGGTTCGCACCGCCTGCGTCAGCCCGGGGTACGTGCTCACCCCGATGCAGCGCAGCGAATACACGGACGAAATGCTGGCGGAGGTCAACGAGCGGATTCCGATGCGCAGGCACGCCGATCCGGCTGAGATTGCCGACGTTTTCTTCTTCCTGGCCTCGGATCAGGCCCGGTTCATCACCGGGCAGCAATTGATCGTCGATGGAGGCGAGCTCGCCGGCGGGACGGCTTCGTCCTACCGTACCCAGTAGCCGCAAGAGCCACTGGACGAACAACTGAATTGCCAACGAAAGCCTCGAGCGGGCCGGATTCTTCCGGCCCGTTCGCTTGCGTGCCCCCTTCATCGGGCTACCTGCGAGGCAACGGGAATCGAAATCGCCGGCAACATAGACGGCCATGGGAAATCTCTTCGGTTCCATGAGCCATTACCGAGCAGTGAAATGTTTATCCACCAGCTGGAGGTCGATGCGCGCAGTCTCCCCAAGCCCACTGCCCCCTCAATCCGTCCACCGCAGGGCCCCTCGGTGCCGAGCGCGGGCAAGGGTACGGCGGGCAATCGCCCGGGGTGCCATTCGAACGGGGGCCAGGCGCGACATGTGCGGGCGCACCGCCGCGCGGCCCCGGGAACGCGCAGAAGTCCCCGCGCGACCTCGGGGGCCGAAGTCGACCTCAAGACACTTTGTTCGATTTCAAACAAAAGCAACCAAAATCACGCGGCATGTGCAATATTGCTGGTGGTGAGGCCTGGAATATCACGTATTTGCGCGGCCACGTGCCGATCGGCAAGCCCGGGCCGACGCCTTGCTTCGAACACAAACAAACAAAGTGGAACTTGACACAGAGTGTCTCATGTATACAGAATACAACTATCGCTGTGGCGTCGATCACTCCGCACTCCGGGCTGATGGCATCATTTTGAACCGTCGCGGCAAAGAATCGACCGTTCTCACCGAAAGAGGTATTGGCATGTGGAATTCCAAGGATCTGAAAAGAAGAAGCGTTCTGTCCCTAGGCGTTGCCATGGCCTCCGCTTTGGTCTTGAGCGCATGCAGCGGCGGATCCGGAACCACTGCCGGCCCGGCCGCTGATGGCAGTAGCTCCATAGTTTTTAGTACCTGGGGCACCCCGGAGGAATTGACCCGCTTCACCGAATTCAACACCGATTTCATGAAGCGCCACCCGGAAATCAAGGTCAAGCTCCAGCCGGTAGCCAGCTACGGCGAATACCACTCCAAGCTTCTTGCCCAACTCACCAGCAAGACCGCGCCCGACGTCTTCTACGTCGGTGATGACAAGCTCGGCCAATTCGTCGGCTCCAAGCGCCTCATGCCGCTGGATGATCTGATGGCTTCGGACGCCAGCAAGACCAAGAAAGACGATTTCTTCGCCGGTACCTTCGGCGCCGCACAGCAGGACGGCATCACCTACGCCGCACCCAACGACGTCAACAACGACGCATTCTGGTATGACAAGAAGGTCTTGGAAGAGGTCGGCATCACCGAGGATCCGGCAAGCCTTGCCGCCGAAGGCAAGTGGACCACCGCCAAGTTCCTTGAAATGAATGACAAGATCGCCGCCAAGGGCCTGATCGGCTCCATGTTCTGGAACTACTGGGCCACCCACTACGGCTGGATCTCCACCCAGGGCGGCACCGCCTACGACGGGTCGGGCACCTTCGTCGGCAACAAGGACCCCAAGACCCTTGCCGCCGTTGAAACCCTCGGCAGGTACTTCCAGGACAAGACGTTCGTCGACGCCGATTCCCTGCCCTCCGGAGCCGGCGCCGACAGCAAGTTCGTGACCCACAAGGCCGGTTTCTTCGCCCAGGGCCGCTACACCATCGGAACCCTCAAAGGTGCCAATGTCCAGGAGGGCTACGACATCGTCGATTGGCCGACCCCGGACGGCAAGCCGGCACCGACGGGCATCGCAGCCTCCTACCTGGCAGTCAACGCCGACACCAAGAACAAGGACGCCGCGTTCACCTACTGGACCGAGTTCCTCTCCGCCGAGGGCCAGAAATTCCGCCTGACCGGCGGCGGCAACGCAGTGCCTTCCATCAAGGGCGCCGACGGCGTGGTGCTCGAGGACAACTACCCGAAGCACGCCCAGACCTTCCTGGACATGCGCGACATCGGCTTCGCCAACTACGCCGCCGAAGGCGCCGTTCCGGCACTTTCCACCGACGTCTCGGACCTGTTCCTTGAGCTCTACCAGGGCAAGAGCAACGCGCAGGGAACCCTCGACAAGGTTGCGGCCCTCATCGCATCGAAGTCCGGGAAATGAGCGCCACACTCGCGGAGAAACCCGCGCGAGTGAAAACCAGGCATTTCTCCGCCCAGGGCCCGTTCCCCGAAATGCGCAAGGAAGCAGGCTGGCGCAAGCGCGACCGCGCCTGGGGCTACGTCTTCATCGGCCCGCAGGTCATTGGCATGGTCTTGTTCGTGCTCATCCCGTTTGCTGCAAGCCTTGTCCTGGCCTTTGCCCAATGGGACGGCCTGACGAACCTGACGTGGGTGGGATTCAAGAACTTCACAGACCAGCTGGCCGACCCGCTGCTGCACAAGTCGATCATCAACATCCTGCTGCTGGCACTGATCACGGTCCCGATCGGGCTGGGCCTGGCGGTTGTCATCGCGGTGGCCCTGGAGAAGCTCAAGACCAGGACCCTGTACCTGATCTTGTTCTTCGCACCCGTGGTGACAAGCACCGTGGCAGTGGCCATGATCTGGCAGCAGATGTTCCGTTCCGACGGGATCTTCAGCGCCACGATCGGCAAGATCTTCGGGATCACCCCGCCAGACTGGCTGGGCGACCCGAAGCTCGCGCTGATCGCCGTGGCGATCGTGTCGATCTGGTCCTCGCTGGGCCTGAACGTCATCATCTTCCTCGCCGGCCTGCAGAATATCTCCCCCGCGGTCATCGAGGCGGCGCGCATCGACGGCGCCGGGTGGTGGTCGCTGTTTACCAAGATCCGCCTGCCGTTGCTGTCCCCGATAATCTTCTTCTCCACGATCGTGGCGTTCATTTCCTCGATGCAAACTTTCGACACCGTGTTCGTCCTGACCCAGAACGCCGGCCCGGACAACGCCACCCGGACCATCGTCTACCACATCTACGACTTGGGCTTCGGGCGCTTCCAGTTCGGTCCTTCCAGCGCCGCCGCCGTAATCCTGCTGGTCATGACCCTGGTCATCACGGCCATCCAGTTCGGCGCCCAGAAGAAGTTCGTCCACTACGAGGATGATGCAGCATGAGCACCCAGAACCTTGAAGAAACCAAGGCTCCCGCCGGGACCACCGCGAAGGCACCGCTGCGCGAACGCCTGGCGGCCATCGGCATCTCCTCCACGCTGCACATCGTGCTGCTCGTGGCGGGCATTGCCATGGTCTTCCCGTTCCTGTGGATGATCGCGACCTCGCTCAAGGGGCTGCCGCAGTTGCTGCAGGATCCGTTGAGCTTCTGGCCCGATCCGTGGACCTGGTCCAACTTCACCGAGGCCTGGCATGCCGTCCCGTTTGCGCGGGCCTACCTCAACAGCCTCTACATCGCGGTGCTGTCCATCCTCGGCACGCTGGTCACGGCATCGATGGCCGGGTACGCGTTCGCGCGCATCAAGTTCCGCGGTTCCAAGGCCATCTTCATCGTCTTCCTGGCCACACAGATGATCCCGGCGCAGGTCACCCTCGTGCCCTTCTACCTGCTCATGAGCAAGATGGGCTGGATCGACTCCCACCTGGCGCTGATCGTACCGGCCATGATGGTCAACCCCTTCGCGGTGTTCCTGATGCGCCAGTTCGTGCTGGCGCTGCCCAAGGAGCTCGAGGAGGCCGCGGTCATCGACGGCGCGAGCCGCTGGCGCCTCTTCTGGAGTGTCATCCTGCCAAACCTGAAGCCGGGCCTGGGCGTGCTGGTGATCATCACCGCGCTGAGCGTGTGGAATTCCTTCCTGTTCCCATTGGTGCTGTTGAATTCCCCGGAGCTCTACACGGTGCCGTTGCTGCTGGCCAGCTTCACCAGCCAGTTCGGTTCGGTCAACTACGGCCTGGTCATGGCGGCATCCTCGATTGCCACCATCCCGATCCTCATCGCCTTTGTCATCGGTCAGCGCCGCATCCTGAACAGCATGGCCGCATCCGGCCTGGGAGGAAAATAAGCAATGCCTATCCCGACCGAAACCACGAGCGCCCGCGAGAACCTCGAGGCCGCCGGCGGACACCTGGACCTGGTCCAGGCGCCGTTCACGCTGCCGCGCTCGCGGTTGATCATCTTCGCCCAGGACGAGGGCTTGAGGGTGTGCACCTCCGAGTACGAGAAGCGGCTGGCCGAATGCGTGGTCTTCGAGAACCTCCGGGTGCACGGCACCGACGGCCGCGTCCTGCCCGTTACCCGGGTGCTGCCGCACGTGATCGAGTTCGGCGGCGGCGCCGCCACGCTGAGTTTTGCCGGCCCCGCCGCGCTGAGCATCGGCACCGGCACCAGGCACCGGGGGCCGGTGGCGGTCCATTGGGAAACCCCGGACGGCACGGAGCAGTCCATGGCACTCGGTGACGGTCCCGCCGACTCCATCCGCTTCACCATCGACACCGACCGCCGGGCCGTGGCGACGCACGCGGACCGGCACGCCGCGCAAGTGGCGGCGACCGAGGCGATCTGGCTTCAATGGTTTGCCAAGTGCCCGGAGGTCCGCGAGGACCTGCGGGACATGGCCGCGTTCTGCTGGTGGGTGCTGGGCGCCAACATCGTCGAGATGCCGGCCCTGGGATCCGCCCGCGCGGTGGTCCCCTCCAAGATCGGCTACGTCGGGTTGTGGCAGTGGGACGCGTACTTCATCGCCGTGGGACTGCGCCACGGCGACCCGGAACTGGCCCGCGAACAACTGTCCCTGGCCTTCGGCTTCCCGCGCGAGGACGGCCAGCTGCCGGACGTGGTGCACGAGCTCGGCATCCTGGCCACCAGCGACGACCTTCCGGCATCCGACCGCGAGACCCTGCGCCGCGCCGGCTCCGCAATCGCCGATCCCTCGGCCCCGGTGCCGCTGACCAAGCCGCCGCTGGCGGCCTGGGCGTTGCGCAAGGTGCTGGAGGTCCAGCCCGCGGAGAGCTTCGGCGGCGAGGACTGGGTGGACGCCCAGCTCGAAACCCTGCGACGCTCGCAGGACTGGTGGTTCGCCGCCTCCGACCTGGACGGCGACGGCATGCCCGAATACGGCCACCCTTACTCCTCGGGCCTCGACGACAGCCCGATCTTCGACGGCCCACTCCCCACCACCGCCCCGGACCTCGGCGCCTACCTGGTGTTGCAGGACCTGGAGCTGGCGGGATTCGCCGAGCGACTGGGCCGGGAAGGCTGGCAGGCACTGGCCCGGAAGCACCGATCCCGCGCCACCCGCACCCAAGAGCTGCTGCTGGGCATGTGGGACGAGCCAAGCGGCTTCTTCCAGGCCCGCGCCGCCGGGGAACCGGTGTCCAGCCTCGCGGTGGTCGGCCTCATGCCGCTGCTGACCGGATCGCTGCCGGAACCCATCAAGCAACGGATGCTCGGCGACCTGGAGAACCCGGATAGGTTCGGCACACAATGGTCGATCCCGACCGTCGCGGCCGACGACGCCAACTTCTCCACCGAGCGCATGTGGCGCGGCCCGGTATGGATCAATACCAACTCGCTGGTCATCGAGGGGCTGCGCAACTCGGGCGAGTCCGAACGTGCCCGCGCCCTGGCCGAGCAGACGGTGAAACTTGTCATTCACGGCGGCGGCCCGCATGAGTACTTCAACCCTGTCACCGGCCAGAAAGCCAAGACGGCGACCACCGCGTTCGGCTGGTCAGCCGCGCTGTTCATCGACCTTGCGGTGCAACTGAGCACCAGCGAGCGTTGGTAGGCCCCGGCCAAGAACGCGCACCCACGACACCGTTGGCCCGCACGGGCTGGCACACGTGCGGAGCGGACAGCTCCCACTGACAAACACCCGGCGGCAGGTGCCGCCACAGAAAGGAACGGACATGATTGAACCCCGGTCTATCCGGCTCGATGCCCTTGCCTACGGCGGGGACTACAACCCCGACCAGTGGTCGGAGGAGACTTGGGCCGAAGACGCCAGGCTCATGGTCGAGGCCGGGGTGAACATCGTCAGCCTTCCGGTCTTCTCCTGGCCGCAGCTCGAGCCCAGCCCCGGCGTGTTCAACTGGGGCTGGCTGGACCGGATCATCGAGGTGCTCTGGGACGCCGGAATCAAGATCGATCTGGCCACGGCCACGGCCACACCTCCGTCCTGGCTGATCCGCCAGCACCCGGAGATGCTGCCGCACAACGTCGATGGCCAGCGGCTGGAGTTCGGCTCGCGCCAGGCCTACTGCCCCAGCTCGCCGGTCTGGCGCCAGCACGTTGTCCGGATGACCCGGGCCATGGCCGAACGATACGGCGACCACCCCGCCCTGGCGCTGTGGCACGTGTCCAATGAATATGGCGACCACGTATCGCGCTGCTGGTGCCCGGCCACTGCCGTGGATTTCCGCAGGTGGCTGCTCAAGCGCTACGGCACGCTCGAGGGCCTGAACGAGGCCTGGGGCGTGGGCGTGTGGGGCCAGCGCTACACCCAATGGGAACACATCGAGCCACCCCGCACGGCCACTGGACCCATCAACCCGACCCAGCTACTGGACTTCGAGCGCTTCTCCTCCGATGCCTTGCTCGAGCTCTTCCAGGTGGAGGTCGATGTGCTGCGCGAGGTGACCCCTCAGATCGCGGTCACCACCAACTTCATGTCACTGCTGCGCGATCTTGACTACTGGGACTTCGCCGCGGCCGAGGATCTGGTCACGGATGACGCCTACCCGGACCCGGCCGACCCGCTGGCCCACGTGGGCGCCGCCTTGAATTACGGGTTGATGCGCTCGCTGAAGGGCGGGGCCCCGTGGCTGCTGCTCGAGCAGTCGGCCAGCGCGGTGAGCTGGCGCGACGTGAACGTGCCCAAGGCCCCAGGCCAGATGCGCATTGACTCGCTGCAGGCCATCGCGCACGGCTCCGACGGGGCCATGTTCTTCCAGTGGCGCCAGGCCAAGTTCGGCCAGGAGAAGTTCCACTCGGCGATGCTCGGGCACCGCGGCGAGGAATCACGCAGCTTCAAGGAGACCAAGGCCCTGGGCGCCGAGCTCAAGAAACTCGAGCCGGTCCGCGGGACGCGCGTGCGCGCCTCGGTGGGCCTGGTCGTCGACTGGGATTCATGGTGGGGCTCCTCCGCCACCGAGTCCCTGCCGTCCCAGCGCCTGAACTACGCGGTGCAGGCACGCGCCTGGAACGCCGCATTCTTCCGCCTCGGGCACCCGGTGGACACGGTGCGCGCCACCGATACCTTCGAGGGCTACGACGTCGTCGTGGTCCCGAACCTCTACATCGCTACCAACGAGCAGGCAGCCGCACTCACCGCTTTCGTGGAACGTGGCGGCCAGCTGGTCATCGGCCCGTTCAGCGGCGTGGTCGATGAGACGGAGAAGGTCCACACCGGCGGCGCACCAGGTCCGTTGCGCGAGCTGCTGGGCGTGGAGGTCGACGAGCATTGGCCGATTCCCGACGGGGTCCAGGAAAAGCTCGAGGTTGCGGGCGAAACCTTTGCCGTGTCGATCTGGAGCGAATGGCTGGAACTCGTTTCCGGCACCGAGGTGCTGGGGTCGCACACCAGCGGCGAACTGGCCGGGCGCGCGGCCGTGACCAGGCGAGCCTGTTCCGGGTCCGGTTCCGCCTGGTACCTCGGGGTGGTGCCGGAGGAAGCGGGCTTGGACGCCCTCTTCCGCCAGGTCCTGGACGCCGCGGGGCTTCGAGCGCGCGCCGTGCCGGACACCGTGCTCGAGGTGGTTACCCGCAGCGACGGGGACACCGACTACACCTTCGTATTGAACCACGGAACCGAGCCGTTGGCGGTGACGGCCCCGCAGGGTTCGGTTGACTTGCTGGGCATCCGGGTGTCCGACGGTGTCCTCACATTGCCGCGTTATGGTGTCGCCGTCTTGGCCGCGGCCAGAACGGCCGCCGTCCCGCTGGTTCAGCGGGCCTGATGGGTCCGGACCCAAACACATGGAATGCCCGGCTTTCACACATGTGAACCACAGGCACGCCCCTTAGAGTCGTTATTACCTCTTGAAGGTGCGAGTGATGAGAGCACCGGTCGGAAGAATCCCCCATAATCTTCCGGCCGGTGCTCAACCATTTAACAATCGCGACCAAACTTTCCGGGGCGCGGCACCACCGCAACCCGCCGCCCTGTGATGATCGCCGATCACGGACCGGCTGCCCCGCATGCCGCAGCCGCTCGAACAGCTCCTCCGGCAAGTAGATGTGTTGGCTGTCCGTTGGCTCAGTGGGGGCACCACGGCGCCCCGGGAGCCGTACCCCGCAGTTCCTTTGGAGCCGCTCGAGGTGGAGGCGCAATCGCCTGGGAAGGCCCCGTCTCCTGAATATCGGATCGATGACCAGGATGAACATGCCGCTGCAGGGACTCTTTTTGCCGCAAAAGGAATGAGGTGGCGTCAACCGACCAGCTTCCGCCGGCCAGCCCGGCGAGCACCTCCGCCATGATGTCCAGGTTCGCCCTTGCCTCCCGTCCCACCCAAAGTGAAGCAGGGCCCCGTCAATGACCCTCCAGCTGCCGGGCACTCCGTTGACCCCACGTCCGGCAATAATCAGCGTCTTCCCCTGACCCGAAAACAACCCTTGGGAAAAACGGGTGCAGGTGCAAGTATGTGCCCATGATCAAAGTGCATCCGCAGGCCAACCACTTCGGGCTAGACACCTCCGAGCACATCCCACCCCCGATGCCCGACCTTTTCGAGACCCACCCTCTTCTGGGTGAAATCTGGGGGCGGGCGCGGGCACTGCTGGCCGTGCGCGACAACGATGCCCACACCCTCTTGTCCTTGTCCTTGGCCGCTTCGCTGCTTCATGCACGTCCACAGGCAGACCCTGGAGTGGTGCTGCCGGCCATGATGTTGCATGACATTGGCTGGTCCCAGGTGGAACCAGGCCTCGTGCTCGCCGCCATCGCCCCCGGCGGGGGACGTCCGGAGCTGGTCCTGCAACACGAAAGAGAAGGCGCCCGCCTATCCACGGAGATCCTTGAGTCCCTCGGCGTGGATTCGCTGGTGGTCGAACAGGTCGCGGCAATAATCGACGGGCACGATTCCCGCCCCCATGCCCTGAACCCCGACGACGAAATCGTCAAGGATGCCGACAAGCTTTGGCGGCTGACCCCGCACGGACTCGACACCATCATGGACTGGTTTGGGCTGCACCGCGGACAGGCCCTGCGCCTATGTGCCACGCGTGTGCTTGGCAAGCTCTTCACGCCCGAAGCCACCGTCATGGCTCGTGGGTTGATCGCGCTGGAACAGGCCAACCTGTGGCCCCGAAGCCGGGAACTGCGCCCGGGCACCTGAAGACACTCCCCCGATTCCAGATCCGCCCAGCTTCCGCCGCCGGTGCTCGCCTACACTCAAGGATGCACGGCGGTGGGACGCAAGATCGCCGCGACCTGCGGGGAGCTGCGGCGACCGGTGGACCTTGGAACTCGGCGGGAAATCCAGCGCGCTGGCGCTGCCGGACGCGGATCTGGGGGCCATGGGCGAGAACCTGATTCGCTCCTGCATGCGCAACACGGGGCAGACCTGCTACATTTCCACGCGCATCCTCGCCCCGGCCCAGCTCTACGACGAGGTCGTGGACATGGTGACGAACACGGTTGCCGCCGCACCCCAGGGTGATCCGCTGGATCCTGCCACGGTCTTTGGCCCGTCGGCCACCGACAGCCAGTATCGGACGGTGATCGAGTACATCGGCTCGGGCGAGGCCGAGGGCGCGCGCCACCACCGGCGGGCACACGGCCCAGCTGGGCGGTGACCTGGACGCCGGCTACTTTGTCGCTCCGACGGTGTTTGCGGCCGTGTTGCCCGGGATGCGGATTGCCCGGGAGGAAATCTTCGGACCGGTAATTTCGATCCTGCGCTACGACGGGATCGATGAGTGCACCGCGTTGGCGAACAACACCGAGTTCGGCTTGGGGTGGCCTCGTCTTTGGCGCCGACATCAACGCTGCGCAGGCCGCCGCCGAGCGCATGGCCACCGGCAGCGTTGGCATCAATTTCTTCGCGTCCAACCATGCCGCGCCCTTCGGCGGGCGAAATGACTCCGGGTTGGGTACCAAATACGGCCCCGAGGGGTTGACCGCGTACCTGAGCTACAAGTCGATTCACCGGCACTGATATTGGCCAGCTGCAAGCCTCCGGGCGGGTGAAAAAACCAATTGCCAGGCGGCACGATGAACACCGCCTTCACACCCAACATCATGGCTAGGCACATCAAATCCATAGACACTGGCCCTAGAGTCATTACTACCTCATGAAGGTGCGAGTGATGCGAGCACCGGTTGGATAAACGATTCATTCCCCCGAATCTTCCGGCCGGTGCTCAAACCTTTAACGGCGGCTTCGCCGCTGGGCAACACCCACGCCGACTCCGATCTTCCGCGGCCGGATATCGAATTCCGTCCAATCGGGCTGCCCTTAACCGCCAACCGCGGGTGCCCCCAGTCACTCACGGATTCCACGTGGCTCTTCATCTCGGATACTAAAGCAAGGTGTCACTTTGCTTTAGGAGGGACGGTTTGAGCGAGGGAATTTGGCATGTCAGCACGCGTCCCCGAAGCCAGAAGACGCACCAAACGGTCCTTGACACCACCAACGGGCTGTTGCGCGAAAAGGGCCTTGCGGGCGTCACCATCGAGCGCCCGCGCCATCCCGGCGCCCTGCGCACGCTGGTGCCTTCCCTCATGATTCCGCAAGAAGTGCGTGAACGATTCTTACTGGCGGTCGGCGCCCTGACGCAAGCTGGGCATTGAACCCACCGTAAGCAAGGCACCATGGCACATCCAGTCCCCTCCAATCGGTGCGTTGGCGATCTTCGCATGGACGGGCACCGAGGCACTGACCGGCCGGCTGACCTTCAGGGGCACTGCCGAAAAGGTCATGGCGGCAGGAGCGGCGGCATTCGCCCTGGGTGTTGGTGCCATTGTCGCCGCAGTGGCCCTGGAAAGCGAGTGGCTGTTCTATACCGCCAGCGTCATCGGCGGCTTCGGGTTCGGCGCCGGATTCCAGGGTGGCTTGTGCTCCATGCTTGAGTTGCTTCCACCCAGGCAGCGCGGCGGCACGCTGTCCTCGTCCTATCTTGTGAGCTGCGGCTTTCGGCGTGCCTACGCTGGTGGCCGGCCTGACGATTCCGGGCTTCGGACTGCAGAACGTCCTCTTCGGCTACTCCACCTTGGTGGTCATCTTGGCGATCGTGGCCGTCCTGTTGCTGCTGTGCTCGCGGTTCAAGCGCCGCCGCGAAACCCGCGCGGCCTGTTCGGCCATCGCCTGAAGCACTCACACCCAACGTCATGGTCGGGCACATCAATTCCATAGCTTCGCCACCTAGAGTCATTGTTACCTCATGAAGGTGCGAGTGATGCGAGCACCGGCTGGAACAAGGATTCATTCCCCCGAATCTTCCGGCCGGTGTTCAAACCTTTAACAACGGATTCATGAACTTATCCGTGCGAATTATCCGACCGGGTCATTCCTCCTCATTCAGGCTTTCCGGATCCGTCAATTCGATTTCCCGAGGAAGCGCCGCTTTTCGTCGTTCCTCCGTGAAATATTCAATTTGCTCCTCGGGCGTCGCCTCCACTTTGAAGACGGATGGCTCAATGTCCTCCGGATCGTCTTTCGCGTTGACCCTGGATTCCATGTTGCACCTCCTAAACGGCAGCGGGTGGAACGCCATCATGGCGATCCACCCACCGATTGGACTACTAGTTTTGTGCCGACTGGTAAGCCTGCTCGATGACCGATCCCCAATAAGGGCCGAACATCGTATTGCGGATTCCTCCGTAGCCGAAGCTGTTCACCGAGTTCTGGAAGCCGTCGGAGCCACCCAAGAACCATGGACCTCCGGAGGAGCCACCGGTCATGTCGCAAGGAATTCCCTGCGACTGCGTCTGCCCATACGGATCGTCCGTCGCGGCTCCACTGCACGATTGCAGGGTCTCCCCGTCGAATGGCCGTGCGGCCGGATACCCGAATGCGGTGTAGGTCAGTCCCCTGGCCTGGTTGAAAGCAACGCCCGAGGCACCTACCCGGTCAGCCAGGCTCACGCCGCTCTGATCCGAAACCACAGCAAACGCCGTGTCAAAGGTGATGTCCCCATCTTGGGTCCACTGGGTCGGTGCGACGAGCTCGGTTGCCGCGAAGGTCCCATAGGGCGCGCTGCCGTTTTCATAGGCAGGAACAAAGACCCAATGAGTCGCGAAGGCACCCGGTCCTTCGTTGACGCAGTGGCCCGCAGTCGAGACGGTCGCCTCGTTTGCGGCAACAACGGCATTTCCGGAACACACGTAGTTCGCTCCACCCAAGGTGAAGAACACCTTGCCTATGTGGGAAACGGGGGTTTCGGCCACATTCTTGCTGGGCTTGCCGGCTGTGGGCTTGGCCTTACTTGCGCTTCGCCCGGCAATCTTGGTCGATTCGCCGATATCCAGCGGAGCCTTGGACGCCGATTTGCCGCGAGCAAGGATATCTGCCGATTTGGCTTCCTTCATTCGCCGCGGCGTCCAGTAGCTCATTGCTGCGTCGGCCTGCGTCGACGAGATCTTCTTCGTGTCGACCGAATCCGATTCGGACAGCGGGGCCGAAGTTGCCGTGGATGCGGTTCCACCGATCAGGGCGCCCGCGAGAAGAAGCGCGGCCACCGTCCTGCTCATGGATTTGCCCTTGGAATTCTGACTTACGTACGTTGCGTGCACGTTTCATCCTGTCCGGTGGCGCCATTGCCACCTTCAAAAGTGTGTGCCGAGGCACTGGAGGACAACAGTCAAACACACGCTTCAAACAGTCACTAGAGACTTTTGGCTAACATTTTCGGGGCCGAGGATTCTGGACCCCCGGAAATCTATGAAACGAAACCGAATCCGAAATTCGGGGATTACCCATGAGTAGGGTAGCCATCGAGATTGGCAGGTTCGCTCCAAAATTATTTGTCTTGGGGCTGACTCAACGGAATATAGGGCATGTCCGGGTTCTTTTTTGGCCAAAGTCGCAAAGTCACGTTGCGCAATGAGACCGTTCTCGGAATGTGAAGGAAAACGGCGGCAACGAGATCGGCGACGGCAAGAAAAAGATCCTCCCGCAACGACTGATTGCGGCCTTTCGGGAGCAGCGGGTGCACAATCGGAGCATGGACAGCATGTCCGAACAGGCGCGCTCGCAACTTATGGGACGGATTCGCGGAAAGGACACGAAGCCCGAGTTCTTCGTGCGAAAGTTGCTCCACGCTGCGGGATATCGATATTGGCTTCACGGCCGCATTCCACGGCGAACACTCGAGACGCTGAAACGCGAGAATCCCGCGGCATTGCTACGCGGCGGCAAGCTCCCCGGTACCCCGGACATCGTTTTTGCCTCCCGCCGCAAGGCCGTATTTATCAACGGCTGCTTCTGGCACTTACACGACTGCCCCGCCGGGCAGCACGCCCCGGCGACAAATAGGCAGTTCTGGGCGGACAAGCGCAACCGCACTCGCGAACGGGATCAGGAGAACGCTGCGGCCCTGCATGCGCTGGGCTGGAAGACGATTGTTCTGTGGGAGTGCGAGTTGCGCGACCCGAAGGCCGTTCTTGCGGTCCTCGTCGATTTTCTGGGTCCGCCGTCGGCCGTCGAGCGGGCCACCGGCTCCAAAGGGGCATGACTCGCCGTGGCCGCACCTGTCGAGGCACTGCCCTGCAGCAGGCGGCGGGCCGTCAAGGATCGCAGAACACGCTTCGGGTAACAGCTCGTTCGATCCGGCGCCGTGTGCCCCGCTTCGAGGGTCCTACCTAGCAGATGTGTGTCGCCCCCCGGAGGAACGCCGCAGAACCACCCCGAGCTGGATTTTCCCGGGCCCCGACCAGGTAGCCCCGCGCGCCACCGAACCGGCGGTCCCGCCACAAGAGGTTGTCGGCAAGGACTGTCCGGGCTCGGCAACGATTTCCATGGAGTCTCCCGGAACCAACTGCCGAGGCTTCACGCGCAAGGTTTCGAACTCCAACGGCGGTTGAACGCCCATGCCCATCTGAGTGGCAATGCTGCCTAGCTCAGGACCTGACGCGGGCTGCGTTTCCAACCGAAGTTCCGTTTGAGCAGTCGGCTCCACTTGTTGGCGGCCAGGTGCGGGTGCAGCAGCGCGATGCCGAGGCAATACTTGCTCATGCTCACCGGGCGAATGCCCATCTGCGACAGCACGGCGTCCGCTGCTCCGCGTCCGCTGGCGGTCTTCGTCTCGATCACGAACAGGTCCGGGCCGTGCACCGTGGCGTCCTGCCGGGAGTACACCAGGTTCACGTCGCAGGTCAGCCGTTCCTCGTCCACGGGATTCACAAAGGTCCCACGGACGTAGTCGCTGCGCATGACCGCTTCCAGGTGCGGCAGTTCCTGGTTGTACTCGGCGCGCAGTTGCACACGCAGGAACTCGGTCGCCTCGGGGGTGATGGAATCACGCTCCGAAAACTCGTAGGGAATCCGGTGCTTCACGGTCTGCCCGCGCAGCCCCTTGAACTTCGCCTCGAACATGCACAACCCGGAATCGGCGTAGGTGCGCGTGCGGATCTTGTAGCGGCGCCGGCGGCCCTGCTTGTGCGCGGTGAACATCTCCATATCTGGGGTGTCAAAGTACACCGATTCGTAGGTGAACATCCGGCGCCCCTCGATCTCCATGATCCGGAACCCGTCTCCGAGACGCGACATCAGTTCGGTGAACTGCTCGGCTGAAAGCAGGAACTTCTTGTCCACCCGGGTCATCAACGCGGCCTCGCTGACGACCTGCTCAAGCGAGATCGGATCCGCCGCCGCGGCAGCCCAATCCAGCGCCTGGGAGCACGAGCCTGCCAGCACCCCGGTCCCGGGACTCTGCGTCGAGGTCATGGCTATCGCCCCTGGCGCTGGGCAAGGTCCCGTTCGCCGGCGGTGTGCGGCTGCGGTGCACTGGCCGGCGCCGGGATCGATTCTATGGACGGGGCGTCAAGAAGCTCGCGGCGTTTGCCGGCCACGATGTTGGCTCGGAAGCGCACGTCTACGATGGTCAGGTCACGGACCATGTCCAGCTCGATCACCACGGTGCGCAACACCTTGGCGTTGAGCAGCTCGGCCAGTGCGGCGTGCAACTGGTGCTGTTGCGCATAGGCGGTGTCAAGGGTGACGGTCTGGCGCATGGTGCGCCGGCCGAAGGCCGGGTGGTCGGCGACGAACATGACCAAGACCATGGCCAGGCTCAGTGCCGGCGAAAGCCAGGCCGGGTCCGGGTGCAGCCCGTTGATCAGGCCGATCGCCAGGGAAATGAAGTAGTAGGCGACTTCTTCCTGGGTCAGGGTGTCCGAGCGAAGACGGATGATCGACAGGATGCCGAACAATCCCAGGCCCAATCCGGCGCCGGCACCGGAACCATTGAGCAGCATCGTCACCCCGAAGATGCCGAAGTTCAAGGCAAGGTAGGCCAACGCAAGGTCCTTGCGGAAGTGCCTGCGGTAGTAGATGCCGCATACCAGCACCAGCATCGCAACCATGTTGGCTGCCAGGGCTATCCAAAAGTTCTGCATATCAGGCTCCTTCATCTCAGGTTTTATTCATTCACCGTCTGACTAGGACGATATTGATCCTTTATGAGACGAAAAGGAGTTTTTGATGAGAGGGCTCTCATGAAGCGGCGGCAAACACGAGATAAATCGCGGCTCAACAGGGACGTTGACGCACCGTGAAATCCGGTGGTGACGATGGGTCGACCATCAAATAGGAGCTGTGCGGTGTACTCCCGTCCTGCTATCCAGAGCACCTCCGTGGAGGGTCTTAAGATCGCGCGGCCTTGATCGCCGGGCCTCGAATAGACGCGCACCCATGCGGGCCAAATTGGAGGGATGAGCCGCTCCAACTTGTCGAGCAGAAAACGGCCCACCAGCCACCCTCGCACCTGCCGGATCTGTCACGCACGATGTGGACACGGGCAAAAACCTCCTTCAACTCGAGCGGCTACGGGCCAACCCTCGACCTGATTCCGCGTGGGATCAAGGCAACCGACTACGGCCATGGCAGGCCCACGGATCGAGGATCCTCCCCTGGCCAAATTCCGCAGGCGGCGCCAGCAGGAATTCTTCCCCCCGAACGCTTCATCTTCACCGCATACCGTCAACCGAGCTCGGTTGAGGGTATGCACTGGCGGTGAGGGGGACCGCACCCTGCATTGGTCGGTGGGCGCTGCGGTCAGTTCCCGAGCTTGGACAGAATCGCGGTGATTGCCGCACGGACTCCGGTCTGAAGCGTGGGCTCGATCGACGGTGCGAAGAACGGGGAGTGGTTTGCCGGAGGGGTTCCCTTGGCCAATGTTTCGTCCGAGTTGCTGCCGAAACGCCAATAGACGTTGGGCACGCCGATGGCCGTAGCCAAATGCCCGAAGTCTTCGCTGCCCATTACGGGCTTGCCCACGATGACGTTTTGGTCGCCGAGAACCTCCCGGAGTTCAGAGATCAGTTGGTGTGTTTCGGCTGGATCGTTGACCAGCGCAGGAAAACGGTAGAGCTGCTCAACGATCGGTTCCGGTGCGGCGGAGGCGGCCGCCTCCGCCGTCACGATGCGGCGGATCGCGGCCAGCACCAAGTTACGGACGGCAGGATCGAATGTGCGCACGTTCAGGGTGAACTCGGCGCGGTCCGCGATGATGTTTTCTTTCAGTCCCGCATGGAACGTTCCCACCGTGACCACTGCCGCCGACCGGGGGGCGACCTCGCGCGAAACGATTGTCTGGAGGCGAACCACCATGGACGCGCCCAACACGATCGGGTCGATGGAGTGCTCCGGCATGGATCCATGAGAGCCCTTGCCCAGCACCGTGACCTTGAGCGAATCAGCCATCGCCATGGCCGCAGCTGGCGCCACGGTAACGGTTCCGGCCAATGCACCGATGACGTGGGCGCCATAAATGATTTCCGGCTTGGGTGCCTTGTCCCACAACCCGTCGTCGACCATGGCTTTCGCGCCCGCAGCGGTTTCCTCGCCGGGCTGAAGGATGAAGACCACGGTTCCGGCCCATTCGTCGCGATTGCCCGCCAGCACGCTGGCCGACGACAGTGCAACAGCCATGTGGACGTCGTGGCCGCAAGCATGCATGACCGGAACTTCCGTCCCATCGGGCAGTGCCGCTGTCACCGTGCTGGCGTAGTCCAACCCGGTGTTCTCCTGCACAGGAAGTCCATCGGTATCTGCCCGGTACCCAACTACCGGACCATCCCCGTTGCGCAGGATACCAATGACCCCGGTTCCGCCGCAGCGGATGGTTTCAAGACCCAGCGCCCCGAGCCGCCCCTCCAGATAGCGTGCGGTCTGATGCTCCTGCATCGACAACTCTGGGTTGGCATGAAGGTGTTTGTAGGTCGCGGCCAAGTCGGCGACGGTCGAGGAATCAAGGTCAAGAAGTCTTAATGTTGCAACGCTCATGGCGTGCTCCTTTCTAGGGGGCTTGGCGATTGCCCGATGTGAACAGCCATTCGATTTTGAGTGGTGGCTCGCTCGGATCCGACCTTCCATTGCCACCTCGGTCCTGTACCTGGGCCAGAATGAAATCGCGACTATGGGCGGCCGCTGGGTCGGCGGTCATCCGTCGCCTGGATTTCATGCGCAACCCGTGCGTCCGGAGAAGCACACCGAGCCGTTTGACGGACGCGTTTCGGTGCCCGACGCTTCCCCTCATTGAACAGAGACCACCGACGATTTCCCACGTGTTCATGGCGTGGCAGCGCCCGGAGTCGCGCGTTGTGATCCGCTGGAATCGGGGGTCGGTGCCCTGTTCGTCACCACGTTCCAACGCGGGGATGCCTCCCGGATCGCATGCCCCAGATCCCAGTAATCACTGCTTCCAGGCAACGCCGGGGACCTGGTTCTTCCAATCGTAAACAAGGTGCTGGCTCCGGGCCACGAATGAGTTCCACTGCCGAGCCAAGGCCCAAACCTGTTAAGTTTCCGCTGGCTAGAACCTTGGATTCGGATCCAGATATCAAAGCCTACATCGGCAAATGTGACGCGAGATACGATCGGGCCGCGCCCGGTGCCCGCCGGGGAAACGATCACGCCCAGGCTGATCGCACCGGCAACGAAGCATCTGCCAGGTCCCATCCGAGCGCCCCTGGGCCTGGATACCCCAGCCTCACGCCGGGCCGTTCAAGCTGGCGGATGGGCCGACCGCGGCAGGGTTGGGCCATGTGCAGCTGTTCCGCTGCAGGCCCACCGCGCAAGTCCTCGACGACCATTGGGAAACTCGCCGAATCACCCAAGCGTCTCCCCGCTTGATTCCATATGCGCCGCCGACCAGTCACTTTGCTATTATTTGAAATTTTGCATTAATGGGTACCAAATGTTGTCTTGGACTATAAAGATCAAGACTGAAATAGTGGTACCCGACACAGGGGCGAGTGAGTCCCATCACCCCACGGAGGAACAGCATGAGCATCAGGAATGCATCAACGTCGGAAGCGCCGACGTTGACCGGAATCAGCCCGGCACAGGCACGCAAGGCCGGATATGCGGCCTTCGTGGGCACCACGATCGAGTGGTTTGATTTCTTCATCTATGGCACGGCCTCGGCCCTGGTGCTCGGCAAGCTGTTCTTCCCTGATGTTTCTCCGGCAGTCGGGACCTTGGCCGCCTTCGCGACCTTCGCCGTCGGATTCATCGCCCGTCCGCTGGGAGGCATCGTCTTCGGGCACTTCGGTGACAAGTTCGGCCGCAAGAACACCGTCATCACCACCCTGCTGCTTATGGGGGCCGCAACCGTCGGCGTTGGCCTGCTGCCGACCTACGCACAGATCGGTGTCGCGGCGCCGATCCTGCTGGTTCTGTTGCGCGTGATCCAGGGCGTGGCCATGGGTGGTGAATGGGGCGGTGCGGTGCTCATCGCCACCGAGTTCGCGCCCCCGAAGAAAAAGATCCTTTACGGTGCCTTCGCCCAGCAGGGTGCGCCCGTGGGTAACCTGCTGGCCACCTTGGCCTTCCTGGGCCTGACGTTCCTGAGCAACGAGGCCTTCAGCTCCTGGGGCTGGCGCCTGCCGTTCCTGGCCTCCGCGGTCCTCATCTTCATCGGTCTCTACATCCGCCTGCACATCACCGAAACCCCGGAGATGGTCAAGGCCATCGAGTCGAAGTCCCAGAAGCGCGTTCCATTGGTCGAGATCTTGCGCGACCACTCGGGAGTCGTTCTCCTGGCCTGCGGCGCCGTCGTCGCGGGTGTGGCACTGACCTACGTGAAGACCACCTTTGCGCTCTCCTGGGCCACCAAGGACCTTGGTTTCACCCGCACCGAGTTCCTTCAGGTGATCACCGTTGCCTTGATTGCCCAGATCGTGATCCAGCCCTTTGGTGCCATCCTCGCTACGAAGATCGACATGCGCAAGGCGATCCTGTGGGTACTGCTGCCGGAAATCGTGCTGCTGCCGTTCATGTTCGTCATGATCAAGACCGGCAGCATTGGACTCGCCATGGTCGGCATGGTCTTGGCAACGGTGCCGACATGCATGTATTACTCGATGTTGGCAGGATTCCTGGCCCAGCTCTTCCCGGCGCACATTCGCTACACGGGAATCTCCCTGGCCTACCAGCTCTCCACCGCGGTCTTCGCCGGGACCGCTCCGTTCATGAGCCAGATGCTCCTGAACATCAACGGTTCGATTTGGCCGGTGGTCTGCCTGGCCATCGGATACATCGTGCTCTCGTTCGTTTGCATGATGGTGCTGCTCAGCGGCAAGGCCTGGAAGACCCGCGACGGCCAACCCGTCGCAGCCTTAGCCTCGATAGCTCGAATCCGCCCCCGACCACCGATTGAAATCGGGCGGTCGGGGGCGGATTCGTCTTGGGCAGGAAAGGTCATCGGGCGTGCTGCCGCCCGTGGTTGGGCAGCGGTCCCGGATCAGTCGGCAGCGGTCTGCGGGAAGGCGTTCTTTGCCAGCGCCACCACCGTGCGCAGGGCCAGCGAAGGATTGGAGTCCCGCCAAGCCAACGCGACGGGCAGCGAGATGTCCGATTCAATGAGCGGACGGTAGGAGACGCCGTCTACCTGGATGTGGCTCGACGATCCGACCACGATTGCAACTCCGACATCGGCTCCCACCAGTGCCAGCAGGCTGTACGGGTCGGGAGCCTCCTGGGCGACGTGCGGCACGAAGCCGGCGGCCGTGCACAGCGAGAGCATGGCATCCCGGACCCGGGACCCGTGCGAGGCCGGATATGCAATGAACCGCTGGTCCCGCAGTTGTCCGACGCTGATCTCTTCCTGGCCGGCCAGCTGGTGGTCGCTGGGAAGGGCAAGCATGAGGGTCTCGTTGCGCGCCAGGAGCGTGGTGATCCCCACGGGTGCCACGGAACTGATCACGCCCAGGTCGATTTCCCCGTCGCGGAGCATCGTCAGGGCCTCGCCCGAGTACATCTGCGGCTGGAGATCCAGGCTGATGCCGGGATGCTCGCGCGAAACCTCCCGGGCAAGGATACCCATGATCGCGTATCCGGTGGTTCCGGCGAAGCCGACCTTGACGCTGCCGATCTCGCCCTGCTGCGCGGAGCGGGCAATCCGCCTGACTCCGTCCACGTGGACGTTGATGACTTTGGCGGGTTCCAGCAGGGCCTCGCCCGATGGGGTGAGCCGGACCTTGCGGGTGGTGCGCTCGAACAACTCGGTTCCCAGCTCCCGCTCGAGCAGGCGGATAACCCGGCTGAGGGCGGGCTGGGCCATGTGCAGCTTTTCCGCGGCCCGCCCGAAGTGCAGTTCCTCGGCCACGGCAAGGAATGCCTCGAATTGCCGAAACTCCATGTCCCGCACTCCCCTCGATACGCCACCGACCAGCAACGATGTGATTGATCTAAATTCTACATCAATCAGTGGTGAATATTGTCTTGGACACTAAAGATCAATCCTGAAAGAGTGGTAGCCAACACAGGGGCGAGTGAAACCCCTCACCCCCACGGAGGAACAGTATGAGCATAAGGAACGCATCAATGTCCGACGCACAAACGGTGGCCGGCATCGATCCGAAGCAGGGCCGCAAGGCAGGCATTGCCGCCTTCGTCGGCACCACCATCGAGTGGTTCGACTTCTACATCTACGGCACAGCCTCGGCGCTGGTGCTCGGCAAGCTCTTCTTCCCCGAGGCATCCCCGGCCATCGGCACGCTGGCCGCCTTCGCGACCTTTGCCGTCGGCTTCCTGGCCCGCCCGCTGGGCGGCATCATCTTCGGGCACTTCGGCGACAAGTTCGGCCGCAAGAACACCGTCATCACCACGCTGCTGCTCATGGGCGCCGCAACCGTCGGTGTAGGCCTGCTGCCGACCTACGCGCAGATCGGTGTCGCCGCCCCGATCCTGCTGATCCTGCTGCGCGTGATCCAGGGTGTGGCCATGGGTGGTGAATGGGGAGGCGCGGTGCTCATCGCCACCGAATTCGCACCGCCAAAGAAGAAGATTCTCTACGGCGCGTTCGCCCAGCAGGGCTCCCCCGTGGGCAACCTGCTGGCCACACTGGCTTTCCTGGGCCTGACGTTCCTGAGCAACGAGGCGTTCAACTCCTGGGGCTGGCGCCTGCCGTTCTTGGCCTCGGCCGTGCTGATCATCATCGGCCTTTACATTCGCCTGCACATCACCGAGACCCCGGAGATGGTCAAGGCCGTCGAATCCAAGACCCGGAAGCGCGTGCCGCTGGCCGAACTGATGAAGGACCACTGGCGCGTGGTGCTGCTGGGCGTCGGCGCCGTCGTCGCCGGCGTGGCCATCACCTACGTGAAGACCACCTTCGCCCTGTCCTGGGCCACCAAGGACCTGGGCTTCGGCCGCACCGAGTTCCTGCAGATCATCACCGTCGCACTCATTGCCCAGGTCGTCATCCAGCCCTTCGGCGCCATCCTGGCCTCGAGGATCGATGTGAAGAAGGCGGTGCTGTGGATGCTCCTGCCGGAGATCGTGCTGCTGCCGCTGATGTTCTTCATGATCCAGACCGGCAATTTCGCCCTGGCGATGATTGGCATGGTGCTGGCCACCGCACCGCATGCCATGTACTACTCGGCCCTGGCCGGGGTGCTGGCCCAGCTCTTCCCCACGCACATCCGCTACACCGGGATCTCCGTGGCCTACCAGCTCTCGACCGCAGTCTTCGCCGGCACCGCACCGTTCGTCTCCCAGGCGTTGCTCACCTCCACCGGCTCGATCTGGCCCGTGGTGTTGCTGGCCTTGGGCTATGTGGTGCTGTCGATCATCTGCATGAGCGTCTTGCTGCGCGGCAAGGCCTGGACCAACCGCGAAGTCGACGCCGTCACCAGCTAGCTGCGCTCCGGCCCCACCCCCGCACTTCTCCCGACAAATCTGGAAAGACACGTGAAAACGATGAATTTTGCCACCAGCGACCCGGCCCTGCTGCCCCTGATCGAACGCTACCTCGGCCCCGAGGACCGCGAGAAGCTCGTTCCCGTGCTGACCGAACTCGGCCGCGATGTCGCCGAACGCCTGGCCCCGCTGGCCGACATCGCCGACAAGAACAAGCCGACCCTGGAGCACTTCGACCGCGACGGCAAGCGCGTGGACAAGATCACCTACCACCCAAGCTACATCGAGCTCTCCCAAGCCGCCTACGAGACCTACGGCCTCTCGGCGCTCTCGCACCGCGGCATCCACGGCTGGGAGAACACTCCCCCGCACCTGGCCAAGTACGCCATGAGCTACGTCTTCGTGCAGGCCGAGTTCGGCCTGGCCTGCCCGGTCTCGATGACCGACGCCGCGGCCCGGACGCTGCGCAAGTTCGGCGACCCCGAGCTCTTCGCCCCCTACATCGAAGGGTTGGTCTCCACCGACGCGGACACCCGCTTCACCGGCGGCATGTTCATGACCGAGACCCAGGCCGGCACCGACATCGCGATGACCGAAACCCAGGCGGTTCGCGACGGGGACGCCTGGCGCCTGAGTGGCAAGAAGTGGTTCACTTCCAACCCGGACGCCGACGTGGTGCTGACTTTGGCCAAGTACCCGGGCGGTGATGACACCACCCGCGGCGTTGGCCTGTTCATGCTGCCCAAGGTGCTGCCGGACGGCACCCGCAACTCGTACGTGATCGACCGGCTCAAGGACAAGCTCGGCACCCGCTCGATGCCCTCGGGCGAGATCACCCTGGATGGCGCCTACGCGCTGCAGGTCGGGGTACTGGATCGCGGCTTCAAGCAGATGGCCGAGATGATCAACACCTCGCGCCTGTCCAACGCCATGCGCGCCGCGGCACTGATGCGCCGCGCCGTCCACGAATCCGTGGAGCATGCCCGCGGCCGCGTCGTCTTCGGCAAGCCGCTGATGGACCAGCCGCTGATGCGCAATACCATCCTGCCGCTCGCCCTGGAAACCGAAGCCGCCCTCGGGCTGATCTTCCACTCCGGCGACATGCTGCAGAAGGCCGACGCCGGGGACGAGAACGCCAAGGCGCTGATTCGCGTGCTGACCCCGATAGCCAAGCACTATGTCTGCAAGAAGGCCCGCTGGGTCACCGGCGAGGCCATGGAAATCCGCGGCGGCAACGGCTACATCGAAGACTGGCCCAATTCCCGCCTGCTGCGCGACTCGCACCTGGGCTCCATCTGGGAGGGTTCCTCCAACGTGATCGCGCTGGATGTGCTGCGCTGCATGTTGCAGTACGGCGCGCACCGGGTCATCACCGACTCGATGCTCGAAAAGCTCGCATCCCTGGAAGCCACCGACGCCGCACCCGGTGCCGCGCAGCTCACCGAGCTCTGGAATGAACTGCGCACCCGCGGCGATGCGCTGCTGGAAGGCGAGAACAGCGACGCCCAGGCGCTGATCGGGCACTACACCAACGCCCTGGCCCAGGGCATCATGGCCACCCTGCTGCTCGAACAGGGCATCCACGAGTCGACCTCCGCCACCGGCTACCGCAAGCTGCTGGTCGCCAATTCCTACCTCGATTCGATCGTCAACGGCCACACCGGCACGCTGCCGGTCGCCCTTCAATGGCTCGACGAGCTCGTCGACGGCGCCGCGGTGCCGCGCGAGGCCGCCCTCAAGGTCTTCAAGTAAGCACCGGAAAAGACTGATACCCATGGACAAGCACACCGCCGCCACCGGCCCGCTGGCCGGCCTCAAGGTCGTCGACCTCTCCAAGATCCTGGCCGGCCCGTACGCCACCATGTCCCTCGCGGACCTGGGCGCGGACGTCACCAAGGTCGAGCACCCGCAGGGCGGGGACCCCACCCGCTCCTGGGGCCCGCCGGTTGCGGGCACCGATGCCACCTACTACCTGGCCATCAACCGCGGCAAGAAGTCGGTCACCATCGACCTCAAGTCCACAGAAGGCCAGGAAATCGTGCACCGCATGCTCGAGGAAGCAGACGTGCTGGTGGAGAACTTCCGGCCGGGCTCCGGCCTGCAGCGCATCTTCGACTACAAGGTGCTCTCCGAGCGCTACCCCAAGCTGGTCATCTTGCACATCTCCGCGTTCGGCGACCACGGTCCACTGCGCGACGAGCCGGGCTACGACATGATTGCCCAGGCCGCCGGCGGGCTGATGTCGCTGACCGGCGAACCGGGCGGAGCACCCCTAAAGGCCGGCTTCGCCATGGGCGACCTCGGTGCCTCGCTCTTCGGGATCATCGGCCTGCTTGCCGCACTGGTGGAGCGTTCGCGGACGGGGCTGGGCCAGTACGTGACCACCTCGCTGTACGAATGCCAGCTTGCGCTGCACGTGAACTGGGCGACCAACTACTTTGACGATGGCGTCACCCCGGGCCCGCTGGGCTCCGGGCACCCGAACCTGGTTCCGTACCAGGCGTACCAGGCGCAGGACGACTACTTCGTCATTGCCGTGGGCAACGACGCGATGTGGCAAAAGCTCTGCGTGGCGATCGATCGCCCGGATCTGGGCGCGGATGCGGGCCTGGCCACCAACAACGGCCGGCTGGCCAACCGCGAGCGGCTCAACATCGAGCTCGGGAGGTCGTTGAAGGCCAAGACCGCAACCCAGTGGTGCGAGTTGTTCGCCGTAACAGGTGTCCCTGCCTCGCCGATCCGTTCGCTGGACGAGGTCTATGCCCACCCGCACACCGCGGCCCTGGACATGGTCCAGGTTGCGGACCACCCGGTCATCGGGGACCTCAAGCAGGTAGCCTTCCCGGTGAACTTCCGCGGCCAACGCCCACAGGTGCACACCGCTCCCCCCATGCTGGGTGCCGACAACGACACCGTGCTTCCGGCCTACTCCCCGCAGCCCACGGCCTAAGCGCCACCCCAAAGATTCCAGTTCCAGGAAAGAGACACCACCATGAACACCCTCGCCATCGAACGCGACCCGGCCCTGGCCAACTCCGACGTATTGAACCTCGACGCGCTGTTCAGCGCCGAGGAGCTCGCCTTCCGCGACACCGTGCGCGGATTCGTCAACGAACGCATCAAGCCGAACATCAAGGATTGGTACGAGGCTGCCCACTTCCCCGTCGAGATTGTCAAGGAAATGGGTGGGCTCGGCCTGCTGGGCATGCACCTGTTGGGCTACGGCTGCCCGGGCCGCTCCTCGGTCGAGTACGGCATCGCCGCCATGGAGCTGGAGGCCGGGGACTCGGGCCTGCGCACCTTCGTCTCGGTCCAGGGTTCGCTGGCGATGACCGCCATCCACAAGTGGGGCTCGGAGGAGCAGAAGAACACCTACCTGCCGTCGATGGCCAAGGGCGAGATCATCGGCTGCTTCGGGCTGACCGAACCGACCGCCGGCTCGGACCCGTCCTCGATGCAGACCCGCGCGGTGCGCACCGAGACCGGCTGGGTGCTCAACGGCGCCAAGCGCTGGATCGGCCTGGCCTCCATTGCCCAGGTGGCAGTGATCTGGGCGGCCACCGATCAGGGCGTGCGCGGCTTCCTGGTTCCCACCGACACCGCCGGCTTCACCGCCACCCCGATCGAGCCGAAGCTCTCGATGCGTGCCTCGATCCAGTGCGACATCACCTTCGAGGACGTCGTGCTTCCGGAAACCGCGCTCCTGCCGGGGGCCACGTCCCTGCGCGGGCCGTTCTCCTGCCTGAACGAGGCCCGCTACGGCATCATCTGGGGAGCCATGGGCGCGGCACGCGACTCCTACGAGGTCGCGCTGAAGTACTCGCTCGAGCGGATGCAGTTCGACAAGCCGCTGGCCGCCTACCAGCTGACCCAGCTCAAGCTGGTCAACATGCTGCTGGAAATCCAGAAGGGCACCCTGCTGGCCATCCACACCGGCCGCATGAAGGACGCCGGCACCCTGCAGCCGGTGCAGATCTCGGTCGGCAAGCTGAACAACTGCCGCGAGGCCATCAAGATCGCCCGCGAGGCCCGCACCATCCTGGGCGGCAACGGCATCACCCTTGACTACTCGCCGCTGCGCCACGGGAACAACCTGGAATCGGTGCGCACCTATGAGGGCACCGACGAGGTCCACACCCTGATCCTGGGCAACCACATCACCGGCCAGCCGGCCTTCCGCTAAAGAGAGACCCCCAGTGAAGACCATGGCCTTTGAGACGATCCTCGTTGAGGTAACGGGCATCCTCGGCATCATCACCATCAACCGGCCCGAGGCCCGCAATGCCCTGAACCCCGCGGTGGTGCGCGAACTGCGAATCGCCCTGGAGGAGATTGCGGAGCACGGGCAGGTACGGGCCGTGGTCTTCACCGGTGCCGGGGAAAAGGTCTTCGTCGCCGGCTCCGACATCACCGCGCTGGCCACCTACACGGCCGTCGACGGGCTGAACGCGAAGATGCAGCGCTTCTTCGATTTCCTCGAGGACTACGAACTGCCCACCATCGCCGCGATCAACGGGTTCGCCCTGGGTGGCGGCAACGAGCTGGCCATGGCCTGCGACATCCGCATCGCCGCGGACACCGCACGCTTCGGGCTGCCGGAAACCAACCTCGGGATCATCCCGGGGGCCGGCGGCACCCAGCGCCTGTCCCGGTTGGTCGGCAAGGGGCGTGCCGTGGAACTGATCCTCACCGGGAGGATCTTCGACGCCGACGAGGCCCTGCGCATCGGATTGGTCACCGAGGTCGTCCCGGCCGCGGATCTGCTGGATGCGGCGCGCGCCACTGCCGGGCAGATCATGGCCAAGGGCCCGCTGGCCATCCGGCTGGCCAAGCTCGTGATCAAGAACGGCGCCGAGACCGACCAGCGCACCGGGCTGCTGCTCGAGCGCCTGGCCCAGTCGCTGCTGTACACCAGCAACGACAAGGCCGAGGGCCTGAACGCCTTCCTGGAAAAACGCCCCGCCAGCTTCACCGGCTCCTAACCCCACGCCCACGCACAACCTTCAAGGACAACACTTATGCAGATCAACAACATCCTGGTCATTGGATCCGGTGCCATGGGCTCGCAGATCGGCATGCTTGCGGCTTTGGCCGGCTACCACACCACCATCCAGGACATTGCCGAGGAATCGCTGGCCGCTGCCCGCGCCCAGCTGTTCTCCCGCATGGACAACTCCGTGGCCAAGGGCCGGCTTTCCCGCACCGAAGCCGACGCGGCTCTGGCCCGCCTGCACATCACCACCTCGCTTCAGGACGGCGCGGCCAACGCCGACTACGTCATCGAGGCCGCCACCGAGAAGCTGGGGATCAAGCGGGCCATCTTCGCCGCCCTGGACCTCGCGGCCCCGCCCCACGCCATCCTGGCCACGAACTCCTCCACGTTGGGCTCCTCCAAGGTCGCCGCGGCCACCTCCCGCCCGTCCAAGGTGTGCAACATGCACTTCTTCAACCCGGCACTGGTCATGAAGTGCGTCGAGGTCGTCCGCCACGAGGACACCAGCCAGGAAACCATCGACACCACCATGGAACTGGCACGCTCCCTGGGCAAGTCCCCGGTGCTGGTCAATCGCGAGATTCCCGGGTTCGTGGCCAACCGCCTGATGGGTGCGCTGCGCGACGAGGCGCTGGCCCTGCAGGAGGCCGGCATCGCCAGCATCGCGGACATCGACACCACCGCCAAGACCGCGCTGGGCCACCCGATGGGCCCGTTCGAGCTCATGGACCTGGTGGGCCTGGATGTCAGCTACCTGATCCGCATGGCCACCTTCGAGGAGACCGGGGATGCGTCCGACCTGCCGCACCCCGATGTGAAGGCGCTCTACGAGGCCGGGCGCTTCGGCAAGAAGACCGGATCGGGCTGGTACGACTACGACGATTCCGGCACCAAGAAGTAGTCCCCCTCCTTCCCGGAACCACCGGCCGGGACCCACACGCACGACACCGAAGCAAAGGAAAAACACCATGGCTGAGGCATTCCTCATTGGCGGGGCCCGCACCCCGGTCGGCCGCTACGGCGGTGCGCTCTCCTCGGTGCGCCCCGACGACCTGGCCGCCATCGCCATCAAGGCTGCGATCGAGCGCGCCGGCATCGACCCGGACACGGTGGACGAGGTCATCTTCGGCAACGCCAACGGAGCCGGCGAGGAAAACCGGAACGTCGCACGCATGGGCTGGCTGCTGGCCGGCTACGGCGATAGCGTCCCGGGCATCACGGTGAACCGCCTTTGTGCCTCGGGGCTGAGCGCCATCATCATGGCCAGCCACATGATCAAGGCCGGCGCCGCGGACATCGTCGTCGCCGGCGGCGTCGAGTCCATGAGTCGGGCGCCCTGGGTGCAGGAAAAGCCGGCCAAGGCCTTCTCCACGCCCGGCGAAATCTTTGACACCTCCATCGGCTGGCGCTTCGCCAACGACCGCTTCACCACAGGGGACCTGTCCCGGGGTGGCAAGATGACCTACTCCATGCCGCAGACCGCAGAGGAAGTCGCCGAGGTCTACGGAATCAGCCGGCAGGACGCCGACGCGTTCGCCGTTTCGTCCCACGAGCGCGCGCTCGCGGCCATGGCAGCAGGCCGGCTCACCGAGGAGATCGTGCCGGTGAGAATCCGCGGGCGCAAGGGCGAGACAGTGGTGGACACCGACGAGGGTCCACGTGCCGGGACCACCGCCGAGGTGCTCGCCGGGCTGCGTCCCATCATCAAGCCCGGCGGCGTTGTCACCGCCGGGAACTCCAGCACGCTGAACGACGGTTCCTCCGCCATCGTGATCGCCTCCGAGGCCGCCATCAAGAAGTACGGGCTCACCGCGCGCGCCCGCATCGTCGATGGCGCCTCGGCCGGAACGGCCCCGGAGACCATGGGCATGGGCCCTGTTCCCTCGACCCTGAAGGTGCTGGACCGTGCCGGTTGGGGCATCGGGGACCTGGGCGCGGTCGAGCTCAACGAGGCCTTTGCCTCTCAATCCCTGGCGGTCATGCGGGAGCTGAAGCTTGATGCGGGCATCGTCAACAGCGACGGCGGCGCCATTGCTCTGGGCCACCCGCTGGGCTCGAGCGGTTCACGCCTGGTGGTGACCCTGCTGGGCAGGATGGAGCGTGAGGACGCGGCACGCGGCTTGGCCACCATGTGCGTCGGCGTGGGCCAGGGAACCTCGATGCTCATCGAGCGGGGCTAGGGATCGATTGGTTCGGCGATGGCCGTGCACCTGCAATTGTGCAGGTGCACGGCCATCGTGTTTTCAGCGGTCGGGTTGGTCTTCCTTGGTGTGGATGACATACGGCCACCAAGACCAAACGCGAACGGCGCCAGGGGACAAACATCAGGCTCGTGGGCGATCAATCCGCAGGTCATCGTCGCAACCCTACCGCCGGGAATTCCCACGGTTCCCCAACGAACGTCAGCTAAACGCAAATCCTCCGCGCAAACCACTTGACGTTGCCACACAAACGGGCATAAAGTCATTCAAACACAGATTCATGTGTGGCACATCACTGGATGCGAGGAAGCCATGTTCGCCGAAGAGCGGCACCGACTGATCACTGAGATGATCGCCGGCAACGGGAAGGTCACCGTCGCCGAACTCTCGGCACGTTTCGAGATCACCCGCGAAACCGTCCGCCGCGATCTGGCACAGCTCGAGTCCGAGGGCACGCTGCGCCGCGTCCACGGCGGGGCCGTGGCCACCCAGGCGGCGAGCACCCGGGAGGAAAGCCACAGCGAACGGACCACCATCCATTCCGAGGCCAAGGCACGCATCGCCCAGGCAGCCCACCTGCTCCTTCCGGCCGAGGGCGTCTCGGTCATGCTCGATGCCGGAACCACCACCGAGATCCTGGCCGGGCTGATCGCCCGGAACTCGTTCAACACCCCCTCGCTGGTCATCACCCACGCACTGCCGATCGCGCAGCGCCTGGCCGGAAACCCGCGGATCCCGCTGGAACTCATCGGCGGCCGGGTGCGCGGGCTGACCAGCGCCGCCACCGGTGCCGGAACCGTCGAGCAGTTCTCCCGTCTCAGCGCCGATGTGGCCTTCATCGGCACCAACGCCCTGCACTCCGGCTTCGGCCTGAGCACCCCCGACCCCATGGAGGCCACGGTCAAGACCGCCATGGTCGCCAGCGCCCAGCGCGTGATCGTGCTGGCCGACTCCTCCAAATTCGAAAGGCTCACCCTCGTGCAATTCGCGAAACTCGACGCCATTGACACCCTGGTCACCGAGGCCGCCCCCGTCGGCGAGCTGGCCGCGGCCCTCGAGGCCGCCGACGTGGAGGTGGTCCTGGCATGATCGTCACCCTGACCATGAACCCCGCCCTGGACAAGACCATCGAGCTGGGCGCCGCACTGGCCCACGGAGACGTGCAGCGTTCGCGCGGCTCCCACATCCAGGCCGCGGGCAAGGGCGTGAACGTCTCGCGCGCCATCGCCCAGGCCGGGGTCAAGACCCTGGCGGTGCTTCCCGGCGCCGGCACCGATCCGCTGCTGCGCCAGCTGATCCTTGATGACGTCGACCACCGCTCGGTGCACATCGACCACCTGCTGCGCACCAACATCACCATCACCGACCCCGACGGCACCACCACCAAGATCAACGAACAGGGCCCGGTGCTCAACTCCGCGGTGCTCGAGGAACTGGTGCGCGTGGTCGTGGAGGTTTCGCGGACCGCGACCTGGCTCGTGCTGGCCGGATCGCTGCCCCCGGGCGTGGAACCGGGCTTCTACGCGGACCTGGTGGCCACGGTCCGGACTGCCCTGGGCGATGCGGCACCGAAAATCGCGGTTGACACCTCCGAGGCCCCGCTGCGTGCGCTCTTCGCCGACGGCGTGGACACGCTGCCGGACTTGATCAAGCCCAACGCCGAGGAACTGGCCGAACTCACCGGCCAGGGCACGGGCCCGGGCTTCGAGGACTCCCCCACCGCCACCGCCGCCGCGGCCCAGGCACTGGTCGACCGCGGGGTCGGCGCCGTGCTGGCAACCCTGGGTGCCGGGGGCGCGGTGCTGGTCACCGCAGAGGGTGCCTGGACCGCCAGCCACGCGCCCATCGTCCCGCGTTCCACCGTCGGCGCGGGGGACTCGGCCCTGGCCGGGTACCTGCTGGCCGATGTCGCCGGATACGCCCCGGCCCACTGCCTGTCCCGTGCCGTGGCCTACGGGTCCGCGGCCGCAGCCCTTCCCGGCTCCGCCATCCCCACCCCCAACCAGCTGGCTCCCGACGCCGTCACCGTCGCCGAGCTGTCCAAAACCCCAAGGACGACGTCATGATCGAACTCATCAACCGGGCCCTTGTCAGCCTGGATGCAGATCTCGGCACCACCACCGACACGGTGATCGAACACCTGGCGGCCCTGGTCGCGACCCAGGGTCGGGCCACCGATGCCACGGCCCTGGCCGCCGACGCCAAGGCCCGCGAGGCCAAGACCGCCACCGGCGTGCCCGGCGGCATCGCGATCCCGCACTGCCGTTCGGCAGCGGTGCTCGAGCCCACCCTGGCCATGGCCCGGCTGGCCCCGGCCGTGGACTTCGGCGCCAAGGACGGCCCGGCGGACCTGGTGTTCTTCATCGCCGCACCCGAGGGTGCCGATACGGCCCACCTGAAGCTGCTCTCCAAGCTCGCCCGCGCACTGGTCAAGAAGTCCTTCACCGCCGCCCTGCGCGCCGCCGCCAGCGAGGACGAGATCGTGGAGCTGGTTTCCGCGGTGCTCTCCGACGACCCGGCGGCCGCCGCCGCGGCCGTTGCGGCAACGGAAAACCCGGCACCGGCCGCGGCGGAAACCTCGACCGCGGAGCGCAAGCCGAGGATCGTCGCCGTCACCGCCTGCCCCACCGGCATCGCCCACACCTACATGGCCGCCGACTCCCTGGCCCAGACCGCCGAGGAACTGGGCGTCGAGTTCGCCGTCGAGACCCAGGGCTCCTCGGGCTCCACACCGCTGCCCAAGTCCGTCATCGACGCGGCCGACGCCGTGATCTTCGCCGTGGACGTGGATGTGCGCGACCGTTCCCGCTTCGCCGGCAAGCCGCTGATCCAGGTCCCGGTCAAGCGCGGCATCGACGAACCGGCCAAGCTCATCAACGACGCCATCGCCGCCTCCAAGGACCCTCACTCCCGCCGCGTCCCGGCCGGCACGGGCACCGAGGAAACGAGCGAATCCACGGGCAAGGAATCCTTCGGCCGCGGGCTCAAGCGCGCGCTGCTGACCGGGGTTTCCTACATGATCCCGTTCGTCGCCGGCGGCGGGCTGCTCATGGCCCTGGGCTTCCTGCTCGGCGGCTACGCGATCACCACCGTCGCCGACGACGTGCTGGGCGCCAACACCCTCTTCAACCTGCCCGGCGCCGACATCGTGAACCAGATCGATGCCCAATTCGGCCCGCTCGGTGTCTACCTGGGTGCCGTGGCGTTCAAGGTCGGCAACCTGTCGATGGCCTTCCTGGTCCCTGCGCTGGCCGGCTACATCGCCTACGCCTACGCGGATCGGCCGGGCATCGCCCCGGGTTTCACCGCCGGTGCCGTTGCCGGGTTCATGGGCGCCGGCTTCCTCGGCGGCATCGTCGGCGGCGTGCTCGCCGGCCTGGCCGCCCGCTGGATCGGCTCGTGGAAGGTCCCGCGCTTCATGCGCGGGCTCATGCCGGTGGTCATCGTGCCGTTGTTGGCCTCGATCATCGCCTCCGGGTTGATGTTCCTGATATTGGGCGGGCCGATCGCCAAGCTCACCGTGGCACTGAACGGCTGGCTCTCGGGCATGACCGGCACCGCCGCCATCACCCTGGGACTGATCCTGGGACTGATGATGGCCGTGGACCTGGGTGGCCCGGTCAACAAGGTCGCCTACTCCTTCGCGGTGGCCGGACTGGGTGCCGGATCGATCGCGGCGAACCCCGCCCCGCTGATGATCATGGCGGCGGTCATGGCAGCCGGCATGGTGCCCCCGCTGGCCATGGCCCTGGCCACCGTCATCTCACCGAGGCTGTTCACCGGTGCCGAGCGCGAGAACGGCAAGGCCGCCTGGCTGCTGGGGGCATCGTTCATCTCCGAGGGCGCCATCCCGTTCGCCGCCTCCGATCCGCTGCGTGTGATTCCGGCCTCCATGGTCGGCGGCGGCATCACCGGGGCCATGATCATGGGCTTCCACGTCGTTTCCCAGGCCCCGCACGGCGGCATCTTCGTCTTCTTCGCGATGAACAACACCTGGCCGATGTTCCTGGTCGCAACCCTGGTGGGAACCGTGGTCTCGGCCGTCCTGGTGATCGTGCTCAAGAAATTCGTCCGCAAGCCCGTCGCGCAGGTCGTGGCCGTCGCCGAACCGGTCAAGGTCGCCGCGTAGGCGGCTCCACGCAACCTGCCAAACACACCCCAACCCCAAGGAGCTCCCCATGGCAGAACGCATTGCCACCATCGCCAGCCGCGTCGGCCTGCACGCCCGCCCGGCAGCCATCTTCGCCGAGGCCGCCGGCAACGAGGACCTCGAGGTCACCATCGCCCGCGAGGGCGAGCCGGCCGAGGACGCACTCGACGCCGCCAGCATCCTGTCGCTGATGGGTCTGGGCGCCGCACACGGCACCAAGGTCGTCCTGCGCGCCGAGGGCGACGGGGCAGAGTCCGTGCTCGAGGCCCTGGCCGCGATCCTGGAAACGGACCACGACGCCTAAGGTTCGTTGCTCCGTTTTATCCTCGGAATCCCCGGTCGGGCTTCATTTCGAAGCCCCACCGGGGATTCGGCTTCCAGGGACGAAACCTGCCCGAGCCTATCGACATGTGTCGACACCTGGCGGTTTTCCGAGGCAACAATCGGGTCCTCCGGGCTGTCCGGGCCCGCCTCGTGCCGGCAATTGTGTCCTTGGGTAAAGTCCCGTGACTCCCGGTGTCCAGGTGCTCGATCCCGGCCAACCTGGGTGCGTACATTGGCGGCATGCGCCACCGGCAGTGGTGGCCACAGCCCATGCACGCCCAGGCCTCCCACCAGCCCGCCCTTGAAAGCGGGTACGGTTCGAGGCGGAAACGAGGAACCCGCCCCCATGCCGCAATCAACGCTTGCTCCCGTCAGGTCCGACGAACGCGAGAGGTCCGATTTCGCCGCGGATTGGCGCAGCTGGCACCAGCACCGCCTGCAGTCGCTGTCGGCACCCAACGGGCTCCTTGCCGCCACCGCCCTGCACTGGGTCACCGGCGAAGCCACCCGCTTCGAGGGGCTTCCCGGACAGTGGTGGGTCCACGACGACTGGCTCTATGTGGAACTTGGGGCCTCCGAAAGCCTGCTCTTCAACGGCACCCTGGTCACCGGGGTGCAGAAGCTGGGGAGCATCGCCGAACGTGAGGGATTCAATCTGGGCCACGGCGAAAGAATCCTTGAGGCGGCCAAGCGCGGCGGCAGGTACATCCTGCGCCCGCGGCACCCGCAGAACCCGCTGCTGCAGGACTTCAGCGGCGTCCCCGCCTACGCCCCGGATGCGCGCTGGCGCGTGGGCGGCACCTTCCGTCGCTTTGCCGAACCCCGCCCGACCCGGGTCGGCGCGGCGGTCGAGGGCATCGAGCACACCTACCGGTCCCCCGGCGAGGTCGTCTTCGAACTCAACGGCTCCACCCACGTCCTGACCGCCTTCAACGGGCACCCCGACGGATCACTGGACGTGTTGTTCACCGACGCCACCTCGGGCAAGACCACCTATGCCGCCAGCCGCTCGCTGCATCTCGAGGCGCCCGGCCCCGACGGCGGCGTTGTCCTGGACTTCAACCGGGCGGTGAACCTGCCCTGCGCCTTCACCGACCTGGCCACCTGCCCGCTGCCGCCGGCGGAGAACCGCCTGAAGATCGCCATTGAAGCCGGAGAGAAGATCCCCTGCGAACGCTCCGCCGGGTAGCGGCTCCCGGACAAGGCCGGCATCGCCGCACCCTCCTTCGGACTCGGTTGCCCGGTGCGCCTCCGAAACCCGGTGCCGTGGCTAGGTTGCGGAGCGGAATCGCGTGGCGACCCCGTTGACGATCAAGGCGAGGAACACCACCAGGCAGAGCACCGCACCGATCTCGAAGGTGAGGTCGATTCCGGCGGCGGTGGCGTGGTGGTCGGCCGAGGTGTTCGCCGCGATGACGGCACCGGAGATGGCAGTGCCGAAGGAGCTGCCGATGGTGCGCAGGACCTGGTTGAAACTCACCGAGCTGCCCAGTTCCTCGGTGGCCACGCTGCGGGCGATCAGCGCCGGCATGGCCGCATAGGCCGCGCCCATCCCCAACCCGAAGACCAGCATGCCCAGCAGGATTTCCCAGAGCCGGCCGTGCACCAGCCACAGCAGCGTTCCGGCGAGGGCCATCAACGCCGCCCCGATCGGCAACAGCGTCGCCAAGGAGAACTTGTGGCCCAACCGACGCACCAGGCGATTGGCCGCAAGGCTGCCCACGGACAAGGGGAACATCACGAAGCCTGCCCAGAAGACGGGCAGGGACAGGCCGTAGCCGGTGGATGCGGGAGCCTGGGCCACGAGGCTTGCCAGCGACAGGCCGATGTACAGCGCGGCGCCGAGCCCGACGGCCGTAAGGTTTGCCAGCAGCACCTCCCCGTTGCCGAGCACGCGCAGGTTGATCAGCGGATGGCCGCTGCGCAGCTCCGCACGGGTCCACAGGGACAGCAGCAGCACGGCGACCGCCAGGATGCCAATGGTCCAGGGCGAGCCCCAGCCCCAGCGGGGGCCTTCGCTGATCCCCAGCAGCAGGGTGCCAAGCCCGAAGGCCAGCAGCGTGGCGCCGGCGGAATCGAAGGGAATCGACGCGGCATGCTCATCGGGTCCGTTGGGAATGACCCGGATGACCACGACGATGGCGCTGAGCACGAACAGGGCGGCAAACCAAAAGGCCCATCTGAAACCGGTGAGCCCGGCGATGATTCCGGTCAGCGGGTAGCCAATGCCGATTCCGGTGGCCACCGTGACCGAGAGGCTGGAGATGGCTCCCTGGATCTTGGGGGTATCCACGTAACGGCGCGCCAGGGAGATTGTCACCGCGACGATTCCGTAGGTCAGCCCCTGGAGGGTGCGTCCGATCAGGAACACCGTGAAGTTCGGGGCCAGTGCGGCGATGATGGATCCGGCCAGGATGATCCCCAGGGATACCAGCAGGAGCTTCTTCTTGTGCGGGCCATCGCTGAGCCTGCCCATCACCGGTGTGGCAATGGCACCGGCCAGGAGGTTCAGCGTCAGCATCCATTGTGCGGTACTGACCGGTACCCCCATTTCCTGGGAAATCGAGGGCACCAGCAACATGCCCAAGGAGCTGACAATGGCCGTGGAAAGCGCCGCGTAGACCAACGCCGGCACCATGGGGGAACGCGTTTCAGCCATGCGGAGCCTCCAGGCCGATCTTTTCCAGGATCGGGACGGCTTCCCTGAGGATCCTGCGTTCGTCGTCGGTCAGCTGTTCGGTGATGGCCCGGCCAATCCAGCCCTCGCCGGCCCGTGCTTCTTCCTCCAGCTTCGACCGGCCGGCTTCGGCGAGAACGATCCAGGTCCTGCGGCGGTCGGTGGCATCCGGGACGCGTTCGATGAACGCCATTTCTTCGAGCTCACGCGCCGCCAGCGAGATGGCCTGGGGGCTGACCCGCACCGCCGCAGCCAGTTCCGTGCTGGTCGCACGCCCGTGCAGCGAGAGGTGATGCAGGATTCCCACCTTGCCCGGGGAGAGGGTGCGTTCGGCCCGCATCCTCCTCAACAAGGGGTGCAGAACCTCGAGGAATTCCCTGACGAAGCCGGTGTCCGGTATGTTTTCGGAAGTCATCGTTAAATCATACAACCAACTTGATCAAGTTACTTGAGTACTTTTCCTCACGCCTCCATCGGGACCGTCCGAACGATGCGCGACGGCACCACATTGGCGGTCCCGGAAACCATGAATCCCCGGACGCAGCAGCAGAGCACGCCACGGCTCCAAGACCGCAAGGCGCAGCCCAAGCGCCCTCGCTGCCGGCTCCATGCGGGGAGCCGGCAATCGCCCTACGCTGCCGGGCGAATCGTCCCGGCCACGGATTCCAGTCGCTGCTCACGCACCGCCAGCTCAAGCCCCTGCTGCAGGGCGGCTGATACCTTCTCGGTCAGGCGCCCGTACCCCAGGATCCCCATCGCCGAGCGCTTGAGCTCGTCGACACCGGGTTCCCCTCCCAGTGCCGCCTGGGCACACATCACGTTGGAGATCTCCCGGGGGCTGATTTCCTCGATGCCCAGGTCGTGTGCCGCGAAGCCGGTCCGGTAGTCGATCCACCGGGCGGGTTCCTGCCCGGCGGGCCAGATGAATCCGTCGGCGTCGGTGCCGTAGGACTTCTTGTCCAATGCAGCAAGCATCGACTTTTCCCGGGCCGCAGAAACCCTGCCCAATCCATGGGCGTTGATGGCCAGCCTGGCCAATCGCCGTTGTTGGATCGGCCCTTCCCTCTCCACGATCTCGGCCAGCAGCGCGGCTGCCTTCCGCTTGCCCGCGGTCCTTTTCAGCTCGTCGAGCTCTTCGACGGTCCCGACCTGGCGGGAACCCCAGGGCTTGAACGGCACGGACTTGCCCCGATAACCGCGCGGCCGCACTTTGACTTCCGTCTCCGACGCATTGTTTGCTGCCAAGGCCGGGTTTCCGGTTCTCCGATTATTCGAGGAAACCTTGCGTGGCGCCGTTTCCTTGGCCATCCGAGCCGTGGAAGCCTTTGCCAGTTCGGCATCGATGGACGCGAGGACGGCTTCGGAATCCTGGAGCCAGGCCGGCAGCCAGATCCGCACCACCGATTCCCAGCCCAACAGGTTCCGCAGGATCTCCTGCGGCAAACCGTCGCGGTCCCCCACGGTCTTGCGGGCCGCCCACGGTTCTCCATCGAGCAGGATCGCCATCAACGGCTCGTCCGGGCGCTCGGCGCTGGCAACCGTCGCATCGATCCTGAAATCCGAGAGCCCGACGTTGGTGGCCACCCGGTGTCCGCGTGTCCGCAGGGCCGCCGCGACCTGTTCGCGGTGCCGGTCACGCGCGATTGCGGCCAGCGAACCGTTGCCCAGGGCGTGGGTCCCCTCGGCGGCCAGGTCCAGGTAGGCGCGCAGGTGCTTGATGCCCAACGCCGAGGAGTCCTCGGCCCTCAGGTCGGTGGGGTCGAAGCTGGTGAACACCACGACCTGGCGCCGCGCGCGGGTCACCGCAACGTTCAACCTGCGTTCGCCACCGATGTTGTTCAGCGGCCCGAAGTTCAGCGGCAGCCGCCCGCGTTCGTTGGCGCTGAAGGCCGTGGAAAAGAGGATCACGTCCCGTTCGTCGCCCTGCACGTTTTCCAGGTTCTTCACGAACAATCCCTCGGCATCTGCATCCAACGCAGTGCCCAGGCGTTCGTCCGCGTCATCGCGCAGCAGGGACTCGACCAGGTCTCGTTGCGGGGCGTTGAACGTGACCACTCCGATGGACGGGATGGCTTCCGGTGAGGCATCGAAGCGCGCCTTGACCTCCGCGACGATGTGCCCGGCCTCCACCGGGTTGGTGCGCAGGATGCCGGCGGCGCCCGTGCGGTGGAACGTGCCCTGGACCCGGCGAAGGGAAATGCCGTAGCCGTCGATTCCCGTGAGTGCGGCCCCGTTGCGCGGGGACGGGAAGGATGAGAGCTTGCCGGCGTAATAGTGCTTGTTGCTGAAGGCGATCAGGGATTCGTCCTGGCTGCGGTAGTGCCAGGAAAGCCAGCGGCGGTGAACCCGGGCCATGACTGCCTCGGACAGGATCGATTCCTCGTCGGTGACCAGCAGCTCGGATTCCTCATCGTCCTGCTGGTCGATGGACACCTCGGCGAAGGAACTGGGCGGCATCTGCTTGGAATCCCCCACGATGACCGCTGACTTGGCCCGGCCCAGGGTGCCGATGGCATCGGCAACGCGGATCTGCGAGGCCTCGTCGAAGACCACGATGTCGAATTCACCGGCCCGCGGCGGGAAGAACCGGGCGGCGGAGTCGGGGCTCACCAGCACGCACGGCAGGATAGCGGTGATCAAATCGCCATAGGAGTCCATGAGGCGGCGCACGCTCAGCCCTCCCCGGCGTCGCTCGAGTTGCCGGGCCAGCTCCCCCATGCGGCTCTCGGCCTTCTTCAACCTTTGGGCACGTTGCCTGGTGATCTGCTCGGGCAGGGACTTGCCCAGGTGCTTGCGCAGGGCGGTGGACGAGGTGGTGAATCGTTGGATCGTGCGTGCCTGGTTCTCGGTGTTGAAGGCATCGAATCCGTTGGCCGAGAGTCTTTCGGCCAGGGCCGACTCGGCGGTTCCGCGCATGAATCCACGCAACGCGTCCGCTGCAGGGAAGGCCCCGGTGGCCAGTTGGTCCCAGGCAGCATCGAGTCCGTGGGACTTGAGTGGTTCAAGGTTTTCGACGAACGCGTTCCAGCGTTCCAGGTCCCGCCGGGTCTGGTTCCCGGCGCCGCGCTGATCGACGGAGCGGCCAAATCTGCCCAGGAATCCCGGTGCGTCGGTCCAGGCCGACGGCGTGTGGGCCTTGCTTGGGACCGAATCGCGCAATGCTTGCCAGGCCGCGGCGATCTCGCGCAATTCCCCGGCAGCCGCCGACGGCAGCGGAGCAGTCCTGCCCAGCACCTCGCGCAGCAAGGCCACATACCGGTCATCCGTGCCCGAGGCCCCGACTTCGGAGAGCAGACCGGCCAGGTGCACGAGTTTCTCGCGCTGCCCGGCCGCCGAGGCGATGTCGCCGTCAACGAAGGGGTTCCAATGGGCGCCCGGCTCCAGGCCCGGCAGCTCCCCGAAGCCTCCCACGAGTTTTGCGCACCGGGCGCGCGCCTCGATCAATGACTCGATGATGGAAACAAGGTTCTTGGCGTCGTCGTCGGTGCCCGCCCACTGCGGGCCGAAGTGTTCGGCGATGACCCTCAGCCGGCGCTTCTTGCGGCCCAGGCCAAGGAAGCCGAATCCATTGGCCTCGGTGGCCGCTGCATGGACCGGGAAAAGGTCATTTTCCAACACAATGGGTGCGACAATATTTGGCAGCCAATCCATGGTTTGTGCCAGTTCCACGGCGTCGGCCAGCAACGCGGCGGAGCGCTCCTGCCACGCGGAGGTGGCGGCCGCATCGAGCACCGGCAACGGAACTGCGCCGGTCAGCAGCTCGGCCAGGTGTTCCACGTCTTCCGGGTGTCCGGCCCCGTCAACCAGGGCGGCAACGCCGTCGTCGTTTCGTGTGTTGTTTGCCCCGGCCAGGGTTCGTTCCAAGGTGCCTGCGGATTCCAGCAGGGCGGCTTGTTGTTCATCGGTGAGTGGGCCGCCAATGAATCCCCAGGGGTGTTCGGGCCGCGGGTTGGCCGCCTGGGCGGTGTCGGGCAGCCGGAGCAGCGCCTCGCGCACCGCAGCATCCTCGGCCGCCCCGGCCTGCGCGGCAAAGGCCTCGGGGATCGGCAGGGCTTCGATGTCGGGGTCCATGGACAGCGCCACGTTGTGTGCCCCGTAGGCGGAGTAGCCGGCAGGGTTCGCCTCGTGCAGGTCGTGGGCGTAGCCGGCAAGCCGGCGGACCGAGGTTTCCAGGTCGCCGGTGGCCAGCTTCATCCCGGCCGTATCGGCGAAGACCAGGTGGTCGAGGGACGCCTTGATCTGCGCCCTCACCGCGTTCGGGGAAGATCCCTTGTCGTGCAGGTCCAGGGCGAATTCCCCCAGCCCCACCTCGTTCAGGCGCTTGGCCACCACCTCCAGCGCGGCCCGCTTCTCCGCCACGAAGAGCACCCGATGCCCGTTGGCCATGGCGTGGGCCAGCAAGTTGGTGATGGTTTGGGATTTGCCGGTGCCCGGAGGGCCCTCGAGCACGAAGGTGCGCCCGGCGGCGGCGACGGCTTCGAGCTGGGATGCGTCGGCGGGTACCGGGCAGGCGGCGGCCAGGCGGTCCAGGTCAATGGCTGGTTCGGTCCCGGCGGCGCCGGCCGGGTCGATGAATTCACTGGTCGGGGTTTGCACCAGGTGGCGCACCAGCGGGGCGTCCATGAAGGTTTCCCAGTTCTCATCCAGGTCCCGCCACATGCGGAATTTCGCGAATTGCAGGATCGCCAGGTCCACGGTTCCCTCCACGTGGAAGGGAAGCTCGGCCCGCACCAGCGCCTCGCGCAGGGCGGTGAGCGCCGCGGCAAGGTCGATTCCCGATTCGTCGCGCACCGGGTCCTCGAACCCGGGGATGCGCAGTCCGAATTGCTCGTGCAGCTTCTCACTCAAGCAATAGTTGGGGGTGGACGTGCCGGTCTCGTCGATTTCGATGCGGTAATGCTTCCCGCGTCCGGCCGGCAACAGGCGCACGGGAACCAGGAACAAGGGAGAGCGCAGGGCCCGCCCGTCCAGGGACCAGTTCAACGAGCCCACGGCCAGGTAGAGGTTGTTGGCGCCATTCTCTTCGACGATTCGTTTGGCCTCACTGGCCATCCGCCGAAGCCGGGTCAGATAGCGGTCCGCGTCCAGCCTGGTGTAGACCTTCCCGCGGGAGAGCAGCAGTTCGATGCGGCGCTCGATGGGCAGCACCGGGCCCGAGGTGTAGCGCTGGGCATCCAGTGCGGAAATCTCGTCGGCGGGCAGCAATTCGAAGGCCCGCCCGTTGTTGACCAGGTCCTCGAAACCGTCCACCACGGATTCGGGCACGGCCAACGGCAAGCGTGCCCGTTCGGTGAAGTTCAGCAGGCGGTTGCGCAGGGACAGATCCAGCAGCCCGTTTTTCCAGGCGGTGATGCGCGGCGGCGCCGGCTTGCCCGCGGAGACCGGGACCGAGCGCTGGCGCTCGGATTTTTCCTTGAAGAATCGTGCCAGCGTGTCCGGGGCCGCCGCCTTGTACTCGATGACGACGGGCCTGCCGCTGTCCGAAAGCCCGCGGGCAGGCAGCGGGGTGATCCCGCTGCGCCTCGAGGCACGGATGTCTATGGCAAACACCAGGTGTTCGGCGGCGGCTGCACCCTGGGCGTACTCGCGCATGGTTGCGGCGGAGGACACTGCGAGGGAGGAGCGCCGGTCGGTGGTGATGGCGGTGCTCTCAATGATGCGCAGGTGGCCCGCCGCCACCAGGTTTGCCAATGCCCCGGCTCCCTCGATATCCAGGCTGCTGCTTGGCAAGGCCCCGTCCGGTGTGCGCCAATAGGCCAGGAATGCATGGTCCTTGGCCAGCCAGATCACCGAGTTGATGCCCACGGCTTCCAGCAGCGCGGAGAGAAGCAGCGTGGTTTCCAGTGAGGAGCCCACACGCTCGGTGAGGACCTCGTGGGCACCGCGGAGGTATTGCCCGCCCAGGTCGGCCAGGTCCCAGTTCGCCGGCGGGCACCGAGGCGGATGCCGCGGGTGCCGAGTACCTCGAAGATGGACTCGACGGACGCATCGACCCGCTCGGTTCCCCCGAGTCCTCCGTCGGGGTTCACGGTGCCGGTGCGTGCCCGGAATACGTCGCCGGCCTCGGAAAGCAGCTCGGTGAGCAACGGGTGTTGCGGTTGCACGAACGCCGCCAGCAGCTCGGCGTTGGCCTGGGTTCCGGCACCGGGCCAGTGGCTCGCCGGCAGCACGTCGATGGGGCTCGATTGCTCGGCAACCAGCTTCCCGTTCTCGGCCACCCGAACGACCAGCATGCCCGGGCGCCTCGAATCGATCAGGGCAAAGGCCGCGGGATCCAGCACCACGTCCAGGTCATGGAGGGTGCTCACGCCGACAGGAAGTTCCAGGCGGCGATCGGCCACGGCGGAGACCGGTAGGTTCCCGCTCATCACCACGGCGGTCACCAGGACCGAACGGGATTGGCCTGCACGGTTCTCCAGCACCACCCGCTCGAGGATGCGGGCATGGGCGTGTGCCGTGGCGTAGTTGACCGATTTGCCGTGTGCAATCTCGACCGAAATGGATCCGCGGCTTGGCCCTCGACCGGAAGCCGGTGGCTGGTCGCCCGTAGCCGAGGCTTGGAGCAGTTCCGCCACTTGCTCGGCCGAGTAGTCGAGGTTCAGCCCGGCCAGAAAATTCTTGCTGGTTTCCATGGCCCGCTGCATGTCTGCCGCCGTGAAGGCGGTGCCGTTCACCCAACCCTGGTGGGTTTCCAGGAGCCTATTCGCCTGCTGGCGTTGCTCTTCCGACAGTCCGTGCTCTTCGGTGGCGGAGCACAGCTGGCGCAATTGCGCGGCAAGATCAACACCGCCCGTGGATACGCCGGGATTTCCCAAGGCGTGGTCGAGTTGCCCCACCAACCCCGTCCAGCCTGCGGCCGCGGTTCGCACCGCGCGCTTCTCGGCCATGAACGTCGCAAGTGCACCGGAGACGATTTCCAGTGCGGTTCCCACATAGTCACCGTGAATTGCCACGTGCGCATTCCCCTTTTCGCGCGCAAGCCCCGTCGACCGCGGGGCAACTTATTCGCTCCTAAGAACCTATCCCACGAGTCGACAGCCCAGCCTCACACCTGAAGACTGGATACTATCCCGGCCATGTCACAGCCGATTCCGCCGGAATCAGGTCCGGTCATGTCGCGTGTGACGGGTTTGTGGTTCAAAGGGTGTTGGACCACTCCGGTCGTCAGGACCTTCCAGAGCACCTTCGGCTTTCTCGATCGCAATTGGACGAGCATGGCTCCCTAGGCCAGGCCCTGCCGGATTTGAGATCCCGATTCACGACCGTTCGGTCGGGAGAGACAAAGGAGTCACTGTGACTCGGGTCTAGTATTCTGGTCGCACGCGGAAAGGCTTCCGCGCACAACTGAATAGTCTTCCGATCACACGTGGCTGGAGAGTCCCGGACACCACTCGGGCACCGAAGGGGCAAGCACCCGCAATCTCTCAGGTACCAGGAACAGCCACGTGAGGAAATTCTGGGGAGCAGCCGCCGGGACAGGTGGCTCACCAACGAAGCACGCCGCTGCCACGCGCAGCGGCTGATCTTTCAGGTTCAGAACAGAACGGGCACGGTGGCAACCGGGAACACCCACGACCCGCACCCTCCGCCTTGAACCCTTCGATGAACGGTAGGCCAGCCTCATGAACTTCCCAGCCGCAGTGCGCACAGCAGCGGACAGCAACTCAACCGACATCCTCGCCGTGGCCAATTCCCCGGTCCTTTGGGCCTGCGCCATCGGCGTTTTCCTGGTCATCGTCGTCCAGTCTGTCATCTACATGAAGGCCGCGCGGATCGCCGCACCCCACATCGGGATGAGCCAGGCCGAACTCAAGACCAGCTTCCGCGCCGGCGCGATCTCCGCCCTGGGTCCCTCGCTTGCCGTGGTCATGGTGGCTGTCGCCCTGCTGACGGTCTTCGGCACCCCCGCGGTGCTGGTGCGCATCGGGTTGATCGGCTCGGTGTCCTACGAGACCGCCGCCGCGGCCATTGCCGCCAACTCCGCCGGTGCAGAACTCGGCGGGCCCACCTATACCCAGGCCGTCTTCGGCCTTGCCCTGGCCGCCATGAGTCTGGGCGGGGCGATGTGGATGATCGCCACCCTCATCCTGACCCCGCTGCTGAAGAAGGGCGACTCCGCGCTGCGCAAGGTCAACCCGGCCATCATGATGGTCGTCCCGGGTGCCGCCATGGTTGCGGCCTTCATGGTCCTTGGCATCGGCGAGTTGCCCAAGTCATGGATCCATGTGGTCGCCTTCGTCTCCTCGGCCGCGATCATGACCGTCCTGATGGTCATTGCCAAGAAGGTCAACAGGCCGTGGATCAAGGAATGGGCCCTGGGCATCGCCATCATCCTTTCCCTGTCCATCACCTACGCCGCCACCCGCCTCTAAGCAGCGCCAAGAAACCCAAGGAGCACATCATGAGCAAAGCCACAGAGCTGCACGAGGCGCTTGGCGCCTTCGACAAGACCACTTCCCGCTGGGGACGGATCACCATGATCATGGGCCTGTTCTTTTCCCTGGCCGCCCCCGCCTACCTGGTCTTCTTCGCCGGCCTGGACATCGAGGTCGCCGGGATCCTCACGGCATTCGGCGCCCTGGCCGCGGTCTTCGGCGTGATCTGGATCGTCGAGCCGCTGACCTATTTCCCGATCCTCGGGGCTTCCTCGATGTACCAGGCCTTCATGATCGGTAACATCTCCAACAAGCTGCTGCCGGCGGCCATGATCGCCCAGGCGACCATCGGGGTGAAGCCCGGAACCCGCAAGGGCGAGCTGGCCTCCGTCGCCGCGATCTGCGGCGCTGCCACCGTCCATCTGACCTCGCTGTTCATCTTTGTCGGGCTGTTGGGCACCTGGCTGGTCAGCGTGATCCCTGGTGACATGATCCAGACCGTCCAGTTCTACATCCTGCCCACGGTCATGGGCGCGGTGGTCGTGCAGGCCATCGTGAGCCAGAAGGCCCCGCGCTCGGCCGTGATCGCGCTGGTGGTCTCGGTCGTCGTGGTCTTCATTGTTCAGCTCTACAAGCCCTTCGGCCTGTTCTCCACGGCTGTCGCCGTGATTTCAACCGCCGCGCTCGCCTGGGTACTGCGCGACCGAAGGACCCTCGGCTCCCCGGAGGACACCACTGCGGAGTCGGAGCTTCCGGAGGGCCCCGTGTACTGAGCACCCCGACCCCCATCCCGCCGGCAAGCGACCAACAAGACATCCACCGGCAGCGGCCACCCGCCGCTCTGCCGCCGCCACCGAAAAGACAAGGAAACAACACAGCATGACGAACACCATCCCGCAGGCCCTGTCACTGGCCGCGGACTCGACCGCGGACATGATCGAGACCTACAAGTACCTGCACGCCAATCCCGAGCTGTCCATGCAGGAACACCGGACCGCCGACTACCTCACCGGGCGCCTTGAAGCCCTGGGGCTTGAGGTGTTCCGCTGCGGCGGCACCGGCGTGGTGGGCGTGCTGCGCAACGGGCAGGGCCCGGTTGTCGGGTTCCGCGCCGACACCGACGGGCTTCCGGTGCTCGAGGACACCGGACTGGACTATGCCAGCGCCGCCACCGGCGTCCTGGAGGACGGCACCGAGGTCCCGACCATGCATGCCTGCGGGCATGACACCCACATGGCCTCGGCGCTGGCCACCGCAGCCCTCTATGCCGGGGCCAAGGACGACTGGGCCGGCACCCTCGTGTTTGTGCTGCAGCCCGGGGAGGAAACGGCCGCCGGTGCGCGCGCGATGGTTCAGGACGGGTTGTGGGACAAGGCCCCGAAGCCCGAGATCATCTACGGCCAGCACGTGATGCCGGGGCTGGCCGGCACCGTGTCGCTGATGGCGGGGGCCGCGATGAGCACCGCGGATTCCTTCAAGGTCACCGTCCACGGGCAGGGCTCGCACGGTTCGATGCCGGAGCACTCGATCGACCCGATCGTGCTGGGTGCGGCGATGGTGCTGCGCCTGCAGACCATCGTCTCGCGGCAGGTGGCCCCGCAGTCCGCCGCAGTGGTGACCATCGGGTCCTTCCACGCGGGCCTGAAGGAGAACGTGATCCCGGACCGCGCGGTGTTCACGCTGAACGTGCGCACCTTTGAGCCGGCGGTCCGCGAGACGGTGCTGTCCTCGATCCGGCGCATCATCGCCGCCGAAGCGGCCGCCTCCGGGGCCCCGGAGCCAACCATCGAGGACATCTCCAACTTCCCGCCATTGCACAACGACCCGACCCAGACCGCGTTGCTTGAAGCGCAGTTCCGCGACGAGTTCGGTGCCGAACGGGTGCTGGCCGGCACCCCGGTGATGGGCAGCGAGGACTTCGGCGCGCTGGCCGATGCCCTCGGGGTTCCCTCGGTGTACTGGTTCTTCGGCGGGTTCGACGCCGACACCGTGGCCTCGGAGCATCCGCCGGCCAACCACTCGCCATTCTTCGCCCCGGTCGTCGACCCGACGCTGGCCACTGCCGTGGCCGCAGCGGTCCGTGCGCTGTTCTCCAAGGTCGGCAAGAAGTAGCGACCTGGGGTTGTGTCAGGACTCCACCGGAGTCCTGCCGCAACCAGGCCCACTACACCCGCCGAGCGTAGTCCTCCTTGAGCACGTCCAGGTGCGACCAGGACACGGTGCGCTTGATTCCCGGTAGCGCACGCAGGACCTCGAGGGTTTGAAACAGCGCAGCCGGCGACTGGCCCACCAGCGTCGCCACGGCATCGAACCTACCCACCGTCTCGGCGGCGAACTCGATGTCGCTCGAGGTCCGCAGCAGCCCGATCACCTCGTCGTGGTCTCCATCGATGTTCAGCCCCACCCCCATGGACAACTGCCGTCCGTGTGCGCCGCGTGCCTCGACCGCACTGATCTTGATGATCCTCGCCTCCAGCAGCCTCTGGACGCGGGTGCGCACCGCGGTGGCCGACAGTCCCACGCTTCCGGCCATCTGCCGGTAACTGCTCCGCCCGTCGGCCTGCAGCAGCTCGATCAGCCGGGTGTCCATGGCATCGATCGCCGCGTCACCGGTGTATTTGGAGATGAAAAAGCCCTTGATGACCGAGGTGTAGATCAGGGTGTCGATCTTGGCCACCCCCGGCAGCCGCCGCACGTCCGCCAGCCTTCGGTGCAGTTCCTCGTGGTTGGCCACCCGGAATTCGGCAATCAGGTCGTGGTCGCCGCCGACCGCCGAAACCAGCACCGAATCCGAGTCTTGCACCAGGCCGTTGGCGATGACCCGCACCGGTCCCTCGGCCACGACCGAGACGTGGGCGATGACCCGCTGGCCCAGGAACGAGGGGTCAACTGCCGCGATGACCCGAACCGTGCCCGCATCCAGCAGCTGCTGCACCCGCGTGGCCACCGTCGCCCGCGGCGCACCAAGGTCCTTGGCGATGTCGAGGAAACTGGCGCGGCCATCGACCTGCAGTGCGCGGATGATCGCGGTGTCAATGTTTCGCGGGTCCTTCATGGCGCCTTCCTTTCTCAGGTATGTTTCGACTCTGGAACAAAAACTGCGTAACGGTGCATGGATTATTTTCTCCGGAGCTCGAACACTGATCGAGCCATACAATAGTGAAGATTACCGCACGATGAGCGCATTTATTGTGTTTGCCGTCACGCTTTTCCGTGGTTACAGTAGTCCGCATCACAGACAAGTTCTGGCTAGAGCTGGAAAAGGTGGAATCTCCCATGGAAAAAAATAGGGCCGCAGTGAAAGAATTCAGTCACGCCCGTGCACGACGGGCAGGCATGGCCGCATTCGTCGGCACGGCCATCGAATGGTACGACTTCTACATCTACGCCACGGCGGCGGCCCTGGTCTTCGGGCCGTTGTTCTTCCCCGAGGCCGACCGCATGGTCGGTGTGGCCGCGGCCTTCGCGACCTACGCCGTCGGCTTTGCCGTCCGCCCGCTGGGCGGAATCATCTTCGGGCACATCGGTGACAAGTTCGGGCGCCGCCCGTCCCTGGTCATCACGCTGCTGGTCATGGGAGTATCCACCGCATTGGTCGGTCTGCTTCCCACCTACGCCAGCATCGGCGTCTGGGCGCCGGCACTGCTGATCGTCCTGCGCGCACTGCAGGGCCTGGCCGTGGGCGGCGAATGGGGAGGCGCGGTCCTGATGGCCGTCGAGCACGCCCCCGAAAAGCACAAGACCTTCTACGGCGGCTTCGCCCAGCTGGGCAACCCCGCCGGCGCACTGATGGCCACGCTGATGTTCAGCGCCCTGACCTCCCGCGGGGACGACTTCCTGATGAACGGCGGCTGGCGCATCCCGTTCCTGCTCTCCTTCGTGCTGATCCTGGTGGGCTTCTGGGTCCGGAACCGGGTCGAGGAATCCCCGGTCTTCGAGGCCAAGGTCGAGGGCGTCGCCCAGGCCCTGCCGCTGAAGACCGCCATCGTGAAGAACTGGAAACCGATCGTGCTGGGCATCGGCCTGCTGCCGCTGTCCACCGGCGGCTACCAGCTGACCACCACCTTCGCCACCGCCTACGGCACCGACCCGTCGGTGGGCCTGGACGAGACCTTGGTCCTCAACGCCCTGGCGCTGGCCGCGCTGGTGGAGCTCGTGGCGACCCTCGGTGTTGCCTGGCTGGGCGATAGGTGGGGCCGCAAGCGCGTCATGTTCGTTGGCCTGCTCGGCTCCATGATCCTGGTGATCCCGCAATTCCTGGTCATGTCCAGCGGACCCGAATGGCTGCTCTTCGTGGCCTTCTGCGCCATGCGCCTGATGATGACCGCGACCTACGCGCCGATGGCCACGATCATGTCCCAGCTGTTCCCGCCGCAGGCCCGCTACACCTCCATCTCGCTGTCCAACGGCATTGCCGCCGCCTTCTGGGGAGGACTCTCCCCGCTGGCCGCGACCCTGCTCTACGCAACCACCGGCAGCATCTGGCCGGTCCTTGCGGTCTTCCTGGGCATGGGGACGCTGAGCATCTTCTGCCTGTACTTCGCACCGCAGCACCGCGACGAGGAGCCGTACTCCGAAGCCGCCGACTCCGGACGCGTCACCACGAACGAAACGATTGGGGCCTGACCATGAGAAAACTGCAGACCTTCGACGCACCGGCACGCACCTTCATCCCGCAGCTGGTCACCGCATCCACCATCCACACCATGGATGGGGCCGCCCCCGTCGCCACCGCGATGCTGCTGCACGACGGGCACCTGCTGGCCGTCGGCACCGAGGTGCAATGCCGCAAAGCTGCCACCGAACTGGGACTGCCGGAACCGCGCGTGCAGGATTTCGGTGACGCCACGGTGGTCCCGGGCTTCATCGACGCCCACGCCCACCCGTTGATGTACGGGCAGCTGAAGACCTGGGTCGACTGCGGGCCGGAGCAGGCCAAGAGCATCCCGGAGATCATTGCGCTGCTCAAGGAACGCGCCGCACAGACCCCCAACGGGCTGCCGGTGCGCGGCTACGGCTACGAACAGACCAACCTGGTTGAGCAGCGCCACCCCACCGCCGCGGAACTCGACGAGGTCGCCAGCGACCGCGAGGTCTACCTGATGAACGCCTCGGGCCACGGCGGGGTCGTGAACAACCACACCTTCAAGCTGCACGGGGTCACCAGGGACACCGAGAACCCGGCCGGCGGCGAATTCTTCCGAGACGGGCACGGCGAGCTCACCGGCGAACTCTCCGACGCCGCCTGCAACATCCTCACCGGGCTCGAGGGCGTGAAGATCGGGCACCACGGTCCCAACTTCCACCTGGCCGACGCCCCCGAGGAACACCTGCGGCAGCTGCAGATCGCCCAGGAGGGCTTCCTGGCAGGAGGGGTGACCACCGTTGGCGACGCCCAGGTCTCGCGCCGCGAATTCGACATGTACCTGCGCATGGCAAGCGCCAACCAGCTCAAGATCCGCGTGGGCATGTACCTGCTCTCGCACCTTTTGGACGAGGCGTCCGAGATGGGCATGCACGGGGCCTTCGGCAACGCGCAGCTGAGCTTCTCCGGCTTCAAGTTCTACGCCGACGGCACCCTGGGCGGCTGGACCGCCTACTTCCCCGACGGCTATGTGGGCGACCCCTGCCGCACCGGCCAGCTCTACCACGAGCCCGCCGCCTACGCCGAGCTCATCGCCAAGGCGCACCGACTGGGTCTGCAGACCGCGACCCACGCCCAGTCCCCCACCGCGCTGGAAATGGTCATCTCCGCCATCGAGGCGGCCCAGGGGCAACGCCCGGACTCCGACGCGCGCCACCGGATCGAGCACTGCGGCCTCCCAACCGCGGAACAGATCACCCGCATGGCCGCGGCGGGCATCCACCCGGTGAACCAGCCGCAGCACTACTACAACTGGGGCGAGGGCGTCACCGAGGCGATCGGCACCCCCGGCGAGCGCTTCAACCCGCTGGGCGAATTCATCGACGCGGGTGTCAAGGTCACCATTTCCTCCGACGCCCCGGTGGCCGAGCCGCTGCCGCTGGAGGCCATCCAGGCCGCAGTCACCCGCGTGACCCGCCAGGGCCACAAGCTCGGCGGCGACGAGCTGCTCATCACCGCACGCCAGGCATTGGAGGCCCACACCATCAATGCGGCCTTCGCGATGGGCCGCGAGGACGACCTGGGCTCCCTGGTTGCCGGCAAGCGCGCCGACTTCGCCGTGTTGGCCGCGGACCCCTTGGCCGTTCAGGCCGGTGCAATCGCCGAAATCCGTGTGCTGGAAACCTGGGTGGGCGGCATCTGCCATTTCACCGCCGACCGCTCAACCTCCGTGGAAAAGGAACTCGAACATGTCTAACCCGGAAACCACCTCCACCATCGAGCTGCCCGAGGGCGTCGTGGCCAACAACGCCGGCCTGGACGTGATGACGGTGCTGCGCAACTACGGCATCGACACCATCTTCGGGATCCCCGGAACCCACAACCTCGAGTTCTACCGCCACCTGGCCCCGCTGGGAATCCGACCGGTCACCAACCGCCACGAGCAGGGTGCCGGCTACGGCGCCGACGGCTGGGCCCAGCAAACAGGCCTGCCCGGCGTGGTCATCACCACCTCGGGGCCCGGACTGCTCAACGCACTCTCCGCGGCGGGCACAGCCTACTGCGAGTCCCGCCCGCTGGTCATCCTCTCCCCCGGCGTGCCGGTGGGCGAGGAATTCGCGGACATCGGTTCGCTGCACGAGACCAAGGACGCCACCGGTGCCGTGGGCGCCATCGTCGAGTGGTCCCGCCGCGTGGCCTCCGGCACCGAGGCGGTCCAGGCCATCCATGACGCCTTTGAACTGTTCCGCTACTCCCGTCCGCGCCCGATCCACATCGAGATCCCGTTGAACATCCTCGAGGGTCCCTCGGACGCGCCTTCGCAGCTGCTTGAAGCGGTGGCGAAACGTACCCCCAAGCAGGCCGACGCCGCTGCGCTTGCCAAGGCGGCCGAGGCGCTGCGCACCGCCGCCAACCCGGTCATCCTGGCCGGCGGCGGTTCACTGCGTGCCGGGGCCGACGTGTTGGCGCTGGCCGAGAAACTGCAGGCACCGGTGGTGACCACGCTGAACGGCAAGGGCGCGATCCCCGAATCGCATCCGCTGTCCCTGGGTTCGGACATCCGGCTGGATGTTGCACAGAAGTTCTGCGAGGACGCCGACGTGCTGCTGGTGCTCGGTTCCAAGGTGGGAGACGCCGAGCTCTGGTTCAATAGGTTGAACCCCTCGGGCACCGTGGTGCGCGTGGACATCCTCGAGACCCAGCTGGACAAAAACCTCGCCGCGGACCTCGGCCTGGTGGGCGACTGCGCGGCCATCGTGCCGCAGCTGCTCGCCGCGTTGGGAGACCACGGTGCCCCCGCCGCACCGCAGCTGACCGCATTGCGCGACCAGATGCGCGAGGATGCCAGGGCCCTGTCCCCGGCCTTCGCCGCACTGGCCGAGCAGGTTGCCTCCGCGGTCCCGGCCAACACCATCATCGGCGGGGACTCCTCGCAGGCCACCTACCTGGGCACCGCAAGCTTCGTCCCGCAGGATGCCCCGCACTCGCTGCTGTACACCCCCGCCTACGCAACGCTCGGCTACGGCCTGCCGGCGTCCATCGGGGCGCGCATCGGCGCCCCGGAGCGCCCGGTGGTCTGCGTGATCGGCGACGGCGCGCTGATGTTCGCCATCCAGGAACTGGCCACCGCGGTGGAACAGCGCCTGGACCTCGTGGTGGTCTGCGCGGACAACGGCGGCTACGGAGAGATCAAGCAGAACGAGCTGGACCGCGCCATCACCCCGGTGGGCGTGGACCTGGTGCAGCCCGACTGGGCCGCCCTGGCCACCGCGTTCGGCGGCACCGGGACGAAGCTCGCGGCTTCCTCCGAGCTGGCCCCGGCCATCCGCACGGCGCTGGAGGCCGGCGGCGTGCAGCTGATCCACGTGCCGATGGCGTTGTTCAACTAAACGGCACTGCATAAACAGCAGTCAACCGGTGGGGTTGTGGGGAAGCAAGCCTTCAATCCCGCAACCCCACCGGTGTATGCGCACCCTTTCCCTTGACCCGAACCAGGAGTTTCCCCTTGCCAGCCACACCCCGCGTGCTGATCACCGACGCCGCAGACCTGGACCACACCATCGCACTGGACCTGCTCGCCGAGGCGGGCATCGAAGCCACCTACCTGGACTCCCGCGACCGCGGGCAAATCCTTGCCGCCGCGCGCCAGTGCGCCGGAATCATCCTGGGCTACGCCTCGCTTGATGCATCGATGATTGCCGCATTGCCCCAGCTGAAGGTCGTTGCCACCATGTCCGCGGGATTCGACATGGTCGATGTGCAGGCGGCGACCGACGCGGGAATCACGGTGTGCACCGTGCCCTCCGCCGCGACGGCGGACGTGGCAACCCACGCGTTCGCCGGGATGCTGGCCCTGGTTCGCCAGCTTCCCCGTTCCCAGGCCCTGGCGTGGGCCGGTGACTGGACCGGGGCCGGGCTGCCGGTGCCCCCGCGGCTTGAAACCCTCACGCTGGGACTGGTGGGCTTCGGGAGGATCGCCCAATACCTTGCGAACATTGCCGAACCGGTGTTCAAGGAAGTCATCGCCTACGACCCGTTCACCCCCACCGAGTGCTGGCCAGACGGTGTGCGCCGGGTCGAGCTGGACGAGGTGCTGGCAGGCTCGAACGTGCTCAGCCTGCACACCCCGCTCACCGGCGAAACCGAAAACCTCATCGACGCCCGGGCGTTGGCGGCCATGCCGGCCGGCTCCTACCTGGTCAATGTCGCCCGCGGCGGGCTCGTCGACGAATCCGCGCTGCTCGAAGCGCTGGATTCCGGCCACCTGGCCGGGGCCATGCTCGATGTGCTGGCCCAGGAACCGGCACCGGCGAACCACCCGCTGCTGACCCACCCCTCGGCGATCGTCACCCCGCACACCGCCTACCGCTCCAACGCCTCGCTGCGCGAATACATGGCACTGCCGGCCCGCAACGTCATTGCCGTGCTGGCCGGGCGGACCGCGGAAACGCCACTGCGGATCCCCGTCTCCGCACGGTAGAAGCAGTCGTCGCCTGGGTCGGTGCGCGGGAGTGTCCTGCCCGGTTATGAACTCCGCCCAAAGACCGGTGGTGGCCGCGGTGTCGCACGGGACGGGTCCTGTCCCTCATGGCGTTCGCTTTTCAGGAGGGCAGGGTCACCGGCCTCGACCTCCTGGACCTCTATGGACCGAGTGGTGGGCAGTAGCGCCGGAGACATCGAGGCCCGGGTTTGCGCCAGCGCCATGCTGGCAGGTTTATCTCCCTTGCCTACCTTGCGCGTACACGGCCCAAGCGCAAGGCTGAAAGGGAACAGCGCACCGACGCGAGCCAAGGAAGCATGATGCTGAAACTCGAGGACCTGGATCTGGAAGAAATTGCCTGGGCCATGCAGAACGACCGCTCCATGGGCCACGACTACTACCTCAACCTCGATACCGGGGAAGTCGTCGTGCCGGGGCTCGACGAAGACCTCACGGAGGAGGAGATCGACGAGGGAAACTACGCCTATGTCGACCGCCTTGAATCCTACGAGTCCTACCGGCACATGGAGGACTTCACCATGGGCCTTACCGACGGCGAGGCCCGGAAGAAACTGGAGCAGGCGCTGGTCCGCAGCAAGCCCTTCCGGCACTTCAGGGACGCCCTGGAATACTTTCCCAAGGAACGCGAGGACTGGTACACGTTCAAGAACGAAGCCATGAAGCAGGTCGTAATCGAGTGACTGGTCGGCATCAAGGCCATCGAGGACCCCGCCCCGGACGACACGGGCGAATCGGACACCCCGTAGCAAGACCCGTGCGTGGAATCCGGTCCCGCCGAATGCGGCCCGCCTCCGCGAAAACGCGCGGGTACGGCAGGATTTTCGATTCACGCAAGTCAGGTGCCTTGTCATGAGTGGCCCTACTTTGTTCATAGGCCGTTAGGGTGGGGGAATCCCACCCTCCATCCCCACGATCGAGCCCATGACCACGCAGTTGATCCGCGCCCGCAAGAAACCGCGCTTTGGCCTTCCCTGGCTCTCCATGGTCCTCGGGATCGGCACCCTCGTTTTTGGCTGCGTGGGGTTCACTGCCGTCACTGCACAGCCTTCCGAACCCGTCGAAATCACCGTGGAAGGCGACCATCCGTGGAACATTTCGCAGGCAACCGTCAATGCAACACTTTCCGAACCCCTCCATGCATGGAAGCCCCTGCGCATCAAGGTCACCAATCGGCAGCTCACCAGCGACGAGGCGACAGGACGGCAGGATCCGGGGGCCGACCTCGTCTTGAGTACCGCCATCTTCGAGGAGGCACACAGCTACGCCCCGGGGCCGCGGCTGGGGAAGGTCGTGATCTACCCCGTCGGCTCCGACGGGAGCCGGCACTACGCCAACAGTTTCGCGGTCGAGCGTGCCTACGTACAGAACGTGGGTCTGGGACACGGCCCGGCCGCCGTGGCAGCGGCGGCAAAGCGCGCAGCAGAGCTGCTCGATGACGGACCCACCCGATCGCCGATATTTTGGGTCTCGGGGACAGCTCTGGGGCTGCTGCTGACGGTCCTGTCCCTGGCTATTTCCCTGCCCCGCCGAATGCGCCGTGAATTCCTCTTTCGCAGGCTGACCACGGCCCAACACCAGCTCGCTCGCGTGGTCCTGGATTTGGAGGCGCTCGAGGTCACCTATTTGGCAGCTGGCCCGGATCGCCGGCCTCCGGGATTCACCGCGGCTTGGAACCAGATCCGCGACACCTCCCTCGACTTGGCGCGAACCGAAGACCCCGTCGTTGAGGCCGCCTATTCGGTCAGGCGATCGTTGGCCCCACAGACCGCCAGGCTCGTGGCCGCCTTTGAAGAAGCGGCCAATAACCTCGCCATCCAGGCGGACGCCTTGATGGGGGCAGGTTCGGTGCTGGGCCGGTTGGCCGGGAGCGAGTCCACGCTGGACCGCCTCGCAGCACCCCTGAACCTTGCCGCCCGCGAATTGCTGGCGCGGCTGCACGCCGTGCCCTCCGGTTCCGTGCCGCGCAAGCAGATTCGGGCCCTCTCCGCTGCCGCAGCCTCGCTGCTCACCGCCGGCGCACGCAAGTCGAACTCAGTCCAGGCCGTGGCGGCCTGGGAAAACGCCGAGCGCACATTGGAACGCAGCGCCGCAGCCGTGGACCGATCTTTGCGCCGCACCCGCCGGGGACGGGTCCGTGCACCGGCCTACGCTCGGGAGGACCTCTCGGAACTGCGAGCGGGACTGGGCATGTCGGCCGACGGTTCACGCCGTGCCTTGGCCGCCTTGGACGAAGCCAATGCCGCCGCGCGCTCACTTTTTGGTCCACTGTCGCAGACCGCCGGCCTCCGGGAACCGTCCGGCATCCGCCAACGCCCAAGCCCGAAGATGCCGTTTATGGGTTCTCCGGGCCTCTGGCTCATGGGCTTTGTCCTGATTGTGCTGGTTTCCGTGTTGGTCGGTGGCGTGGTCAGCGACCGGGTCACCGTACGCCCCTCGTGGATGCTCACCGGCACGCAGAAAACCCATTCCTTGGCCATCGACGGGCAAATCCCGGGCCTGAACGAGGCCGGAATCCGCAGCGCGCTGGACGACAAGTTCACCGAGCGGGTGGACATTACCCTGGCGGTCCGCGATGCCGGTGACTACCTGCGAGTGGATGCGGCCAAGGTCCCGAAACAGACCCTGGCCGCGGACAAGATCGACCCGCTGGTGCTCTTGGACGCCTTGTGGCGGATCAAGTCCGAACTCCCGCACCTGGTTGATCCCGCCACCGGAGAGCTTCTCCCCCACCAGGCCATCATTCCCGTGTGGACCATCCCCGGTGGCGTCGTGCACTTCCCCGTCCACATCACCGGAACCGTATCCGTGGGCGGCAACAGCACCTTGAACGACGGCTCTTGGGTCTACGGCAACTTCTTTTGGGCGGAACCGCAGGACCACCAAGTGGCCTCAACCATCCATGCCTTGTCCCGCGGGCTGCAGGGCAACGGGTACACGCACCACGAGATCAACAAAACACTGCTCCACTGGCTGCTGACGCTCGCCTTTGCCTTGGCGCTGACCACGCTGGTGCAGGTCCTCGTCTATGGCGGTGCCATCTCGATGCGGCTGGGACGCTTCGGCCGCAATGCCGCCGCGCTGCGCACCATACGACGTGAACTCGAAGCCCTGGCCCTGGGCCTGGACGATTCGCGGCTCAACACCGTGGCGGTGCTTGGTGCAGGGCCGGCCGCCACCAGCGCCGAGGCCGACCAACGGATCTTCGAACGGGCCGTGGCGGTGGCGTGGCGCATGGCAGAAGACCTCGCTGCCCGGCCGCTTGCCCAGCGACTCGGCGCCGACTACCTGGCGCACATCGACCGCTTGGGCGATCTCGTGGCCAGGCTGGGCATTCGCGACGCGGAGACCGCACGTCGCACCCGTGAATTGCTGGACGCCGCCTTCACGCGGCCCACGCCCGCCCGTGCCTAGCTGCCGGGTGGCACCGGCCCCCTTCTCCGTGCGGTTCCGAAGGCGGCTGCCGTGTTCGGGAATCATTCGGGCAGCGTTTGGCGGAACGCCACGAGGCGTGCCTGCATCTGCCCATACGGCGTGGCGGCCGGCGCCGGCTTGCCCCCGCGCAGGGCGTTGACCACGTCCACTGCCGCATCCACCGACGCGCGATAGGGCAGGGAGCCGGAACTTACGCGCCGGACCCCCAGCCTGCCCAGCTCGGCAACGCCCAGGGTTGGATGCGCCAGCACGTTGACCGGCAAACCGATCCCTGAAGTGATGCCGCGGATGTCCTGACCGCTCGCAATCCCGGGGACGAAGATCCCGTCGGCCCCGGCCTCGGCATAGGCCCGTGCCCGGTCCAGGACCCCCGCCACGCTCGCCTGTTCGCCAAACCAGTAGTTGTCCACCCTGGCATTGACGAAGATCCCGGGGGCGGCCCGTTTGACCGCGCCGATCTTGGCGGCGAAGGCCGCCGGATCCACCAGGCGGCCGGAGAAGCTGTCCTCGAGGTTGACCCCGGCGACGCCCAGTGCCGCCAATTCGGCCACCAGGACGGCGACTTCTTCGGGGTCCTCGGAGTAGCCGTCCTCGATGTCGGTGGTGACAGGCACCGGCAACCGGACCAGCTGCGCGGCCAGGGCCATGGTGGCATCCCTGCTGGCGCGCTCACCGTCGGGCATCCCGGCGCTGGCCGCGATGCCGAAGCTGGTAGTGCCGACGGCCGGGTAGCCCGCCTGCGCGAAGGCCAGGGCAGAGCCGAGGTCCCACGCGTTGGGCAGCAGGAGCGGCGCATCGCCGTGGTGGAGCTGATGAAACGTGGCCATGGTCTTTTCCGTCCGGGTTCGGCCAAGAACTTGATCCCCCAACCCTACGGCTGCTGCCCGTGGGCACCAAGTGGTTTTCCCCCAGCGAGCTGGGCTGAGCGCGTGAAACGCCGGGGTCAGGGCACGAGGTGGTGTCGGAGCATTCCGGCGTCGCTTCATGCCCGTGCCGGTCGAATGCCGCAGTGCAGCTGTAGCCCCCGTTATGTGAAGACCCTGCCCTGCCTCTGCCTGTCAGCGAAAACTCCCGAATGTCCCGCTCGCATCTTGGGTCAGCAACTTCAGTAGCCCATTTGGCCACTGAAATGCAGAGTGGCCTCACATGTATTGAGGTTCACGAGGCTGCTGCTACCCACAGAGACGAAGTAAATGGGAGCGGTTCTCACCGCGTCTCATTTGCCACAGCCATAAGTGGAACACCACTCGGCTAAGATTTGGCAGTATGCCTGCTTGGCCACAGAGTCTGGACCATGCTTCGTCTCGACCAGCCGATGAATCAGCGAACGGTTGGATTTCCAGCTCAAGCACCCCCGTCAGCAGCCGTACGTGAACTGTAATCCTTTGCTCAGGATGCCCTTGTCCAATCTCTGCAGACCCATGTGAAAACCAGGATGGCAATCTAGAAAGCCACGGCAGTCGGTCTACTTCTTCTATTCAGTGGTCATCTCTGTGAAACGGCGCTCAAGCAAATCAAGGACCCGTCCGAGTGCGGGGTTGTCAAATCCCTTTTTCCACACAGCTTGAAGTTCCACGGGCGTGTGAATATCTCCCTTGAACTCAAGATACTGAACACCTTGATAACCCATGACTTTGCTTGACTCGGGAACCATCGCTATGCCATGACCTCCAGAGACCAAGGCAATTATCGTCAAGATTTGGCTCGCCGTGTGAGCCACGTTGTCACTACTGGTCGGCACCGCACGAACTGAAAGATCATAAAAGTATCGCGCCTTGATGGGCGAATGCATCACCATGGGCTCGGCAGCAATGTCGCACGGGGTGACTGGTCGACCGAGCGAACACAGTTTGTGCCCAGAAGGGACTGCTACCACTAGTTCTTCACGTTCGACTGTCATCGTGTCGAACACTCTTGTATCAACCGGCGGTCGACCCAATCCAATATCGATCTGCCCCAATTCAAGCGAGCTGTGTTGTTCGCTTGACACCATTTCCCGCAGGTCAATGGAAATGCCGTCTAGTTCCTCGGTGATCTCTGCCAAGAGCTTTCCCAAAAGGCCGAAACTCGAACCAGCTGTAAAACCAATACGGATCAGTCCGCTGGAACCGTCGGAAATTCGGCGGGCTAGATCCGGGGCGCTTTGGGCATGGGCCAGCAAGCTGCGGGCTTCGGTAAGGAAGGCCTTTCCGGCAGGAGTAAGTGCCACATGTCGATTGTCCCGATGAAAGAGCTGCACCTTGATGCTCTTCTCCAGCTTTTGAATCTGCCGACTCAACGGAGGCTGCGTCATGTTAAGGCGTTCAGCTGCTCGACCGAAGTGAAGTTCTTCCGCAACAGCAACAAAAGCCCGCAATTGATCCAATGAGAACATAGTGCGCAACACTACCATCGAGAATAAGTGCAACCATCCAGGCTTCTGGCGAGAACTTGCGTACTGCTGGGAGCCTGGCTGCCCCGCCGATGACGACGCTTAGATGGATTTTCCGCAAACTGTAGATTCGATGTCGGGCGCACCCAAGTGACCCCCGCCCCACGTAGAGATTCCGAACCCACTGTGCCTGCATCCAAGACCAATTTCCAGAGCCGGCAGGCATGTACCCGCCGTATTATCTCTCTACTCCTCGTTGTCCACAGCTGGCATTGGACTCCCGAAACCATCTGACTTGAATCATTATTTGACATGTGATGATGCAAAATCTAGTTCTGCAACTATCAAAACAAAATATGACAACGGTGTTGGACAAGTCACTCTTTAGCTGTTTAGCTTTCTGCGTCACTCTGGCAGCGATCCGCTTCGCGCAGCGTCCGCCACGCTCGACCTGGGCCCATATCCCGCCCGACAGCCATCCATTCCACGGAATCTTCCGTGTATACGGCAACTCAATTTTGAACCGGAGAATCATCATGGATCCGAAAATCTCTTCCCGCCTTACAGACCTTGGCCTAGAACTCCCCACCGCCGCAGCGCCAAAATATGCCTATGAGGCAACCACCCAATGGGGCACGCTCTTGTTTGTCTCGGGGCAAATTCCTCGCCGCAACGGAACGATTGAGTACACCGGCACCATGACCACTGACAGGCTACTAGCAGACGGCATCCTCGCCGCCGAACTATGCGCCCTCAACCTTCTCGCTCAGGTCGAAGCGAATGTGGGTCTCGAGCGAGTTGATCGCCTACTGAAGATCAACGGGTACGTCGCCAGCGCGTCAGACTTCTTCGACCAGCCGCGAGTGATCGATGGTGCCTCAAAACTATTGCGCACCGTCCTCGACGATGCCGGCCGGCACGCACGTACGGCCCTCGGAGTTCGGATGCTCCCCGCGAATTCACTAGTCGAGATCGAGGCAGTCTTCGGCCTCAAAGCATGACATTTCATTCAGGAATGAGCGCGAAACACCGCCCGCTCCTGCGATCAGCCAATCCACGATTTCCGCACAGATTCAACCCGCAAGGGTAACTAGTCAGGGGGTCGGTACGGCGTGTTGTCGCGGTTTTACGGGGTGCCGGGTGGATCCTGAAGGTGTTCGCAGGCAGTTAGGCACCACCTGAAGGTTGGCGGGTTCTCATGTCCGAGGCATCCGGGGTTCCCACGGTCCAGGCGTTGCTGGCCCGGCTGGAGGAACGTGATGCCGCCTTGGCCAAACGCGATGCCCGGATCGAGTCGTTGCTGCTTCAGCTGGCCGAACGCGACGTGCTGATCACGCAGTTGAGGACCGAGGTCGAGGT
>NZ_QMKQ01000009.1 GCF_003287975.1 Arthrobacter sp. AQ5-05
GAAGGCGTCGGCCCTGTTGCACCATGGGCCGGTCCCGCAGGAGCTGGCCACCAGGTTCTCGGCGGCATCCACGGGGAGTGGTTCTTTGGGTTTCCTTGGTGCTGCGGGCAGCACGCAGGCAGAGCTAGAATGGTTCACTGTCAGGGTCTTTCTTGTGGTTTTCTTGGTCGATAACCATTCAAGAAGGCCCTGACGTCTATCCGGGACAAGGCACGCGGGAAGCCCCGAAAGATGCCTACAAGATTACGGCGTCAAGGCGCCCGCACCACGCTCAAATCCGTAGAGCCACTTTTCCGTCGAACACTTGACGCCACTGGTCGGTTTGTACGAAGTAGGACGCCAATTGGTCCGCTTCTTCTTCTGCAACACGTTCGCCGAATGAGAGATCGCGTAGTACTTCCAGTTTTTGCCTAGTCATGGACGTTATTTTACCTACATGGAAGCCACTGGTGCGCAATGTTAACCAAGATTTTCTGGGATTTTTGAACGATTCAAATTTCAATTTGGGGTTGATACGGTGAATAAAATGTGAGTTGCCCAGAAGAGATTCGCATCCATCGAGTAATCCGATTCAGATTCAAGTCTGGAAAAGGCAACCTTCCGTCACTCCTCGAGACTCAGCGCCTTGCGCCAGGAGAGTGCCGATCCGGTCTGCATGATGGCCCGGCGGTAGATCTTCTCGCCGAACAGGACCATGGCCCAGGCTGCCGCAACGGCGACGGCCAGCGAAACGAACGGCTCCCACAGCGGAACATCGCTGCTGAGCAATCGGATGGGCATGGCCACCGAGGAAATCACCGGAACGTAGGAAGCAACGACCAACAGCGTGCCCTTCGCGTAGATGCCGGTGAACAACACCGCCACCAGCACCATGATCACCGGACCTGTGGACTGCTGCAGGTCCTCGGTGCGCGAGGCCATCGCACCGAGCGCCGCCCACACCGCGGCCAGGATCAGGAATCCGGCCAGGAAGAAGGCCAGGAACCAGCCGGCGGTGGCGAACACCACTGAAATGAACGGGACCTGGGTGGGCATCATGTTCAGGGCCAGCAGGCCGATCCCCACGAACAGGCACAGCTGCCCCATCGCCAGGATCATGTTGCCCAGGATCTTGCCCGCGAGCAGCTGGCGGATGGGGATGGCGGTGGCCAGGATTTCCACCACCCGGTTCTGCTTTTCCTCCACCACCGAGTTGGCGATCGGCATCCCGAAGATCATCGCGGACATGTAGAAGAGGAACGAGAAGATGAAGCCCATGACCATGGCCATCGAGTTGCGTTCCGAATCCCCGTCGAGCAGCACCGGGCTCACGGTGGAACCTGCGGTCAGCGATTCGGGGGAGACCCCCAGCTTCCCGGCGTTGAATTCCAGTGCCTGGGCGCTTGCCGCTTCACCGAGCAGCGACTGGATCGAGCCGGGCACCTCCTTCAACGCGGTGAGGCTGTAGCCATCCGGGGTGGGCGCGAGTACCAGATCTGCGTCCTTGGCACGCAGGGCATCGAGGGCCTCGGTCCCTGACTGCACCGGATGGGATACCAATTTGATCTTCCGGTCGTTGGCGAGGGCCAGCTCGTTGGCCGAGGCCACCAAGGTGGCGGTCCTGCCGTTCTGCTCGAACGCAATCGTTGCGGTGGTGGTCTTCTCTCCCATGATCCCGGCGAACACCACCGAACCCACGATGAGCGCGAGGGTGATCAGCGTGGTGATGATGAACGACTTGTCCCGGATCTTCACGGTGACCTCGCGCAGGGTCACGATCAGCCAGGGCGCGCTTGGCTGCCCGGAAGAGGCGGACCGGCTCGGTGCGTCGGCGGGCCTGGTGCGGTGATCGGTGATGCTCATCGGATGACCTCCCGGTAGATTTCTGCCAACGAGGGACGTTGCGGGGCGAATTCGGTGACGGCCCCGCGATCCACCGCGGTGCGCAGGATACGTTGGGCAGCCGCGTCATCGGTGAACTCCACCAGGGCGCGCGGACCCGCGACATCCAGCACCCGCACCCCGGGCTGCTCGCGCAGCCATCCGGCATCGGGCGGGGTTACCACCACGTGCTTGGCACTGGCCCGGGCCCGCAGCGCCTCGGCGCTGCCGGAGGCCACGATCCTGCCCCCTGCCAGCACCACGAGATGATCGCAGAGCGTATCGATCAGATCCAGCTGGTGGCTGGAGAAGAGGATGGGCACCCCGGTGGCGGCCCGCTCGGCCAACAGCTTGGTCATCGAGTCCACGGCCAGCGGGTCCAGCCCGGAGAACGGCTCGTCAAGCACCAACGCAGTGGGGTGGTGCATCAGTGAGGCGGCGACCTGCACGCGCTGCTGGTTGCCCAGCGAGAGGGACTCGAGCTTGTCCTTGGTCCGGTCGGCAATGCCGAAGCGGTCCAGCAGGTCCAGGGCCTCGGTGCGGGCATCGGTGCGGCTCATGCCGTGGAGCTGGCCCAGGTATTGGAGCTGGTCGAGGACCTGCTGCTTGGGGTAGAGCCCGCGTTCCTCGGGCATGTAGCCGAAGCGGGCCCGGTCGGTGTCGGTGATCTGCGTGCCGTTGAAGTACACCGAACCGGAATGGGACTTGAGCACTCCCATGATGATGCGCATGGTGGTGGTCTTGCCGGCGCCATTGGCCCCGACGAAACCGGTCATGCCATTGGCGGGGACGGCAAAGGCCACCTCGTCAAGCACCGTCCGGTCACCGAATCGTCGGGTGAGACCTTGTACCTCTAGCACGGTGGTGCATTCCTTCGGTTGGCGGGGTGTTCTCCTGCCTTCCAATCTATGTGCAGGGCCCGCCGCGGGGGATCGTTCAAAGGAATGAAATCCGCCTGCGAGGCACCTGCGCCCCTGCCTCAGGCCTCCATCGAAGGGATGAGTCCGACGCGGTAGGCAAAGACGACGGCCTGCACCCTGTCCCGGACCCCGGCCTTGGCCAAGACGTTGGACAGGTGCGTCTTCACGGTTGCCTCCGTGACATACAGCGCACCGGCGATCTCCGCGTTCGACAGGCCCGTGGCCAGCTTGATGAGCACCTCGCGTTCCCGGTTGGTCAGCTCGTGAAGCACCCGCCGGTCATCCGGGGCGAGTGCGGCCTTCGGTGCCGCAGGCGTGCCCGGTACCGAAGAGGCAGTGCCGCGCTGGATGATGCGCAGCGTGACTTCGGGGGAGAGCAGCGCCTGGCCGCCGGCCGCCGCATGCACAGCCTGGATGATCATTTCCGGTTCGGTGTTTTTCAGCAGGAACCCGCTGGCCCCGGCGTCGATCGCGGCAAAGAGGTAGTCGTCGCGGTCGAAGGTGGTCAGCACGACGACCTTGGCGTTGGTTGCCGAAGTGATCTGCGCGGTGGCGCCGACCCCGTCGAGCACCGGCATCTGGATGTCCATGAGCACCACGTCCGGTTCCAGGTCCAGGGCAGCGGCCACGGCTTCCTGCCCGTCGGCGGCCGTGCCCACGACCGCCAGGGCCTCGTCGGTGCCCAGGATCAGGGCCAGGGAGGAGCGGATCAGCGGCTGGTCGTCGCAGACGAGGATGCGGATGGCGCTCATGGGGTTCCTTCAACGGTGTCGGTGGTGTGCAGGGTGCGCAGCCGGGCGCGGGTGCGCCACCCGGCCGGCGAGCGCGGGCCGATGTCCACCAAGCCGTGGTGCAGCGCTGCGCGTTCCTTGATGCCGCGCAGGCCGTAGCCGCTGCCGGCGGTTCCCGGGCGCTGGTCCCCGTCATCGATGACCTCGACCTCCACCCAGTCGCCGTTCCCGTCGCTGCCGCTGCGCAGCGAGAGCACCGCCGAGCGTGCGGTGGAGTGCTCGCGCACGTTGGCCAGGGACTCTGCGGCGATCCGGTACAGCGCCAGGCCCAGCCCGGGGCCTACTTCGCCCAGGAAACCCGGCCGGTGTTCGACGGTGATCAACTGCACCGCGACCCCGGCGCGGGCCGACTGTTCCACCAGCCCCGGCAGCTGCCCCAGCGAGGGCTCCGGCGAACGGTCGGTGGTGCCTTCGGCGTCGGTGTCCCCGTGGCGCAGCACCCGCAGCAGCGAGCGGGTCTCGCCCACCGCCCGGCGGGCCGAGTCCTCGATGCCGAGCATCAGCGCGGCCGCGCGTTCCGGGTCCCGCGGCTGGACCATGCGGGCGGCTGCCGCCTGCACCCCGACGGCCGAGATGTGGTGGGCCACCACGTCGTGCAGTTCCCGGGCAATGCGCAGGCGCTCGTCGACCACGGCCCGGCGGGCCAGCTCCTCGGCCTGTTCCTGCAACTGTGCCGCCTGTTCCACGACGATCTCGTGCCGCCAGGCGCTGCGCCAGGACGTCTCTCCCAGGAAGATGGCCCCGCCGAAGTAGAAGAGGTTGACCAGGAAGTTGTAGCCGGCATAGGCGATGACCGGGTCGATGAAGCCGGAGGTCTCGATGGCGGTGGGCAGCTCCAGCTCGGTGCCGTAGAACAGCTTCGCGTTGGTGATGGCCACCAGCAGCCACACGGCCATGGCAAGGATGACGCCGCCCAGTGCCAGTCTCAGTCCGCGCCTGTCCCGCGCCCAGGTGACCGCCGAATAGAGCCCGACAAAGTAGGCGATCTGCGGTGCCAGCTGCATCATGACCGTCGGAAGCCAGGTGCCGAAGCCGATGAACAGCGCAGAAAGGACCAGCATCGAGGCGATCGGGAAGCGCCGGCGCACCGCCAGCGGGGCAATCATCGCGCACATGGCCAGGTAGGCCGGGACGCGGTCGGGGGCCTCCTGCGCGGGCGCGAAGCTGAGGATCATTTCCATGCCGAGCAGCGCCGCGGCCATGACCAGTAGCGTCACCCAGGCATCGCGTCGCAACTGCTGGATGCTTGGTTGCCGGCGTTCCCATTCCTCGGGCGGAAAATCGCCGGGCAGGAAGCGTTGGCGCAAGGCCAGGAATTTCATGGTTGATCCCCTTGGGGCACGTGAGCGGTCATCATCCCACCCATGAACCTATCCCATGGCCGGCTTCGAGCGGGCGCCCGATGCGGCACCGGAACCCAAATTCCCTTGTCTGGGAGCGGCAAATGCGATTGGGTGGGGCCATGGGCACTTTCATCGAGGACTACGCGTTGCTTTCCGACCAGCGCACCGCGGCACTGGTCTCCCGTCGGGGCTCGGTGGACTGGCTGTGTTTCCCGCGCTTCGACTCGGGATCGGTCTTCGCCTCGCTGCTGGGCGGACAGGAGAACGGCCGCTGGCTGCTGGCACCGCTGCAGGGCGAGGTGGTGAGCCGCAACTACCTCGACGCCTCCTTCGTGCTGCGCACCCTGTGGGCGAGTGACACCGGGCAGATCCTGGTCACCGACTTCATGCCGACGGACAACGGGCACTCGGGCATCATGCGGCGCGTGGAGGGGCTCTCGGGAACCATGCGCATGGAACATGAACTGGTCATCAGGTACAACTACGGGGCGGTGCTGCCGTGGGTGCGGCGCAGCTTCGACCCGGTGAAGGGCACCGAGTCGCTGGTGGCGGTCGCCGGCCCGAAGGCCGCGGTGCTGCATGCCGCCCGGCTTCCCAAGGCCAAGCACCACACCCACCGCGACGAATTCGATGTGCGGGCCGGGGACGTGTTCGACTTCGAGTTCGCCTGCTATCCCGGGCACGCGGCGACGCCCGAGCCCAGCGACGTGGGCCTGGCCATGACCCAGACCGCCAAGCACTGGCACGACTGGGCCGCGAAGATCCCCAGGCACGAGGCCCATGACGCGCTGGTGCGCCGCTCGCTGCTGGTGCTCAAGGCGCTGACCCACCGCGAGACCGGCGGCATCGTTGCGGCGCCCACCACCTCGTTGCCGGAGTTCTTCGGCGGGGAACGCAACTGGGACTATCGCTTCTGCTGGTTGCGCGACGCCGCGCTGACCTTGCAGGTGATGATGACCCACGGCTACGAGCAGGAGGCGCTGCATTGGCGCGACTGGCTGCTGCGGGCCATTGCGGGGGACCACAACGACCTGCAGATCATGCACGGGGTCGGCGGGGAGCGCGAGCTGCCCGAGCGGGTCCTGCAGCACCTGCCCGGGTACGGGGGAGCCAAGCCGGTGCGGGTGGGCAATGCCGCGGTGAACCAGTACCAGGGGGACGTGGTCGGCGAGGTCATGGTCGCGCTCGATGAACTGCGCACCATGGGCGGGCGCGAGGACCACTTCTCCTGGCCGCTGCAAAAGGCGCTGATCGATTACGTGATTGCCAACCTGAAGCGCAAGGACCACGGGGTGTGGGAAATGCGCGGGACCCCGGAATACTTCACGCACTCGCGGGCCATGATGTGGGCCGCCCTGGACGCCGGGGTCCGGGCGGTGACGCACCACGGGCTGACCGGCGACGTGCAGGAGTGGGAGTCCGCGCGCGACAAGCTGCGTGCCGAAATCATGGAAAAGGGCTTCAACGCGGACCTGGACTCGTTCACGCAGACCTACGCCACCACCGAGGTCGACGCCTCGCTGCTGGTCCTGGCCCAGGTAGGCTTCGTCGACTACGAGGACCCCCGGATGCTGGGCACCGTGGCACGGCTGGAGAAGGACCTGCTCGACGAACACGGGTTCATCCGCCGCTACCGCACCGAGGCCGGGGGAGACGGGCTGCCGCCGGGGGAATACACCTTCCTGGTGTGCACCTGCTGGCTCGTGGAGCAGTATGCCCACTCCGGGCGCCTCGACGATGCCCGGGCCCTGTTCGAGAAACTTGCCGGAACAGTCAACGACCTGGGGTTGGTGGCCGAGGAATTCGACCCGGCCTCCGGACACATGGCCGGGAACTTCCCGCAGGCGCTCTCGCACCTGGGGTTGATCCGTGCCGCCGACGCGATCGCGGAGGCCGAGGGGACGCGTCCGTTCCGGCCGCGCCGCGGACCGAAGTAGGCCCGCGGGAACCTCGGCCTCCCAAGGGTTACATGCCCTCGGGCAGTGGCAACGGTTCGGCCAGCGGCTGGCGGGCTGCATTCATGTCGATCCCATAGTCCTTGGCGAAGACCGTGCGGGTTGAAGTGTAGATGCCGTTGGCGTCCTCATCGAGCTCGAAGACGCGGGCACCGCGCAGGTTGTGCTGCTTTGCCCCGCCCAGGCCGTAGGGGCCGAAACCGGTGCCCGGGCCGTACCCCAGCTCGATGCCGAAGTAGTTGCCCATGTAGGTGTTGATGTGGTCATGGCCGCAGTATGCGCCGCGCACGTCCCCGCGCTCCAGCATCGCGGTGAACAGCCCCGAGTTGAACGCGCCGACGTAGACGCCTTCGTTCTTCTCTCCCACGATGCCGTGCTTCTTCGCCGCCTTGGCGTGGTCGGCGTCGTTGGAGGTGAACTGGGAACCGAACCACATGTGGTGGTGTTCCCACAGCGGGATGTGGAAGAACATCAGCGACGGGACCTTGCCGAAGCGCTGTTCGGTGGCCTTGGAAGCCGCGCGGTACCAGGCAACCTGCTCGGGCCGGATCCAGTCGTAGGACTTCAATCCGGCAAAGTTCTGCCCGCCGACCTTGTCGTCGGCGTAGCGTCCCGAGTCCAGCAGCCATACGCCGAACACCGGCTTGTTGCCGCGCGAGGAGGAGATCAGCAGCTGGGAGTTCGAGGACCCGAACACCGCGTTGTCCTTGGTGTTTACGTTGTACTTGTAACCGCGCACGAACTCGAGCATCTTTGGCTCGGTCATCCCGGTGCCATGCACCAGGGAATCCTCGTCGTGATTGCCAAAGGTCAGGGCCCAAGGGATCTGCCGGGATTCCATGGGCATCACGACGTTGTTGATGGCCTGCTTGACCTCGGTGGCGGTGGTGGGTTTGCCGTCAATGACATCCCCGTTGATCACCACGAAGCCAGGTTTCTCGGCATCCAGCACCGCTTTCATGAGTTCCAGGGTGCGCTTGTCGGTCAAATGGCCGTCCTGGGTGTCGTTGAACTGGACGATCTTGAACTTGCCGTCTGGCCCGAACCTCAGCTTGCTGTCGGGTGTGGCCACCGGCTGCACGGGAGTGGGGGTGGTTGCTGCAGTGGCCGGGGAGGTTCCGGCGGCAAGTGCGCCGGAGATGGCCGCGGCGGTGCCGCCGAGCAGGATGCCTCGGCGGGGAACGGACGAGGGAGTTTTCACGTGATGCCTTTCAGGGTTTGCGCCTCGGGGGGACGATCGAACGCGATGGTTCGAGGGCACGAACAAGACCTTAGAAAGGTTTGGTGACCAAAGGGTTAATGCTTGGTTGACGTGGGATTCCGGTGAGTGAAGTCGAAGGTGGGAGCGTTCGGGGTGCGGGGGGCGCTCGCCGAAGACCTTCTTGTGGCGAGCACCGTTGCCTGCAAGAATTCTTGATGCGCCCCAGATGGGCCGAGCTTCCAGGAGGTCAAGGCAACTCACGTTGTTGCCACAATGCAGCGGTTCGCGGACCGCTCTGCGCAGTGGTGACGATCTTGCGTTCAGCAAGAGTCCCTTCCGTATCCGGCGCACACACTTTTCCACACTGCCTGTCGACTGGGCCATGTGTTGCCTGCATCCTTCGGATTCCCCGATTTGAGAGACAGGAAAAACCATGGGCATTTCTTTCAATCACACCATCATTGCCGCCAGGGACCGCGAGGTCTCGGCGCAGTTCTACGTGGACCTCGCCGAGGCCCACCGCATCGAAAGCTGGGGCCCGTTCACCAACCTCCAGCTGGACGACGGGGCCATGTTGCAGTTCGCCGAACCGCCCATCGACTTCCCGCCTCAGCACTACGCCTTCCTGGTTGACGACGAGCACTTCGAGCGCACCTACACGAGGATCCAGGAACGCGGGATCGAGCATTGGGCCGATCCGCAGCAAACCCGCCCGGGCCAGACGAATACCGAACACGGCGGCCGCGGCGTGTACCTCCTGGACCCGGCGGGACACTACATCGAGTTCATCACGCGCCCGTACCTGTAGGGGCCACGAGCAGAGAAGAGAAGGACGTCAGCTGTGTGGCCACCCGGGGAGCCCTTCGGGCGCTACTTGTCGAACAGGGACGCGCAGCCCGGTGCGTGCGGGTCGTTGGTGCAGTTCTCCGCGACCAGGATCTTCTTGGTCCGCCACACGCTCATCGTGACCTGTTCGCTGGGCACGTTGGCGACGCCCGGGATCGGGGTCCAGGGGCCGCCCTCGGTCGAGTACTCCCCGCGGAACCGGGTGGTCAGGCCGACCCTGAAGTCGCCGGTGTCCTGGTAGACGTGGCTGGTGCTGGTGGGTTCGTCGAAGCCGCGCTCGGCCACGGGGCCGCCGGGGAATGGGAATGTCCGCGAGGCTCCGTCGCCGTATGTCCACAGGTAGGAAACGGGGATCGCCCGCACCCGGACATCCTGGTCGAACAGCGTGATGTTGAAGTTCTGGAGTTCGGATTCGGCGTACATGTGGGCGTGTCCGTTGCGCAGCGAGAAGTTCTTGGGCTGGCTGACAATGCTCGAAGCAACAAGCGGCATTCGGCGGAATTGGTCGGGTGTCACCCTCGCAATGTCGTTTTCTGCTCCAGGAACCTCAAGGGTTGGTTCATTTGTGCAGTACTGCCGAGCTGAGACCCTCTTTCCTGCCCGCGGCCCATTCAGTGCCTTGATCACCCTGGTCAACGGATAACTTCCGTCCGGACATGGAGGGTCAGTGTTCGCGCTACAGGATTTGATGAGGGTCATTGCCGGCGAGCACTCTTGGTAATAAGTGACTTCATATCGAATCTTTGGTCCGTTATTGATGGTCTGCGTGCGCCCGCGCTGTTCGTCGCCGTAGGTTTTCCCGCCGTTATCAAAATTGCAGCCCGGCGCTTTAGCAACAAATTCACGATCCTTCGTTCCAAACGATTCTTCAGGGCAGGCATACGCACTAGTCGCAGAAATGGAAATGTTGACGCTGGCCAAGATGATCGCCAGTAAACCGAATATCAAGAACTTTTTGGGTTTCATGAAGAATCACTTCGCATCGAGCCATTGAAGATCGACCACTTGCCAGCCCTTGTCATATTCAAGAACTAGCGTGCCAGCGTCGGGCTTCTTTGTTCCTGGCAGCTTCCCGTAGAAATCGCCATTCTTGCTGTAAACGAGAAGTTCTTCCTGCTCCATGCGGAAATTGGTGACAGCTGAGTTCTTGCTGTCGAGGACTGCCAACGTCACCGTTGCCTTGATTTTTCCACCTACTGACCACGCACCGTTTTTGGCCAGTCCATCAGCTGGGTCGATAATTTTTCGAGCGCACAGGTCACAGGCCGGGAGGGTGATCTCTTTCAACGGACGCGTATTATTCGTGAAATACATGTATTCGAGAACGTCAAACCAGTGTTCGGTGAAGGAAATGATCCCCTCTTCCGTTCTTTCCTTAGCAGCATCCGGCATCTTGGGTATCGGCCAGTTCTTAGCGGGGCCCTTGGAACTTCCCGGAACGGGTGTGGGGGTTGGCTTCGCAGTGGGGCTCGGTGATGCGGATGGTGGTGAGCTGGACGCAGTGGAAGCGGCCGTCGGAGACGCGCCGGTGGATTCGACAGGGTCGGCGCTTCCGTTGCAGCCTGCCGCAGTAAGCACGAGCACGCCGGAGCAGAAGACAAGCATGACTTTCTTGAATTTCGCAAACATGCCAGCGGCCTACGATTCGGTTGGAGTCAATTAGCAGACATCCTAACCCCGTTGCCAAATGTTTGGGAGAGGTTTTCCACAGGCACTCCGTTCGGGTGCCCGTCTGGTGTACCCGGGCCAAGTTCCGGAACACGGCCCGGGACAACTCAGGCGCCGGCCTGCTGAGGTGCATCCACCTGATCGAGCGGATGATCGATTTCGTCCCGATACATTCGCCCTGCAAGCCAAGCCAGGACACCGATCACCGGTGAAGCCACACCCGCCACCACGAAGATGATCCACAGCGGCATGATTGCGCCCAGCGGGCCGGCAAGTGCCATCGACACCGGCATGAGAGCCAGCGAGACGAAGAAGTCCAACGAGGACACCCGCCCGAGCATGTGGGGCGGAACCCGGCGCTGCAACAGCGTTCCCCAGATGACCTGTCCGAGCCCTCCGGTGATTCCCACGACGACCAGCAGCGCGGCCAGCTGCCATGGGGACCGGGTCAATCCGATGAACGCCAGTGGGATCGTGCCGAAGGCCCAGAACGCCATCATGAAGGTCAGGTAGCGCCGCGGCAGGGGAAGCGAAGCGGTGACCATCGAGCCCACCGCACTACCGATGCCGAAAGCCGCCAGCATGAAGCCGAAGGTCTTTGCGTTGCCGTTGAGCTGGTCCTCCACGACGAAGGGCAGCAGAACCTCGATCGGGCCAATGAAACTGAGCACGGCAACAACGGCAAACAACAGGGTCCACAGCAGCCACGGGGTGCCCAGCGTGTAGCTGACCGCCTCCCGCAGGTCGGCCAGGACGCTGGGGCGCTTCTCGTCGGGATCCAGGTGCGCGTCGTAGACGCGGTGGTGGCCGAGCAGGTTCAACACCACGAAGGCCACCAGGTGGCAGGCGGCAATCCCGACAATGGCCATCGAGGGCGCAAAGGAGGCGACGAGCACGCCGGCAATGGCCGGACCCGCAGCCTGCTGCAGTACCGGACGGAACATGCCCTCCATACCGTTTGCGGCCAACAGATCTTCGGCCGGCAGGATTCGGGGAAGCAGCGCCGAGTAAGCAGGGAAGAAGAATGCGGCGCCAGTGCCCTGGATGAAACCTGCCACGGCGAGGTGCCAGAGCTGGATGGAGCCGGTGAGTGCCAGGACCGCCACGGTGCTCATCACCGTGAGCGAGACGGCCTCGACGGCAATGATGATCTTCCGGCAGCTGACCCGGTCGGCGGTGATGCCGCCAATGAGCACGAAGCCGAGCAGACCGAGCGAGGTTGCGGTGGCTACGACCGAAAGCTGGGCCGGGCCGCCACCCAGGTGCTTGACCTGGTAGACCATGGCCACGGCCCACATCCCATGGGCAAAGACGCTGATGGCCATGGCAATGAGCAGGATGCGGTAATCGCGGTGGGCGAAGGGTCGAAGCGCGCGCGGGGCCATGGTGGGGGTCCTGAAAATGGATGCGATGTCCGGAAGCACGGTGGTGTCCGGGTTCCATCTTGAATCAACTCATTGATATAAGTCAATCACTAGCGCGCCACAAAACGGGCGACAGGTAAGTTACCCATGAGTAGGATGGGGTTCATGCATGCTCTCTTTCGCCTCCTGATCCTGCTCGCCACTGCCGGCAGACGCCCCAAGCTGTCCATGTTCGATACCTCTTCGGTTCCGATGCGGGCGCTGCTCACCGACATCGACGTGGCCGGACACATCAACAACGGCATGTACTTCTCGCTCTTCGACCTCGGGCGGTTCGATCTCATGGTCCGCGCCGGGGTGTGGAACGTGATGAAGAAGAACAAGTGGACCCCGGTGGTGCAGGCCGAGACGATCACCTTCCGCAAGTCCGTCGTCTTCAACCAGAGGTTCACCCAGGAGACCCGCATCCTGGGCATGGACGACAAATGCATCTACTTCGAGCAGCGGATGGTTGCGGACGGCGAGATCTACGTGCACGCAACGATGGCCACCCGGTTGCTCTCCAAAAAGGGCCCGGTGTCCAACGAGGCGATCCTTGCCGCGATGGGGCTCGGGGTTCCGGCGGACCTGGTGCTGCCGGACTGGGTGGCGCGCTGGCGCGAGGACACCGCATTGCCCGGCGCCCGAAGGCCCGCGCCGCACCTCTGGGGCTAGTCGACCGAGGCGTTGAAATCCGCGAGCTGGCCGCGGATCCCGTCGAAGTGGCAGGCGAGCAGTGAGCTGGCCAGCGGCTTGTCGCCGGATTTCACTGCCTCGAACAGTTCGCGATGCGAATGCGCGGTTTCGGCAAGGTGCGCGCGGGTGCTGTCCTTGGCGTCGATGCTCTGGTGGATGGTGCGGTACACATCCCAAAAGACGCCCAGGAGGTTGCTCAGCAGTTGGTTGTTCAGCGGCTCGAACAGGATCCGGTGGAAATTCCTGTCGGCATCGACGAAGCTGTGTCCGTCGGCGGCGAGCTGCTCCATGTCCACCACGATGGATTCAAGTTCGGCCAGGTGCTGCTCGGTGATCGCCGACATTGCCGTTCCCACCAGCCCGGCCTCGAGCGCCTGGCGCACGTCAACGAGCTCGTTGGCCTCGTGCCCCTTGTGGCGCAGCGACATCTGCCCGCGGAAGGTCAGCGAGTCGGACAGCGCCACGAGGTTCTCCTCGGCCACGAACATGCCGAAGCCGTGGCGGATTTCCACCACGCCCAGGGCCTGCAGGACCTTGATGGCCTCGCGCAGGGTGTTGCGCCCCACGCCCAGCTCCGCCATGAGCTCCTGCTCGGTGGGCATGGCGTCGCCCGGCAGCAGGCCGCGGTCAAGGATCAGGTCGGTGATGTCGGAGGTGAGCGCACGCAGCCTGGCGTGGGCATCGAGACGAGGTGGTCGCGAGACGGTCATGAGCGGCTGATGCCCCTTTCGGTTATGCGGCGAAACTTCTCCGCTGAATCAATGGTGATGCATGGTTTCCACTGTGACGCGGTTGACGTTTGGTGGTGATGACGCTTACAGTCTATCTCACAGCATAGGACGTCCTACGTCCGACTTTCCCCGTCTTGGAAATGAAAGAGATTAGATATGACCATCAAGGATTTGGCCAGCAAGCCCCGTGGCCGTCGTGAATTTCTCAAGATGACCGGCATGCTTGGTGCAGCCGCTGCCTTCTCGGCAACGGTTGCAGCCTGCTCGAGCACGGGAACCGCAACCGGCGGCAGCGCTGCCGCCACCGGTGCCGCCACCCACCTGGAAGCCGGCATCTCCTACGCCCTGTCCACCGGTTTCGACCCGATGACTTCCTCCGGCGCCACTCCGTTCGCTGCCAACATGCACATCTTCGAGGGCCTGGTCGACCTGCACCCGGCAACCCGCGAACCGTACCTGGCACTGGCCGCAGCCGACCCGAAGCAGCTGACCGACACCAGCTGGGAAGTCAAGCTTCGCTCCGGCGCAAAGTTCCACAACGGCGACCCGGTCACCGTCGAGGACATCGTCTACTCCTTCGATCGAGTCACCGACACCAAGAACGCCTCGCTGTTCGCGCAGTTCGTGCCGTTCATCAAGTCGGTCAAGGCCAAGGGCGAAGACACCGTCGTGTTCACCCTGAACTACGCCTTCCCGCTCTTCGCCACCCGCATCTCCGTGGTCAAGGTCGTCCCGAAGAAGCTCGCCTCCGCAGACCAGGCGGCATTCGACGCAGCCCCGGTCGGCACCGGCCCGTACAAGCTGGTCTCGGCCACCAAGGACGACAAAATCGTCTTCGAGAAGTTCGCCGACTACAACGGCGCCTATGCGGCCAAGGCAGACACCATGACCTGGTACCTGCTCTCGGATGCCGCCGCCCGCGTCACCGCCGCCGAGTCCGGCCGCGTCGCGGCCATCGAGGACGTCCCGTACCTGGACGTCGACCGCCTGAAGTCCAAGATGAACGTCGAATCGGTGCAGTCCTTCGGCCTGCTCTTCCTGATGTTCAACTGCGAGTCCGGCCCGTTCGCCGACAAGCGCGTGCGCCAGGCCTTCCACTACGCCACCGACACCCAGACGGTCATCGACCGCGCACTGCTGGGCAACGCCAAGCCGGCCACCTCCTACGTGCAGGAAACCCACCCGCAGTACGTCAAGGCCGCAAACGTCTACGGCTACGACGCCGCCAAGGCCGAGGCCCTGCTCAAGGAAGCCGGCGTCACCAACCTCGAGATCGAGTTGCTGACCACCGACACCTCCTGGGTCAAGGACATTGCCCCGCTGCTGCTCGAATCTTGGAACAAGCTCCCGGGCGTCAAAGTCACCATGCAGAACCTGCAGTCCGGTGCCCTGTACACCGACCACGTCGACACCGGGAAGTTCACCATCGTGGCCGCCCCGGGCGACCCGTCGGTCTTCGGCAACGACCTGGACCTGCTGCTGAGCTGGTTCTACCGCGGCGACGTCTGGCCGACCAACCGCTTCCGCTGGTCCAAGTCCGCCGAGTACAAGGCACTGCAGGGCATGCTCGATGCGGCAGTGAAGTCCAAGGACGAAGCCGGTGCCACCAAGGCCTGGACCGAAGCCATCAACCTGCTCTCCGACCAGGTCCCGCTGTACCCGGTGCTGCACCGCCAGCTGCCGACCGCCTGGGACGAGAAGAAGCTCGAGGGCTTCAAGCCGCTTCCGACCACCGGCATTTCCTTCGTCGGCGTGGCCCCCAAGGCCTAGTCCTCGAACATTCCGGTTGCGCCGCCGATTCTCCCAAGTCGGCGGCGCAACCGCCACCCTTCTGCAACACCCCTTGCCAACTCATTGCCTACCCATCGGAGTTCTTGCGTGGGAACCCTCCTACGGCTGCTGCTACGCCGCCTCGCCGCCCTGCCCCTGATGATCCTGGGAGTCACCTTCCTGGTCTTCATCATCCTTAAACTTGCACCCGGTGACGAGGCCACCTCCGCCCTGGGCGAAGGCGCCACCGCGGCGGCCAAGGACGCCTACCGCGCCGAACGCGGGCTCAACGACCCGCTGGTCATCCAGTACGTCTCCTTCCTGGGCCGGCTGATCCGCCTGGACTTCGGCACCACCACCCCGCCGGCCCGCCCGGTCGGCGAAATGATCGCCAACGCGTTCCCGCTGACCCTGCAGCTGACCTTCTTCGGCGTGCTGATCGCCGTGGTGATCTCCCTGGTCTTCGGCGTGCTCGGCGCCCTCTACCGCGACCGCTGGCCGGACCAGCTGGTCCGCATCTTCTCCATTGCCGCGATCGCAACCCCGTCCTTCTGGCTGGGCATCTTGCTGATCCAGTGGCTCGCCCTGGGCGCCAACCCGCTCTTCCCCTCCGGCGGTGCGGCCGCCGCTGGCACCGGGCTCGGCGGCTGGCTCGCCCACATGACCCTTCCCGCACTCGCGCTGGCCATCCCGGTCTCCGCCTCGCTGATCCGCGTGGTGCGCACCTCGATGGTCGAGGAACTCGACAAGGACTACGTCCGCACCGCCATCGGCAACGGCGTGCCGCGCGGCGAGGTGCTGACCCGCAACGTGCTGCGCAACGCGCTGGTCACCCCGGTCACCGTGCTGGGCCTGCGCATCGGGTACCTGCTGGGCGGTGCCGTGGTGATCGAGATGATCTTCTCGCTGCCCGGCATGGGCCAGCTGATCATGAACGGCATCACCAACTCCGACGTGAACCTGGTCCAGGGCGTGGTGCTGGCCATCGCGGTCACCTTCGTGCTGGTCAACATCGCCGTGGACCTGCTCTACCTGCTCATCAACCCGCGCATCAGGACGGTGTAACTTCATGGCTCCCCTCGCCCCACGCAACGGACTTGTTTCCCGCCTGAGTGCCGGCGGCACGCGCTTCACCGCGCTGCCGCTGGGCTCCAAGATCTCCCTGGCCTTCCTGGTGCTGATCGCCCTCGCGGCACTCTTCGCCCCGTTGCTGGCCCCGCAAGACCCGCTGGCATCCGGCATCCCCGCCCAGGGCCCCAGCGCCGAGAACCCCTTCGGCACCGACCGGCTGGGCCGCGACATCCTCTCGCGCCTGCTCTTCGGTGCGCAGGCCTCGCTGCTGGTCGGCCTGGGCTCGGTTGCCCTGGCCCTTCTCATGGGCGGGTTGCTCGGCGCGCTTGCAGCCACCAGCGCCAAGTGGGCCAACGAGACCATCATGCGCATCATGGACATGCTCATGGCCTTCCCGGGCATTGCGCTGGCCGCGGCGCTGCTGGCCTCGCTGGGCAACTCGTTGCCGGTGATCATCCTGTCGATCGCGATCATCTACACCCCGCAGATCGCCCGCGTGGTCCGCGCCAACGTGCTGGCCCAATGGGGCGAGGACTACGTGCGTGCCGAGCGTGTCATCGGAGCCGGGCGCTTCTACATCCTGGGCACCCACGTGCTGCGCAACTGCGCGGCCCCGGTGCTGGTGTTCGCCACCATCATGGTCGCCGACGCGATCATCCTCGAGGCCTCGCTTTCCTTCCTGGGCGCAGGCATCCAGGACCCGGCCCCGTCCTGGGGCAATGTGATCTCCTACGGCCGCACCCTGGTGCTCAACGGCGCCTGGTGGGCCACCACCTTCGCCGGCGTGACCATCCTGCTCACGGTGCTGGCGCTGAACATCCTGGCCGAGGGCATGACCGATGCGCTGGTGAACCCCAAGTCCACCAGGAAGGCCGCCTCCACCGCGGAGACCGCGGCGGCCAAGGCAGCCAAGCCGGCCGTCGACACCGCCGCCCTGGCCCGCCTGCGTTCCGAGCTCGAGCTGCTTGCGGCCACCGAGGCCAAGCGCACCGACCGCCTGGTGCTCGATTCCTCGAACGGGGAACCGAAGACCATCCTGGAGGTTGCGAACCTCTCGATCCGCTTCCCGGCCCGCTTCGGCGAAACCAGGATCGTGGACAACGTCTCCTTCACCGTCCGCGAGGGCGAGACCATGGCGCTGGTCGGGGAATCCGGCTGCGGCAAGTCCATCACCTCGCTGGCCATCATGGGCCTGCTGCCGGACACCGCGCTCGTCACCGGTTCGATCAAGTTCAACGGCAAGGAACTGCTGCCGGTCGGTCCCGACGGAAACCACCTCGCCGGGGACGACAAGGTCTACAAGGGCCTGCGCGGCGAACAGATCGCGATGGTCTACCAGGACGCGCTGTCCTCGCTGAACCCCTCGATGCTCGTGGGCGACCAGCTGCGGCAGCTGACCCGCCGCGGCGGGCGCACCAGCCCGGAGGAACTGCTGCGACTGGTCAAGCTCGACCCGGTGCGCACGCTGCGCTCCTACCCGCACGAGCTTTCCGGCGGGCAGCGCCAGCGCGTGCTCATCGCCATGGCGCTGTCCCGCAAGCCCAAGCTCGTGGTCTGCGACGAACCGACCACCGCACTGGATGTCACGGTCCAGAAGCAGGTCGTTGACCTGCTCAACGAGCTGCGCGAATCGCTGGGCTTCGCGATGGTCTTCGTCAGCCACGACCTGGCCCTGGTCGCCTCGCTGGCGCACCGCGTGACGGTGATGTACGCCGGCCAGGTCGTCGAATCCGGCCCGGTCCCCGCGGTGCTCGCCGCCCCGGCGCACGAATACACCCAGGGCCTGCTCGGCGCGGTGCTCTCGATCGAGTCCGGAGCCACGCGCCTGCACCAGATCCCCGGCACGGTTCCCTCCCCGTACTCGTTCGCGGCGGGCGACAGGTTCGCCGAACGCTCCCAGCGGGCCGAGGCGGATCCGGACCGTCCCACCGACTTCGTGTCGGCCGGGGAACACCCGGAACACTTCTGGGCCAGCCACGAACCAGTTTCCCTAGGAGAGTCGCGATGAGCAACGAATCCACCACCCCCGTCGTTCAGCTGCGCGACATCCACGTGCACCACCGGGCCCGCGGCGGCAAGCTCTTCAGGCCGAACATCGTCAAGGCCGTGAACGGCGTGGACTTCTCCGTCTCGCGCGGCGAAACCGTGGGCATCGTGGGCGAATCGGGCTGCGGCAAGTCCACCCTCGCCTCGGTGCTGGTGGGCCTGCAGGAACCGACCAGCGGCCAGGTGCTCTTCCGCGGCAAGGACGCTTCCAAGCGCAACGCCGCGGGCCGCAAGGAATTCGGCCGCTCGGTCGCCGTGGTCTTCCAGGACCCCTCCACGGCGCTGAACCCGCGCATGAGCATTTCCGACATCCTCACGGACCCGCTGAAGATCCACGGCATCGGCACCCCCGCCACCCGCGCCGCCAAGGTCGCGGACCTGCTTTCGGTCGTGGGCCTGCCGGCCTCCGCGGCCTCCGCGATGCCCAACCAGGTCTCCGGAGGGCAGCGCCAGCGCGTGGCCATCGCCCGCGCCCTGGCCCTGGACCCGGATATCATCGTCGCCGACGAGCCGACCAGCGCGCTGGATGTCTCGGTGCGCGCCCAGGTGCTGAACCTGCTCACCGACCTGAAGGCCACGCTGAACCTCGGCATGGTGTTCATCTCCCACGACATCCAGACCGTGCGCTACATCTCGGACCGGATCTGCGTGATGAACGCGGGCAAGATCGTCGAGCAGGGCACCGCGGCCCAGGTCTTCGAGAACCCGTCCGATCCATACACCCGCACGCTGCTCGGCGCGGCCCCCACGCTGCTGCAGCTCTAGACCCGGCGGGCGGGGAACGCGGCACCACACATCCGCGCCCCCGCCCGCCACCTTCCCCACCCCAAGCACCACCCCTAAAGAAAGATTTTCTCGTGGCATTCGCTAACAACCCCAAGTACTCCGGCGTCATCCCCCCGGTCGTGACCCCGCGCACCGCGGATGGGGCCATCGATGTGGCGGGCCTGAAGGCTGTCGTCGAACACCTCATCTCCGGGGGCGTCACCGGCCTGTTCGTGCTCGGTTCCTCCGGCGAGGTCCCGTACCTGACCAACGCCGAGCGCGAACTGGTGGTCTCCACCATCAATGCGGCCAACGCCTCGCGTGTCCCGCTGGTCGTGGGCGCCAACGAGCAGACCACCAACCGCGTCATCGAGGAAGGCCGCAAGATGGTCGACCTCGGCGCCGACGCCCTGGTCGTCACCACCCCGTACTACGCGCTGTCCAACGCCGCCGAGGTCGAGGCGCACTTCCGCGCCATCCACGCGGCCCTGGGCGTCGACATCTTCGCCTACGACGTGCCGGTGCGCACCCATGTCAAGCTGTCGGTGGCCACCGCCGTGGCATTGGCCAAGGACGGGGTCATCGTCGGGGTCAAGGATTCCTCGGGTGACGACGTCTCCTTCCGCCAGCTGCTGCTGGCAACCCGCGACATCGAGGGCTTCTCGGTCTTCACCGGCCACGAGGTCGTCGTCGACGGCGCACTGCTGGGCGGCGCGCACGGCGTGGTCCCGGGCCTGGGCAACGTCGACCCGGCCGGCTACCGCCGCCTCTTCGACGCCGCGGCCGCCGGAGACTTCGCCACCGCCGCCAAGGAGCAGGACCGCCTGGCCCGCGTCTTTGACATCGTCTACACCCCGGATTCCGCACGCGTCTCGGGAGGCGCCGCGGGCCTGGGCGCCTTCAAGACCGCCCTGGTCGCCCAGGGCGTCATCGGCTGCAACAAGATGAGCGTCCCGATGGTTGACCTGAACGACTCCGAGGCCACCGCGATCACCGCGATCCTCGCCGAGACCGGCCTGCTCTAAACACGAATGGACAACGCAACAGCATTGGTGCGCCCCGGGATTCCGGGGCGCACCGCCGCGTTCGGCATCGATTTGGGCGGCACCAAGATCGCCGCCGGGCTGGTTGACGCCACCGGCACCGTCCTGGCCACCGCCTCGGTCCCGACCCCCGCCACCGCCGGCGCACGCGCAGTCCTGGACGCCGTGGCGACGCTGGTGGCCGAGCTTTCGGCCACCGAAGCCGCGGCCCGGCTGCACGTCACCGGACTGGGCCTGGGCGCGGCCGGGGTCATCGACCCGGCCACCGCCCGGGTGCTCTCGGCCACCGACACCATCGCACGCTGGGCCGGCACCGACCTGGCCGCCGAGCTGTACACCCGCACCAACCTGCCCGTGCGCGCTGTCAACGACGTGCACGCCCACGGGCTGGGCGAGGCCTGGTGCGGCGCCGCCGCGGGCAAGGCCAACGTGTTGCTGCTGGCCGTGGGCACCGGAGTGGGCGGCTCGCACCTGCTGCGCGGGGTGCCGCAGACCGGTGCACACCACGTCGGCGGGCACATGGGGCACTTCGCCTCCCCGCTGGCCACGTCCGTGCCGTGCTCCTGCGGGCGCACCGGCCACCTCGAGGCCATCGCCGCGGGCCCCGGTATCCACCGCAACTACCTGCGTCTGGGCGGCGACGCGTCCGTCGCCGACACCCGCGAACTCACGGCCCGCGCCTATGCGGGGGATGCGTTGGCCCTTGCGGCGCTGCGCACCGGGGCGCTGGCCACCGGCATCGCCGCCGGCTCGCTGGCCAACATCCTGGACCCGGAGGCCATCGTGCTCTCCGGGGGCATGAGCGGGGCCGGAACCCTGTGGTGGGATGGTGTGCGGGAAGGCTTCGCCACCGAGGCCATCGACCCGCTGGCCCACCTGGAACTGCTTCCCGCGGCCCTGGGGAACGACGCGGCGCTGATCGGCGCCGCCGGCCTCTTCCTGGCCCCGACCGATTCGAAGGAACTTTCATGATCTTGACCCCCGCCGAACTCGAGGCCCTGCGCGGACGCCTGATCGTCTCCGCGCAGGCCTACCCGGGCGAGCCCATGCGCACGCCCACCACCATGGCGCAGGTCGCCGCCTCCGCCGTCATCGGGGGAGCCGCTGCCATCCGCGTGCAGGGCCTTGCGGATGTGCAATTCACCCGCAGTGCCGTGGAGGTTCCGGTGATCGGGCTCTGGAAGGACGGGCACGAGGGCGTCTTCATCACCCCCACGGCCCGCCATGCGCTGGCAGTGGCCCATGCCGGGGCGCACATCGTGGCCCTGGACGGCACCCGTCGCGAGCGCCCGGACTCGCTGTCGTTGAAGGACACCATCGGGCTGGTCCACGCCGAGTCCCACGCCCTGGTCATGGCGGACTGCGGGTCGCTGGAAGATGCGCTGAACGCGGCCGAGGCCGGGGCGGACCTGATCGGGACCACGCTGGCGGGCTATTCGGGGGAACGGCCCAAGACCCGGGGCCCGGACCTGGAGCTGCTGGAGGCCATCGCCGCGGCCGGCCTTTCGGCGCCGCTGGTCGCCGAGGGCCGCATCCACACCCCGGCCCAGGCCCGCGCGGCCCTGGACGCCGGGGCGTTTGCCGTGGTGGTCGGCACCGCGATCACACACCCGGCAACCATCACCGGATGGTTCGACGCCGCGCTGCGCTAGCGCCGGTCCTCGTGGGTGACCAACGACTCGGCGGTGTTCACGACCTGCTGGGCATGCAGGCGCGCAATGAAGTCCATGGGCCGTTCCTCGTCCAGCGCCCGGTTCGGCGACATGAGCCAGTCGACGGCCGCCTGCGGGTCCTCCAGGGACTGCAGGGTCAGCCAGACCCGATAGCCCAGGCGCAGCCGCTGCTCCGTCATGGTGTCCGGTTCCGTGCTGTCCGGGTGGGCCCAGCGGTGCGGTGCGGTGGCGTCCGTGGTGCCGGCCAACTGCTGCACCGCGGGCGCACCGATGGCATCAACCAGGGTGCGGACGATGTCATGGATGTCTGTCCGTGTTGCTTCGACATATACGGCACTGTGGTTCAACTCTTTCATGCCTTAAGCATCGCCGTGCCGGGCCCGAAAATCCATGGGAATTCGCGGTCTTTTTGCCCAGAGGGGGGACACGGTTCTTGCCGTGCTGTACCCGCCGGGCCGTTTCAGTGATGGAATGGAGCCATGATCATCGTTCCCCCGCCGCTGGCCGTCACCGGGTCCACCGGAAAGCTTGGCGGCAAGGTTGCCGCCATGCTCTCCACGGCGGGCGTGAAACAGCGGTTGCTGGCCAGGACCCCGCGCAAGGCCCCGCCGCTTGACGGCGCCACGGTGCTGGCGGCGGCGTACGAGAACACCTCCGCCACGCGCACGGCGCTTGCCGGGGCCGAGACGGTGTTCATGGTCTCGGCCTCCGAGTCCCCGGATCGGCTCGAGAAGCATTGCGACTTCGTTGATGCGGCGCTCGAGGCCGGGGTCCGCCACCTGGTGTACGTCTCATTTGTGGGCGCCGCCCAGGATGCCGTGTTCACCCTGGCCCGGGACCACTTCGCCACCGAGGAATACATCAGGGCCTCGGGACTGGACTACACCTTCCTGCGGGACAACCTCTATGCCGACTTCCTGCCGGGGCTGGTGGGGACGGACGGCACGATCCGCGGGCCCGCAGGCGCGGGCAGGGTAGCGGTGGTGGCCCAGCACGACATCGCGCGCACCGCCGTGGCGATCCTGCGCGACCCGGCACCGCACGCCGGCACCACCTACGAGCTGACCGGCCCCGAGGCGCTCACCCTGGGCGACTTGGCCAGGGCATTGGGGGAGACCCGCGGGGAGCCGGTGTCCTACATCGATGAGACCCTCGAGGATGCCTATGCCTCGAGGGAGCCGTACGGGGCGCCGAAGTGGCAGGTGGAGGCCTGGGTTTCCACCTACCTCTCGATCGCCGCCGGGGCCATGGAACGCGTCAGCGGCGACATCGAGGCCATCACCGGGGTGCCGCCGATGACGTTTGCGCAGCTTCTGAAAACCCTGCCCGTCGACCGTTCATAGGTTTTGATTGCGTATATCGTCGAGGGAGCCATTGCAGCAAGTTAGAATCTTTTTTCTATAGTCTTCCATTCGCCCTTCTAGCTATCGTCGTTGAGTTCTATAATTGAGGTATGGCAACGGCGTCATCGAGCAGCAGCTACCCCCTTCATGGGACCGCGATGTCGCTCGCCGGACAGGCCCCCACCTACGATGCGCTGGTGCTTGCCGGAGTGGACCTGGACGCGCTGATGGCCGAGCATGTGTCCCGCACCGGCATTGACGGGATCCGCTGCGTGGCCTCAGCGGTGAACACTGCCCCGCTGCACGAGGGAGCTCACCAGGCCATTGAGTCCTTGGGGGCCTTGGAGGCATTGAAGACGGCCACATGGGCGAAGCAGGTAGCGCAGGCGGTGGCCTTCGAGGATACGGTGATCGCCGAGCGGGTTGAAGCAGGAACGCGGAAAGACAATCCTGCGTGGGGAACGCGCGGTGAAGTTGCCCTGGCTTTGCATGTTTCCCCGGACAGCGGGGCCAGCTTCATGAACAACTCGCGGCTCCTGGCCGAAGACCTGCCCAGCACCGTTCGGGGCATGCGGTCCGGATTGATCACCTTCGAGCAGGCCATGGTGGTGGTTTCCGGCGTGCGTGACCTGCGGGTCGAAAACCGGCAGCTGATTGATGCGCTGCTGTGGAACGGGCAGCAATCCTGCTTCGAGGCTGGAACCGCCATGCTGCGGGACCGGATCCATTCCTGGGCGCTGGCCCTGGAACCCAAGGCTGCTGCGGATCTGGAGGATCTTGCCATCAAGCGCCGCTACTTCGACGGGTACCAAATCGATGACTACACCGTGAAATTCAGCGGCAGATTGCCACTGGAGCAGGGCCTGCCGATGTTGCAGGCCCTGCGCAACGCGGTGGACAAGCCCAGGAGTGCAGAGGACGACCGGTCCCGGGCCCAAGTGGCCGCAGACACCGCATTCGAGAAGATATCGGGCACCAAGGCGGGAGACAGTGTTCCTGTCGAGCTCCTGCTGGTGATGAATGCCGAGAACCTGACCGAAGATGCCCAGCACCCGGTGCTGGTTCCCGGCCATGGTTTCCTCAGTGCCGCCAAGGGCCTTGAATTGTTGGCCGGGAGCCCGGAAAATCCATTGGACACCTGGCTTCGGAACCTATATGTGGCCCCGGAGACCGGGAAATTGGTGGCCATGGAATCCACCGGGCGGCTCTTCACCGGGCAACTCAAGAAATTCATCAAGGTTCGTGACCAATATTGCCGGACCCCCTTTTGCAACGGCAGGATACAGGAACTCGACCACGTGGTTCAGGTGAGTCGTGACGGGAAAACCACCGAAGAAAATTCCTCGGGACGCTGCAAACGCTGCAACATGACCAAGGAAGCGCCTGGCTGGAAGGAATCCCCCATCCCCGGCGCCGACCGGCATGCATTCGAGATCACCACGCCCAGCAACCACACCTACATCTCGATGGCACCGGCCCAGACAAATGGAGCTGGCGCCCAGTGGCCACCCAAGCGGCTATAGACGCCCACTTCCACAACCACTTCCAAGCGCGGAAGCCATCACCGGGAACACGCATGTGCTCCCGGCATATCCATGGGCTCGAGCCTTCGATTCGCTGAAATTATCCTCGGATTCGTGGCGGGTACCGGCAGGGGACTAGATTGTGGGAATGCCACAAGCAACCCCAATCACCGTATCGATAACCCGGACGGTACTTCCAGAACATCACCGTCGTTTCAATGCCTGGGTACAGGCCGGCCAGCTACTGGCCCGGGAGTGGGACGGCTACCTTGGATCCGGATGGATCCGCACCGCTCCCGACTCCAACGAATGGCATGTCCTCTACCGGTTCTCCTCCGCCAAGGCCTTGGCGGCGTGGGACGAATCCGAGGAACGTAGCTGGTGGATCGACAGCGCGGCCGAACTGGTGGAGATCACCAAGGTCGAACACCGCACCGGAATCGAGGGCTGGTTCGAACAGCCCGGGGACACGAACCTCACCATTCCAGAGACAGTGGTGCCGCCGCGCTGGAAGCAAGCGGTCAGCATCTTCCTGCCGTTCTTCCCGCTGAGCCTGCTGTCCAACCTCCTGCTGATGCCCTTCTTGGGGGATTGGCCGCTGGCACTGGCGGTGCTGCTGAATATATGTATTCTCACTCCGCTGATGACCTACATCTTCCTGCCGGTGACCACGCAGCTGCTGCGACCCTGGTTGCACAAACCGCGGCGGGACAAACGCAAGAAATGATCTGGCAGGCCGTGAAAAACGGGTGGGCGCAGACCCTGCGGTCTGCGCCCACCCGAAGAACAAAGTCTTGCTGCGAACTACAACAGCTCTGCGCGCAGTTGCTCGGGGGACTTCGGTGACAGCAGGCCCGGGGCCACGTCGAAGACGGTCTTGGCACCGATCTGGCCGGCCTGGTTCATCTTGTGCACCGCACGGGCGTAGGCCACGAGCACGCTGGAGGTGAACTCCGGGTTGGACTGCAGGGTCAGCGAATATTCGATGACCTGGGAGTGCTCGTCGGTGGTGTTGCCGCTGCGGAAGACAAAGCCGCCGTGCGGCATGGAGGAATGCTCGGAGGCCAGGGTGGCGGCATCGATGAAGTTCACCGTGGTGTCGTACTGGTCGAAGTAGTGCTCCATGGTCACGATGGCCTCGCGCACCGCCTCGGCGTCGGCGCCGTCCTCGAGCACCACGAAGCACTCGCGCACGTGCTTCTCGCGGGTGCTCAGGGTCGGCCGGTCGCCTGCACGTACCTTGGCGATGGCCTCGGTGCTGGGGATCGTGTACTGGACGCCGGCGGCAACGCCCGGCACCCGTCGGATTGCGTCGGAGTGGCCTTGGCTCAGGCCGCGGCCCCAGAAGGTGTAGGTTTCGCCGTCGGGTAGCAACGCCTCGCCGTAGACGCGGTTGATGGAGAACATTCCAGGGTCCCAGCCTGCGGAGATCAGTGCGGTCTTGCCTGCTGCGGTGGCCGGGGCATCGACGGCGGCGAAATGCTCGGGGATCCTGGCGTGGGTGTCGAAGCTGTCCACGGTGTTGAACAAGGCGGCCAAGGCCGGGCCCTGCTCGGGCAGGTCGGACTTTGAGCCGCCGCACAGGACCAGCACGTCGATGTCTTCGGTGTGCTTGGCCAGCTCGTCCATATGGAATGCCGTGGCACCGCCGGGTAGGGACAAGGTTGCCGGGTCGCGGCGGGTGTAGACGCCGACCAATTCCATGTCGGAGTTCTTGGCAATGGCTGCCTGCACCCCGCGTCCCAGATTTCCATAACCGGCAATGCCAATGCGGATTGATGCTCCCACGAAATTCCTCACTTCAAACTATTCTTGCGACCCCTCACACGCTAGTGCCTGCGGGGCCCGAACACCTAGAACGGTGACGGGCACCGGAACGGAACACGGCTCGAACCGGTCTGCGTGGGGACCACGTCGCTAGCCCGGGAGATTGACTTCGATCGCGTGAACGATTTCGGGGTCATCGGGCACGGTCTGCGGGCGGAATCGTTGGATTTCTCCCGAGGGCAGCAGCAGGAACTTCTCGAAGTTCCACGTGATGCGCCCGGCCTTCCCGGAAGCATCCTTCGTCTTCTTCAGCTCGGTGTACAGCGGGTGCTCATGCTTGCCGTTGACCCGAACGCGGTCAAAGACCGGGAAGGTGACGCCGTAGGTGCTCGAGCAGAATTCCGCGATCGCCTCGTTGCTGGACAGTTCCTGCAGGAACTGGTTGCTGGGGAAGCCGAGCACGGTGAAACCGCGGTTCCCATAGGCGTGTTGAAGTTGTTCAAGCTGCGCGTATTGCGGGGTGAGCCCGCAGCGTGAGGCGACATTGACCAGCAGGACGACCTGTTCGGCATAGTCGTCGAGGGTCGTCATCGTTCCATCCATTTTTGCGATGGGAATGGTTTTGATGTTCATGCCGGGTACAGCAACGGGGGAGTCTCGTGCATTCCCGGCAATGCACGTTTTTCAGGGTTTCCCGGTTCGAGGCGCTTGAAACGAATGGCAGCAACGGGGAACGCGCAGGTGGCGCGGCCCCAAACCGGGGCCACACCACCTGCTTTCGTCGCAGGGGTGCGATGGGAACTGCGTTCTAGCCGCGCAGGTGCCTGCGGTTGCGAACCATGACCAGCACCGGGATCAGCAACAACGCAAGCGGGATGAGCAGCAGCAGCGCACTGGGGCCGCTGCTGATCGTGGTCGCCGAGACCGCCTGCGTGCTGGCCTCCAACCTCGAGGTTCCGCTGGCCAATTGCGTGGAACCCTCCGCGAGGGTGGACAAGCCGGTGGCGAGCTGGGAATTTCCATCGGCCAGCTTCGCCGCACCGTCGTCGAGCTTATTGGCTCCGGTGGACAGATCCGAGGAACCCTTGCGAAGGGCCTCGAGGCCGAACGCCAGTGTTTCGGTGCCGCCCGCGAGCTTCGCCGCACCGGCGTCGAGGCTTTCGGCGCCGTGGGCGAGCTTCGTGTTGCCTGCAGCCAGGCTTCCGGCACCGTTCTTGACCTTGGCTGCACCTGCTGCCGCCGAGTCGGCGCCGTGGGCCAGAGCGGGGGTGTTGGCCGCAAGTTTGGAGGTTCCTGCCTTGAGCTCGCCGGTTCCTGCGGCCACCTTGTCCATCCCGGCCGCAAGCTTCTTGCCGCCCTCTGCCAAATCCATGGCCCCGGTGTTGAGCTTGGCTGCTCCGGTATCCAGGGCCGAGGTGCCGGCCGCGATCTTGCTTCCGCCCTGTGCCAGGGCTTCGGCGCCGGTGCTGAGCTTGCCTGCCCCTTCTTCCAATGATCCGGTTCCGCGCGCCAGGGAACCGGCTCCGTCGCTGAGCTTGGTGGTGCCGGCGGCCAAGGCGTCGGTGCCCTCGGCCAGCTGCGAGGCGCCATTGCCCAGCGAGCCCAAGCCCGCTAGAAGGCCTTCGGAAGAATCGTTGAACCCGGCGTCGAGTTGGCCGAGTCCCGCGTTGAGGTTCTTGGCCCCGGCATCCAAGTCGGTGGCCCCGGCCTTCAGCGCGCCGATGCCCTCGCCGAGGGCCTTGGATCCTTCACTGAGTTTTCCCAGTCCTCCATCGAGCTGCGCGGCACCGGACTTCAATGCCTGTGCGCCGTCATCCAGCGCGCCGGTCTGCTGGGGAAGATCCTTTGTTCCCGCTTTCAGGGCGTCCATGCCCTGCGAAAGTTGCTTGCTTCCGGCGGCAAGCTTCTGGGCGCCGGTGGACAGACTGGTGGTGCCGGCATGCAGCTTCCTCAAGCCGCCGTTGAGGTCCTGGGAACCCGAGCTCAGGGCGTTGACCTTCTCCAGCAACAGGCCTGCCGGCACCGCCGGGTTTTCCTTCACGAATGCTGCCAGGTCCTCGAGTCCGTTGGAGAGACGCGCGGATCCGGCGGCCAGTTCGGAGGTTTTCGCATCGGCCGTGGCCAGCCCGTCGGACAAGTTTTTGGCGCCGTCCTCGACTCCGGAGGCACCCTGTTGCGCCGCCACGATCCCGCCGCGCAATTGCGGTGCGGCGGCGGCCAGCGCCTTGGTGCCTGCGGCCAGCTTGGTGCTTCCGGAGGCAAGCTGACCCGAGCCGTCCTTCAGGCCCGCCACGCCTTCGAGCAGGGCGGGTGCCTTGGAGGCAAGTTCCTCGACGCCGCCAAGAAGCTTGCCGCTTCCAGCGGCCAAGGCACCGGATCCGGCCGCGGCGCTCGAGGTGCCATTCGCAAGTTTTTGCGCGCCCGCGTTTGCCGCCTGGGTTCCGGCGGCGAGTTTCTGCGCCCCGTCCCGGGTGGCATCGGCGCCGGCGGAGAGCTGCTGCGCGCCGGCGGACAGGTCCTGGGCACCGGCGTTGGCCTGGCCCGTTCCCAGGCCCAGCTTCGCCATTCCCGCGGACAGTGCGAGGGATCCGGCCTTGAGCGTCTGCGCCCCGGAGTCCAGGGTGGCGGTGCCCGTGGCCAGCGATTCGGTTCCGGTGGCGAGTTTGGTCGAACCCGCACTCAGCGCACCTGCACCCGTATGGGCGTCCCGGGCCCCGGTGGCCAGTTTGCCGGCACCGGCATCGAGTTTGCCCGCCGCGGCATCGAGAGAAGCGGTGCCCGCGGCAAGCTTGTCCACACCGATTGCCAGGTCGCCGGCCCCGCTCCCCAGCTTGGAGGCGCCGGCCGCAGCGTCCCGGGCACCGAGGGAGAGCTTTGAGGTGCCCGCGTGCAGTGAGACCGCGCCATCACCGAGCTTGTCGGCGCCCGCGGCGGCGTCCTGGGCACCGTCGGCCAGTTTCTGCGCGCCGACTGACAGGGCACCGGTGCCGTTGGCCAGCTCCGTGGCTCCGGAGGCTGCCGCGCCGGAGCCGTCGGCCAGCTTGGCGACGCCGTCATTGGCCTTGCCCATGCCGTTGTTCAACTCGGAGGCACCGGAGGCGACCTGCGATGAGAACATTGCGTAGAAGGCCACGAAGGCGATCAGGAACAGGCCGAGCAAAACCGTGATGACGGCATGCAGCAACGTGTGCCGCTTGGCGGCAATATGTGCATTCAACTGGACTCCTTGAGGGAAAGCGTTGGATGGTGCAGTGTCTTGCCACAGCGTTTTTGGGCGCACCGAAGTACGCCGAGCACTGCGGCACGGTGGAGCGGGAAGGGTCCGCAGCCGGCGGCCGGACGGACCCGGGATCGGTCTGTGATGGGAGTAACAAAAGGGCTAGACCCATTGAACTTACTCGTGGGTAGGTTTGCAAGCGTTTTGGCGAAAAAACTTACCGGACAGTAAGTTGTGACGTCTTTTGGGTTTTTGCCGAGGCGTCCGAGAATGCCCCTCAGCTGGTGCCGATGGGCGCCGGATTCCTGAATCGGCCCGAATGGCGCGCGAAAGTTGTAGGCTCGCAGACATGGTGAGATTCCTGATTATCGCGTTGTTGTCATTGCTCGGCTTCATCACGGTCGTCGCCGCGTCCTTCGGTCGCGATGGATGGTGGGCGATTGCGGCGCTGGCTTTGCTGCTGTTGGGGTTGGGCATCCATGACGTGATCCAGACCAAGCACGCGATCCTGCGAAATTTCCCGGTGCTCGGACGCATGCGCTTCCTCTTCGAGTCCATCCGCCCCGAGATCCAGCAGTACTTCATTGAGCGGAACACCGACGGACGGCCCTTTGACCGCGACACCCGCTCGTTGGTCTACGCGCGTGCCAAGGGCGCCGACAGCCACAAGGCCTTCGGCACCGAACGCGACGTCAACGTGGTCGGCTACGAGTTCCTGTTGCATTCCACCGCCCCGGTTCCAGTCAGCGGCGAACAGCACCGGGTGCGGATCGGCGGACCGGACTGCACCCAGCCCTACGAGATGTCGCTGATGAACGTGTCCTCCATGAGTTTTGGGGCGCTGTCCAAGAACGCAGTGCTGGCCATGAACAAGGGCGCCGCCATGGGCGGGTTCGTCCAGGAAACCGGAGAAGGCGGTCTGGCCCAGTATCACTTGGAACACGGGGCGGACCTGTTCTGGGAGATCGGCTCGGGCTACTTCGGGTGCCGGGATGCGGAAGGAAACTTCGACCCCGAAGTCTTCGCCCAAAAGGCGGCCAACGAACACGTCAAGGGCATCACCATCAAGCTCTCCCAGGGTGCCAAGCCGGGCCTGGGCGGGGTGCTTCCGGCGGCCAAGATCACCCAGGAAATCGCCGAGACCCGTGGGGTTCCGATGGGCGTGGATTGCATTTCCCCGGCATCGCATTCGGCCTTCAGCACCCCGCGCGAACTCATGGAGTTCGTCGCCCGGCTAAGGGAACTTTCCGGCGGCAAGCCGATCGGCTACAAGTTCTGTGTGGGTTCGCGCACCGACGTGCTTGCCATGTGCAAGGCCATGATTGAAACAGGAGTCACCCCCGACTTCATCACCATTGACGGTTCCGAGGGTGGCACCGGTGCCGCCCCGCTGGAATACGAGGACCATGTAGGGACGCCGCTGACGGAGGGCTTGATGCTGGTGCACAACGCCCTGGTCGGTTCCGGGCTGCGCGGCAGGATCCGGCTGGGTGCGGCCGGAAAGATCGCCACCGGCTCCGACGTGGTCAAGCGACTGATCCAGGGCGCCGACTTCACCTTCAGCGCACGCGCCATGATGATGGCCACCGGCTGCATCCAGGCACAGAAGTGCCACACCAACCGTTGCCCGGTCGGCGTGGCCACCCAGGACCCGCGGCTGATGCGGGCGCTGGACGTCACGGACAAGGGCAACCGGGTCTACAACTACCACAAGCTCACCGTCCAGGAAGCTGCACAGCTGATGGCCTCGATGGGTGTGGGGGCTCCCGGCCAGTTGAACCTGCGGATGCTGCGCAGGCGCATCGACCAGTTCACCACGCGCAGCTACGCCGGCCTGCACAACTGGCTCGCGCCGGGCGAGCTGTTGGACAACCCGAAGCGCGGCTGGGCGATGGACTGGGAGGAGGCGGACTCCGGCACCTTTGGCGAGCACGTGCCCCTGTTGTGGTCCAACGATCGTGAACCCGCTCCGGCGGCTGTTGCCGGGACGGTGCCGACCCGGCGTGTGGAGCCCAAGGACTCCACGCACCACACCGTGGCCCCGGTGCACCCGAACGCCGAAAGGCCCGAAGGGCGCCCGGCACCCAAGGCCACGCACAAGGCAGGCTAACTTCGTCATGAATGCGTAGGGCCGGGCAGCCCAGCGCAATAATTGTCGCCATGGACGCATCCGGCACGGCACCGAAAATAGGATTCCCCTCGGTGCTTGCCCACGCCTTCTTCCTGCAGGGAGCGGTCTACCTGGTGCGCCCGGCAACCTCCTACAGGGCGCTCGAGCTGGGGGTGGACCCAGGACTGCTGGGGCTGGTGGTCGCCAGCTTCTCAATCCTGCCGGTCTTCCTGGCCATCGCCATCGGGCGTGCCACCGACCGGGGGCACGAAAAGCAGGTGCTGCTCGGCGGCGCGGGGCTGATGCTGGCCTCGGGCGCAGGGCTGCTCTTTGCCGCGCCCTCGCTCCCGGCACTGCTGGGCTGGAACGTGGTCCTGGGCGTGGGCCACCTGATGAGCATCATCGGGGAACAAAGTCGGTTGGCCTCGGCCAATGCCCGGAACATGGATCGCGTCTTCGGTTTCTACACCATGGTCACAGCGGTGGCGCAGGCCGCGGCCCCGTTGCTGCTGGGGTTCCTGGGAGGGGCGGCGGTGAACCCGGACACCGCGGTGCTGCTGCGCGCCTACCTGCTGGCCACCGCCGCGATGTTGGTGGCCACGTTCCCCATGGTGCGGCACTCGGTCCCGGTGGCGCCCGGCGGTTCCAATGCCCCGGTGAAGCTGGGCACCGCGTTGAAGGTCGAGCCCGCCGCCCGCAACACGCTCATCGCCTCGATCGGGTTGAGCATGATGGTGCTGTGCAGCATCGACCTGCTACAGGTCTACCTTCCGGCGCTGGGCGTCGAACGGGGGATCCCCACGCAAACCATCGGCGGACTGCTGGCGCTGCGTGCCGCGGCCACGGTGCTCTCCCGACTGGGCATGGACCGATTGGTCCGCGCCGTGGGCAGGGCCCGGCTGCTGCTGGTCTCCACTGGTGCTTCGGCGCTGCTGGTCGGTCTGCTGGTGCTGGATCTGCCGGTGCCCGCGATGGCGGCGCTGCTGGCGGCGGCCGGTCTGGGCCTGGGGCTGGGGCAGCCGCTGAGCATGACGGTGGTGTCCACCGCTGCCACGGAGGGCACCCGCGGGACCTGGATGTCGATCCGACTGCTGGGCAACCGGCTGGGCCAGGCCGTGATCCCGGTGGGCGTTGGCGTCTTTGCCACCTCGATGGGCGCCGGGGGAGTGTTCCTGGTCCTGGGTACGCTCATGGGAGCAGCGACGCTCGGGTCGATCGCGCCGCTGCGCACCCTGCGGAAGCGAAGTGACTAGGGCACCTCGGCAATGACAGCGGCAACCTCGGCGGTGTCCACCTGATCCAGCCCAGCCGGGTTCCACTGCGGGTTCTTGTCCTTGTCGATGACCTGGGCGCGGATGCCCTCGGCGAGGTCGGGACGGTGCATCAGGTAACCGGCGACGCGCAGCTCGCGATCCAGCGCCGAGCGCAGGTGGTCCTCGGCGCGCGCCGCCCGCACCGCGGCCAGCGCGCAGTGCAGCGACGTGGGGCTGTTCGCGCGGATCGCCGCCGCGGCCCCGACAGCGTCGCTGTGGCCCATCGCATCGAGGCGATCGAGGATCCCGGCCAGGTCCGGCGCGGAAAACGCCGCATCGATCCATGGCCGTGCCGCAGCGAGCCCGGATGCGGCGAAGGACCCGAAAAGCACCTCGAGCCCGGCGGCGATCTCGGCTGCCGGCATCGCCTCAAAGTCCGCCAGCGCGTCGATGACCTCCTCGAAGCGATCGGATTCCACCATCATGTCCGCAAAGCCCAGCTCCACGGCATCGGCACCGCTGAAGGTGGAGGCGGTGAGCGCCAGGTATTCGCCCAGGTGCCCCGGGGCGCGGCCCATCAGGTGCGTGCCACCCACGTCGGGGCTGTAGCCGATGCGGGTCTCGGGCATCGCGAAGCGCGCCTCGGGGGTGGTGATGCGGATCGAGGCGTGCGCGGACAGCCCGATCCCGCCACCCATGCACAGCCCGTGAACCAGGGTGAGCACCGGTTTGGGGTAGGTGGAGATCATCTCGTTGAGGTCGAACTCCAGGGACAACAGCTCCAGGAAACGGGCATGCTCCGAGTCGGTGACCGCGGCATGGAAGTCCTTGATGTCCCCGCCGGCGCAGAAACCGCGTTCCCCCGCGCCACGCAGCACCACCATGGACACCGTCGGGTCCTCGCGCCACGCGGTGAACAGGTCGGTGAGCTGGGCCAGCATGCCGCGGGTCAGCGCGTTGATGGCCGCGGGCCGGCGCAGCTCGATGAGTCCCAGCGAACCGTTGCGGGCGGAATGGATGAAGGTCTTGATCGTGATCGTCCTGTCGTTGCGGCTGCGGTGCTGCTGCCAAGATATCGCCGATGCACCCCGGATGCGAAACCACCGGCAGGCAACATCGCCGACTTGAACAGCGGGACACCTGCGCTTCGCCGGTATCCTGAACAGGAATTCACCACACCGGTGCGGTGCACCGCCGCACCCCAGGGAAACAAAGCGCAAGGGAGCACTCCGGGGCCATGGGATCGACCGACGAAAACGACGAGCGCGGATCCATCGCCCGGCGCGTGCTGCCCGGTGGCAAGGAACCTGATCCGCGCTTCACGCTGGCCAACGAGCGCACGTTCCTGGCCTGGATACGCACCGCCCTGGCGTTCCTGGCCGGAGGCATCGCACTGGAGGCATTCGCCGCCGACGCATTCCCGGGCCCGCTGCGCACCGGGATCTCGGTGCTGCTGATCGTCATCGGCATGCTGGTCAGTGCCGGTGCCGCCGTGCGCTGGCGCCGGATCGAGCTGTCGATGCGCCATTCGCGTCCGCTGCCGTTGCCGCTGATCGTCCCCATCCTGGGCCTGGGCGCCGCCGTCGCCGCCGCGGTGGTGGCCGTGCTGATCGCCCTGGGCCGATGAGCGCCGGCCCGCGGGAACCGCTCCACCAGGACCCCGGGCTGCAGCCCGAGCGCACCGTGATGTCCTGGGGCCGGACGACGCTCGCGCTGTGCATCGCGGCCCTGGTGTTCCTGCGTTGGCTGCCGCATTACGGGGTTGGGATCCTGGCCATGGTTGTGCTGGCGACGGCGGCCGCCGGGGGCATCTACGCCACCCAGCGCCACCGTTACGCACGTTCCTCCCGCGGGATCAGCTCCGAGCTCTTGCACGCCGACGTCGTGGCCGTGCTTTCCATCAGCGCCCTGGTGCTGGCGCTGGGCGTGATCGGGATCCTCGTGGTGCTGGGCCCGTAGCGCCCAAAACCGGCAGGTCATCTCCGGTACCGGCCGATGACCGGTGGCATATGATCGGTACTTGATGTTCCGCCGGGAAAACGCCCGGTTCCCCGCCGCACCGAGGTCCAAGGATCAACATGAGAAAAACCGCCCTTGCCGTATCGGCCGTGCTGATTGCCGCACTGCTGGTTCCCGGCGTTCCGGCCCTGGCCATTGCCCCCGCCAGCGCCGCCGTGGCCACCGCGGGCATCAAGGACACCAACAAGGCCTACCTGGCCAAGGCCGCCAAGACCCTCGGCGGGGCCGACGCGGCAACGGGCAAGCTCAGGGACGGGACGCTGTGGCGTTCACACCGAGACGGAATCGTGGTGTACTCCGACAAGCGCCGCGCGCTGACGGTGCGCAACGCGATGGCACGGGCATGGGCGGACACCGGTTGGGAAAACGGCCGTTTCGGCTACCCGGCGGGCGAACAGTACAAATCCGGGGCCGACACCCGGCAAAACTTCGGCGGCGGCGTCATCGGCGTGCGCCCCAACGGAACCTCATACTGGCTGCCCAAGACGCCGAAGCTCCCCGACTTCACCGTCACCGGGGCCGGCTGGGGACACGGCGTGGGCATGAGCCAATACGGGGCCCGGGCCATGGCCGCCGAGGGCAAGAGCGCCACCGGCATCCTGCAGTACTACTACAACCCCGCCAAGGTCACCGCCGGCAAGAGTGCACCGGCCGGAGACCTCCGGGTGCAGGTGCTCAAGTCCGGCAGCAGCTCCCTGGCCGTTGCCGACGGGCGCATGCGCGTGACCGACCCGGCGGCCAGGAAGACCTACACCGCCCCGGCCGGCTCCACACTCACGCTGAAACGCAGCGGATCGCAACTGTCCTACGTGCTGAAGACCGCCGCCGGATACGACGTGGTGCCGCGCGACGCGAACAAGGACGGGGTCAACGACAAGAACCCCAAGGCGCAGGAAAACAAGACCAGCAGCAAGCTGCGGATCACCTGGGAGGGCACACGCGCCTGGGCCTCGACCAAGCGCGCCACCATCTCCATCCCCAAGGCCAACGCCGAGTCCTCGGCGCCGGGGCTCTACCGCCACGGATACCTGGAAGCGGGTCTGCTCAAGGACCAGGTGAACCTGGTGACATCGCTGCGGCTGAACGACGAATACCTCTACGGCCTGGCCGAGGTCCCGTCCTCCTGGCCTTCCGCGGTGCTGCAGGCCCAGGCCATCGCCGGGCGCACCTACGCCATGCGCAAGGTCGCCAGGCTCAAGGAATCCTGCGACTGCAACGTCACCGACGAGGTCCAGGACCAGAAATTCACCGGCTGGACAAAGGAAAACGAGCAACCCGGCTACGGGGCCAAGTGGAAGGCGGCGGTCAACGCGACGCTGACGCGCAACGCCGCGGGCGTTCCCACCTCCGGCAAGGTTGTCGCCTACGCCGGGCGACTGGCCGAGACCCTGTACTCGTCATCGACCGGCGGGGCCACCCGCAACAGCGAGGACGTCTGGGGCGGGGCCGCGCTGCCCTACCTGCGCTCGCGCACCGACCCCTGGTCGCTGAAGGCCAGCGCCAACAACCCCTACCGGACCTGGACCCAGCGCACGTCCCAGCGGGAGATGGCCAAGGTCTTCGGCCTGAACGATGTGGTGGGCGTGAAGTTCACCCGTGCCAAGGACCTGACCATCAGCTCGGCCACCGCCACAACCTCCTCCGGGGCGGCCAAGACCCTGATGGGGAACGCCTTCCGCTCCTGGGCCTCCGGCATCGGCGCGCACTCGGCCTGGATCACCGGCATCAAGGCCAGCACCACGGTTCCCAAGGCCACGGCCATCAACCCCCGGAACTTCTGCACCACCACGGTGAAACCCGGGTCGAACCTTGCCAAGGCCGCCTCCAGGGCCCGCGACGGTGCGGTCATCTGCCTGAATGCCGGAACACACAAGGCCGGCAACGTGGTGCTCAAGCCGCGCCAAACCCTCACCGGGCACACCCGGTCCAATACCCGGCTCGACGGGACCATCGCGGTCACGACGAAGAAGTCCGGCAAGCTGCACCGGATCGGCACGGCGCGGATCCCGGCAAAGGCCCCCATGAGGCTTTCCTGCAACACGTCGAGCCCGTGCAACTCCGCCCAGGTGCTCTTCGCCAACGGGGCCCAGCTGACCGCGGTCTCCTCCAAGTCCAAGGTCAAGGGCGGAACATACTGGATCGACCACAAGAACCGGGCCATCTTCACATCCAAGGCAAGCAGCAAGAAGTACAAGTACACCCTGGCCACCACGGCGCGCGCGGCAACGCTGGGCACGCGGGCGCGGATGGGCAACGTGACAGTGTCCGGCTACGCCAACCCGGGCAACACCGGGGCGGTGTGGCTGCGCGGCGCACATTCCACGCTGAGCGGCTCGACCGTCACCTCGAACCACGGCATCGGCGTGCAATCCAACGGCCAGGCAACGGCGGTCCTGGACTCCTTCGTCCGGCGCAACGGCCAGGCGGGCATCAGCGCCTCGGGCGGGAAGAACACCGTGGTGCGGGGCACCGAGGTCGGCAAGAACGGATGGGCCGGCTTCAGGCCCGCGACCTTCACCGGCGGCATCGCCGCGTCCAACAAAGCCGCGGTAAAGGTGTCCGCCTCCAGGATCCTGGACAACAGGGGAGCGGGGACCCGCGGGGTGCGCGCCAGGAAGGGTGCCAAGGTCTCTGTCGTTTCCAGCACGGTGCGCGGAAACAAGTAGGAGCTGTCCCCTAGCGGCGTTTGGGACCGATGGCGGTTTCCGCCAGCACCTTGGTCAGCCGGTCCATGAACACCCCGGTCTTGGGGTTGTCCCTGCCTTCGGGCCGCAGCGCGAAGATGCTGCGGGCCAGGCGGATTTCCGGTGCGTCAATGACCTGGATGCCCTCGGGGGCCCGCAGCATGGCCAGCTCGGGTACCAGGGCCGCGCCCAGCCCGGCAGCGGCCATGTGCAGCGAGGCGTTGAAGTCGTCGGAGTGGGCGACCACGCGCGGGTGGATGTTGAAGGCGGCAAAGAGCCGGGAGATCACCGTGGCGTCGGAAGTTCCCGGATGGTGCATGATCCAGGGCATGTCGGCCAGCTGGGAAGCGGAAAAGACCGAGGAGCCATCGAGATTCCAGGAGGCGGGGACCACGACACGGAACGGGTCGTCGCCCAGCCACTGGCGCTCGAGCTGCGCCGGCCAGGCCAGTCCGGCCTGCCCGACCTGGAAGATCAGCGCCAAATCCAGTTCACCGTCCCGGCGCAACCCGGTGATGGTCTGGTGCGGCTCGCCGACATTCACGCGCAGCGCGATGCCCAGCCGATCCCATTCCTTGGAGCCGAGCAGCCGCGGCAGGGCGAAGGTGGCCAGCGACGGAAAGATCCCGATGCGCAGTTCCTGCAGCGGCTTGCCGCTGGGGTCCAGGTCGGGGGTGGAGGTCGCTGCCATGAGCGCATCGATGTCGGTGAGCACGCGCTTGGCGTGGCGCACCATGGTCAGCGCGGCGGGCGTCGGCTCGATGCTCTTGGCACTGCGGGCAAAGAGCGTGGTTGAGGTGTCGCGTTCCAGGGCAGACATCTGCTGGGAGACCGCCGAGGGCGTGTAGCCCAAGGCCAGGGCGGCGGCGGCGAAGGACTTGTGCCTCACCACTTCCAACAGGGTGCGCAGATGAACCGGATTGACCACGTAAGGACTCCTGTGCCTGGGGGCGGGTTGAGGGCGCGAACCGGTGAGGCTCGCGCTCCCCTCAATCCTAGGCGGACACGGAAGCTATTCGGTTTCCTCGGCGAGGACTTCCTCTTCGGTCCATTCCTCTTCGACGGTTTCCTCGTCGTCGTCCTGGTCTTCTGCGGTGAGGTCGTCATCGAGCAGGTACAGGTGCTTGCGCAGCGGATCCAGGGCCGTCATGGTCTCCGGGCTGTCGGAGGAACCCTCGTAGGGCTGGCCGTCACGGCCGTCGTCCGGCTCGTACATGTCGTCGTCAATCGGCTCGTCAAAGATGGTGTCGTCAAAGCTGTTGCCCATCATGTCCCTCTTTCCTCGATCGTGCGGGATTTGCGGCTGAACCCCGATTGATTACAGCCTATGTTGCCTCGACGCGTATGGGAATGGGCACTTTTTCGTGGGCGGATCCGGGTGCCGGCGCGCGGTATGGTCGATATATGGACAGCGACACCACACCCAGGTTCTTCACCCCGGCCATCAGCCGCCCGGCATTGCTTGCCGCCGCCGGAAGGATCCTGGCACCGGCATTGTGGCTGGGATTGCTGATCGGGATTTCGTTCATCGAGACGCCGCTGAAGTTCCTGGCCCCGGGCATGACCCTGGGTCTGGGGCTGGGGATCGGGCAGCTGGTCTTCGCCGCCATGAACATCGTGGAGGTCGTGTTCTTCATCGTGCTCGCTGCCTCCTGCATCAAGCGCGGCCTGGACAGGGCATTCCTGTGGGTCGTCGCGTCAACCGGCCTGGTGCTGCTGGCCAAGGTCGCCTTGATCCGCCCGTTCCTGGCCAAGCGCACCGAAGCGGTGCTGGCCGGTGTCGAGGCCGGCGGTTCGAGCTGGCACTACTTCTACATCGCCGCCGACGGGTTGCTGACCGTCTTGCTGGTCACGCTGCTGGTGATGGGCGTGCGCCGCTGGGTGCTCCCGGGACGCTGAGCCGGGCGGGCACCGGGGCACAAGAAGGCCGCGCCGCGCGGAAGCCGAGGAACACACAGGTGTTCCGCGGGCCTTCGCGCGACGCGGCCTGTTTGGTTGCGGCGCTATACGCCTGCCGGCGCCATGGCCCGGGCGGTGATCTTCACCGAGGCCAGGCGCTGGGCCGGGTCGCTGGCATTGTGCACGGTGATCAGCTCGTCGGCCTGCGCGGTGCGCGCGAACTCCTCGAGGTACTGCGCCACGGCCGGGCCGTCGCCCACCGCGGTGTACTTGAGCATGTTCATGATCGAATCCCCGTGCGGGGAATCCAGCAGCATCTCCACCTCGTCGTCGGTGAACTCGACGGGGCGGTTGCGCCCCAGGAAGAGCCGGATGCGGTCGCGGCGGACCTGCTCGAAGATGGCATGGGCCTCGGTGTTGGTCTCGGCGGCCACCACACCGACCCCGGCGATGACCCAGGGCTCGGCGAGGAATTCGGAGGGCTGGAATTCGTTGCGGTACGCGGTGGTCGCCTGGATGAGCGCGTCGGGGGCAAAATGCGAGGCGAAGGAGTAGGGAAGGCCCAGCTGGGCGGCAAGCCTGGCCCCGAACAAGCTGGAGCCCAGGATGTAGAGCGGGACGTTGGTGCCGTGGCCCGGGTAGGCGTTGACGCCCTCGATGCGTGATTCCTGCCCGAAGTACGCCTGCAGCTCCAGCACGTCGTGCGGGAACGCGTCGGAGGCGGAGGGGTCCCGGCGCAGGGCCCGGAACGTGGCCTGGTCGGTGCCCGGCGCGCGGCCCAGGCCCAGGTCGATGCGGCCCGGGAAGAGCGTTTCCAGGGTGCCGAACTGTTCGGCGATCACCAGCGGGGAGTGGTTGGGCAGCATGACGCCGCCGGCACCCAGCCGGATGGTGTTGGTGTGGTGGGCGACGTGGCCGATGAGCACCGCGGTTGCCGAGGAGGCGATCGAGCTCATGTTGTGGTGTTCGGCGTACCAGACGCGTTTGTAGCCGTTCGCCTCGGCGGTTTGCGCCAGTTCGACGCTCTGGGCGAAGGTCTCGGCGGCTGAACCGCCACGGCGGATGGGGGCAAGATCAAGGATCGACATAGGAATGCTCACATAGGCGGCAACCAGCGTCCGCCCGCATTCATTCCCCGACATCGAGCACGCCACACCGCGACCGGGTCCGGGCGTAGGCTTTGGGGCATGAGGCGGATTCCGTTGATGCTGGCGCCCGGACTGCTGGCCTGTTTCCTGGGCGCCTGCACCACCCTTGTGCCCGATCCGCCGGAGCCTGCTCCCTCCACCCAGGCGAACACCCAGCCGCTTCAGCTGCCGGGCGATTGCCCGCAGGCCGGCGCGGTCGAACCGGTGAAGGGCATCGCGGTGGGGACCGATGCCCAGATTGCCGCGGACCTGTTGGCCGCGGTGGGACGGTGGACCAACGCCGGAACGGCAATGGTCACCAATGAACCGGCCTGGATCGGCCCCGGGGTGCCCGGGCATTGCCTGGCGGACCTGGCCGAGGCGCTCGGGCGGATCTACGGACCGGTGCTGTTTGCCGGAAACGCGGACGAGACGCTGGCAAGTTTTCGGGCCGGGATCGTGCAGGAGAACCTGGCGAACCTGAAAACCGCGCAGGCTCAGGGCCGGGCCACGGATGCCAAGCGGGAATTGGCGTTGATCCAGCAGTCGTCGCAATCGGAGTCCGGGACATTCTTGAATCTCGTCGTGCGCCGGCTGGAGAGCGGATCAATCCAGCCGGCAGGCATGGAGACATGGTTCGTCATCGTGGGGCCGCCGAAATCGCAGAACCTCGTGTTCCACCTGGAGAGAAAGGAGAGCCCGCACGGATCTTTCAGCTGGTGAGGCACAAATCGTTAAACAGCAAGGGCGCCACTCCCATAAGGAGTGACGCCCTCGCCTAGTCAGCTAAAAGCCGCAGGTGATGATCCGAAGCTTAGACAGCGCGGATATCGGTGGCTTGCAGGCCCTTCTGGCCCTGGGTAACTTCGAACTCTACGCGCTGGCCCTCTTCGAGCGAGCGGAAGCCGTTCGACTGAATGGCGGAGTAGTGTGCAAAGACATCATCCGAGTTGTCGTCCGGAGCGATGAAGCCGAAGCCCTTTTCGGCGTTGAACCACTTAACGGTACCTGTTGCCATGATGGGTGTGTCCTTTCGAGACTGTCCTGAAATGGGACGTAGGGGAGCGAACTCCACTGTGGAATTCACTTGCAGCTACGTGATTCAACGCGGTTCAGAAAGGTACTCGCCCCGGCAACGGGGTATTTGCACTGCTTTACTGCGAGAAAAACTAGAACTACAAGCTCAACGGTACGCTACTTAGCGCCGAGTTACTACCATCGGGGTACTTTCGAGACAAAATTGGCCTGAAAACCCCCGTTTGTTTACCTCTTGATGGACTGGTGAAACCGGTTGACAACGATATCCACCAGCTCCTTCGGAGGACGTTTCATGGAATCCAAAAGAGGAGCGCTCAGCACGTCGGCGGCGCATTTGGCCGCCAATTGGGCGAAGTATCCCGGTGCCAGCAGGTAGCTGGCCACCACCGTGCGCCGCCCCGGATTGTGTGATCGGGCATAGGCGAGCGCATCTTCCAGGCGAGGTTCCTCCACTGAGATGTAGGCAACAGTCACCGGCACCTGCAATCGGCCCGCAAGCAGCTGTGCCATGGTGCGGCAGTCGGTGACCCCCACCGGATCCGTGGTTCCGGCGCAGGCCATGATCACTGCTTCCCCGGGAACCCAGCCCGCCTGCAGTAATCTCCGGTGCATCACCGCCGCAAGGGAGGCCTCGGGGCCCAAGGGGGCGGCCACCGTGGTGCCCGCGCGCAGGGCAGCGGCGGCGCCCAGATCTTTTGAGGCATGGGTGCCGGCAGATAACAGCAGGGGAATCAGTGTGGCCCGATTCCCGGGGTTTATGGTGGGTGACGCAATCAGGTCTTCCACTCGCGGCTGCTGCACATCAACAAACGCGCCGTGCACCGTGATGCCGTCAAGCGCCCTGGCCACCTCCTCAACCAGGGAAAGAACGGCTGCGCTCCCGGTGGGACTATTCGTCCCGTGGGACACCGCCACCAGATCGGGATGGGGATCGGCTTCCATCCAGCCGAGCCATGCCGAATGTTCAATGCGTGGTGCCAAATGCGTGCCGTTGCATGGCGCGGCGTCGATGCTCATTGTCCGGCCTCCATCCAGAGCGTGCCATCCAGGCGGTGCACGGCGAAGACCGGCAGTGGAGCAGCGGCCGCGCTGAGGCATGCGCCGGTGTCCAAGCGGTACACCTCCTTGTGCAGCGGGCAGGCAATGGTGGGTACCCGGGCGCCGTCGATGGTCTTGTCTCCGAGAATGCCGCGTGCCATGACCTTGGCGCCGGAACCCGGGCAGTGGTGTGAGGTGGCGTAGAACTCGTCGGACTCGGTGCGGTACATGGCGACCTGCGTGCCGTCGACCCATGCGGCTTCACCCCACCCCGGTTCGAGGTCGCCGGCGTTGCAAACGGCCACCATGGGCGTGGTGCTCTCGAGCGTGGTTTCTTGAACTGATGCACTCATCGCTTGTCCTTTCAACGGGGGGTATTCGATGAATCGAGCTTGGCAGTTCCGTGTTACAGCGGTGCGGGTCGGATATTGCCTGTGGGTAAATCCCGGCTCACGAGTGGGGGACCGGGCCCGTGAACACCGAGCGAGCAGTGCAACCACTTCCGGCACGCCCAACTTTCGGTCCTTCTATTTCGAACGTGTTTCCCGATTCTCACGAGTTGGTATGCGCGGGGGATAGAGAGTTGTCCTGAACGAAACAAAGGGGAAATTGGTAGGCAAAGCGCGTTTCCTAAGCTGAAGGCAATCAAGCACGCGTCACAAGCGCAAGAGTGAAAGTCGGGTAACAGGCATGGGTGCAGGAAACGGCATACGACGCATCGTAGTCATCGGTGGCGGTCCAGCCGCACATCGGTTCACCGAAGCCATGGCAAAACGTGAACCAAGCAATCTGGAAATCACCGTACTGACCGAGGAAGCGCACGTTCCCTACGACCGGGTTGCCTTGACCAAGGCGCTGACCAATACCTCGGTGGACCTCACGCTGGGGGGCCCGGAACTCTGGGCCCGAGATAACGTCACTCTCGAAACAGGTGCCGGTGTGAAAGCACTGGACAGCATCAACAAGCAAGTGACCACCAACGATGGGCGCAGCTTCGGCTACGACGAACTGGTGCTGGCCACCGGATCGAATGCGGCAACTCTGTCGATCCCGGGCAACGAGCACACCCACGTGTACCGCACCCTCGAAGATGTCTGGGCGATCAACGCCGGCATTCGGAGCCTCGCCGCCCAACTGGGGCGCAAACCCGTTGTCGCCACCATCGGCGGCGGACTGCTGGGGCTCGAGGCGGCTGCCGGCTCCCAGTCATTGGGTGCCGAGGCAGTGGTCATCGATGGCGGCAAGTGGCTGATGGGCACCCAGCTGGATGAGGGCGCGGGCCAAGCCATGGGACGACTGATCGCGCAGACCGGATTCACGGTCCATGGCGGGGTCTTCCCCAAGGAGATCGCCACCGAAACGGTGGACGGCGTTGACAAGGTCACCGGCGTGCTGATGGCCGATGACAAACACATCCCCGCCGACATGGTCATTGTCTCCATCGGTGTGCGACCCCGTGATGAGCTGGCCCGGAAACACAACCAGGTCCTCGAGGAGAGCGGCACGGACGCGCCGGTCTTTGGCATCGGTCCGCGCGGTGGCATTGAGATCGACGCGCACTGCGCCACCGCGGTGCCCAACGTCTGGGCCATCGGCGAGGTGGCGAACTTTGGAGGCAGGTGCATCGGACTGGTGGCCCCGGCCAACGCCATGGCCGAGGTGCTCGCGGCGCACCTGCAGGGCGGGGATGCCGAATTCACCGGCTTCGACACCGCCACCAAGCTCAAGCTCTCCGGGGTCGACGTGGCAAGCTTCGGCGACGGGTTCGCCCGCACCGAGGGCGCGCTGGAGGTCGTCTACGCCGACGCGGCCCGCGGCCTGTACCAAAAGATCGTCGTCTCCGGCGACGCCAAGGTCCTGCTCGGCGGCATCTTTGTGGGGGATGCCAGCCCGTACCAGTCCCTGCGCCCGCTGCTGGGTTGCGAGCTGCCCGCCGCGGCCGGCGCCTACCTCAGCGCACTGGGCGGCGAGGTGCCAGACGGGGAACTGCCCGATGACGCGGTGCTGTGTTCCTGCAACGGCGTGTCCGTCGGATCCATCAAGGACGCCGTGGGTGGCTGCGGGTCCTGCGAGGGCAGCGAACCGGTCAACGACCTGGCCGCGCTGAAGACCTGCACCCGGGCCGGAACCCAGTGCGGATCCTGTGTCCCGATGCTCAAGAAGCTCATGGAATCCCAGATGACCAACAACGGCGTCGTCGTCTCCACCGCCATGTGCGAGCACTTCGAGCTCTCGCGCTCCGAGCTCTTCGAAGCCGTCCAGGTTGCCGGGCTGCACAGCTACCGGCAGATCATGGAGCGCTTCGGAAAGGGCAGTGGCTGCGACATCTGCAAACCCGTGATCGCCTCGGTGCTTGCCTCCCAGACCTCGGCCCACCCGATGGAGGCGGGCCTGGCCGGCGCGCAGGACACCAACGACCGCGTCATGGCCAACATGCAGAAGGACGGCACCTACTCGGTGGTCCCGCGCATCCCCGGTGGGGAGATCACCCCGGAAAAGCTCGGCGTCATCGCCGCGGTGGCAGCGAAGTACCAGCTGTACACCAAGCTCACCGGCGGGCTGCGCATCGACATGTTCGGCGCCCGGCTCGAGCAGCTGCCGGAAATCTGGAAGGAACTGGTGGACGCCGGGTTCGAATCCGGGCAGGCCTACGGCAAGTCGCTGCGCAACGTGAAGACCTGCGTCGGTTCCTCTTGGTGCCGCTACGGCATGCTGGACTCGGTGGCCATGGGCATCGAAATGGAGCTGCGCTACCGCGGGCTGCGCGCCCCGCACAAGTTCAAGATGGGTGTCTCCGGCTGTGCCCGCGAATGCGCCGAGGCCCGGGCCAAGGATGTGGGAGTCATCGCCACCGGGGAGGGCTGGAACCTCTACGTGGGCGGCAACGGCGGGGCGAATCCGGCCCACGGGCAGCTGCTGGCCGGCGGGATCGATGACGCGACGCTGATCCGCTACATCGATCGCTACCTGATGTACTACATCCGCACCGCGGACAAGCTCCAGCGCACCGCGCACTGGATCCAGGACCTGGACGGCGGCATCGGACACGTGCAGCGCGTGGTCGTCGAGGACTCCCTGGGCCTGGGCGAAGAGCTCGAGGCGGCCATGGAAACCCACGTGGGCAACTACCAGGACGAGTGGGCCGCCACGCTCGCGGACCCGGAAAAGCTGCGCCGCTTCCGCTCCTTCGTCAATGCCCCGGAACAGGCCGACCCCGACCTGCACTATGTACCCGAACGCGGGCAGCACCGCCCCGCCGAACCGGTGCGCCTCGGCGCAACCATCTCCATCGGTGCCCCGACCACGACCCAGGAGTCCTCATGAACATCACCGGACTGCAACTGCACGGCCAATTCGTCCTGGTCGCCGGCGCACGCTGGGCCGCCCGGCATGTGGTGGCACGCTATGTGTCCGCGGGAGCGCTGGTGTTGCGGGCGCACCACCCGCATGAGGTGGAGGACCACCGGCAGCTGCTGGCCTCGGTCCGGCTGCTGGTCGCCGTCGATGACGGCGCCCAGGGCTGGGACGTGCTCGAAGGCCTGGCCCGGCGCGAATCGATCCTGCTTTCGCGCGAACCGGCGGCCTCGCGCAACGGCAGCATCACGCTGCTGGGCGGGGGCCCGGGCAGCAGCGACCTGCTCACGGTGCGCGGTGCCGCCGCGCTGGCGAACGCGGACGTGGTCTTCCACGACCGGCTGGGCCCGGGCCAGGACCTGGCCGCAATGGCACCGGGCGCGCAGCTGGTCGACGTTGGCAAGGCCCCGGGAACCACCAGGTGCCCCAGTCACGCATCAACCTGCTGCTCGTCGCCGAGGCCCGGGCCGGGCGCACCGTGGTGCGGCTCAAGGGCGGGGACCCGTTCGTCTTCGGCCGAGGGTCCGAGGAACGCGACGCCGCGCTGGCCGCGGGCATCCCGGTCACGGTGGTGCCGGGGATCAGCAGTGCGATCTCGGTGCCCGGCGCGGCCGGGATCCCGGTGACCGCGCGCGGGGTCTCGAAGTCCTTCACCGTCATCTCCGGCCACGACCCCTTCACCGAGGCGGAGCTGGGGCATCTGGCGGGGATCGGCGGGACACTGGTGGTGCTCATGGGAGTGGCCACGCTGCAGCAAAACGTTGCCGGGCTGCTGCGCCACGGCCTGTTGCCCGACACCCCGGCGGCAATCATCGAACGCGGCTTCGCCGACACCCAGCGCAGCACCCGCGCCACCCTGGGCACGCTGGCGGCAGCCGCGCGGGCTGCAGGCTGCTCGAACCCCGCGGTCATCGTCATCGGATCCGTCGCGGCCCTGGGGGCCGGCACCGACGATATCGCCGCCCTGCTGCCGGCGGCCGCGCGATGAGCGCGGGGGCAACGGCAACGACCGGGGTGCTGTCCGGATTCCGCATCGCGGTGACCTCGCAGCGGCGCTCGGTCGAGCTCATCGAGGCCCTTGAGCGCCGGGGCGCGCAGGTGCTGCACGCCCCCGCCCTGGCCACCGCCCCGCTGCAGGGCGAGGCGGAGTTGCTTGGAAGCACCCGCCGGGTCCTGGAGCTGCACCCGGACGATGTGCTGGTGTGCACCGCCTACGGGTTCCGCCGCTGGTTCGAATCCGCGGAGGCCGCCGGGATGGGAGAGGAGCTGGCCGCGGTGCTGCACGCCTCGAGGATCCACGTGCGCGGGCCCAAGGCCCTGGGCGCGGTGCGCGCGCTGGGCTTTGACGCAGAATCTGTGGCCGCCGACGAGCTGACCGGCACGCTGGTGGCCGGGCTGGCCCCGGGCCTGGCCGGGAAATCGGTGGTGCTGCAGCACCACGGGCACCCGGACACCGAGGCCACCGCCGCACTGCTGGCGGCCGGGGCCACGGAGGTGGTGGGGATCAGCCCCTACCGCTGGGTGGCCCCGGAGGAACCGGGGAAGCTGGAGGTGTTGCTGCGTGCGCTGTGCTCCGGCTCGCTGGACGTGCTCACCTTCACCAGCGCCCCGGCGGTGCACGCCCTGCTCGATGCCGCCCGCTTGCATGATTGCGGCGACGAGGTGCTCGCTGCCCTGCAGTCCACGGTGTGCACCGTGGCGGTGGGGCCGGTGACCGCCGCCCCGCTGCGGGAGGTGGGCATCGAGCCGCTGGTGCCCGAGCGGCACCGGATGGGTGCAATGATCCGCACGCTGGTCGAGCACCTGGGGACCAACGGGTCGATCCAATGCGCCACGGCGCTCGGGAACCTGAGCCTGCGCGGGGCCACCGTGCATTTGGAGGGGGCGGTGCGGGAGCTGGGGGAGTCGCAGCTGCGGATCTTCAAGTCCCTGGTCTCGGCCGGAGGGAACGTGGTGGCCCGGCCCGCGCTGGCGGCGCTGCTGCCTGCCGGCTCCTCGGACCACGCGCTGGACATGGCGGTGAGCCGGCTGCGCCGGGCGCTGCCCGATGCCCGGCTCATCTCCACGGTCCTCAAGCGCGGTTACCGGCTCAACACCTGAGCCGGCACGGCGACTAGGCCCGGGGCTGCTCCTTGACGGAGCGCAGCGCGATCGCCACGATCACCGCGGAGGCCAGGGCCAGGACCATGGCGATCGCCGAGGTGTACACCACGCCCTTGTCGAAGGCGTGGGCGGCGGATTCCAGCAGCCTGCCGGCCGCCGGCTCGCCGAGGGACCGGGCCACCTCGTGGGCGCCGCCCAGGGTCTGCCGGGCGGTCTCGGCCGCGGTCTCTCCCAGCTGCCCGGGGAGCTGGATGTTGCTGCGGTACGCGGCATTGAGGATCGAGCCCAGCACGGCCGTGCCGAGCACCGAGCCGACCTCGTAGGCGGTTTCGGAAATCGCCGAGGCCGCACCGGCCTGCGCCGGGGGCACAGCTGAGAGTGCCATGTCATTGGACAGGGTCTCGCTCATGCCCACGCCCGCGCCCAGCACGCCGAAGGCCACCATGAGCATCAACACCGAGCCGGACTGGCCGGTGAGCATCACGATGCCGTAGGCCAGCGCGTTCAGGACCAGCCCCCACACCATCACGTGCTTGACCTCGAAGCGCCGGGTCAGGCGCACCGCCAGCAGGCCGAAGCCCACCGTCAGTGCCAGTCCGGGCAGCATCAGCACCCCGGCCATCATCGGCGTGTAGCCGGCGACCAGCTGCAGGTGCTGGGCGATGAAGTAGATGAAGCCGACCAGCGCGAAGATGCTCAGCAGGTTCACGGCCAGGGCCGCGGAGAAGGACGGGTTGGCGAAGAGCCGCACATCCAGCATCGGGTTGGCGCGCCCCAGCTGGCGCCGGGTGAAGGCCACCCCGGCGGCAACGCCCACGGCAATGGCAAGGCACGGCAGCACCGGGGATCCGGCGGCGGTCAGTTCCTTGATGCCGTAGACGATCGGCAGCAGGGTCATGATGGCCAGCCCGATGGAGATCGGGTCGATGGCACCGGGGTTCGGGTCGCGGGATTCGGGGACCAGCGCCGGGGCCAGCACCAGCAGCGGCAACAGCATCGGGACGGCCAGCAGGAAGACCGAGCCCCACCAGTAGTGCTCGAGCAGGAAGCCGCCGACGATCGGGCCCAGGGCGGCGCCTCCGGAGAACCCGGCGGCCCAGATGGCGATGGCCTTGCGGCGTTCGAGGGGGTCGGTGAAGATGTTGCGGATCAGCGAGAGCGTGGCGGGCATCAGCATTGCGCCGAAGATGCCCAGCAGGGCGCGGGCGGCAATGAGCTGCTCGGCGCTGGTGGCAAAGGCGGCGGCCGCGGAGATGGCGGCGAATCCGCTGGATCCGACCAACAGCAGCTTGCGGCGTCCGAACCTGTCGCCGAGCGATCCCATGGGCACCAGCAGTCCGGCGAGGACCAAGGGGTAGATGTCAATGATCCACAGCAACTGGTTGCCGCTGGGGGTCAGTGCCTCCGAGAGTGCGGGAACAGCGAAGCTGAGCACCGTGTTGTCGACCGAGATCAGCAGGACCGGGAACATGAGCACGGCAAGGGCCGCCCAGCGTCGGCGGTGCATGGAGCCGGTGTTCGTCTGCGGGGTTTGGCGGCTCAGGCGGGAAGTGCTCATGGGGATCTGTTTCCTGGAAAGGTATTTGCGGGTTGACAACAATAACTGTACCGTCCAGACGGTATAGTTTCAACGTGACGATGCCTACAGGAAAGGATAGGGTTCAGTACATGTCTCGACCGCCATTAGCCAAGGAAAAGATCGTCGACGCCTACGCCTCGATGCTCTGCGACGAGGGCGAGCGCGCAGCGACCATCGAAGCCACCGCCGCGCGCGCCGGCGTCTCCAAGGGCGGACTGCTTTACCACTTTGCCTCCAAGGAGGCCCTGGCGCAGGCCGTCATCGAGGGGCTGCTCCAGGCGCACGCCGAGGACCTGGAACGCATGTCGGCATCCCCGGAGGGCGCCTCGCGGTACTTCGTGCGTACCTCGACCATCATCGGCAGCGAACTGGACAGGTACTTCCTGGCCGTGCTGCGGCTGGCCCAAGCCGGGCACGAGCCCTCCATCGAGGCGCTGGATGTGGTGCACGCCGGATGGCTGGACCTGATCCGCGTCGAGGTGAAGGACAAGTACGTGGCCGAAACCATCATGCTCATCGGCGAGGGGCTGTACTACCAAACCTCCATGCCCGGACCATGGTCCAAGGGGACCTTCGCCAAGGACCTGGAACACCTGCTGCTCCAGGTGGAACGACTCAAGAACGGTAACTAAGCCCCATGGCGCTGACCCCACCCCGACAAAAGCTGGCCGGCCGGATCGGTGCGTTGCTGGGCATCATCCTGATGGCCCTGTCCCTGCGTGCGGCCGTCGTCTCGGTGCCCCCGCTGCTGGGAAGCATCGGTCCGGAACTGGGATTCGATTCCTTTTCCACCGGCCTGCTGGCCATGCTGGCCCCCGTGGTCTTTGCCGGGTTCGGGCTGCTGACCCCGCGCCTGATCCGCTGGTGGGGGCTGGAAAAGGTGCTGGTGACCGCGGTCCTGCTGGCCGTTGCCGGGCAGCTGCTGCGGGCCGCGATGGGGGATGTGACAAGCTTCCTGCTGCTCTCGGTCATCACCCTGGCCGGGTACGGCATGGGCAACGTGGTGCTGCCGCCGCTGGTGAAGAAGTACTTCCCCGACTACCTGGCCATCGTCACCTCGGGCTATGTCACGATGCTGGCGGTGGGCACCTGGATGGCCCCGCAATTCTCCGTGCCGCTGTCCAACGCCACGGGCAACTGGCGCACCTCCATCGCGGCCTGGGCGCTGCTTTCGGCCGTGGTCCTGGTGCCCTGGGGCATCCAGATATTCAGGGACCGCAAGAGCCCTCGCCCGGACACCCCGCTGGTCAACGGGCTGGTGGCAGCGCCCCCGGCGCGGATCAACCCGTGGAAGTCCCCGGTGGCCTGGGGCCTGGCCATCTTCCTGGCCGGCAACTCGGCCCAGACCTACGTCTATTTCACCTGGATGCCGCCCTACCTCTCGGAGCAGGGGCTGGACACCATGACCGCAGGTTCGATGCTGGCCCTGTTTGCGATCCTGGGCCTTCCGGTCAGCCTGCTGGTGCCGTTGTGGGTTCCGCGCCTGCGCCACCCGATCGTGGCGGTGCTGGTGTTCACGGTCTTTTGGATCACCGGACACCTGGGCCTGTATCTCTCGCCGACCGAGCACACCGTGCTGTGGGTCATCTCCGCCGGCCTGGGCCAGGGCACCTTCGCCATTGCCCTGCTGATGATGAACCTGCGCTCGCGCAGCACCTACGGCTCCGGCGTGCTGGCCGGCTTCAGCCAGGGGCTGGGCTATGCCGGTGCGGCGATCGCCCCGCTGCTCTTTGGCATCGTCAAGGACGCCACCGGCGGCTGGAGCGCCTCGTTCGCGATGCTCGGGGCCTGCATCGTGGTGATGCTCACCGGTGCGGTGATGATCAACGGCCCGCGCAAGATCGAGGACGCAAAGGGCGAAGCCGGGATGGCCGGCGAGCTCGAGCGCGTCACCTGAGCCGGCGCATCCCCCTAGCGCAGTTCGGTGTCGCGGTGCCAGGGGCCGGCCGCCTTGGGCACATGCCAGCGGAACTTCAGTGAGAGCACGCGAAGCGAGAAAACGACCGCGGCCACGCCCAGCTCCCAAACCCACCCGCTGATGCCAGCCACCCACAAGGTTGCGATCAGACCGGCACCGAGCATGGCCGGGACCGCGTACATGTCGCGCGGGTCGAAAATCGAGGGGGTCTTGTTGGCGACCACGTCGCGCAGCAATCCGCCGCCCACCGCGGTGGTGACGCCCAGCAGCGTGGCGGCAAAGGGATTCATCCCCGCCTCCAGCGCCTTGATGGTGCCGGCGGTGCAGAACAGGGCCAGGCCGGCGGCGTCAAAGACCAGCAGCGGCCGCTTCAGCCGCTGTACCCCGGGGGCCACGAAGTAGACCAGCAGCGCGGCCAGGATCGGTGGAATGAAGTAATACGGGTTCTCGAATGCGGTGGGCACCACGCCCAGGATCACATCGCGCACGATGCCGCCGCCGATCCCGGTCAACCCGGCCAGCAGCAGGGAACCGACGATGTCGAAACCGCGCCGCGCGGCCAGCAGCGACCCGGAGACGCCAAAGAAAAAGACCCCCAAGAGGTCAAAGAGCAGGGGCATGGTCAACGGGTCGTATCCTCGGGTTTCACGTTCGCGGGCGGTGCGGCACTGGAGGTTCCATTACAACATGGCCGGTGCGGCGGGTTCACCGCGCCAGGGTGCGAAGAGCAACCAGGACCTTTTCGACGGTGTTCATGTTCCGGGTGGTCACCAGCTTGGAGGATGCCACCTTGGCGAAGTGCTTCGCCAGGGCCGTGCCCAGGGAATCCCCGCGTGGCACCTCCCAACAGATGCAAGAGCCCAGCTGCGCCACGCGCTCGGAATCCGTGGGGGCCGGGGCGCTGCCCAGGACCTCGCCGGCATCCCGGGCGTTGGGCGTGAGCACCAGGTAGCGGTGCCGGGCCACCCCGTCGTCGGGAGAATCGAAGGGGTAGTTCCGGGTGAGCGATTCCAGCTGGTCCCCGTCTTGGACGATCACGCCGATCTCCCGGCCGTAATGTCCCCGCAGGGCTTGCTCGATTCTTTCCTTCACTCGGGAGGGGTCGGATTCGTCGGTTCCCACCACCACGTTGCCGCTGGCCAACAGGGTCTTCACCGGCGCGAATCCGGCCTCCTGCAGCAGTGTGGCGAGGTCCTTCATCAGGACCTTGACCCCGCCGACGTTGACCCCGCGCAGGAAAACAGCAAAAAAGTTCATGGGGCCAAGTCTGCGCCGAGTGCCACTGGGCTGTCCATTTGCGCCCTTCACACACGAACGGGGCCGCACCCGCAAAAAACGGATTCGGCCCCGTGGGGATTCATGCGTTGCCCCGAAAGGGGAATGCTAGCCCTCCCAGAGCGGCGAGACTGCCTTGTACAGCTGTTGGAGACCCAGGGAAATGAACAATGCGGCGGTAATGGCCAGCAAGATGTTGGTGTGCAGCTTGTTGGCCCAGGCCTTGGGGATCCGCTTGCCGTTGAGCAGGCCCAACAGTGTCACGGCGAGGAAAGGCATGAACAACGAGCCGAGCACGCCGTAGGCCAGGATCAGGCCGATCGGCTGGTCCAGCAGGAACAGGACCATCGGCGGGAAGGTGAGCCACAGGACGTAGAACTTGAAGTACTTGCCGCCCACGCGGGTGTCCGGGTGCCCGGATTCCTTGCCACGGATGTTGCCCCAGAAGTCGGCGAACATCAGCGAGACGCCGTTCCACACCCCGATGATCGAGGAGAAGGAGGCTGCCCAGAATCCGATCAGGAACCCGGTGCCGACCACGTTCCCGTACTTCTCGTTCAGCACGGTGGTCAGATCCAGCAGGCCGGCATCGCCGGCGCTCAGCGAGACGCCTGCGGCGCGCACGACCTCGGCGCCGACAATCAGCATGGCAATGACGAAGATGCCGGTGATCACGTACGCCATGGTGTTGTCGATCCGCATGACCTTCATCCACTTGGGCGTGTACCAGCCCTTTTCGCGCAGCCAGTAGCCGTAGGCGGCCAGGGTGATGGTGCCGCCGACGCCGCCGGCCAGCGCCAGGGTGTAGACCAGGCCGCCGGCGGGGATCATGGGGATCAATCCGGAGAACATCTCGGGGATGTTGGGCACGGCAATCACTGCCAGGCCGACGACGGTGACGAACATGATGCCCACAAGCACCGCGGTGATCTTCTCGAAGAAGGAGTAACGGCCAAACCAGACCATGGCAAATCCGGCCAGGCCCATCAGGACCGCCCAGATCTTCAGGTCGATGCCGGGGAACAGGGCCGCCAGCGGCATGGCCGCCGAGGACATCGCGGTGGCACCGTAGACGAAGCCCCAGATGATGATGTACGGACCGAAGTACCAGGTGGTCCACTTGCCCAGGGACTTCCATCCCTCGAAGATGGTCTTGCCGGTGGCCAGGGTGAAGCGCCCGGCACCCTCGACCAGGATGATCTTCAGGATGACGCCGAGGATCACCGCCCAGAGCAGCGCGTAGCCGTAGCGGGAGCCCGCCACCAGGGTGGCGACCATGTCGGCGGCGCCGACGCCGGTGGCCGCGACGACCAGGCCGGGGCCGACGATTTTCCATTTGGCCGGCTTGCCGCCGTCGTCGTCGATGCGGTCGGCGTGCAACGCCTTGACCGCTGGTGCATTCTCTTCTATTGGCATCTGCCTTCGGGTCCTAACCGGTTGAATTTGCCGTCGGTGCGCGCGGTGCCGCTTGGCACGGCGGCGCGTCCAGGTCGATTCCGCGTCCCGCTGGCGGGCCGGCATGTTGCCCGGGGGACGAATCGTGGAATCCTTCATTGTTGTGTCTTGGAACCGGGCCGGGGGTCCATGTCGCTTCCTTGCGCCATTCCCCTGCCGCGTTTCCTGCGCGAGAGTCACATCACAGGAAACGTTATAGGTGATCGCACGCACAATCGTCCTTGCGAGGTGTTTCCTAACACTTCCTTAGGAATCGACAAAAGACTCCCGCACCTTGTTCCAAGGCAATGCCCACCTCCGGCAGGGAAGGAAAAATCCCTTGTCGGGTGATGATTCACTCCTGGAGCGGGGAGGACTAGGATCGCATCATGACATCGCGTTTGCCCTACGGCTCCTGGCCCTCACCCATTTCCGCCGCACAGGTTGCGGCCGGCACCACGCCGGTGGGAGGCGGTGGATTCGTCGGGGATGAATTGTGGTGGCTCGAGGGCCGCCCGGCCGAGGGCGGGCGGCTGACGGTCCTGGCCCGGGCCGCTGCATCAGACGCACCGGCGCGCGAACTCGTGGCCGCCCCCTTCAACGTCCGCAGCCGCGTGAATGAATACGGCGGAGCGTCCTGGGCCGCAGTGGGCGCCGGGGACGGGCGGAAGCTGGTGTTCGCGAACTTCCGCGACCAGCGCCTCTACCTCGTCGATGCCCACGGCGGCACGCCCGTTCCCCTGACCCCGGACAGCGCCGGGGCCGACGGGGATCCGGCCCTGCGCTTCGCCGAGATCATCCAGGGCCCCGCCGGGCACGTGCTGGCCATCTGCGAGGACCACCGCACACAGCTGCGCCGCTACATTGCCGCGATCCCGCTCGATGGCTCCGCCGCCGCGGATCCCGGCGCGCTGAAAGAGGTCACGGGCTCCTCGCGCTTTGTCGCGGCCCCGCGGCTGAACCCCTCGGGCAGCAGGATCAGCTGGATTTCCTGGGAACACCCGCAGATGCCCTGGGACGGGACCGAGCTGCACGTGGCCGACCTGGGGGACCTGGCGGCCGTGAACGACACGGTGCTGGCCGGTTCCACCACCGAATCGGTGCTGCAACCCGAATGGCTCGACGAGGACCGGCTAGTGTTCATCTCCGACCGCAGCGGCTGGTGGAACCCCTACCTGCACGATCTGTCCTCCTCGTCCCAGCGCCCGCTGTGCGAAAGGGAAGAGGAATTCGCCGGACCGCTGTGGACCGTGGGCCAGAGCTGGTACAAGGTCATCGATGCCAACACCCTGCTTCTGACCCACGGCACCCACGGAAGCTCGCTGGCCACGCTGGATGTTCCCAGCGGCAAGTTGCAGCAGCTCGTGCTGCCCTTCACCCGCATCTCGCCCACCGGGCTGCGCGGCAACGAGTTGCTCGCCACCGCAACCTCGCTGGTGGAGGGCGACGGGCTGCGGCTGATCGACCTGGACACCCTCGCGGTGCAGAACATCTCCCTCGCCCTGAAGGACCTGCCCGACCCCGATTCGCTGCCCGGTGCCGAGGCCATGGAATTCACCGCCGCCGACGGCTCGCGCGTCTACGCCCACGTGTACGAGCCGAGGCTCGGAAACCTCACCGGGGCCCGGGACGAGCTGCCGCCCTTCGTGGCCTTCGTGCACGGCGGGCCCACGGCCCAGGCCTTTGCCCAGCTTTCGCTGTCCATCGCCTACTACACCTCCCGCGGGATCGGGGTGGTGGATGTGAACTACGGAGGGTCCACCGGGTTCGGCCGCGCCTACCGCCAGCGCCTGAACGGGCAATGGGGCGTGGTCGACGTGCAGGACACCGTCGCTGTGCTCGAGGGCCTGGCGGCCGCCGGCATGGCCGACCCGAAGCGCCTGGCCATCGAGGGCGGGAGTGCCGGAGGCTGGACCGTGCTCAGCGCGCTGACCACCACCAAGACCTTCTCCGCGGGCATCTCCCGCTACGGGGTCTCGGACCTGGTGGGGCTGGTGCGAGACACCCACGACTTCGAATCGCGCTACATGGACTCGCTGGTCGGCCCCTACCCGGAGGCCGCCGAGCTCTACGCCCAGCGCGCGCCGATCAACCACGTCCAGGACATCAGTTGCCCGGTGCTGCTGCTGCAGGGGGACCAGGACAAGGTGGTGCCCCCGGCCCAGTCCCGGGTGGTTGCCGATGCGCTGGCCGCCAACGGGATCCCGCACGCCTACGTGCTCTACGAGGGCGAGCAGCACGGCTTCCGCCGCGCCGAGACCATCGTCAACGCGCTGGAAACCTCTCTCGGCTTTTATGCCGCGGTCTTCGGCTTCGAATCCGACGTCCCGGTGCTCAAGCTCAGCTAGCCGCCACGCAGCCTTCCGCCCGCACACCCGCCCAACGCAAGGACAAGCAGAAGAATGACCATCAACGGGAACGTGTCGTTTTGGTATGCCGAAGACGGGCTGCCGGCCCCGCGCCCGGCGCTCGCCGGGGACCTGGAGGTCGATGTGGCCATCGTCGGGGCCGGGTACACCGGGCTGTGGAGCGCCTACTACCTGGCCAAGGCCGATCCGTCGCTGCGCATCGCGGTGCTCGAGTCCCGCTTCGCCGGGTTCGGCGCCTCGGGCCGCAACGGCGGTTGGCTGGCCAACACCATCACCGGCGGACGTGACGGGTACGTCAAGAGCCACGGCCGTGCCCTGGTGGGGGACTTCCAGCGGATGCTCAACGACACCGTCGACGAGGTCATCAAGGTTGCCGCGGCCGAGGGCATCGAGGCGCACATGCACAAGGGCGGGGAACTGCTGGTGGCCCGCAACCCCGCGCAACTCGGCAGGCTCGAGGCCATGGCGGCGGAGCAGCTGAGGTGGCCGGAGGACGACGCGGTGCGGCTTTCGGCCGCCGCGACGCGCGAGCGGATCAACGTGGCCGGCGCCCTGGGTTCGATGCACATCCCGCATTGCGCCCGCATCCACCCGGCAAAGCTGGTGCGCGGGCTGGCCGAGGCGGTTGAACGCCGCGGTGTCAGGATCTACGAGAACACCCTGGTCACCGAGATCAATGCCGGGGCCAACGGGGCACTTGCCGGCGCGGTGACCGAACGCGGGACCGTGCGCGCCGCACACGTCCTGCGGGCCACCGAGGGCTTCACCGCGAACCTGGCGGGGGCGCACCGCGACTGGCTGCCGATGAACTCCTCGATGATCGTCACCGAGCCGCTGGATGCGGGTACCTGGGAGCAGATCGGCTGGGAGGGGTGTGAGACCCTGGAAGATTTCGCCCACGCGTATGTGTACCTGCAGCGCACGGCCGACGGCCGCATTGCCATCGGCGGTCGCGGGGTGCCCTACCGCTTCGGCTCGCGCACCGACATGGACGGGGCAACCCAACCCAAGACCATCAAGACCCTGACCGGGATCCTGCACGAGATGTTCCCGGCAGCGGCGGAAGCCCGGATCGAGCATGCCTGGTCCGGGGTCTTGGGGGTGCCGCGTGACTGGCGGGCGACGGTGAACTACGACCCGACCACGGGCCTGGGCTTTGCCGGGGGATATGTCGGCACCGGGGTCACCGCGACCAACCTGGCCGGCCGGACGCTCACGGACCTGGTGCTGGGGCGGGACACCAAGGCCACCATCATGCCGTGGGTCAACCGCACGGTGCGCCGCTGGGAACCCGAGCCGGTGCGCTGGCTCGGGGTCCAGGGCATGTACGCCATGTACCACCGGGCCGATGCCCAGGAAAGGGACGGCAGGGCCGCCACCGCCCCGATCGCGCGGTTCGCGGATCTGGTCTCCGGCCGGTAGGACTCAGCTGCCGGAGGCGATGGCCTGCAGCGCGGCCAGGTGCTGGGTCCAGGTCTCCCGGCCGGCCTTGGTCAGCGAGAGCCAGGTGCGCGGACGCTTGCCGACGTAGCCCTTGCGGATGCGCACGATGCCGGCTCCCTCCAGTGCGGAGGCCTGGCGGCTGAGCACCGAGTCGCTGACCTGCAGGTGGTCGCGGAGCACCGCGAATTCCGTCTCGTCGGTGGCCTCCAGCGCTGCGGCCATCGAGAAGCGCACCGGGTGCGCGAGGTCCTCGGCCAGCTGGTGGCGGGGGTGCGAAGGGATCTCCGGCGTGCTCACTTGGAGACCTCGGTCCAGGCACCGACCACGGTGGCGATCGTGATGGCGGCCGCGCTGGCGGCGAAGAACCACAGGTCATCGGCGAAGACGTTCAGTCCGACGATGCACCCGATGCCCCACGGCACGGCCCAGATTCCGATGCAGATGCCCCAACGGACGGTGAAGCCCTGCTTCGGGGACCTGCCGAAGTGCAGCATCCCGACCATGGGGATCCAGATCAGTGACTCGTCGACCTGGCCGACGAGCCAAAACGCGAGCAGCGACAGCGAGGAAATTGCGCCCAGGCCCAGCAGCATCGTGATGTGCGGCCAGCTGGCCCCGAAGCGCGAGGCGGCGCCGAGCCGGCCCGCCTCGTTGAGCAGGTCCTGGGTCGCTGAGGGTGAAAACTTGTTGTCATCCATGGTGTTCTGCTTGCGGATGGTTGCCGGCGATCCAGCGGTTTACCCAGGGCACGCAAGTACTTTCCAATATGACAAGTACTTTTCGTAGGGGATTGTTTGTCCGAAGACGGTCGGCCATGCTTTCCGTTGGCATCGCGGTTGTAGTCCGGGTTGTCCCGCGTCCAGGTCCATGGCACAGGCCCGAAACACAACGCCCCGACAAGCGCCATGCCCGCCGGGGCGTCTGAAACCGGCGTTAGTTCTTCTTGAGCTTCACGGTTGTCGTGGTTCCAAGTGCGCTGACCTTGTAGCTGATGGTGTCACCTTCGTATGTGAACTCCTTGGTGTCGGACGTTGAGGCCATCAGCGCGGAGTCGGTCGCTGCAGCATCCCTTTTTGAGGTCCAGGTATGCGGTTCGTTTGCGTCCGTCGGAGCTGCGAAGGTTCCAACCCAATAGATCGAGGTCGTATCTCCGCCGTCGGCAACCCATTCGACGGTGATGGTGTCTGCGGTGATCGTGGCCTGCTGGTAGGCGTCCTCGCTGTTGGGATTGCTCTGCCTCCAGGCCCCGGTCAGCTCGGGAACCTGGGGAGTTTCCTTGGCGGCCGTGGAAGGTGCAGGACCGGTCGGGGCGGTGGATGCTGCGCCACACCCCGTCAAGGCAAGAACGAGGGCAAGGGCAACAGGTGAGATGAGCTTCTTCATGGATTGATCTTTCCGTGCGCCACCGACGCTTCTTGACCAAGGTTCGCTCTTGGCCGCTGACAGGTTTTCTTGCACGACCTTGTAAATCAATGCGCAGCAAGTCGAGGAATGCCCCGCATTTTCAGGCCGTCGGTTTCGCCACTATCGGAGGCGGGTTCGGCACCGGCAACCATGGCCAAGGTGGCGATCGGGGTGATCCCGGCCAGCGCCTGCAACGAAGCCCCGACCCAATCCCCGAAGGCGTTCCGGTTCGTGGGCCGTGTGCCCGTCTAACGACGATTCCCGCGACCAACGCCCCTCGCAGGCCTGGCTAGATGCTCGGCACCAGGTTCTTGGTTGCCTTGTCCTTGGCCGGGGTCCAGCGCAGGTGGACCTGCTCGTCGAGCTCGTTCTCCTTCAGCAGCGACAGGCGCGGGCGGACCGCGTCGGTGCGGGCGCTGGGCGGCTTGCGGCGCCCGGCCCTGAACGGCAGCGGCCAGGTGGCTCCGTCACCGACATAGTCCTGCTCGGCGGCTGCCTGCAGCGTCCACTGCGGGTTGTACAGGTGCGTGCGGCCCAGTGCGACAAGGTCCGCGCGGCCCGCGAGCAGGATCGAGTTCACGTCGTCGTAGGAGGAGATGGCACCCACCGCGATGACCGCGACGCCGGCCGCCGCCGCGACCTGGTTGCGGATCTTGTCGGCAAACGGGGTCTGGTAGCTGCGGCCGAACGCGGGGCGTTCATTGCGCACGATCTGCCCGGAGGACACATCGATGGACTTGACCCCGTGGTCGATGAACGCGGCGGCGATGGCCAACGCATCGTCCTCGGTGTTGCCGCCCTCGGTCCAGTCGGTGGCGGAGATGCGCACGCCGATGGGCTTGTGCGCCGGCCACGCCTTGCGCACCGCGTCGAGCACCTCTAGCGGGTAGCGCAGGCGGTTTTCCAGCGATCCGCCGTATTCGTCGGTGCGCCCATTTGCAAGCGGGGAGAGGAAGGATGAGAGCAGGTAGCCGTGGGCGGCGTGCAGCTCCAGCAGGTCGAAGCCCGCCGCATCGGCCCGGCGGGCCGCTGCGACAAACTGGTCGCGGACCGTATCCATCGCGACGCGGTCCATTTCCACCGGGACGTGGCAGCCCTCGCCGTAGGGGATCGCGCTGGGTGCCAGCACCTCCCAATTGCCGGACTCCAGGGGCTCGTCGATGCCCTCCCACATGAGCCTGGTGGAGCCCTTGCGGCCGGAGTGGCCGATCTGCGCGCCGATCTTGGCATTGGAGTTGGAGTGCACGTACTCGGTGATGCGCTTCCAGGCGCTCGCCTGCCGGTCGTTGTACAGGCCGGTGCAGCCGGGGGTGATGCGCCCGTTCTCCGAGACGCAGACCATTTCGGTCATGACCAAACCGGCGCCGCCCATGGCCTTGGAGCCCAGATGCACCAGGTGGAAGTCCCCGGGAACGCCGTCGGTCGCGGAGTACATGTCCATGGGGGAGACGACCACGCGGTTGACCAGTTCCAGTTCACCGATCTTGTATGGCTGGAACATGGCCGGTGCGGTCTCCGCGGAGCCTGCCAGGCGCGCGAAGTCGGCATCGACCTTCGCGGCGAAATCGGTGTCGCGCAGCTTCAGGTTCTCATAGGTGATGCGGCGGGAACGGGTGAGCAGATTGAAACAGAACTGCACCGGATCCTGGTCCTTGTACTGCCCGATGTTCTCGAACCACTCCAACGAGGCCTGGGCGGCGCGCTGGGTCGAGGCCACCACCGGGCGGCGCTCGGTCTCGTAGGCTTCCAAGGCCGCGTCGACCGATTCGTGTTCGTGCAGGCACGCGGCCAAGGCCAGGGAGTCCTCCATGGCGAGCTTGGTGCCCGAGCCGATGGAGAAGTGCGCGGTGTGCGCGGCATCCCCGAGCAGCACGATGTTCTCGTGGCGCCAGTTTTCGTTGCGCACGGTGGTGAAGTTGATCCACTTCGAGTTGTTGGTCAGCACGTTGTAGCCGGCCAGTTCCCCGGCGAAGATTTCCTTGACCTTGGCGACCGCCTTGTCGTCGCTCACCCCTGGGGCGAAGACCTCGTGCTGGGTCTCGTCGAAGCCCGCGGCCCGCCAGACGTCCTCGTGCATTTCCACGATGAAGGTCGAGCCCGTCTCCGAGTACGGGTAGCCGTGGATCTGCATGGTTCCGGCGTCGGTTTCCTTGACGAAGAACTTGAACGCCTCGAAGACCTGGTCGGTGCCCAGCCACATGTACTTGGAGGTGCGCGCGTCCAGGGACGGTTTGAAGGACTCGGCGAAGCGGGTGCGGATCGCGGAGTTCAACCCGTCCGCGGCCAGCACCAGGTCGTAGTTTGCCGACAGCTCGTCCACGTCCGGGGCGATGGTGGAGAACCGCACGTCGACGCCGAGCTCGATGGCGCGGCGCTGCAGCAGCTGAAGCAGTTCCTTGCGGCTCATGGCGGCAAAGCCCTGGCCTCCCACGGTATGCATCTGCCCGCGGAAGTGGATGTCGATGTCACTCCAGCGGGCGAAGCGCCGGGACATGTACTCGGCAATGACGGTGTCGGCGTTGCCGATGCCGCCGAGGGTCTCGTCCGAGAAGACGACGCCGAAGCCGAAGGTGTCCGAGGCCGCGTTGCGCTCCCAGACGGTGACCTCGTGGGAGGGATCAAGTTGCTTCATCAGGGAGGCGAAGTACAGGCCGCCGGGGCCGCCGCCAACAACTGCAATTTTCATGTCTGGGTCCTTTCGGGGGTCGGCAGGGCTGCGGCGGCCGGGGCTGGACCCGGGGCCGTGCGGTGCTGACAGGGGGGGAAGAATAGGGAAAGTGGTTAGGAGGCCGGGGATTGGGCCAATGCCTCGCGCAACTTGAAGTGCTGGAGCTTGCCGCTGGGGTTGCGGGGCAGCTCCTCGACGAAGCGGACCTCGCGCGGGTACTTGTACGGTGCGATGACGGTCTTGACGAAGTCCTGGAGTTCCTTGGCCTTCTCGGCCGAACCGGTGACCCCGTCCACCAACACCACGAAGGCGCAGACCACCGAGCCGCGGTGTTCGTCGGGCCGTGCGACGACGGCGGTTTCCATCACGTCGGGGTGCTGGATGATGGCTTCCTCGACCTCGGGCCCGCCGATGTTGTAGCCGGAGGACACGATCATGTTGTCGCTGCGTGCCTGGTAGGTGAAGTAGCCGTCGGCGTCGCGCACGAAGGTGTCCCCGGTGACGTTCCAGCCGTTGGAGACGTAGGCGTGCTGGCGTTCGTCATCGAGATACCGGCAGCCGGTAGGGCCGATGACCGCCAGGCGTCCAACCTCGTTGGGCCCAAGTTCGTTGCCGTCAAGGTCAAGAATCGTTGCGCGGTAGCCGGGGACCGCCGTCCCGGTGGTGCCGGGGCGGATGTCCGCCCCTGCAGCGGAGATGAACACGTGCAGCAGCTCGGTCGAGCCGATTCCGTCGATCAGCTCCAGGCCGGTGGCGTCCTTGACGGCTTCCCAGGTGGCCGCCGGAAGGTGCTCGCCGGCCGAGACGGCAATGCGCAGCGGGCTCAGCAACTCGGCCTTGCCCTCCTTGAGGATGGCGCGGTAGGCGGTGGGTGCCGTGAAGAGGATCGTGGCGCCGGCGTCATGGGAGAACCGCGCCAGCTCCACCGGGGTGGTGCGTTCGGTGAGCAGGGTGCTGGCGCCGAAGCGCAGCGGGAAGACGACCAGTCCGCCCAGGCCAAAGGTGAAGGCCAGGGGCGGGGAGCCTGCGAACACGTCGTCGGGTGTCGGGGCCAGGATGTGCCGGGCGAAGGTGTCCGCGTTGGCCAGGATGTCGCGGTGGAAGTGCATGGTGATTTTCGGGACCCCGGTGGTCCCGGAGGTCGGGCCCAGCAGGGCCACGTCGTCGGCCGCGGTGTCGACGTTGGCGAACTCGCCGGATCTGGATCCCGAGAGCACCACCAGGTCCGCGGGGTCCTGGGATCCGACTGCCACGACGGGGTAGGAGGAACCTGCGGCGTCGCGGGCGTCATCCAGGAAGCGGTGGTCGCACAGCATCAGGGCGGGCTTGGTCAACTGGGCCAGCTTGGCGATTTCCGGGGTGCGCAGGGCGGGCATGGTGGTGACCACCACGGCGCCGGCTTTCAACACCCCGAGCCAGCAGGCCACGAGCCAGGCATTGTTGGGGGCCCGGAGCATGACCCGGTTTCCGGGGACGATCCCGAAGTCCTCGACCAGCACCTGGGCGACCTGGTTGGAGCGGGTGAGCAGCTCTCCGTAGCTTTGCACGGTTCCGTCGGGGGCCAGCAGAGCCGGGGAATCGGCCCCGAACTTGGCCACGGCGTCGTCGATCAGCACCGTCGCGGCGTTGAGCCTTTCGGGGTATTGCAGCTCGGGCAGCGTGAATTCCAGGGTTGGCCACAACTCGTGCGGCGGCAGGTGATCGCGCGTGAAGGTGTCTTGATGGGCCGAAAGCGATAATTCCATGAACTTGCCGTCTCTTTCCAGGAGTCGATTTTCAAGATTGCAATGGTGCTTGTGGTGCCTTAGCGCGGTCCGCGGATCATGCCCTCCTGGGCGACGGTGGCCAGCAGCCGGCCATCCCGGGTGTAGAAGCGGCCCAGTGCCAGGCCGCGGTTGTTTTGGCTGGAGATGGCTTCCTGGACGTAGAGCACCCAGTCGTCCACGCGCCCGCTGCGGTGGAACCACATGGAGTGGTCAAGGCTCGCGGTGACAAGTCCTTCGGTGCTCCAGGACAGGTTCTGGGTCCGGAGCAGCGGTTCCAGGATGGTGTAGTCGCATACGTAGGCCAGGGCCGCGCGCTGGGTGATCTGGTCATCGGGAAGTTCGGTGAACGCCTTGACCCAGACCGCCTGGTGGGCCGACGGCTTGCCGTCGACCTCGAGGTACAGGGCCCCGGGAACGTGGCGCATGTCGAAGGACCGGCCGGTGGACCAGTACTCGGCGGCGGGACCCTCGGCCGAGGCGAGGACGCTGGCCGCGCTGGCCAGGGTTTCGGGATCCAGGTCCAGGAATTCGGCCGGGGCCGTGGAGGACTGTTCGGGACCGGTTTCGGGTACGTGGAAGGAGCCCAATGCGGTGTAGACGGCCTTGCCGTTTTGGAAGCCGCGGACCTGGCGGGTGGAGTAGCCGCGGCCATCGCGCATCAGCTCGACCTCGTAGCGGACCGGCACGTGCATGTCCACGGGGCGCAGGAAGTAGGAGTGCATCGAGTGCAGTTCCCGGTCCCCGTTCACCGAGCGCATCATGGCCGAGGCGCCCTGGGCCACCATGTCCCCGCCGTAGGCCTTGGGCCACGGAACATATTGGGGGATGGCGGTGAAGGCCGTGTCAAAGACCTCGGCGTCGCAAGCGGTCAGGTCGATGGCATCAAGGAAGATTTGTGAGCTCATGCCCGGCGGTATCCTTCCAGGGTTTCGTCGGCGACCTCTTCGAGGTTCACCACGATGTTTTCCGGGGTGCGGGCGGTGAGCCACACGAGGTCCTCGGTGATCGACATGTTGGCCTCTACGTGCGGCATGAACGGCGGGACGAAGACCCAGTCGCCGGCAGTCATGTCCAGGAACTGTTCGTAGTTCTCGCCGAAGTAGATCCGGCCGTGGCCGCGCAGCACGTATCCGCCGGTCTCGGCTTCGCCGTGGTGGTGGGGGAGGGACCGGTATCCGGGGGTGTTGGAGACCTGGCCGAACCAGAGCTTGGTGGCCGGTGTGTGCTGGATGCTGACCCCGGAGACGCGGATGCAATCGCCGGATTGCGCGGTGTTGGTGTCTTCGGCTCCCTTGCGGGTGACCACGGGGACGACGACTCCGTCGGAGTTGGCGTAGACGGTGTTCTCACCCTCGGTGCGGTAGATGGTGGGGGTCGGGTTGTCCATGGGCTTGGCTCCTTGGTCTGTGGCTGGATGCATGGATGAGGTGGTTGGCATGGTGTCTAGAGTGAAGCGTTGATTCGCAGGCTGATGCGGTTTGACAGGGTTCCGATTCCAGGGAGCTCGGTGACAAGCTCGTCCCCGTCCTGCAGGAAGCGCGGCGGGACCATGCCCATGCCGACCCCGCCCGGGGTTCCGGTGAGGACAACGTCGCCGGGGTGCAGCACGGTGAAAGTGGAGATGTAGGACAGCAACTTGGCGGCGGAGAAGAACAGGGTCTTGGTGTTGCCGCGCTGGACCTCTTCGCCGTTGAGGGTGCAGATGACCTCGAGGCCGGCCTCCGGGTCCAGCGCGTCGGCGGTGACCAGCACGGGGCCCAGTGGCGTGGTGCGGTCAAAGGCCTTGCCCTGGAACCACTGCAAGGTGCGGCGTTGCCAGTCGGGCATGGAAATGTCGTTGGCCACGGTGTAGCCGGCGATGGCGGTTGCCGCCTCGTCCTCGGAGGCGTCCTTCAGGGTGGATCCGACCACCACGGCCAGCTCGGCTTCCCAGTCCAGGTCCACCGATTCGTCGGCGACGATCGGTGCGCCGGGGTCGGTGAGGGTGTCGGCGAACTTTGCGAAGAGCGTGGGGAACGCGGGGAGCTCGCGTCCCATTTCCAGGATGTGCTCCGAATAGTTCAGGCCGCAGCAAATGACCTTCGCCGGCCTCGGCACCGGGTTCAACAGCTCGACCGCGGATGCGGGCAGGACATCGGGACCGCAGTGGCCGGAAGCGGCATCCTTGAGGATATTCTTCCACCCGGGAAGGGCAAGCAGCTCGCTGAGATTGCGTGCGGGCAGCGGCTGGTAGCCGCCTTCCACCACCAGTGCGGCGGGGGTGCGCCCACCATGTCGAACCGTCGCGAGTTTCATTCCTTGGGCTCCTTCGCCATTCACCAAACCCACTGTGTCGACTTTATGACTGCCGTCACGTATCCTCAATGTAACACGCATCACTAACCTGCGCCAGAGCGGAAGCCGCTCAACCGCCACAAGAACCCACAGGAGAGCACGATGACCGAAACCACCCTCATCCAGAACCTCACCGTCAACCCCGATTCACTGGGCAAGCCCTCCGGATTCGCCCACGGCGTGCTCGCCGGCAAGACCGTGTACCTGGGCGGCCAGACGGCCCTGGACAAGGACATGAAGATCGTCCCGGGCAACATCGTGGACCAGTTCAAGCAGGCGTTCTCCAACGTCCTGGCAACACTCGTCGAGGCCGGCGGACAGCCCGAGGACCTGGTGTCGGTGACCATCTACCTCACCGATGTCGATGACTACCTGGCCAACGGTCGCGAGATCGGCCGGCTCTGGCGCGAAATGGCAGGCAGCAAGTACCCGGCGCTCGCCGGCATCGGCGTCAGCCGTCTGTGGCAACCGGAGGCACTCATTGAGATCCAGGGCGTTGCTGTGATCCAGGACCGCGCCTAGCTGCCGGGGCAAGCAAAAGGGGTTTCAACCCAAGGAAGCCGTGCTGCGCAACCGCATCCCCGTTAGAGGACGGTTGCACGGCACGGCTTCCTTTTGATGTGGGGGAACAGCTATGCGGTGACCGCGTGGTCGGCAATGGCACGGTCGGCATGGCGCTGGGCACGTGGGGCCAGCAGGGTGTGGAGCTGCTGGAAGAGGTGCTCGGCCTCCAGGGCGTTCCAATTATCGGGCAGGAACTCGGTGGGTAGTCCCGGGTCGAGGTAGGGCAGGCGCCGCCACTGGGTGACCAGGACCAGGTAGTCGCCGAAGGCCCGGGCATCGGAGTCGGGATCGGCGTCGAACCCGTCGCGCTGGACCCATGACTCCAGCAGTTCCCGGTTGTGCTCGAGGAAGTCCGAGTACAAGGAGTCCAGCGCCGGCAGGTCCCACCAAGATCCGATGTTCTTGTGCAGATCGGCCCCGCCGACATGGTCGGCCATGAAGAATTCGAGGTACTCGTTCAGCCCGCGGGTGTCGAAATAGGCCAGCACCGCGTCGCGGAGGTGGCCCGGCGCGATCCACAGTCCCGGGGTCACCGAGCCGAAGCCCATGCGGACCAGCGAGGAGCGGATCTTGTGACGGATGTTGCGCTGGGACTCGGGGACGGTGAAGGTCGCCAGCAACCATTGATCGCCTTTCTTGGCCCGCCGGGGGTGGAAGATGCGTTCGTCGCCCTCGATGAACGTGGCGATGACCGAAGACGCCAAGGCATACCCGTTGCGGCCGTTGACCTGCACGCTGTCGATGACACCTCGCTTTTTCAGGCGGGAGATCGAGGACCTGGTACCAGTGGATTCGATCCCGATGTCACGCATCAGGTCAATGATGGTGGCTACGGCCAAGGCGCCGCCATGTTGGCGTGCGTACAGACCGAACAAAGAGACGATGAGCTGGTGGTGCCGAGGTACCGGGGTCTCACTGGGGCCCTTGCGGTCACCTACGTGTGTGGTCATGCGCTCACCTTATCGAATCACCCAAGGTAGCCTGTCCGAGGGGCCCTGTTTTTCGTCGTGTCGTTCTCGTGACGCCGGAGACCACAACGGATGAGTCATGCCCCGTTGGTCCCGCCACCCAATGAAAGAGGTTCTGGAGTCCCATGCGCCCACAGGTATTGATTTGCTCGTTTCTCCAGGAAGAGCTGGTCGACCGGTTGATCGATGCCACTCCCGAGGTTGATGTCATCTACCGACCCGAACTGCTGCCGGTCCCGCAATTCGAGGCTGACCACTGGGGCAAGCCTCGTGAACTCACCCAAGGACAGTTGGCCGAGTGGCAGGGGCACCTAGCCAATGCCACCATCAAGTTCGACTTCGACTGGTGGCAACCGCGCGGTTGGCAAGAACACAGCCCACTGCTCGAATGGATCCAGGCCTCGCAGGCCGGAGTCGGTGCGCGGGCAGCAGCGATGGGGCACACCGAAGACAAGGTCCGGATCACCACCGCTGCGGGCGTGCATGCCAAGCCCTTGGCGGAATTTGCCTTGGCCGGGCTGCTTCATTTCATCCGCGAACTGCCGCGACTTGAATCGCAGAGAAGGGCGCACCGTTGGACGAACGGGGCGTCGCAGACCCTGCACGGACTACGTGCCTTGATCATCGGTGCGGGCAGCATCGGTGGCGAAGTGGCCAGGACCTTGAGCTTCATGGGGGTCAGCTGCGACGGGACCACCCGAGGAAGCAGGCTGCTGGACAAGCCATTTGAACGATCCGTCAGCCTGCAGGAATGCCAGCTGGGGGAGTACGACATCGTGGTCCTTGCCTGCCCGCTGACCGAAGAAACCGCGGGGCTCATGGACAAACGGAGACTGTCCGAAATGAAGCAAGGGGCATTTCTCGTAAATCTGGCGCGCGGCCCGGTCATCGACCAGGAGGCCCTTCTGGACATGCTCGCCGGAGGGCATCTTGGTGGAGCCGTTCTTGACGTGGCGAATCCGGAACCACTACCAGCCGGGCACCCCTTGTGGGACGCCCCGAACCTGATCCTCTCCCCTCATACCGCCGCAAACGTGGACGCCGAAAACGCACGTCTGGTGGAACTCTTCACGAAAAACCTGCGCCGATACCTGGACGGAGAGGCATTGCTCAATACCTATGATCCATTCCAGGGATACTAATTCTGGCCAAAGATTCAGGCACGGGGCGTTGCATGACGCAAGCGGCCGACCCCCAAGGGCACGGTCGTTCGCGATTCTTCCAGTAGACCGGCCTGAACGGCCAAGACAGCGAGCTGGACACGGTTGCTGACACCAAGTGGCTCCATGATTTTTGCCAGTTGCGCCTTGACCGTGCCCTCACTGACATGCAGCAATGCGGCGATTTGGACGTTGGTGAGGCCTTCTGACAGCGCTTGTAGTATGCGTCGATCGCGAGGTCCGGTCTGACGCAATAGTTGCGATTTCAAGTCGTACTTGCTCGCGGAGTGGGGCGGGAACTGGTCCGCATCCGTGGGCTTGGAGAAGATCATGTTTCCCGAGTGGATCATCCGAAGCGCGGCGCCCAGGTCGGTTGAAATCGAATTCTTGGCCAGGTAGCTGCAGGCACCCGCCGAGTGGGCTCTGGCCATGGTCTCGATGTCGTGGGTCGACGAGAGCATTACTACCTTCGTCCCCGGGGCCGCCGACACGATCCGCCGGGTGGCTTCCATGCTGCATATGTTGCTGAGCCTGCTTTCCATGAGGACCATGTCGGGATTTGTCTCCAGTGCCGCGTCAGCGGCGTCGTTGCCGGTGCTGGTGACTTGTTCAAGCAGGACGTCCGCGCTGGCGGCCAAGAGGCTTTCCAAGCCAAGCCGAAGAAAGTAATCGCCATCAGCAAGACGGGTTCGTATTTCTTGTCTTCTACACGGCAGTCAACGCACAGAACACGGCGATTGCCGATGGCGGAAACTACTTCATCCGCATCATGCTGATCTACATGATCTTTGCCGACATCTCACGCCGTTGGTCCTTGGATGCCAAACGACGTGCAACGGGTCCGACCCGTCTCACGAACACCGAGACCCAAGTTGGCACGGTCTTCCACAACCTTGCCCTGTGCTTGATTGTTGCGCAGTTATGCATCGTGTACTTCGAAGCTGGAATGGACAAGGTTCAGGGGCGACTGTTGCAAGAAGGTACAGCCATGTACTACCCGATCAGTTCCACGGCCTACGGTGTCTTCCCATGGCTCTCCGAAATTTTGACGGCTAACACCTGGATGGTGGTGTTGCTGACCTACTTCACCGTCATTGTCCAGATTGCCTTCCCATTCCTGCTGTCCAACCGCATCACTCGACGCATTGCGTTGATCTCAATCTTGGGAATGCACCTCGGCATCGCCATCGTCATGGGGTTGCCGTTCTTCTCAGGCATCATGGCTTCCGCCGATGCAGTCCTGGTGTCCGCAGCTACCTGGATCACGATAGGTACATGGTTGGCAAACCAGTTCCGGTCCATCGGCAGAAGGTTCCCAAAGTTCAGAGAACGGATACGCGACGAGGAAGAACCGCAGAAATCTGTCGTGCACCTGGACCCAGAACCCACGGTCGGGAAGGATTCTTCCGACAAGAAACCAACCTTGGTCTGAGTTCGGGGACCATGCGAAAACTCGACTGTGCCTCGCCATCTTGGCGGGGGCACAGCCGACAATCCACTATTTCTTGCTGCGGATCCGACCGCATGTCAAATATGCAGCTGGGCCCAAGAAATTGATGAACGACGCAGCGGCCCACCCAACCTTGGATCCCCGGACATCTTTGGCTGGACGCTTGACCAGATCGCGCAAAGCGACGAACTGCAAGGCCAGCTGGACGATACCCAAGACAACGATTCGCCAGCGTGAAACTACAGAAATTTCGTTCCAGCGTTTCTTCTGAGCCATGTTTCTCCTCAATCAGGGGTTCGGGTACAAAGCCTTCAAGTCGCGTATCCAGTGACTACTACTCATCGTAGTCGCGGGCTAACGGAAATTATCGCGAAGCCGTTCCATCTCACGCCGATCCTTCTTCGTCGGTCGACCCGCGCCCCTGTCCCTGATCGGGACCTGGGGGATGACTTCCTTGGGACGGACAGGTGTGTGGTCAACGTAGCAGCGTGCTGCGATATCGGCACCGACCCTTTTGGCAATCACTGCCGTAACTTCCAGGATCCTGTCGAAACCTGCCTGTCTGACCCGGATGGTATCGCCCGGAACAACAATCTGTGCCGCTTTCGCGGGCTTGTCGTTCAGGCGCACGTGGCCGGCTCTGCACGCCGTGGTCGCCGCCGAGCGGGTCCTGTAGATTCGAATCGACCATAGCCAGGCGTCGATTCTGACGGCTCTTGATTCTTGCTTCACCTCGCCAGTCTAGCCATCCAAGAACGAACGGTTAGGCCATGTTGCGCCAGGCCGGGACCGCGAACTGTGGCAAGGACCCATTCGAACGCGGTTCTAGTGGCAACCGTTGGCAGGACTGAACATTCCAGCGTTGTCTCGTTGCGCCTGCTTTTGTGCCGTGAGCAGCTGGGCATAGAACTGCACGTTTGGTTCCACTTTCATGGCCTTGGCATGGCCCGAGGCGACCAACGACTCGTTGATGGATTCGCCTGTGTAATTCACCAAGGCAAGGGTGCGCCCGTAACGGTCGTATCGCTCGATATCGAATGCAAGCTGGATCGTTGAACCCTTGGGCAGCTTCTTGGAAAGATACCGCGAGGCCTCCTGGCCGAAGCACTGCCCGGGCTGGTCACCGTGGGTGAGCTCCGGCGCATCCACATTGAGCAGTCGGACCTTGGTTCGTTCCCCGTCCAGCAAGACATACAAAGTGTCGCCGTCAACGACATGTTGGACCGTTGCGCTGCTCGACAGATGGCCGGTGTCGTCGTTCTTCGGCGTGAACAGCCAGTAACCGACGATGACGGCTGCGCAAAGCAGCACGACGGTCACTGCAAACCCGCTGCGGTTTCCTCTTCGCAAGGCAGTGGCCCGTTCGCCTAGACCAATGCGTTGTCGCAGGCGGTGACGAGCCTGGCCTGGACATCGGCGGGAACCTTGTCGCCCGAGGCAGCAACGTCGTCAAGGGCGCTGACGATCTCTTGGGGCAAGCCGCCTTCGCGGACCGCGTCAACCATGGAAGAGACGACCTTGAGGTCGGAGGCGTTGATGCTGCCGTCCTTGATGGGGGCGCACACCTTCTTGATGAGTTCCTTCTTTGCCCCATCGGCCAGCTGAGTAGCCGCCGAGGATGCGGCGGAGGAAGCGGTGTCGGCGATGGTCGCGCAACCGCTCACCGAGAGCAGCAAGACGGCAGCGGAAAGGAGCACGGCATTTTTGGAACGTGAAAATCTCATGCGTTCCATCGTAGTGGCTCGAAGGTGGGAGAACGCCGGGAATTTCGAGGCCTCCCACCCGCGGGCGCTGGCGACTATCCAGAAACCGGTACGATCTCCTGACGTGCCGGCTTGGCCAGGCCCAGGGTCTCGCGCAGGGTGCTGCCCGGGTATGACGAGCGGAACAAGCCTCGTGCCTGCAGGATCGGAACCACGAGTTCCACGAAATCATCCAATCCCGCCGGGAAGCTTGGGCACATGAGGTTGAAGCCGTCGCAGGCGCCGGAAATGAACCACTCCTCGATCTCGTCGGCGACCTCGGTGGGAGTGCCGATCATGGTGGCATGCCCGCCGCCGGCCGCCAAGAACCCCAGCAACTCGCGAAGCGTGGGCTGCTTCGTTTCGATGATGCGTTGCACCGTGAGGTAGCGACCCTGCGGGCCCGTGAACGCCTCGACCGGCGGCAGTTCTACCACCGGCTCATCCAGCGGATGCGAGGTGTAGTCCTGGCCCGTGAACATGTTCAACTGGGCAATGGCCGAATCGATGTCCAGGTAGGCATCCAATGCGGCCTTCTTTTCCAGAGCTTCTTCCCGAGTTGCCCCGATGTAGGTGACCAATCCGGGAAGGATGGGAACCGAATGCCCTGCCCGTCCCACAAGTTCCAGGCGCCGTCGGATGTCGGCGGCATATTCCAGGGCCGATTCCCGGTCCCAGGAGACCGAGTAGATGGCTTCTGCGTACCGGGAGGCAAAGGAACGCCCGGCCTCCGAGGACCCTGCTTGGAAGAGCACCGGTCGTCCCTGCGGGCACCGCGGGACGGTCAGCGGGCCGGAAACCGAGAAATGGTTGCCGCGGTGGTTGATCGGGCGGATCTGGGAGGGATCGAGGTATTGGCCGGTCTCGCGGTCGACCACCAGCGCCGAATCCGACCACGAATCCCACAGTCTCTGCATCGCGTCGACGAACTCCTCGGCGCGTTCGTAGCGTTGTGCGTGCCCCGGCAAGGCATCCATCCCGTGGTTGCGGGCCTCGGCGTCGAACATGGAGGTCACCACGTTGATGCCCGCGCGTCCCGCACTGATGTGGTCGAGGGATGCCAGTAGCCGGGCGGCATGGAACGGCGTATAGAAGCTCGCAGAGATCGTGGTGACCAAGCCAATGTGCTCGGTGGCCCGCGCCATGGCGCTCAGCGCGGTCACCGGTTCGAGGAACCAGGGGATCCCTGCCGCGTACTCGTGGTTGACGCTCTGCCCGTCGGCAAAGAACACGGCATCCAGGCAACCGCGCTCCGCCAGCCGGGCCAGGTCCTCGTAGTAGGCGATGTCGCCGACGCGGTCGGCACTGGAGTCGGGGTGGCGCCACCCCATGGTGTGGTGGCCGGCGCCGTAGAAGAAGGCATTCAGGTGCAATTGGCGTGTCGAGTCCATGAAAGGTTTCGTTCCCGTTCCTAGTTCATCACCAGTCCGCCGTCGACCACCAGGTTCTGCCCGGTCACCGCCCGCGACCACGGGGAGGCAAAGAGCAGGGCTGCATCGGCGAACTCGGCAGGGGTGGTGACGCGGCGCAGGGGAGTGGACCCGGCGATCAGGTCGAAGACCTCCTCCGGCGTGGCCGCCGAGGCATCGGTGGTGCGCAGCAGACCGCCGGAGATCATGTTGACGCGGATGTTTTCCGGGCCCAGGTCCGAGGCGAACGTGCGGGTCAGGGACAGCAGCGCTGCCTTGGCCGCGGTGTAGTCGTGGTAGGGGACCACGGGGTTCTGGAAGAGGTTGGTGCCGATGTTGACGATGTTGCCAAAGCCAGCGGATTTCATGCCAGGCAAGGTCGCCTGGATCGTGTTTAGTGCACCGCCGATGATGCCGGTGAATTGCGCCCCGAATTCCGTGTAGCCGATCCCGTCCGCCTTGGAGCGGGCATCGCCATTGAACGAAAAGTCCGGCAGCGCATTGTTGATCACCGTGGTGATCGGGGCGCCAAAGTGTGCCAGTGCCGTGGCCACCAGCTCGGCGACCTGTTCCGGGTCTGAGACGTCGGCTCGCACCGCGAGCGCGCGATCCGTCCCGATCTCGGCGGCCAGTTCCTGGGTCGCGGATTCACTGGAGCGGTAGTTCAGCACGAGCCGTGCGCCCTCGCGGGCAAAGGATCGGGCCAGGTCGGTTCCCAGCCCGCGGCCGGCACCGGTGATAAGTACGATTTGGTCCTTGATGAGCATTCCCTTGCACCTTTCGTTGGAGCGAAAGGATGCCATGGAACCGCCACATGGTACCCAAAAGCGGGGTGCCACAAGGCGACATGCCGGACCGGCATCCCTTCGCTCGGATTATCGAGATCAGGTTCAACGGGTCTATCTCTCAGCCGCCAGGCGGCACCCCGTGTCGAGTCCTACGGCCAACCTAGCACCGCCCCAAGCCAATCCCCAATCAGTGACTTCGTGCGGGCCGCATGGATGGTGTCCGCCCCGGTCATGAAGCCGAATGCACGCGCCCGCCCTGGATGATCGTGCGGGGGCGGGACTCGTCGAAGAGCACCGACGGGTCCTCGAAGGGGTTGCCGTCCAGCAGCAGCGCATCCCCGGCCATGCCCGGGGCAAGCCTGCCCAGCGTCGGTTCCTGCAGCAGCGCCGCGTTCACGCTGGTGGCCGAGCGCAGCGTCTCAAAGACACCCACGGCCTCGATCTGCAGGGCCAGGCCGTTGAGCTGCTCATCCGCAAGGTCTCCCATCAGGTCCGAACCGAAGCCCACCTTGATCCCCGCCCTCAAGGCAATCCTGATGGCTTCGCGCCCGGCGGTGAGGACCTCGAGGTTCTTGGCCTTGGAAACCTCGGGCAACCCGACCTCGTCCCCGCGCCGGTCCATGGCGGCGTAGGCTGCCAGCGTGGGCACCAGGAAGGCACCATGCTCGGCCATCAAGTCCGCGGTGGGCGTATCGAGCAGGTTGCCGTGCTCGATGGAACGCACGCCGTTGCGCACCGAGTGGGCGATGGCCTCCGGCGAGTAGGCGTGGGCCGCCACGTATGAGCCGCGGCGCGTGGCCTCGGCGACGACCACCCCAATTTCCTCGTCCGAGTACTGCGGGATGGCCAGCGGGTCGGTCAGCGAGACCACACCTCCGCTGGCCATGATCTTGATCGCGTGGGCTCCGGTGCGCAGGCGTTCACGCACGGCAATGCGCAGCGGCTCGGGCCCGTCCACGACCTCACACATATGGCCGTGGCCGAAGCAGACATCCACGTCCGCCTCGCGAGGGTCCCCGTGCCCGCCGGTCTGGCTCAGGGCAGGGCCGGTGTAGAAGTATCGCGGGGATTCCAGCAGACCGGCCTTGATGGCGCTGGACAAACCGATGTCCCCGCCGGCCACGTCGCGCACGGTGGTGAAGCCGCGGGACAGGGCCTCGCCCAGGCGCTTGGCCCCGGCCAGGGCCGCGAAGGAAAGCGGGCCGCGTTCGTTGCGGAACCCGTCCAGCGAGATGGCGTAGGCGTGGAAGTGGGCGTCGATAAGCCCGGGGATTAGGACCCGTCCGTTGGCCGGGAGCAGTTCCCCCGCCTCCTGGGTGCCGATGGCCATGACCATTCCGTCCTTGAAGGTCACGTTGCCGCGGAGAAGCTCGGGGTTTTCGCCGTCGAAGACCAGCGCGTCGGTGATGGTCAGGACAGGTGCGTGGCTCATGCCTTGGCCCCTGCCTGTGCTGCCATCCAGGCCTCGATGCCGTCGGCGTCGATGGGCAGTGCGTCGGAGAGGTTCTCGTGCCCGTCGGCGGTGACCAGCAGGTCGTCCTCGAGACGAACTCCCATGCCGCGCAGTTCCGGCGGAACCATTTCGTCGTGCTGGTGGAAGTAGAGGCCCGGTTCCACGGTGAGCACCATGTTTTCCTGCAGCACGGCGCCCTGGTACTCCTCGTATGAGGCCGAGGAACAGTCGTGGACGTCCAGGCCCAGGTGGTGGCCGACCCCGCAGACCAGCCAGCGGCGGTGGTGCTGGCCGGCGGGGGAGAGCGCCTCGTCGACGGAGACCGGGAGCATGCCCCAGTCGCTCAGGCCGTTGGCGATGACCTCCATGATGGAGGTGTGGAAGGCAGTGAAATCCTTGCCGGGGGCGATCTGGGCCAGGCCTGCGCGGTGCGCCTTTTCCACCAGGTCGTGGACTTCGCGTTGGGCGGTGGTGAAGCGGCCATTGGCCGGGAAGGTCCGGGTCACGTCGGCGGTGTAGAAGCTGCTTTCCTCCACGCCCATGTCCAGCAGGAGCAGCTCGGATTCCTGGACCGGTCCATCGCACCGGACCCAGTGCAGGGTTGGCGCGTGGTGGCCGGAGCCGATGATCGTTGCGTAGCCCGGGCCGTGCCCGTGGGTGCGGGCGACCCGATCAAAGGTTCCCTGCAGCCAGCGCTCGCCGCCGCCGGCGATGGCGGTGGGGATCTGGTTGATGACCTGGGAGAAACCCTCGATGGTGTGGGTGACGGAGTTGCGCAGCTCGGTGATCTCCCATTCGTCCTTCAGCAGGCGAAGTTCGGCCAGCGTGCGGCGCAGCACGGCCGAGGGCTTCAGCGAATGGGTTGCCACCATCGAGGAACCAAGGTTGCCGGCGGCCTGTGCGCCGGAAAGCCGTGCCAGGGCCTCGTCCAGCGCACCGAGCGGGGAGGTTGGCAGACCGAGTGCTTGTTCCCAGTGGGTGGGACCGTGGGCGGCGCCGACCCAGAGTTCGCCGTGCGCGGCGCTGGCGAAGAACGCGGGGTCCCCGGGCAGTGCGGGGGCCGGGACAAAGAGTCGGTAGTCGTGCCCGCCGGAGGACGGGGTACCCACCAGCACCGCGCCCTCGGCGTGGCAGTTGGTCAGCCACAGGAAGTCCGAGTGGGGCCGGAAGTCGTAGAAGCAGTCGTTGCTGCGCACCGGCGCCCACCCCGCGGCAACCACGAAGGCCACCCCGGGCAGCGCTGCCGAGAGCTTGGCACGGTGGGCAGCCGCGGCGCCCGCTGCATCGGGTGTGGCGGCGGGGGTGCGCTCGGGCTCGGCCCATCCCTGGGTCATCCACTGCGTGAAGGCCGGCACCTCGGCCAGCCTTGGCAGCTTCGGGTCGGCCGTGGCGGGTGCGGGCATGGAGGCTGTTTTTTGCTCGGAAGTGTTCACGACTGCTCTGGCTTTCGGTTCAAGGGTGCCGATGGTGAAAGATGGCGCGGGTCTCGACGCGCACACCATGGCTTCCAGCATCACACATCGGTGGTGTTTGGTGGGCCACGGCACCTTGTCGTCTTGGCGACAAGGTGCCGGTGCGCCTTTGTGAAACATCCACGGCACACGGCGACGGAGGTGGGACCAGCCAGCATGGATGCGGCAAACTGGAAGGGTGAGCCAGAGCCGAATAATCCAGACCATAGCCGCAGAACTTTCCACAGCCGGGGCACCGGTTGCCCCATGGCAAGTCAAGGCCGCCATCGAGCTGCTTGACGCCGGATCCACCGTTCCCTTCATTGCCAGGTACCGCAAGGAAGTCACCGGGACCCTTGATGATGCGCAATTGCGCATGCTCGAGGAACGACTGCGTTACCTGCGCGAACTCGAGGAGCGCCGGACCACCATCCTCAAGGCCATCGCGGAAGCCGGCAAGCTCACCGAGGAGCTGGAAGCCGCAATCGGGGCCGCAACCACCAAAGCGGAACTCGAAGACCTCTACCTTCCCTACAAGTCCAAACGGCGCACCAAGGCCCAGATCGCCAGCGAGGCGGGCCTTGAACCGCTGGCCGATTCGCTCATCAAGGACCCGTCCCAGGATCCGGAGACGTTGGGGGCAAGGTTCCTGAACCCGGAGCACGAGGTCAACGCCGCCACCGAGGCGCTCGCCGGTGCCCGCGCCATCCTCACCGAGCGGGCCTCCCAGGACGCGGTGCTGGTCTCCGAACTTCGCGAGCGCTTGTGGACCCGGGGCAAGATCGCCTCGAAGACCGCGGCAGGTGCCCCGGCCGCGGACGCCGCCAAGTTCTCCGACTACGAGGACTTCGTCCAGCCCGTGGCAACCCAGCCCTCACACCGGATCCTGGCGCTGCTGCGTGGGGAACGCGAGGGCGTGCTGGATCTGGAACTTTCCGAGGCGGACCCGCGTGACGACGTGGCACTGGCCGAGGCGCGCGCCTCCTACGAAGCTGCGGTCGCCAAGTCCCTGGGCATCACCGCGGCCGCGGATGCGCCGGCCGGAAAATGGTTGGCCCAGACCGTGCGGCTGGCCTGGCGCGGCCGCCTGCTGGCCCGGCTCGAATCCGACCTGCGCACCCGGCTCTTCGAGGCCGCGGAGGAAGCTTCCGTGAAGGTCTTCGCCGCGAACCTTCGCGACGTGCTGCTCGCGGCCCCGGCCGGGAACCGCGCGGTGCTGGGCCTGGACCCGGGGCTGCGCACCGGGGTGAAGGTCGCCGTCGTTGATGCCACCGGCAAGGTCGTGGACATCGCCACAATCTACCCGCACGCCCCGGCCAACAAATGGAACCAATCCGTTGACACGCTGGTGGCCTTGGCCGCCAAGCACGGCACCGAGCTCATCGCCGTGGGCAACGGAACGGCCAGCCGGGAAACCGACAAGCTTGCCGGCGAGGTCATCGCCAAGCTGACCAACAAGCCCGCCAAGGTCATCGTCTCCGAGGCGGGCGCCTCGGTGTATTCGGCCTCCGCGCTGGCCAGTGCGGAACTGCCGGAGCTGGACGTGTCCATCCGAGGTGCTGTCTCGATTGCTCGACGCCTGCAGGACCCGCTGGCCGAGCTGGTGAAGATCGAACCCAAGTCCATTGGCGTGGGCCAGTACCAGCACGACTTGACCCCGGCGAAGCTGGACCGCTCGCTGGATGCGGTGGTCGAGGACTGCGTGAACGCGGTGGGCGTGGACGTGAACACCGCATCCCCGGCGTTGCTGGCCCGGGTCGCCGGCGTCGGCGCGCTGCTGAGCCGCAACATCGTCGAGCACCGCAACGCCAACGGCCCCTTTGCCAGCCGCAAGGCGCTGCTGAAGGTCCCGCGACTGGGAGCCAAGGCCTTCGAGCAGTGTGCCGGGTTCCTGCGCGTCACCGGCGGCAAGCAGCCGCTGGATGCCTCGGCCGTGCACCCCGAGGCCTACGGCCTGGCCGAGACCCTGCTGACCGCGGCCACCGCCAAGAACCAGTCGGTGGACTCTTTGGATGCCAGGGAATTTGTCACCGAGCAATTCGGGTTGCCCACCGTCAAGGACGTCATCTCCGAACTGGTGCGCCCGGCCCGGGATCCGCGCCCCGACTTCAAGACCGCGAACCTCAAAGAGGGCGTGGAGAAGATCGGGGACCTTGAGGTCGGCATGATCCTGGAGGGAACCGTCTCCAATGTTGCAGCCTTTGGCGCCTTCGTCGACGTGGGCGTCCACCAGGACGGGCTGGTCCATGTCTCGGCCATGAGCAACAAGTTCATTTCCGATCCACGCGAGGTCGTCACTTCCGGGCAGGTCGTGAAGGTCAAGGTCCTCGAGGTGGATCCGGCGCGCAAGCGCATCTCCCTGACCCTGCGCCTGGACGACGAGCCCGGTGCCAAGGCCGAAAAGCCTGAGCGCGGGCCGCGGGGCCCACGCGATGCCGGGTCCCGCGCCCCGCGCGAGACCCACGGTGCTCCGCGCGGCAACAAACCGGCCGCTTCCCGCGAGGCCAAGCCTGTCGGCGGCAACACGGCCATGGCCGAGGCCCTGCGCCGCGCCGGGCTGAGCGGCTAGGGACTGCCAACCGCACCAGCCACGCGCTGGAGGCCCTCCAGATAGCGCACCGCCGGCGAATACCTCTCGGCTGGCCTTGGACACCGAGTTTCGCCCACGTGGCGTAGCGTTGTCTGCAACTGACGGCGAGGCGCAAGGAGCGAACCACACCCATGGGCGGGGAGACAATGACCGATTTGATCATGACGGTGTTCATGGTGCTGCTCATGGCGGCACTGGCCTGGACGATGAGGGCCGCTGCCATGGGGCAGATCAAGCGCAACGCGTGGGTGGGGATCCGCACGCCTGCCCTGATGCACTGCGGGGAATGCTGGCTGCTGGGCCACCACGCCGCCGCCCAGAAGGGCATCATCGGCTGTTGGGTTGCCGCGGCAGTCATGGCAGCCGGCGGCGTCGCCGCGCTGCTGGTCCCGGACGCGGACTACCTCCAGCCCGTATCCCTGATGATTGGGGTGCTGGTCATGGTCGGCGGCCTGCTGCTGGGCCTGCGCGACGCGAACACCATGCTGGCCAAGATGCACGGAGGCGATCGGGCCGCCCGCCCGTGAGCGAAAACCAGGTTTCGGTCCTGCTCTGCGCCGCATTGGCGGTGGCCTTCACCTGGGCCGTGCGAGCCGTCAACGGGACCGTCGAGCGCGGGAGTTCCGGTATCAACCCGGCCCTGGGCATCCGCACCGCCGCCACCATGCACTGCGAGGAATGCTGGAGCACCGGACACCGTGCCGCGGCGGCACCGCTGCGCCGGATGCGCCTTCCCGTGGCCCTGCTTGGCCTCGCCGCGCTGCCCGCAGCCCTCCTCGAATCGGTGATCGGGCTGGCGCCGGCCTGGATCGCGGTGATTGCCGGATGGATCTGGGCCATGGCCGCAGTGTCCGCCGCCTTAAGGGTGGCCAACGCCGCGGCTCGGGAATTGCACCCGTCAAGTTCGCCCTCCGGGGTCCATCGACCAAGGTGAGCATCACCTTGGTCGGCCCGTATCTTGGCCCGAGGCATGCCATATTTATGGCGAGGTAAGTGCGGCCATCCTTCGGTGACAAGGCACAAAAGAGTCGGTAGCGTGTGTGCCATGGAACTTAAAGGAAAGCTTGCAGACGCGTTCAACGACCAAATCACCCTGGAACTTGCGGCCTCGACCGTCTATCGCCAGCTGGCCATTGAAATGGATGTGCTGAGCCTGCCCGGCGTTGCGGGCTGGTTCCGCGCCCAGGCCGCAGAGGAACTGGTGCACGCGGAAAAGTTCATCACGCACATGACCGACCGCGGCGCACACCCGGCGATCGGCGACATCTCGGCCCCGGCGTTGCGGGTCTCCACCGTGGATGGTGCCTTCCAGGCCTCGCTGGACCACGAGAAGAAGGTCTCCGAGTCCATCCGCGACCTCTACCGCCTGGCACATAACGAGGGTGACATCGACTCGGTGCCGCTGCTGAATTGGTTCATCGAGGAGCAGGTCGAAGAGGAAGCCACCGTTGGCGAGATCCTTGACCGCGTGAAGATGATCAACAACGACGGCAACGGACTGCTGCGCCTCGACAGCGAACTGGCCGCCCGCCAGGTGTGACCGCGTCGGGTCCTGGGGCGCTGTGGCGCCGAACGGCCCGACACCATGATGTGACCAAGGCCCCCGGACGTAGACTGGGGGCCTTGGCCGTCTGTGCAATAACATGGGGTGTAGGCATGTCCAAGTGTCCGCACCCCGGCACGAGGTTGTTGCCAACGGTCCGGGTGGGGCATCGCGCCGTGCAATGAGTTGCCGCCGCGCATGCCAGTCTTCGGTCAACCACTTTCCCAGTGAGGTCATCCAAACGTGCTCCACGTCCGTGCATGCCTCGCCATGGCCGTTCCCGATGCCGCCATGCCGCCGCGGGGTGATGCCTGAATGAAGAAATTCGACTTTGCACGCACGAATCCGGCCCCGGTGCAGGTGGAAGTCCCCGGACCGACGCACCGCACGACGGCCGAGCTCAAGCTGCGCAAGGGCGCCGGCCGGCACTACGCCACCCAGTACCTGATCGCGGAAAACACCCCCGTGTACCTGCTGCGCGTCAGCGGCCTGTGGGCCAGCGTGCAGCACGGCCAGACCTTCGGCTGGCTCCCGACCCAATGCCTTGAGCGGCTCGAGGCGCCCCGGCAACGCCCGCAGGTCCCGGTGCGTCCGGTAGCCAGCCAGACGGCTGCCATGGCCGGAGGGGCCTCCAGCGCCCCGGAAGTTCCCAATGAGGAATTCGTCCCCACCCACCGCAGCACCGCGGACCTGAACCTGCGCAAGGGCTCGGGCACCAACTACCCGGTGCTTCGTGTGCTGGCGGCAAACCTCCAGGTCAGGAAGCTGGAGGAGCTGGGCACATGGGCCAAGGTCTCCACCGGCAAGGACATCGGCTGGGTTCCCAGCGCCTACCTTGCCCGCATCAATGTGCGGCGCCCGGCAACGGGCATCCAGCCCATGGCACCGACGGAGTACACCACCACCGTGCGCCTGAATGTCCGCAAGGATGCCGGGGATCATTTCCCGGTCATGCGCATCATGCAAGCCGGGACCCTGGTAAGGGTCAATGGGAAGCTCGGTCCGTGGTGCCGGATCATGCTGGACCAGGATGCCGGGTGGGTGCCGGCCAGCCAACTGCAATTGCGCTACCTGGCTTCCACCACACCTGTCACGACCGCGGAGACCACCCTGTATCAGGGAGCCTCCGCCAACTACCGGGCCGTGGCGCAGCTCGGGGCCGGCCACCAGGTCGAGGTCCTGGCCAGCCGGGGGCAGTGGACGAAGGTCCGCGCCGGACGGCTCGAAGGTTGGGTCCACAGCACCCACTTGGGCTGACGCGAGAAATCATGTTTGCCGTTTCCCGGCACAGACGGCGGATTTTGCATAGGGTAGTGACTTAGGGGGCGATGTTTGGGTGACGCTCCCAACCACTCGCACATCGCGTTGCTCCCTTTCGGGGCGACACACCCCTTAGAGGAAGACCACTGACAATGGCCATACCGAAATCCCTTCGCGCCCTTTTCTCGGGGGTGTTGGCGGCTGGGTTGGTGTTCACGGCTCTGCCTGCCACCTCGCAGATGCGCACGGAGGTTCCAGAGACCAGTTCCGTTCGCGCCGGGGAATTCTCCCTTCCGCTTGTCCCGGAAACCTACAGGATGACCTCGCCCATGGGGCCGCGCTGCATGCCGGTGGTGGGTGGATCGACCCACCACCTGGGCCAGGACATGGGCACCAAGGACAACTCCCCGATCTATGCGGTGGCCGACGGCACCGTGCGCAAGATCGTCCGGGGCACCGGCTCGACCTCGGGCCAGGTGATTGTCACCCACCGGTTCGGCAAAGACACCTACGAATCGGCCTACATGCACATGTGGCCCAATGACGTATTGGTCAGGGAGGGCCAGAAGGTCAAGTCCGGGCAGAAGATCGCCCTGGTGGGCTCATCGGGTCCCTCGACGGGCCCGCACCTGCACCTGGAGATCTGGAGGGAGCGCTTCTACTCCAAGGACGGAAACGTGCGCAACCCCGCCGCGTTCCTCAAATCCCGCGGGCTCGACCTGGGTTCCCACGCCACCGCAAGCTATTCCGAGTCGCAGAAGACCTGCGCCTACTTTGCGCGCGGCAAGGCGGAGCTTTTTGCCTCCGCATCCGCCACCTCGAAGGTCCTGGCCAGGCCGTCGCGCAGCGCCAAGGTCACCAGCAAGCCTGGCGCCATCAACGGACTGCTCAACGGCTCATTCGTCAAGGTCAAATACGGCTCCACGACCGGCTGGATGAACCGTTTTGCCGTCACGCCCAACCCGATGGCCGCGGCGCCCGAGTGGGCGCTGACGCCCACCGGCACTGTCACCAACGGCGTCCGGGTGCCCTTCGCCACGTACACCAACCCCAACGGCCTGAACATGCGTTCAGGGGCCGCCACCTGGTATTCGAAGCTCTTGATGATTCCGGCCGGCGCCACATTCGAGGCCTACGAGAGCTCCGCCGGCTGGCTGCGGGTCAAGTACAAGGGAACCGACGGCTGGGTCTCGGCGGGCCTGACGCGCAAGGTCGCCACCGTCAACCAGACGACACTGCCCGCGACGCACGAGGTCCTTCGGAACCTGAAGTTGCGTTCCGGAGCCGGAACGACCTACAAGGAAACCCAGGCACTGAGCCGCGGCACCAAGGTTGCCCTGCGGCAGGTACGGGGCACCTGGTCCCAGGTCCAGGCGGGGAAACACACGGGGTGGACCAGCTCGGCGGACTTGAAGAAGATCGGTTCCATCACGCCCCAGGCGTCGAAGCCGCCGGTGGGCAAGCCCGCGCCGACCAAACCGACCCATGAGGCCACGGCGAACCTGAACATGCGCAGCGGGCCGGGTGCCAACACCAAGATCGTCAAGGTCTTGCGCAACGGCACAGACGTGATCGAGCTGAAACGCCAAGGTACCTGGAGCCAGGTCAAGGTCGGGAACTCCACCGGCTGGGTCAGCAACCGCTACCTGCGCGTGGTCAAGGCCGGTGCGGCCCCGGCCAAGCCCAAGCCGACGGCGAAGCCGAAGCCCCCGGTGATCCAGTCGGTGAAGAAGACCACGTACCAAACCAGGTCGAAGGTCGTGGCGCGCAAGTCGGCGGATGCGAAGTCGGCTTCGGTGGTGGGCATTGCGGCGAAGAAGCAGGTCGTCGTTGATGCCAAGAGCGGGTCGTGGCTGCGCGCGCGCTACGCGGGGAAGACCGGCTGGGTGCCGGCGAACCAGCTGGCCCTCTACAAGGCCCCGGCCAAGCCGAAGACCCCGGTGATCCAGTCGGTGAAGAAGGCCACGTACCAAACCAGGTCGAAGGTCGTGGCGCGCAAGTCGGCGGATGCGAAGTCGGCTTCGGTGGTGGGCATTGCGGCGAAGAAGCAGGTCGTCGTTGATGCCAAGAGCGGGTCGTGGCTGCGCGTGCGCTACGCGGGGAAGACCGGCTGGGTGCCGGCGAAGCAACTTGCCGTGTACAAGGCTCCGGCCAAGGTGAAGACGACCACCGCCCGGCTTAACCTGCGCACCGGAACCAGCACGTCGACACGAACCTTGCTGATTATTCCCAAGGGGAAGAAGGTCACTGTCAAGGCCACACGCAGCGGCTGGACGCAAACCAGCTATGCGGGGAAGAACGGCTGGGTCAGCTCGAAGTACCTGCGTTAGCCCCAGCAGCTCTTGGGGTCTGCACCCCGACGTAATACGGGCCGTGGATCCAACCAAGAGGTTGATTCCACGGCCCGTATCATTTTGGGAAGCTCGCGATCAGGAGCGCTTGGCGCGCAGACCCGGTGACGGGGAGCCGGTTTCGCGCTCGGCGTCGGCATCCTGTGCCCGCTCGGCTACACCAACCTCGGCATGGGCCAGGACCTGCTCCTTGGTAGGCTCCTGTGCGGCTTCGTCCTTCTTGGAATCGGCGCCGGGATCCAAACCCGGGAGGTCACGGCCGGACCAGATCTTCACGATTGCCCAGGCAACGGCCGTCAGCGGCACGGCCAGCACCGCACCCACCAGCCCGCCGAGCACCGTGCCGGCGGCCAGCGACAGCAGGATCACCAGTGCGTGCAGGTTCAGGGCGTGGGCCATGACCACGGGCTGCAGGAAGCTGCCCTCCAGCTGGTTCACCACGATCACCGCACCGAGGACAATCAGGGCAACCACGGGGCCATTGGTCACCAGGGCAATCAAGGTCGCCAGGATCCCGGCGAAGGTGGCTCCCACCAACGGGATGAACGAGCTCATGAACACCACGACTCCCAGCGGGATGGCCAGCGGGACCCGCAACACCAGCAAGGCCACAGTGATGCCGATGGCATCCACGGCCGCCACGGTGGCGGTGCCGCGCATGTAACCGCCGAGGGTTTCCACGGTGCGTCCACCAGTGGAAAGCCAGCGGTGCATCTGGTGGTCCGGCATCCAGGAAAGGAAGAACGCCCAGATCTTGTCGCCGTCCTTCAGGAAGAAGAACAGGATCACCAGCAGCAGGGCCAATCCGGTGAAGAAGTTGCCCGCGGCGGAGAGCCCGTTCAGGGCCCCGGCACCAAACTGGGAGCTGGTCAGGAAACCGGTGACCTGGCTGACTGCCTGGTCGATCTGTTCACTGGATATGCTCCAGGGCAGCTGGTTCAGCATTTCCTGGAGCTTGTTGAAGCCCTCAACGCCCTTGTCCACCAGCGTGGACCATTCGGCAAGCACCGAATAGACCAAGGCGGTCCCGATGCCACCGAGAACGAGCAGCGATCCCAGGAACACCGACCATGCCGCCAGCAGGGCCGACATGACCTTGCGCAGCAGGCGCACCAGCGGCCACAACGCGCAGGAAAGAATCAAGGCGATCAGGATCGGCAGCGCGATCACGCTCAAGCGCAGGAGGCTGAAGATGACAGCCGAGGCCAACACCAGTACCACCAGCAACTGGACCGACCGCGTGGCCACCCGTCCCAGGGGATCGATCCACATCCCGGACACGCTGTGGGTCGGTGGAGCCGCGACGGCCGCCGTGACGGGGGCTTCCTCGGGCGGGATCGGGCGTGGCTTTCTCTTGAAACCTAGTTTCGCTGACATCCGGTGACTCCTCGCAATTGGCAACGGCTCCACTCCAGGCACGGAAGGTGCGGGCGGGCGCCGGAAAAACCTCTTAGCAAAAAGGTTAGTCTAATAATGCACTAGTGGGCTTCGAATGCCCCTTGTTAGGTATGTCGCGTGAAAGTGGATGGTGGGGGAGCTATGCAGGGCAAAGACAAACGGGATGGTCCATGGCCACCCAACAGGGTTTCCACCGCATTGTTCATGGGAGCCGCGCTCGTGCTGGCCACCTTGAGCCCGGCGCAGGCACAGCAGGCTCCGTCGGCAGTCATGCAGGGTTCGGTCGTGTCCGCCGCTGCGACGTCACACCCGGCAGCGCGGCTGCCGGGCAAGATCAGCGCGGCCGCCGTGAAGGCCGTCCAAACGACGGCAAACCTGAACCTGCGCGCGAAGCCCGCCAGCTCGGGCAGGAAACTGGCGCTCATTCCCAAGGGCACCAAGCTGACCGTGGGCTCGACGAAGTCGGGGTGGAGCCAGGTCCGTTACGCCGGGAAAACCGGTTGGGCCTCGAGCACCTATTTGCGTTCAGTGCCCACGAAGACCTTGCCGGCAACCAAGCGCGGGGACCTTGGCAAGAGCACCGTCGCGCTGAAGCTGCGCCGGCAAGCGAACACCACCTCCAAGGCCTTGGCCACGGTGCCCAAGGCCGGCATCTACACGGTCAATAAGGTATCGGCGGGATTCAGCCAGATCACCAGCCGGGGAAAAACCGGATGGGTGCAAAGCAGGTACCTGAAGGTTGTTGCGAAGAAGCCCGGTCGCGAGATCTACATCGACAAGAAATACACCTCCAACCGTGCCGGTCTGACCGACCGGTACTGGACCAATGTCTCCGGCAGCGCCCTCTATGAGAGCGTGGAGGGCAAGATCCGCATCGGCGACATCCCACGCAACTCGGTGGTGTACCGCGACATGAAGATGGAAAAAACCGCAGGCTCGGTCAAGGGGTGGATTTTCGTCCGGACGCAGGGGATGAGTGGCTGGATGAAGACCAGCCAGCTGGCCCGGAAAACCACTGCGACAACCAAGCCCGGAAAATATTCGGCCAAGACCGTGCTGGCACAGAAAAACGGCAAGGTCCCGGAACGGATGCTGGTGGCCATCGGATGGGACCAGGAAAAGACCCTCATTGCGGCTCCCGCGGTGAAGGACCTGAACCGGCTCAACGCCGCCTTCAAGAAGAAGTTCGGCCACAACCTCGACATCGATCTGGCCTATCGGACCCGCGCCACCCAGGATGCATACTGGGTCGAACTCGGACCCTATGTCGCGGCGCGCCCCGGAACCTCCAACCATGGTTGGGGCACCGCCATCGACGTACCCGAGACCTACAACTATTCCTTCCGCGGAAAATACCACAAGTGGTTGAAAGTCAACTCCAAGAAGTTCAACTGGGTGCACCGCAAGATCCTTGAAGAGGGCTCGCCCTATGCCGAGGCCTGGCACTTCGACTACGTGGGGAAGTAGGCAATGACGAGGAAGTTTTCCGCACTCGCGCTGCTGGGTGCAGTCCTGCTGCTGACCTCCTGTGCTCCCTCGACGCCCGAGCTGCCCGATCCTCTGGGCGGCTGGGGAACCGATGGGCCCGGGCAACCGAACCTGGTGCTCGAAGCCGACGGGAAACTGCACGGCACCGACGGCTGCAACCGCTTGGTGGGCAGCTACGAGGCATCCGGCACGGACATCACCTTCGGCCCCTTGGGAGGGACCAGGATGTTCTGCGAGGGCGTCGACACCTGGCTTTCACATGCCGCCGGCGCCACGCTCGGGGCCGACACGCTCGAGATCATTGACGCACAGGGCCAGCGGATCGGCTCATTGGAACGCATGCCGTGACAGGCGCGCTGCAGACAACAAAAAGCGAGGCTTCGTGCAATCCCCGCAGGGGGATCGCACGAAGCCTCGCTTCATGACGCGGTGAAGCGTGTGGTTAACCGGCCACGTAGAAGAGGCGCTTGTTGACGAACTCCTCCATGCCCAGCGGGCCAAGCTCGCGGCCGAAGCCCGAGCGCTTCACGCCGCCGAAGGGCATGTCTGCGCCCTCGGCCGCCGGGGTGTTGACGTTGGCCATGCCGACCTGAAGGCCAGCGGCAACCTTTGCGGCACGGGCCGGATCGGTGGAGAACACCGCGCCGCCCAAGCCGTACTGGGTGTCGTTTGCCAATTCCAGGGCTTCCTCGTCGGAAGACACCTTGTAGACAATCGCCACCGGGCCGAAAAGCTCTTCGTAGTAGGCGCGCATGCCCTTGGTGATTCCGGAAAGGATCGTCGGGGCCAGGTACGCTCCCGGGCCCTCGTGCAGCACGCCGCCGGCGTGCAGCGTTGCACCCTTGTCGATGGCGTCCTGGACCTGTGCGGCCAGGCCCTCTGCGGCGCCGCGGGTGGAGAGCGGACCGAAGGTGCCTTCCTCTTCCTTGGCCGGGTCGCCCGGAACAAGGTCGACGGCAAGCTTGGTCAGTTCGCCGACGAAGTCATCGAAGATGTCCTCCATGACGATCATGCGCTTGTTGGAGTTGCAGGCCTGTCCGGTGTTCTCCATGCGGGTGGCCCACGCGGTGGCCGCGTCCCCGGCGATATCCGCCGAATCCAGGATCACGTACGGGTCCGAACCGCCCAATTCCAGCACGGCCTTCTTCAGGTTGCGGCCGGCCTGCTCGCCAATGATGGCGCCGGCGCGCTCCGAACCGGTCAGCGAGACACCCTGGATGCGGGAGTCCTCGATGATCGTGGAGATCTGCTCGTGCGAGGCGAAGACGTTGTTGTACACGCCGGCCGGAACCCCTGCGTCGTCCATGATCTGCGCGATGGCCAGGGCCGAACGCGGGCATGTCTCGGCGTGCTTGAGCACGATGGTGTTGCCAAGCATCAGGTTCGGGGCCACAAAGCGGGCGACCTGGTAGTACGGATAGTTCCATGGCATGATGCCCAGCAGCGGGCCGACGGGCAGGCGCTGGATGATGGCCTTTCCGCCGCCGATGGTCTTGATTTCCGTGTCCGCGGCCAGGGTCGGGCCCTCGGCGGCGAAGTACTCGAAGATGTCCTTGCAGAACTCGGCCTCGCCCTTGGACTCGGACAATGCCTTGCCCATTTCCTGGGTGATGATCGCGGCAAGCTCGTCGGCGCGTTCGGCGAAGAGCTCGCCCACGCGGGAAACGATCTTGGCGCGTTCGTTGATGTCGACGTCCTTCCACCCCTGGTAGCCGGATTCGGCCGCGGCAATTGCTTCCTGGACCTCGGCGTCTGTGGCGGTGGCGAATTCCTCGACCACGGCGCCGGTGGCGGGGTTGAGGACTCGGTATCCGGTGGCGGTTGGCGTCGTCTGGGCGTTGGCGGTCACGGCCATGCTCCTTCTGGGTAGTCACTGGGCGGCGAAAATCTGCGTTGCGCGCCACGTACGGTTACATCATGTCGCGAAAACTGCGATTTGTGAAGCCGGTCACGCGGGATCGGTGGTGATATCCGCCGTCAGCGAATTGTTCGTCTGCGGTATCCGTTGTTAACGACGAGAAACCCTGCGGATTTCGTCTCCACAGGGTTTCAGGTCAGGGCGCTTCGGCTTCTTAGCTCGTGGCCGCCGCGCGCCAGTGGTCGATGCCGGCATCCCCTGCGGCGATCCTGTCGATCAGCTCCAGTTCCGCGGTGCTGAAGGCGGTATTGCCCAGTGCCCCGAGGTTCTCATCGAGCTGGGCGGTCGAGGACGCCCCGAGCAGCACCGAGGTCACCCCTCCCTCGCGCAGCAGCCAGGCGATGGCCAGTTGGGCCAGGGATTGGCCGCGTGCTTCGGCGACCTTGGCCAGGTCGCGGGCCTTGGACAGGTTCGCCTCTGTCAGGTGCCCGGCCAGCGAGTTCCGTCCGCCGGACGGGATGGCCGACTCGTTCTTGAGGTACTTGCCGGTCAACAGCCCCTGGGCCAGCGGGGTGAAGGCGATCGAGCCCATGCCGTGTTCCTTCAGGGTGTCCAGCAATCCGTCTTCCACCCAGCGGTTGAGCATCGAGTAGGAGGGCTGGTGGATGACCAGCGGGGTGCCCATGTCCTTGGCGACCTTCGCGGCCTCGGCTGTGCGCTCGGGGGAATAGGAGGAGATGCCCACGTAGAGGGCCTTGCCCTGGCGGACCAGGGTGTCCAGCGCGCCGATGGTTTCCTCGATCGGGGTGTCAGGGTCCGGGCGGTGCGAGTAGAAGATGTCCACGTAGTCGAGGCCCATGCGGGCCAGCGAATCGTCGGCCGAGGCCATGATGTACTTGCGCGAGCCAAGGTTTCCGTGCGGGCCCGGCCACATGTCCCAGCCGGCCTTGGAGGAGATGATGAGCTCGTTGCGGTAGGCCTTGAAGTCGCCTCGCATCATGCGGCCGAAGTTTTCTTCGGCCGAGCCGTAGGGAGGGCCGTAGTTGTTGGCCAGGTCGAAGTGCGTGATGCCGTGGTCGAAGGCGTGGCGCAGCACTTCGCGCTGGGTGTCGAAGGGGCGGTTGTCGCCGAAGTTCCACCACAGGCCCAGGGAGATCGGGGGAAGGATCAGGCCGGAGTTGCCGACGCGGCGGTAACCGGTGGACTCGTAGCGATCCGCGGCGGCCACATAGGGTGCGTGGGTTTCGGGGACGGGGGCATACCGGAGCTCTTCGGCCATGGTGGTGGTGTTCTCCTGAAATAGGTGGGACGGAAAATCCTCTGAAGCTTCTTGGCTTCATCCGTTTCCATTCTTGTCCCCCGAGGCGTCGTTAGTCCACGACGGCGGGCTCGGCACGCGGGGGAGAAACGAAATGTGCTGCTTTGCGACCCAGGGAACCCCGGTTTGGGGCCTGGTGCTTAAAGTGAAGAACCGGTCGTGACGGCTAAGGAGGTGAAACTCCGCCGCGACCGGTTCTTCTGATCACTCGCACCTTGAGAAGGTAGCTTCAGCCTAAGAGGCCAAGCTGAGCGTGGGCTGAGGATTGGTTGTCAGTCAGCCGAGAGTCAGTAATTCGACGGGGGATCGGAGGCGGGGAAGGACTCGTCTTCCCATTCCTCGACCAGCGCCTCGTCGTGTGCGCTGGCAACATGTTCCGGTTCTGCGGCAGCTTCTTCTGCCTTGACATCTTCTTCGTCGCCGATTGGTTTTTCACTCATCACGCGTGCTCCTTGGTCCGTAGAACATGTCGCCCGATTCACCGGCGCGACCGGTATCTTCAGTTTGGTCCGAAGTTCCGTCGTTGTCGAGGGCGTTGCATGCCACCTCGCGGCGCCTTGACAGGACGCAGCCGGGCTTAAACGGGTGAGCACCGGTCGGAAGGCTGGGGGGAATCTGCCTTTTATCCGACCGGTGCTCTCATCACTCGCATCTTCATGAGGTAGTTACAACTCTAGGAACCCAATCTATGTGCAGGCTGTACAGAGCCCGGCAACCACGTGTGAACTCAGGCCCGGAGCACCAGCGCATCGCCCTGGCCGCCACCGCCGCACAGCGAGACGACCCCGGTGCCGCCGCCGCGCCGTGCCAGGTCCATCGCCATATGCAACACCAGCCGCGCCCCGGAAGCGCCCACCGGGTGGCCCAGCGCGATGGCCCCGCCCTCGGTGTTGACCCTGGCAGGATCCACACCGAGGACCTTGGCCGATTGCAGCACCACCGAGGCGAAGGCTTCGTTGATCTCGATCGCGTCAAGGTCCCCGGCCTTCAGCCTCTCCTTCGCCAGGGCCGCGAGGATCGAGGTGCTGGGCTGGGAATGCAGCTGCCCGTCCGGTCCCGCGGTCTGTCCGTGCGCGCCGATCTCGCACAGCCATTCCAGCCCCTCCTTGCGGGCGGCTCCCTTGGCAGCCACGACCAACGCGGCTGCCCCGTCCGACAGGGGCGAGGAGGAACCTGCGGTGATGGTTGCGCCGGGATCCCGGGAGAACGCCGGCCGCAGCGCCGCCAGCTTCTCCACCGTGGTCTCGGGGCGGATGCCCTCGTCGGTGGAGACGACCAGGTCCTCGCCGCGGCGTTGCGGGATGGAGATCGGTGCGATCTCCGCATCAAGGTGCGCCCGGGCGGCGGCCGCGCGCTGGTGCGAGGCCGCCGCGTACGCATCCTGCTCCGCCCGGCCGATGCCCAGCTTGGCGTTGCCGCGTTCGGTGGTCGAGCCCATGAGCTCGCCGGTCAGCGGGTCGGCCAGGGCATCGTGGTTCAGCGAGTCCTCCAGGCCGCGGTCCCCGATCGCCAGCCCGGTGCGCATGCCGCGGACCAGATGAGGGGCGTTGGACATGGATTCCTGGCCGGCGGCGACGATGAAGTCCGCCTCCCCGGCCCGGATCATCCGTGCGGCGTCGATGACCGCTGTCAGCCCGGAGAGGCAGAGCTTGTTGATGGTCACTGTGGGCACGTCCCAGCCGATGCCGGCCTTCAAGGAGGCCTGGCGGGCCGGACCCTGCCCGGTGCCGGCCAGGACCACCTGGCCCATGATGACGTGGTTGATATCGCTGGCCTTCACCCCGCTGCGTTCCAGTGCCGCCTTGATGGCGTGGGCGCCAAGGTCGGTGGCCGGCACCGAGGAGATGGCCCCGCGGAACCTGCCAAAGGGCGTGCGCGCCCCGCCAAGGATCACGGGGGTCAGATCGTCATTCATTGCTGCATCCTTAGCGCTTGGGAAAAGTCCGGTTCGGTGCCATAGGCTCATTCACATGCCCCTTGCCGTGAACCCGATTGATGCCCAGACTATCTACTTCGACGCCAGCGACACAGGGGCCCCACCGGTCCTGCTGCTGCACGGCTCGGCACTCTCCCGTTCCATCTGGCGTGGATTGGGCTACGTGAAGGCACTTGAACCGGAGTTCGACACCATCCGCATGGATCTGCGCGGGCACGGGCGCTCGGGCAAGCCGCACGACCCTGCCGCCTACAACATGGACCTGGTCCTGGCGGACGTCAAGGCGGTGCTGGCGGCGACCGGCCACGAGTCGATCCACATCGTGGGATATTCGTTCGGCTCGCGCGTGGGCCTCTCGCTGGCCATCAAGCACCCGTCGATGGTGCGCTCGCTGACCATGCTCGGCGGAACACACGCCATCGAGGCCCAGCACATCAGCACGCTCTTCTTCGACGGCTACCTCGAGGCGCTCAAGACCGGTGACATGGATGCCTTCATCGCCGGGATGGAAGCCGACGGCGGGAAACTCGACCCCGCAACACGCCTGGCCTTCGCCTCCAACGATGCGCTGGCGCTGGCGGCCTACTTCGAATCGACCGAGGCCGGAAGCGCAGTCAGCGAGATGCTGCTGGCGCAACTGGACACCCCGACGTTGCTGATGACAGGAACCCGGGACAGGCCGCGCATCGAGCACTCGCGGACCATGGCCGCGGTGATGCCGAACGCCCGGTTGGTTGAGCTGGAAGGCCGCACCCATGGAGGCACGCTCTTCCCGCCACAGCCCGTCCTGGAGCAGTTGCTGCCGTTCCTGCGGACCAACGCCTAGGGTTCCTCGGCATCAGGGCATGGGCAGATAAGGGGCACCCGGTTTCCCCGGTGAGAGCTCCGGCGGAACCACCAGCACCGGCACCGTGCGGTGGGACAGGAACCGGGCCAGCGTGGAGGCACGGAGCCGGGCGGAAGTGCTGCCGAAGGGCCGCCGCTTCGGGGAACCGAGGACCAGCAGCGAGGCGCCCAGTGCCGTGGCGTAGGCCTCGAGCGCACCCGCGGGAGCGCCCACCAGTATGCGCAGCATCCAGCGCACGGGCGAATCCTGCAACGCCGCTCCGAGGCCGGAGTGGAGCTCGCGGACAACCGTGACGCCGATTTCCTCCTGCTCGTCCCGACCCAGCGTCTCAAAATCGATGATTGCCTTCGCCTTCCACTCGGAAGATTCCAACCCCGTGACGGCGTAGGCACACACCAGATCCAGTTCCAGGGCCACGGCCAAGCGTGCCGCGGTGGCCACCACCTCCGGGTGCTGGTACCGGCACACTCCCACAAGCACGGGATGAGGTGTGCGGATACTTCCTTCTCCGCGCAGCTCGTTCATGGCGCGCTCCTGGAGGTGGACGGTGGCAGCGGGCTGCGCGGCAGCCTTTCACCCAGTATGGCCGGACCTCGCCGGTCAAGGATAGGGCGGGGTCGCGTCCGGGCGCCCAATCGCTCTTGACCGGGACCGCAACAGGGGCGAGACTCAAGAAATGGATGCTGACACGGCGGCAATCTCGATCACCGGGCTGAAGGTGTTGCGCGGAAAGAACCTGGTGCTGCCGGGCCTTGACCTGCTGGTTCCGCGCGGCGAGGTCGTGGGGCTGCTCGGTCCCAGCGGCTGCGGCAAGTCCACCCTGATGCGTGCGATCGTGGGCACCCAGATCATCTCCGGCGGGGACGTGAAAGTGCTGGGGGACACCGCAGGGTCCCCGGCGCTGCGCCGCCGCGTGGGGTACATGAGCCAGGAAGCAGGTATCTACGACGACCTGCCGGTTGCAGCGAACCTGAACTACTTCGCCAAGATCCTCGGTGCCCCGCCCGCGCAGGTCGCCGCCGTCATCGAACGCACCGGCCTGGGGTCGGTGGCCAGGTCCATGGCCGCGGACCTCTCCGGGGGCCAGCGCAGCAGGCTCTCGCTGGCCATCGCCCTGCTCGGATCCCCCGAGCTGCTGGTGCTGGACGAGCCGACCGTCGGGCTGGATCCGGTGCTGCGCGTGGCCTTGTGGGAACTGTTCGCCGAACTGGCCGCCGAGGGTGTGGCGCTGCTGGTTTCCAGCCACGTCATGGACGAGGCCACGCGCTGCGACCGGCTGATCCTGATGCGCGAGGGCGAGATCGTCGCCCAGGAAACCCCCGGCTCGCTGCTGGAACGCACCGGAACCGACAACGCCGAGGACGCCTTCCTCGCCCTGATCCGCGCGGCGCAGGAACCCGGGACCGACACGCCGCACGTCCCCAAGCACCGCGCCGGTTCGGAGGAAGCATGAGCCTTGCACGTGTCCTTGCGACCACCGCCCGGGTGCTGAACCAGGTGCGGCACGACCACCGCACCCTGGGCCTGCTGCTGCTGGTCCCCGCGCTGCTGGTGGGCCTGGTCGCCTGGATCTTCACCGACACCCCGGTGTTCGGGCGAATTGGCCCGGCCATGATCGCGCTCTTCCCCTTTATCGTGATGTTCCTCGTCACCTCGATTGCCACGCTGCGCGAGCGGCGCAGCGGCACCCTGGAACGCCTGCTGTCCCTGCCGCTGGGCAAGGCCGACTTCATCCTGGGCTACGCGCTGGCCTTCGGGCTGTTGGCGATCGTGCAGACGGGGATCGCGGTGGGCTTCGCCGTGTGGGTGTGCGGGCTGGAAGTGTCCGGGAGCCTGGGACTGCTGTTCGCCGTGGCGATCGTCGACGCACTGCTGGGCACCTCGCTGGGGCTTCTGGCCAGCGCCTTTGCACGCAGCGAGTTCCAGGTCGTGCAGTTCATGCCGGCCTTCGTCTTCCCGCAGATCCTGCTCGGCGGGATCTTCCTGCCCCGGGACCAGCTGCCCCAGGTGCTGGAGAAGATCGGCGACTGGCTGCCGCTGAGCCACGCCATCGACGCGCTGAACGCGGTGGCCCGCAACGACCAGGACGCCGGCTACATCTGGTTGCGCATCGGCTTCATTGCCGCCTGGATCCTGGCCGCCATCGTCGTGGGCTCCATGACGCTGCGCCGCCGCACCCCCTGATCGGCGGGACCCGGCTGCAACACTGGATAATGGGGCGGGTGAGCACCCAGCAGATCCGGCAGGAAAAGCCCCTACCCACCCACGACTTCGACCTGGCAGCCATCGGGCACGGGCTGGTCTTTGCCCATTCCCTGCCCGAACTTGCCATGGCGCTCGAAGCAGGCGGTGCCAGCGCCACCGCGGTCATCCAGGCGCCGCCGGGCACCGGCAAGACCACCCTGGTCCCGCCGCTGGTCGCCAACGCCGTGGCCGCGCGCACCGGGGCGCCCGCCCGCATCGTGGTCACCCAGCCGCGCCGCGTCGCCGCACGTTCCGCCGCCCGCCGCCTGTCCTTCCTGGATCGCAGCCCGCTGGGCACCCGGGTGGGCTTCACGGTGCGCGGGGAACACACCGCAGATGCCCACACGCTGGTGGAGTTCGTGACCCCCGGAATCCTGCTGCGCCGGCTGCTGGCCGATCCGGGCCTGGAATCCGTGGACGCGGTGATCATCGACGAGGTGCACGAGCGCGGGCTGGAAACCGACCTGCTGCTGGGCATGCTGCGCGAGGTCCACGAACTGCGCGGGGACCTCACCTTGGTGGCCATGTCCGCCACGCTCGATGCCCCGCGCTTCGCCAAGCTACTGGGGGATGCCACGGGCATGGGGGAAGCACCGCTGGTTGACTGCCCGGCGGCGCTGCACGAGCTGACGGTGCACTGGGAACCGGCAGCGGCCCCGCGGCTGACCGACCGCGGGGTCTCGCGCACCTTCCTGGGCCACGTGGCGGCCGTCGCCGCCGAGGCCCATACCCGGGCGCTTCAGACGGATCCTGGCGTCGATGCACTGGTGTTCCTGCCCGGGGCCTGGGAGGTCGCCGATGTTGCGGCGCAGTTGCGTTCCAGGACCGTCGGCACCGAGGTGCTCGAACTGCACGGACAGGTGCCCGCCGGCGAGCAGGACCGCGCGGTTTCCGGGCGCGAACCCGGTGGGAAGCCGCGGATCATCGTCTCCACCTCGCTGGCCGAATCCTCGCTCACCGTCCCCGGGGTGCGGCTGGTCATCGATTCCGGGCTGGCCCGCGAACCGCGCCGGGATGCGGCCCGCTCCATGAGCGGACTGGTCACGGTTTCCGCCTCGCGGGCCTCGTGCATCCAGCGTGCCGGACGTGCCGCCCGTCTGGGCCCTGGCACCGTGGTGCGCTGCTTCGAGGAAAAGAGCTTCGCCGCCGCCCCGGCACATCCGCGCGCCGAGATCACCGTCGCGGATCTGGCCTCCGCCGCCCTCATCCTGGCCTGCTGGGGCGCCCCCGGCGGGCAGGGACTGGCGCTGCCCGAAGCTCCCCCTGCCGCCAGCCTGCAGGCCGCCACCACGGTGCTCGAACACCTCGGCGCGATCGAGCACTCGGGGCACGCCACCGCGCTGGGCCGGCGCCTGGCCGCGATCCCGGCTGACCCGCGGCTCGGGCGCGCACTGCTCGACGGCGCGCCGCTGGCCGGGGCCGCCACCACCGCACGCATCGTCGCGTTGCTGGCCGGAGACTACCGAGCCCAGGGTGCCGACCTCGGTGCGCTGCTGGCCTTACTGCGCAACGGCCAACACCCCGGATCCGGTGCCTGGAAACGCGAATCGGCCCGCCTCGAACGCATCGCCAAGCAGGCAGCAGGCAAGGCGGATCGGGCCGCGCGCCAATTCACCGGCGATCCGCTTGGCCTCATCACTGCGCTGGCCTTCCCAGGCCAGGTGGCCCGGCGGGTGGAAGGCGCCGCGGGAACCACCTACCTGCTGGCCTCCGGGACCCGGGCGGGGCTGCCGACCGGAAGCCCGGTGGCACACCACCCCTGGATCGCGGTGGCCGAGGTGGCCCGTGCCGCCGGCCGCGACGCGGCGGGCACCGGCGCGCTGATCCGCGCCGCGGCGCCGCTGGACCAAGACACCGCGCTGCTCGCCGCCGCCCACCTGGAAACCGAGGACACGGCCACCGTCTTTGCCAACGGCAAGCTCACCGCCCGGGACGTGCACCGGCTCGGTGCCATCGAGCTGACCAGCACCCCCGTGGCACCCACCCGTGCCCAGGGCCGCACCGCGGTGCTTGACGCGTTGCGGGCCAACGGCCTGGGCATGCTGAGGTTCTCGGCCTCCGCCACGGCACTGCGCAACCGGCTGGCCATGCTCAACCGCGAGCTCGGGGACCCGTGGCCGTCAATGGATGACGCCGCACTGCTGGAGGCGGCCGAAACCTGGCTGGCCCCGGAACTCGAGGCGCTCGCCGGGGGCAAGTCCGCCGGCTCCCTGCACCTGGCCGATGCGCTGCGCCGGCTGCTGCCCTGGCCCGAGGCCACCGCGCTGGACGAGTTGGTCCCCGAACGCCTCGCGGTGCCCAGCGGATCGAAGATCCGCATCGACTACCCGGGCGTCGATGACCCTGACGCGCCGCCGGTGGTCGCGGTGAAGCTGCAGGAATGCTTCGGGCTCGCGACCTCCCCGGCACTGGTGCGCGGGAGGGTGCCGGTCCTGTTCCACCTGCTTTCTCCGGCCGGACGCCCGCTGGCCGTCACCGACGACCTGGCCTCCTTCTGGTCCGGGCCCTACACCCAGGTGCGCGCGGAAAACCGTGGCCGCTACCCCAAGCACCCGTGGCCCGAGGACCCGTGGACCGCTCCCGCCACCCGCCACGTGAAAAAGCGCATGGGCCGGCCCTGAGACCCAGGGGTTCCGCAGGTCCGCGGCCCGCCGGGGTTCGGCGCAGTTGGGCACCGGCGGACATCTCCATGGCACACTGGGGGCCATGACCCCCTTGCCCTCCGGCGCGCAGCCGCCTGCGTCCCGGCACCTGCCCCCGGGATTGACAATGGTCTGCTTGGCCGGGATAGCCTGGGGAACCATCGGACCCGCGGTCCAAATCGCGCACCAAGCCTCCGGGCTTTCCCCTTCGACGCTGGGCTCCTACCGTGCCGCCGCCGCCGCGTTGGCCCTGCTGGCCGCCGCACTGCTGACCGGGAAACTGGGCACCTGCTGGGCCTTGGGCAAGAAGCATTGGCGCCGCGCGCTGGGGGTCGGGGCGCTGATTGCGGCATTCCAGTTCTTCTTTTTCCTGGCCGTGGTGTGGGCCGGGGTCAGTGTCGGAACCGTGGTGTGCCTGGGCCTGGCCCCGGTGCTGCTGCTGGTGGTCAAGGGCATCCGGACCCGCTCATTGCCACCGGCCGCGAACCTGATCACCGTCGTGGTGGCGGTCGTGGGGCTGTGTCTGGTGGGCCTGTCCGGCTCCGAGGTCTCAGCCGCGCCGCACCCCGTGGCGGGGTTGCTGGCAGCCTTGGTATCCGGAGCGGCCTTCGCCCTGTCCACGGATTTCGCGGTGCCGCTGGCCAGGACGTTGGACAGCTTCCCGTTGACGGTGATCACCATGGGTGCAGCAGCCGCGTGTCTGATTCCGGCCGGGCTGGTCCTGGCCTGGGTGAACCATGAGCCGTTGGGCACCACCCACACCGGAACGTGGATGTTGGTCATCTATCTGGGGGTCATCACCATGGCCCTGGCCTACGGGCTGTTGTACGCGGGGCTGCGCACCACCTCCAGCGGCACCGCGGTGGTGGCCACGCTGCTGGAACCGGTCACCGCGGTGCTGATCGCCGTGCTCTTTTTGGGGGACCGGCCCACACCGGCCTCGGCGGTAGGGTTCTTCCTGATTGTCGCGGCGATCGCGACGCTGGGTCGGGCTCCCCGGGAGCCCGACGAGGCACACCGGCGGACTGAAAGCACGGTGCCCGGCCCCGACTGATTCAGGGGTCCGATCGCTGCAGACCGGCTACCCGAGGCAGAGCAGCGTTTCGCTGATGTCCCAGAGTTCCCGGGCCAACGCTGCATCATTGGCCTGTGGGTTGGTCCGTGCCACTTTGCGACGGGTGAAATACTCGCCCGATTGCCAGGTCTTCGGACTCTGCTGGGAAGCAAGCCAGATCAGCGTGTCGGCTCCCTTCCGGGGAGACAACAGGAATTTGGAGATGATCTTGTGGCCGTAGATGCCCTCCATGGAGGTTCCCGGCGAGCGTGAGAAACCGGTGCTGACGACTCCCGGATGGAACGCCGCAGCGGCCAAGCCCCGGCCAGTAAAACGCCGATGCAATTCACGGGTGAACATGATTTGACCGAGCTTGGCGTTTCCGTAAGCCCTCTTGGGCTCGTAGTGGCCTTCGGAGTTCAGGTCGGAGATATCGACTTTGCCGAAGAGTCGATTGGCCAGGCTGGAGGTGCTGATGACACTGGCCCTCGAGTCGATGAGGCGATCAAGAAGCAGGTGGGTCAGCAGAAACGGGGCCAGGTAGTTGATCTGGAAGGTCATCTCAAACCCGTCCGCGGTGACCTGCCGCACGGGAGTGAAAATGCCTCCGGCGTTGTTCGCCAACACGTCGATTCGGGGGTATTTCTCGAGCAACAACGAGGCAAGGGTCCGAACCTCGTCAAGATCGGCGAAGTCAACGAGAAAGTGATCGGCCCCGAGTTCCTGGGCAACAGCAGCTGTCTTTTCCCTGTTCCTGCCCACCACGACCACCTCATGGCCCATTCGGGCGAGTTGGCGCGCAGCTTCAGCGCCGATCCCATCGCTCGCACCCGTAATGATGATCGTTTGCCGTCGCATGCATAAACCTTTCGGGAGAGTTTGCGGGCCGGGCCCATGGTGAATCCTAGTCGGGTTGGCACACTGGGCGCTGACGAAGCAACGGCGCCGGCGCCTCCGGCCGCACAGCCGCTTGGCTTGGTCATTAGGCCATGGACCAGATGTCGACCCGTTGCCGCCCGCATCGTGTTGTTGCATTCTTCCGGGCGTGGAGGAATGGTGGTTGAAATGGGCCGGACGGGGAGCAGCGGGGTGCGCGCCGAGACTGCCCGGGGCAGCTAGGCTGCGGTGATCCGGAATGGCTTGTGGTTCAGCATGCCGTTGGTGGCAAGAATTTTCTGGTCCTCGTCGTCCGCCATGGTGATCCGCGCGGGACATGCGCCCAGCAGAGCCTCTGTGCCCCGGTAGCGGATCCCGGCGGCCACCGAGTGGCGCCCGGCGGGGAGGGCCACCTTACAGGGTGAGCCCCGGCAGGCCGCGTGTTCGATGTCGTTGACGACGACTACGGGCCTGGCGGCCATACGGAGGAACCAGGCACCCAGCCAGTGCGGGTGGACGGTGAGGACCAGATGGGCGGGCATCCACTGATCCAATGCCACCGAGGGCGAGGAGTCCTCCTACCGCAAGGTCCGTTCTGGGCCGAACCACAGCCACCGCAAATTTCCCGCTCATAGCATCGGATTCCACCCACCACGCGCCGGAATCGGCGCTCACGGCCAGGGGATCCACCGAGCATGGAGAACCGGCAGCGGCACCGTCCGTCATGTTCCGCCCACCCGAGGTTCAAGGGAGGACGGGTGCTCCCACGGCCGGGCGAGGACATCGAGGACCAGGGCCTGCGCTTCGTACATCCAGACGCTCCCGGTGCGGCGCAGCGCGCTGAAGGCCTTCGGGGTCGGTGCCCTGGCGCCCGGCCTGGCCGCTTGCAGCTCCACGGCGAAGGACGGTGCCGCAGGCACCTCGGTAGGGGAGATCCCCGATGCAACGGCCGGCCCCTACCCGGGAGCCGGGTCCAACGGCCCGGACGTGCTGGAACAAAGCGGCATCATCCGCTCCGGCATCCGTTCCAGCTTCGGGGATTCGACAACCACCGCGGCGGGGGTCCCGATGACCCTCGAACTCTCGATCAAGGATCTGGCCAACGGATCGGCGGGCTTTGCCGGGGTGGCTGTTTATGTTTGGCAGTGCGACAGCGAAGGGAACTACTCGATGTATTCCGAGGCCGTCGAGACCGAAAACTACCTGCGCGGCGTGCAGGCAGCAGCTGCAAACGGCACGGTGCGTTTCCCCGGCATCTTCCCCGCCTGCTGTACCGGCCGTTGGCCGCACAGCCACTTTGAGGTCTATCCAGACGCGGCCTCGATCACCGATTCGACCAACGCGATTGCCACCTCACAGGTGGCGCTGCCGCAGGACGTATCGGAGGCCGCCTACGCGATGTCGGGGTACTCGTTCTCTGTCGCAAACCTTTCACGTCTGACGCTGCAGAGCGACACCGTCTTTGGCGACGACCGGAGTGCCAGCCAGCTGGCCACCGTCACCGGTGATGCCACAGCTGGCCACCGTCACCGGTGATGCCACAGCCGGCTACAAGGTAGTGCTGGAGGTCGGTGTTGACACCGGGACCACGCCCGCCGCTGGTGGCGGTGTCCCGGGAAGCAACCGGCCCAGCGGCGGACCGGGCGCTTCGGGCAACTGGCGAGTAGGGCGATGGCTTTGCCTCCGCTTCAATCCGGCCCGGGCAGAGCTGCACGCCGGGGAAACAGTGATTTGACCGAAGGCTGTGGGTCGGGAGCCTGCGCGTGCCACGGAGGAGTGGGCAACTCGCCGAGACTCCGGCGCACGTCCTCCGTATACATTTTCAAGACCCGCGGGTCAGGGTGCTCACCACGTGCCTCGGCGACCACCAGAACCGCTTTGTAGAAGTCAACCCAGGAACCGTATGGCACAGGTTCAAACATTGGCTCCGTGATGATCGCGCGCGAGACATGTCTCAGTTCGATCAGCACCCGCTGAACTTCCGCTGCCTTCGCATAGGGACCCGGCATCCGAAAGACGCTGGCTCCCCAAGAGGTGGGTTTTTCTTGTAGCCCGGGCTTTGAATTCTTCAGGCCGAGCAAGGCTTCGACTGGATGGCGGAACACACCGATGACCAGGGGAACCTCTCGTTGTGCCAATGAATCCTCAAGGGCGGGCAACCCTGCCCGAATCTGCTCGGCAGTGACCTGCTTTTCACCCGGGGTCGGGAACTACACGATGTTGGTAAAAGCGATGCCATATTGACGGGCAGCGTCGTCAAGGAAGGGTGCGTCTTCGGGGTTGAGCATTCCGGCTTCCGCCACGCGCAGCAACTGGCGCCGTGCCGCCAGCTCCTGGTAGTAATGGCCGGCTTCGACGCTCTTCGGCGCCGGATTCAGGCCGACGACGGCTGCGACAATGCGATTGTCGGGCCACAAATCGGCGAGAGTCGGTCCCTCGTGTCCTTCAGGAAACTTCTCCTGATGCCCAATCAAACCTGCGGTATCCAAGGAGATCCTCCTCTACTTGGTCGTTGCACACCTCATGCACCAACGCACCTTCGTATTGGTGCCGCAGGCGTTCTCAGGGTCGGGACAGAGGTGAACGGCGAAAAATTCGCCCGCTGGCCCAGGGCAAGGCCCGAGATGGGTGGCGCGACTTGTGCCAAGCCGACGGCTTGAAATAGCGGCAGAACCGAAGTCAAGAGTTCGAGCGGTTTTCGCTGTTCCGGACGGACCTGCTCCGCGCAGCCACCTTGGGGTGAATATCCCCAGCTGCCAAGGTCCGTGGAGGTCCGGTGGCGGCATGTGAATCTGCCCAGAGTGCAGCCATGTGCGGGAACATGGAAAACGGCCGCATCCACCGGAATCGGTTTCGGTGGATGCGGCCGCACGCGGTGTTGGATTCGATGCCCTGCGTCGTTTTTAGGCGAAGGCGGAGATCCCGGTGATGGAGCGCCCGATGATCAGTGCCTGCACCGTTTCGGTGCCCTCGTAGGTGTGGATCGCCTCGATGTCGGCGATGTGCCGGGCCACGCGGTTCTTCAGCAGGATGCCGTTGCCGCCGAGCAGGTCCCGGGCGTTGGAGGCGATGGTGCGCGCGATGCGGGTGCAGGTGAACTTGGCCAGCGAGGCCTGCACCGGGCTCAGCGTGCCGGCTTCCTCGCGGCGGGTGGCCTGCATGACCATCAGCTGCATGGTGGCCAGCTCCGAGTGCATGCGGGCCAGGCGTTCCTGGACGATCTGGCTGGCGGCCAGCGGGCGGCCGAACTGGATGCGCTGGGCCGCGTACTGCACCGCGGTCTCGTAGCAGGCGGTCGCGTGTCCCACCGCGGACCAGGCGACGCCCAGCCGGGTGGCGAAGAGGACCTTGGCGGTGTCCTTGAAGCCGTTGGCCCCGGGCAGCACGTGCGAGTCCGGGACGAAGACGTTCTCCATGCGGATGTGGGCCTGCCAGATGGCGCGCAGGGACAGCTTGCCCTCGATCGTGGTGCCGGTGTAGCCCTCCCACTCCTGCTGCACGATGAAGCCGCGGACCTTGTCCTGCTCGTCGCGCGCCCACACGATGGTGATCCCGCCGGTGGAGCCGTTGCCGATCCACTTCTTCTCGCCGTTGATCCGGTAGCCGCCCTCCACCTTGGTGGCACGGGTTTCCAGCGACACCGAGTCCGAGCCATGGGTGGGTTCGGTCAGTGCGAAGGCGCCGAGCACCTCGGCGGTGGCCAGCTTCGGCGCCCACTGCTTGATCTGTTCGGGCGAGCCGCAGTAGACGATGGAGCGCAGGGCCAGCCCGGCCTGCACGGCGGCGATGGTGCCCACCGATCCGTCGGCGCGGGAGAGTTCCATGTTCACCAGCCCGGCGGCCAGCACGCTCATCTCCGGGTGGCCCTCGAGGGTGATCCCGTCGCGCAGCAGGTCGAGCTCGCCGAGGCGCTTGGCCAGGCCCAGTGGGTAGTCGGAGTTGTTCCAGTATTCGTCGATGACCGGGCGGACCTCGTCGAGCCCGAACTTCCGGGCGCGGTCCCAGTATTCGCGGTCGGCCGCGTCGATGTCCTCGAAGAGCCCTGCCGGATCGACGTCCACCTCGCCCCAGAGCTCGTACTCGGGTTCAACGACCCCGGCGGGGAAATCGGTGCTGAGGCTGGCTTCGATGCTCATGGAAGGTGGTGCCCTTTCGTCGGCGGCGGGAATGTCGCTAGGGCACCAGCATACTGGAACTGAGTATCACGTCAAGAGACTGAGGTTCATTTGTGGTTGCGGTCCAGGGCCTCGCGCACCTGGGAGAGCACGGCCTCGGTGTCCGGGGTTCCGCCGGCAATGGTGATGACCACCGTCGTCGGTTGGAGTGCCGGCGCCGATTCCTGCGGCTCGAGCACCGGGGCGAACAGCGCGCCCAGCGCGTTCAGCTCGCGGTCCAGCTCCGGGCGACGGGTGTCCTCCGGGTGGCGCAGCCAGCGCCGCAGGTGGTCGTTGTGGACCGAGACGATCCCGGAGGCAAAGGCGATGCACATCGCCCGCCCGTTGGGCAGCGAGTACAGCCCGCGGTCGCGCAGGTGGTTGCGGAAGACCCGCTCGTAGCGGTGGATGGAGACCAGTTCGCGGTCGCGCAGCGAGGGGACATCCAGCAGCAGGCGGTGGCGCAGGCCCGCGGCCTCGGGCCGGGCGGTGTGCTGGTCGAAGACCGTCAGCCCCGCGTGGACCAGCGAGGCCACGGGCCCGGCCGAGGAGGTGGCCAGCACGGTTTCGAGGTGGTGGATGATCGTCTCCATGTCCGCGAAGACCATCTCTTCCTTGGAGCCGAAGCGCCGGAAGAAGGTGGAGCGCGAGATGCCCGCGGCCTGGGCCAGCGCATCGACGCTCGTGGCGTCGAAACCCTTTTCGACGAGCAGGCGCAGGGCGGCATCGGGAACCGCAGAGGAGGTGATCATGCACGAGAATCTAGCACGTCGCCCGATTTCGGCGCCCCCTGGGCGACGCGTGATTTCGCGAATGTGCGGCAAACCACAGCCCGTGCGTGGGCCCGCACTCGCCCCGCGCCACACCGGGGGAGCTATAGCCGTAGCGGAGGGCCAAACCATAGGGTGGGGTGAGAAGTAGCAAGACCGCGACCCACGACCAGGAGAAAACACATGGGCTTCAACATTGCCAACGCCGCACTACGACTCGTCTCGGGTGCCTACATCCTCAACAGCGGCATCGGAAAGCTGCGGCTGCCCGCCGAATCGGCCCAGGGCCTGCAGACCATGACGGCACACGCCATCCCGCAGGTCGAAAAGCTGGAACCTGCCGTCTTCGGCAAGGCCCTTGCGGTCGGCGAGATCGGGCTGGGCGCCGCCCTGCTGACCCCGTTCCTGCCCTCGCGCCTGGTTGGCCTGGGCCTGGGAGCCTTCGCCGCCGGCCTGGTGGCGACCTACCTCAAGACCCCGGGGCTGACCGAGTCCGACGGAATCCGCCCGACGCCCAACGGGGTGCCGATGGCCAAGGACTTCTGGCTCGCCGGCATCGCCGCCGCACTGGTCTTCGGCCGCGGCAAGACCAAGACCAAGATCAAGGAAGTCGCCAAGCCCGCCAAGTAGCCCGAGGCGCAAATAGCGGGGGCCGTGGCTCACGAATCATCGTGTGCCACGGCCCCCGCCGTGCTTGTGCGTGTGGGCGGGGGCGCCTACTTGGCCGAGGCGCGCGCACCCTTGCGGAACATCAAGGCCACCAGCGCCGCGGCCATCGCGACGATGCCCGGCAGCAGCAGCGCCTGGCCCAGGGCCAGCGAGAACGCCTGGTGCAGGAAATCGGGCACCTGTGCCCCGGTTCCCGGCTCCGCGCCGATCCCGGCCGGCCCTCCGGAGGCCATGGAGGCCACGACCTTTTCGGACTCGACGGCAATGCGCGATTCCATCATCAGCGCGATCAACGCCGAACCCAGCACCGCACCGACCTGCCGGGTGGTGTTGTATACGCCGGACCCGGCGCCGGCATTTGCCTGGACCAGGTCGCGGGTGGCGGTCAGCGAGACCGAGGGCCAGATCATGGCCGAGCCCAGCCCCATGAACACCGGAGGGAGCAGCAGCACCCAGAACGGGGTGTCGGCGCGCAGGATCAGCCCGTAGACGGTGATCGAGGCGCCGAAGAGGAAGAACCCGGGGACCGCGAAGTACTTGGCCTCGATCTTCCCGACGCGCTTGCCGATGACCGGGGCCAGCGCCCCGGCGACGACTGCCATCGGGGCGAGCATCAGCGCCGAGAGCGTGGGGGTCAGCCCGCGCACCGACTGCAGGTACAGGATCATCGGGAAGCTCATGGCCGTGATGGACAGGCCCATGAAGGCGATCGCGATGTTGGCCAGCGAGAAGTTCTTGTCCTTGAACAACCCCAGCGGCACCAGCGGCTCGGCCCGGGTGGCGGCCTGCCACCAGATGAACAGCCCCAGCAGCACCACGCCGCCGATGATCAGGTGCCAGGAACCGATGGGGCCGATGAACGGTCCCCAGTCGTGTCCGTTGCCCTCCTGGATGCCGAAGACCAGCGCAAACATCGCAGAAGCGCTCAGGCCCACGCCGAGCCAGTCGAAGGAGTGCGAGTGGCGTTCCAGTTCGGGGACCTTCACCAGCACCCGCCAGATGGCCAGCACACCGACCGGAACGTTGACGAAGAAGATCCATTCCCAGCCCAGGGTGTCCACAAAGATGCCGCCGGCGATCGGGCCCACCAGCGTGGCGATGCCGGCGACAGCTCCCCACAGGCCCATGGCAGCGCCGCGGCGGGCGTAGGGGAACATGCGGGTAATGAAGGTCATGGTCTGCGGGCTCATCATGGAGGCGCCCAGGCCCTGGACCACGCGCGCAACGATCAGCGTGTTGATATCGGGGGAGAGCCCGCACCACAGCGAGGAGAGCGTGAAGACCACAAGCCCGATGAGGTAGATGGTGCGCGGGCCGAACCGGTCTCCCAGGCGCCCGGTGATCAGCAGCGGGACCGCGAAGGCCAGCAGGTAGGCGCTGTTGACCCAGATGACGCCGTTGATGTCGGTGTCCAGGCCGTTCATGATCGCCGGCATGGCGGTCGAAACGATGGTGGAGTCCACCAGGATCATGAAGAAGCCGATGACCAGTGCCCACAGGGCACCCCATGCGCGCTTGTCCTCGGCCGTTTTGGTATCTGTCTGGTTCGCACTCACCGCTTGAGTGTACGCGCGGCCCCGGTGCTGGGACAGGGGCCTGAGCCCAACCTCACAGCCGGGCGAAGGGCGGCACCACTAGGGCAGATTGACGAAGCCCTCGATGCAGGTGACCGACTGCCCGGCGATCCACACGCCGGCCGGATCGCGGTCCACGTGCAGGATCGCGGAGCGGCCCAGCCGGGTGCCTTGGCGTACCGTGTAGGACTCCGGGGCCAGCCCGGAACCGGTCAGCCAGACCCCGAAGCCGGCATTCAGCGACCCGGTGGCCGGATCCTCGGGAAGCCCCTCGCCGGGGCAGAAGGCACGGACCTCGTAGTCGGCCGGAATGCCGGTGACCACGTTGCGGAAGCGCTGGGAGCCGCGGCGCTCGTCGGCCTCGGAGACCGGGCGCAACTCCTCGCGCGCCCCGGAGGGGCGGTCGGTGGGCACGTTGGGGTCGTAGGAGCGTGCCGGGATGCCCGGGACGGTGTGCGGGCCGATGACCCCGACCTCCAGCCCGGCCAGGATCGAGTAGTCCGGTTCCAGGGCGAGCACCATTTCCGCGTCGCGCAGCAGCAGCCCGGCGAATTGCGGCCCGTTGGCCAGCCACTGGTGCCCGAGAACGTCCTCGCGCTTGATGCCCAGCCCGGTCAGGGCCCACTCCAGCACGTCGTCCTCGAGCTCGCCGGTGCGCACCATGGGCGGTGCCTTGAACGCCAGGGACTCGGGATCGGACGGATCCTCGCCCGGGACGCGGCGGACCTCGATGAGCCCGGCGTCGCATTGCTGGATCAGCGCGGCGGGGTTCTTGGGCACCCCTCCGGCCTCGAGCCATGCGTGGGCCGCACCCAGGGTGGGGTGGCCGGCGAAGGGCAGCTCGGTGGTGGTGGTGAAGATGCGCACGCGGTAGTCGGCGTCGGGGTGAGTGGCCGGCAGCAGGAACGCGGTCTCGGCCAGGTTGGTCCAATTGGCGAAGTTCAGCATCTGCGAACCGCTCAGCCCCTCCCCGTCCAGCACCACGGCCAGGCCGTTGCCGGTGTAGGGGGAGGAGGAGGAGAAGACGTCGACTTGCTTGTACGGGCGGGCAATACTCATGAATGAATCGTGACACATCCGCCGGTGCGGCGCGCCGGATGACGCCGTTTTGTCATCCAACGACGCAACAAGCCCCTGCGGGAAGCAACTGGCACCAGGGAAGGGCGCCGGACGCACGCCACGAATCCCGTGGTGTGCGGCCGGCGTCCTTCGTGCCGGGACCGAGGAGGCCTACCAGCGGTGGGCCACATCGATCACCAGGCGGCTGGTGCCCGTGGCGTCGATGAGCACGAAGGTCCGGAACGGCAGCCGGGCGCGGACCCCCAGGCCGAAGGAGCTCTGGCCCTCGAAGCTGCCCAGGAACGCCACCTGCCTGAAGGTGGTGTAGCCCGCGACGTTGCCCACGTTCAGCCGGTTGGCCGGGTAGTACGTCGGGGTCCCGGAGGTCGTGTAGGCCGGTGCCTTGACGACGATGCGCAGGTCCGCGGCCCCGGCCAGCGGGACCAGCCTGCCCTGGCCCTCGGTGTAGACGGCCGACACGTAGCGCACGTCGTAGCCCTTCACCTTGCCCTTGAGGTCGATGACCATGCGGTCAAAGCAGTCGTGGCGGCCGGTGCGGACGTTGGTGACTGTGGCCGAGGAGTAGCCGGCGACCGAGTCGGCCAGCGAGCCCCAGGCGATGCCGCAGTACGGTGCGCTCACCGCGGCGGGGGTTGCGGCGGGGGCGGCCGGTGCGGTGCCGAGCCCCGCTATGAGCAGCGCGCCGGCCAGGCCGGCGGCGATCCTGGTTTTCATGGTGGTCCTCGCTTGGTGCGGAAAATCCGGGTGTGGGTGGATGGTGAAATCAGCATGCGCGCGGGAAAACCAGGCGGCAAGGGGGTATGTCCACAATCCATTCCATTGCAATGCGCAGGAGATATGCCTAACGTCGGGCGGTCATAACCAGCGTGCGCCCACGGGGTTGTGACAACCTTGTTGACATGCAGATCTTTGCCACCGGAACACTGGACGACGCCCTGAACGAAGTTGTGGAGAACACGAACGCATTACCGGATCCCATCCGACCATGGGTTGTGGTTGCGGTCGGGTTACTGGCCGCGGTGCTCATCACCGTGGTCCTCTCCTTCATCCTCACCCGCATGCTCCGCAGGATCCAGGGGCTCGCACCCGATCGCACCCTGCGCCGCATGCCGCTGCTGCTGACCCTGGTCTTCGCATTCACCAAGATCGCCCTGGGGGTCTCGTTCGCCTCGAGCCAATGGGTCACGATCTGGCAGTTCCTGCTGTTGCTGGGGCTGATCAGCTCCATCGCCTGGCTGCTGATCGTCGCCATGGGGATCCTGGAGGACATCCTCCTGGCCAAGTACCGCGAGGACGACGGACACCCCCGGCGGCTGGCGAAGATCCAGACGCAGGTCGGATTGCTGCGCCGGGTAGCCACCGCGCTGGTCATCACCCTGGCGGTTGCCGGTGCCCTGCTCACGATTCCCGAGGTCAGGGCGCTGGGCGCCGGCCTGCTGGCCTCCGCGGGCCTGATTTCCGTGGTGGCAGCGCTCGCCGTGCAGTCCTCGCTGGCCAACGTGTTTGCCGGGCTGCAGATCGCCTTCACCGACGCCATCCGGGTCAACGACACCGTGGTGGTGGAGACCCAGCGCGGCAGCATCGAGGAAATCACCCTCACCTACGTGGTGGTGCTGCTGCTGGATGGGCGCCGGTTGATCATCCCCTCGACGCACTTCACCACGGTACCGTTCGAGAACTGGTCGCGCCGAAGCACGGAGATCAGCGGGTCGGTGCTGCTGGACCTGAACTGGAACGCTCCCATCGAGCACCTGCGCACGCGCACCGAGCAACTGCTCGCATCCACGGATTTGTGGGACGGGCGCACCGGGTCCCTGAACGTGACAGACGCCATCGGAGGGATCCTGAAGGTCACGATTGCACTGTCCGCGCGCAACCCCGGCGACCTCTACGACCTGCGCAACTTCATCCGCGAGCACCTGATTGCGGAGCTGCGCAGGGATTACCCGGACGCGCTGCCCAAGCCCATGATGCCGGGCGCCGCCCCGGCTTAGAGACGCAGTGACGCCGGCCCGTAGTCCTCGTAGGCCCGGGCCCGGGCCGTGCGTTCGCGCAGGATCGCCACCATCGCGTCGGCCTTGGAGATCAGGTCGGCGATCTCCGCATCGTCGCGGTCCACCCAGCGGGTCAGCGGCTCCCGGTGGACCGGGACGAAGTCCTTGTGCGGTTCCCACACAAAGAGCGTGCGTTCGGCGCCGAGCACGTATTGCTGCCAGAACACCTGGCGCAGGTAGTTGCGCGGGATGGTCTTGAACGGCTTGTTGGTTGTCTTGATTTCCGCCAGCTCCACCCGCCCGTGCTCCCGGATGCCCAACCCGTCGGGGGTGGCCAGGTGGATGTGGTTCTCCGCGGCATGGAAGAGCTGGGTGGAGGGCACGATCCCGTAGTTCTCCTGCACCCACGCGGCGATCACCGGTTCGCGGGCCCGCCCGTGGTCGGTGTACGGGTTCCCGCCGAAGCCCGAGCCGTTCAGCTTGTCCCAGGCCGCGGACTGGATTGACTTCGGGGTGGAGAGCCTGGCCGCGTCGGTGGCCGTGATGCCCTGCGAGCGGGCCCGCAGCCAGGCGATCCGGTCCGAGGAATCGGCGACGATGCGCTGCAGGCAGGCGGCGGGGGCGGGGTCAAGCGGGGAGGGGATCACCTGACCCATTGTTCACAAAAAAACCGGGCACCGCGAACCGGCGGCGCGTCGGGCGCCGCCCCCCGCGGCCCGGCGATGGCTGCCTTCGGTTTCCATTGCCAATTCCACCTGCCCCGACGACAGCCGTTCGCGGATCCTCCCCCGCACGATGGACGACCCTGTGGCATCGATGTCCCAAGCCTCCCGCGGATCGCGGGGCGCCGCAGCCAGCGCTCTGGCCGGAGCGCGCACGCGGGCGTAGCCTGAGAATCCGGACCCCCACCGCCGCAATGGAAGGAACACCGCATCGCCATGGAACGATTGCTGGGCGTGACCACCGGGGTATGGACATCCCCGCTCACCGATGCGGCGCTGCCCGAACTCGCCGCCCATGTGGCGTCCCTGGGCTTCGACGCCATCGCACTGCCGCTGGAAGACCTCGGCGACTGGGACCCGAAGCGCGCCCGCGAGGTGCTCGCCGAACATTCCCTGGCCCCCGTGCTCATCGGCACCATGTCCGCGGGACGCAATCTGGTCGCCGCACCGGATGCCGAGCTCGAAGCCACCCGGAACCACCTGCGCGGCCTCATCGATGCGGCGGCAACCCTGGGGGCGGCCACCGTCGCCGGCCCGTTCCACGCTGCCACCGGACGGACCTGGTCCATGAATGGGATCCACCGCCAGGCCACCTACACCCAGCTGCGCGAAAACCTCGCCCCGTTGGCCTCCTACGCAGCAGCACGCGGAATCACCCTGGGGATCGAACCGCGCAACCGCTACGAAACCTCGCTGATCAACACCGTGGATCAGGCCCTTGACGCGCTGGAACCGCTGCTCGGGCCCGGGCTCGGCATCGCCCTGGACACCTTCCAGCTGAACATCGAGGAACAGGACATCGCGGCCGCCGTCGCCCGCGCCACCGGCCACATCGCCCACGTCCAGGTCAGCGGCAACGACCGCGGCACCGTCGGCGCCGACCACTTCGACTGGCACGGCTTCATCCACGCGCTGGACCTGGCCGGGTACACCGGCCCGCTCTGCGTCGAATCCTCCACCCCCGGGAACGCCTCGAACGCCGTGGCGGCCTCCATCTGGCGGCCGCTGGCAAGCACCCAGGACGCCCTGGCCGCGGACTCGCTCGGCTACCTGAAAAACCTGCAAGCCGGCGGCCTGCGCTGAGGTCCACCGATTCCGCCACCCGCCTCCCCACCCGCCGCCTCGCCGGCCGGGCGGCCGGTTGGCGAGGCCCGCCGCAACGAGCCGGGCAACGGTTTGCACGGCCGCGGGCCCGCGGGGGAAGAAGCGGAGATGGAACGTCCAACACCGGCAGCCATCGAAACCCTCATGGACCGGGCCGCGGAGCTCAAATCGGCCCTGGTCGACCACGCAACCTCGCCGGGCTTCAACAAGCTCCTGGCCGCACGCTACGACGACGTGCTCAAGACCGGGACGGGTCGCGGGAACTCACTGTACGAGGCCATCGAATCGATCCTCTATGACCGGGGACCCGGGGACGAACCGTTGATCGAACGCCACCTGCGCACCAAGTAGACCCTGCACGAAGCAGGTCGGACCATCTACGAGTCCTGGCGCGACCGCGGCGTCTTCGGTGTCTTCAAGTTCATCGAGCACGCCGCCAATGCCTCCTGCTGCGCATCCTCATCGACGAGCTGGACTACGAGAGCTACTCGTCGCAGGGCTCCGAGGCCATCTCGGGTCTCAATCCCGGCGGCTTCGTGATGACCCGGATCGTGCCGATGGGAAACATCTACACGCTCAGCGGCACCCCCGGGAACTTCGATCCGCAGGACGCGGACACCGCCGATTCGCTGGCCGTACGGCTTCTGCGCCTGGATCTCAGCCTGCCGTTGAACAATCCGCGGAAGCTTGCCGCGGCCCGGGCCAATGTCGCCCGGAACCACCGCCTCTTCGGCGAACTCTTCGGCTCCCACGCGCTGCAGGGCCCGGGTGCCCAGATGATCGAGGCGTACCGCACCTTCCTCGAGGAGAGCCGGCGGGAGGCCGCGGGCGGGAACGGCACGCCGGGCGACGACGCCCGCACCGGCCTGCAACCGGCCCCGGATGAGGGCTTCCCCGCCGGCTTTGCCGTGCCGCAGGATGTGCGCTCGGTGCACCACCCGGTGAAATCCGCGGTGTTCCTTCTGGACTACGAGCGGCTCGAGGACGCCCGCCGAACCCCGCCGGACAGCGCTGGCGATCCGGGCGCCGCGGTGCTGCGCGGGTACCTGGAAGACGGGCAGATCCCCTGCTTCATCCTGGAGGCCCTCGCCGGTCAGCCCCCGGACACCGTCGACGACCTCTACCGGGTGGCGCTTTCGCGCCCCGGCTTCTTCTGGGAGCGCGACGGGAAGTCACTGTTGCGCAGGTACAAGCCGGCGCCCATCCACCATGAGGACCGCCGAAGCTCGCGATGGTCCCGGTGCCCCTCGCCGAGGCCTACCGAGACCTCACCTGAAGTCCCGCACCCGGTACCCGGGCCGGGGCTCAGCCTCGGGATTCCAGCCTGTCGACGTAGCCCACCAGCGGGCTGGCCACGACGGTGACGGCCTGCCCCGGCCGCAGCCCGCGGGCCTTCTGCCGGTTCCGCAGCGTCCAGGCACGGGTCCCGTGGCCGGTGTCGATGACCAGCTCGTGGCGGACCCTGCGCCGCTCGGCCCAGGACTGCCCGACGTTGTTCTTCCTGTCCCACAGCGCGTTGTTCACCGCATCGGGCAGGAAGTCCAGGAACTTGCGCTCGGAGATGCTCACGACGGTCCCGGGAACCGAGGTGCGCGGCACCAAATCGAGGATCCCCACGGCGACCTTCAGCAGTGCGGCCAGTGCCAGCACCGCCAGCACGACCCCGGCCAGCACCAGGAACCCGCCCAACCGGGCGGCACCGGCATCCGCCGCCGCGAGCTGCCGCATCTCTGCGCGCATCCCTGCACCCACCACCAGCAGCACGATGCAGATCGCTGCCTGGAGCGCGCCGCGCAGGATCAGTGAAAGGGGCGCATGCCCCGAGAACGGACGCAGCGAAACCCCCAGGAACCGCGTCCACGACGTTGTCTTTTCCATGTCCAACCATTCCCCCTTGACCATGCCCCGGCCGGGGAGGAGAACCACCCGCGGAACCGGAGCAGAACAGATGTTAACGCAGTGCGCCACACACAAAATCCCCAAAACGCACTGGTCAGCACAGCATAGCCCGAAGCCGCAGGAAGGGGAACGGGTGCCCGCGCCGGCCTGACGGGCAAGCTTCCAGTCACCCTGGGCCCACGTGCCGAGCGGTCCCGGACCCGGCGGCCGCTACTCCAGGGCGAGCGCCGCCGCGGCCAGCACCTGTTGAACGCTGGGCACCCCCGAGGCGCGGAACACCTCGGAGCCGTCCCGGCGCACCACCAGCGTGGGGGGGGGTGGAGACGATGCCGGCCTCCTCGGACTCGGCCAGGTGCGAGGGCACGTCGACCTCGCGGATGTTCGCCCGCGCCAGCAGCTTGCCCGCATCGCGGAGCACGGAGCGGGCGCGCACGCACGGTGCGCAGAAGGCGGAGGTGTACAGAACAAGTTCCATCACCGGGATGCAACCGCGACCCGGCGCATTCGATTCCCGCGCGGTGCACCGCAGGTGCCGCAGGGGCCGCCGCCGTCTCCACCCTGGGTAGGAGGCGGGCCGCAAACAGTTCATCACCTGCTCCGATGCCGCGGCGGTGCGGATTTGAAATGCTGGTGGCATGATCGAAGCCCATCCCGCACCCGAGAACTCCGCCTCCAGGGCGGCCCATCCCTCATCCCCGCCGGTGCTCTGCACCCGGTCCCTGCACCGCGCCTATGGATCGACCTTGGCGCTGGACGGCGTGGACCTGGACATCCGTACCGGAGAGTCCGTGGCCATCATGGGCCCCTCGGGCTCCGGCAAGTCCACGCTGCTGCACACCCTGGCCGGCATCGAACGCCCGGACTCCGGCTCGGTGCTCTTCACCCCGGCCCATGGGGCACCGCGGGAAATCACCGCGCTGGGGGAATCCGAACGCTCCGGGCTGCGCCGCGCGTCCTTCGGCTTCGTCTTCCAGTCCGGGCTGCTGATCCCGGAGCTCACCGCCGTGGAAAACGTGGCGATGGCGTTGATGGTCAACGGGGTGCCGCGCGCCGCCGCGCTGCCCCGGGCCGCCGAATGGCTGGCCGCGCTGGGCCTGGGCGGCATGGAGGAGCGGCGCATCGGCCAGCTTTCCGGGGGCCAGGCCCAGCGCGTGGCCATCGCCCGCGCCCAAGTCACCGGCGCACAGGTGACATTCGCCGACGAGCCCACCGGGGCCCTGGATTCGGGCACCGGTGCCGAGGTCCTGGCGATCCTCATGGAATCCACCGTCGGACGCGGAAACACCCTGGTCATGGTCACCCACGATGCCGAGGTCGCCGCCCGCTGCGACAGGACCATCCGGCTGCGCGACGGTCGCATCCTCGCCGAGCACGCCGCGGCACCTGCCGCCGGAAGCCCGCGTGCCGCATTCCCGGGAACGATGAAGTGATGCGCGCGCTTTCCCTGGCCTGGATGCTGGGCCGGCCCGGCCACGGGCGCCGCGCCCCGCTGCTGCTGACCATGGGGTCCTATGCCCTGGTCTCCGCGCTGGTGCTCACCGTCACCGCCGGCGCCCTGTCCTTCACCCGCGTGCAAAACGAGTTGACCGGCGTGTACCTGATGCTGGCCGGGCTCGCGGTGGTGCTGCTGCTGGTTCCGCTGGCGGTGCTCGGCGCGGCCGCCGCCCGGCTCTCGGCCCGCAGCCAGGACACCAGGCTGTCCACCGTCCGCCTGCTCGGGGGCACCACGTCGTTGGTCGTGGGCATCACCATCATCGAATCCAGCGCCACCGCCCTGGCCGGGGCGCTGGGCGGGGTGCTGTTCTACGCCGCCGCCGCTCCGGCGGTCGGCCTGGTCCACTTCCAGGGCTCGGCCATCGGGTCCGCGATGTGGCTGGAACCGGGCGTCATCGCCCTGGTCGTGGCGGCCGTGGCGCTCATCGCCGCGATCTCCGCGGCCGTGGGCCTGCGCAAGGTCATCGTCTCCCCGCTGGGCGTGCGCAACCGCACCACCACCCCGAAGCCGCGCTGGATCCGTGCGGTGGTCGTTGCGGCCCTGATCGCGGTGGTGTCCCTGGCATTTTCGATGCTCTCGGCCTTTGCCTCCATGGCGGTCATCCTTGCCGTGCTGCTCGGCGGCTTCGCGCTGGGCCTGGGCGCGTTGAACCTGGTGGGCCCGTGGGCCGTGCGGGTCATCGGCAACGCCAAGCTCAAGAAGGCCGAAGCCCCGGCCGACCTGCTGGCCGCCCGGATGATCCTGGAAAACCCGGCGCAGGCCTGGCGGCAGGTTTCCGGCATCGCGATGACCAGTTTCGTCGCGGTGGTCGGCGGCAGCGGCGCGGCGCTGATGAACACGGCGGGTGCCGAGTCAGAGCCCGGCAGCCCGGATGCGCTGCTGGCCGCCGATGTGATGACCGGCGTGCTGATCACCCTGGTCGCCTCGTTCATCTCGGTGGCCTGCTCCACGGCCATCACCCAGGCGGCGGCCACGCTGGATCGGGCCGACCTCTACTCCGGGCTTCACCGGCTGGGCGTGGAGCGGGCCACCATGGAAAAGGCGCGCGTCGGCTCCGTGATGGCCCCGGTGATCGGGGTCGGCGCCGGCGCGGTCATCGTCAGCGGCGTGCTGGTCTTCCCGCTGGCCGGAATCGCCGTCATGGTCGCCCCGGTGTCGGTGGGCATCATCCTGCTGACGCTGCTGGCCGGGGTGCTGGCGGTGCGCGGGGCCGTGGCCCTGACGGCCACCGGCGGCGTGCTGAAGCTGGGCAAATCCGGCTAGGCGCGGCAGGGCCCCACAAGAAACGCCGCTGCCCGGGCACCAGGAATCGATGCCCGGGCAGCGGCGTGTGCGCAGGGTCTACTTCCGGAAGCTGCCCCAGTCTGCGGCGAGTTTCGAATGCCTGCGCCCGTAGCCCAGGTAGATGAACGCGCCAACGAGCATCCACACACCGAAGACCACCCAGGTGCTCACCCCGAGGTTGGCCATCAGGTATCCGCAGAACAGGATCGCCAGGATCGGGGTCAGCGGGTAGAACGGCACCTTGAAGGTGCGCGGCAATTCCGGCTGGGTGCGGCGCAGGATGACGACCGCCAGGGACACCAGCGAGAACGCGAAGAGCGTGCCGATGGACGTGGCGTCGGCCAGCTGGCCCAGCGGCACCAGGCCGGCGACCAGGGCCACGGCGCTGCCGGTGATCCAGGTGCCGGCCACCGGTGCGCCGTTTCGCGGCGAGATCCGCCCGAAGACCGCAGGCACCATGCCGTCGCGGCTCATCGCCACCAGGATGCGGGTTTGCCCGTAGAGCACCGTGATGACGATGGAGACGATGGAGAGGACAGCGCCGGCGGCGAAGAACAGCGCCACCCAACCCTGTCCGGTGACCTCCTGGAGCAGTTGCGCCAGCGCCGCCTCCTTGCCCTCGAACCAGTTCCACTGGCGGGCACCGATCGCGGAGATTGCCACCAGGATGTACAGCGAGGTGATGATGACCATCGACAGCACGATGGCGCGGGGCAGGTCGCGCTGCGGGTTCCTCGCTTCCTCGCCGGCCGTGGAGGCCGCATCGAAGCCGATGTAGGAGAAGAACAGGCGCGCCGCGGCGGCCGAGACCCCGGCGGTGCCCATGGGCAGCAGCGGGTCGAAGTTGCCGGAGGTGAAAGCGCTGAAGGCGATCACGATGAAGAAGAGCAGCACGGCGATCTTGATGAACACCAGCACCGTGTTGACCATGGCCGATTCGCGGGTGCCGCGCACCAGCAGCACCGTGGCGAACAGGACGATCAACAGGGCGGGGATGTTGAATACCCCGCCGTCGGTGCCCGGGGGATTGGTCAGCGCGGCGGGCAGGTCGACACCCAGCGTGCGGGCCATCTCGTTGAGGTATTCGCCGGCGCCCACGGCGATCGCGGCAACGGAGACCGCGTACTCGAGCACCAGGCACCAGCCGCAGATCCAGGCCAGCCCTTCGCCCATGGTCGCGTAGGTGTAGGTGTAGCTCGACCCCGACACCGGGACCGCTCCGGCCATTTCCGCGTAGGACAGCGCGGCAAAAAGGGCGGCAAGCCCGGCGATGGCGAAGGAGATCCATACCGCGGGCCCGGCCATCGGCACCGAGGAGGAGAGCACCACGAAGATGCCGGTGCCCAGCGTGGCCCCGACGCTGATCATGGTCAGGTGCAGCAGCCCGAGGGTGCGGCGCAGCTTGGGGCCGCCGGTGCCGTTGCCGGCCTCGGCCATGAATGCCTCGACGGGCTTGCGTGCGCCCAGTTGTTGGCGCAGCGTGGGCGTGGATGTGCCCGTTGCAATGTTTTGCGTGGTCATGCATAAATCTTTGCATTCTTTGGCGATCTGCAACGCGCTGCGGCACTCCGGGAACGCCCCGGTATTATGCCTAAAAGGACATGTCAAGTACGTATTTGTGAATCGCGGGAACAGGGCGCACTGTGGCAAAACTTACCCCGGAAACCCGCAATCAACGCCCGGAAACATGCACGGTGATGAATTGTTTTGCATCGGCGGGGTCAACGCCGGGACGTGCTGCGAACCTCAGGCGAAGTACACGCCGATCCGGTTGCCGTCGATTTCCTCGATGCGGATGTCGATGTCGTAGATGTCGCGCAGCACCTCCTGGGTCATGATCCGGGAGGGGGCGCCCTGGTGCACCAGCACGCCGCGGCGCATCGCCAGGATGGTGTCCGAGTAGCAGGAGGCGAAGTTGATGTCGTGGATGACGATCACCACGGTCTTTCCCAGGTCGTCCGCAAGCCGGCGGATCATCCGCATCATTTCCACCGAGTGCTTCATGTCCAGGTTGTTCAGCGGTTCGTCCAGCAGCAGGTAGTCGGTGTCCTGAGCCAGCACCATCGCGATGTAGGCGCGCTGGCGCTGGCCGCCGGAGAGCTCGTCGAGGAAGCTGTCGGCCATCTCGCCCAGGTCCAGCTGGTCCATGGCTGCCTCGATGTGCGCCCGGTCCTCGGTGGTCGGGTGCCCGCCGGAGTGCGGGAAGCGCCCGAAACCCACCAGGTCGCGCACGCGCAGGCGCATGGTGATGTGGTTTTCCTGCCGCAGGATTGCCATCGACTTTGCCAGGTCCTTGCTGGGGGTGCGCCCGATATCCAGCCCGGCAACCGACACCGCACCTGAATCCATCGGGATCAGCCGCGAAATCAGCGACAGCAGCGTGGACTTTCCCGCGCCGTTGGGCCCGATGATGGAGGTGACACCGCCGGCGGGAATGGTGGTGCTCACCGCGTCCACCACCGTCTTGCCGGAGTAGGACTTGGTCACCGAATCAATGCAGATCACTTCAGGGAACCCTTCAGGAGCAGGTAGAGGAACAACAGTCCGCCGGCGAACTCGATGATCACGCTCAGCGCCGTGGCGAAGCCAAAAACGCGCTCCAGCAGCAGCTGGCCGCCGATCAGCGTGATGGCCCCGAGCAGGCAGACGATGGGGATCAGGGCGGCGTGGGAGAACTTGCGCACCATTTGATAGGCCAGCGAGACCACCAGCAGCCCGAAGAAGGTCACCGGTCCCACCAACGCCGTGGAGATCGCGACCAGGATCGAGCAGAGCACCAGCACCAGGGTGACGATGCGCTGGTGGTCCAAGCCCAGGTTGATGGCGGTTTCGCGGCCCAGCGCCAGCACGTCGAAGCTCTTGCGAAGCTTCCACACCACGGCCGCCACCAGCGCCACGATGACCGCGGAGATCCCCAACAGCAGCGGCTCGACCTGGTTGAAGGAGGCAAAGAAGAGGTCCTGCAGCACGATGTATTCGCTCGGTTCCATCAACCGCTGCAGCAACGAGGAGAACCCGCGGAAGAGGGTGCCGATGACGATGCCGACCAGCAGCATCAGGTGCAGCGACCCGGTGCCGCCGGTGAACAGCCAGCGGTAGAGCAGTGCGGAGAACACGATCATCAGCCCGACCTCCACCCCGAACTTCAGTGCGGGGGAGGCGGTGAGCAACGTGGAGGAACCCAGCATGAACACCAGCGCGGTCTGGATCAGGATGTACAGCGCATCGAAGCCCATGATCGAGGGGGTCAGGATGCGGTTGGCCGTCACGGTCTGGAACATCAGCGTGGACAGGCCCACCGCGACGGCGACCACCAGCATCGCTCCCACGCGGATGCCACGGCGACTCAGCGCATAGGACAGGTTCCCGCGCAGCTCGATCACCATGAAGGCGGCGATGCAGCCCAGGGTGATCACGGCCATCACCGTGATCAGCGCGGCGGGGGAGATCCGCTTGGGGGAGAGCATCGCGGGGGAGAAGTTGCGCCGGGGCAGGGGCCGGCGGGTCCCGGCGAGGGCCGGCGAGGGTGTCTTAGGCATTGCGTTTCCTGGTTCTTAGCAGCAGGGCCAGGAAGATGGTGGCGCCGAGCACGCTCATCACCATGCCCACGGGGACCTCGTAGGGGAAGCGGATGGTCCGCCCGATGATGTCGCAGACAAGCACGAAGCCGGCGCCGAAGAGCGCGGTCCACGGCACCGCGCGGCGCAGGTTGTCGCCGAAGAGCAGCGAGACGATGTTCGGCACGATCAGCCCCAGGAACGGGACGGCGCCCACGGTGGTCACGACCACGGCGGAGATCAGCGAGACCAGCACCAGACCCAGGCGCATGATCGCCTTGTGGTTGAGCCCCAGGTTGGTGGTGAAGTCGGCGCCCAGGCCCGCAACGGTGAACCTGTCCGCGGCCAGGTAGCCGGCCAGCGTGAGCGCAGCGACGATCCACAGCAGCTCGTAGCGCCCGCGCAGCACCCCGGAGAAGTCGCCGATCATCCAGTTGCTCAGCGTCTGGAGCAGGTCGTACTTGTAGGCAAAGAACGTGGTGACCGAGCCGATGACCCCGCCGAGCATGATGCCCACGATCGGCACCAGCAGCGTGTTGCGCGCCGGCAGCCTGCCCAGCACCGCCAGGAAGAGGGCGGTGCCGCCGAGCGCGAACACCGAGGCCACGCCCATCTTCATCATGATCGGGGCGGCGGGGAATGCCACGGTGACCACCAGGATGCCCAGGGTTGCGGACTCCACGGTGCCCACGGTGGAGGGCTCGACGAAGCGGTTGCGCACCATCAGCTGCATGATCAGCCCGGCCACCGCCACAGCGGTTCCGGCCAGGATCACGGCCAGGGTGCGGGGTACTCGGGAGATCCACACCAGGTCCCAGGCCTCCGGGTCTCCGGCCAGCAGCTGGGGAAGGCCGACGTCGGAAACCCCGACGAACAGGCTCACGACGGCGAGCAGTCCCACCAGGACGGTGCCGGCGATCAGCCACGTGGTTTCGGAGGGCTTCTTGGGACGCCGAACGGCCAACGCGGGTTCCTGCTCCGCGGCGGCCGAACGGCTGAGTACTGGTGCGCTCATGATGTGTTTGCGACTGCGGGCAGCTGCCTACAGGCCCGCAGCGACCTCGTCGATCATCTTTTCGGTGTTGTTCAGGCCGTAGCCGACCATGTACCAGGCGTTGGAATCCAGGTTCACGATCTTGTTGTTCTTGGCGGCGTTGGTCGAGGCGACCAGCTCGTTGTCCAGGACGGCCTTGGCGGCATCGCCCGAGGTGCCCATGGCCGAATCGCGGTCAACGACGTAGAGCGTATCGGGGTTGTTCGTCTTGAGGAACTCGAAGGAGATCGACTCGCCGTGGGAGCCCTCGGACTTGATGTCGGCAACGGTGGCCACCCCGAGCACGTCGTGGATCAGGCCGAAGCGCGAGCCGGCGCCGTAGGCGGTCAGTTCGCCGCCGGAGGTCATGATGATCAGGCCCTTGCCGGCGTTGGCGCTCTTGGCCCTGGTGTCGGCGATCTTGGTGTCGATGGCAGCGAGCTTCTCGGCGACCTTGGAATCGACGTCGAAGATCTGGCCCAGCTTGCCGGCCTGTTCCTTGAAGGAGTCCAGCGGCTTCTTGATGTCCACCGACAAATCGACGGTCGGGGCGATCTTGGACAGTTCCTCGTAGGAGGTGGCGGTGCGGCCGGTGATGATGATCAGGTCCGGGTTGCCGTTGGAGATGGCTTCGAAGTCAGGTTCCTTCATGGAGCCGATCTTGGCGACGGAGGCATCGTTGTACTTGGCCAGCGACTCGGGGTACTTGGTTTCCGGAACGCCGTCGGCCTCCAGCCCCAGGGCGGTCATCGAGTCGAGCACACCCAGGTCGAAGGTGTAGACGGTCTCCGGGTTCACCGGAACCTCGGTGGTTCCCTGGGCGTGGGTGATGCTCACGGTCTTGCCGCTGTCGGCCTGGGCACCTGCCTCGGTGGAACCGCCGCAAGCGGTCAGGGCGAGCAGGGAAGCGCCGGCGGCAAATGCGCCAAGGACGACGCGAACGGGGGTCTTCACGATGATTTCTCCGATGGTGGGGCAGCTGCCCAAGGCCTGCGGCAATTAGCGAACAGCCTTGTGGCGTAAATGATCTCAAGAGAGACGCTATAGATAAGGCGTGCCTATGCGCAAGCCGATCAACTTCGATAGGTTGTCGGCGCGGTCCGATTGGGAGGGTGGGGCTGCCCTGGGAAGCCCTGCGCCACGGGGTATCCGAGGCAGGCTTGGCGCGGAAGGTGATGTCGGTCACCTCTGGCCTTGGATTTGGCAAAAGTGCATGTCGTGACGTTTTTTGACGTCCAGCGAGGCGTGGACGGGCCCGTGCGGGTCCGGCCCGGCCACAGCGGCTGTGCGGATGGTTCGGGGCTGGGGTTTTGTGGAAGTGGGCGGCTTGGCCGGTCCCGGCTAGCGTCCGCGCCTGGCCAGGCGCTCAACCAGTGCATCGGGCGCGATCCGGGCCAGTGTCGTGGCGATCTTGTAGCGCACCGAGGGGATCGACACGGACTTGCCCGCGTCGCTGTCGGCCAGCGCCTGCCGCACCACGTTCGGGGCGTTCAGCCATCCCCGGGCGGGGATCCTGGTCTTGTCCACGCCCATCCGGTCATGGAACCCGGTACGCACGAAGCCGGGGCACACGGCGGTGACGGAGATGCCGCGGTCGGCGTAGAAAACGTTGGCCCAGCGGCTGAAGTTCACGATCAGCGCCTTGGCTGCCGAGTAGCTGCCGCGCGGGGTAAAGGCGGCGACCGAGGCGACGTTGATGACCTTTCCTCCTCCGCCGGAACCCATGGCGTTCAGGGCCGCATGCATCAGCACCAGTGGGGTCTGGGTATGGATCCGCAGGTGGTCGAGTTCCTCGTTGAGGTCGTTGTCGGCGAAGTTGCCGCGCAGGCCGTACCCGGCGTTGTTGACCAGCAGGTTGACGGGTCGAGAGGTTTGGGCCAGGCGGGCGGCCACCCGCTCGGTTCCCTCGTCGGTCACCAGGTCCGCCGCCAGCACCTCGACGTTGATGGCGAATTGGGCGTGGAGCCGCGCGGCCAGTTCCGCCAGGCGCTGCCCGTCGCGGGCCGTGACCACCAGGTCGTGTCCGCGGGCCGCCAGTTGCGCGCAGAATTCGGCTCCCAGCCCCGAGGTGGCGCCCGTGACCAGCGCCGTGCCCGGGCTGCGGTGCGGGTTGCTGGTTTCCGGAGGCAAGAAATCACTCATGGTGTGAGCCTAGTCACCGGAGGGATGAATGGCCTGCGAAATGACGGGCATTTGTCATGCCCGAGCGCGAGGGCGTTCGGTCAATTAGGGCTGAGCCATGTTGCGTAATCCGAATTGGTGAGGTTAGCCTTACTCGTCAGGTGTCGGTGTGACGGCCAAAGCATGAAGCCTGCCGACCGAGCACCGCCTCCGCCGTTTCCATCGCTTCCACTGCCGAATCGCAAAGGATTCCACACCCACATGAAGTTCACTCGACGCGCCGGCCTCATCGCCGCAGCAACCACCGCCCTTGCCTTGACCCTCAGCGCCTGCGGCGGAACCGCCGACAGCGCCCCGGCCAGCAGCACCGCAGCCGCAAGCGCCGCGTTCCCTGTCGGCATCAAGCACATCTACGGCACAACCGAGATCACCGAGAAGCCCGAGCGCGTGGCCACGGTTTCCTGGGTCAACGCCGATGCGGTGTTGGCGCTGGGCGTCGTTCCGGTGGCCATGGCCGAGGACACCTGGGGAAACAACAAGCAGGGCTCCACCGACTGGAAGGATGCCAGACTCGCCGAGCTCGGCGCCTCGATCGGCAGCGAGAAGGCGCCGGTGCAGTACTCCGAGAAGGATGGCGTGAACTTCACCGCGCTGGCCGAGGCGCAGCCCGACCTCATCGTGGCCGGGTATTCGGGCCTGACGCAGGAGGAATACGACAAGCTCTCGAAGATCGCCCCGGTCATCGGGCCGATCGCCCCGAGCTACACCTCCGGCTGGCAGGACGTGACCACCGCGGTTGGCCAGGCACTGGGCAAGGACGCCGAGGCCAAGGCCGTCATCAGCGAGGTCGAAGGCAAGATTGCCGCTGCCGCCGCGGCAAACGCGGTCTTCAAGGACACCACCTTCATCGCCGGAAACCTGAAGCCATCCGACAACACCATCAGCCTCTACGCCACCGGGGATTCGCGCCCGCGCTTCCTCACCGCACTGGGAATGACCCAGGCGGCAATCGTCGATGCGAACGCCAAGGACGGCGAGTTCTTCCTGCCATGGGCCGCGGAACGCGCGAACGAGCTGGACTCCGACATCTTCTTCACCTGGGCCGCCGAGGGCACCGGCACCGATGGGATCGCCAAGAACAAGCTCTTCGCCCAGATCCCCGCCGTGCCCAAGGGCGGGCTGGTGGCCGCGGCCAACGACATGGAGGTGCTCTCCATCTCGGCGGCGTCCCCGCTGTCGGTGCCCTACGCCATCGACAAGGTCGTCCCGGCCTTCGCCGCAGCCGCACAGGCAGCCGCCGGCAAGTAGCAGGCACGCAGCACCCACGCACCGGCACCGATACAGGCGGGAACCACAGGCAATGTCAGGAAGCTTCGGACTCCATGAGGTAGTGCAATTGCGCTGCCACGGAGATCTCCGCCGCCCGTCGCACCCGCGGATCCACGTCGGCGTAGACCACGTCGGTGACCTGGGCGATGGTGGGCTCAACGACGGAATCGGCCCGGATCTGCGCCAGTGCGGCGCGGATCTGGGCCAGCCGCTCAAGCCGGTGCGCCCGGTATTCGCGCACGATTCCATGCAGGGACCCCAGCACCGGACCGTGCGCCGGGAGCACCAGCGCATCGGGTCCCGCCTCCAGCTTGTCCAGCGAGGACAGGTAATCGCCCAGGGTGCCGTCGGGCGCATCCAGGATCGTGGTGCCGCGGCCCAGGATGGTGTCCCCGGTGAGCATCGAGCCGGTTGCCCCGTCGTCGGGCAGCAGGAAACACAGCGAATCGGAGGTGTGGCCGGGGGCGCCCAACACACGCAGCCGCAGGCCCGCCGCGTGGATCTGCTCCCCGTCGACCAAGACCCCGGCCTCGCGGCAATGCTCCGGCAGCGCCGCACGCACCGGGGCCCCGGTGAGTCGGTGCAGCGTGTCGATGCCCTCGGTATGGTCGTGGTGGCGATGCGTGATGAGGATCAGTTCGACGGATTCGGCGGCCAGCGAACCCAGGTGCCCGGCGTCGTCGGGCCCGGGATCAACGATGATGGCATGCTCGGAACCCGGTGCGCGCAGGATCCAGGACATGGTTCCCTCCAGCGACATCGGTCCGGGGTTCGGGGCCAGGTAAAAGGATGCCTGCCCGGAGACGACGGTGGCTTGCTGCTTGCTCATGGCCACCAGTCTAGGGCCGCGACCCGTGCCTGCGCCCGGAACCGGGTGGACAATCCATGAGTGCGCCCCCATCCGGATCAAGAACGTCCGAGCCCCTGCCGGTGTCCGCGCAGAAAACCGATTCCCCTGCGCCCGGACGGCGCCCCGGGCCAATGTCCGCGCCGGTGCTCGGACTTCTCCTGGCGGCGACCCTGGCAGGGCTGCTCTTCCTGTCCCTGCTGGTCGGCGCCCGGCCCATCGCCCCGTCCACGGTCCTCGACGGGCTGGTGCACCTGGACCCGGGCAACGGCGACCACGCGGTCATCGCCTCGCGCATCCCGCGCACCATTGCCGGGCTGCTCATCGGAGCCGCCCTGGGACTGGCCGGGGCCGGGATGCAGGGCATCACCCGCAACCCGCTGGCCGACCCGGGCATCCTAGGCGTCAATGCCGGTGCCGCGCTGGCCGTGGTGGCCGGCATCCACTTCTTCGCCGTGTCCACGCTGCACGGCTACATCCTTTTCGCTTTCGTGGGCGCCGCGGGCGCCTCGCTGCTGGTCTACTTGGTGGCATCGCTGGGCCGCGACGGCGCCACGGGACTGAAGCTGGCCCTGGCCGGGGCGGCCATGGCCGCGGGCCTCGGGTCGCTGACCAACGCCGTGCTGATGATCGGCCAGGAGGCCTTGGACCGCTTCAGGTTCTGGCAGGTCGGCACGCTCGGTGCCCGGGAGGTGCCCGAGATGCTCGCCGTCGCCCCGTTCCTGGCGCTCGGCGCCGTCGCGGTGCTGGCCGGGGCCAGGTTGTTCAATGCGCTGGCGCTGGGCGACGATTCGGCTGTGGGCCTCGGGTTCCGCGTGGGCCGCGGCCGCGCAGTTTCCGCCGCCGGTGTGGTGCTGCTGTGCGGCGCCGCCACCGCGCTGGCCGGGCCCATCGGCTTCGTCGGGCTGATCGTGCCGCATGCGATCCGCGTGCTGGCCGGAGGGGACTACCGCTGGCTGCTGCCGCTGTCCATGCTCGCGGGCCCGGTGCTGCTGCTGGGTGCCGACGTGGTGGGCCGGGTCGTCGCCCCGCCGGCGGAAGTCCAGGTCGGGGTCATGACCGCGGTGCTTGGCGCGCCGCTGTTCCTCTGGCTGTTGCGCCGCGGAAAGAAGGCCACGCCGTGAGCCGCCAGATGCTTTCACGGGATGGCGACTGGGCCGAGGCCGCGCCTGCAATGAAGCCGGGCGGCGTTCCCGGCGCGCCTTCCGGAGGACTGCCGGCAGCAATGCCGCCGCCAAAGCCCCGGCACATGCCCAGGGCCCCGCACCAATCCACACCCCGGCCCAGGGGCCGCATCGGCCCGGTGGCCCGGGTGAACCTGCTGGCCACCGCCGGCATTGTGGTCGCAGTGCTGCTGAACCTGTTGGCCGGGCGCCACCCGATCACCATCGACGACCTGCTCGCTGCCCTGGCCGGCGAACGCGTTCCGGGTGTCTCCTTCATGCTGTGGGAGGACCGGCTGCCGCAGGCCGCCGTCGGCGTGCTGGCCGGCGCCGCGTTCGGCGCCTCCGGGGCCATCTTCCAGCGCATGCTGCGCAACCCGTTGGCCAGCCCCGATGTGATCGGCGTCGGCTACGGGGCGTCCGCCGCCGCGGTGGCCGGAATGTTGTTCTTCGGTGCCCAGGGGATTGGCCTCTCGCTCATCGCCTGCGCCGGCGCACTGGCCGTCGCGCTGCTGATCTACGCCATTGCCGATGCAGGGAAGCATACCGGGGCACGGCTGATCCTGGCCGGCATCGCGGTGGCCGCGATGCTGCAGGGCCTCATCTCCTACCTGCTCACCCGCACCGACATCCGCATGGCCTCCGACGCGCTGCGCTGGCTCACCGGGTCGCTGTCCGCCAGCACCTGGGAACGGGCGGGCCTGCTGGGGGCGGCGCTGGCGATCCTGCTGCCGCTGCTGGTGCCCGCCGCGGGGACGCTGCGAATCCTGGAACTGGGCGACGACACCGCCGCAGGGCTGGGGCTGCGCGTGCGGCCGGCCCGGCTGGGGCTGATCCTGCTGGGGGTCGGGCTGTGTGCGGTGGCCACCGCGGTGACCGGGCCGCTGGCGTTCGTCGCGTTCCTGGCCGGGCCGCTGGCGCTGCGCCTGTGCGGCGGGCGCAGCCACCCGGGCTCCGCCGCCGGCATCGGCGCGCTGCTGGTGGTCGCGGCGACGTTCATCGCCACCAACATCCTGCCCGACATGCAACTACCAGTCGGCGTCGTCACCGGCGCGCTGGGAGCACCATTCCTGATTTGGGTCTTGGTGCGCTCCAACAAGGAAGGAACCTGAGGGTTTCCATGGCACTTCTCGAAGCACAGGACCTCACACTGGCCTACGACGCGGTCAGCATCGTCGACGAGCTCTCGTTGCAGCTGCCCGCCGGCGAGGTGACGATCATCGTGGGTGCCAACGGCTGCGGCAAGTCCACGCTGCTGCGCGGGCTGGCCCGGCTGCTCAAGCCCGCCGGGGGCAAGGTCCTGCTCAACGGCGAGGACATCCACACCCGGCCGGCCCGCGAGGTCGCCAAGATGCTGGGCCTGCTGCCGCAGACCCCGACCGCGCCCGACGGGATCACCGTGCGCGAGCTCATTGGCCGCGGCCGCTATCCGCACCAGGGCTGGTTCAAGCGCTTCTCCTCCGAGGACGAGGCCGCGGTGGCCCGCGCGATGACCGTCACCGGGACCACCGACCTGGCAGAGCGACCCATCGACGAGCTCTCCGGCGGGCAGCGCCAACGCGTCTGGATCGCCATGGCGCTGGCCCAGGAAACCGAGCTGTTGCTGCTTGACGAGCCGACCACCTACCTGGACGTGGCCCACCAGCTGGAGGTGCTCGATGTGATCTCCGAGCTCAACCGCACCCGCGGCACCACCGTGGTGATCGTGTTGCACGATTTGAACCTCGCCGCACGCTACGCCGACCACCTGGTGGCGCTGAAGCACGGCAGGATCGTCGCGGCCGGGCACCCGGCGGCGGTGGTCACCGAGGAGCTGGTGAAAGACGTGTTCGGCATGCCGTGCCGCGTCATCCCGGACCCGGTGGCCGGTACCCCGCTGGTGCTGCCCATCGGCCGACACCGGGTGTTGCGCGCCGAGTCGGTGCTGGCGGCCAAGGGCATCCACCGCACCACGAATCCCGATGCCCGGCTTGACGCCGGTCCCGTGCCCTCCGAGGTTCCCGCGGCCGGAGCCAGTGCCGCCGCGACAGCGCCGGGAACCGCAAGCCCCGCTGCCGAGGGCGTCACGGATGCTGCCACGGAATCCTTGGTGGAATCAGCCGCCGGCACCGTGGCCGCAACCCAGGACGGAGACGCCGCGGCGCCCGCGGAGCAGGACATGCCCGAACGTGCCGAGGAGATCAGCGAGATGCTGGCTTTCGCCACTTCCGTGGTGGCGGTGCAGGGCATCGGTGAGAACTTCAAGCGCATCACGTTGGCCGGGGCGGATCTGGCGTACTTCGGCGCCGGTGGATCCCCGCTGGATTTGCGCATCAAGCTGATGATCCAGCCGGCCGCCGAACCCGGGACCCCGGCTGCCGCGCTGCCTTCGGAATTCGAGTCCTTGCGCCCGGGCGCCTGGCTTTCCCGGGCCGAGGCCACCGGCTGGTACCGGCGCTGGCTCGCGCTGCCGGCCGAATCCCGCGGCGCCATGCGCACCTACACCGTTCGGGCCCTGCGCCCGGCCGGTCACCGGGACAACCGCGGCACGGAGGCGGAGATCGACATAGACTTCGTGCTGCACCTGCGCACCGTGAACGGCAAGCCGGCCGGCGGACCGGCCACGGTGTGGGCGGCACGGGCCAAGGCCGGGGACGAATTGCTGTTGCTGGGCCCCAACGCGGGCCTGTGCGGCCCCGACTACGGCGGCATCGAGTTCCGCCCGGGCACGGCCAAGCGGATCCTGCTGGCCGGGGACGAGACCGCTGCCCCGGCCATCTGCTCGATCCTCGAGGCGCTGCCGGCCGGGATCACCGGACATGCGCTCATCGAGGTGCCCGACACCGGGGACATCCAGGGCTCCTCGACCCGTTCGGGAGTGTCAGTGCAGTGGCTGCCACGCGGTTCCCACCCGCACGGCGAGCTGCTGGCGGCCGCGGTGCGCGACGTCGTGGCGATTCCCGCCGCCGGCGCGGTGATGCCCGGCGCCGACCCGGAGGACGTCGACGTCGACATCCAGATCCTTTGGGAGACGGCAACCGCCTCGACCCAGCCGTTCTACGCGTGGCTGGCCGGCGAGGCGGAGATGATCAAGGGCATGCGCCGATACCTGGTCCGCGAGGCCGGGATGGACCGCAAGCAGGTGGCGTTCATGGGGTACTGGCGCCGGGGCAAGTCCGAGAACTAGGACCCTGACCGGGGAAGGCCGGGGGGACGGGTTCAGCGTTCCGGGTGGCCGCCGAGCTTGCCCAGGATGCGGGCCAGCTCGGCGCGTTCCTGTGCATCGAGCCGCCCGAAGTAGGTTTCGGTGTGTTCGCGGCGTGCCGCACGGACCTCCTCGGTCAGGCCGTGCCCCCGGGGCGTCAGCGTGACCAGCGTGGCGCGGCGATCGACGGGGTCGGCGCTGCGGGCCACCAGCCCCTTGGCCTCGAGGTGGTCGATGACCTCGGTGGCCGAGCGCGGGGCGATGCGCAGGCGTTCGGCAACGTCCTTGAGCCGCATTCCGTCGGCGGACGCCGGATCCGCGGCATTGCGCGCGAGCGAGTGCAGGGCGCGGAACTGGTGCGGGGTCAGTTCAAAGGGGGCAAGGCGCTGCGACCAGGAATGGCGCAGCGAACGAAAAGCGCGGTGGAAAAGCTCCGAAAGGTCCCCGGGAAGTGCCGGATTGTTGCTGGCTGGCATGCCTTCCAGCCTACCGCCCGGCGGGTGCGGAATTTGACGGGCAACCACATAGTGAGGTAACCTCACTATAGCGTGGTGCGAGTCCCGCACCCACGACCACCACGAAAGGTGGTGCATATGTTGGAATCGAGTTCATCTTCCAGCGCGGCTCGTTCGGGCCAGGGCCAACCGGCCAAGAACCACGCCGGCGCCGATCGGGCACCCGGCGGCGGGGGAGGCCGCGGCGGTCCGGTCGCCCGCCTGAACCCCGCGGACCTCAAGCAGGTCAAGCTCCACCCGGTGAAGCCGGCCCGGATCGCGGCCCTCTTCAAACCGCACAGGTTCACCATCGCCGTCGTCGTGCTGCTCATCTCCGCCGCCTCCGTCATCGGGCTGGCCCAGCCGTTCCTGATCCGCGCCATCATCGACGACGCGCTGCCGCAGCAGGACACCGCACTGCTCGGCTGGCTTGCCGGCGGGCTGGTGGCGGTCGCCGCCGCGACCGCGGCCATCGGCGTGATCCAGACCTGGATGGCCACCAAAATGGGCCAGAAGGTCATGCACACGCTGCGGACCCGCCTGTTCACCCACCTGCAGGCCCAGTCGTTGGGCTTCTTCACCCGCACCCGCTCCGGGGAGGTGCAGTCGAGGCTGACCAACGACATCGCCGGGATGCAGTCGGTGGTGACCTCCACAGCCACCTCGGTGGCCTCCAACCTGACCACGGCCGTGGCCACCGCCATCGCGATGGCCGCACTCTCCTGGCGGATGAGCCTGCTCTCGCTGGTGGTGCTGCCGCCGGCGATCTGGCTTTCGCGCAAGGTGGCGTTGATGCGCCGCGACGTGACCAGCGCCCGCCAGGCCGAGCTTGCCCGGATGTACACGCAGATCGAGGAGGGGCTCTCGGTCTCCGGCATCAGGCTCGCCAAGACCCTGGGCACCACCGGGCGGGACGTGGAGCGCTTCGCCGGTTCCTCGCACCGACTCGTCGACCTGGAAATGCGCAGCCAGCTGGCCGGGCGCTGGCGCATGGCCACCATGGGCATCGTCTTCGCCGCGATCCCCGCGGTCATCTACCTGGCCGCCGGATTCCCCGCCACCTCCGGGGGGATGACCATCGGCACGCTGGTGGCGTTCACCGCGCTGCAGGGCGCGATCTTCCGACCTATCATGGGCCTGCTGAACGTCGGGGTCCAATGGGTCACCGCGATGGCCCTGTTCAGCCGCATCTTCGAGTACCTGGACATGGACCCGGAAATCAAGGCGCCGACGAACCCGACGACGCTGGACCCGCAGGCCGTTGCGGGGCGGGTGCGCTTCGAAGGCGTTTCCTTCGCCTACCGCGACGGGGCCCAGGTGCTGCGCGGGATCGACCTGGAGCTGGCTCCGGGCACCGCCACGGCCATCGTCGGGCCGACCGGATCGGGCAAGTCCACGCTCGGTTCGCTGCTGCCGCGCCTGCACGACCCAAGCCGAGGCCGCATCACCATCGACGGCATCGACATCCGCGAACTCGCCCCGGAAACCCTGAATAAGATCGTCGGCGTGGTCTCCCAGGAGACCTACCTGATCCATGCCTCGATCCGCAAGAACCTGCTGCTGGCGGATCCCGAGGCCGACGACGCGACGTTGTGGAGGGCGCTGGCCAGCGCCCAGATCGCCGACCTGGTCGCGGGTCTTCCCGATGGGCTGGACACCCTGGTCGGTGCGCGCGGCCACCGCTTCTCCGGGGGAGAGCAGCAGCGCCTGGCCATCGCGCGCACCATCCTGCGCAACCCGAAGGTGCTGGTTCTCGACGAGGCAACCAGCGCGCTGGACAACACGACCGAGGCGCTGGTCCAGGACGCGCTGGACCGCCTGGCCGTCGGGCGCACCACCTTGATGATCGCCCACCGCCTGTCCACCGTGGAAAACGCCGATCGGTTGGCGGTGCTCGAAGCCGGACGGATCGTCGAGCGCGGCAGGCCGGCCGAGCTGCGCGATGCCGATGGCCCCTTCTCCAGACTTGTGGCGGCGGGCGGGGAAATGGCCACCGAGCTGGTCCCCTGACAGAAAATGCCCGAGAGTTCACGGTACGGAAATTCATGCCAAGGGGCCCCACCTGCGGTGAAGGCCCGTGGCAAAACCGAGTGAAAATCAGCCGATCCCCAGACCGGCAAGCTGGTTCCTACCTGCCAAAGCCTGGGAGAGCCACCGTCACTTCGCGCGGAGCACGAAGAAAATAAAGCTTAGGAATGATTCCCGGTCCTTGAATTGCGGGGGAACGATTTCCGGAGGCGCATCGGTCAAGTACGGTGGTTCGCTGACCACCTCGATCTGGAATCCGGCCCTGGCAAACGCATCCGTCATGGCATGCAAGGGACGGTGCCAATACGTGAGGGTGGCCGGTTGGCCGTTGAAGGTGTGTTCATCCGAGTACTTCGTGGGCTTGAAGTAGTCCCTGCCGGGGTTGGTCCAGGGGAAGAGGATCGGATGGTTGACGGACATGATGAGCCTGCCTCCGGGCCGCAGGACGCGCCGTATCTCGGTCAGCGGGCCAACCCAGTCTTCCAAATAGTGGAAGACCAACGATGCCACCACGTCGTCGAACGTGTCACCGGCGAAGGGAAGGGGCTGGCCAAGGTCGGCCACGACCAGTTCCGCCCCTGTGCCCAGTCTTTGTCGGGCCAGATCGACCATTGCTTCGCTGGAGTCGAATCCCGTTACGGCGGCGCCGCGTTCACCGAGCGCTGCCGCCAGCGGTCCGGAACCGCAGCCGGCGTCAAGAATCCGACGATCGCGGACATCTCCGGCGAGGTTGAGCATTGCCGGCCGTTCGTAGAAGCAATTAAGCAGACTGGTTTCGTTCTCGGCCTGTTATGTCGCAAGACATCGGTGACAGTTCTGCCTCAACACATCGGTGACACTTCAGCGTGTTTTGGTGGTGACACTTCCCGGCAATTAACACGATTTTGACCGGTCAGGCACCAGGCATCAAGAATGACTGGTGAATAAGAATGAGCCTGTCAATGCCCGTATCCGCCTGGCGATCGCCCAATGGCCCGATGACGCACCGCGCGGATCCGTCACCACGTTCTGTGCCGAGCACGAGCTCACCCGCAAGACGTTCTACGCGATCCGGGCCAGGGCACGCGACGAGGGCCAGGCCGCGGCCCTGGAGCCCCGCTCCCGCCGCCCGAAAACCTCACCCACAAAACTCACCGAGGAGCGCAAGGAGGAGACCCTGAAGGTGCGGGCCGCACTGGAGTCCTCCGGGCTGGACCACGGGCCAATCAGCGTGCACGACAAGATGCTGTCCCTGGGGATGCAGGCACCCTCCGTGGCCTCGCTGGCGCGGATCTTCCGCGAGAAAAACGTGGCCCGGTCCGAACCGAACAAGAAACCCCGGGCCTCGTACCGCAGGTTCGTCTATCCGGCACCGAACGCCTGCTGGCAGCTGGACGCCACCGAGTATGTGCTCGCCGGCGGGCGCAAGTGCGTGATCTTCCAGCTGCAGGATGACCATTCGCGCCTCGCCATCGCCACGCACGTGGCCTCCGGGGAAACCAGCGAGGCCGCCTTGACGGTAGTCAAGAAGGGTATCGCCGCCCGCGGGGTGCCCCAAAGATTGCTCACGGACAACGGCGCAGCCCTAAATCCCTCGCGCCGCGGGGTTGAGGGGCAACTGGTCGCCTACGTGACCTCCCTCGGGGTCAAGGCGATCACCGGCAAGCCGTACAAACCCACCACCCAAGGGAAGAACG
>NZ_QMKQ01000010.1 GCF_003287975.1 Arthrobacter sp. AQ5-05
CGATCACGAAGTCCGCTCCTGCGGCCGCCTCATCGAGGTCGGTGCTGTAGGCCAGGGCGCCCAGGGCCGCGGTGGCGGCATCCTGCTCCAGCTTGCCCTTGGCCACCCGGGAGGCGGCCCAGCCCTCGAGTTCGGTGCGTGCCGCGGCCAGGCCCTCGGCGGAAATGTCCTGGATGGTGGTGGAATACCCGGCCAGGGCCGCACTCATGGCGATCTGGCGTCCCATGGTTCCGGCGCCAATGACCAGGATGTTGGAAATGTTTTCGATGCCGATCTCTGTGCCCATTCTTGGCTCCGCGCTTTCATCAATTGTTCGCTGGCTCACGTTTGGTGCCCAGGCTCGATGTTCATCCTAGGCACCAGTCGGGGCGCCGGCCGCATCCGGTCCTGCCAGATGACGGCGGGTGCCCCGAACCGGGTGTTGCTAGGCCCCGCGCAGGTACACGGTGGTGGTGTGCGTGAAGAATTCCTTCGCTGCGCCGCCTTGTTCCTTCGGGCCGTAGCCGCTCTTCTTGGCCCCGCCGAAGGGCACATGCGGATCGGCGCCGGCCGACTCGGAGTTCACGTGCAGGATCCCCACGTCAATGGACTCCATGGCGGCCAGGGCCTGGGTCAGGTCCCGGGTGAACAGGGCGCAGCTCAGGCCGTATTCCGAGTCGTTAGCCAGCTCAAAGGCTTCCTCGGTGGTGGCCACGCGGCGTACCGCGAGGACCGGTCCGAAGAATTCCTCGCGCCACGCGTCGTTGCCCGCGTCCGGGACCTCGAGCACGGTCGGGGCCACGAAGGCATCCCCGAGGGACGCAACGTCGCCCTCGAAGCCCACGGTGGCACCCTGGGCGATCGATGCGGCAACGCCGTCGCGGATCTGCTGTGCGGCGGCCGGGGAGACGACCGGGCCCATGTGCACCGACGGATCGGTCGGATCCCCGGTCTTCCACTGGCCCAGGCGCTCGCGCAGGCGTTCCAGGAATGCGTCGGCGATGGATTCCTGCAGGATCAGCCGCGAGGTCGCGGTGCATTTCTGCCCGGTGGAGCGGAAAGCGCCAAAGAGCACCTGTTCGGTTGCGAGGTCGAGGTCTGCATCTTCCAGCACGACAGAGGCGTTCTTGCCGCCCATCTCGGCCTGGATCGGCACCCCGGCGCCGGCGGCCAAGGCGGCGAGCTTGCGCCCCACACCGGTCGATCCGGTGAAGGTGAGCCCGTCCAGGTCCGGGTGGTTGACGATCTCGTTGCCCAGCGCACCGGATCCGATGACCAGGTTCAGCACGCCGGCCGGCAGGCCCGCCTCGACGAGGGCCTGGGCCAGGCGCATGGCCAGCAGCGGCACCGCGGAGGCCGGCTTCCACACCACGGTGTTGCCGAAGACCAGCGCCGGGGCGATCTTCCAGGCCGGGATTGCGATGGGGAAGTTGAAGGGCGTGATGACACCCACGACGCCCAGCGGCTTGCGGGTGACCAGGATCTGCTCGCCGCGGCGCGGGGAGGAGAAGACCTCTCCGGCCAGCCGGTCGGACTCGGCCGAGTAATAGGTGAGGATCTGCGCGGCGCGCAGCACCTCGCCGCGGCCCTCGGCGACGGTCTTGCCCTCCTCACGTGCCAGCTCGGTGCCCCACGCATCGGCGTTGGCGGTGACGATTTCAGCGGCGCGGGACAGGTATCCCCCGCGTTCGGCCATCGGGGTCGCGGCCCAGCCCGCGGCCGCGGCTCGTGCTGCGGCCATGGCGGTGCGCACGTCGTTCACGGTGGCTGTGCCTCCGGCTGCGACAACCCGCCCGGGGTCGGTCGGCGAAGCGGATTCGAGGTCCGTGCCGGTGCCCTTGATCCAGGCACCGTCGATCAGCAGGCGCAGCGGGACGGTTTCGGTGTGCGTCATGGTTTCGGTCATCTCAATGCTCTCGATTCAGGGGTGCCGGGGGTTAGCGGAAGGCCGGGACGCCGGTGAGCTTGTTGCCCAGGATCAGGGTGTGGACCTCGTCGGTGCCCTCGTAGGTGCGCACCGATTCCAGGTTGTTGGCGTGGCGCAGCGGCGAGTAGTCCAGGGTGATGCCGTTGCCGCCCAGGATGGTGCGGGCCTCGCGGGCGATCTTGATGGCCTCACGGCAGTTGTTCAGCTTGCCGACCGAGATCTGGTGCAGGTCAAGGGTGCCGGCATCCTTCATGCGTCCGATGTGCAAAGCCAGCAGGTAGCCCTTGTTGATTTCCAGGGCCATGTCCACCAGCTTCTGCTGGGTCAACTGGTAGCCGGCCAGCGGCTTGTCGAATTGCAGGCGCTGCTGCGAGTAGGCCAGCGCGTCCTCGAAGGCGTCGCGGGCAGCGCCCATGGCGCCCCAGATGATGCCGTAGCGGGCCTCGTTCAGGCAGGAGAACGGTCCCTTGAGTCCCGTGACGTTCGGCAGCACCGCGGAGCCCGGCAGGCGCAGCTCGGTCAGTTCGATCTCGCACTGGATGGAGGCCCGCATCGAGAGCTTCTGCTCGATCGGGGTCGCCTTGAAGCCGGCGGTCTGCGTGGGGACCACGAAGCCGCGGATGCCCGCATCGGTCTGCGCCCAAATGACCGCAACCTGCGCGACATTGGCCAGGCCGATCCAGCGCTTGGTGCCGTTGATGACCCAGTCGTCCCCGTCGCGTCGGGCGAAGGTCTTCATGGCGGAGGGATCCGAGCCCGCTGTCGGTTCGGTCAGCCCGAAGCAGCCGATGGCTTCGCCCGCGGCCATTTTCGGCAGCCATTCGTTCTTCTGCTCCTCGGAGCCGTGCTTGTAGATGGCGCTCATGGCCAGGGATCCCTGCACCGAGACGAAGGTGCGCAGGCCCGAGTCGCCGGCCTCCAGCTCGCTGCCGGCGATGCCGTACTCCACGGCGCTGGCACCGGCGCAGCCATAGCCCTTCAGGTGCATGCCCAGCAGGCCGAGCTTGGCCATTTCCGGGACGATTTCCAGCGGGAAGACCGCGTCGGCGTACCAGCCTGCGATGTTGGGTTTGATGGCTTCGTTCACGAAGCTGCGGACCTTGGCGCGCAGCGCGAGTTCCTCGGCGGAAAGCAGCGCGTCGAAGTTGATCAGGTCGGCCGGGTCCAGCTGGTGGGATTCGTGGGTGGTGATGGTCATGGAATGCTCCTTGGAGAAAGAGGGTCGGGAAGTCCGGGTGCCGGGCAGGCTACTTGGCGGCGTCGGCAATGGCCCGGGCCAGGACGTTCAGTCCGTCGCGCAGCAGTTCTTCGCCGATGACCAGCGGAGGCAGCAGGCGCACGACGTTGCCGTGGGTGCCGCAGGTCAGGGTCAGCACGCCGGCGGCGTGGCAGGCCGCGGAGATCTCCTTGGCCAAATCCGCGCGCGGTGCCAGGGTTGTGGCATCGGCGAGCTCGATGGCGAGCATGGCGCCGCGGCCGCGGACCTCGGCAACGATGGAAGTGGAGGACAACAAGGGCTCCAGGATCTCGCGGGCCACGGCCTCGATGCGCTTGGCCTTGTGAAGCAGCGTGCCGTCCTCGAACTGTTCGAAGACCGCCAGTGCGGCCTCGCAGGCCAGCGGGTTGCCGGCGTAGGTGCCGCCCAGCCCGCCGGCGTGCGGTGCGTTCATCAGCTCTGCGCGTCCGGTGACCGCGGAGAGCGGGACGCCGTTGGCCAGTGCCTTGGCGGTGAGGATCAGGTCCCCGGCGACACCCTCGTGTTCGGAAGCGAAGAGGGTTCCGGTGCGGCCCATGCCGGCCTGGATTTCGTCGATGACCAGCACGATGCCGTACTTGTCGGCGAGTTTGCGCAGGCCCGGGATGAATCCTTCGGCCGGGACGATGAAGCCGCCCTCGCCCTGGATCGGTTCGATGACCATGGCGGCGAAGGTTTCCGCGCCGTGCTCGAGGATGGTGGCTTCGACCGATTCCAGCGCGGTCTCGGCGCCGGCGGCCAGTCCCTGGGCGGGACGCAGCGGGTTGGCGGAGGCCGCGCGGATGATCTCGGCCGGCAGCGGGCCGAAGTTCAGCTTGTAAGGGTTGACCTTGGCGGTCATGGCCATGGTGAGCAGCGAGCGGCCGTGGTAGGCCTCGTCGAAGACCAGCACGTTCGCGCGTCCCGTGGCGGCGCGGGCGATCTTGATGGCGTTTTCCACGGCCTCGGCACCGGTGGAGAACAGGCCGGTGCGCTTCTCGAAGTCGCCCGGGGTGTTCTCGTTGAGCCACTTGCAGACCTGGGTGAAGGATTCGTATTCGGTGACCATGAAGCAGGTGTGGGTGAAGGCCTCGAGCTGCGCCGCGACGCGCTGCGCCACGCGCTTGTTGCTGGCGCCCAGCGAGGTCACAGCGATGCCCGAGGCGAAGTCGATGAGCCTGTTGCCGTCGACGTCCTCGATGATGCCGCCGTCCGCGCGGGTCACGAAGACCGGCAGGGCGATCCCGAAGCCGTTGGTCACCTGTTCCGTGCGTTCGGCGTGCAAGGCGACCGAACGCGGGCCGGGGATGGCGGTGGCGAGGTGGCGGGACTGGGCAATGGTGGCGGCATCGACGGCCGGGAGCGTTTCGGTCATGCGCTCCACGTTATGCCAGGGCGTGACACGCGTCATTGGATGATTTGCCCAAGGAGCCCGTACGTGTTGGATAATTCAACCCATGATCTCCTTGTTGCAGATGGGTGCCGAGCTCGGGCCCGAGCTGGTGCCCGCCCCTGGCGCGCAATTCAGCGCCAAACCGGTGACCGGCGTGCACGTCTCCGAGCTGGAGGACCCGACCCCGTACCTCGAGGGCGGTGAGCTGCTGCTGACCACCGGCATGCCCTTTGCCAAGTCCGCGGCGCTCTCCGTCGCCTACATGGCCCGGCTCGGCGCAAACGACGTGCGGGCCGTAGGCCTGGGCCTGGGGCCGTGGCTCACCGAGGTGCCCGGGCACGTGCTGAAAGCAAGCCGGGCTGCGGGCATCGAGCTGGCGATCGTGCCCGACGGGGTGCCGTTCCAGCACGTCTCACGCGCCTATTGGCGTCTGTCCGCCCGGGACGACACCGCCAACCTGATGGATTCGCTGGGTACGCAGACCGCACTGGCCCGGGCGGCGATGCGTCCGGATGCCACCAACGCGGTGGTGCGCGGGCTGGCCCAGGCGCTGGGCGGGTGGGCAGCGTACCTTCCGGCGGATGCCGGGGCCGAGACCGTGTGGCCGGCCTCGGCCGGTTCGCTGGTGGGGCACCTGCGCGCCGAATCGATCCGCTTCAACAAGGCCGGGGTTCCCTCGGCCGCCACCTTCGAGGTGCAGGGCCAGCCGGTGGTGCTCTACCCGATCCTGCTGGGCACCCGGATCCACGGGTTTCTGTGCATCGGCTCGGGGCGCACGCTGACCCGCGCCGACCGACAGGTCATCATGACCGTCTCCACGTTGCTGGCCCTGCGGGCGAGGCAACGGGAGGTCGTGGTGGGCACCACCCACGCACTGGGCGCGGCGACCACCAAGCTGTTGCTGCACGGGCAGACCGAGGCGGCCCACATGGTGGCCGAGGATGTGGGCCTGGCCGAGCTTCCCAACCGGGTCCGGCTGCTCGGGGTCCGGCTCTCCCCCGGGGACGATCCGGGACTGGCGGCGCGGGCCGCCGCGAAGCTGGTGGCCGATCCGGGATTGCCCGATTTGGCCGCCGCGGTGGACGCCTGCACGCTGCGCCACGTGCAGGACGAGATCCTCTACCTGGTGCTGCCGGCCTCGGGGATCGGCAGCAGGCCGGCGGACGGGCGCGGGCGGTCCCTGGAGGAAGATGCGCTGCTGGGGATCGCCGGGGCTGCCGAGCCGGAGGACTTTGGGTCGCTGGCCGCGGCACTGGGTGATCCGGTGTCCCTGGGCGAGATCCCGGGGAACCTTGCGGTGTTGCGCCGGGCCGTGCTGCAGGCCCCGGCCGGGCACCTGGTGGCGGTGGACGCCAGCGAGGACGCCAAGGCCGCCGGCTGGGTGCGGGCGCTGGCGCAGTATCCGCGCGCCGACCTGCTGGCCACCGTGCGTGCCTACCTCGGGGCCCGCGGCACCTGGGAAGACGCGGCGAGGGCCCTGGACATCCACCGAAATTCGCTGCGCCACCGGATTTCGGTGGCATCCGGCCTCCTGGGCGTGGACCTGGACGATCCGGATGTCGCCGCGCACCTGTGGCTGGCGTTGCGCCGCGAGGAATCAGGGGTTCAGCTGCGCCACGCCCCGTGAGCCGGGGACGGGTTCGGTAGTGCTTCCCAGCCAGGCGCGGATGCTCTCGGTGTGCTCGCCCAATTGCGGCGGGGCCAGGGTGGGGGCATCGAGCTCCGGGGTCCAGGTGATCGGATGGCGCACCTGCTTCCCCGCGGGGATGCCCGCGGCGGTGTGCACCTCGATGACAGGTTCCAGTCCCAGGGACTCGGCATAGGCCAGGCCCTCGTCGATGCCCGCGACCTTTCCGGCCGGCACCCCGATGCCGGTGAAGCGGGACTGCCAGTTGGCGCCGGTGTCGGCACCCAGCGCGTCTTCGAGCAGCGGGATGAGCACCTCGCGGTTCGCCACGCGGGCCGAATTGGTCGCGAAGCGCGCATCGGAGGAAAGCTGCGGTTCCCCGATCTCGGTGCAGAGCCTGGCGAACTGGCGATCGTTGCCGCAGGCCACGGCGACGGATCCGTCGGCGCACGCCAGCAACTGGTAGGGAACGATCGAGGGGTGCTCGTTGCCCATGCGCGTGGCGACCTTGCCCGCCCCCAGGTACGCCTGGCCCTGGTTGGCCAGGGCTCCTTGCAGGCTGGAGAGCAGGTTGACCTCTACGTGCGCGCCGTGCCCGGAGGCGTTTCGGGCTGTCAGTGCCGCGAGGACCCCGATGCTTGCGTCCTTGGCGGTGAGCACGTCCACCAACGCGACCCCTGCCTTCATCGGGTCGGCGCCGGCCTCCCCGGTGATCGACATGAGCCCGCCCAGGGCCTGGACGATGAAGTCGTAGCCGGGCAGGTGGGCTCCCCCGGTGGAGCCGAAGCCGGAGATCGAGGCGTAGACCAGTCCGGGGTTCTGCGCGGAGAGCTCCGCGTAGCCCAGGCCGAGCTTGTCCATGCCGCCGGGCTTGAAGTTTTCCACCAGCACGTCGGCACGCAGCGCCAACTCCCTGGCCACGTCCCTGTCCGCGGGGTCGGAGAGGTCCAGGGCGACCGACTGCTTGTTGCGGTTCACCGATTCGAAGTAGGTCGAGCCGGTGGCCGAGAAGGGCGGCCCCCAGCTGCGGGTGTCGTCCCCGGTTCCGGGGCGCTCGACCTTGATGACGGTGGCACCGAGGTCGGCCAGCGTCATGGTGCACAGCGGGCCCGCCAGGACCCGGGAGAAGTCGGCGACGATGATTCCCTCAAGGGGGCGGATCCTGCTCATGCGCGTTCGGATTCCTTCACGTTGTTTTCGGCGGGGACAATCTGCGGGGCTTGCCCGAATACTGCCTTGGCCTTGGCCGCCTTGCGCATTGCCAGGCGGGCCAGCAGTTCGTCCTCGGCGTTGATGCCCGGTTCGATGCCGCGCGGCACCCGCACCAGGAAGGCGAAGCCCATGGCCCACCAGGCACCGAAGAGCAGCCACGGCTGGATCCCGATGGCAGCGGGCATGCCCGGCAGGTAGAGGCTGATCAGCCCGGCACAGAAGATCACCGAGGTGATGCCGATGGCCTTGCCGAAGTTGCCCTTCCCGCCGATGCGCAACGGGCGCTCCATCATCGGTTCGCGCTTGCGCAGGATCACGAAGGCGACGCCGACCAGCAGGTAGGCGATCACGATGGACGGGGAGCCGGAGTCGACCAGCCAGCCGAGCATGGCCGAGCCGAAGAACGGGGCCAGCACCGAGAGCCCGCCGATGAACAGCAGCGCGTTGACCGGGGTGTGGAATCTTGGATGCAGCTTGGCGAACCAGGCCGGCAGCATGCCGGAGGCGGCCATCGCATAGAGCAGCCGGGAGGCGCCCATGAGCAGCGAGTTCCAGGAGGTCAGGATGCCCGCGATGCCGCCGGCGATCAGCACCTTGGCCATCATGGCCGAGCCGAAGAGCGCGCCCATCGCATCGGCGGTGGCCAGGTCCGAGGTGGCCAGGGCCGCGGGACCCATGCCGGAGGAGGTCGCCAGGATGACCATGACGTACCAGGCGGTGGCAATGAGCACGGCGATGACGACGTACTTCCCGATGCGCCTTGGCTCGATGTCGCATTCCTCGGCGGACTGCGGGATCACGTCGAAGCCCACGAACATGAACGGGACGATGATCATCACGCCGAAGAACCCGGCGACGCCGTTGTTGAAGAACGGCTCCATGGTTTGCGTGGAGCCGCCGGTGAAGGACCCGAAGAGCAGGACGGCGCCGATGGCGAAGAGGAAGAGCACCACGAAGGTCTGCACGACCCCGGCGGTCTTGATGCCGCGGATGTTGATGGCCGTGATGGCCACCCCGCCCAGGACGCCGACCAGCGCCCAGGTCAGGTAGACCTCGGATCCGGCGATGTCCCAGAGGTGGACCTTGTTCAGGTCGGGGAAGAGATAGAGCGCGGTCTTGGGCAGGGCCACGGCCTCGAAGGCGACGATGGTGATGTACCCGCCCACGATGGCCCAGGATCCGGCGAACGACCAGCGGGCGCCCATGGCCCGCAGCAGGTAGTTGTGCTCGCCACCGGCCCGCGGCATCGCTGCCACCAGTTCCGCGTAGGTCAACCCGACCACGGCCATGATGCCGCCGCCGACGACCATGGCCAGGGATGCGCCCAGCGGGCCCGCGGTGGTGATCCAGTCGCCGGTGAGCACCACCCAGCCGAAGCCGATCATGGCGCCGACGCCGATGGCGAGGGTGTCCCATCGGCCCAGGACCTTCTTGAGCGCGGGTGCTGCGGTGCTGCCTTGCGTGGGGGTGCTGGTCATCGCGGTTCCTTCCGTGGGTACGACGCAGCTCACATTACGCAAGGGGCGTGACCGAAGTCTCGGATACACCATCCAAAGCCCGGGTCACTTCATCCGAAACGACCGGTCTTTGCCCACGTCAACCAGCGATAACACATTTACACGGTTCGGCGCAGCGGCACTTCCTTGATGAACAGGATGCACACCAGGCCGACGACGGCGACGATGGCCGAGGTCATGAACACCACGCCGGTGGCATCGCCGAGCGCGTTTTCATACATGAGGCGCACCGCCGGCGGCATCTCCGTGAGATTCAGCGAGGTTCCCCCTGCCGCGACCCCCGTGGAACCGTCCGGCGAAACCAGGTGCGCGGATTTCAACGCATCCAGCACCAGCACCGAGACCTTGTCCGAAAGCATCGCACCGAGCACCGCCACGCCGGCGGCGCCCCCGACGGCCCGGAAGAAGGCCACCGAGGAGCTGGCGGTGCCGATATCGGTGACCTTCACGGTGTTCTGCACCGCCAGGACCAGGTTCTGCAGCATGAACCCCATGCCCAGGCCGTTGAAGAACATGCCGGTGGCCAGGATCCAGTAGTTGGTGTCGTGGGACATCATGCCCAGCAGGCCCAGTGCGCCGACGTTGAGGATGGCGCCGATGACCAGGAAGATCTTCCAACGCCCGAAGCGCGAGATCAGCTGGCCGGAAAAGACCGAGCCGAAGAGGTTGCCGGCGATCATCGGCAGGGTCATGACCCCGGCCAGGGTGGGGCTCGCCTCGCGGGCCACCTGGAAGTACTGGCCCAGGAAGGCACCGGATCCGAACATGGCCACGCCGATGGAGATCGAGGCCAGGATCGCCAGGGCGGTGGTGCGGGTGGCGATGATGCGCAGCGGGATCACCGGCTCCGGGACCCGGCCCTCGACCCAGAGCAGCAGCGCGATGAGCACCAGCGAGCCGCCGACCATCGCGTAGGTCTGCCAGGAGTTGAACTCGTAGAAGCCCTCCTTGCCCACGTAGGACACCCAGACCAGCAGCACGGAGACCGAAATGGTCACCAGCACCGCGCCGGCCCAGTCGATGTAGACCTTGCGCGGGATGTGCGCGATGTGCAGGGTCTTGTGGATCAGCCACATGGAGATGATGGCGATGGGGATCCCGATGAAGAAGGTCCAGCGCCAGCCCAGCGGGGAATCGACGATCAGGCCGCCCAGCAGCGGTCCGCCGGCCGTCGCGGCCGCCATCACCCCGCCGAAGTAGCCGGAGTACTTGCCGCGCTCGCGCGGCGGGATGACTGTGCCGATGACCGCCATGCCCATGGCGGTCAGCCCTCCCATGCCGATGCCCTGGATGACGCGGGCGCTCATGAGCATGGGGATGTTGATGGCAAATCCCGCCAGCATGGAGCCGGACACGAAGATGACGATGCTGATTTGCAGCAGCTTCTTCTTGTCAAAGAGGTCGGCGAGCTTGCCCCAGATCGGGGTGGTGGCGGCGTTGGCCAGCAGGGCCGCGGTGATGACCCAGTTGAAGTCGGTCTGTGTGCCATCCAGGGCATCCATGATGGTGGGCAGGGCGATGGCAACGATGGTGGTTGCCAGCATGGCTGCGAAGAAGGACGCCAAGACACCGGTGATGGAGCGCAGCACTTCCTTCTGGCTCATCTGCGCTTGGTCGCCGTGGCGCTCCCGCGTCAGGTCGACCGACTGCTGCTCAGACATTGGGGTTCTCCTCTGGGCCCCGCGGGGCCATGGTGGTCTTGCCGCCACGGGCATCCAGGCCGGCGCGAAGCACGCCCTGGATTTCGTTCACGGTGGCTGCGGCAGCGGAGATTTCCGCCTCGTCCCAGTCCTTGAGCAACCCCGCGAGCAGGCCGGCGCGCCTGATGTAGGCCTGTCCGATCTCTTCCGCACCCCTGGGGGTGAGCGAAATCAGCTGGGCCCGGGCGTCGGTGGGGCTCGGCGCGCGCACGAGCAATCCCGCACCCTCGAGTTCGGCGACCTGACGGCTCAGCGCTGCGGGACCGATGCCGATCCATTGGGCGACGTCGGTGGCACGGGTGGGCTGGTGGCGCTGGATGTAGGCCAGCACGCCCAGTGCGGCAAACCCCAGGGATCCGTTGGCCTCCCCCGCGTGCTCGACGCATCGCAGCGTGCGCCGCAGCGCCATGAGGCTTTCGACCAGTTCAAGGGTTGGTGTTTCGCCGCGCGACAAGGAATCGAGCTCCTTCAAGAATATGGTTGACCAAGGCAAATGTTGCCCGGGGCAACCATATTGGCAATTTAGTTGCCTAGTCAAACTAATTTGATGCTTCTCACAGCGGCGCTAGGCTGGTGGATCGTGAGCACCGCAAACTTCAGCACCTCCGATATCGACCTGGCCGCACGATTGCGCACCATTGCACTGGACGCCGCGCGGCTGGCCGCACCGATCCTGCGCGAGGCGTTTCGATCCGGGGTGGAACGCGAGAACAAGACCAACGCCCATGACCTGGTCACGGCCTTCGACAGGCGCAGCGAGGCGGTGATCCGCGAACACCTCCTGGCGGCCGAACCCGACTCCTGGGTGCTGGGCGAAGAGGGCGGTCGCACGGGCACCGGCTCCATCCAGTGGATCGTGGACCCCATCGACGGCACCAGCAACTTCACCCACGGAGTCGCCTTCTTCTGCATCTCCATTGCCGCGGCCCGCAACGGGGAACTGCTCGCCGCCGTCGTGCTGGACCCGATCGCCGACTTGGAGTTCACCGCCGATGCCGAGCATGCCTACCTGAACGGGAGCATCCTGGCCCCCTCGCCCAGGCCCGAGCAGCGGCACGCGAACATCATGACCGACTACCCCTCGGCCGAGGCAATCGCCCGCGACGGGGAATCGGCCCTGCGCGAGTTCGGCTCCTGGGTCTCGTCCTTTGCCACGGTGCGCCGAAAGGTATCCGCGGCCCTGGCGCTGGCCCACGTGGCCGCCGGATGGTGCGATGCAACCATCGGCTTTGACACCAGGGCCTGGGATGTCTCCGCCGGCGCACTGCTGGTGCGCCGCGCCGGCGGTCGATACCGGGGCTTCCGCTACGACGGGCTCACGCTCCCGGACCACGAGGCCCCGTGCTTCATGGCGTTGGGACCCGGTGCCGACTACCCGGTGCTGGATCTCTCGATCCGCCGGGTCATCGAGGCCCGCAAGAACCGGGACGCCGGAAAATAGTCAGTCCAGCTCGCGCGCGTTGACCTGGTCGGGAAACTGGATGTCCTCGACCTTGCGCACCAGCACATCACTGAGCTCGCATACGGCCACCGCATGGGGGCCGGATTGTGCGTCCTCCACCAGCAGGTTTCCCGCCGTGTCGTGGATCCGGCAACTGACGTCCTCGTCGCTGCCTCCCGGGTTGGTGGCGGTGATGCCGCCGAAGAGCGTGGAGGCTTCCACCGTCTGCGCGTAGGTCCCGCGCTGGTTGGTGGTTTCCGGCGGGTCCGCGGTCTTCGCCACGGTGATCTGGTATTCCCCGGTCCCGTTGGCGCTGAATTCAAAGCTTTGGGTGTTGTCGAAGTACGAGAGCATCGTGGAGAACAGCACCGCGTAAAGGATCGACACCAGCAACGCGAAGGTCCCTGTCACCAGGGCCGTGACGCTGAAGCCGCGGCTGCTGATCCGCTTGGCGATGCCCACGATGCCCAGCACCATCGCCAAGGGTCCCAACACAAAGGATACAAAGCCCACAAAGGGGACCAGCGAGAGGACCGCGGCCACGATGCCGGTGACCATCGCGAAGACCGTCATCCCGTGCGTGCGCGGGGGCAGGTAGCCGCCGACGGTGCCGTGGTGGCCCCGGGGAGGGTAATGCCCCGGATAGGGCTGCTGGTTCTGGGCGTATTGCCCCGGGTGCCCGCCGGGGGTCGGCCACGATCCATGGCTCGGATCGCCACCGGGGCGGGCATAGGGGTCAGACATGGGGCTCCTGGAACGCGGGGACGGAAGGTGGCAAATGCCGGAAACCGTTCACAAAGAAATTACCCCGTGGGGACGGTTGACACAATTTCCACTCCTAATCGGAGCCGTCGGCCAAGCGATACACCGAGCCATCCGGCTGGCGCAGCAGCATCCCGTGGTCGACGAGGTAACGGCGCAGCAACACCGGGTTGTCGGTGAACTCCGCCAGCCTGGCGGTCAGTTCCACCTCGGTGAGTTGCTGCCCGTGGACCATGACCTTGCCTGCCACCACGCGCAGCAAACCCAGGCGCTCCTCAAGGTTCTTGGGGTAGCGATCGATGCGTCCGGCGGCGTCGAGGAAGCGGTCGGTCCCTTCCTTCGGGGCCTTCCGTGCGCCGGAGGCCAAGACGCGCGCAAACAGGCGGTTATCCACCGCTCCATCCCCGTCCAAGAGTCCCGCGTTGGCGAGATTGGCCCTGGCCTTGGCCGCGCGTTCGGGCCGCAGGTCGCTGTCCAGGCCCAGGACCTGCTGGGCGTAGTAGCGGCGGGTCTCCTCGTTGGCCAGGGCACCAAAAACCTGGCGCCAGTCACCGGTCGTTGCCTGCATTGGATCCTTCATGATTTCTTCCCTCGTATTTCCCGGTTCTTCGGCCTACCCTGAGGTTATGGCTACTCTATTTCATCGAAATGTACAGACTGCCGTGCACCACCACGGCGGCGGATCGATCATCCTCGGCGGCATCCTGGCGACATTGCTGTTTACGACGTTCGCCGTCTTCTTGATTGCCGTCCAGGGGACATGGGCACCGATGATGATCGGCGTCGCGTTCAGCGTCTCGGCGGTGCTCTTCGGAACGGTGTACCACTTCACGCACTGACCGTTCCGCCCACCCTCGAGCCACCGGCTCCCAGCACCTTCAAGGGGATGTTGGTGGCTCGACCCATGCCCGCGCCTGGGCCGCTGCTGCATGCCGGCCGGCAGCCCTTCCGCTGAAGAGGCATCCGCCCAGGAACGTTCCCTCCAGCGCACGGTAGCCGTGGTATCCCCCGCCGCCGAATCCCGCGGCTTCGCCCGCCGCGTAGAGCCCGGCGACCCGGTTCCCCGCAGCGTCCAGCACCCGCGAATCCAGGTCGGTCTGGATGCCTCCGAGCGACTTGCGCGTCAGGATCCTCAGCCGCACCGCAACCAGCGGACCGGCCTGGGGATCGGTGATCCGGTGCGGCTTGACGCTGCGGACCAGCTTGTCGCCCAGGTACTTCCTGGCCGAGGTGATGGCCGCGATCTGTCCGTCCTTGCCGAAGGGGTTTGCCACCGCCGAGTCCCGGGCCTTGAGGACCTCTGCCACCTTGACGGGATCCAGGAGGCCGGAGCCGGTGAGCCGGTTCATCTTGGCCACCAGTTCGTCGATCGTCGACGCCTGGAGAAAGTCTTCCCCGTGGTCCAGGAACGCCTGGACCGGACCGGGAACATCCACGCGGGCCCGTGCCAGCACCGCACGGATGTCCTTGCCGGTGAGGTCCGGGTTCTGTTCCGATCCGGAAAGCGCGAATTCCTTCCCGATGATGCGCCGGTTCAGGATGAACCAGCTGTGGTCGTGCCCGGTGGCGCGCAGATGCTCCAGGGTGCCCAGGGTGTCGAAGCCCGGCCACAGCGGATCGGGCAGCCGCTTGCCGGTTGCGTCCAGCCACAGCGAGCTGGGTCCGGGCAGGATGCGGATCCCGTGGTTCTCCCAGACGGGGTTCCAGTTGGCGATGCCCTCGGTGTAGTGCCACATCCGGTCCTCGTTGACCAGCCGCGCGCCGGCCCTTTGCGCGATGTCCAGGCCACGCCCGTCCACGTGGGCGGGCACCCCGGACACCATGGCTTCGGGAGGGGTTCCCAGCCGCTGCGGCCACGCGGCGCGCACCTTGCCCAGGTTTCCCCCGATGCCGCCGGTGGCGATAACAACCGCCGGGGCGAAGTACTCGAAGTCCCCGGCCTTGATGCGGTTGCTGGCCATGCCCCGAGGTGACGGGTCTGGTTCCAGCACCGTGCCTCTCACCCCGGTGACGGCTCCGTTTTCGGTGTCCAGCTCGTCGAGCCGGTGGCGCCAGAGCATCGTCAGCTGGCCCTTGGCCTCGGCCGTGCGGGCGGCCCGGATGAAGGGCTCGAGCAAGCCGGGCCCGGTGCCCCAGGTGATGTGGAAGCGCGGCACGGAGTTGCCCGGGCCCTGGGCACCGGCCCCGCCGCGTTCGGCCCATCCGACCACGGGGAAGAAGCGGATGCCACGTTGGTGCAGCCATTCGCGCTTGCCGCCGGCAGCCCACCTCACGTAGGCCCGCGCCCATTTGCGCGCCCAGTCGTCCTCGGCACGGTCGAAGCCCGCGGTGTTCTCCCAGTCCTGCAGGGCCAGGTCCTCGGAGTCCTTGATGCCCAGCCGGCGCTGTTCCGGCGAATCGACCAGGAAGATGCCGCCGAAGCTCCAATGTGCCTGGGCCCCGAGGTTCGTCTCGGGTTCCTGGTCCAGCAGCAGCACGCGCGCTCCGGCCGCCGTGACTTCGGTGGCGGCGACGAGCCCGGCCAGGCCGGCGCCGACGACGATGACATCGAAGTGTTGCGAATGCGGGGTGTTCGACATGGATCCACACTATCGCCGAAGTGGTCCGGACCACACCGGTCGCAGCGCAAGCCGCGCCCGATACACGGAACCATGAATACAGGTTTCGGTGTACTACCGGCTCATGGAAACCCCGATGCACGCCCCGGTCCCCGCATAGCGCGACGCCCCGGCCTGCCCGGCGGGCTGCTAGCGTGCAGGGGTGCACTTTGTCGAGTTTGGCTCCGGAACACCGATCCTCATGATCCACGGACTGTGCGTGGACCACCGGCTGCTGCTCGGGCTCGACCCGGTGCTTGCCGCGCGGGGCACATGGCGACGGATCTACCTCGATCTGCCGGGAATGGGCCGTTCCGTTGCAGGGCCGCAGATCCGCAGCTCCGACGCGGTCGCCGAGGCCGTGGTGGACTTCGTCCGCGAAAATCTTGGAGGCCAGCACTTCGCGGTCCTGGGCAATTCGTTTGGCGGAATGCTTGCCCGCCACCTGGTGGCCGAATTTGGCCACCGGGTCATGGGCCTGGGGCTGCTGTGCCCGGTGGTCGTGGCCGAGAAGTCCCGCCGCACACTGCCGCCCCGGAGGATCCTGCACGCCGACCCGCACCTGTTGGCATCCTTGGACCCGGCGGACGCGACGGACTACGCGGAGCTGGCGGTCATCCAGTCCCGCGGGAACTGGGAGCGCTTCCGCGATTGCGCGCTTCCGGGACTGCGCGCCTTTGACCGCAGGGCCGTCGGCCGGATAGCCGGGAACTACCCGTTGGCCGTCGAACCCGAGGATCGGGTGTCGTCATTCGGCGGACCCGTGCTTCTCATCGCGGGCCGCCAGGACCACGTGGTGGGGTTCGAGGACCAGCTGGCGCTGGCGGGGCGCTATGGCAACTGCACGGTATCGGTGCTCGAGGAGGCCGGCCACAACGCGCACCTGGACCAGCCCGGGCAAACCGGCGCGCTGCTCGATGGGTGGCTCGCGGACATGGAAGACATCCGGCGCCCGGGCGCCGCCGGAGCGCACCGGGCGCCGTGATTCAGGGCTTCGTGCCCCGGGCCGCCAGCGCCCCGGCCAGGGACCCGAACGAGGAGAAGTCCTTGTGCCCGGCTTCGCCCCAGACCACCAGGACGCGCAGCACGCCGTCCCCGGTGTTGCGCAGATCGTGCTCCACGCCGGCCGGGGCCAGGACGCTGTCCCCGGCACGCAGCTGGTGGTGCTCGGCCCCGACCTGCATCCGCGCGGTGCCCTCGAGCACCAGGTAGAACTCCTCCAGCGCGATCGTTTCCGGGTCGTGGGAGTGCATGCCCTCGTGTCCCCCGGGGTCCAGTTCCCAGGTCTGGATGGCCACCGGCATGGCCATGGAGTCGGCAAAGTGGAATTGCATGCGCGTCGGCGTGCCTTCGTGCAGCGAGTAGTCGAAGGTGTGCGCACCACGTGGTTCAAACATGACAGGTTCCCGTCCCTAGGTCACCTGGGCGCCCAGGCGAAGGCTGATTTGCCGTGCGTTCCGCATGCAGGCGGCACCGAGCTGCTGGAGTTGTTCCTCGGAGACCCGGTAGTACGGGGCGGCGATCATGGCGCTGGCGACCACCGCGCCGCGGTGGTCGAAGATCGGGGCGGCCACCCCCACCTCGTCGGGCGAGGTCTCCCCGTGGTTGGCCGCATAGCCGCGGCGGCGCACGGCCTCGAGTCGCGTGAGGTAGTCGGCGCGGGCGCGGGCGGTGTTCTGGGGCAGCACCACGGCCCCGGATTCCAGCAGCGCCGCCGCGCGCCCCGCTTCCTCATGGGCCAGGAAGACCTGCACCGAGGCACTGAGCGCGGTGTTGTAGCGGCTGCCCATGGCCGAGGTGTGCTTGACCTGGTGGAGGCTGGGGATCTGTTCGACCGAGACGGATTCGAGCCCGTCCCAGATGGTCAGCACCGCGGTCTCACCGGTGCCCAGCGCCAACTCGTTCAGGAAGGGGAAGGACACCCGGCGCACGTCGAGGTTGGCCAGCAGCGGCCCGGCCACCGCGATGAGTCCCAGGCCCAGGGAGTACTTGCGGGTGGCCTCGTCGCGGGCCACGATGCGTTCCTGCTCCAGGGTGGCCAGGATGCGCGAGACGCTGGATTTGTGCAGTCCCACCTGCGCCGCGATCTCGGTGACGCCCAGCACCGGGTGCTCCACGGTGAAGCAGCGCAGCACGTCGACGACGTTGACAATGACCGAGGCGCCGCGCGGTTCCGCGGCGGGGGTTTCGGTCGTTTGGGCAACCATGGGGATTCCTCCGGTGGATGGTGTGTTGGTGGATGCGTTCACAGTTGTACGCTACTGCGCCTCGTCGACGCCGATGTCTTCGTTCCACAGTCCCGGGTTCCGGGTGGTGAACTCTTCCATCAGTGCGGTGGCCCGGGGATCGTCGATGACCACGACCTCCACGCCGCGGGACCGCAGCAGCTCGAGTTCCCCGGGGAAGGTCCTCTCCTCCCCGACCACGACACGCCGGATGCCGAAGAGGATGATCGATCCGGAGCACATGGCGCAGGGCGCCAGCGTGGAATACAGGGTGGTCCCGGCGTAGGAGGCACGGCGTCCGGCATTGCGCAGCGCATCGATTTCCGCGTGCGCCGTCGGATCCCCGTTTTGCACGCGGCGGTTGCGCCCGGCCCCCAGCATCACGCCGTTCTCGAAGATGCTCGATCCGATGGGCACCCCGCCCTCGCCTGCACCCAGACGGGCTTGTTCAAGGGCGGTGGCGTATCCGGCGCGGTCGTGTTCGTCCAGGATCATGGCGTGGGGCTCGATTCTTCGTCGGATGCAGAAATGACTGCGTAGCGGAAAGGGCGGTGGGGTGCACGCATGCATCCCACCGCCCCATCATGCCAGTTCGAGGCTAGGCATCGATGATGTTGTTCTCCGGGCCGAAGCCGAACTTGGTGATGTTCTCCACGCCGCCGTCCTCGCCGATGACCAGGATGTCGTGCTCGCGGTAGCCACCGGCACCCGGCTCGCCGTCGGCGATGGTGACCATCGGCTCCATGGAGACCACCATGCCCGGCTCCAGGACCGTGTCGATGTCCTCGCGCAGCTCCAGGCCCGCCTCGCGGCCGTAGTAGTGCGAGAGCACGCCGAAGGAGTGGCCGTAGCCGAAGGTGCGGTTGGGCAGCAGTCCGTGGCCGATGAAGATCTCGTTGAGCTCCGCGGCGATGTCCTTGCAGACCGCTCCGGGCTTGATCAGTTCCAGGCCGCGCTTGTGCACCTCGACGTTGGCGTTCCACACCTGCAGCGAGCGGGCATCGGGCTCGCCGAGGAACAAGGTGCGCTCCAGGGCGGTGTAGTAACCGCTGGTCATCGGGAAGCAGTTCAGCGAGAGGATGTCCCCGCGCTCCAGCTTGCGGGTGGTGGCCCAGTTGTGGGCACCGTCGGTGTTGATGCCGGACTGGAACCAGACCCAGGTGTCGCGCACCTCGCGGTGCGGGAAGGTCTTGGCGATCTCGTGGACCATGGCCTCGGTGCCGATCAGGGCCACCTCGTACTCGGTGATGCCTTCGCGGATGGCTGCCTTGATGGCCTCGCCGCCGAGGTCGCCGATGCGGGCGCCGTGCTTGATGACCTCGATCTCTTCGGCGGACTTGATCATGCGCTGGCGCATGGCATCCTGCGAGACATCGACCAGGGTCGCGCCGTCGAAGGTGGCGGCGATGGCCTGGCGGGTCAGCAGCGGCAGGGCGTCGTCTTCGACGCCGAGGCGCGCGGCCTTCACGCCGTTGCGCTTCAGGGCCTCCTGCAGGCCGTAGTAGAAGTTGTCGCGCTTCCAGTCGGTGTAGACGATGTTGTCGCCGTAGCTGGTGCGCCACGGCATGCCGGCGTCGATGTTCGCGGTGATGGTGGTCGAGCTGTCGGCGGTGACCACCAGTGCGTAGTTGCGGCCGAAGGTGGTGTAGAGGAAATCGGAGTAGTACTTGATGCCGTGGTAGCTGGTCAGGATGACCGCGTCGAGTTCCTTGGCGGCCATGATCCGGCGCAGGCCGGAAAGGCGGCGCTCGAACTCGGCGTCGGAGAAGGTCAGCTGCTGCTTGGTGCCGTTGTGCAGGGTCTTGAGGCGCTCAAGCTCGGAAACGTTGGTTGCATTGGCCGGGGTATCGGTCATGATGGTGTCCTTATGGCTGGGGCATTGCGGGGTGGGTGGATATGCGAATGGGTGCCGGCCGTCAGGCCAGGGCCTTCTTGCTGGTTTCCGCCGAGAGCGCCACGGCGACCAGCGAGATCACTGCGGCGGCCATCAAGTACCAGGCAGGAGCCAGGACGCTGCCAGAGGTGGCGATCAGCACGGTGGCCACGAACGGGGCGGTGCCGCCGAACAGGGCGTTGGAGAGGTTGAAGGACACGGCGAACCCGGTGTAGCGGACCCTGGTGGGGAACATCTCGGCCAGGTAGCTCGGCAGCGTGCCGTCGTTGAGGGTGAGCATGCCTCCAAGCAGGATCTGCACGAGCACGATGACCAGGAAGTTGCCGGTGTCCAGAAGCATGAAAGCAGGAACCGTGAGCACCACGAAGGAGATCGAGGCGCTCAAGAGGACCTTTTTGCGTCCGAAGTGGTCCGAGAGCATGCCGGTGAGGAAAATGAAGCCGATGTAGGTCGTCAGGGCCACGGTGGTCGCCACGTAGGATGCGGTTTCGTCCAAGCCCAGTTCCTGGGACAGGTAGGTGGGCATGTAGCTGAGGATGACGTAGAAGCCCACCGCGTTCAGCAACACCGCGCCGACCGCCTGGATGAGCTGGCGCCAGTGGTTCGTGAACAGCGTCTTGACGGGTGCCTTGATGACATTGTCTTCATTGGCAAGTTCCTTGAAAACCGGGGAATCCTCAAGCTTGGTCCGGATATAGCGACCGATCAGGCCCATGGGTGCTGCCAGCAGGAACGGCAGTCGCCAGCCCCACGACTGCATTTGCTCGGCATCCAACAATCCGGTCAAGAGCGCCGCGAGCAGTGAGCCCAGCAACAGGCCGGTGGCGGTGCTGGCCGGAACCACTGCCGCGTAGAGGCCGCGGCGGTTGGCCGGGGCGTATTCGACCAGGAAGGCCGAAGCCCCCGCATATTCCCCGGAAGCCGAAAATCCTTGGACCACGCGGATGATCAGCAGCAGGATCGGGGCCCAGACGCCGATGGTGTCGTAGGAAGGGATCAAGGCGATGCAGAACGTGGCCATCGACATGATCAGGATCGACCAAGACAAAGCTGTTCGACGACCGATCTTGTCACCCAGGTGCCCCCAGACGAATCCACCCAACGGACGGACGAAGAAAGAGACAGCGAAAAGAGCGAAGGTGAGCATCAAGCCGGTGGCCGGGTCGGAGTCGGGGAAGAAGACCGCGGTGATGGTGACCGCCAGGTAGCCGTAGACCGCATAGTCGAACCACTCGACGAAGTTGCCGATGAAGCTTGCGGCGATGACCTTTTGACGGGTCTTCTTGCCGACCCCGCCGGGGTGGGGACGTTCCTGGCCGCTGAGCGTGGGGCCCAGGTCCACACCCCTTCTTGCTGCGTGCGAGGTCGCACCGGCATGCTTCTCGGGAAATTCGCCGGTTGGAGTGTTGTTGCTCTGATTCATTGGGCTACCACCAGAATGAACAGGAGTTGCACTGATTGCAACTCGATTGCACTAGTATCTCCGTGTGACGGTCCTCACGTCAAGCTTTTACGTGGGCATCTTTCCAGAAACGCCCCCACCCAAACAAGCAGCCTCCGATACCCGCCCAACCCCCGGTCGCGTCCGAGGACCCTGACGCAGACCTGCCCGCTCATTTCGGCTCCAATGCTGCGCACGGGAGGCTTCACTGCAGTGCCGGCACCATCACCGGATGGATAGACCGGTACCCGCACGCCACGAGGGCGCCGAGGACGCGTTGCCGCGGGGCGTCCGGGGAATTCCAGACTTCCCGCCAGGGTATCCGTGTCGTCGGCCGATCCGATAAGGACGGTGGACGGTGGGGACCGGGACCAGCCATGCGGCTCCCAGTGCCCAGGCAGAAAGTAACTCGGTGAACCAGTGTCGTCCGAGGCAGACCCTGCCCGATGAGGCCGGGATCGGCTTCGGCCTCCGCAGGCACCCGGCCTTCGTGGGATCAAATGGCCAGGCAGGTGGCGGCCGTGACGACGCCGAAGCCCTTCATCCCAGGCAGCGGTGCGGCCTCGATGACCTTGACCGGTTCGGTGATCCGCGTGTTGTTGCCGGCCAGGTCCTTGTCGAGCTCACCGATCCGCTTCGCCAGCCGGACGACTTCGGCACTGGCCACCGAGAGCACCGGCTCCTCGTCGCGGGCACGCCACCGGGACACCTCGGCAATCTGCGCGGCGCTCAGGGCCTCGCAGGCGTCCAGGCCAGGCTCGTTGAGACGTACCAGCGCGGTCAACGCATTCACATCCCAGGTGAGTTCATTGGTCATCGAATCAAGTACAGGCACCAAGGACCGCACCAACGTCGCCAGCCTGCCGTGGGCGGCGCAATTGCTTGATATCCAGCGGGAGCACGCCCCGACGGCCCCTGGGCATCGATTTCGACTTGTTCGACGCCGGGGTACGTCCGGGCATCCATACATGCCGCCTTGAAGACCGGGCACCCCTCGGAGGCCACGGCACCGGCGAGGGCCGTAGGAGCCTAACTCTTCGATCCGGCGCGCAGCGAAGGCGGGGACGGTGCGCGGGACGCCCAGTCAGCGGCGCGGCTGGTTCCGGCGCTGGAGGCGGGGAACCACTTGGTGTCGATGAGCTCACCGGAGCAGGCCGCGAACATGGCGCAGAGGTGGCTGCGTGCAAGCATGTGAACGCCCACGGGAAACCCATGAGGAAGCGCGACGATGGGCCGACAGACCACTCGACCGCACCTCTTCAATGAGATGGCCATGGCCGCTGTCGGCCGGCTTCAGCGCTGGTAGTGGTTGCTTCGGAAAAATACTGTGACGAGCTCACCCCCCGGGGGAAGGCCAATCTCCCGGTCGGGCCTCACAGCGGTTGATGTTCCTCGGCGCGGGGTTCAGGCCCCGGCATCCTTCCCGTCCCAATTCGAGTTGACGAGGTTGCCATTGGACAGGAGTTGAATCATCTTCTGCGTCAAAGGACTTTCGCCTGCAAGCAAATTCCCATGCCGGGCGCATGGCAAAGGGCGGTGGGTTGCACGCATGCATCCCACCGCCCCATCATGCCAGTTCGAGGCTAGGCATCGATGATGTTGTTCTCCGGGCCGAAGCCGAACTTGGTGATGTTCTCCACGCCGCCGTCCTCGCCGATGACCAGGATGTCGTGCTCGCGGTAGCCACCGGCACCCGGCTCGCCGTCGGCGATGGTGACCATCGGCTCCATGGAGACCACCATGCCCGGCTCCAGGACCGTGTCGATGTCCTCGCGCAGCTCCAGGCCCGCCTCGCGGCCGTAGTAGTGCGAGAGCACTCCGAAGGAGTGGCCGTAGCCGAAGGTGCGGTTGGGCAGCAGGCCGTGCCCGATGAAGATCTCATTGAGCTCCGCGGCGATGTCCTTGCAGACCGCACCGGGCTTGATCAGTTCCAGGCCGCGCTTGTGCACCTCGACGTTGGCGTTCCACACCTGCAGCGAGCGGGCATCGGGCTCGCCGAGGAACAAGGTGCGCTCCAGGGCGGTGTAGTAACCGCTGGTCATCGGGAAGCAGTTCAGCGAGAGGATGTCCCCGCGCTCCAGCTTGCGGGTGGTGGCCCAGTTGTGGGCACCGTCGGTGTTGATGCCGGACTGGAACCAGACCCAGGTGTCGCGCACCTCGCGGTGCGGGAAGGTCTTGGCGATCTCGTGGACCATGGCCTCGGTGCCGATCAGGGCCACCTCGTACTCGGTGATGCCTTCGCGGATGGCTGCCTTGATGGCCTCGCCGCCGAGGTCGCCGATGCGGGCGCCGTGCTTGATGACCTCGATCTCTTCGGCGGACTTGATCATGCGCTGGCGCATGGCATCCTGCGAGACATCGACCAGGGTCGCGCCGTCGAAGGTGGCGGCGATGGCCTGGCGGGTCAGCAGCGGCAGGGCGTCGTCTTCGACGCCGAGGCGCGCGGCCTTCACGCCGTTGCGCTTCAGGGCCTCCTGCAGGCCGTAGTAGAAGTTGTCGCGCTTCCAGTCGGTGTAGACGATGTTGTCGCCGTAGCTGGTGCGCCACGGCATGCCGGCGTCGATGTTCGCGGTGATGGTGGTCGAGCTGTCGGCGGTGACCACCAGTGCGTAGTTGCGGCCGAAGGTGGTGTAGAGGAAATCGGAGTAGTACTTGATGCCGTGGTAGCTGGTCAGGATGACCGCGTCGAGTTCCTTGGCGGCCATGATCCGGCGCAGGCCGGAAAGGCGGCGCTCGAACTCGGCGTCCGAGAAGGTCAGCTGCTGCTTGGTGCCGTTGTGCAGGGTCTTCAGGCGCTCGAGCTCGGAAATCTGGGTTGCGCCAGCGGTGGTGTTCGACATGTTTGACTCCTTGGATGAGTTTTTTGTGATTGTTGTTTGGGAAGGAAGTTTGGTGTGGCCTAGGCCAGTGGCTTCTTGCTGGTTTCCGCCGAGAGCGCCACGGCGACCAGGGAGATCACTGCGGCCGCCATGAGGTACCAGCCGGGGGCCAGCAGGGATCCGGAGGTGGCGATCAGCACGGTGGCCACGAACGGGGCGGTGCCGCCGAACAGCGCGTTGGAGAGGTTGAAGGACACGGCGAACCCGGAGTAGCGGACCCGGGTCGGGAACATCTCGGCCAGATAGCTGGGCAGGGTGCCGTCGTTGAGGCTGAGCATGCCTCCAAGCAGGATCTGCACGAACACGATGACCAGGAAGTTGCCGGTGTCCAGCAGCATGAAAGCCGGAACCGTGAGCAGCACGAAGAGGATCGACGCCGTCATCAACACCTTCTTGCGGCCGTACTTGTCCGAAAGCATGCCGGTGACGAAGATGAAGCCGATGTAGGTGGCCAGGGCCACGGTGGTCGCCGCATAGGAGGCCGCCTCCGCCAGACCGAGCTCCTTCGACAGGTAGGTGGGCATGTAGCTGAGGATGACGTAGAAACCCACCGCGTTCAGCAACACCGCGCCGATAGCCTGGATGAGCTGGCGCCAATGGTTCTTGAACAGCGAGCTTACCGGGGTCGCCTCGGCCGTCTCCTGCTTCGCCAGCTCGGTGAAGACCGGAGATTCCTCGAGCCTGGTGCGGATGTAGCGGCCGATCAGGCCCATGGGAGCGGCCAGCAGGAACGGCAGCCGCCAGCCCCACGATTCCATCTGCCCCGCATCCAGCAAACCGGTAAGCACTGCAGCCATGAGCGAGCCCAGCAACAGGCCCGTGGCGGTGCTGGCCGGGACGACGGCGGCGTAGAGGCCGCGTCGGTTGGCCGGGGCGTATTCGACCAGGAAGGCCGTGGCGCCGGCGTATTCGCCCGACGCGGAGAAGCCCTGGACGACGCGGATGATCAGCAGCAGGATCGGGGCCCAGATGCCGATGGTGTTGTAGGAAGGGATGAAGGCCATGCAAAATGTTGCGGCCGACATGATCAGGATCGACCAGGAAAGCGCTTCGCGCCGCCCGATCTTGTCTCCCAGGTGTCCCCAGACGAATCCGCCCAGCGGGCGGACGAAGAACGACACCGCGAAGAGCGCGAAAGTGAGCATCAAGCCCGTCGTCGGGTCGGACTCGGGGAAGAAGACCGCAGTGATGGTGACAGCGAGGTAACCGTAGACCGCATAGTCGAACCATTCCACGAAATTGCCGATGAAGCTTGCGGCAACGACCTTGTTGCGCGTCTTGCTGTCGATGCCGGCGGGACCCGGTCCGCCCGATTGGAGTCCCGAGTCGATGGTGAGCGTACTCGTGGCAGAATCCGCGTGGACACCACTGCCGCCCGCGGAGTTTTTGCGCTGAATCATTTTTGAACCACCAGAAATGTTTTTGAGTTGCATTGCCTGCAACGCCGTTGCACCAACTGTATTTGTGCCCTGCATCACTGTCAAGGGCTTCGACCTCCTCGCGTCACACTCACTTCACGAAGGGGTCCAGCGCACCACCAGGCCCACCGCGACCGGACCCCGGGTAAATGCATCGCGGGGAACGCGCCCCACTGCCCGGAGCCGAGTTGACCGATACCCTGGACCCAAGATGGTCAACACCGGGACGACCCCTGATCAGGGACAATGAGGCTCGCCGCGGCTACGGCGTCCGACTGAAAAAGGCAGCGTCCCCGACGAATAGCATCTTCGCGCCTGGCCCAACCAAGGAAGCTGCCGGCCCCGGTCGCCACGACATGCAGAAATGCCTCCCAGGGTCGTCACGCAAGGACCCGGCACAACAACATAGGCCTGCCTCTGCGGCCGCGAGCGCTTGCAAAGCCCGCGACGGACCGACGGGACACCTAATGACAAGTGACGGGAAAGACATTGTCATCGGGCAGGTCAGAAAAGTTCCGATTCACGCCCGGCTCATGTGGGTCACCCCTGGCAGCCAGCTCCACGCTTGCCACAACCATTAGAAAAAATTACGGGCACGGGATTCGTTGCGGGGAAACCCCGGATGCGATCCCGGCCACCCAGGCGGCTACCCGTCCGATCGCAGGCACATGTTCTGCAGCTTCCAGGGTCGTGGCTACCCTGCACTGAGGGGCTCGCCACAGGGTATAAAGTCAATACCATCGTGGCGTCGCGAAAATCCTGCCGTCGCTCCCGCAGCAGGGTAGCCCGTGCCAGACACTCCCGTCGCCCCCTTGGGCCGGGCAAGCGCAGCGGACAGTGTCCCACCTATCCCCTCCAAGGCCATGAAGAGAGACGCTCTCGAAGGCGAAATCGATTCCGGGGCGCGGCAGGACACGCCGAATCCGGCGGACACACTCAGCAACATGGCTGCAACAGCCCCACGGTCCGCGCCTGCCTTGGGCCTTGCCTTGGGTTGTTTCCACTTGCCCAGCCGCGCTTCCGGGTCGCCCAGTACGGTGGGCCTGCAACCGCGGTTCTCCGTCCACTGGAGCTCCCAACCCAACGGCCACATGCTGGCCGCGATGCATTCCAACCTGTCGATGCCGGGCACCTGCCCCTTTCTGCCGGAACAATCCCCGGCCTGCAAACACTCAGGAGAGAGGCTCTCCGGAATGAGCGCGGTGTGCCGCCTGCGACTTCTGGTGCGCAGGGTGGACCTGGACCACGCCGCCGTACTTGGCATGGGCTACCGCTCGATCGAGCTACGGCATCCGGTCACGGTAAATGCAAATGATTCCTCATGCTGGTTCCCTGCGGCCAACCGGGTGCCAGCCCAGCGGATGCAGTGCACGCCGAAGGCCCCGGCGGACCGCAGGATCTGCGGTCCGCCGGGGCCTTCGGCACCCTCTTAGCGAGAAATGCTGCGGTTAGCCGCGCCCGGAAGGATCCGTCTCCGACGCGACCCCTGGCCCCGATTCGCTGACCAGCACGGCCTCCCCGCTGGGCAGGAATTCCACGCGCTTGGTCGGGCTGGGATCGTTGACTTCCTTTTCCAGCCGCCGGATGCTCTTGTCTCGCTTGATGAGCCGGCGGATGAGATTGGCAATCATCAACAAGATCACGAAGGAGAACGGGAAGGCACCGATGATGGTGCCGGTTTGCACCGTGTCGACCACCGCGGTTCCGCCCAGCGTCAGCAGGACGATGGTGACAGCGGCGATGCTGGCCACCAAGACCACACGGAACCCCGGACCGGATTTCTTGGGCGAGGAGACGAATTCCGCCAACGCGTAGGTACCCGAGTCCAAGGAGGTTACATAGTAGGTGGCCACCAGGACCGTGGCCACCACCAGCAGCAGGCCACCGACCACGGGGATGGACTGGAGCATCACGAACAGCCCGCTGGAGGTCTCCTCTGCCACCGAGGAGGAAACTCCCCCGCCGGACTTGTCATCGTAGTAGATGGCAGAGGACCCGATCACTCCGATCCAGATCATCACGATCAGCGACGGAATCACTGTCACGCCGATGACGAATTCGCGGATCGTGCGCCCGCGGGAAATACGGGCAATGAATCCAGCCACGAACGGCGAGAAGGCGATGACCCAGCACCAGATGAATACGGTCCACCAGCCGTTCCAGCTGTCCTGCCAGGATTCCAGCGGTTGGGCCGTGGTCGAAACGTCGGTCCAGAAGCTCATCGGGATGAAGTTGGTAAAGAACGAGCCGAAGGTCTGGGACAGGTTGGAGATGATGAACAACGTCGGGCCGAAGACGAACACGGCTATGACCAGCACGATGCTGAGAATCGAGTTGGTTTCACTGACGCGTCGCATGCCCTTGTTGATGCCGAAGAATGCCGAGACCGCGGTCAGCGAACCCAAAGCGAGGATCACGATCAGCCAGGTCACCGGGCTGGAAACCAGGCCAGTGAACGAAGTGATTCCGGAGCTGAATTGCATGGCGGCGAACCCGAAGGAGGTTGCCAGGCCCAGCACCGTGGCGATGATCGCCAGCAATTCCACGATAACACCGGCACCGCGCTGCGCCCACTTGGGCAGGATGTCGACAGTTGCCTCGCGGAACGTCAGGGTCTTGCCCAGGTTATGGTGCGAGTAGGCCAGGCAGACCGCCACCACGCAGTACATGGCCCAGGCGGTGAGTCCCCAGTGGAAGTAGGACCAGACCATGGCGCCTTCTGCCGGGCCCGCGTCACCGACGGGAATGACGGGGTTCTCCTCGCGAAGCATGATCGGCTCGGCCACCGACCAGAAAATCAGGCCAATGCCCTGCCCGCAAGCGAAGAGCATGGAATACCAAGCGAACTTGCTGTGCTCCGGCTTGGATTTCGGTCCCCCCAGACGGATCTTGCCGACCCGGCTGGTGGCGAGCCAGATGCATACAACTACCGCAATGACCGAATACAGGATGAACAGCCAGGTGAACTTGCCGGTGACAAAGGTGCGCATGTCGGAGATGACGTTTGCCGCGCCCTCGGGATTGAGTATCACCAAAAGGATCACCACGGCAATCAGCACCGGCGGGATGATCTTGATGAGCAGCCGGTCCACCGACGGAATGTTCCTCCCCATGAACCTCGGGACCTCAACGGGATCTGGCGCCACCTTGTTTTGCTGGACCCGGGTGTCGTTTGGGTTGTCGACCGACATCACTTCACCTCCAGTGCTGCCACGGGCAGCGAGTATTCGGCTTCGATGGCGCGAGCCACGCCATTGACGACTGCATCTAGCAAGAGCTGTCCGCGTTCGGCACTGGCACCCACCGGCGATGACAGGCATCCGCTGTCCGGGGTGCGTGCGGGATCTTCGGGGAAGATGTCATAGGGTTTTAGCTGCGCCGGCGGATGGCTCAGGGCACGGGACATATCGACTTTCTCCGGGTGTAGCAGCAACATCAGTGAAGTCTCCAGGACGCCCCCGTGCTCGATGTCCCAGCCAAGGAACCCGTCGGGGAAGACCCTCTCCAGGGTGCCCTCGTCAACGAAGTCCCAATAGGACAGCAGCATCGCACGCGCCTCGGAACCCGATTCCCGGGCACGGCCAACGGCGATCTCCAGGCCCTCATAAATGAACTGGTAGTTCTCGAAGTGTCCGTTGAGGATCACCACGTTGTTGAATCCCTGACCCATGAACGACCGGGAAATGTCCTCGACCTGGCCCGTGACGGTGGCCCCGCTCAGGCTCGTGGTGCCGATCCGGTGGTTTCCGCCTCCGGAGCGCGGTTGCGACTTGTAACCGTAGGCCAGCGTCGGGGCAACCAAAGCCCCCAGCCTCGTGGCGACGGCACCGGCAATCGCGCGCGAAAGCATCGCGTCGACACCCAGCGGCATGTGCGGCCCGTGCTGCTCCGTGGCTCCCGCGGGAATGATCACCGTGGCGTGGGATTGCGCCAGATAGTTTGCATAGCTCTCCGCATCAATCTCTTCCAGAAAGACCGATCTCATCTAGTGCTCCTTGCATTCGTGGGAGGAGGCGATTCCCTGTCGGATCACCCGATGTTCCGTGCTTGAGGCCTTCGCCAAGTAGTTGCAGTTAACGCAACTTCGTTGCATATATCATGACAGTGACCTGGCTCACGGTCAAGGGTTTTTCGTGATTCGTCCTTTATGACAAGTCTCGGTAATGCACCGCGGGCCACTCCACATGGGGTTGGGCCCGCGGCGAAGGTTATCGCCGCGGGCCCACAGAGTCATGCATGGCTAATGGTCGGTCTTGTGCCTGTCTAGTGGGGGCATCTCAGCAGGAGGCAAGTCTCCGGTCGCCGCCACGTCACCGATGCGCTGTTCGGCAAGCAAAAACTCGGCGCTACCGTGCTCACGGATGAATTGCGCGTCGGAGTAGTCCAGTTTCAGCCCCAAAGGCACACCTTGCTCGATGCGCGTGTTGAATCGACCGTATCCCAGTGCGTAGTAGATGCCCGCACTGGTGGCGGTGCCCGCCAGCCAGGAGAAGTCGATCCCGCCAACCGCTGTTGCAATGGGGCCCTGCAGCTCCGGAATCGAACCGTACATGCACATCCAGGTCATGAAGATGCCGCCGGCGAAGGCAAGGAACGCCGCGGGGTTAAAGGCCTTGAGCTTCGTCGACTTCGGGTCAAGGAAGAGGTAGGAGAAGTCCTTGTGGCGCCTCTCAAAGACGAAGTAGTGCACAGCCATGATTCCGCCCCACGTGGCCACCCAGGCGGCAATCGCAATGATCCAGTTGTGCAGGACCTCAGCGAAGTCGGTAGCGAAAAGGAAGGCAATGACCGCGGCCATGGACAAGACCCCGACGGCAATGGACAGCTTCTTGCGGGAGACATTGATGTCGAGGGCCTGTGTGGCGACGCCAAAGGTGTACATATTGATGATGTTGGTGGCGATTGGTCCGTGGATGACCAAGAGAATCACCGGTATGGATAGGGTCCCGAAGCTTTCAACAATCAGCTGCCCTGGATCGGCGGTGCCGTTCTTGGTGGCAAGGCTGGCGCCAAGGATCCCCAGCCACACAACGGGGAGGAACTGCCCCAAGACGCTGACAATGTAGAGTTTGTGCGGCTTGATGCGCTTGGAAACGAAACGGGAGTAATCCGGAGCGTAGGTGAACCAGCCGATCCCCCAGCCGATTCCAATAGCGGTCATGATCGAGGACATCGCCGCGATGCGCGGCATGCCGGTGAGCACTTCGCCGACCGGGCCCTGGTAGCTCCAATCGATATCCAGCTGCGTCCAAGCGAGGATCGACATGGCAATCAATACAATGATGGTTGGTGGCATCGTGATGCGTTCGAAGCGGGCGATGGCCTTGTAGCCACGGTAGCAAATCGCCACCTGGATGCTCATGATGACTGCCGCGGTGGCAATGCGCCAGCCGATGTTGCTGGCCGTAGGATCGACCCATCCGATCATGCCAAACAGTGCCATGATCAAGTCGAGGATGACCCAGGTGTTGACCGCCGACCAGCCAATGGCTATGACCGCCTGGATGGCGGCCGGCAGGTACGCGCCCCTTCGGCCGAATGCGCCTCGTGCCAGCAACATTCCGGTTGCGCCGGTCTTCTGGCCCAAGATGACGAAGAAGCCGAAGCCCAGCATGCCAATCACGTTGCCGGCAATCAGGACCGTCAATGTGTCGGCGAGGCCCAAGCCTAGGTGGATTCCTAGCGCCCCAAGGATCCAGTTGATGGGGGCAACGTTGGCCCCCGCCCAGATCCAAAACTGCCCGGACAGCTTGGTTGTTCTGGCGGACTCGGGAATCGGCTGCAGGGAGTCTTCGACTTCATGGGTCACCGCCTCTGACGAACTTGCTACATTTCTACTCATTTGTTTGCTTTCTTGGCTGCGAGGGTACTACAGGAACCTACCCGTTAAGCGTAAAAGTGATCCGCGCCACCCCGTATACTCAAAATGTATATTTATCCGATTAAGAAAACGACAGATCGTCATCGCCGGTCACGAGGAACCCTCCATGCTGCTGAACCTCAAAGACATTCTGGCCACACCCCTGTTCCTGAAGGCCAGCCCGCGGGTCGTGGCGGGGGCAGCAAACGTCGAGACCAGCAAGGTCCGCTGGGTACACTCCAGCGAGGTTTTGGAAATCGCACCCCTGTTACGGGGGGAAGAGTTGCTACTCAGCGGCGGGCAGACGTTGCTGGCCCTTCGGCCCGAGGCGCAGATCCACTACGCGCGCAGTCTAGCGGAGCGGAACGTTGCCGCCTTGGTGGTAGAGATCGCTGACCCAAACAAGGCGCTGTCCCCCGAACTCATTCGAGCCGCCGATGATGCGGGGCTGCCGTTGATCGAACTCCGCGTCACGGTTCCCTTCGTCGAGTTGGCCGAGACCATCAACCGCGAAATCGTTTCTGCCCAGGCCATGGCGTTGCAGCGCGCCGACGCAATATCGCAGCAAATGGCACACCGGATTGCCACTTCGGGGCCCGACTTGGTTCCGCTCTTGGCGCTCATCGCCCAAAGGATGGAGGTAAACGCATCAATGGCAGATATGGAGGGCATCACTCTGGCAAGGAGTGGCGACCTTCTGGAAGAAGAAACCGAAACAGAAGTCATAACAGACATCTATTTCGGCGATGTGGTCGCTGCGAGGCTTCACTTGCATGGACGGCACTCAACCGAACAGGAGCTACTGGCCACGGTTGCCGAGCGTCTCGGAAGCATCCTGGCCCTGGCCCTGGCCCAGCACCACCGTCCGACCCGAACGCAAATTGCCGATTCGGCTCTCATGCAGGCCATTCTCCGCGATGCCGGGGCCCGCGAAATCAGGGATATGTGCGCGCAGGTTGGCCTTGAACCAGGCACGCCCGTGGCCATGCTGGTGTTTCGCGGCGTCGAACTTGGCCGGGTTCGCAGCGCGCTGGAACGCATCTTGCGGCGCAACAGCCCCTCCATCAAAACCTATCTCAACGCCGAACACCTCTACGCCTTGGTCCCGGTCAAGGGCATCTCACCTGCCCAGGAGCGCCGAAGGATATTGGAGGGCATGCGCAAGGACGTCCTGCCCGTGGCCGTGCAGGGCACCATGGGTCCGTGGGCAACGGATGCCACACAGGCATCTTGGTCATTGCGCGAGGCCTTGCTGACCGAACGGCTTGCGCTGCCAGTTCCGAGTACCGGCGTGCTTCGGGATTCTGAGGATGCCTGGTTGGAACGCCTCTGTGTGCGTGAACTGAAACCGAAGTACGCGGAACGCTATATCCGTGAAATCCTTGCGGACCTGATCGCCCACGATGCGGTGCGTGGCGGCGACCTCGTAAAGACCCTCGATGCCTGGCTTACATCCGGCTGCAATTCCACCGCCACGGCAGCGTCCTTGTTCATGGAGCGTCAGACGCTGCACAAACGTCTGACCAAGATTTTCGACCTCATGGGCGGTGACCCGCGCGGCTCGTCGCGCCTCGCGGCCTTGCATCTTGCAACTCGTCTGGCAACCATGAACCTGACAGCAGATAAGTAGCGGATGCTGGACACCCTTGAGGGGCTTTGGCCTTCGAAGGTGTTCCGGTGTCCGCTGTCCCTCGATGGGGTGAGGGTCTCGCCCTTCCGGCAAGTCCCTCGTGTCCCGCCCGAGGCGGACTCCTATGCCCCCGGGACACTTTCTCGCAGTCCGCCCGACAGAGAATGCCTCGGCCTGTGGCATGATTTTATCGCGGTGGCTTCAATCTCCAAACGGCTCGCGCCAGCGGCCGGGATCCGAGCAGCAGGTTTCGCCCATGGCGGCGGCTGCGACAACAAGCTGGAGCACAAACAAAAATATTTCCGTCGAAGCTTTCCGACCGTGCTGCGTCGAATATCCACACGCCTCGGACCAACGTTCCACGGGCCACTCCGTTGGCCCCGGCGACGAGGCCAAAGCTGCTCTTGGCAGGCGCCAAAATTCCAGTCCGAAAGACGTTGATGACCCGTTTTGGCCTCCTCAAGCTCGAGTGTCCTTCCATGCTGGTCGTCTTCTCTTCCGACTTCGATGCCGCCCAGGTGAACCCATGACGAAGCGCCACCACGACGTGGTCCACCAGAAGCAACGCACGATGGACCAATCCGGGGCACGCCCCACAAAGCCGAGACCGACGAGTCGAACCTGTGCGACGCACGACCGGGCCGAGTGCCACGGGAATTATTCCGAACAAGGGACCTCGCATTCGGTGCACGTGCATCGACCATGAGCCAGGCGGGGTCCACCAGGGGGCAACCGAAGTCTCCTGACCCACGCTGCCTGTCGACCCTGAAGGTCGATGCAGCGTCGGTGAGGAAATTCTTCGCAGGACCGGGACCCGACGGAAAGACCTGAACCGACAGGAATCTCCATCGCGATTTTCCAGACACCCGCGTAGATCCATCCATGAAATCGACGTCGTGGAAGCTCAACAGCGCATGCAGGGAAAATGGCTTGCGGGAAGTTCTCCGCGCCAGCGGTCGTCCCGCCAAGCACTTCTTCGAAAGCATCGGGCAGCGCCAAGGCAGGGGCACCACGTCTGCCTCGCGCGGGATAGCTGGGGCGTCAGGCGCGGTTTCAGGAATGCCCCAGGGATGGTGTGCCGCGGAACGTGGCACAACCTGGAACTCAGCGCGGGAGCCGACCTGCGCACCGATGACCGGCGGGCGGGAGCAAACCTTGGGAACACCATTTCACCACGAGGCCGCAATGCCAGCTTCTTGGCCTGGTTTCCGAACTTTCTCCAAGGCCCAGGATTTCAAAGCACCCGGAATCTGCTGGGAGCCCATTGCCGAGGCCTATTTGTCGCGCCGGCCTCTGCCATGAGTTCGACCCAGCGTTTCACCGCAGCAATCTGCTGCCTGAACCTCCGGCTTGACGCGATGCGAATCCAGGTCGAACGGTGCTTGACGGTAAATTGGCCCAGATTTCCCCGTTCAGCTTCTCTAGGCGTGCCGCCGATTCAGTGTATCCCCGGTGGCACAGCGGGGACCGTCGTTTTCCGCCGACGCCATTTCCGTTTCCTGCTACGAAGCCGCGCTGAACGACGATGGTGGCCACGCTGGACCTTGGGAAGCGATGAGACCACCTTGTGCGGGATCACACGGCTTGGCCGCCGGTGGGTTACCCCTCGGATCAACCGCGGGCAGGAGGGATGACGCGGCACACCTTTGGCTATAGAACGGCGCGAATGGTCTGTTCAAAACTGACGATATGCGCCAGCGCCATGGCCTCGGCCGCTTCCGAGTCCCCCTCCACGATGGCATCGAGCAGCTCCACATGCTCCTCAATGTGTCCGGCCACCGATGGCACCTTGTCCAGTACCAGGCACCAGATGCGCGTGGCCAGGTTGTCCAGGCGAATCAGCGTTTCCTCGAGGTGGGGGTTCCCCGCCGCGCGATAGATCAGCCGGTGGACACTGAGGTCATATTGCATCAGCCCACGCTTGTCGACCTTCTTGTCCCCCAGTCGTTCGATATCACGGGCCAGGTCACGCAGTGCGTCACGATCAGCGTCAGAGGCACTGAGCGCCGCCTTGCGGGCGGCCAGGGGTTCGAGCGAACGGCGCAGTTCAGAGACGTCGGCCAGCTCGGTGATATCCACGATCGTGGCAAAGGTTCCGCGACGCGGATAGGAGATGACCAGGTGGTCTATTTCCAGGCGCTTGAGCGCCTCGCGCACCGGGGTGCGCCCGACCCCCAGCTCAAGCGCGAGCTGCCCGTCATTGATGGGTTCCCCGGGGTGGATATCCAGCATGATCAACCGGTCCCGGATGTCCCGGTAGGACTGTTCGGCCAGTGAAATGGGCTCGGCCAGCAACCCCGGGCCTACGGAGACTGCGCTCATGTGATTTTCTCCTTGCTGTCGCCGATCAACCTTAGTTCGACCGGCATGGCGACTCATTTCAGGCGGCTGTTGACACCGTGTGATCCTCATCATAACATTGTGTGTAGTTCTGATATATCAATCAGCAACAACTTGTACTTCAAGGAGTGAATACTGGATGACGGCCACGAACACCACGCTTGTCGAGTCGACGTTGACTGAAAGCATTGCCACCCTGGATCCGGAGATCGCGCAGCGCATCGACGCGGAGCTGGCCCGCCAGCAGCGCGGCCTGGAGATGATCGCCTCGGAGAACCACACGGCCCTGGCCGTGATGCAGGCGCAGGGCTCGGTGCTGACCAACAAGTACGCCGAGGGCTACCCTGGCAAGCGCTACTACGGCGGCTGCGAGGAGGTCGACGTCGTCGAAACCCTGGCCATCGAACGCGTCAAGGCCCTGTTCGGCGCGGCGTTCGCCAACGTGCAGCCGCACTCCGGCGCGCAGGCCAACGCCTCGGTGATGCACGCGTTGATCCGCCCGGGCGACACCATCATGGGGTTGAACCTGGCCCACGGTGGGCACCTGACCCACGGGATGAAGATCAACTTCTCCGGCCGCCTGTACAACATCGTCCCGTACGGTGTTGAGGAGGACTCCCTGGTCATCGACATGGACAAGGTCGAGGCCCTGGCCATCGAGCACCAGCCCAAGATGATCGTGGCCGGATGGTCCGCCTACCCGCGCGAACTTGACTTCGAGCGCTTCCGCGAAATCGCCGACAAGGTCGGCGCGTACCTGTTCGTCGACATGGCCCACATTGCGGGCCTGGTCGCCGCCGGCCTGCATCCTTCCCCGGTGCCGCACGCCCACGTGGTCTCCTCCACCACGCACAAGACCCTGGCCGGTCCGCGCGGCGGGATCATCCTCACCAACGATGCGGACATCGCCAAGAAGATCAACTCCGCGGTGTTCCCCGGGCAGCAGGGCGGCCCGCTGGAGCACGTGATCGCCGGCAAGGCCGTCGCGTTCAAGATCGCCGCGACCGAGGAGTTCCGCGAACGCCAGGCACGCACCATTGCCGGGGCCAAGATCCTGGCCGAGCGCCTCACCGCGCCGGACGTGGCAGCCAAGGGCATTTCCGTGCTCACCGGCGGCACCGACGTGCACCTGGTGCTGGTGGATTTGCGCAACTCGGAGCTGGACGGCCAGCAGGGCGAAGACCTGTTGGCCAAGGTTGAGATCACCGTGAACCGCAACGCGGTCCCCTTTGACCCGCGCCCGCCGATGGTCACCTCCGGGCTGCGCATCGGCACCCCGGCACTGGCCACCCGCGGCTTCTCCGAAGCCGCCTTCGTGGAGGTCGCGGACATCATCGCCGAGACCCTGATCGCCGGCACCACGGAAAACAACCAGGACACCCTCGCGGCCCTGAAGGACCGCGTCACCGCCCTGGCCAACGCCCACCCGCTGTACCCGAATCTCGCCCCGATTGGAGCATAAGAACATGGCTGACATCCTCCCCGAGCACCCGGAGTTCCTCTGGCACAACCCGGACCCCAAGCCGTCCTACGATGCAATCATCGTCGGCGGCGGCGGGCACGGCCTGGCCACCGCCTACTACCTGGCCAAAAACCACGGCATGACCAACATCGCGGTCCTGGAGCGCGGCTGGCTTGCCGGCGGCAACATGGCCCGCAACACCACCATCATTCGCTCCAACTACCTCTGGGACGAATCCGCTGGCATGTACGAGAAGTCCCTGAAACTCTGGGAGCAGCTCCCCGAGGAACTGGAATACGATTTCCTCTTCTCCCAGCGCGGGGTCATGAACCTCGCCCACACCCTGGGCGACGTCCGCGAATCCATGCGCCGTGTCGGGGCCAACCAGCTCAACGGCGTCGACGCCGAATGGATCACCCCCGAGCAGGTCAAGGAACTGTGCCCGATCATCAACATCGGTGACGACATCCGGTACCCGGTCATGGGTGCCACCTACCAGCCGCGTGCCGGCATCGCCAAGCACGACCACGTCGCCTGGGCCTTCGCCCGCAAGTGCGACGAAATGGGTGTCGACATCATCCAGAACTGCGAAGTCACCGGCTTCATCAAGGACGGCAACCGGGTCACCGGGGTGAAGACCAACCGCGGGACCATCAATGCCGGCAAGGTCGCATTGTGCGGCGCCGGGCACTCCTCGGTGCTGGCCGAGCAGGCCGGCTTCGATCTGCCAATCCAGTCGCACCCGCTGCAGGCACTGGTATCCGAACTGCACGAGCCGGTCCACCCGACCGTCGTGATGTCCAACCACGTCCACGTCTACGTTTCCCAGGCGCACAAGGGCGAACTGGTCATGGGCGCGGGCATCGACACCTACAACGGCTACGGCCAGCGCGGCGCCTTCCACGTGATCGAGGAGCAGATGGCAGCTGCCGTGGAGCTCTTCCCGATCTTCGGACGGGCCCACGTGCTGCGCACCTGGGGCGGCATCGTGGACACCACCATGGACGCCTCGCCGATCGTCTCCAAGACCCCGATCGACCAGCTGTACGTGAACTGCGGCTGGGGCACCGGCGGGTTCAAGGGCACACCGGGCGCCGGTTTCACCTTCGCCCACACCATTGCCAACGACGAGCCGCACGAACTCAATGCAGGATTCAGCATTGAGCGCTTCGAGACCGGCCACCTCATCGACGAACACGGCGCCGCAGCCGTGGCCCACTAGAAAGGGATCCACACAACCATGATGCTCATCGAATGCCCCTGGTGTGGGCCCCGAAACGAGACCGAATACGGCTACGGCGGAGAAGCCCACGTGGCCTACCCGGCCGACCCGAATGCACTGACCGACAACGAATGGGCCAAATTCCTGTTCTACCGCAAGAATCCCAAGGGGCTCTTCGCCGAACGCTGGGTCCACTCCGCAGGCTGCCGCCGCTGGTTCAACGCCGTGCGGGACACCCTCACCTATGAATTCAAGGCCGTCTACAAGCCAGGCGAACCGCAACCCATCGCCACCACCAACGCACCAGCACAGGGAGGAACCAAGTGAGCACCACTTCTTCGCACCGACTCGGCGCAGAAGCATCGGCATCCGCCCGCATCGACCGCGGGCGTGAAATCGCCTTCACCGTTGATGGCAAGGAACTTTCCGGTTTCGCCGGGGACACCGTGGCCTCCGCCATGTTGGGAGCCGGGCTCAAGGCCTGCGGCCCGTCGCTGTACCTGGACCGCCCGCGCGGCATCATGTCATCCGGCGTCGAGGAATCCAACGCGCTGGTCAAGATCGGCGCCCGCTACGCAGGGCACGTGAACGAATCCATGCTCCCGGCCACCACCGTGGAGTTGACCGACGGCATGGAGGTGACCCTGCTTTCGGGCCTGGGCCAGCTGGATCCGCGCACCGACGAGGCCATCTACGACCGCAAGCACGTGCACACCGACGTACTTGTCGTCGGTGCCGGCCCCGCCGGGCTGGCAGCTGCGCGCGAGGCCGCCAAGTCCGGTGCCCGCGTGATCCTCATCGACGAACAGCCCGAAGCCGGCGGTTCGCTGCTTTCGGCCTCGACGGAAACCATCGACGGCCAGCCGGCCGCGCAGTGGATTGCCGAGACCCGCGCAGCCCTGGATGCGGTCGAGGAATTCACCTACCTGGCACGCACCACCGCATTCGGCAGCTACGATGCCAACTACATCCTGGCAGTCCAGCGCCGCACCGACCACCTGGGCGGCGAGCTGGGTGCCGGGGTGTCCCGCGAACGCATCTGGCACATCCGTGCCGCACAGGTCGTGCTGGCCACCGGCGCGCACGAGCGTCCGCTGGTCTTCGAGAACAACGACCGCCCCGGCATCATGCTGGCCGCCGCCGCCCGCTCGTACCTGAACCGCTACGGCGTCCAGGTCGGCCGGCAGATCGTCGTGGCCACCACCAACGATTCCGCATACGCCCTGGTCGAAGACCTGTTGGCCGGTGGCACCAGCGTGGCTGCCGTCGTCGACGCCCGCGAGGAGCCCTCGATTCGCGCGACGGAACTCTCCGCGCGCGGCGTCCGGGTCCTGACCGGCTCGGTGGTCGCCAACACCGCGGCAGGCGCCGACGGTGCCCTGGCCTCGGTGACCGTCAGCGGCATCGACGCCCACGGCGCCCTGACCGGCAGCGTCGAAACCATCGACGCCGATGTGCTGGCCGTTTCCGGCGGCTGGAACCCGGTGGTGCACCTGCACTCCCAGCGCGAACGCCGCCTGGGCTGGAACGAGGCCCTCTCCGCGTTCGTCCCGACGCACCCGGTGGCCAACCAGCAGACCGCCGGCGCCATGAACGGGCGTCTGGAGCTTGCCTCCGCGCTGGCCGAGGGCGCCCGCGCCGGAGCCGACGCGGCAACGGCCGCCGGGTTCTCAAGCACCGCTTCGGTGCCCAGCGCCCCGGTGGAGACCCCGGGCGCTTCCCGCGCCCTGTGGCTGGTGCCTTCGCTTGACGGCGAAGCCGCCGACTACAAGAACCACTTCGTGGACTTCCAGCGCGACCAGACCGTCGCCGATGTGCTGCGTTCGGTCGGCGCCGGAATGCGTTCGGTGGAGCATGTGAAGCGCTACACCTCCATTTCCACCGCGAACGACCAGGGCAAGACCTCCGGGGTCAACGCCATCGGCGTGATTGCCTCCGCCCTGGACATCAACGACGTGGCCGGCATCGGCACCACCGCGTTCCGCGCCCCCTACACCCCGGTGGCCTTCGCGGCACTGGCGGGGCGCGAACGCGGGGAGCTCTTCGATCCCGCGCGCCTGACCTCCATCCACCCCTGGCATGTGGAGCGCGGTGCGCTGTTCGAGGACGTGGGACAGTGGAAACGCCCCTGGTACTACCCGCTGGAAGGCGAGGACATGGACACCGCGGTCTACCGCGAGTCCAAGGCCGTGCGCGATTCGGTGGGCTTCATGGATGCTTCCACCCTCGGCAAGATCGAGATCCGCGGCAAGGATGCCGGCGAGTTCCTGAACCGCATGTACACCAACGCTTTCAAGAAGCTCAAGCCCGGGCTGGCCCGCTACGGGCTGATGTGCAAGGCCGACGGCATGATCTTCGACGACGGTGTGACCCTGCGCCTGGACGAGGACAGGTTCTTCATGACCACCACCACCGGCGGTGCCGCCGGCGTGCTGGATTGGCTGGAGGAATGGCTCCAGACCGAATGGCCGGAACTTGACGTGAAGTGCACCTCGGTCACCGAACAGTACTCCACCGTTGCAGTGGTGGGACCCAAGTCCCGCGCCGTGCTGGCCAAGCTGGCCCCCGAGTTGGACCTGGACAACGAGTCCTTCCCGTTCATGGCCTTCAAGGAGACCGTGCTGGCCTCGGGCATCGCAGCCCGGGTCTGCCGCATCTCCTTCTCCGGCGAACTGGCCTACGAGATCAACGTGCCGTCCTGGTACGGGCTCAAGGTCTGGGAAGCAGTGGCCGCGGCCGGGGAGGAATTCAACATCACCCCGTACGGCACCGAAACCATGCACGTGCTGCGCGCCGAGAAGGGCTTCATCATCGTCGGCCAGGACACCGACGGCACGGTAACTCCGCAGGACGCCTCGATGGAATGGGTCGTCTCCAAGGTCAAGGACTTCGTGGGCAAGCGTTCCTTCGACCGCGTGGACAACAAGCGCGAGGACCGCAAGCAGCTGGTCACGGTGCTTCCGGAAGACAAGACCCTGCGGCTGCCGGAGGGCACCCAGCTGGTCAACTACGGAACCGCGCTGACCCAGGCCACCGAGCCGGTGCCAATGGAGGGGTTTGCGACCTCCAGCTACCACTCGCCGGCGCTGGGCCGCAGCTTTGCCATGGTCATGCTCAAGAACGGCCGGGCCCGCATCGGTGAAAAGCTGCAGGCCTTTGTCGATGGAAGCCTCGTTGATGTTGTAGTTTCCGAAACCGTACTGTTTGATCCCGAAGGGAGCCGTCGAGATGGCTGAGCAAGTTTTGACTGATATTTCCGCATTGCGCACCAGTCCGTTGGCGCACATGGCATTCGCGCTGCAGCAGGGCGCGGTGGCCGGGGAACGCGGTGTGAGCGCACGCGAGCTTGCGTTCACCACGCAGATCGGCCTGCGCGCCGAGCCCGGTTCCGAGGCCCACGCGGCCCTGGCTGCGGCAACCGGTGTCGGCCTGCCCGCATCGGTGGGCGAGGTCGCCGGGAACGCGGAGGGCACCGCCGTGCTCTGGAGCGGTCCGGACGAGTTCCTGGTGGTGGCGCCGGAAGGCACCGAGCTGTTCGACGACTTGGTTGCGGCGCTGGGCCAGTCCGCGGGCCAGGTCGTCGACCTCTCGGCAAACCGCACCGTCGTCGAACTCTCGGGCCCCAGTGCCCGGCTCGTGCTGGAAAAGGGCTGCCCGGCGGACCTGCACCCGCGCAGCTTCGGCGTGGGAACCGCGATCGCCACGGTGCTCGGCCCGGTGCCGGTGTTGCTGTGGAAGACCGCCGAAGACACCTTCCGGCTGCTGCCGCGTGCCTCCTTCGCCGATTACACGGCACGCTGGCTGCTCGACGCCATGACGGAGTTCGCTTCCCCAGAGGTCGACTAATGGCACTAAGTGCACTGGACCTGTTTTCCATCGGCATCGGCCCCTCCTCCTCTCACACGGTGGGGCCGATGAAGGCGGCGAAGCGGTTCACCGATGGTTTGCTGGCAGGCGGGCGCCTTACCCAGGTCGCCCGCCTGCGGGCGGAGCTTTTCGGTTCGCTGGGCGCCACCGGCCTGGGACACGGCAGCGACAAGGCCGTCATCCTGGGCTTGCAGGGACACGACCCGGCAACCGTGGACACCGCACTGGCCGATTCCTTGGTTGCGCAGTCCATTACGGCGGGGACCCTGCAGCTGGCAGATGGACACCGCATTGGGTTTGACGACGAAAAGGACGTCATCCTGCACCGCCGCAAGGCGCTGCCCGGGCACCCCAATGCCATGACCTTTGCTGCGTTCGATGCCGCGGGCACGCTGCTCCAGGAGCAAACCTACTACTCCGTCGGCGGCGGGTTCGTGGTGGACGAGCACGAATTCGGGGCCGAACGCATCGTGAACGACGATTCGGACCTGCCCTACCCGTTCACCACCGGGGCACAGCTCTTGGCGCATTGCTCCACCGAAAACAAGTCCATTGCGCAAATCATGCTGGCCAATGAACTCACCTGGCGCAGCGAGGCGGAATTGCGCGGACAGCTACTGGAGATCTGGGCCGTCATGGAAGCGTGCGTGGAAAACGGTTGCACCCGCACCGAGGACCTGCTGCCCGGCGGGCTCAAGGTCCGCCGGCGGGCACCGGCGCTGCGCGAGAAGCTGCGGGCCACCGAGGCCGCAGCTGCCGGCCAGGTCCCTGATCCGTTGTGGGCCATGGAATGGGTGAATCTCTATGCGTTGGCGGTGAACGAGGAGAACGCTTCCGGAGGGCGCATCGTCACGGCCCCCACCAACGGTGCCGCGGGCATCATTCCGGCGGTGATGCATTTCTTCATGCGCTTCATGCCGGGCGCCAGCCAGGACAAGGTGGTGGAATTCCTGCTCACCGCCGCGGCCATTGGGATCCTGTTCAAGGAGAATGCCTCGATTTCAGGGGCGGAGGTCGGCTGCCAGGGCGAGGTCGGCTCGGCCTGCTCGATGGCCGCCGGTGCGCTGTGCGCGGTCCTGGGCGGCACCCCGGCCCAGGTGGAGAACGCCGCGGAGGTCGGGATCGAACACAACCTTGGATTGACCTGTGATCCGATCGGCGGGCTCGTGCAGATCCCCTGCATCGAACGCAACGCGATCGCCAGCGTGAAGGCCATCAATGCGGCGCGACTCTGCTTGCAGGGCAACGGGGAGCACAAGGTGTCCCTGGATGCGGCGATCGAGACCATGCGGCAGACCGGCGCCGACATGAAGACCAAGTACAAGGAAACCTCGCGCGGCGGACTCGCCGTGAATGTAACGGAGTGCTGAGATGGATACGAAGTCCGAAGTTGAACACGTCCTGACCGTCGCCTGCCCCGAGCGACCCGGCATCGTCCATGCGGTGACCGGGTTCCTGCTGGACGAGGGCCGCGACATCGTCGAGCTCAAGCATTTCGGGGACCGCCGCGCCGGGCAGTTCTTCATGCGCATCGACGTAGCCGGCCCCGACGCGGAGGGCCTGACCGAGCGCATGCGCGGCGGATTCGAGGCGCTGGCCGCCGAGTACGGGATCACCTGGACGCTGGTCCCCAAGGGCACCAGGAAGCGGGTGCTGATCATGGTCTCCAAGTTCGACCACTGCCTCAACGACCTGCTGCACCGGGCACGCCTGGGCGAGCTGCCGATCGACGTGGTCGCGGTGGTCTCCAACCACACCGACCACCAGTCCCTGGCGCAGTGGCACAATGTGCCGTTCTTCCACGTGCCGGTCACCCCGGAGACCAAGCCGGCCGCCGAAGCGCGTCTGCTTGAACTGATCGACCAGTTCGATGTGGAGCTGGTGGTCCTGGCCCGCTACATGCAGGTGCTCAGCGACGAACTCAGCGCCAAGCTCTCCGGCATGACCATCAACATCCACCACTCGTTCCTGCCCTCCTTCAAGGGCGCCAAGCCCTACCACCAGGCCTGGGACCGCGGGGTCAAGACCGTGGGCGCGACCGCCCACTACGTCAACGCCGAGCTCGACGAGGGCCCGATCATCTCCCAGCAGGTCCAGGACGTCGACCACACCTACTCCCCCGCGGACCTGGTGGCTGCCGGGCGCGACACCGAGTGCAAGGCGCTGTCCAACGCGGTGAAGTGGCATTCCGAGGGCCGGGTGTTCCTCTACGGCAACCGCACCGTGGTGCTGCGCTAGGCATCCTTCGCACGTGATTCGCTTTCCGGCTTCGGGCCGGCGGGATCCCTTCCGGGGTTCCGCCGGCCCGAAGCCGTTTAATCGGCGGTCCTGCCGGCTCCCGCCTACTCCAAGCCGAAACACTGCACCACCCCTTGATCTATACCCCTACGGGGTATAGGTTATGGGCATGAACGATCACCAGCGCCACACAACCACCCCGAGGGAAGCCGGGCCCCGCCCACCCGGCGGGGGGACGCACGCCGCACACCCGGAACCCGGGCACACCGGCATGGACCACACGACACACGCGGGCCACGTCGCGGTCTTCCGGAAACTCTTCTGGACCATGCTTGCCCTCTCCCTGCCGGTGCTGGCCTTCAACTCCATGTTCACCATGCTCATCGGCGTATCCCTGCCCGAGAACCCCTGGATCCCCTGGGTCTCCCCCCTTCTGGGTACCGTGATGTATTTCTGGGGCGGGCGCCCCTTCCTGTCCGGGGCACGCGACGAGCTGGCGGCCCGCAAGCCGGGCATGATGCTGCTGATCGCCCTGGGCATCACCGTGGCCTTCGCGTCCTCCTGGGGCGCAAGCCTGGGGATCCTGGACCACGGCCTGGACTTCTGGTGGGAGATGGCCCTGCTGGTGGTCATCATGCTGCTGGGCCACTGGATCGAGATGCGCTCGCTGGCCCAGACCACCTCCGCCCTCGATTCCCTGGCCGCGCTGCTGCCGGACACCGCCGAACGGATCGTGGACGGAGTCGCCGAACAGGTCTCCCCCGGCGAGTTGGCCGTGGGCGACATCGTCATCGTCCGTCCCGGCGGGCGCATCCCGGCCGACGGGATGGTCACCGAGGGCACCGCCGAACTGGACGAATCCATGATCACCGGCGAATCCCGGACCGTGTCCCGCGGCCCCGGCGCCCGCGTGGTGGCGGGAACCGTCTCCGCCGACACCGCGATCCGCGTGAAGGTCACCGCGACCGGCGCCGACACCGCCCTGGCCGGCATCCAGCGCCTGGTCTCCGAGGCGCAGGCCTCCAGCTCGAAGGCACAGCGCATTGCCGACACCGCGGCCGGCTGGCTGTTCTGGTTCGCCCTGGGAGCCGCCGCCATCACCGCCACCACCTGGTCGCTGCTGGGCGATCCGGACGCCGCGGTCATCCGCACCATCACCGTGCTGGTCATTGCCTGCCCGCACGCCCTGGGCCTGGCCATCCCGCTGGTGGTTTCCATCGCCACCGAGCGCGCCGCCGCCGGCGGGGTGTTGGTCAAGGACCGCCTGGCCCTCGAGGGCATGCGCCAGGTGACCTCGGTGCTCTTCGACAAGACCGGCACCCTGACCGTGGGCAAACCCGTCGTCACCGCGGTGGCCACGGTGCCCGGCCACGACGAGGAACAGATCCTCGCCCTGGCTGCCGCGGCCGAAGCGGACAGCGAACACCCGCTGGCCAGGGCCGTCGTGCGGGCGGCGGCCGAACGCCCACTGGTTCTCTCCCCCGCCACCGGGTTCCGCTCGGCCGCTGCCGAGGGCGTGCGGGCCACCGTCGAGGGCATCGACGTCGGGGTCGGCGGCCCGCACATGCTGGCCAACCACGCGCTGACGCCGCTGGCCGCCAGCGAGGCCTGGAAGAACGACGGCGCAACCATCCTGCACGTGATCGCCGACGGGCGCATCATCGGCGCGCTGGCCCTGGGCGATGAGATCCGGCCCGAGTCCCGCATGGCCGTGGACGCGCTGCACGCCCGGGGCATCGAGGTCGTCATGATCACCGGCGACGCGGCCGCGGTGGCCGAATCCGTGGGCAGGGAGCTGGGCATCGACAGGGTCTTTGCCGGCGTCCGGCCCGAGAACAAGGCCGCCAGGGTCGCCGCCCTGCAGGCCGAGGGCCAAAAGGTCGCCATGGTCGGGGACGGTGTGAACGACGCACCTGCACTCGCGCAGGCCGATGTCGGAATCGCGATCGGCGCGGGCACCGACGTGGCCATCGCCTCGGCCGGGGTCATCCTGGCCAGCGACGATCCGCGCTCGGTGCTCTCGGTCCTGGACCTCTCCAACGCCAGCTACCGGAAGATGAAGCAGAACCTGTGGTGGGCCGCCGGGTACAACCTGATCTCGATCCCGCTGGCAGCCGGAGTGCTGGCCGGGGTCGGCTTCATCCTGCCGATGTCGGTCGGCGCGGTGCTGATGTCGATCTCCACCATCGTGGTCGCGCTGAATGCGCAGCTGCTGCGCCGGCTGGACCTGCGCCCCGGCGCCGGCTTCGAGACGGACCGCGGGTAGGCAACCGCCCGGGCCCGAACCGCCCGCGCCGCCCCTTGACATTGACGTTGCGTCAAGCTTTACCGTTGATTCCATGGAACGCTCGATTCAAGAGGTTGCCAAGCTCGCCGGCACCACCAGCCGCACGCTGCGACACTACGACGACATCGGATTGCTGCCGCCCAGCCGCATCGGACACAACGGCTACAGGTACTACGACGAGTCCGCGCTCATCCGCCTGCAGCGCGTGCTGCTGCTGCGCGAGCTGGGACTCGGCCTGCCGCAGATCGCCGAACTCATCGCGGCCGAGGCCAACGAGTCCCGGGCCTTGACGACGCATCTTTCCCTGTTGCGTGCCGAACAGGACCGCCTGGCCCGGCAGATCGCCGCGGTGCAACACACCATCAATTCGATCCAAGGAAGCGAAAAGCTCATGGCACAAGACATGTTTGACGGATTCGACCACACATTGCACCGGGACGAAGTGGAGCAGCGTTGGGGCAAGGAGGCCTACGCCAGCTCCGACGCCTGGTGGCGCGGGCTCGGCAAGGAAGGCCAGGACGACTGGAAGCGCCGGGCGAAGGAACTTGGCAAGGACTGGATCGCCGCGGCCCGCGATGCCGGGACCACCCCGGGTTCCCCGCGGGCCCAGGACCTGGCCCGGCGCCACGTCGAGTGGCTCACCGGCATCCCGGGAACCCCGGCCGCCGGCTCCCCCGAACACACCAGGGCCTACGTCCTGGGCCTGGCGGAAATGTATGTGGCCGACGAGCGCTTCGCGGCGAACTACGGCGGAACCGAGGGCGCATCCTTCGTGCGCGATGCATTGGGGGCCTACGTCAAGACCATGCCGTAGTCTGGCCGCATGGAAAGCCACACGTACACGCTGCAATATGCCGGCCAAGAGTTCACGCTCACCGAGGCCGACCACAAGAAACTGTCCAGGATCCACGGTTCGTGACTGTCCATCAGCAGCGTGTTGTACCGGTTCACTCCTTTGGGAGAGGACGGCGAGGTGGCCATTGCCGTGGGTGCCGGCGCGCAACCCTTGCTCCGGAAAAGCATCCCGGCGTAGGACCTCGGCCCAACACGCCGCACCCGCGTGAGACGGTGCGGATGCGGCGGGGGGTCCCAAACCACAGGTGCGTCGGCGCGAACATCTTCACCAGCGCCTGCAGCACCACGAAGTTCGGGCCCCGAATTGCCGGCGCACGCGCCGTCGAACCAGGACTCCGGCGGACCCTTCGCCAGCTGATGAGGGATTCCAAGACACCTGAAGACACCGCACGCGCCGGACGCCAGGCGCCTGCGGGACGGAGAAACAAGTCTGGCCATGGCGGGGATGCAATGTCATCCTTGAACACGACATTCCGCCGCTCCAAGGCATGGCCGAAACGTCGATCGCGCGATCTGCGGGAGGTTGGAAGCAATGACAAGTGACAAACGTCGGCGGCAGCTGGGCGACAACGAGGCCCCGGTTGAGGAGGAAATCGAGGAGTCCTTCGACCGAATCGTCGAGGAAGGCGCCCAACGCCTGGCCCGCTCCTGGACGACGATGCTGGTCACCGGGACTTTCGGCGGGCTGGAAATCGGCGTCGGCGTGATGGCATACCTCGCGGTCATGCACGAAACTCACAACCACCTGCTGGCCGGGTTGGCCTTCGGCATCGGCATGGTTGCCCTGCTGCTGGCAAAAAGCGAGCTGTTCACCGAGGGATTCCTGGTGCCGATCGCCGCGGTCGCCGCCAAGGAGGCCAGCGTCGGCCAGCTGATCAAGCTGTGGGGCTCAACCCTGGTGATGAACCTCGTCGGCGGATGGGTCTTCATGTGGATTGTGGTGAAGGCCTTTCCCCAATGGAGGCCCGAGCTGGACGACGCGGCCCGGCACTTCGTGGAGGCCGGGTTCACCTGGCAGTCGGTCTGCCTGGCCGTTCTTGCCGGCAGCAGCATCACGCTGATGACGCGAATGCAACAAGGCACCGACTCCGACGTGGCGAAAATGGCAGTGGCCATGGCCGACGGCTTCATCCTCGTCGGACTGCAGCTGTTCCACTCGGTGCTGGATTCGCTACTCATATTCGGGGCCATCCATGCAGGGGTCCCCATCGGCTACGAGGATTGGCTGGGCTGGTTTGGCTACACGGTGCTGTTCAACATGGTCGGTGGCCTGCTACTGGTCACGGCGCTGCGGATGGTGCGCAACAAGGACCTGATTCGCGAACGCCGGGAGGACGCGCCGGAAGATCCGGACGCCGCCCGGTAAAGATGCCACGAGCCGTCCCTCGCCCTGGCGTCTCGGCGCAAAGGCCCACAGACGCGACAAGTGACCCGGTTCCATGAATGAACCGGGCCCCTTGTCCCTGCAGGCGGCCGGAAGCCGGCCGCCTACAGGTGCGTCGGGGCGAACATCTTCAGCAGCGTCTGGACCACCACCACGTTTGGTCCCTGCGCGGCGAATGACTCCTCGAGCGCCTCGCGCACATTCTCCGGCTCCGCGTACCGGGCCGGCACCCCGAAGGATTGCGCCAGCGCCACGAAGTCCGGGCGGGCCAGCTCGGTGGCGGTGGCCTTGCCGAAGGCGCCCTCCATGTACTCGCGCAGGATCCCGTAGCCGCCGTCATCGACGATCAGCCAGGTGACCGGCGCGTTGTGCTGCTTGGCGGTGGCCAGCTCGGCGATCGAGTACATGGCCGAGCCGTCACCGGAGACCGCCAGCACGCGTTCGCCCAGCCCCAGCGCCCCGCCGATGGCGGAGGGGAACCCGAAGCCGAGCCCGCCGGCGCCCTGCGCGGAATGGAATTCCCCTTCCCGCGCGTCCCAGCAGCTCCAGCCCCAGTAGGCGGAAATGGTCATGTCCCAGAAGGTCTGCATGTCATCGGGCACGGCTTGACGGATGTCGGCCATGAACGTGCGTTCCTTGGCCAGGTCCTGGGCGTCCAGGCGTGCCATGACCTTGGCCAGGGTGTCGGCAACGACCGCTTCGGGCCCCTGCCCGTGCCAGTCGGCCTCGGTCCCGCCCTCGAGCTTGCCCAGGGCCTCGCCCAGGTATTCGAGGGCGGCCTTGGCGTCGGCCCGGATGCCCAGGGCCGGGCGGTTGGATTCGAGCACGCGCGGCTCGGCGTCGATCTGGATCAGGTGCCCGCGCGGTTCCAGGGTGAAGTAGTTGCTGGTGACCTCGCCCAGCGCCGATCCCACCACGATCAGCACGTCCGCGTCCTCCAGGACCTCGGTGACATGCCGGTCCTCGACCCAGGACTGCAGGGACAGCGGGTGGTTCCAGGGGAAGGCACCGTTGCCGCCGGGCGAACAAACCACCGGCGCGCGCAGTGTTTGGGCCACGGCCAGCAGCGCATCCTGCGCCCCGGCCCGGCGCACGCCTCCCCCGGCCACGATCACCGGACGGCTGGCCTTGGCCAGCCAGCGGACCGCCTCGTCGATGAGTTCCACGCGCGGGGGATGCTCGTAGGCCTCGGCCAGCGCGTCGATGACCGGCGGGACCAGCACCGGGGCGAGCAGCACGTCCTGGGGCACCTCAACCCAGACCGGGCCCTGCGGCACCGTGATGGCGTCCGCCCACGCGTCCTGGATGGCCGAGGGGATGCCGGAGGCGTGGTGGACGGTGCGCTGGGACTTGGTGACGTTGGCCGCGGAGGCCTTCTGGTCATCGAGCTGGTGCAGCATGCCCTTGCGGCGGGCGCCGAGCCCGTCCAGCGGGATCTGGCTGGCCACCACGACCATCGGCACGCTCGTGGCATAGGCTTCCTGCAGCCCGGCCAGCGAGGTCAGCGCGCCGGGACCGGTGGACAGGAAGAGCACCCCGACCTCGCCGGTGGCCCGCGCATAGCCGTCGGCGGCAAAGGCGGAGTTGTTTTCCACGCGGGAGGAGACGAAATGCAGCTTCGAGCGCGAGAGCGCGTCGAACAGCCCCAGCGCATGCTGGCCGGGGATGCCGAAGACCGTGTGGGCACCGAGCGCCTCGAGGGTCTCGATGACCAGGTCCCCGCCGTTGCGCGTGCCCACCTCGGCGATGTCGTTCTGGCTCATGCCTGGCCCGCCTTGTCGTTGGCGCGCTTGTCGGCGATCAGCGAGATCAGGTCGTAGGCGACGTGCGAGGCGGCGACGCCGGTCATTTCGGCGTGGTCGTAGGCCGGGGCGACCTCGACGATGTCGGCGCCGACGATGTTCATGCCGCGCAGCCCGCGGATGATCTCGAGCAGTTCGCGGCTGGTGATGCCGCCGGCCTCGGGGGTTCCGGTGCCCGGGGCGTGGGCCGGGTCCAGCACGTCGATGTCCACCGAGATGTACAGCGGGCGGTTGCCGATGCGGTCCCGCAGCTTGTCCACGATCTCGCGCACGCCTTGGTAGTAGACATCCGAGCTGGTCACGATGCCGAAGCCGAAGCGCTTGTCGTCTTCGAGGTCCTTCTTGCCGTAGAGCGGGCCGCGGGTGCCCACATGTGAGATGGCCTCGGTGTCGAGGATGCCTTCCTCCACGGCGCGGCGGAAAGGGGTTCCGTGGGTGTATTCGGCGCCGAAGTAGGTGTCCCAGGTGTCCAGGTGCGCGTCGAAGTGCAGCATGGCCACGGGGTTTCCCGCGCGTTCGGCGGCGGCGCGCAGCAGCGGCAGCGCGATGGTGTGGTCCCCGCCCAGGGTCACCAGGGTGGAGCCGTCGGCGGTGAGGTCCAGCGCGTTTTGCTGGATGGTCTCGATGGCTTCGTTGATGTTGAACGGGTTCACCGCCATGTCCCCGGCGTCGGCGACCTGGGTCAGCGCGAACGGCGAGACATTCAGGGCCGGGTTGTACGGGCGGATCAATCGCGAAGACTCGCGGATGTGGGTGGATCCGAAGCGCGCACCGGGCCGGTAGGAGACCCCGGAGTCAAACGGCACCCCGACGACCTTGATGTCCGCGGAGGGCACCTGGTCGATGCGCGGGAGCCTGGCATAGGTCCCCAATCCGGCGAAACGCGGAATCTTGGAGGCATCGATGGGCCCGATGTTTCCGTTGTCTTCAATGCGGATTTCTTCCACGATCTTCTCCCTCAGGGGTTTCCGGCAGTACCTGCCGCCGGCCACGTCTTGTTGCTCAATATGAAACAACCGTTGCCCTGTATGCTATTTGTGGCGCGGCTTACAGTCAAGGCTCCCGCGCGAAACCCCGCACTACATCTCCTGCTCGAGCATGGCCCGCAGCGCCGCCACGTGCCCCACATAGGCCCTGCGGCCCTCCACGGCCAGTGCGACCCTTACATGGCTCCGGCCGCCCCTGGTGAAGCGCTCGACATGGGCATAGCGGGCATCGACCAGCTGCTTGAGGTGCTTGCTCAGCACCGAGTCGGCAACACCGAGCGCATCGCGCAGCTGGGCAAACTCGGCCCACTGCACCGGGGCCAGGGAAGCGCAGATGCGCAGGCGCACCGGAGCATGGATCAGCTCGTCAAACGCGGCCGGGTTAGACGGGTCGCTCATTGGCGTCCTTGAGTCGGTTCCTGATCGCGGAAGTCCGCATGCGGCACATGGCGTACCAACAGATGGCAAACACGACAACCCACTTGGCGGCAACCTCCCACCACGATCGGGGCTCCCAGAACCGGCCGGCCTGCATGACAAACACGAGCAGGAACGCATTCAACACGTAGGGCCCGGAATGGCTCAGGATGGGGCGCGGCTTGGGCCGCTTGCGCATCACCAGCAGGCGCCACGCAAGCAGGGGCACAGCGAGGGTCCCGACACCCAGGAGGATCGGCCACGAAGCAACTCCGAGCAGCGCCATGACGGTGGACATGACCAGCACCAGGGCAAGCACGAAGCCGCGGGGAGCTTCCGTGGAGTGCACCATGGCACCGGAGGCGCCGTCGACCTCGGCGAGCGCCTCGCGCGGATCAATGCCGGCTGGCCAGGATTTTTCGTCGGACATGCAAGTCCTCACTTTCCATTACGGAAAGTCTCGTCTTTCCATTATGGAAAGTCAAAGGTCAGGATGCCGGTTTGGGATTCCGCGGTCTTGCAAATGAGGCAAACAGGGCGCGGTCGGCCCCGTAGATGCAGAGGGAAATACCCGCGGACAAGGACAGGGCCTTGATGACGATCTCTTGCGGGTTTGCCGGCAGGAGCATCACCTGAACGGGCCCCACGAGGAAAACCAGCAAGACCATCCACAACACATACGACAGGGACACCGGCGGTTCGAGGGCCTCGGGATGAAATTGCCTGCGCATGATCGTGGCCACGGTGATGAAAAGAACGATCAGGGCCAGGGCGATGGCCCCGGGAATCACGAATTCCCTGTAGGCGCGCAGCAAGGTCAAGGTGGCGCCCATTGCCCCGCCCAACAACATGGCCAGCCACCAAGGTGCCCAGAGCCGCTTGGGTCGCCAAGGAACCGCAGCGGAATCTTCGGGCAGGGAACTCACAAGCAATGTCCTTAAACGAGCGGGCGCGAACCAGGAAACGACTTCCCTGCGTATCCCGCTACAAAATGGTTGCTTTTCGCCAGCTAAATGTCAAAGTAGACCCTGTCAGGCATGTCACTAAAAGCACTTGTCCCAAGGTATATCCAGTGATGCTCAACCAGGAGTAGGGTTCACACTCGTGAAGAAAACAACGGGCCCCAAATACCCCGTCCAGCCCCCGCGCCGAGCGGGCGGGACGAAGCTCATTGCAGCATGGCTCAAGGACACCGACATCGGCCAGGAACACAGCCAGGAGGTTGCCGCCAAGCCGACCGGACACCGCTGGTGGCAGGTCATGTGCCTTTCGGGCCTGGACTACTTCTCGACCCTGGGCTACCAGCCGGCCATCGCGGCCCTGGCCGCCGGCGCCCTGGCCCCGCTGGCCACCCTCATGCTCGTTGCAGTCACCCTGGGGGCGGCGCTGCCGGTGTACCGCCGCGTGGCCAACGAATCCCCGCACGGGCAGGGGTCCATCTCGATGCTCGAACGCCTGCTGCCGCATTGGAAGGGCAAGCTGTTCGTGCTGGTGCTGCTGGGCTTCGCCGCGACCGACTTCATGATCACCATCACCCTTTCCTCGGCCGACGCCTCGGCACACATCATCGAGAATCCCTACACTCCCGATTGGTTCAACGGGCAACAAATCATCATCACGCTCGTGCTGATCCTGCTGCTCGGGGCCTTGTTCCTGCGCGGCTTCCACGAGGTCATCTGGCTGGCCGTGGGGCTGGTGGCCACCTACCTGCTGCTGAACGTCGTGGTGATCGCGGTGGCCGTGGCCTCCCTTGTCTCCGATCCGGCACCCGTGGACCACTGGTGGCTGAACCTCACGGCCACGCACTCCAATCCGTGGATGATGATCGCGATCTCACTGATCGTGTTCCCCAAGCTGGCCCTGGGCCTGTCCGGATTCGAGACGGGAGTGGCCGTGATGCCGCAGATCCGGCCCACCCCCGGGGACACCGAGGCCAACCCGCGCGGACGCATTGCCGGGGCCCGGAAGCTGCTGCTCACCGCCGCACTGACCATGAGCGTGTTCCTGGTGTTCTCCTCGGTGGTCACCACCTTGCTGATTCCCGCCCCGGAGTTCCAACCCGGGGGTGCAGCCAACGGGCGGGCCCTCTCGTTCCTGGCGCATTCGATGCTTGGCGACGGGTTCGGCAGCATCTACGACCTGTCCACCATCCTGATCCTGTGGTTCGCCGGGGCCTCCGCCCTGGCCGGGATGCTCAACCTGATCCCCCGGTACCTGCCGCGCTTTGGCATGGCACCCGAGTGGGCCCGGGCCATCCGCCCGCTGGTGCTGGTGCTCATCGGCATCGCCGTGGTCATCACCATCGCCTTCGAGGCCAGCGTCGATGCCCAGGGCGCCGCCTACGCTACCGGCGTGCTGGTGCTCATGGCCTCAGCCGCGGTCGCCGTGACCATCTCCGCCAAGCGCCAGGGCCAGCGGTGGCGGGCCATCGGGTTCGGCACCGTGTCGGTCATCTTCGTCTACACCACCGCGGCCAACGTCGTCGAGCGCCCCGACGGCATCCGGATCGCGGCGTTCTTCATCGCCGGCATCATCGCCGTCTCCCTGATTTCCCGATTCCGCCGATCCACGGAACTGCGGGCGACTTCGGTGACCCTGGACTCCGCGGCCCTGGAGATCGTCAAGACCTCCACCGAGGATTCGATGGTGCGGATCATCGCCCACGAACCGGTGCGCCTCTCGGCCGCCCGCTACCGGCACAAGCTTGCCCACGCCAAGATGGCCAGCCACCTGCCCGAGGATGCCCGGGTGCTTTTCATCGAGATCAAGGTGTCCGACTTCTCGGACTTCGCCCAGGACATCAAGGTTTGCGGGGTCACCCGGCACGGCTACAAGATCCTGCAGGCCGAGGCCCCCTCAATCCCCACCGCCATTGCCGCGATCTGCCTGGAAATCCGCGACGTGACAGGAGTGATGCCGCACATCTACTTCCGCTGGACCGAGGGGAACCCGGTGCGCAACCTGCTGCGCTTCCTGTTCCTTGGCCAGGGCGAGATCGCGCCGCTGACCCGCGAGGTGCTGCGCGAGGCCGAGCCGTCGATCGCCCGGCGGCCCTGGGTACACGTGGGCTAGGGCGCGCTGCCTCGCATGGCTCGCACCGCCGGTGGCGGGCCAGGACCCCCTCGTCATGACTCGGGTCTGCTCGATCGGGACAGTGTTCGCACTTCTTTGGCCGGGATCTTCGTTGCTTCTGCGCTGCGCCATGCGCCACCGCGGGATGTCGCGGGGACCTCCATCCAACCCATGCCGGAGCATGAAGCCGGGCAAATCCTTCCCGTCGGCCGCGGATCACACCAGGGGAGTTGATCGGTTCCTCCCGCGTGCCGCATCCACGGGGTTTGGCAGCTTGTCCTAGCGCGAAGCGGCCGGCACCAGGGTCCAGGTCACCACGGCTTCCTCGCCCGTCGGGTTGAGCCAGCTGTGCGGCTCCCGGCCCGGAAAGGTCACGGTGTCCCCCGCATCCAGGTCAAAGCGTTCGTTGGCGAAGATCAGCACGAAGCGCCCGGAGAGCACGTGGAGCACTTCCACCTCGCAATCCACGGCGTAGAGCTCCTTTTCGCCCTCGCCGTGCGGGGCGATGACCGCGCGAATGACCTGCAGGCGCCGCTCGGAGCGGGCCGTCACCAATTGCTCGACGATGCCCTCGCCGCCCAGCGAGATCCTCGGGGCCTCGGCGAGGCGCACCACGTGGGTGTCCGGAGCCGTAAACAGCTCGCCGACCTCCATCGAGAGCACCTGGCACAGGGTCACCAGCGAGGCGACCGAAGGGCTGGTCAGGTCGCGTTCCACCCGGGACAGGAAGCCCTTGGTCAAACCCGTGGAGTCGGCGACCTGGTCGATGGTCAGTCGCTGGGCGTGCCGGGCCGCACGGATCCGCGAACCGATGGCCAATGCGGCACTGCTGGGTTCGACGGGCAGGGCTTTCATGGGCAAGGCTCTCCAGGGGTGCTCAAAGAAATATTTGGTCTGTCCAGCTTAGGGCAATTGACGTGTAAGGCATCTCACATTAGCCTATGAGTCAACAAATGTTTACTAACAGGCATCACCTGATGTCTGTTGGCCCCGCTCCCGAAGCAAAGGCATCCCCTTAATGGAATTCATCAATGGCACCATCGTCGCCGTCTACCTGGCGGCAATGCTCATCTTCGGCTGGTGGGGCAAATCGCGCACCAAGAACAGCAGCGACTACCTCGTTGCCGGCCGCCGGTTGGGACCTTTCCTCTACACCGGGACCATGGCCGCGGTCGTTTTGGGCGGCGCGTCCACCGTGGGCGGCGTGGGACTTGGCTACAAGTTCGGCATCTCCGGCATGTGGCTGGTCGTGGCGATCGGCACCGGAGTCATCCTGCTCTCGCTGCTCTTTGCGCCCACCCTGCAGCGGCTGAAGATCTTCACGGTCTCGCAGATGCTCACCCTGCGCTACGGCAGCAAGTCGGCCACCAACACCTCGGGCATCGTCATGCTGGCCTACACGCTGATGCTCTGCGCCACCTCCACCAGCGCCTACGCAACGATCTTCGTGGTCCTCTTCGGCTGGGAACGCTGGATGGCCATCGCCATCGGCGGGGTCATCGTGGTCATCTACTCCACCATCGGCGGCATGTGGTCGATCACCCTGGCCGACCAGGTGCAATTCGTCATCAAGACCGTGGGCATCTTCTTCCTGATGCTTCCCTTCGCGCTGAACGCCGCCGGCGGCATGGGCGGCATCCGCGAACGCGTCGGTGCCGAGTTCTTCACCTGGGACGGCATCGGCGTCCAGACCATCATCACCTACTTCGTGGTCTACACCCTGGGCCTGCTCATCGGCCAGGACATCTGGCAGCGCGTCTTCACCGCGAAGACCCCGACCGTGGCCCGCTGGGGCGGCACCACCGCCGGCATCTACTGCGTGCTCTACGGCGCGGCAGGTGCCGTGATCGGCCTGGCCGCACGCGTGGCACTGCCGGAGATCGATGTCGCCAACCTGGGCAAGGACGTCGTCTACGCCGAGGTCGCCACGCAGCTGCTGCCCGTCGCGATCGGCGGCCTGGTGCTGGCCGCGGCGGTTGCCGCAATGATGTCCACCGCCTCGGGTGCCTTGATTGCCGCTGCCACCGTGGCCCGCACCGACGTCACCCCGTTCGTGGCCAGCTGGTTCGGCAAGCAGGTGCAGGTGAACACCAACGAGAATCCGGAGCACGACGTGCGCGCCAACCGCATCTGGGTGTTGCTGCTGGGCGTGGTCGCGATCGTACTGGCCATCATGGTCTCCGACGTGGTCGCGGCCCTGACCATCGCCTACGACATCCTGGTCGGCGGCCTACTGGTGGCCATCATCGGCGGGCTGGTCTGGAAGCGCGGCAACGGGTTGGGCGCCGCCGCTTCCATGGCCGCCGGAACCATCGTCACGTTGGGCACCATGATCACCCTGGAGATCCAGGCGGAGAACCGCTTCGACGGCATCTACGCCAACGAGCCGATCTACTTCGGCCTTATCGCCTCGGCACTGGTCTACGTGGTGGTCTCGCTGCTGACACGGCCCACCGAGCCGTCCGTCATCACCAACTGGAACGCGCGGGTCGCCGGGCAGGGCGACACCGAGGGCGCGGACCTCAACGAGTTCGCCGGACGCTAGGCGGCCTTCCCCGCACGGCACCACCGACGGCCCCCTTTGGCGCACCGCGCCGGAGGGGGCCATTCCCCACCGGGCCCCGCGCTCCTAGGCTGGGGGCCATGGACGATCTCAAGGACCACCTGGCGACCTACCTGGACAATTCCCGCGACGCCATGCTCTGGAAGGCCGAGGGTCTCAGCGACGGGGAACTGACCCGGCCGATGGTGCCCACGGGCACCAGCATCCTGGGCCTGATCCAGCACCTCGGGTTCGTCGAGTACGGCTACTTCGTCCAATGCCTCGGCTTCACGATCGAGGACGAGCACTACGCGGCGCTGGAGGCCGATGCGGATGACGGCGCAGACATGTGGGTTGCGGCCGATGTCCCGTGCGCCGAGGTCCTGGCCTTCTACCGGCGGGCCATCGAGGCGGCAAACCGCAATATCGCCGCGCTGTCCCTGGATGCCCCGGCAACCGTTCCGTGGTGGCCCGGGGAACGGCGCCACACCACGCTCGGGCGGCTGATGCTGCACATGAACGTGGAAACCGCGCGCCATGCGGGGCATGCCGACATCGTGCGCGAGCTCATCGACGGGTCAACCGGGATGCGCCGGGACAACGACAACATGCCGCCCTATGACGGCCCGGCATGGAACGAACTGCACGAAAAGATCTTGCGGGCCTCCGAATCGCGGTAATGTGGGACACAGCTTCACGAGACGCGTCGGCAAGCTCCGACTAAGACGCGCACCAACCCCAGGTTCATGGGTGGTTCGGATGAAGAAGCGGCCGCGGTCCACTTGGCCCCGGCAAGAGCTAGTGAAAGGCCGTCCCTTCCCGCCATGGCACCTTCCATCCCCGTCCTGCCCCTGCTCGATGTCCACCGCGAGGTCCTCGAATTTCGCATCCGCGGCACCTGGCAGCGTTTCCACGTCGCGGACGCCGATGCCCTCGCCGCGGCCCTGGCCAACGCGGTCGCCTCCCCGCGCTGGGACCCCGACGCCCGGGCGCTGGTGGTGCGCATCCCGAAGGCCGGTTGCGCCACTGGCCAGGCCCGGATTTTTAGCCTCAGCGAATTCTCTCGGACGCTCCCGAACGTTACACTCGTGGGTTGAAGGGGAGTAGTTCCCAGACCCGCCGGCAGCGGCGGGACAGCGGTGCGTCGACATACTGGTTACAACGTGGTAACCCGGCAATCCACCTAGGGCCAGGGGCGGCAACGCCCGGTCCAGGCGAACGAGACCTTCGGTCCACACACTGGTGGCCCGAGGTCCAACGCACCCAAGAAACAATCCCGCTGGGCCTCCCCATCGCATGGCCGTCTTAGGCCGTGAACGCCCACACGAGGATGAGAGCATGACGCCACAAGCGCCGACCCCCACCCCAGCCCAGATCAAACGCTGGCGCAAGTACCTGGCCGACGAAGTCGCCGAGGGCGCGGTCTACCGCGAACTGGCCAACAACCGCCAAGGCGAAGAACGCGCGGTCCTGCTGGGACTGGCCGAGGCCGAAACCCGCCACGAGGAACACTGGCGCACGCTGCTGGGCGAACATGCCGGCAAGCCCATGAGCCCCTCGATCCGCCGCACCATGCTCCGCTTCCTGGCCCGGCACTTCGGTTCGGTCTTCGTGCTGGCCCTGGCCCAACGCGCCGAAGGCAACTCCCCCTATGCCGGGGACACCGACGCCAGCCGCCAGATGGCCGCCGACGAATTGGTCCACGAGGAGGTCGTGCGCGGCCTGGCCACCCGGGGCCGCAACCAGCTTTCGGGCAACTTCCGCGCAGCGGTCTTCGGCGCCAACGACGGCCTGGTCTCCAACCTCGCCCTGGTCATGGGCATCGGCGCCACCGGGGTGGCCACCTCCATGGTGCTCTTCTCCGGCATTGCCGGCCTGCTGGCCGGCGCCCTGTCGATGGCCGCCGGCGAGTACGTCTCGGTGCGTTCCCAGCGCGAGCTCCTCTCCGCGTCCAAGCCCACCCAGGTGACCCTGGCCGCCGCCCCGGACCTGGATTTGGACGCCAACGAGCTGGTGCTGGTCTACAAGGCCCGAGGCATGAGCGACGAGGACGCGGCCCACCGCGCCGCCGAACGCATGGGCATCTACTCCTGCGACTGCAACCCCTCGCTGTCGCTGCAGCCGGAGCTGGCCGATATCGCCGAGGCGCAGGAACACGAGGAAATCGGTTCGGCCATGGGCGCGGCTTCTTCCTCGTTCTGCTTCTTCGCCTCCGGCGCGGTGATCCCGATCCTGCCGTTCATCGTCGGTATGGGCGGCACCCCTGCCATCATGCTCTCCGCCGTGCTGGTGGGCATCGCCCTGCTGCTCACCGGCGGGGTGGTCGGCCTGCTTTCCGGCGCCTCCCCGACCAAGCGCGGGCTGCGCCAGCTGGCCATCGGCCTTGGCGCCGCCGGCATCACCTACGCTCTGGGCCTGCTCTTCGGCGGTTCCGTGGCTTAGCGGTTTCCCCGCAAAAACGACGGCAAGGTGCCGCCATCCCCCGGTATCCGGGATCCGGCGGCGCTTTTCCTCGCTGCGGCCCCGCAGAGTGGCATCTGCGGGGAAGGGCAGTCGCCCATGAAGCACAATGGAACATATTTTCGATCTTCCTTGAACAACTGTTTCATTTCTCGATGTCCGGTTCTACAATGGAGGCATGGCAACGACGTCATCGAGCGGCATCCCTTCAGCCGGCACCACCACAGGTGGAGCCGGGAAGGATCTGGGCTACGACGCGTTGCTGGCCGACGGTGCGGATATGGATGCATTGGTCGCCGAACATCTGGCCCGCACCGGCACCGAGGGGATCCTGTCCCTGGCCACCGCCGTGAACGCGGCCCCGGTGCTGACCGGAACCCATGATGCGGTGGCCGCTGTTGGCGCCCTCGAGACCTTGAAATGCGCCGCCACGGCGAAGCAGGCCGACCACAGTGTCGCCTACCAGGACTGCCTGGTTGCCGATCGGAAGCGCGCCGGGATCAGGGAGAAGAACCCCGCCTGGGGTTCCAGCGGGGACGTTGCCCTGGCACTGCACCTGTCCCCGACGGGCGGGACCAACCGCACCAACGACTTCCGACTCCTTGCCGAAGATCTGCCCCGCTGCCACCAGGGGCTGCGCCGGGGCATCCTGACCTGGGACCAGGTACACGTGGTCATCAGCGGCACCCGGAACCTCAAGATCGAAAACCGCAGAATGCTCGATTCCCTGCTGTGGGAGGACACCCACACCTGCTTCGTGGCAGGGATTGCGACGCTGCGTGAGTTGGTCGAATACTGGGCCCTCATCCTGGAACCGGAAACCGCCGAAAAGAAGGAAGAAGATGCTGCCGACAAGCGGTATGCCAGCGGCTACCAGCTGAATGAAAACACCGTGCGGATCGTCGGCGAGTTCCCGCTGGACCAGGGCATCCCCATCCTGCAGGTCCTCAACCGCGAGATGGAACGTCCCCGGGAGCCCGGGGACGAGCGCACCAATGCCCAGGTCGCGGCCGACACCGTCTTCGAGGCGATGACCGACACCTCGGCCACCGGTTCCAGGCCCGTGGCGCTGTTCCTGATCATGGAGCCGGAGAGCCTTACCGGCGACAGCGACGAACCGGCGCTGATCCCGGGCCACGGCTACATCAGCGCCACCAAGGCACGCTCCCTGGTGGCTGGCGACCCCGCGCACCCGCTGAACACCTGGTACCGGCGCCTCTACGCCGCCCCGGAAACCGGCAAGCTTGTCGCCATGGACTCCGCGGCCCGCCGCTTTGCCGGAAACCTCAAGCGCTTCATCAGCCTCCGCGACCAACGCTGCCGCACCCCGCATTGCAACGGCCGCATCCAGGAACTCGACCACATCGTGCAGGTGCGCCGCAACGGCAAGACCACCGAGAACAACGCCTCGGGTCGATGCAAAACCTGCAACAAGACCAAGGAAGCGCCCGGCTGGCACGAGGAACCGCTGTCCGGGAAGGGCCGGCACTCCTTCAAGATCACCACCCCCAGCGGCCACAGCTACATCTCCACGGCTCCGCCACTGCGGCCCGGCACCGGCATGGACCGGCCACCCCAGCGAAAATAAACCCACACACCTACACCACGGGGGATGCATCCACGCATCCCCGGAACACCCATGCGCCCAGGGGGTGCAGGAGGCCGAGCATCAGTCGGCGAGCGCCCGACGAGCCAGGTCTGCGGCACCCACCAATCCCGCATCAGCCCCCAGTTCTGCACGAGCAACTTCCGCAAAGGGCCGATAGCCGCGCCCGCTCAAGTTCTCCCGGTATGTGGCTTCGGCGGTTTCCACCAACAACGGCACCGCAGCACCCAGCCCTCCGCCAATCACGAAGATTCCCGGGTCCAGCACCGCCGCCAAGTTAGCCAACCCACGCCCCAGCCATTGGCCGGCCTCGATGATCAATTCACGGCAGGCCGGGTCCCCGTCGGCGGCAAGGGCGGTGACAAGCTCACCGGTCACCAGGTGCGGGTCGTTGCGCGCGGCCTCGCGCAGCGCAAAGGCCACCGGCGAGTGCACTGCCATCAGGCTGCGCCCCTCCCGGGCCAGGGCATTGCCCGAGGCATATTGCTCCCAGCATCCACGGTTCCCGCAGGCGCAACGCTGCCCGCCGGGAACAATGGTTTGGTGGCCGAACTCCGAGCCCACCCCGAACCTACCGCGCTGCAGCAGCCCGTCAACGACGATGGCGCCGCCGATCCCGGTGCCAAGGGTCAGGCAGACCACGTGGCTGTGCCCTCGAGCGGCACCGAATCGGTATTCGGCCCAGCCGGCGGCATCCGCGTCGTTGCTCAACAACACCCGGCGTCCCGTGGCGGCCTCGAGCTTGGCGCGCAGCGGTTCGTTGCGCCAGGCCAGATGCGGGGAGAAGAGCACCGAGCCGCCGTCCGGGTCCATCCATCCGGCCGCACCCACGCCCACCGTTGCCTCCGGGGCATCAGCGCCGAGCTCGGCGATGAGCGATGCCACGGTGTCCAGCACCGCGGCCGGGTCATGCCCGAGCGTCGCGTACCGAAGGTGCCGAGAGACCTTCCCGTCCGAGCCAACCAAGCCTGCGGCGATCTTGGTGCCACCGATGTCGATGCCGATGGCAGGGGAACCTGCACTCATGCCAGTCCCCGGACCCCGGAGATCGAGCCGTCGTTGAACTCCACCAGGATGCGCACCGCTTCGGCCGCATCCTCGACCAGGAAGATCTTCTCCTCCATGGCCCGGCCGCGGGCCAGGTCGGCCAGCAGCGGGTAGGCCGGCAGCGTCCGGGTCCAGTGCTCGATGCCCACCAGCACCATCGGGCTGATGCTGCCTTCGGCCCCGTAGAAGTTCTCGCAGGCGTCCTGGAAGATTTCCTGCACGGTCCCGGCTGCGCCTGGCAGGAACACGATGCCCCCGGGGCAGCTCTTCAGCAGCACGGCCTCGCGTGTGGCGTTGGCGAAGTACTTGGCGATGTGGGTGGCGAACATGTTCGGCGGCTCGTGTCCGTAGAACCAGGTGGGGATCCCCAGGTTCGCCAGGCCCGCGGGCCAGCGTTCGCGCACGCGGGCCGCGGCCCGAGCCCAGCGGGTCACCGACGGGGCGAACCCCGGCTCCTCCGCCAGCATGCCCAGCGCCTCGGCCAGGTTCTCGGTGCTGCCCGACCCCAGGTAGGCGCCCAGGTTCGCGGCTTCCATGGCCCCGGGCCCGCCTCCGGTGGCGACGATGAACCCGGCCCCGGACAGGGCATGGCCCAGCCGTGCGGCCCGCTCGTACCCCGCCGATCCCCGTTCCTGGGCGTGCCCGCCCATGACCCCGACCAGCGGTGCGTGGGACAGCGCGCCGTCGCGTATCTGCGAATCCAGCCGCGAACCGATGGCGTGGTCGTGCAGGGTGGTGGACAGCGCGGCGTTCAAGGCGTCGTGGGCGCCGGCGCCGTAGCGGTGCGAGGCCCAGGCGTAGATCCGGGCATCGGTCACCGATTCGTAGGACCCGGCGTCCAGGCCCGCGTAGAGCTCGCTCCCGGAATACAGCTCACCGCGGTAGGGGTCGAAGGGCAGTCCGGGGATCTCGGGGAAGACCAGTGCCCCGCCCCCGCGCAACCGGCGCTCGATCTTGCCCTCGATGTCGCAACCCATGAACACCGAGCCTGCCGAGCGCAGCTTTTCCAGCACCGCGCTGCGTGCGCGCAGGTCCACCGACTGCACGTGCCAGCCGTGCATGGAGGCCGCCAGGCGCTTGTCCGTCAGCGCCAGCGCGGTGGCCGCATGCCTGTCGAAGTCGCCCAGCGACGCAATCTCAATGATGCGCGGGAGCGGATGCAGGGCCGGAGTGCTGTTCATGACACCTAGGCTAGCGACTTTCGGGTCCCCGGACCGTATTCTTCGGCACGGTGACCCTCCCGGGTTAGGGCTGGAGGTGCTGAACGTGAAACGATGGGAGGATGACCGAATCTGCTTTTCCCATGGTCGATGCGCGTGAAATCCTGCGTGTCGTCGGCGGTGTCTCCTTCACCCGCGGCAAGGTGCTGGCCACCGACGCCGCGCTGAGCGGGTTCGCGTGGGATCCGGTCGACCAGGCCATGTCCGCCACGGTGTCCGAGGATTCCGAGCCCGCCCACGAGGTGCGCATCGCGCTGGCCGCCAAGAAGGGCGAGCGCGTCATCGACGATGCCGCCTGCCCGTGCGGGGCCGCGCCGGCCTGCCGCCACGTGGCGGCCGTGCTCATTTACTCGAACTCCATGCACCTGCGTGCCAAGGACGTGGTGTACCGCAACACCGCCGTGGCCGTTCCGGCTTGGCAGCAGGCGCTGCAGGAGCTGCTCGCCCCGGCCCCTGCCACCCCCACGTCCCTGGGCGGGGCCAACTCCAAGCACCCGGTGCTGCAGATGGGCCTGCAGTTCGAGCTGCAGGACACCACGCTCTCGGCGCACCAGCAATGGGCCCCCGGGTCCGGGGTGGGGCAGCTGAAGGTCGCCTCGAGGCGCTGGCGGCTGGGCGTGCGCCCGGTGGTGCGTTCGGGGTCCGACCGCTGGGCGCGGTCGAACCTGCGCTGGAACACCATCAGCTTCAAGACCTTCGGGCTGAACCTGGACATCGAGCAGTACCGCTGGTTCTGCCAGTTCGTGCCGCTCTACCGGGCCAAGGGCGAGCTCTACTTCGGCGAGGACAACGACTGGCTCTACCTCGACGAATACGCCTCGGCGCTGCTCTGGGAACTGCTGCCCACGGCCAAGGCCCTGGGCGTGGCGCTGGTGGGCATGCGCACCAACACCCGGATCCTGCTCTCCTCCCCCGCCCACGTCGCCCTGGGCGCGCGGGCCGGGGAAGACGGACTGGCGCTGGCACCGTCGCTGTCGATGGGCGGGCACCGCTTCATCCTTGACGCGCATTCGCCGGCCGGCTCCATCGGCAACCACGGCGTCTATGCCGCCACCGAGGACCAGAACGAGATCTTCCTGGGCCAGGTCCCCGGCGGGCTGAGCCACACCGAGCTGTCGATGCTGCACCACCCCGAGACCCTCAACGTCCCGGAGGCCGAGACCGGGGAATTCTTCTCCCGCGTCTACCCGCGTCTGGCCCGCAAGCTGCGGTTCACCAGCCCCGACGATTCCGTGGCGCTGCCGGCGGTGCTGCCGCCCAAGCTGGTGGCCAGGATCCGCTACGGCACCGGCGAAACCGTCGACGTGGACTGGGTCTTCGACTACCAGGGCATGGTCGTGGACGCGGCGGACCGCGACACCGCGGTGGAATCCGCGCTGGAATCCGAAGTGCTTCAAATCCTGAACCAATACCCGGCCTTCGAGTCAACGGTGCTGGGCCCCAAGCACCTGGCGGGCCTTGAGGTCATCGACTTCGTGCGCCGCGTCCTTCCGGCCCTGGCCGGGATCAAGGACCTGGTGCTCAACGAGACCGGCACCCGCCCGGTGTTCCACGAGCTCACCGAGGCCCCGGAGCTGGTCATCACCACCGTGGAATCGGACCGCCGCGACTGGTTCGACCTGGGCCTGCTGATCTCCATCGGCGGGCGGCAGATCCCCTACGCCGACATCCTGCGCGCCCTGGCCCAGGGCCAGACCAAGCTGCTGATGCCCGACCGCACCTACTTCTCCCTGGAGGATCCGCTCTTCGCCAAGCTCCGCGCCCTGGTCGCCGAGGCCAGCGGGCTGCGGGACATGAAGGACAAGGAAGCGGACATCTCCCTGACCCAGTACCAGTACGCCCTGTGGGAGGAACTGGATGCGCTGGCCACGCACATCGAGGGCCCGGACCAATGGGTCAGCGCACTGAACTCGCTGGTGGATTTGAAGACCACCGCGGTCACCGACCTGCCCGAGACGCTGAACGCGACGTTGCGCCCCTACCAGGTCGAGGGCTTCGGCTGGCTGGCCACGCTGTGGCGCAACGGGTTGGGCGGGGTGCTGGCCGATGACATGGGCCTGGGCAAGACCGTGCAGACCCTGGCCCTGATGCTGCACGCCCACCAGGTGTGGGCCAACCCCGAGGCCTTTGAGGGCATCACCGCCCAGGCCAAGGTCCGCGCCCCGTTCCTGGTGGTCGCCCCGACCTCGGTGGTGTCCAACTGGAAGGACGAGGCCGCGCGCTTCGCCCCGAGCCTGCGGGTCGTGGCGGTCACCGACACCGAGTCGCGCGCCGCAGCCTCGCTGGCGGCCCTGGCCAAGGAATACGACGTCATCGTCACCTCCTACACGCTGCTGCGCCTGGACGACGACGCGTACGCGGACATCAACTGGGCCGGTTTGATCCTGGACGAGGCGCAGTTCGTGAAGAACAAGGCGACCAAGGCGCACCACGTGGCCCGGGACATGCCCGCCCGCTTCAAGCTGGCGATCACCGGCACGCCCATGGAAAACAACCTCATGGAGCTCTGGTCGATCTTCGCCATCGTCTCCCCCGGGCTCTTCCCCTCGGCGGTGCGCTTTGCGGAGAACTACCAGCGGCCCATCGAACGCCAGGGACTACCCGAGCCGCTGGTGCGCCTGCGCCGGCGGATCCGCCCGTTCATGCTGCGCAGGACCAAGGACGCGGTGGTCACAGACCTGCCGCCGAAGCAGGAGCAGGTGCTGCACGTGGAACTGGGCGAGGCGCACCGGAAGGTCTACGACACGCACCTGCACCGCGAGCGGCAGAAGGTGCTGCGCCTGGTCGACGACATGGACAAGAACCGGTTCACGATCTTCCAGTCGCTGACCCTGCTGCGGATGCTGGCCCTGGACGCCTCGCTGGTGGATCCCGACTATGGCGACGTCCCCAGCGCCAAGCTGGACGTGCTCTTCGAGCAGCTCGAGGACGTGCTCGCCGAGGGCCACCGCGCGCTGATCTTCTCCCAGTTCACCTCCTTCCTGAAGAAGGCCGCGGACCGGCTGGATGCCGCGGGGGTGCCGTACGCCTACCTTGACGGCTCCACGCGCAAGCGCGCCGAGGTCATCAACTCGTTCAAGTCGGGTCAGGCCCCGGTGTTCCTGATCTCGTTGAAGGCCGGCGGCTTCGGGCTGAACCTCACCGAGGCCGACTACTGCTTCCTGCTGGATCCCTGGTGGAACCCGGCTGCGGAATCGCAGGCCGTCGACCGGGCGCACCGCATCGGGCAGACCCGCAATGTGATGGTCTACCGGATGGTCGCCAAGGACACCATCGAGGAGAAGGTGGTGGCGCTGCAGGATTCCAAGCGCCAGCTGATCTCCTCGGTCATGGACGAGGGCGCGGGCTTCGGCAAGGTGCTGAACGCGGACGACATCCGCGAACTGCTGCGCTAGGTGGCCGCCGCCGTCGAGGCGGCCTGGAGGGCGAATCCCGCCAGCAGGATCTCCAGGCCGTACTCGAAGGTCCGCTGCGCGCGGTCCCCGGACCCCAGGCCCGCAGCCAGCGCCTCGCGCCAGGGGCCTGCCGCGTCATCGCCGGCCTCCCACACCTGCGCCGGAGCCGCTGCGTCCAACGCGGAGCCGAGCACGAACGAGTCCAGCACCGTGATCGCGGCCAGTGACTGTTCGGGGCCGAAACCGCCGGCGGACAGGGCGTCGGCGAGCAGCTCATAGACCCGCAGCGTCGCCGCGTCGCGGACCGTGTAGGCGGTCAGCAACGGGATCAGCTTCGGGTGCCTGGCATAGGAGCGCATGTAACCGGTCGCGATCCGCCGCAGCGTGTCCACCCAGTCGGTGCCCGGTTCGGGCAGCTCGATCTTCCCCATCGCCTCACCGCGCATCAATTCGATGATGTCGGACTTCGACGCCACGTGGTTGTAGAGCGAGGAGGGGCTCACGCCCATGGCCCTGGCCAGGGCCGGGATGGTGAACTCCCCGTGCGCGTCGACCAGTTCCAGGGCAGCGGCGGCAATCGCGGAGACGGAGAGCTTGGGGGTGCTGGGCCGTGCCATGGATGGCTCCTGGAAGTGGGGGGGTCGGGGACCTGTTCACAAAAGTCTAACGAACTACATTCGTTTTGCCCCTTGCGCCACGTGACCCAAGCCACCATAATAAAACGAACGACATTCATTTATGTGACGGCGATCTCCGCGCGTGACCTTCCATCTCGATCGCTTCCCACACACCCAGCACCTTGCAGGAGTCAGACATGAACTGGATCATGCCCGCCGAGACCTCGGCCCAGAAACGCGTGTGGATGGCCTTTCCGCACGAGGGCTACACGCTTGGCGACACCGAGGCCGAGGCCCACGCCGCGCGCTCGACCTGGGCCAACGTCGCCCATGCGGTGGCCGAGTTCGCACCGGTTTCCATGGTCGTGGACCCGGCTGACACGCAGATCGCCGCGCGCTACCTCGACGAGCGGATCGAGATCCGCACTGCCGAGCTCAACGACGCCTGGATGCGCGACATCGGCCCCACCTTCGTCACCAATGACGCCGGCGAACTCGCAGCCGTCGACTGGGTCTTCAACGGCTGGGGTGCCCAGGACTGGGCGGCCTGGGACAAAGACGCGTTGATCGGTGCCGCGGTCGCCGAATGGGCCGGGGTGCCACGCATCGCCTCGAATCTTGTCAACGAGGGCGGAGCCATCCACGTGGACGGCGAAGGCACGGTGCTGGCCACCGAGTCGGTGCAGCTGGACCCGGGGCGCAACCCCGGGATCACCAAGGAGCAGGTCGAAGCGGAGTTCGCCCGCACCTTGGGTGCCACCAAGGTGCACTGGCTTCCCCGCGGGCTGGCCCGCGACACCGAGGAGTTCGGCACCCGCGGACACGTGGACATCGTCGCCACCATCCCCTCCCCCGGCACCGTGCTGGTGCACAGCCAGCAGCACCCCGGGCACCCGGACCACGCCATTTCCCGGGAGCTGATTGCCACCTTCCGCGGCGCCACCGACGCGAGGGGCCGCGAATTCAACGTCATCGAGGTCCCCGCCCCGACCGTGCTGCGCGACGCGGATGGCTTCGTGGACTACAGCTACATCAACCACCTGGTGGTCAATGGCGGCGTGGTGGCCTGCACCTTCGACGACCCGAACGACGAAGCCGCCCTTGCCGTGCTGGCCGCGGCCTACCCGGGGCGCAAGGTCGTGGGCGTGGATGCCCGCGAGCTCTACGCCCGCGGCGGCGGCATCCACTGCATCACCCAGCAGGAACCCGCAGCCGGGGGCAGGCCATGAGCCTGTCCACCGCCCGTCGCACCCAGGCTCCCGTCCCTTCATCCGGCACCGGGCCAATCCGGTCCAAGGGCCTGGCCTCCGGCCAGCTGGGGCTCTTCGCCGCCGTCATGATCGGGATCTCGACCATCGCCCCGGCCTACGTCCTGACCTCCTCGCTTGGCCCGACGGTCCAGGCCATCGGAACCCAGCTGCCGGCGATCTTCATCATCGGATTCATCCCGATGTTCCTGGTGGCGCTGGCCTACCGCGAGCTGAATGCCGATACCCCGGATTCGGGCACGACCTTCACCTGGGTGGCCAAGGCCTTCGGCCCGGTGCTGGGCTGGCTGGGCGGCTGGGGCCTGCTGGCCGCCAACATCATCGTGCTCTCCAACCTCGCCGGGGTCGCCGTCGACTTCTTCTACCTGTTCCTGGCCCAGGCCACCGGCAACCCGGCCCTGGCGGAGCTGGCCGACAACAGGCTCATCAACGTCGCCACCTGCCTGGTTTTCGTGGCGGCCGCGGTGTTCATCGCCTGCCGCGGGCTGAGAACCACGCGCATGGTGCAATACGTGCTGGTCGGGTTCCAGCTGGCGGTGCTGGCCTGGTTCACGATCAGCGCCATCTCCAAGGCCGCGGACCGGCCCGGGAACCTGGCCTTTGACGCCTCGTGGTTCAACCCCGTGCACATCGATTCATTCTCCGCCTTTGCCGTGGGCCTGAGCCTGTCGATCTTCGCGTTCTGGGGCTGGGATGTCTGCCTGACCATGAACGAGGAGACCAAGAACGGCGAGAAGACCTCCGGCATGGCCGCGGCGCTGACCGCCATCGGCGTGCTGGCGATCTACCTGGCGGGCTCCGTCGCCACGCTCATGTTTGCCGGCGTCGGGGACACCGGGTTGGGCCTGCGCAACCCGGAGAACGCGGAGAACATCTTCACCGCCATCGCCGCGCCGGTCATGGGCCCGTTCGCGATCCTGCTCTCGCTGGCGGTGCTCTCCTCCTGTGCGGCATCGCTGCAGTCCACCATGATCTCCCCGGCCCGCTCGCTGCTGGCAATTTCCCACCACGGGGCGTTGCCGAAGCAGTTCACCAGGATCAACAGGTTCCAGTCCCCGGCCTTTGCCACCATGGTTGCCGGAGGCGTCTCGGCCGGCTTCTACGCGCTGATGCGTGTGCTGAGCAACAACGTCCTAAACGACACCATCCTGGCCCTGGGCATGATGATCTGCTTCTACTACGGGCTCACCGCCCTGGCCTGCGTCTGGTACTTCCGCCGCACGGCACTGGACTCGCTGCGCAACTTCGCCCTGCGCCTGCTGGCCCCGCTGTTGGGTGGCATCGCACTGGTGGCCGTCTTCATCCAGACAGCCGTCGATTCCTGGGACCCGGCCTACGGGTCGGGCTCCCAGCTCTTCGGGGTCGGGCTGGTCTTCGTTTTGGGCGTGGGCATCATTGCCCTCGGCGCGCTGTTCCTGGTGGGGGCCGCGGCACGCCGTCCGGAGTTCTTCTCCGGCCGCTCCCTGCCCCGAAGCGTTCCGGCCTCCGGGCGCGAGCGCGTGTAGCGTCTCGTCGATGGCCGCCAGGCGCGTCGGCAGCCATCGGGGGTTCCCGGTGGCTCGCGGCCCGCTGGTGCGTCAGGGCGTCGAGGCCCGGGTCTTCGAATCCAGCGGGACGCGCAGGGAACCATATCGTTCCATCCGGTGCCAGCGCAGTCGCACGCCGGCCAGCGCGGTGACCACCGACTGGATCACCACCAGGTACATCAGCTGCCGGTACACGAGCTGCTGCAGCGGCAGGGTCCACAGGGCGCGCAGCGGCTCGCGGTCGAGCCGGAACGCGTAGGCGGCCATGATGAACTGGATCAGCAGGAAGATTCCCCAGAGAACGGCGATCCGCACGGGATCCAGGAACACCAGGCCGTAGATGGCGAACACGTCCACGACGGGCGCGAAGAGCGGAAGCAGCACCTGGAAGACCAGCAGGTAGCCAAGCCCCCGGCGTCCCAGCTTCCCGGCCGCGCCCGACTGCGCGACGGCCCCGCGGTGCTTCCACATGGCCTGCAGCGTGCCATAGCACCAGCGGTAGCGCTGCTTCCACAGGGCCCCGAGGGTTGCCGGTGCCTCTGTCCAGGCCAGGGCGTCGTCCTCGTACACGACCCGCCAGCCGTCGCGGCACAGGGCCATGGTCAGGTCGGTGTCCTCGGCCAGGGTGTCGTTGCTGACCCCGCCCACCCGGGCCAGGGCCTCGCGGCGGAATGCGCCGATCGCACCGGGGACCGTGGGCATGCATTCGGCGACGTCGAACAGGCGGCGGTCCAGGTTGAACCCGACGACGTACTCGATGTGCTGCCACGCACCGAGGATGCCGCCGCGGTTGGCGATCTTGGTGTTGCCCGAAATGGCGCCGACCCGTGGATCGGAAAAGCGCTGGATCAGAACGTGGACGGTGTCGGGCTCGAAGACGGTGTCCCCGTCGACCATCACCACCAGGTCGTGGCGGGCCGCGGCGATCCCGGCGTTCAGGGCCGAGGGCTTCCCGCCGTTCTCCTTGCGGATGGTTTCGACATTCGGCAATCCGAGCGCCTCGACGATGTCGGCGGTGCCGTCCGTGGAACCGTCGTCGACGACGATGACCTGCACCGGATGGGTCGAGGCGGCGATGGACCGCACGGCAGCCTCGATGCCGGCCGATTCGTTGTACGCCGGGACGATCACGCTGACGGGCTCGAGGACCTCGGTGCGCATCGGCGCCGAGAACCAGGCCCGGTCCCGCTCGGCCGCGCGGGTTCGCCGCACTGCCCTGCTGTGCCGGAAGGCGACAACCATCACCAGCGCCGCCCTCCCCAGCGTCAGGACCCCGGCCGCGACCAGGCCCCACGAGATGGCCGTGGCAACGGCATCGGTGAACCGGATGCCGAAGACGAACGCGGTCCCGATCAAGGAGTCGGCGAAGGACGCCTGCCGGGTGCTGTCCACGCCGATCGAGTCGCCGACCGTGGTGAAGCGGTGGCCGGACGCGGCCTGCTTCCCAAGCGCCGCGGACAGCGCCTCGACGGTCTGGGACCGGTTCCCCCCTCCGTCGTGCATCAGGACCACCTGGCCACGGGCCCCGGGCTGCAGCAATCGTCCGATGACCACCTCGGCGCCGGGGGCGTTCTCGTCTGCGCTGTTGTGCGTGCTGAGCACGGTGAGAAAGCCCTCGTCCGCTGCCGTGTCCATGGCCGACCACTGGCCGTCGGTGGTCGACGCATTGTCTGTGCTGTGCGGCGGGCGCAGCAGCGACGGCGATAGGCCGGCGATCCCCGCTACGACCTTCTGGGCGCCCCTGATCTCGAGCTGGCGCCGCCATGCGGGGGCCGCGGAGAGATCGGCATGCGTGAGCGTCTGGATGCCGATCTCGTGACCCTCGGCGACCATGCGCCGCAGCAACTCGGGGTGCTTGATCGCCAAGGTGCCGGTCACGAAGAAGGTGGCGTGGACCCCGCGCTCCCGCAGGACATCGAGGATCTTCGGCGTCCAGGCCGGGTCGGGCCCGTCGTCGAAGGTCAGGGCCACGGTGTGGCCGGAGGGGCTGGCCGTGAGGACCTCCTCCCCGCGCGCATCAATGATCGGTCCGCCAGAAGAGACCGCCGCGGGAACGTTCCCGGTGGCGTGGCTCGCGGGCGCGGGGCGATCGTTGATTCCCGCAAGGTGGTTCATATATCCCTGGACGGCCAGCGACAGCCCTAGCGTCAGCACGACGACGAGCATGAGGAACCAGTGAGCCCCGATGCCGCCGGTGCGGGCGGCCCGGCGTCCGGTGCTCACGGGCGGGTTTCCCGGGTGGGTTTGGCCGGTCCGGCGTCGCTGTGTCCGGGGGCGGTTGCATTGCGACCGGGTGCGTCCCGGCTCTTTCCGCGGGTGGCCGGATCACTGCCGGGGGTCGGTGTGGCACTTGCCGGAGCGGTGCTCGGCGTGGCCTGCGGGCCAGTGGTTTCGCGGGGAACGGCCGAGCTGGAGGGGGCGGCGGATTCGGTTGCGGAAGAAGGCACGGCGGGGGCGGCGGTCCGCTCAGGGCTGTTTGTGGCCGCCTCGGTGCTGTCGGCTGCACCGGGTGGCGCCACGGGTGGTTCCCCGGCGCGCTCCGATACCGGGCCAGGGGTTGGTTGCGGTTTCGTCGGGGCTTCGGGCCCGGCCGCGACCACGGGCCGGCCCCCGGGAACCGGCAGCATCGGTGCCGCAATCGTGGAGCCGCCGAGGAAGGCGACCAGGAGCAGCACCACGTACAGCGTCATCAGGCCCAGGGCCACCATGCCGGCTTTCTTGAGTCGTTGCAGGCGCCTGCCAGACGGGTCGACGAAAACGGGGTCGGTTGCTGCGGTGGAGAATCCTCGGACGGGGGTTTGGCTGAAAGCTGGCATCGGTGACCAACGATAACGCATGCCCACAAAGGTCACAAAATGGTCACGATCGATGGTGTCGGCGTACAGGCTTTGCCATGTGGGCCCCGACATCGCCCGTTAGGGAACCAGCATGACCTTGATGGAAGTTCTCTCGTCCATGGCCCGGTAGGCCTCGGGCGCCTGCTCCAAGCCCATGACCGTGTCGAAGACCAGGCCGGGGTTGATCCCGCCGGCCAGCACGTCCTCGAGCAGTTCGGGCAGGTAGGCCCGGGTGCTTGCGGCACCGCCTGCGACCGAGATGTTCTTGGAGAAGAGCACCGAGATCGGCAGCCCGTCCTGGCCGTGCGGAACGCCCACGAAGCCCAGCGAGCCGCCGGGCCGGGTGCAGCGCAGCGCCTGGTCCATGGCCTCGGCGGTGCCCACGCATTCGAGCACCGAATCCGCCAGCACTCCCCCGAGCAGTTCGCGCACCTTCACGGCGGCCTCGGCACCGCGTTCGGACACCACATCGGTGGCCCCGAATTCGCGGGCCAGCGCCGCGCGGTCGGCGTGCCGGGACATCGCGATGATGCGTGTAGCACCCAGGCGCTTGGCGGCAAGCACCCCGCACAGACCCACGGCGCCGTCGCCGACGACCACGACGCTGCGCCCGGGCGCCACCCTGGCACCGAGGGCGGCATGGTGCCCGGTGCCCATCACATCGGAAAGTGCCAACAGCGACTTGGACAGTGCCTCGTCCGGTTCGCTGACGCCCGGGACCGGAACCAGGGTGCCGTCGGCGTTGGGGACCCGCACCGTTTCACCCTGCCCACCGTCCACCGGCAACCCGTTCTCGTCGTTCCCGCCCCAGGACGCCCGGTGCTCGCAGGCGACCTGGACGCCGTTGCGGCACGGCGGGCAGGTGCCGCAGCTATTGGCCCAGGGGGCCACCACGAAGTCGCCGACCTTCAAGGTGGCGACCTTGCACCCAAGCGCCGTCACGGTTCCGATGAATTCGTGGCCGATGCGCCGGGGCTCCGGGATCGGGTTGACGCCGCGGTAGGGCCAGAGGTCCGAGCCGCATACGCAGGCTGCGCCGACCTTGACGATTGCGTCGGTGTCGGCGAGCAGAACGGGATCGGGGCAGTCCTCGACGCGGATGTCCCGCGGTCCGTGGATCAGGGTGGCGCGCATGTTTGCCTCCGTAGGCCGGGATTGGTGTTTTCGCTTCCCAGCCTATGCTTGTTCGTTGGGAACGGACATCGCGAAACGATCCATATTCCGGACGCCCGGTGCATGTGACCCTTTGTTGCCCCCCTTGGACCTGTGGTGGCAAAGAGTCCCCGGTTCAACGTAGGGTTGACACAGCTTCACGAATTCTGGCTGCCAAATAGGCAAGGCTCCGACCTGCAAACCAGATACCAACCCCATAGTTGCACGGCGGGTGGTTCGGATGACGAAGCGGCCCTTTCGCGCATCCCGCACGCAGGGGCAAGGACAACGATTCTCCAAGGACGTGTGCATCATGTACAGCCCCACCCTGGCCACCGCTTCGCCCGCCAATCCCCTGCCGCGCTTTTCCGGCGACTGGATCACCGCGTGGCTCGATGTCGACAACGACACCAGCTTGCTGCACGTGGGCGCCGGGCCCGACGAGTGGATCCTCGAAGCACTCGCCCCGCACAAGCTCTCGGCAGCGCTGGAAGGCCGCGGGCCCGTCGAGGTCCAGTTCAACCCCGAGCTCCTGGTGGTGCTGCTGCCCGGGGCCCACGAACTGGTCGGCAATTCGTTCTTCCGCCTGCGCGCCTGAGGTCGTTGGCCCCGCAGCAGCTCGCTAGATGTCCAGGATCATGCGCAACCCCTTGCAACGGGACACGCAGATCATCATGGTGTCCCCCGCCTGGCGTTCCTCATCGGACAGCAGCGAGTCCCGGTGATCGATATCCCCCGAGACCACCGGGGTCTCGCAGGTCCCGCAGATCCCCTCCCGACAGGAGTTCAGCACCGGCACCCCGGCCTCCGCGAGCGCATCCAGGATGCTGGTGCCCACCGGCACCTGCACCTCGACGCCGTCGGTGGTTTCCACGGTGAACTCGTGGTCCCCTGCCGCCGGGGCGGTGGCGGTCGGGTCGGCCACGAACCGCTCGAAGTGGAACCGGGCCTTGTCTTCCCAACCGGCGGCCAGCGACGCAATGAAGTCCAGCAGCGGGCCCGGGCCACAGGCGTAGGTGTGGAACGCTGCGTCCGCGTCCCCCAGCAGCTCCTTCAGCGGATAGAGACCGGCGGTGTCATCGGCATGCACCTGCACCTTGTCCCCGTAGCGCGCCAGCTCGGCGGTGAACGCCATCGACTCCAGACTCCGGCCAAGGTAGAGCATTCGCCACGGGATCCCGGATTCCTCCGCCGCGGCGAGCATCGGCAGGATCGGGGTGATCCCGATGCCCCCGGCAATGAACAGGTATTCCGGGGCCGGCTGCAGCCCGAAGTTGTTGCGCGGTTCTCGGACCTTGACCCGGGCACCGGGCCGCAGGTCGTCATGCACGTAGGCGGAGCCGCCGCGGCCGGCCGGCTCGCGCAGCACCCCCAGCCGCCAGCGCCGGGCCCCGGCCTCGGAACACAGCGAGTACTGGCGCAGCAACCCGTTGGGCAGCAGCACGTCGATGTGCGATCCCGGGGTCCAGCCCGGCAGTGGCCGGGCTGCCGGGTGCGCCAGGTGCAAGGAGAGCACGCCCGAGGATTCGGTGCGGATCTCGGCGACCTCCATCTCGAAGAAGCCGTCCGTCCCGATGCCCAGGAGGGCCCCGGAATCAGGATCCAGTCCGCTGTCTATTGTCATGGTCACGATGCACCTCCGGTGCTGTGATGTGTTTCCGCGGACGATGCCGCGCTGTGCGAAGCCGGGATGCCCGGCAGGGAAGGTTCCAGCGAGTCGACGGCGGCCAGCACCGCGTCGGAGGCCTCGCGCACGGAGATGGTCACCCGCACTCCCGAGCCGGGGAAGGCACGAACGGAGACGCCGTGGGCCACGCAGGCGGCCTCCAACTCCAACGAGCGCGGTCCGGCGGGAATCCATATGAAGTTCCCGCCGCTGGGCGGGACCGGCAGCCGGCGGGCGAGCAACCCCTCGTGCAGGTAGGCACGCTCGGCCACGACCCCGGACACCGTGGCGGCCAGGTGGGCGTTGTCGGACCAGGCCGCGACCGCGCCGGCCTCGGCCAGCGAACTGAGCCCGAAAGGCGGGGCCACGGCACGGATATCCGCCGCGATGCCCATGCCGGTGAGCAGGTAGCCGGCCCGGGCCCCGGCCAGTGAGTAGGCCTTGGAGAAGGTCCGCAGGATGACCAGGTTCGGGTGGGACTCCAGCAGGTGCCGCGAGTCGGTTTCGGCGTCGGCGAACTCCCGGTAGGCCTCGTCGAGCACCACCAGCACGTGCCGCGGCATGCGGTCCAGGAATGCCGTGAGCTCCGCAATCTCCAGCACGGTGCCGGTGGGGTTGTTCGGGTTGCACAGCAGCACCATGCAGGTCTTTCCGGTAACCGCCTTGCCCATGGCGTCCAGGTCGTGCCGGTGGGCCGGGTCCAGGGGCACGGGAAGCGATTCGGCGCCGGCCAGGGCAATAAGCATCGGGTATGCCTCGTAGCTGCGCCATGCGTGCACCACGGTGGATCCGGCCGGAGCGTAGGCATCGAACAGCTGTCCCAGCAGGGCCAGTGATCCGCCGCCCACCACGACCTGTCCCGGGTCCAGGTCCAGCCCGGAAGCGATTGCCGCGACCAGCTCGCCACCGACGATGCCCGGGTACCGATTGGCTCCGGCCGCGGCGTCGGCCATCGCGGCAACGGCCGCCGGGGACGGTGCGGTGCACGATTCGTTCGAGGACCCCACCCAGCGCACGGTGTCCAGGCCCGCCGCCCGCGAGTACCTCGGCAGCGTGGCCACGATCGCGCGCGGCACCGGGCCTGCGCACATGCCGGTATGCATGCTCACTGTTTTGCTCCGTTCAGGGGGGTTGTCTTGGTGGTGTGCCCGAGCGGGCTAGGCCAGGACCTTGGAGAGGAACGCCTGGGTGCGTGTCTCACGCGGATTCCCCAAGACCTGGGTCGGGCTGCCTGATTCGACCAATTGCCCGTCGGCCATGAAGTGCACGACGTCGCCGACCTCTTTTGCAAAGCCCATTTCGTGGGTGACCACGATCATGGTCATGCCGGAGGCGGCCAGCGAACCCATCACGTCCAACACCTCCCCGACCAGCTCCGGGTCCAGCGCGCTGGTCGGCTCGTCGAAGAGCATCAGCCGCGGCTTCAGGGCCAGCGCGCGGGCGATCGCCACGCGCTGCTGCTGGCCTCCGGAGAGTTGGGCGGGGTAGTGCTTGTACTTGTCGGCCAGCCCGACGCGGTCCAGCAGTTCCATGCCCTCGCGCAGCGCCTGCGCCTTGTTGCGCTTCTGCACCACGACCGGTCCCTCGATGACGTTCTCCAGGGCCGTGCGGTGCGGGAACAGGTTGAACTGCTGGAAGACCATGCCCACTGCGGCGCGTTGCTTTGCCGTCTGGTTTTCCTTCAGTTCGTGCAGCTTGTTCCCGGAACGGCGGTAGCCGATGCGTTCCCCGGCCACCCACAATTCCCCGTCGTTGATCTTCTCGAGGTGGTTGATGCAGCGCAGGAACGTCGATTTGCCCGAGCCCGAGGGGCCCAGCAGGCAGGCGACCTGCCCGGCCTGCACCTCCAGGGAGATGCCCTTGAGGATTTCCAAGTGCCCGAAGGACTTGTGGACGTTGCGTGCCCGCAGCATGGGTTCGCTCATTTGGTGGGCTCCAATTCCGGTTCGTTGGCCTGGGCCGCGGCGGGTTCCGCGGCGGACGGAACCACTGTCTCGGCGGTTCCCGGGGTGGGCGGCTTCTTGCCCTTCATCGGGGTGAAACCGCGTTCGAAGTGCCGCTCGATGAAGTGCTGTCCGACCGAGAACACCGCGGTGACAGCCAGGTACCAGATCGCCGCGACGATCAGCAGCGGAATGGTCTGGAAGTTGCGCGAGTAGATGATCGAGACGCTGGTGAGCAACTCCGAGTAGCCGATCACGATGACCAGCGAGGTGTACTTGAGCATGCCGATGGTCTCGTTGCCGGTCGGCGGGATGATCACCCGCATGGCCTGCGGCAGCACGACCCGGCGCATGGTCTGCAGGCGGGACATGCCGATGGCCTTGGCGGCCTCGGTCTGTCCCGGCGAAATCGCCCGGATCCCGGAGCGCACGATCTCGCCCATGTAGGCGCCCTCGTTCAGGCTCAGGCCCAGCAGGGCCGCGGTGAACGGGGAAATGACCGAGTTCGTGTCGATGCTCAGCAACTCGGGCCCGAACGGGACGCCGAGGCCGATGGTGGGGACCAGCGCCGCCAGGAAGAACCAGAACAGCAGCTGCACCATCAGCGGGGTGCCGCGGAAGAACCACGAGTATGCCCAGGCGGCGGTGGACAGGATCGGGTTGCTCGAGAGCCGGCACACCGCCACCACGATGCCCAGCAGGACTCCGATGAGCATCGAGATCCCGGTGAGCATCAGCGTCTTGCCCAGGCCCGAGATCACCGGTGCGGCGAAGAGGTACTCCCCGACCACGTCCCAGTGGAAACGCTCGTTGGTGAACATCGCGTAGATGGTCATCGCCAGGATGCCCAGCACGGCCACGGCAGCCACCCAGCGGCCCACGAAGCGGGCAGGAACGACCCGCAGATCGGCTTCCTCGTTGCGTCGACCTTCGACGACGGCTGCCACCTGGGTCATTCCTTGACCCCGTTGACCTCAAAGGTTTCCATGGAGTGCTCGGCCATGTCGTAGTCGGCCAGGATCTTGTCGTAGGTCCCGTCGGCCTTGATGGCCTCCAGACCCTTCTGGATCGCTCCCATCAACTGTTCCTGGTCCTTGGGAAAGACGATGCCGAAGGCCAGGTCCTGGTAGCGCTCGCCCATGGACAGGGCGCCCTTGGATTCTGCGGCGATGACCGAACCCGAGGTGGAGTCGACCAAAAACGCCTCGACGCGTTCTGACTGCAGGGCCAGCACGGCCTGGTTCTGCCCGGCGAAGATGGTGACTTCGATCTTTTCCTTGCCTGCTTCCTCGCACTTCTTGGAGGCCGCGGCTGCGTCGGCGTCCTCGGTGGTGCCCTTCACGATGCCCACGTGGGTGCCGCAGAGGTCGTCGAGGGTCTTGAGCTTCTCGGCGTTGGCGGCAGTGGTCATCACGCCGCCGCCGGCGGAGAAGTAGTCCAAGAAGTTCACGGCCTTCTGGCGTTCGACGGTGTCCGACATCGCCGACATCGCCATGTCGTAGCGGGCGGAGGAAAGTCCGGGGATGATCGCGTCGAAGGCGATGTTGTCGAAGTCCATGGTGACCCCGAGCTGCTTTTCCAGGGCGTCGGCGATCTCACGGTCGATGCCGATGATGGTGGTGCCGTCGGTGTCGTAGGACTCGAACGGCGGGTATTCCACGTTGCTTGCCACGTTGATGGTCCCGGATTCCTGGACTTTCTGGGGCAGTTCCTTGAACAGCGGGGCCGAGGTGTCGGTGGCGGCGGGCTTCTCGGCCTCGGCGGTTCCGCCGCAGGCGCTGACGCCAAGCAGGGCGGCAATGGCCAGTGCGCCGAGGGCGGTGGAACGGATGGTGCGATTCGTGTTCTTCATGATGCGAACTCCCTTGTGCTTGCTGCTCGTGGAACTTCTTTTCAGGGGTCCCGTCGTCTTTGGCGGGATGTTTTTGGGTGCACCCATCCAACCCACCGGCAAGGTGCCGGTGGACCGGGGTGTGGTTGTCGTACGGTGGCGCGCTTCCGGCGTCAGCCGGCAAGCGCCTGGTTGACCGTGTCCACCACGGTTCCGTCATGGACCAGTTCCAGGGCCTTGCGGATCCTGGGGTACATGACGACGTCGGCGCGGATGTGGTCGATGGGCCGTCCGTCGTCTGAGGCGGTTCCGCGGACCAGGGCCAAGGCCGCGGCGGCGGCCGGGCTCAGGCGGGCATCCGCGGTGGCCTCGAGTCCCAGGCGCAGCTCGAGGGCCTGGGCGGCCATGAGCAGCTCGATGCCGACCACCGATTCGATGTTGGCCACGATTTGCCGGGTGTGGCGTCCGGCGTTGTTCGCCATCGACACGTGGTCTTCCTGGTTGGCGCAGGTCGGGATGGAATCCACCGAGTCCGGGTGGGCGAGGGTCTTGCAATCGGAGACCAGTGCCGCGGCCAGGTACTGCGGGAGCATGTAGCCGCAGTCCATGCCGGTCTGCTCGGAGTCGATGAGCATGTCCGGAAGCCCGCGGTTCAGCGTACCGTCATCCAGGCGGAAGAGCCGGCGCTCGGTGATGGAGCCTATCTCGGTGACCGCGATCGAGATGAAGTCGGCGGCGAAGGCCACGTACTCGGCGTGGAAGTTGCCTCCCGACACGGCCTTGAGTTTGCGGGTGTCGGGCAGCGCGGGGAAGATCAGCGGGTTGTCGGTGGCCGCGTTGATCTCGTTTTCCAGGATGCCGGCGGCGAAGGCCAGCGTGTCCTTGACCGGGCCGAAGACCTGCGGGACGCAGCGCAGCGAGTAGGCGTCCTGCGGGGGCTGGCGCACCGGGTCGGTGGCGGCGTTTCCGTCGATCAAGGTGGAGCCGGCCAGCAGCTCGCGGATGCGGGCGGCGACCTCAATCTGGCCGCGCTGGCCGCGGGCCTGGTGCAGTTCGTCGATGAATGCGTCCCCGAAGCCCATCAGCGCCTCGATGCTCATGGCCGCGGTGATCTGTGCGGTCTCCAGCAGGTTCTGCGCGTCATAGAGGGCCAGTGCGGCCTGGGCGGCGGAGAAGGACGTGCCGTTGAGCAGTGCCAGCCCGTCCTTGGCCCCCAGCGGCAGGCGTTCGATCCCGGCCGCTGCCATGGCCTTGATCCCGGAGACGATCTTGCCCTCGAGCATCGCCTCGCCCGAGTCCAGTTCGATGTCCTCCCCGGTGTGCGGGCGGGACATCACGATGGCCACGTGGGCCAGCGGAATCAGGTCCCCGGAGGCACCAAGCGAACCATACTCGGGGATGGCCGGGCAGACCCCGGCGTTGAGCATGTCCACGAGCGTGGTGACGATTTCCGGCCGGATGCCGGAGAAGCCCTGGGTGAGCGAAACGATACGGATGAACATGGTCGCGCGGACCACCTCTTCGTCGACGTAGCAGCCCACGCCGGCGGCGTTGGAAAGCACAAGACGGCGCGACAGCTCGGCGGCGTCGGCCGGTTCGGCGAAGGCGCGGCGTCCCGCCAGGGAACCGAAACCGGTATTGATGGAGTAGATCGGCGGGGTGTCCTTGCCCGGGCCCATCGAATCCACGACGCCCTGCAGCCAGTTTCGGGACGGTTCCATGACCTCGAAGACCGCTTCGTCGATGGCCACCGGGCGGCGGTGGCGGGCGACCTGGATCAGGTCCTCAAGGGTCGTGCGCTGGATACCGATCCGCACCGGCGCGGTCTCAGGCAATACTGCTGTAGTCATCAAGGGTCTCCCTGGTTGATTTGTTCGGGGTGCTGGCTTGCAGCAAGTCGGTGAGGTCTGCGGCCGCGTCGCGCATGACCTTCAGCGTCGAAGCGATCCACAGCTTGGATCCGCAGCGGCCCTCGGGGCCGGCCACGTTCAACGAGCAGACCACTTCGCCGCGGCTGAACACCGGAATGGCGACGGACACCGATCCCTCGTCGAGCTCGCCCCTGGAAAGGACAACCCCGGAGGAACGGATCTGCGGGATGCTGGACAGGATTTGTTCCGGGCCCAGGGTGTTGGGGGTGAAGCGCGTCATCGGTCCGGCGAGGACCTGGCGCACAACTTCCGGGGGCGCCCAGGCGAGTATCATGCGTTGCCCGGCCCCGGCGTGAAGTGGCAGCAATTCGTTGATCGCGAACGTGTACTTCAGCGATTTGTCCGGTTCGGCACGGCGCAGGCACATCGCATGGTCACCGATGCGCACGATCATCACCGCGGTTTCACCTACCTTCTCAACGATCGAACGCAATACCGCGTTGCCGACCTCGGCCAGGTGGGACTGGGCCAGGTGTTGGCCGGACATGTGCAGCAGCGCGCGGCCCGGGCGGTAGCGCCCGTCCTCCTCGGACACGAACTCCTGCTCGCGCAGGACCTTGAAGTACCGATATGCGGAGCTGGAGGGAATGCCCAGCTTGAGGGACACGGCATCGACCGTGGTCTCGCCGCTGGCGGTGATCTCCGCCAGAATTTTCAGCCCGCGCTCAAACGAGGATGACATGTCCGCTCCCTTCCCCCAATCGAATGTGATGGTCCGCACATTCCGGCTCCACGGGATAGATATTCCATGGTTCATCCGGGGAGGACAATCTTGATTCTCGCATAGTGGGAATCGAATTAACTCGCGTTCCCGCGCCTCGCTAGGTTGGGTGTCATTCACCCCTACCCGCAGGAGGCACCCATGGAATCCGTCCTTGCCGCATCGACGGTCCCGGTCTTCACCCAAGACCCCTACGCGCCGGAGCACCTGGCCGACCCGTACCCGCTGTTCGCGAAGATGCGCGCCGCGGGCCCGGTGGTCATGATGCAGGAGCACGGCCTGCACGCGGTCACGCGTTTCGCCGAATGCAAGGAGGTCCTGGACGACTACCGCACCTACATCTCCGGGGCCGGGGCCGGGCCGAAGAACCTGCACCACGAACCCAGCTGGCGCGCCCAGGGCATCATGGAGTCCGACCCGCCGATCCACACCGACATGCGCCATGCCATGGCCGGGGTCATCTCCCCGCGCGGGGTCCGCTCGCTACGCGCCGGCTTCGAGGCCTACGCCACCGAACTGGTCGACTCCCTGCTGGAGGCCCGCAACGTCGACCTGGTCAAGGACATGGCCGAGGTCTTCCCGCTGCGTGCCTTCGGCGACGCCGTCGGCATCCCGCGCGAGGGCCGGGCCGAGAACCTGCCGGCACTGGGTGCGGCGAACTTCTCCACGTTCGGCCCCGACACCCCCCTGGCCCGCGAACACTTCGCGGCCGGTTCCGGGATGAACGACTGGGCCATGGCCAATACGGCCCGCAAGAACCTGTCCCCCGGATCGCTCGGCGCGCAGATCTGGGAGTATGCCGACCGCGGGGAGATCAGCACGGACCAGGCCGCGTTGCTGGTCCGTGCGATGCTTTCGGCAGGACTGGACACCACCATCTTCTCCCTGGGCGCCACGCTGCTGGCACTGGCCAGCAACCCGGGCGAATACGCCAAGGTCCACCAGAGCCCGAAGCTGGTGAAGTTCGCCATCGACGAGGCCTTCCGCTACGAGTCCCCGTTCCAGTCCTTCTACCGCACCACCTCGCGGGCCACCGAGCTGGGCGGGGTGGAACTGCCGGCCGACACCAAGGTCGCGGTCTTCGTCGGCTCGGCCAACCGCGACGCCGAACGTTGGGGCCCGAGGGCCGACGAGTACGACATCACCAGGTCCGCCGGCGGGCACCTGGCTTTCGGTATGGGCATCCACCAATGCGTCGGCCAGCCGCTCTCCCGGCTGGAAATGGAGGTGCTGCTCACCGAGTTCACCAAGCGCGTGAAGTCGGTGGAGCTCACCGCCGAGCCCGAGCAGTTCCTGCACACCACGCTACGCGGCTGGTCCTCGATCCCGGTGTCCATCACCCCGGCCTGAGTGCGCAGGCGGCAGCGATTCCGGTTCCGGGGTGCGTCCGCGGGAGCGCCGGACCACCAGTTCGGCGGGGAACTGCCGGTGTTCGCGCGGCCCGCCCTTGGACCGGAGGGTCTTGGCCGCCCACGGTGCGCCAGCCTTCAGCGGGACCTGCCTTCGCTCCGCACCGTGCGGCCAGCGGCTCTTGATTAAGAAACCGGTGGCCGGTCCCCCGCGTTGCGGGGAACCGGCCACCGGTTTGGTGCGCTCTAGGGAATTAGAGGGCGGCGTAGACTTCGCGCAGCAGCGTTGCGGTTTCCGACGGGGTCTTGCCGACCTTCACGCCGGCAGCCTCGAGTGCTTCCTGCTTGGCCTGTGCCGTACCGGCCGAGCCCGAGACGATGGCGCCAGCGTGGCCCATGGTCTTGCCCTCGGGAGCGGTGAAGCCTGCCACGTAGCCGACGACCGGCTTGGTGACGTGGGCCTTGATGTACTCGGCGGCACGCTCTTCGGCGTCGCCGCCGATTTCGCCGATCATGACGATGGCCTTGGTCTCCGGGTCCGCCTCGAACGCAGCCAGGGCGTCGATGTGGGTGGTGCCGATGACCGGGTCGCCGCCGATGCCGATGGCGGTGGAGAAGCCCAGGTCGCGCAGTTCGTACATCATCTGGTAGGTCAGGGTGCCGGACTTGGAGACCAAGCCGATCGGGCCCTTCTGGGTGATGTTGTTCGGCGTGATGCCGACCAGTGCCTCGCCCGGGGTGATGATGCCGGGGCAGTTCGGGCCGATGATCCGGGTGACCTGGTTGCCGTTGGCGTCGACCTTGGACTGGGCCAGGGCCCAGAACTCGGCCGAGTCCTGTACCGGAACGCCCTCGGTGATGACCACAACCAGGCCGATGCCTGCCTCGATGGCTTCAACGACTGCATCCTTGGTGAAGGCAGGCGGCACGAAGACGATGGAAACGTCCGCGCCGGTCTCGGCCATGGCTTCCGCCACTGCGCCGAAGACCTTGATTTCCTTCTCGCCGTGCAGCACGGTGGTGCCGGCCTTGCGGGCGTTGACGCCACCGACGATGTTGGTGCCGGCCTTCAGCATCAGGGCGGTGTGCTTGGTACCCTCGCCACCGGTGATGCCCTGAACGATGACCTTGGAATCCTTGTTAAGGTAAATGCTCATGTTCGCGTATCCCTACTTACTTCGCTGCGTTGGCGAGCTCGGCGGCCTTGTCGGCGCCCTCGTCCATGGTTGCTGCCAGGGTGACCAACGGGTGGTTGGCCTCGGCAAGAATGCGGCGGCCTTCTTCGACGTTGTTGCCGTCCAGGCGTACGACCAGCGGCTTGTTGGCTGCGGAACCGAGCTCGGCCAGTGCGCCGACGATGCCCTTGGCAACGGCGTCACATGCGGTGATGCCACCGAAGACGTTCACGAAGACCGACTTGACCTGCTCGTCGTTCAGGATGACGTCCAGGCCGGCGGCCATGACCTCGGCGGAGGCTCCGCCGCCGATGTCCAGGAAGTTGGCGGGCTTCACGTTGCCGTGGTTTTCGCCGGCGTATGCAACGACGTCCAGGGTCGACATGACCAGGCCTGCACCGTTGCCGATGATGCCCACTTCGCCGTCCAGCTTGACGTAGTTCAGGTCCATGGCCTTGGCCTTGGCCTCGAGCGGATCCGCTGCTTCCTTGTCCTCGAGCTCGACGTGGTGCGGGTGGCGGAATTCGGCGTTCTCGTCGATGGAGACCTTGCCGTCCAGTGCAACGATGTCACCGGCGCCGGTGCGAACCAGCGGGTTGACCTCGACCAGGGTTGCGTCTTCCTTCTTGAAGACGTCCCACAGCTTCAGGATTGCCGCGGCGACCTTTTCGGTCAGTTCCGGTGCGAAGCCTGCTGCTGCGACGATCTCGTCGGCCTTGGCCTGGTCGATGCCCACGGCCGGGTCAACGGCGATGCGGGCCAGGGCCTCGGGACGCTCGACGGCGAGTTCCTCGATTTCCATGCCGCCTTCAACCGAGCACATGGCCAGGTAGTTGCGGTTCGCGCGGTCCAGCAGCACGGAGAAGTAGAACTCCTCGGCGATGTCGGCACCCTGGGCGATCATGACCTTGTTCACGGTGTGGCCCTTGATGTCCATGCCGAGAATGTCGGATGCGTACTTGAACGCCTCGTCGGCGGTCTTTGCGACCTTCACGCCACCGGCCTTGCCGCGGCCTCCGACCTTTACCTGGGCTTTAACGACCACGACGCCGCCGATTTTCTCGGCTGCGGCCTTGGCTTCTTCAGGTGTGTAGGCAACGATGCCGGCCAGCACGGGTACACCGTGCGACTCGAACATATCGCGCGCCTGGTATTCATACAGGTCCACGGGCTTGTGTCCTTCTTGTCGAAGTCTATGCTGACTCAAGGCACGGCTCCGTAAACACGGTTCCATGCATTGAGGGGGAGAGTCCGTCCTGGAAACAGGGCAGGCTCCATTCCACAGCCTAGCGCCTTGGCGCCCAATGGCACAGTTCTACAAACGGTAGAGCCCGAGGGGCCGTGACACCCGCCACAGGCCCCGCAAACATGGCGTTCGCGGGAGTATCCTCACGCTCGGCAACGCAGCTAGTCAAGCTTGGTCAGCGGGGCGTACCGCAGCAATAGCCGTTTCTCCGCGTCCGCGAACTTCACCTTGGCCACGGTCTTGTCACCTGCACCCTCCAAGGCCAGGACCACGCCCTCCCCGAAGGTGCCATGGCTGACCTTGTCCCCCACCGACAGGGAGATGATTTCCTTGTTCGGCTGCACCCGGCCCTTGGCCCGTGCCATGGGCGCGGTGCTCAGCGTGTGGATTTCCGGGGCGCCGGAGAGCCTGCCCCCGCCGCCGGATCCCGTGCCGGCACCCCAGTAGGAGCCTGACTCGTAGCGGCTGGTGGCGAAGTTGCTGCTCCCCCCAAAGGACTCGAAGCTGGAGCGCTTGGTGCCCTCGCGCTTCCACTCCACCAGGGTTTCCGGGATTTCCTCGAGGAACTGGCTGGCGGGGTTGTACTGCGACTGTCCCCACAGGCTGCGGTACTCGGCGCGGGTCAGGTACAGGCGCTGGCGTGCCCGGGTGAGCCCCACGTAGGCCAGCCGGCGCTCCTCGGCCAGCTCCTTCCCATCGGTCAGGGACCGCTGGTGCGGGAAGATGCCGTGTTCCATGCCGGTGAGGAAGACCACGGGGAATTCCAGGCCCTTGGCCGTGTGCAGCGTCATCAACGTGACCATTCCCTCACGGTGGGCCATGTCCACGCCCTCCGCATCGGAGGGTGCGTCGGGGATGGAGTCGGCGTCCGCCACCAGCGCCACGCGCTCAAGGAAGTCGGTGAGCGTGCCGTCGGGGTTCTCCTTCATGAAGTCCCGGACCACCGCCACCAGCTCGGCAAGGTTTTCCACTCGGGACTCGTCCTGCGGGTCGCTGGAGGAGCGAAGCATTTCCAGGTATCCGGTCTGCTCCAGCACCGCTTCAAGCGCCTCGGCCGGGCCGGATCCGTCGGCGACCACGGCCAGGTCGTCCATGATCTTCACGAACGCGCCGACCATGTTCTGGCCGCGGGTTCCCAGCCCCGGCGCGTCATCGGCACGCCGCAGCGCCTCCATGAAGGAGATCCGCTCGCGTTCGGCCAGCGCGGCCACCGAGTACTCGGCCCGGTCCCCGATGCCGCGCTTGGGCTCGTTCAGGATCCGGCGCACGTTGATGTCGTCCGCGGGGTTCACCAGCACCCGCAGGTAGGCCAGTGCGTCCTTGACTTCCTTCCGGTCGTAGAATCGGGTTCCGCCAATGACCTTGTACTTCAAGTCCACGCGGATCAACTGCTCCTCGAGGGAACGGGACTGCGCATTGGTGCGGTAGAAGATGGCAACATCGCCGGGACGGATGGACTCCTCGTCGTTCAGGCGCAGGATCTCCTCGGCGATCCAGCGGGCCTCGTCCGACTCGGACTCCCCCACGTAGCCGATGATCTTCTCGCCGTCGCCCTCGGCGGTCCACAAACGCTTCTCGGGCCGGTCCGGGTTTCGCTTGATGACCTCGTTGGCGGCCGAGAGGATGGTCTGGGTGGAGCGGTAGTTCTGCTCGAGCTTGATGGTCACAGCGTCCGGGTAGTCCTTGGCGAATTCGACGATGTTGCGGATGTCGGCCCCGCGGAAGGCGTAGATCGACTGGTCGGAGTCGCCCACCACGGTCAGTTCCCCGCCCGGGGTCGGGCCGTCGGGCCCGGTCAGTTCGCGCACCAGGGCGTACTGGGCGTGGTTGGTGTCCTGATACTCGTCGACCATGACGTGGCGGAAGCGCCTGCGGTAGTTGTCCGCCACCGCCGGGAAGGCACGGAAGATGTTGACCACGTGGGCAATGAGGTCATCGAAGTCCAGGGCGTTGGCCGCGCGCAGCCGTTCGGTGTAGCCCCGGTAGACCTGGGAGACCGCCGAGGCGAACGGGTCGTTGGAGGCAACGGTCGCAGCATACTGCTCGTCGTCGATGAGCTCGTTCTTCAACGCGGAGATCTTGTGCGCCATGGACTTGGGCGTGAACCTCTTGGGGTCCAGTTCCAGGCCCTTGGACACCAGCGTGATCAGGCGCAGGGAATCGGCGGAGTCGTAGATGGAGAAGGTGGACTTCAGTCCCACCGAGGCCGCCTCGCGGCGCAGGATCCGCACGCACGAGGAGTGGAAGGTGGACACCCACATCTTCTTGGCAACGTCCTCGCCCACCAGCGCGGAAATACGTTCACGCATCTCGGCTGCGGCCTTGTTGGTGAACGTGATGGCCAGGATCTCGTGCGGGCGCGCCCTCCCGGTGGCCAGCAGGTAGGCCATGCGGTGCGAGAGCACACGCGTCTTGCCGGAGCCGGCGCCGGCAACGATCAGCAGCGGGGACCCGGAGTGCTTGACGGCCTGCTCCTGCTGGGGGTTCAGCCCGGCAAGCAGCGCCTGGGCATCTGGGAGGGGCGGGGCTTGGGCGGGCGCGACGAAGTCATCGAAAAGAAAATCCATGATGGCCCCAGTCTACGGCGGTGCGCCCACCGGTTGGCCTGGCCCGGATCATTTGGCGGCATAATTGGGGTCATGGCCAAGTCACAGAAGAAAAAGAAGCAGTACAACCGCCCCGCCCCGGCAGCGCCGGTTCCCAACCCCTCGACGCAGCGCTCCCCGGAGAAGGCCGCCAGCAACGGGGGCCTGATCCTGGTTGCCGGGTTCGTCGTGGTGCTCTTCCTCTTTTGGTACTACCACCTGCTCGTGCTGAACCAGATGACGGACCTGTCCAACGGGTTGGCCATGCCGGACCAGATGGTTGGCGGCTACTCCGCCGAGCACATCGAGGCGTTGCGCCAGGCCATGGATGCGGATGCCGTCGGGCAGCTGAACTACGTGCACAAGACCGCCGGCCTGCTTTTCCCGCTCTTCCTGGCGCTGGTAACCATGCTGGCGGTGAACATCAACACCTCCCGCGGCATTGGCCGCTGGATCCTGTGGGCGGTGCCCATGCTCTTCGCCGTCGTTGACCTGTGGGAGAACCGTGCCATCGATGCCCTGTTCACCGGTGCGCTGGACCCGGCCGCCGTGTCCCTGGCTTCCACGCTGACCACCACCCGCTGGATCCTGCTCTTTGCCACCGCGGCAATCCTGTTCGGGGTGCTCATCGCCTCGCTTGTGCGCACGTTCCGCGAAAAGTGGGAGTTGTCCAAGAAGGGCCTGCTCTAGGGCCTGGGAGTACGCGGCAGTCAAACGGCGCGCTGCGCCACATTGACCAAGCTTCGCCAAAAAACCGTTAGGATTGATCCGGATCGTTTTTGGCGAAACGCGCCCCTGTAGCTCAGTTGGATAGAGCGACTCTCTCCTAAAGAGTAGGCCATCGGTTCAATTCCGGTCAGGGGCACCAAGCGAGAGCGCGACCTGCAAATCTGCAGGTCGCGCTCTTGTCGTTGGGGCCGTTTCGGGTGTGCCCGGACGCCTTGGCCCTGCTGCGGGTTGGACAAGCGGCACGTGGGTGCATGCCCTGGCGATGCCCGGTTCCCACGGCTTGGCAAGTGCAGTCCATGGTCGTCGTGGCATCCATCGCCCTGTGCGGTTTCGGGGCGCGCCACACACCTCGGCGTTAAGAAAAAAGGTGCCGTCGACCGGTGAAACCGTGGGATAACTCCCATTACATCCCACGGCACCGGTCGACGGCGTCAAGAGCCGGGTCCCCAGCAGCCGACCTGCCGTTCCCCCACGCGTTAGCTTTGCGGAAAATCAAGACTGTCACACAAACAACGGTGGGCAGCTCGGATGCAACCAACTCTTACCGGTCATCTAAATCCATTAGAGATAGATTGTCAACCGACCCATCAGTAGTAAGACAATGGGTCGTCAGATAGTCACATCCGACGACCCATTGACGCAATATTTGACCGCTTAGCGCAACAACAGCGCCGCGGCCTTGGGAGAAAGGCTCGCGTCCATGATGGCGCAGGCACCGCCAATCGCCCCCACCTCATGGCCCAAGGTCGAGGACCGGACCTCGACGGCATGGACGTTCTTGGAGCTGAAGCGTTCGTTGATGATTGCCCTCACGTCCTCCAGGCACCACTGGCCGACTTCGGACCACAACGGACCGGCAAGGACCACCAGCCCGACGTCCAGGGTGTTGCACAGTTGTCCGGCGACCTGGCCGACGTGGCCCATGCATTCACGGATCAGTTCCACGGCGGTTTCGTTGCCGGACTTCGCCAGGGCCACGATTTCGCCCATTCCGGCAGCGCGCTGTTCCGCGGTGCCGTCGTCGGGCACCGTGAGGCTCAGGCCGCGTGCGCGGGCTTGCTGCGCAATCAGGTTGAATGACAAGGAGGCGTGCAGGCAGTCGTTGCGGCCGCAGATGTCGCACTCCTGGGCAACGACACCGGTGGAGTAGTGCCCGATCTCGCCGGCGTTGTTGCTGATGCCACGGTGGATTTCGCCGTCCAGGACCATGCCTGCACCGATTCCGGCACCCACATACATCGTGACGAAGTTGTCGCGTTCGGCGTCATTGCCCTTCCACTGCTCGGCAATGGAAACGGCAATGGTGTCTTTTTCGATGACCACGTCGAGCTTGAGCATGCGGTGCAGCGGCTCGACCATGTCGACATCTTTCCAGCCGTCGAGCAGTGGCGGGTCGACCATGACCCCGCGATCGGGATCCAGTGGTCCGGGGACCACCACGCCCACGCCGAGCACGTTGCTGCGCGGCACGCCGGATTCGGAAATGATCTCGTCCACGGTCTGCGCCATGGTCTCGATGGTTTTCTCCGGAACCTCGACGGCAGGGATATCCAGGCGACGCGAGTGCATGATCTCGCCACGGAGGTTCAGCATGACCACGGTGATGACTCCCGGGTCAAGATGGATGCCCACGGCCACCATGCGGTTGGCCTCGAGTTCCAGGACGGTGCGGGGCTTGCCCGGACCGGAAACAATCGTGCGGTCCTCGCGGACGAGCCCCTCGTCCAGAAGACGGCGCACGACGTTTGAAATGGTCTGCGGGGAAAGCCCGGTTGAGCCGGCAAGCTCTACACGGCTGACCCCGTCGACTGCACGGCGGATCGATTCAAAGATGACCGCCTGATTAAAATCCCCGAGTCGACCTAAGTTGGTGCCCCGCTGCATCAATTCTCCATTTGTAGATCCACTTTTGATCCCCCGTTGGCCTTGCCCGAACCGCTAGCCCCCAATGACTAGGACGGTTCGTCGGACGTGGCATCTGGCCGAATTGACTCCAGTATCCACCGTTAAATGGAAAAACGCGCGCCGAGGCCTGTCCACAAAGCACGTTATCACTCCCGCCTGTGCTTTGAATGGTTGTTAAGCTCAAGTTGTGCCAAAGATTCTTACCATCGCCGCCCTGCAATTGCTCGACCCCTCCGGACGCATCCTTTTGGTGCGAAAACAAGGCACCGTGATGTTCATGCAACCCGGTGGCAAGCTCGAGCCCGGCGAAAGCCCCATGGCCGCGGTATTGCGCGAGGTCAAGGAGGAACTGGGCCTTGCCTTGCCACCTGGCCAGGTCGAAGCCCTGGGCCTGTGGAAGGGTCCGGCGGCCAACGAGGCCGACACGGACATCCATGCGCACCTCTTCGGGGCCAGTACTTCCGATACGCCCAGGATCCAGGCCGAGATCGAACAGATGCTCTGGATCGACCCGGCGACAGCACTCACCCGCGGCGACATCGCCCCGCTGCTGCGGGACAAGGTGCTGCCGGGATTGCTGGGCCGTTGAGCCCGGGGATCACTGCGCGAACTGGGTGTCGTGCAGCTCGGCGTAGCGCCCGCGCACGGCCATGAGCTCGGAGTGGGTGCCGCGCTCGGCGATCCGCCCGTCCTCGATGACCAGGATCAAGTCCGCGGAGCGGATGGTGGAGAGCCGGTGGGCAATCACCAACGCGGTGCGGTCCTGCAGGGCCTCGGCCAGGGCTGCCTGCACGGCGGCCTCGTTGGCCGAGTCCAGCGCCGCGGTGGCCTCATCGAGGATGACCACCTGCGGGGCTGCCAGCAGCAGCCGGGCGATGGTCATGCGCTGGCGTTCCCCGCCCGAGAGCCGGTAGCCGCGCTCCCCAACCACGGTGTCCAGTCCGTCGGGCAGGGACGCGATGGTCGGTTCCAGGCGTGCCCTTTCCAGGGCCTGCCAGATCTCCGCGTCGCTGGCGCCGGGCTTCGCCAGGCGCAGGTTCGAGCCGATGGTCTCATGGAAGAGGTGCCCGTCCTGGGTGACCATCGAGACCGTGGAGCGCAGCGAGTCGAGCTTGAGCTTGCGGATGTCGACCCCGGCCAGTTGCACGCTGCCGGAATCCACGTCGTAGAGCCGCGCCAGCAGCGAGGCGATGGTGGACTTTCCGGCACCCGAGGAACCGACCAGGGCCACCGTGGAGCCGGCGGGGATCTCGAAGTCGATGCCGTGCAGCACGGTTTCCCCGCCCCGGGTGTCGAGCACCGAGACGTCTTCCAGCGATGCAAGGGACACCTTCTCGGCGCTGGGGTAGGCGAAGGAGACGTTGGTGAACTTCACCGACACCGGACCCGCATCCAGCACCCTGGCGTCGGGGGCATCGGTGATCAGCGGCTTGAGGTCCAGGATCTCAAAGACCCGGTCGAAGCTCACCAGTGCGCTGGTGATCTCCACCCGGGCGTTGGCCAGGGCGGTCAGCGGGGCATAGAGCCGGGTCAGCAGCATCCCAAGGACCACCACGTCGCCGGCGGCCAGTTCCCCGCGCATCGCGTAGACCCCGCCCAGCCCGTAGACCAGGGCAAGGGCCAGTGCGGCCACCAGGGTGAGCATGGAGACGAAGAAGAACTGGCGCATGGCCATCTTCACCCCGATGTCCCGCACCCGTCCGGCGCGCAGCCCGAATTGGGCCGATTCCTCGGCCGGGCGGCCGAAGAGCTTGATCAAGGTGGCGCCGGGCGCGGAGAAGCGTTCGGTCATCTGGGTGCCCATGGAGGCGTTCAGATCCGCCGATTCCCGGCGCAGCAGCGCAATGGACTTCCCGAAGTGCCGGGCCGGGAGCAGGAAGATCGGCAGCAATACCAGCGCCAGCGCGGTGACCTGCCAGGAGGTGGAGAACATGACCCCTGCGGTGAGCACCAGGGCCACGGTGTTGGACACCAGTCCCGAGAGCGTGCCGGCGAAGGCGGACTGGGCGCCGATCACGTCGTTGTTCAGTCGGCTGACCAGCGCGCCGGTGCGGGTGCGGGTGAAGAAGGCCACGGGCATCTTCTGCACGTGGTCAAAGACCGCGGTGCGCAGATCGAAGATGATTCCCTCACCCAGGCGCGAGGAATACCAGCGCACCACCAGCGAGACGATGGCATCGGCGACGGCCACGATCGCGATGATTCCGGCGATCTTCAGCACCACCTGGACCCCGGACTGGGCCACGATGGCATCGACCACGCGCCCGGCCAGCACCGGGGTGATCACCGCCAGCACCGCGGAGAACACCGAGAAGAGCACGAAGACCAGCAACCTGTTCTTGTAGCTCGCCGCAAAGGACAGCACCCGCCGCGGGGTCGTATCCGCGTAGGCCTTGCCCTTGTCGCCGGACATCCGCCACAGCGAATGCCAGGCCGCGTTTTCCATGCTCATGTGGTGCTCTTTTCATGCTGACGGGGCCATGAAGCACGCAACGGGGATCCCGGAAGCCTGCCACTGGCCGATACTAGTCGGCAGGCATACCGCCGACTGTGGTTCCAACCGATTCTGCCTCGTTTTTCTTCCCCTGTTCGCCACCGGCACCCCGACCCGCCCGCGGCCGGCGCGGGCCGAGCGCGGCCGGCGCGGGCCGAGCGCGGCCGGGCACATGGCGGCAAGCACGATCACGATCCCCACGACCGTCCGCACGTAGATGGCCGTGCCGTCGGCGGGCAGCAGCATGTCAAGCAGCAACGCACCGATCAGCTGGCCGGCAATCAGGCCCAGCCCGGTGACCAGGATCCCGATATGCCGTGTCAGGATGGCGGAAAGGATCAGGTTCCCGGCCCAGGGCACCGGGCACATACAGCCACGGCTCGGGGGCAGTAACGGGACGTGGCCGCCGAGGGCCGGCTTCAGCAGCCATGCCGCCAGCAGGACGACAGCTCCGAGGGTGTGGTTCACCAGGGCACCGGGCAGCGGGAAACCCACGCCCGCGGCCACTGTCCCATTGAAACCGTGCTGGGGACCCATGATGACGCCCGAGGCAAACACCGCCAGGATGGGCACCACCGGGGCAGCCGGGTCGGCCGGCCCGGCCGCGACCCCGTCCTGGAGCCGAATCCCCATTTCCCCGTTGATGCGGGCCTGCAGGGACATTGCGTGGCCCGCCAGCACGGCCGGCAGGACGCCGGCAACCATGATCGTGCGCGGGGAATACCTGGTGGACACGTGTGTACCTTTGGCGCTTTGGGCTGGACGGCTCGATGAACCAGCGGGCCTATCCATCCCCGGTCCGGCACTGGGCCAACATTCCCAATGGATGGGGTTGTCGGTGCGGGCCCTGCCGACCGGCGCCGGCTTAGCCGACCGTTACGGCGTCCTCGTCGAACATCCGCGCGGCCTGGCGGGTATGAGGCACGAAGCGCACCGTGATGGCCTTGAACCCGGGGGTGTTGGACTCGCGGGCCACCAGGTCCCGGTGCACCAGCGCGTTTGCCTCCGGGAAGTAGGCCGCGGCGCAGCCCTTGGCGGTCGGGTAGGAAACCAGCCGGAAGCGGTTGGCGCGGCGCTCGGTCCCGCCAAAGGTGGAGATCACATCGACCAGCGACTTGTCTTCCAGGCCCAGCTCGGTCAGGTCCTCCGGGTTGATCAGGATGACCCGGCGCCCGTCCTTGATGCCGCGGTACCTGTCATCAAGCCCGTAGAACGTGGTGTTGTACTGGTCGTGGGACCGCATGGTCTGCAGGATCAGGTGCCCTTCCGGGGCCGAAAGCGCCTCGAACGGGGAGACGGTGAACCTGCCCTTGCCGATGTCGGTGGCGAAGGAGCGGGTATCGCGCGGCGGGTTGGGCAGCACGAAGCCGTTGCGCCCGCGAACCCGGCGGTTGTAGTCCTCGAAGCCCGGCAGCACCCGGGAGATGTGGTCGCGGATGACGTCGTAGTCATCGGCCATGGCCTTCCAATCCACCACGTGGTCCTCGCCCAGGATGGCGGTGGCCATGCGGGCAACGATGACGGGTTCGGCCATGAGGTGCTCGGAAACCGGCTTGAGCCGGCCCTGGGTGGAGTGGACGACGGACATGGAGTCCTCCACGGAGAGGAACTGGGGCCCGCCGGGGTGCTTGTCGTCGCGGTCGGTGCGGCCCAGGGTGGGCAGGATCAGCGAGGTTTGCCCGTGCACCACATGGGAGCGGTTGGGCTTGGTGGAGATGTGCACGGTCAGCTTGGCCCGCTGCATGCCGGCTTCCAGTGCCTCGGTCTCCGAATTGGCCAGGGCAAAGTTCCCGCCCATGGAGACGAACACGTCGACGGTGTCGTTTTCGAAGGCCACCAGCGCCTCGGTGGAGTCATAGCCGTGGGCCCGCGGGGAGTCGATCTTGAACTCCGCATCCAGGGCCGCCAGCAGCCCCTCGCCGGGCTTCTCCCAGATGCCCATGGTCCGATCGCCCTGGACGTTGGAGTGCCCGCGCACCGGGCAGGCACCGGCGCCGGGCTTGCCGAAGTTGCCCTGCAGCAGCAGCAGGTTGATGATTTCCTTCAGCGTCGGCACCGAGTGCGGCTGCTGGGTCAATCCCAGGGCCCAGCAGAAGATGGAGGCCTTGGATTTGATCAGCAGGTTGGCCACCGTGGTGATCTCGGCGCGGGTCAGCCCCGTGGCTTCCTCGGTGGCTTCCCAATCCAGGGTGGCGCGGGCTTCCTTGTAGGCGTCGTAGCCGTCGGTCACCGAGTCGATGAATGCCGCATCGATCACGGTGCCGGGGTTCTTGGCCTCTGCCTCGAAAAGCAGGTGGCCGAAGGCCTGGAAGAGCGCCAGGTCACCGCCGACCTTGATCTGCAGGAAGTGGTCGCTGATGTCATCGGCCTTGCCGAGCATGCCCCGCACGGCCTGCGGGTCCTTGAACCCGAAGAAGCCGGCCTCCGGCAGCGGGTTCACCGCAACGATGTGCGCCCCGCGCTTGCGCGCATCGGCCAGGGCCGAGAGCATCCGGGGGTGGTTGGTTCCGGGGTTCTGGCCGATGACGAAGATCAGTTCGGCGTGCTCGAAGTCCTCCAGGGACACTGTGCCCTTGCCGATGCCGATGGTGGGGTTCAACGCGGAGCCGGAGGATTCGTGGCACATGTTCGAGCAGTCCGGCAGGTTGTTGGTGCCCAGCGAGCGGGCCATCAACTGGTACATGAACGCTGTCTCGTTGGCGGTGCGCCCGGAGGTGTAGAAGACGCATTTGTCCGGGGTGGTGGCCTTGACGTGCTCGCCGATGGTGGCAAAGGCGCGGGCCCAGGTGATCGGGGTGTAGTGGCTTTCGCCCTCGCGGATGATCATGGGCTCGGTGATCCGGCCCTGGGAGCCGAGCCAGTACTCGGTCTTCTCGCGCAGCACGCTGATCGGGTGCTTGGCCCACCACTCGGGGGTGACGGTGCGGGCACTGGCCTCCTCGGCAATGGCCTTGGCGCCGTTTTCACAGAACTCGGCGGGCTTGCGGGCCCCGGTGATGGACTCGGGCCAGGCGCAGCCCGGGCAGTCGAAGCCGCCACGCTGGTTGATGCGCAGCATCGAGCGCAGGGTCCTGCTCACCCCGGCCTCGGCAAAGCCGCGCTCCAGGGACACCATCACGGCCTTGACCCCGGCCGCACTGCGTTTTGGCTCGGTGACTACCAGGTCGTCTTCATTGATGTCCTGCGTTGGGGCTGGCCGATGCATGTGTCCTCCACGTTCAACAACGGTATCGCGGACCGCGGCCGCTCGCGTGCCCTGACGGGGAAACCCGTTTCCGGATGGTTCCTAGGAACCGGATCCAACCCTGTCGGCATGCGTATATATGTTTACCGTACTACCCCGGGAGAATGCCGCAAGTGTCAACCCGGTTTCATCGGCCAGTTCCACTGCCAGCGAAGAAGGAGCACTGACGGCCGACAGCACCGGAATCCCGGCCATCGCGGCCTTTTGCACCAGTTCGAAAGAGGCCCGCCCGGAGACTTGCAGGACGGAGTCATGAAGCGGTAATTTATGCTCGCGCAGCGCGGCCCCGACGACCTTGTCCACGGCGTTGTGCCGTCCCACGTCCTCGCGCAGCACCAGCAGTTCCCCGGCGGTGGTGAACAGGCCTGCGGCGTGCACTCCCCCGGTGGCGGAGAACAGTTCCTGGGCCTCGCGCAGGGTGTCGGGCATCTTCAACAGCGTCTGGACCGGCAGGTGGCCGCGGGCCGGATCCAGCGGGTAGGAGGACTTCTTGGCGACCTCGTCGATGGAGTTGGTCCCGCAGATCCCGCAGGCGGAGGAGGTCACCACATGCCGTGCCGCGGACAGGTCCGGGGACTGTGCCCCGAAGCCGAGCTGCACGTCAATGACGTTGAAGGTTTGGTTGCCGTCCTCGTCGGTGCCGGCGCAATAGCGCATGGACACCAGGTGCTCGGTGCGGCTGATGAGGCCCTCGGCCAGCAGGAAACCTGCAACCATGTCGAAGTCGTCGCCCGGGGTGCGCATTGAGGTGGTGAAGGAGGTGCCGTTGAAGCGTATTTCCAGCGGCTCCTCGACGGCAAGCTTTTCCTCGCGGGCGAGCCGTGCCCCGTCCAGTGTTGCCCTGGTGATGCGCCTGCGGACTATTTTCCGTCCCATGTCCTTCTCTTGCCTTTCCGGCCTTGGCTGTTGTTTCTACGAGTTGCCGGGCCAGCTACCACGGTAACCGAAGGTAGGAAACCGGGGAGCCGGCATTCGCCCCGTCCTGCCCGACCACCAGGATCGCATCGGCCGCGGCCAGCCCGCGCAGCATCGCCGGGGAGACATGCTCCGCCGGGGCCAGGGCATCGGGCCCTGCGGGACCGGGGATCCAGCGGGCCGGGACCAGGCGGGTGCGCCCGGGCAGCGGGGCGAAGTCCGCGGCGAAGGTCGCGGAGCGCAGCCTGGCCGTTTCGCGCCCGGTGGCCCCGCGCAGCAGCGGGTCCAGCAGCGTGGCGACGGCCATGAGCGCGGCCAGCGGGTTTCCGGGCAGGGCGACCAACAGCCGGTTTCCGGGCAGTGTCGAAAGCATCGAGGGGTGGCCGGGGCGCATGGCGATGGAGGGGACCACTTCCGTTCCGCCCACTTCGCGAACCGCGGCGCGCACGAAGTCCCGATCGGAGAACCCGGTGCCGCCGGTGGTGACGATGATGTTCGCCGCCCGGGCCGGTGCCGAGTCGATCGCCGCCACCGTGGCTTCGAGGCTGTCCCCGATGCGCACCGCGCTGCCGACGGTGCCGCCCAGGGCGGCCACGACCTGGGGCAGCACCGGGGAGAACCCGTCGCGGACCTGTCCGGGGGCCGGGTGCCCCACAGCGATGACTTCGTCGCCCGTGAACACCAGGTGCACCGAGGGGGTTGCCGCCACCAGGAGTTCGTCGTGGCCCGAGACCGCCGCCGTGGCGATCACCCCTGCCCGCAGGGGGGTTCCGGAGCGGGCCAGCAGCTCGCCCTTGGCGGCTTCGGTTCCGGCGGGGCGGATGTCGGCCCCGAGGCGCAGTTGGCGGTCGCCGTGGAGCAGCCCGCCTTCCAGCCGGGAGTGCTCGACGCGCAGGATGGCTGTGGTGCCTTCGGGAACCAGCGACCCGGTGACCACCGCGGTGGCTTCTGAGGAGCCAAGCACCAGGTTTTCGCCCGCGCCCGGGTTGCCGGCCAGCGCCCTGAGCAGCTGCCAGGGTCCAGTGCCGTTGACCGCGTATCCGTCCATGGCGGAGGTCGCGCAATGCGGCATCGGGTAGGCGGTCACCAGGTCGGCGGCGAGGATCCGTCCTGCGGCAAGGTGCAGGGGAACCGTTTGGGGCGCGGCGGCGATCCGGGTGCCCAGCCGGTGGGCCTCGGTGCGGGCGCCGTCCCAGGATTGGTCTTTCAACGCGGCGCGGCTCAGGCGTCGTCGGTGGAGGCGGGGCGTGCGGCCAGCACTGTCCGTGCCAGGGAGTCGGCCGACTCCATCGCCGGTTTCGTGCCGGCCCGGCCGCTGCCCACGGCAAGGCCTGCCACATAACCGGCCACGTAGGTGGTCAGCGGGGCGGCGGGGCGGACGATGGTGTGCGCGGCAACGCCGGCCAGCGAGAGCACCTGGTCGATGTCGATTTCGGTGTCGTTGAGTTCATACGCCGCCAGGAGTTCCCTGACCCATTGATCGAGCTGGGCTTCCGGCATGATGCATTCTCCTTGTCAGTGGCCGTTGGCCACCGCTATCCCGTGCCGCCCGGCATCCCCGGGCGTATCGATGTCGCTGAAGTCCGCGTCGGGAAGCTTCAGCCGTTCCATCTGCACTGTAGCAAGCAGACGCATCATTGACGCATTCTCGAGACTTCCGCGGGGTTCGGAGGCCCGGCTGATGGCTTCGCGCAAGGAGGAGGTTAGGACAGCGCAGGAGAGCGTCTGCAGCACCCCGGAGGCATCCTGGGGCACCCATGCCTCGGTTCCCTGAACCGGGTTGTCGGTGGCGGCCAGCAGTGCCGCGACCACCGGGCCCGGATCCAGGAGGTCGGAGGCCAGCACGATGGTCAGCTCGGAAGCCTCGTTTTCGCGCTGCGCGCTTTCGTCGTCGGGTCCGTCGTCCAGGGCGGCCCGTCCGGCGGCGACCGCCGCGGCGGGGCCCGCAAAGGTTGGATACTCGCGGGTGATGACCACGCGCTGGTGGTCCGGGGCACAGTCCATGTACCGGGTGACGGCTTCGGCCAGGGCATGGGCGCCGACCACGGCGATGGCCTGGGCGTCACGGACGGCGTTGAGCGAATGCTCCAGCAACGTCTCGCCGCGGTGTTCAAGAAGGGGCTTGCTGACCCCGCCGAGCCGGGACCCACGGCCACCGGCCACGATGATCGCATCGAATTTCATGCTGCACTCCGTAAAAAGGGACTCCAAGCCTCTGCGGGGCGTTCCAGTTCGGTGATGAACCATTGGGCGCCTCGCGGTCGGCTCGGGGCGAACCGCAGCTTCCAGCCCAGCTGTGCCAGCGTCCGGTCTCCCTTGGCGCTGTTGCAGCCTTGGCATGCCGCTACTAAATTCTCCCATGAATCCTCGCCGCCGCGGCTCCGCGGCACGATGTGGTCGATCGTGTTGGCGCTTCGTCCGCAGTACGCGCAGCGGTGCCCGTCGCGGCGCAGCACCCCGCGGCGCGAGACATTGGCCACGGAGCGGTACGGCAGGCGGATGTAGCGGTTCAGCAGGATCACCGTGGGCCTGGGCACCACCTGGTTGACCCCGACGACCGGGTCCCGGTCGTCATCGGCAAGGACGGTGGCCTTTCCGGTGAGGACAAGGAGAAGTGCCCGGCGGAAGGTAATGACCGCCAGCGGTTCAAATCCTGCATTCAGTACAAGGGTTCGCATGTGCGCATCCTCTGTTCCTGACCCGGCGCAACAGAGGGACCCGTCCACGACGGAAATCCCTCACGGTGGCGCACGCGGCACTCGGCTTTGGCTCCTGTGCCCTAGCCTAAGACAATGGATGACTGTTTTGCTCGCATTTGTCGGCAACTGGTTAAAAAATCCACCGAAAATTTGCCCGCGGTACACCCCTGGAAGGGTGTTCCGGCCGTTCCCGGGGTATCCGGCGCGGGCCTCACGGGCCGTGCATGCCGTCCCGGGCAGACCCCTGTTGGCGGCATCAACCACAAAGGCCCCGGTGGATCCTTGCGGATCGACCGGGGCCTTGGAACGCTTGTGCTTAGCCCTTGAGGGTGTAGTACCCGTAGAGCGGGTTGCGTGTCACGTCGTGGATCATGGTGTCGACGGTCGGGTTCTGTGCACCGATCATCTTGCCGCCACCGAGGTAGATGCCAACGTGGCCGCCACCGTTCTGGAACACCAGGTCGCCCGGCTTCGGGCTGGAGGTGCGAACGAACTGGCCCGAACCACGGATGGCCGAGGTGCCGCGGGCGATGTTGATGCCGTGCTGCGCGTAGACGTACTTGACGAAGCCGGAGCAATCCCAGCCCGACGGGGTGTTGCCGCCCCATACATACGGAACGCCCACGTACTTGGCAGCGGTAGCCGCGATGCCGGAGAGGTTGGCGGTGTTGACCGAGTCGCTCTTGACCTTGGGGGCCGAGGAGGTGGACTGGGTGGTGCCGCGGTTCGAGCGGGTTACCGGCGCCAGGGCATCGGCATTGCTGGAACGCGTCGAAGAAGTGGTGGAGCGCGGGGTGACCTCGTTGGCCACGGCGATCACGACGGGGGCCGGAGCCGGCTTGGAGGTGAACGCTGCACGCTCGATGTTCAGGTCCTTGGCGCGTTCGGTCGAGACCGAGACTGCCTTGACTGCTACGCGCTCTGCGGAAAGGCCTTCAACGGGGACGGCGCTTGCTTCGCGGGATACGTTGCCCTGGGCTGCGGGAACGCCCAAGGTCAATACGAGACCTGATGCGGCTGCAATGACTGCTGCCTGGCGGCCAACCGATCCAGCGTTCGAGGCTACGGCCTTCGAGATGGATTCTAACGGGTTGGTCCGAACCGGGGTCGCGCGGTGGCGGCCCAATGCTTGACGTGTAGTCACGTAGTAATGCCTCTCCTGATGCCTGCGAGGTGAGCTGTCGGGTTCGAGTGGGAGTCACTCGGCAATCCGGCCGCCAGGCCGAACCACTTAACCCCAAGGCTTCCTGGTGTGGAAACCGAAAGTGGGTCCCCCGCCACTGCCAAACGAGTTCTTGAACGGACACCGTGGGCTGGCAGTGCTCGGCACTTCCCGCGGCGGTGATCAGGGTTGGTCCCTGAGCACTTACTTAGAATATATGAAGCGAATCCAAAAGTCACGTTCTGGTCACGGAACGGTGACAATTGCCGTTATAACCAGCCCTCGGGGTTTACCCACTTGCCGTTGACGATGACCTCGAGGTGCAGGTGCGGGCCGGTTGAGTTGCCCGTGCTGCCACTGAGCGAGACGACGTCTCCACGCTTGACCTTTTGTCCCACGGTGACCTTCAAGGCCGAGTTGTGGTTGTAGCTGGTGTGCAGGCCGTTTCCGTGGTCGATCTCCACGCGGAAGCCGGAGTGGCCCGCCCAGGCTGCCTGCACGACGGTGCCGGCGGCGCTGGCCTTGATCGGCGTACCCATGGGAACTGCGTAGTCCAGACCGTTGTGGTTCATGTAGCCGGGGCCGGTCGGATTCTTGCGGTGGCCGAAGCGCGAAGTCAATCGAATGCTGTCCACCGGCTGGGCCAGTACACCGCTCGTGGCGATCTTGGTGACATCCCCGCCTGCGGCGGTCATGACCGTGGCCAGCTTGTCTTCCTTGGTGAATTCGCTGGTCAGCGAGGCGCGCTCGATCTTGACCGCGTCACCAGTCGGGGCCTGGACATCGACCACGACCGACTGGGCGACGCGCTGGGCGTCGGCGACGGCGCTCTCGGGCTCCTGTCCGGGGGATGCGGCGGCGAAGGCCAGGCCGGAAACGGCAGCAACCGCGGCAATCTTGTGCGTGAACCCCAAGCGGGCGCGCTGCGGCCGGGGAACGAACTTGATGACGTTGTCCAGCTCGTCGGCTTCGGCCGGGGCGGCCAGCGGGGCCGCGGGGGCGGCCAGTGCCACGGGAATCTCGGTGGCGGCAATGGCTGCCGCGTCCGGGGATGCGCCGTAGCGCAGGCCCGCATCGAAGCGGCGGCCGGTGTACTGCAGGGAACCAGTTGACTCGACGGATTCGGGGACCACGCCCAGTGCGCGGCGGCCGGGACGTCGGGAAGTGTTTTCACCACTCAGGGCGGTGTCTACGATCTGCTCCAACGAGCCTTCAGCAGGCAAAGCATCAACGGGTCCGGACGCACGGCGGCGGCCGGAAGTGTGCTGCTGAGTCAAATGGTCAACCTCTCATGTATCGCCTGCGAAGTTAGCTGTCGGATTCGAGTCATGAGATCAACTCGGCCGAGCCCACCTAGGCGGACTCAACTTCACCCCAAGATCCTTGGCCACTGGCCAGGAACGGTTGAAATGGGTCCTCCGCCCCTACCGGGAATTCTTGCTCCTGGATCCGCCGGTAGGGTTATGCGAACCGGATCAGGACTGGATTGCCTAAGTGCAACCCAACGAGAAACCCTACCGGGGTTTATGCCAAAGTTACAATTCCGTTATCAATCCATGCGGCGGACAAACACATGCGCGCTGACTTCGGTCGGAAGCTCCAGGGCGCCCTCAATGCCTTCGACCCGCACCACCACGTACTCCCCGGCCCTTTCTAGGGTGACTAGGGCACCTGGGCGGATGCCGCCCTCATCGAGCTGAACCAGCAGCTCGGGTTCCACCTGGATGGTTTCGGCCAGGCGCTCGATGCGGACCGGGCCGAGGTTGCCGTCCAGCAGGGCCGAATCGAGATTTTGGACACTCACGGAGATCTCGGCCAACCCGGGCCCTCCCAGCGCCTCGAGCCCCGGGATCGGGTTGCCGTACGGGGAAGCCGCCGGGTGGCCCAGCAACTTGTACAGCCGCTGCTCCACGCGCTCGCTCATCACGTGCTCCCAGCGGCAAGCTTCCTCATGGACGTACTCCCACTCCAGGCCGATCACGTCGGCAAGCAGGCGTTCGGCCAGGCGGTGCTTGCGCATCACGCCGGTGGCGACTTCCGCGCCATGTTCTGTCAGTTCGAGGTGGCGATCGGTGGTGACAACGACCAGCCCGTCGCGCTCCATGCGGGCCACCGTCTGCGAAACCGTGGGCCCGGAGTGCCCCAGGCGCTCGGCAATACGTGCGCGCAGGGCGACGATGCCCTCCTCCTGGAGTTCCAGGATGGTGCGCAGGTACATTTCGGTGGTATCGATCAGGTCTGACACGTTTGCAGCTCCCGCATGGGTTGATTTTTACAAGAGATCACTACGCTTCCCACTCTACCTGCGTTCACATTTCCGACTCGCTATTACGCATTGGGCGTCCGAGTGCGGGATTATTGAACAACTGGGCATCCCCGAATCGCATCAGACAACGGATGCGAGGGTGTCAAAGCGTAAAACCCCCTTTATGAGGAGCAACATGAGCACCGGCCTGACCATTCCCCAAGACCTCTTGCCCGTGGACGGCCGATTCGGTGCCGGACCTTCCAAGGTCCGCCCCGAACAGGTCCAGGCACTGTTCGAGGCAGGCACTCGGCTCTTGGGCACCTCGCACCGCCAGGCCCCCGTGAAGAACCTGGTCCGCGAGATCCAGGAGGGCCTCAAGGCCTTCTTCAACGCCCCGGCGGACTACGAAGTGGTCCTGGGCGTTGGCGGATCCACCGCTTTCTGGGACATCGCCGCCTTCGGCCTGGTCCGCAACAAGGCCCAGCACCTGTCCTTCGGCGAATTCGGCTCGAAGTTCGCCGCCGCGACCAACAAGGCCCCGTTCCTGGAGCCGTCTTCAATCATCACCTCCGAGCCCGGCTCCCGCCCGGTTCCCGTGGCCGAGGTTGGCGTGGACGTATACGCTTGGCCACAAAACGAGACCTCCACGGGCGTCGCCGCCCCGGTGCACCGCGTCGAAGGTGCCGATGAGGGCGCCCTGGTCGTCATCGACGCGACCTCCGCCGCCGGCGGACTGGATGTGGATGTCTCGCAGGCCGATGTCTACTACTTTGCCCCGCAGAAGAACTTCGCCTCCGACGGCGGACTGTGGATTGCGCTCTTCTCCCCGGCCGCAATTGCCCGCGCCGAGGAAATTGCCGCCTCCGGACGCTGGATACCGGACTTCTTGAACCTGAAGACGGCGATCGACAACTCGCGACTGAACCAGACCTACAACACCCCGGCCCTGTCCACCCTGGTATCGCTCAACGCCCAGGTGCAGTGGCTCAATGCCAACGGCGGCCTGAAATTCGCCGCAGCACGCACGGCCGACTCGGCTTCCCGCATCTACGACTGGGCCGAGGCCTCCGAGGTCGCCACCCCGTACGTCGTCGCACCCGAAGACCGCTCCAACGTCATCGCCACGATCGACTTCGACGATTCGATCGATGCCGCCGCGGTGGCCAAGACGCTGCGCGCCAACGGCGTGGTGGACGTGGAGCCGTACCGCAAGCTGGGCCGCAACCAGCTGCGCGTGGCAACGTTCGTGGCCATCGAGCCCGAGGATGTCTCTTCGCTGCTCAAGTGCATCGAGTACGTGCTGAAGAACAGCTAGGTTCTTCGCAAAGCATCCGGGCGGCGCCCCGGCACGGGTCAACACCGCGTGCCGGGGCGCCGCCTTTTTGGCGTGGACTCCAATGCCGACGGGCAACCCCGGCAAGGCCCGCCGCGCACGGGAAAGGGGGCTGGCGGTGACCATTCGGTCATCGCCAGCCCCCTCCAACCCTCCAGGGGACAAGTCCCCTGGTTTACTATTCGACTACCTGGCGTCCGGGTCCTCGGAATCCTGCGTTTCGGCGTCCTCGGGCGTTGCGGCCTCGTCGGTCGCCTCGCCGTCCGCGGGCGCCTCGGCATCGGCATCGCCGGATTCCTCGCCCGGGGCCTCAATGCCGGCTTCTGCGGCAGCGGCCTCCTCGGCGGCGCGACGCTCGGCGTCCATTTCCTCCGGGCGGACTCGTTCGGCCCAGGGAACCCAGGCCGGGGCCAGCAGTGCATCCTCGCCGGGAAGTATCCCGACCTCGCACACCGTGATGTCCTTGGCCTGGGCGCGCGGGATGCGGGTCAGCGTCGCGAACCAGTACCATCCCTCGTAGCCGATGCGCAGCGACTCAAAGCGATGGGTCACCAGGCGTTCGCCGTCGTTGACCGCCTCAAGGTACTCGCCAATCATCGCTTCGTCGGTGATCTCCAACAGCGCGGCGCGTGCCTGGTCAACGGCCTTGGCCAGGGTTGTGTCCAATATCGGTTTGCGTGCCATGTGATCAGGCGTCCAAGTCGTCGGCTACGGCGCGCAGCACGGCTGCGATCTTGGCGCCATGGGCTTTTTCCGGGTAGCGGCCGTGGCGCAACCCGTTGGAGACGGAGTCGAGCACCTTGATGAGGTCCTCGATCAGCACTGCGGTGTCAACGGCCGGCTTGCGCTTGGCACGGGCCACCGAGGGTGCATCTTCGAGGATGCGCACGCTGAGCGCCTGCGCGCCCTTGCGCCCCTCGGCAATGCCGAATTCCATGCGTGTGCCTGCGCGCAGCTCGGTCACGCCCGCGGGCAGCGCCGAGGCGTTCAAATACACTTCCTGGCCCTCGTCGGTTACCAGGAACCCGAACCCCTTGGAGGGTTCGTACCATTTCACTTTGCCGGTTGGCACGTCTAGCTACCTCGTCCTTGCGTCACAATGGGCCAACCGCGGGGGTCGAAAACCGTTCCGCGTTCCCATTTTCTGGCGATCTCCCGGCGCGAAACCACACAACCCGGCCCCCGATGGGGGCTTGTGGGCGGGCTCTTGCGTCCGGGGAAGTCTATATCTTCTAGGGTACGACATCAGCGCCTTGCCCCCTTCCATGGCCGGAGTCCGATCCCGATGTGGCTCTTTGCCCGGTGCGCGGTAGTTTTAAGGGGTGAACACCACCGCCCCGACCTCGGCTTCCCAGCGCATCCTGACCTTCCTGTCCGGAGGCATCGCCGTCCTCTCGCTGGCAGCACTGGCAGTGATCCTCATCCAGTACATGATGCAGGTCGCCCCGGCGCCGGCATTCCTGGCAGTTGCGCTCTACGGCTTGCCGCTGGCCTTCATCCTGCTCATGGTGGTCCTGGTGCTGAACTTCCGCGAGCGCCGCCGCTCCCGCTAGCGCCGTCCTCCCTGCGCTTCGGGGCCCGTCTCCGGCAAATTCCGGGTACCTTGGCGGCGTTCGTGCTGCGAAGCACCCTTGCATGCACAACGAACACACAGGGTTCTTACAGATAGCGGTTGCAGACTGGTACCCATGAACGCCAAAACCCCCGAAGCAAAGCTCCTGGTCGTCGACGACGAACCAAACATCCGCGAATTGCTTTCCACCTCCCTGCGCTTTGCAGGCTTCGAGGTGGTGGCGGCGGCAAACGGCCGCGAGGCCCTGGCTGCCGTGGAGGCAGATACCCCTGACCTTGCGGTGCTCGATGTGATGCTCCCGGACATGGACGGTTTCACCATCACCCGCCGCCTGCGCGCCGCAGGCAAGCACTTCCCCGTGCTGTTCCTCACCGCACGCGACGACACCGAGGACAAGGTCACCGGACTGACCGTCGGCGGGGACGACTACGTCACCAAGCCCTTCAGCCTCGACGAGGTCGTGGCACGCATTCGTGCGGTGCTGCGCCGCACCCAGCCTGCCGAGGAGGACAGCGCGGTCATCCGCGTCGATGACCTCGAGCTCGACGACGACGCGCACGAGGTCCGCCGCTCCGGCGAGGTCATCGAGCTCTCCCCCACGGAATTCAAGCTGCTGCGCTACCTGATGATGAATCCCAACCGGGTGCTGTCCAAGGCGCAGATCCTGGACCACGTATGGGAATACGACTTCAACGGCGACGCCTCCATCGTGGAGTCGTACATCTCCTACCTGCGCCGCAAGATCGACTCCCGGCCCGAGTGGCCCTCGCTGATCCAGACCAAGCGCGGTGTCGGCTACCTGATGCGAACCGCCGACCGCCGCTAAGACGAAAGACCGGTTCCCCCACGTGGAAAGCGCCCGCAGGTTCTGGCGACAGGTGTCGCTGCGCACCAAGCTCGTGGCCCTCATGAGCTCGTTGATGATCTTGGGGATCGTGGTCACCGCTGTCGGCTCGGCCCAGTCCCTGCGCCTGATGCTCACCGCGCAGCTGGACACCGACCTGAAGTCCAACACCGCCACGATCACCGCCACGATGCTCAACGACTATGCGGGCATCGCCTCCATCAACCCCAAGTCCAACGGGCTTGCCCGGTTCTACGGGGACTTGCGCAACGAGTCCGGGGACATCCTCTACACCATGCCGCGCAAGGCGGCCGCGGACAACAAGCCGCTGGATGCCCCGGACGTCGACGCCCAGGCCCTTGACCGGCTGCGCGGGGAACCCGCCGCCTCGCTGACGGTGCGCGGCACCAGGCTCGGCTCGGCCGGCTGGCGGGTGCGCATCGTGGATCTGCCGCGCACCGACTACGACCTGGTCTATGCGCTGCCGATGACCTCGGTGCAGGACACCGTCACCAAGGCCACGATGCTGGTGATGTCCACCGGCATGCTCGCCACGCTGCTGATGTCGATGATCGCCTACGGGATCACCACCCGGGCCCTGCTGCCGCTGCTGCGCGTCGAACGCACCGCGGCGGCCATTGCCGCCGGCGACTTGTCCCGGCGCGTGGAGGATTATCCGCCGGAGACCGAGGTCGGGCGGCTCTCGCGCTCGCTGAACGCGATGCTGGCGCACATCGAGCATGCCTTCCGGGGCCGTGCGGCCTCCGAGCGCAAGATGCGCCGCTTCATCCAGGACGCCTCCCACGAGCTGCGCACCCCGCTGGTGACGATCCAGGGGTATTCGGAGTTCTACCGGCAGGGCGGGCTGAACGACCCGGAGATGCTACGCACCGCGATGGGGCGCATCGAGGCCGAGTCCAAGCGCATGGCCCAGCTGGTCGAGGACCTGCTGACCCTGGCACGGCTGGACGAGCAGCGCCCGCTGGAACGCAAGCCCATCGACCTGCTGCTGCTGGCCGGGGACGCTGCCGAGGACACCCGGGTCAACGCCGTGGACCGCAGGGTGCGGCTGATCGGGCTGGATGGCGGGGCCCCGCAACCGGCGCCCACCAGCGGGGACGAGGCAAGGCTGCGCCAGATCGTGGCCAACCTGATGACCAACGCCCTGCGCTACACCCCCGAGGGCACCGACATCGAGATCGCCGTGGGCGTCAAGCCCGTCATCGATGGACGCTCGGATGCGGTGCTGGAGATCCGCGACCACGGGCCGGGCATCTCCGAAGAGGACGCCGGACGGGTGTTCGAGCGCTTCTACCGCGCCGATTCCTCCCGCCAGCGGGAGACCGGCGGCACCGGGCTTGGCCTGGCCATCGTCGCGGCGATCGCCGCGCAGCACGACGGGTCCATCAGGCTCAGCGACACCCCCGGCGGCGGGGCGACCATGTCGATCCACCTGCCCTACGTCGCACCCGAGGCAGATCCCGAGGACGACGAGCAGGACTAGGGCCAAGCTCCCCACGCGTTGTCCACACCCCGTTGCGGCCCAGCCCGCAGCGGGGTGTGCCGCTTCTAGCCTGAAGACGGAAGCACGCAGCGAACACAGCGGCGAGCTTCCCGCCGGGAACCGACGGGGGCGAACCCCGTTTGCACGGCCCCGGCGCCACGGAACCCATTGCACGGGAGTGAAAAGCAACATGAGCACGTTTGCCGCCAACACCAACGAGATGCAGGCCCGGTCCATGAACCTGCATGCCACCATCGAGCGCGTCCGGGCGGAGGTGAATTCGTTGACCTCCTCGCTGCAGGACCTGCAGGGCACCTGGCAGGGTGCGGCCTCGGCCAATTTCCAGTCCGTGGTCGCCGACTGGCGCAACACCCAGGCCCGAGTGGAGGAATCGCTGTCCTCCATCGGCACCGCGCTGAACCGCGCCTCGGTGCAATACGACGAGGCCGAGGCCGCCAACGCCTCGCTGTTCACCTACTGACAGCCCTCGGGTGCCGGAGCCGGTGCGTGGTCCGGGCGCGTATTAGTCTGGGGACGTGTCCATCCTCATTGATCCCCCGTCGTGGCCGGCCCACGGAACGTTCTTTTCGCATCTTGTCTCCGATGCGTCCCTCGGCGAGCTCCATGGCTTTGCCCGGGCCCAGGACCTGCCGGAGCGCGCCTTCGACCGCGACCACTACGACGTGCCGCAAAGTCGCTACGCCGACCTGGTCGTGGCCGGAGCGCTCCCGCTCCCGGCCACCGAGCTGGTGCGCCGGCTGATTGCCTCCGGGCTGCGGGTGCGCGCCAGGGAACGCCCCGAACGCCTCGACGCGGTGCTGCTGGCCCGCTGGGAGTCGCTGGGACTGGGCGCGCCGGGAATTGAACGAGAACTGCTGGCCCGTTGGTCCGAGGAACGGCGGGTCTACCACGACCGGGCGCACCTGTTGGCGGTGCTCGCGTCCCTGGACACCTTGGCCGGTCCGCACCGGCAGGACGCCGGTCACCTACCCGTTTACCTGGCCGCGTGGTTCCACGACGCCGTGTACCGGGGCACAGCAACCGACGAGGAGGATTCCGCCGCGCTGGCCGCGGAACTGCTGCCGGGCGTTGGCGTTGGCGCACCGGTGGTGGACGAGGTGGTTCGACTCGTCCTGCTGACCACGACCCACAAACCCGCACCCGGGGACCACGCCGGGGCGCTGCTCTGCGACGCGGACCTAGAGGTGCTGGCACGCAGCGCCGCGGCCTACCGTCGTTACGCCGCGGCGGTGCGCCGCGAATACGCCCACGTCTCGGATGCCGACTTTGCCCGCGGACGTGCCGCGATCCTGCGTGGGTTGTTGGCGGGCGGGTCGCTGTACTCCAGCGATCGCGGCCGGGAATTGTGGGAGGAACGGGCCCGAGCCAATCTGGAGGCCGAGCTGGCGGAGCTGGAGCCCATGGGTCGATAGGTTCGGGCCGAAACGCCGGAACCGGGGTGCCTACGCAGTGCTTGGACCCAAAGGCTTTCAGGTTCCTTCACGAACCGCGTGGCCCGCGCCCAATGTTCCCCGTGCCCGTCCACGGACATCCGCCCCCAAGGCTGGGCGTCGCCGCGATGGGATTCGCGCAGGAAGTCATGCATGGCCTGTGTATGCGCTCCCATGGCCCGCGGCAATGCGGCGCGCAACCCGGCAGCGGCGTCGTAGCCCTCGATGACCAATACGCGCAACCGGGAGGCCGCCTCGCCCGGGTCTTGGCCGTCATTGAAGAAGGCAAAGGACTGGGCCGCATATGCCAGGTCCCACAACTGCGTGCTGGGTCCGGCACCATCCCAGTCGATGAAGGCCGGTTGGCGGCCCGTGACAAGGTTCCACGGTGCCAGGTCGTTGTGGCAGACCAGCTCAGGGCTCTCGACCGGGATCAGGGTGTTCCAGGTCTTCTCCGGGGACACCTGGAACGTTTCGGCCACATCATGGATCCGCCGGATCCGGCGCCCGATTTCCCGCAGGGCATCCCCCGGCAACGGCCGGTCATTCGGTGCCGGGATTCCAGGCACAAATTCAACCACTTGCCGGCCCGGTGCGTCCCGGCCTCGAGGTTCCGGGGCCTCCCCAAGGCCTTGTTCCCGCAGATGGGCCATGAACCTGTGGACCGATCCGGTGCAGGATTGCCAGGGCTTGCGCACCGTTGCTCCACTGCGGACCACCGCCGCGGCGGCATTCCCGCCCTCCAGCGGCTCTTCGATTTCAGGCATGGCCCCAGGGTGGTCCGGCGCCATCGAATGTCCTCGTGTTAACGCCGCGGGCCGCCCTCCCATGCGGCGAACCTCCTCCGCAAGGGAAGTGGTGCACCGCCGGGAAAGCGGCCCGTGGTTTTGGCTGGTGAAGCCTACGCGCTAGGCGTGGGGTGTTGCAGGGGGATTAGAATCCGCCCATGCCGCCCATGCCACCCATGTCGTCGCCACCCGGTGCTGCTGCGCCGGCCGGAACCGGCTTGTCGGCGACAACGGCTTCGGTGGTGAGGAACAGGCCGGCGATCGAGGCGGCGTTCTGCAGTGCAGAGCGGGTCACCTTGACCGGGTCGTTCACGCCGGCTGCCAGCAGGTCGACGTATTCGCCGGTTGCAGCATTCAGGCCGTGGCCTGCGGGCAGGCCCTTGACCTTGTCGGCGACAACGCCCGGCTCCAGGCCGGCGTTGAAGGCGATCTGCTTCAGCGGGGCTTCGATGGCAACGCGCACGATGTTTGCACCGGTTGCCTCGTCGCCTTCGAGCTTCAACTTGGCAAATGCGATGGCACCGGCCTGGATGAGGGCCACGCCGCCACCGGCGACGATGCCTTCTTCGACTGCTGCCTTGGCGTTGCGCACTGCGTCTTCGATGCGGTGCTTGCGCTCCTTGAGCTCAACCTCGGTTGCGGCACCGGCCTTGATGACTGCAACGCCGCCGGCCAGCTTGGCCAGGCGCTCCTGCAGCTTCTCGCGGTCGTAGTCCGAATCGGAGTTCTCGATCTCGGCGCGAATCTGGTTCACGCGGCCGGCGATCTCCTCGGCGTCGCCAGCACCCTCGACGATGGTGGTCTCGTCCTTGGTGACAACGACCTTGCGGGCGGAGCCCAGCAGGTCGATGGTGGCGTTTTCGAGCTTCAGGCCGATTTCCTCGGAGATGACCTGGCCACCGGTGAGGATGGCGATGTCGGCCAGCATGGCCTTGCGGCGGTCGCCGAAGCCCGGTGCCTTGACGGCGACGGACTTGAACAGGCCGCGGATCTTGTTCACGATCAGGGTTGCAAGGGCTTCGCCTTCGATGTCCTCGGCGATGATCAGCAGCGGCTTGTTCGACTGCATGACCTTCTCAAGGATCGAAACCATGTCCTTGACATTGGTGATCTTCGAGTTGGCGATCAGGATGTACGGATCCTCAAGGACCGTTTCCTGGCGCTCGTTGTCGGTGACGAAGTAGGCCGAGATGTAGCCCTTGTCGAAGCGCATGCCCTCGGTGAGCTCAAGCTCGAGGCCGAAGGTGTTCGACTCCTCGACGGTGATGACACCTTCCTTGCCGACCTTGTCAAGTGCCTCGGCGATCAGGGCGCCGATTTCGTTGTCGCCGGCGGAGATCGATGCGGTGGCAGCGATCTGCTCCTTGGTCTCGATTTCCTTGGCGGAGGCGAGCAGCTCCGCGGTGACCGCGTCGACTGCCTTCTCGATGCCGCGCTTCAGGGACAGCGGGTCGGCGCCGGCAGCAACGTTGCGCAGGCCTTCCTTGACCAGGGCCTGGGCCAGAACGGTTGCGGTGGTGGTGCCGTCGCCTGCGACGTCATCGGTCTTCTTGGCAACTTCCTTGACGAGCTCGGCACCGATCTTCTCGTACGGGTCCTCGAGCTCGATCTCCTTGGCAATGGAGACACCGTCGTTGGTGATCGTGGGGGCGCCCCACTTCTTTTCCAGAACGACGTTGCGTCCACGCGGGCCAAGGGTGACCTTGACGGCGTCGGCCAGGATGTTCAGGCCGCGCTCAAGGCCTCGGCGTGCTTCCTCGTCAAATGCAATGATTTTGGCCATAGCGGCTTATGTCCTTTCGGGACGTTCATGCGTATCTACGACCTGAGGCAACGCCCGCGACGGACGAAGAATCCACGATGTCATGGGACGATCGCAAAAGCTTCTCGCTGCCTTGGTCAAGGACTCACTCAAACAACATCCCTAAACCGCACGGATCCGGTCGAAACTTCGATCGAGTTAGCAGTCGGGACGTGTGAGTGCTAATACAAATCTTGGCACTCAACCACCCGGAGTGCAAGCTGTGGGTCTTTGCCGAGAGCGTAGTTCGCCACGCTTCGGCCTAGCGGTAGTTGCTTCCCAGCACGATGGCGATATTGCCCGGGATGTTTGCGCTCTGCATGATCGAGGTGATGCCCAGTTCCCCGGCCGCTGCCTCCGCGGTGGCCCGCTGGGTCTCGGATCGGTAGTAGACCGTGGAGTAGGTGACCTTCTTGGTCCAGTTCGATGCCGAGACATTGCTGAACCCGGCGTTCAAGAGCTCGGTGCGGGCCTGGCCGGCAAGTCCGCCGACCTTCGCCCCGTTGTAGACGCCCACGACCATGGTCGTGTCGACGTCCTCCGGCAGCCCGCTTTCGCTGGCGTCGGTGGACTCGGAAGCTTCGGTCGACTCGCCGGGGTCCGTGGAACCGCTTTCGGAAGGCGTTTCGCTGGGATCCTCGGTGGTGGTCGGCGATTCGGAGGCGTCGGAGGAAGCCGGGGCCGAAGTCGTGCTCGGGGAGCTCGCGGCCACCGGTGCGGGGTCGTTCGAGGTGCCCATGAGCTTGGGCAGGACCATGAAGGAGAAGAGTCCCACCACCAGGGCAAGCGCCCCGAAGACCATCAGCCAGCGCAACCCGGATCGGGCTCCGCCCACGGATGCGGCGGCAGCCCAGCCGTTTTCGCGGTGCGATCCGCTACGGTTGCTGAACTCAGGGACGCGATCAAATTCATCGCGCGGATAGTTGGTCATGCCCGTCCTCGGTGATGTGTCTTGCAATGTGGGCATGCGCGGGTGCAGGAACACAAGCGCTTCCGGGCCCCGAAACGCCCGACGTGCGTTGCAATCATGCCTCGGATTCGAGCCGTTTCGCCGACCGAGCGCGATGCCTCGTCGTTCGTAGTCTACGCAATCGCTTGACCAGCATGGGGTCATGGGCCAGCGCCGCGTCCGTGTCGATCAGCGTGTTCAACAACTGGTAGTAGTTGGTTGGCGAGATGGAAAACATCTCTGAGATGGCTTGTTCCTTGGCGCCGGCATACTTCCACCATTGGCGTTCCAGTGCGAGAATCCGCTGGGAACGCTCATCCAGCTCGCTGGATTCATCAAGCTCAAACTCGAGCCCAAGTGCCTCGGATGACATTGCACTTCCCTCAACAATCCAGTTCCCGGTCCACGGCGAACTACCGGGCAATCTGCCTCAACTGTAACTATTCTAACGTGTCTCCCCGACACTTCGGCTGTCCAACCGGGCCGGCATCTGCCCACAATGGATCCCATGGACACGCACGAAACACCCCTGTTCGAGCTCCCCGCCCCGGCCGTCGACACCGCCCCATTCCCGTTTGCCAACGGGCTTGCACCCGCCGTGTCCGGAGGATTCGTGGCCGAGGACTGGGCGCAGGCGCTGGCCCCGGTGGAGGGCACGCTGGTTGAGATCGCCCGGACGCTGGAAGCCAGACGCGCCTCCGGCGAGCGCATCCTGCCGGCGCCGGGGAACATCCTGCGGGCCTTCAAGCGCCCGCTGGCCGAAGCCCGGGTGCTGGTCATGGGCCAGGACCCCTATCCCACGCCGGGGCATTCCATGGGGCTGAGCTTTGCCGCGCTGCCTCAGGTGCACCCGTTGCCGCGCAGCCTGAAGAACATCTATGCCGAGCTGCACGAGGATACCGGCGTGCCGGTCCCGTCGCACGGGGATCTTTCCGCGTGGGCCAACCAGGGCGTGGTGCTGTTGAACCGGGTGCTGACCGTGGGAGCCTCCGCGGCAGGGTCGCACCGGAAGCTGGGTTGGGAGTCGGTGACCGATGCCGCGATGGCGGCGCTGGCCGCGCGCGGCGGTCCGTTGGTGGCGATCCTGTGGGGCAAGGACGCCCAGGCACTGGCACCGGCGCTGGCACCGATCCCGATCATCGCCTCGGCGCACCCCTCGCCGTTGTCGGCGCGGCGCGGGTTCTTCGGGTCCAAGCCCTTCACCCGGGCCAACGCACTGCTGGTGGAAGCCGGCGGGGCGCCCATCGACTGGGCCCTGCCGATGGCGCCGCCCCGGTCCTAGCGGCGGCGGATGTTGCGGCGCTCGGCGAGTGCCTCGGCGCCGATCAGCGGGCGGGCGAGCGTGTCGCCGAAGACCACACCGCCGGCAATGGCCATCATGATGGTGAAGGCCGTGAACATCTCCACCATGGCCGAGGACATGTCCGCGACGTCAAAGACGATCCCGTACATGGAGCGGAAGATCATCAGTCCGGGCAGCAGGAACACGATCGCGGGGGCCGCGAGCACCAGTTGCGGGGCGCGCATCTTGTAGGCCACCCAGCGCCCGGCCATGCCGACGAAGGTCGCCGCGACGGCCGGCGACGCCCGGTCCCCCACGCCCAGGGCCTGGATGCCCAGCAGGATCAGGTATCCCAGCAGGGCGATGGCCCCGGTGGGCAGCAGGAGCTTGGGTTCGGACTGCTCGGTGATCGCCCCGGCGATGACGGCCACCACCACCAGGACGGCCAGCAGCCAACCGGGGTAGGAGATCGGGTCGATGGCGCTGACATCCAGCGTCGGGGCGCCCAGCAGCTGCCCGGAGACCAGTGCGGCCATGATCCCGGTCAGGATCGCCGCATAGGTCAGCCCCGCGGAGAAGAAGCGCCCGGCGGCGGTGACGGGGAACCCGTTGATCGCATCCTGCAGGGCCGAGACGAACCGGGAGGAGGGCAACAGCAGCAGGATGCCGCCGGCGACCACCAGCGCCGGGTCGATGGGCGCATGCAGCGCATGGAAGAGCACGGCGATGGCCGTGATCACGAACGTGGCGGTGGCGACCGAGAAGAACTCGGGCACCCGCCAGCGGGCGGCGTACTTGAGGATCTGCCCGACGGCCACCGAGGAGACGAAGGCCAGGGCGGCGCCCATCAGCGAGCCGCCGATGAAGACCACGAAAAAAGCAGCAAAGGCGCCGGCTGCCGAAGCGATCATCCAGCGCGGGAACGGCTTGGGCTTGCGCGAGACCTCCCGCAACCGGTCCACCGACTGCTGCCTGGTCACGCCGCCGGCAACGATGTCCGAGACCAGCCGGTGCACCTGCGCCAGGCCGGCAAAGTTGCTGGTCCAGGAGCGCACCACGCGCAGCATCGAGTACGACTCGCCCTCGGGCGGGGAGAAGTTCAGGTGGATGGACTGGTTGGTGATGTCCACGTCGGTGTGGCTCAGCCCGAGGGCAGCGGTCACCGCGATGACGCTGGTTTCCACCTCCAGGGCCCCTGCCCCGTAGCGGAACATGGTTTCGGCCAGGTCCAGGGCGAATTCGAGGGTCTTGCGCGCCGAGGCGTCCTTCGCCGCATTCACCTTCGGGTTGGCATAGGGGGTGCCCTTGAGCCGCTCCACGATGTTGAACGCCTGGGTGGGCGGGGTGTCGGAGGCCAGCAGGCGCGAGATCATGCGCCGGGCCGCCGGGTTGGCGCGTGGAGGCAACGCCGGGGCGCCGGAGGAGGTGACGCCCACCTGACCGGTCTTGGCGTTGATGGCGTCCTGCGCCAGGGTGGTGGGCCGCGGCCTGCGGGCGGGCCGAGCCGGCTTCGCAGGCCGGGCCGGCCGGGGGCTTCCGGGGCGCTTGGCAGCCGGCTTCCCCCCGGATCCGTCCGCGGCTGCGGCGGAGGGCTTCGCGGGCACGGCTGCGTCCTTCGGGATGCCGGCGTGCGGGATTCCGGGGGCGCTTTGCGCGTGCGCGGCAGCGTCCTTCAAGGCCTGGGCAATGTGGACCATTTCCCGTGTCTGGACACGTCGAATGCTCGAGACCTGCGGGTTGGGATCCTCGCCCGGGGACGCCGGCGTGGTGGTGTCCGGTCCCTTACCTGAAGACACGCTTTCTCCTGTCAATTGCGCTTGTTCCCACCCACCATACAGCCGCCTTGTTGCCCGGCGATCCACCCGCCGCGCGCCCGGTAATGGCGGCCGCGCTTGATGCCGGCGATACAGCCGCGGGAATATCCGCAGGACCTCCTGCGTTGAGCCACTTTGAATGCAAACGCATATAAATTCTGTCGGAAGAAACACGGGAGATCATGAGTAATTCCACTGGCAACGTTCAGCCTCTTGAGATCGGGATCGAGACCTTCGGCGACATCACCGCCGATGCCAACGACGTGCCGCTGCACGCGGCACAGGTGCTGCGCAACGTGGTCGCCGAGGCCCGGGCCGCCGAAGCCGCAGGGCTCGACTTCTTCGGGGTGGGTGAACACCACCGCGACGACTACTCGATCTCCGCGCCCGAGGTGGTGCTCGGAGCCATCGCCTCGGTGACCGAAAAGATCCGTCTCGGCACCGCGGTGACGGTGTTGAGCTCGGATGATCCGGTGCGCGTCTACGAACGTTTCGCCACCCTCGACGGCCTGTCCAACGGCCGGGCCGAAGTCATCCTGGGACGCGGCTCCTTCATCGAATCCTTCCCGCTCTTCGGCTACGAGCTCACCGACTACGAACTGCTCTTCGAGGAGAAGCTCGCCCTGTTCGCAAAGCTGCGCAAGGGCGAGCCGGTCAGCTGGTCCGGCCAAACCCGCTCGGCACTGCGCAACCAGGCCGTTTACCCGCCCATCGAGCGCGGCACGCTGGATGCCTGGGTGGGTGTGGGCGGAAGCCCCGAATCGGTGGTGCGCGCGGCCAAGCACGGGCTGCCGCTGTTCCTGGCCATCATCGGCGGGCAGCCCATGGCCTTCGAACCGTTGACCCGGCTCTACAAGCGCTCGCTGGAGGAGTTTGGCCACCAGGGCCAGAAGATCGGCGCGCACTTCCACGGCCTGGTCGCCGACAGCGACGAGGAAGCCATGGATCTGTTGTGGCCGCACTACAAGACCACCATGGACCGACTGGGTGCCGAGCGCGGCTGGCCGCCGGCAAGCCGCATGCGCTTCGAGGCCTCCACCGGACCCGATGGGTCGATGCTTGCCGGCAGCCCGGAGACGGTGGCCAGGAAGATGGCCCGCTTTGCGCAGGGTCTCGGGCTCTCCCGGATCGACATCAAGTACTCGGCCGGAACCCTGCCGCACGAGACCATGATGCGCAGCATCGAGCTGCTGGGCACCAAGGTCAAGCCGCTGGTCCTGGACATGCTCAGCGACAAGTAGACGCGGCCCCATGGCGGTAAGCAGGCCCGATTAACGAAAAGAGCCCCGGATATCCGGGGCTCTTTTCCTTGGGTGGTTCTTAGCAGACTCGAACTGCTGACCTCTCGCGTGTGAAGCGAGCGCTCTAACCAACTGAGCTAAAGAACCGTCATGCAACTCCCGAAGGAGTACCTAGCAAGATTAGCCGAGCACCTCGGCACACACCAAATCGAATGAACCGATCCCGTTACCGGGCTTCCCGCTGGCCCCCGAGCCGGAGCCCGCCGCACCCAATCTGCGGCCACGCCCGGGCGCGAAAAACGAAGGTGAATTCCTGGCGAACCCGCACCCTTCCGACGTCGCCATGAACCGCGGGATTCCGGGCCTTCTTGGCCCCCGGCCCGGTTCCGTGCCACGCAGGTTTCCGGGGGTTCGGCGAGTCGTTATGAAGCCGTGTTTACAACGGGGCTTCCGGCGGGTAATAATTTCACTGTCGAAATCTTCGACGCCCAAACTGGGCCCTACAAGGAAGCTGCCGGGAGCCGCCGGCAGCGGTCCCCTACCGGCCAAAGAACCGGCCCGGCGTAATTCCGGGAACCACTTCTTTTGTTCGCTCTATTTCGCCTAGAGGACCGCTCCCAGTGCTTCCCATCATTGAGTATTCCCTGTCCTATTCCGTGCCCACCGGCACCGAACGTGATGCCCTGTCCGCACTCACACTGAACCCCGATGCCCGCTGGCACGAACGCATGGACCAAGCAAGGTTCGTGGTCACCGCGCTGCACGAGGGCACCCGGGTGGGAGTGGGAATCGTGCACACCTCCGTGACCGCACCGACCATGGTGCCCAGCCCCATGGAACTCGGCGGCATGTTCGTGCACCCCGCCTACCGCCGGCTGGGCATCCGCCAGCACATGGCCGAGGCCAGGCTCACCTATGCCCTGTCCATGGGCGGCACCCCGATCACCGTCATCGACAACCGCAACCAGGCCTCGTGGGGCTACTACGAGCGTTCCGCCCGGTGGACGCCGGAACGCGAGTACACCGGATACTTCACCGGGCTGCCGATGACCATCTGGGTGTCCACCGAATCCTCCTGGTACCGCACGGCCATGGGCCTGAACCCGCTGGTCCCGGCCCAGCCCAACACCGTCCTGCCGCACGGTGCCACCCCGCAGCGGCCGCTGGCCTTCGGGCCGGACCAGGACAACGCCGTTCCCGCGTAGGAAAACGCGGACGGATGGCGATGGAAAGGGACTATTCCCGTGCGGCTCCGGGGCGCATGTCGCCCGTGTCGATGTAGCGCTGGTGCCAAGACAGCGACTCCCCCAAAAGGTGCGGGGTGTGTTTGCCGTAGCTGGAAACCTTGGCGCGGTCGAAGTAGTCCTGCAGCATCGGGCGGTACTCCGGGGCAGAGCATTTGTCGATGATGACCTGGGCGCGCTGCTTGGGCGAGAGGCCGCGCAGGTCGGCAAGCCCGCGTTCGGTAATCAGGATCATGGTGTCGTGCTCGGTGTGGTCGACGTGGCTGGCCATCGGCACGATGCCGGAGATCTTCCCGCCCTTGGCCGTCGAGGGGGACATGAACACCGAGAGGTAGCCGTTGCGGGCGAAGTCGCCCGAGCCGCCGATGCCGTTCATGACGTGCGAGCCGACCACGTTGGTGGAGTTCACGTTCCCGTAGATGTCGGCCTCGATCATGCCGTTCAGGGCGATGCAGCCCAGCCGGCGCACCAGCTCCGGGTGGTTGGAGATCTCCTGGGGGCGCAGCAGGATGCGCTCGCGGTAGAAGTCGACGTGCGCATTGAACTCGTCGATGCCGTCGGAGGACAGGGAGAAGGAGGTCGCCGAGGCGAACCCGATCGTCCCGTCCTTGAGCAGGGACAGCATGCCGTCCTGGATGACCTCGGTGTAGGCCTGCAGGCCCTTGTAGCCATCGCGGGCCAGACCCGCGAGCACGGCGTTGGCGATGTTCCCCACGCCGGACTGCAGCGGCAGCAGCTTGTCGGTCAGCCGTCCGGCACGGATCTCGTGGTCCAGGAAGTCCAGCAGGTGGTCGGCGATCTGCTTGGAGGTCTCGTCGACGGGTGCGAACGGGCTCAAGCGGTCCGGGGCGTCGGTTTCCACCACGGCGACGATCTTGGCCGGGTCAACCCGCAGGTAGGGCTCGCCGATCCGCTGGTCGGCAGTGGTCATCTCGATCGGCTTGCGGTGCGGGGGCAGAGCGGTGCCGTAGTAGATGTCGTGCATGCCTTCCATGGCGGCGGACTGCTGCGTGTTGACCTCGAGGATGACCTTGTCGGCCATGTCCAGCCAGGTCTTGTTGTTGCCCACCGAGGAGGAAGGGATCAGCCGTCCGTCCTCTGTCACGCCGACGACCTCGATGATGGCCAGGTCGATCTTGCCGTAGAAGCCGAACCAGGCGTGCTGCGCCACATGGGAGAGGTGGATGTCCATGTATTCCATCTCGCCGGCGTTGATGCGGCGGCGCAGATCCGGATCGGACATGTACGGCAGGCGCAGCTCCATGCCGCCGGCGCGGGCCAGCACCCCGTCGAGCTCCGGGGCGGTGGAGGCGCCGGTGAGCACGTTGATCTTGAACGGGTTCCCCCCGGCCTGCTCCTTTTCCATGAGCGCGGCGAGCGCTCCCGGGACTGCCTTCGGGTAGCCGGCACCGGTGAACCCGCTCATGGCCACCGTCATGCCCGGCTTCACCAGGTCTGCGGCCTGCTCGGCCGACATGCGGAGGTCAAGGAACTTTGAGTAATGGATCCGATCGTGCACGGCTGCCCTTCCTAGGATGTGCGACACACTGGCCTCGTGTCGCCTGCGCCACTTTAGCCCTTGATTGCATCACATTCGTCCTGTTTTGCGCTCGCCTGGCGCCAACGGTTCCAACACTCGGTGAGCCGCCCCGAATTTGCGGTGACCGGCAGGTGAAAGCCGGATGCCGGATAGCATTGCGGGATGACCGAGAAGCAGAAAATGATCTGGACCATGTCCGCCATCGGAATCCTGGTGGTTGCCGGTTGGGTGTTTATCGGCTCCGGGGGTCTGGCGCTGCTGTTCGATTCCTGACCGGTTGGCGTGGCAGACCCGGTCCCATGACCTGCGCCCTGACCACGACAGCCCGGTTGCGCCGTGCCGACGCCTTCTGCGGCAATCCGGCGGTCGGCACGACCCGCTTCACCCCCATCATTGACGGCGGCGACCCGGTGTTGCTGGATCTCGGCGCCCGGCTGCGGGTCGGCACCGGCAGCGACTTGGAGTTCCTGCGCGAGGCCCACCGGTGGATCCAGCAGCGGATCCGCCCCGTGTATTCGCTCAACGAAACCCAGCCGGCTTCGGCCACGCTGGCCAAGTGCCGGGGTGCGTGTTCGCAGCGCATTGCCTTGCTGGAGGCGTTGGCGCGAGGAGCGGGAATCGCCACCCGCTCGGAGGCCCTGCTGATCCATGGATCGTTTTGGCATCCGCGGTTCAGGTATGTGCGCCGCGCGGTCCCCCAACGCATCCTTATCGCCTGGCCGGATTTCTTGGTCGATTCGGCCTGGATGAATCTCTCGGATCTCTTCGTGGCGGATGCCAAGAACCCGGCCCCGGCCTTCGCAAACCAGGGAGCCGAGACCCTCTTTGATGCCATCGCCACCGGATCCGCCAGCTGGGTGGCAAGCGGCTGCGCCGAGGGATCCTGCATGCCCGGCGACCTGGCCCGGGTTGACCGGTTGCTGGGCAGGTTCGCGGACCGGGACGCGGTCTTTGCCCGTTACGGCCAGAACCCGCCGGGCATCCTGTGCGTGCCCCTCGAACCCGTCTTCGGCCGGTGGGCGGCCAAGGGATGGATTTCCGGCCATCCCAGGGCGATTGGCCGGGACAAGAATCAGGCCGGGCCGAGCTGCCGCACGTATTGCCGGCACACATGGACCCGTTTGAAGGCCCGGCGCATTGGTTCCTCGTCCTTGATATCGGCATGCATGAAGGCCGGCACCGGCCGGGACAACCCCTACGGGCCCTGGAACCCTTCATTCGGATCTTTGTCTCCCTTGTACACGTGCAGATATCGGTAGTATCGGTAGGCCTCTTCAAAACAGTTGCCCTGGTACCAGCCGTTTGCCGCGGCGTCTTCCCGGGTCCAGGTATCCAGGGTCCTGGTCCCGAACGGCAGGCGGGGCAGGGCTTCGGCCAGCAGTGCCGTCGCAATCCCCTGCTGCCGGGCACTTGGATGCACGGCGATCGAATCAATGGTTGCCGAATCTCCGTTCGGTTCGATGTCGAGCAGGCCCACGATCGTGCCATTGTCCTCCGCCACCAGGCTCAGGTTCGGGCCTCGATGTCGCTGCGGTCTGTGCGGACTTCGTCGTAGAAGTTGCTGTCCAGGAAGCTGAGCAGCCGGCATTCGGGCCAGCCCCGTTCGTCCGCCGGGTGGTATTCACGGATTTTGAACATGACGGCAGGGCCTATCGTTGGATGGCGTGGACCGAGTATTGAGCGTACTGGCGGTAGTCCTGCAGATTCAGGTCACTCCGCCAAGCTGGCACTGGCTGGTCAAACACTTCAAGAGCATCCTGCCGGGACCTGCGACCGGCCAAACGCAAAACGGGTGTGCCCGCCACTCCAGTGGCGGACACACCCGTTTGTACCGTGCATTGGCCCGGGACGTTCATTCCCGGGCCAACCTCAAACCTATGCGACCTGTTCGGTGCCCGGCTCTTCATGCTCGTTGTGTGCCTTGCGGTAACGAGCGACCATCGAAAAAGTCAGTACGCTCAGTAGTCCGATCATCGTGAAGGCCGTAATGATGAGTGCTTCATGACCTGGTGTCATTATGATTCGTCCTTTCATGACAATGCGGCGATTTGACGGGCTTCTGCCCCTTCTCTTATCAACCGCCGGAAGTGCCAGGCTCGTCGCCGGGAGGCGTCAAGCCCTGGGCCCGTTCCGTTTCTTGCTTTGTTTCCGTTGCATGCCCCGACACCATTGGAGGGGCGTTCCTGCGCTTCGGACAGTCCTCGTCATGTGGCCAAGCCTGCAACGTGCCTGGCCGCTGCGCGCCCTCGATGACCCGCATCGATGCGCGAGCGAAACGTGCCGGCAATGAATTCCGGCAGGCTTGCCTCATCGAATCGCACGGCGCGCCCTCGGGGCTACCCGATCCAAGCGGCCGTTTGCGGAGCTCGGGATAAGTTGGCATTGCCATCAGCGCTGCATCCGGCCTTGACCAATGCATCCCGGGACCACTGTCCGAACCTCCCCTGGGTCCGCATGGGATTTTGAGCGGCTGTGCGAATCAATTCGACGGCTCACGCTCTTCTAGCAACCCTTGAGGAGGTCTTTAATTATCGCATATTTGTACTAAATAGACAAATCGATGGTCGGCTGAACGCGGCATAATCATCCGGTCGGCCAAAGGCATTCACCATTCCAATTCCTCGAGCAGAAGCGACTCGTCGGCCGCATCGCGGGCGATGTCCACGCCGAGCCGCCGGGCGCAGAGGCGGTAGTCGTCGTTTCCCGAGACCGTGGCGATGGCCCGGGCGATGGTGCCGGCCGAGGCGCGGCGGGACACCTCGACACCGGCACCGCGGGAGGTGACGCGGACGGCGTTTCCGGACTGGTCGCGACCGTGATGCAGAATGACCAGCGGCACCCCCGCCGCCAGCGCCTTGACCACGGTGCCGTGCCCTCCATGGGTGATGACCAGGCTGGCCCGAGCCATGGCCTGGTGGTGGGGCGCGGCGGCCACCACCGCCACGTTGGCCGGCGCATGGATCTGTCCGGGGTCGACCGCGGGGCCGGTGGTCACCAGCCCGCGCACCGGCAGGCTCCCGAGTGCGTCCACGATGCGTTGCATGCACTGGACGTGGTTCTGGAACGTCGAGGACATGGCCACCAGGACCAGCGGCTCCTCGCCTGAGGGCGGGGCCCACGGGGCGTTGGAGGTCCAGGCCGGGTCATCGAGGATCGGTCCCACGTAGCGGGCGTTGGCCGGAAGCTCGGCAGGGAAGTCAAAGGCCGAGGAGGTGAGGATCAGCTGGCGCCTGGCGCGATGCACCTGGGCCCACGTGTTGGGCACCGGGGCCAGCCCGTGATCGGCACGCAACTCGTTCAACGGGGCAAGCGCGAACCTGTCTGCCAACCTGGTGCCGCCGAAGGACGTCACGCGGTCGCGCAGTGCACCCAGCGGCCCCTTCGCCGGGGTGAAGCCGGTGCCGACCTGCGGCATGCCCTTGGCGGGCAGCGGGTAGGTGTTGGGCATCAGGACGTCGAAGGGAACCCCGCGAGCCTCGGCCCCCACCATGGCGCCGAAGGCGAAGAACGAGGTCAGCACCAGGTCCGGCCGCACCTCGTCGATGGCCTCCGCAGTGTCACTGGCCTGCTGCGGGGCCCGGTGCCCGATCATGTTTTCGAACATGTCCCGGGCCAGGGCCATCGGGCCGTGCAGCGCCCAGTCACGGACCTCTCCGGTGTGGCCATCGGTCCAGGAACGGAACGAGGCCCCGGCAGCGGCCGCCTGGTCTTCCATGGAATCGTCGGCGAGCACCACGACCTCATGCCCTCGGCGGGCCAGCCGCCGGGCGACGCCGAGTTCCGGCGGAACGGTGCCGCCGGCGTCCTTGAGTGCGAAGAGATAGGTGCGGCGGGTCGCTTCCGGCGTTGGTCCTGCGCCCCGGGACCCGGCTGTTGGATCGCTCATGGCAGCCACGGTACGCCGCGGGTACGGCGCGCAACATCCGTGCCTGTACCTGTTTTTCCCGGTTCCGGGCGCGGTTCACACTTCCGGCAGGATCAGCGGATGCCTCGCGATATCCCCAAGTGCCGGAGCCGAGTAGGCTTCGGGGCATGACCACCGCCGTCGTATTCACCGCAGTGCTCGCCCTTTTGGTCCTCTTCCAGCTGGCCCTGGCGTTCGGCGCCCCGTGGGGCCGGTTCGCATGGGGTGGGCGGCATCCTGGCACGCTGCCGGTTCCCCTCCGGTTCGCTTCGGTGTTCTCCGTGCTGGTCTATGGGTTCATCGCGTTGCTCGCCCTGGACCGGGCGGGCGCCATCGAGTTGTTTCCCGCCGGGTTCTCCCGGGTCGGAATCTGGGTCGTGTTCGCCTATCTGGCACTTGGGGTGGCGATGAATGCGATTTCCCGGTCCAAGCCGGAGCGTTTCTCGATGACTCCGGTGGCGCTGGTGCTTGCTGTTCTTGCGCTGCTCATCGCGCTTTCACCCGCGCCCGAGCGGGCGTTCGCCGGCATGGTGCTGGATAACGGAAGCGGTCCGGTGTACTGCACGACCGTCATGGAGTCCTACCCGCCGCAATGCGGCCACGACTCCCCCGCGGTGCTCGGCTGGGACTGGAATGCCGTGGGGCACCAGCAGTCGCAGTCGGTACGCTGGGGCGAATACAGCTTCCAGGGCGTGCGCGGGCGCGACACGATCACCCTGAAAGGCGCGGCGGAGCCGCTGCGCTGAGCAGGTTCAAGGAAAGGTCGCACCCGTGAGGAAAGCAAGACGCGGCGCAGGGGTCGTTTCCATCCTGCTGGCGGGATCTTCGGGGCCGGTGAGCGTTGCCGAAAAGGTGGAACGGGGCTTGCGATCCACGGTGGCCGATGCCCAGAACTCGGCCATCCCGACGGAGGAGCCGTCCGCGCCCCGGCTCAAGGAGGGCAATCGGTTCGCGCTGATCACCTGGGGCGGTTCGTCCGGCCCGTGCAGCGCCGATCTGGCGCCAACCACGCACGAGCTACCGGTGCCGGAATCGGTCACCCGGCGCCCGGTCACCCTGGCCCTGGGATACCCGGTCGGTGCCGCCACCAAGGCCCTGGTCCTTCATTGAACCCCTGCCGCAACAAACAAGCGCCAGCGCCCTCCCGGGGAACGGCCCGGGAGGGAGCCGGCGCATGGTCGGCGGGCCGGGAATCGGCTAGGCGTTGAGCCTGGCGAACACCTCGGCGGCATCCGGGTAGGCGGCCTGAGTGCCCTTCTTGGTGGCCGCCAGCGCGGCGCCCACCGAGGCGAAGGCGGCGGCCTCGGCCAGCGGGTCCCCGGCTGCCAGGCGTGCGGCCAGCCCGCCGGTGAAGGCGTCGCCGGCACCGGTGGTGTCCACCGCATCCACGCGGGTCGGGGCGATGCGCACGATGCGCTTGCCCGCTTCGGCCCGTGAGTCCAGCACCACCGAGCCGGCCGCGCCCAGGGTCACCACGGCGCTTGGCAGCCCGCGGGCCACCAGGTGCCCGAGCACCGGTTCCCAGGCCGGGGCCTCGGCGTCGGGGCCCGGGATTTGCTCCCCGTCCAGGAACTGGGAGGCCTCGTGCGCATTGACCAGCAAGACGTCGGACAGCGCCGCAAGGCTTGGGCGGATGGGTGCGTACGGGGAGAGGTTCAGCAGCACCGTGGCCCCGGCGTCCGCTCCGGCCTTCGCTGCGGCCTCGACGGTGTCCAGGTCCACTTCCAGGCACAGGCACAGCACCGCGGCGCCCTCGAAGGCGGCTCCGGCTTCCGCGACGTCGCCCGGGGACAGGGTTCCGTTGGCACCGGCGGAAATCACGATGGTGTTCTCCGCGGAGGCATCCACGGTCACCACGGCGACGCCGGTTTCCACACCGGGGACCTGGCGCACGTGGGACATCTCCACATTGGCCGCGGCGCAGGATTCGAGCAGCATGGCCCCGTTGGCGTCCCGGCCCACGGCGCCCACCAGCGACACGTTGGCCCCGAGCTTGCCGGCCGCAACGGCCTGGTTGGCGCTCTTGCCGCCGGGGTTCACGGTGAAGCCCTCACCGTGCAGGGTCTCCCCCGGTTCGGGCAGGCGTTCGGTGTAAATGGTCAGGTCGGCGTTCAGCGAGCCGACCACCACGATCTTGCCGGGCTGGTGGCCCGGGGCTTGGGTATCCAACTACTTCACCTCTGCGTCGACGGGCTTGGGGATCAGCAACGAGGCGGCGAAGGCAGCCACGGTGATGATCAGGCCGACCACCACCACGGTGACGTAGGAAGCGCGGTCGCCCAGGGACGAGGTTCCCACAAGCACTGCCGGAAGCACAAGGAAGCTCAACCCGGCGCCCAGGTTGAAGGCTCCGGCGTTCATGCCCGGCAGGAAGCCGGGATTGCCCTTGGGCGAGAGCACCACGCCCAAGCCGTTGAGCATGATGTTGGCGGTTCCGGCGTACATGATGCCCAGCAGCGCGGTGCCGGCAATCATCAGGGGCAGCGAATCCATGCCGAAGAACACGATGACCAGCAGCGCGGCAACCGAGCCGAGCATGCCGATGCGCAGCACCTTGTTATAGCCCCAGACCGGGGCCAGGCGTCCGCTGATGGGTCCGAAGATCCAGCCCAGCAGCGCGTACGGGGTGAGGATCAGCAGCGCGGTCTGCGTGGGGCCGACCCCGAAGCCGGCCCCGGCGGCCTGCACGTAGGCCGGGACGATGCCGTTGATGACCGCGAAGATTCCGGTCATGGTCAGTACCGTGGTCAGCAACGGGGCCCAGGTGGCGCGCTGGCGCAGGTGCTCGAGCTGCACCATGGGCTCGGCCACGCGCTTCTCGGTGGACCAGAAGCCGTAGAACGCCGCGGCGGACACGGCCAGCAGGACCAGCGACAGGATGACGGTGGCCGGGTCGATGCCGCCGACCAGCTTGGCGGCCTCGTTCAGGGCCGTGAGCAGCGCACCGACGGCCACGACGATGAAGAACACCCCTAGCCAGTCCATCTTGGTGCCTGCCTGCGGCTTGGACTCGCGGGTCAGCAGGGCCACGGCAGCCGCGGCAACGACGGCCAGGACGACCATGAACCAGAAGATGGAGCGGAAGCCGTGGTTCTCGGCCAGGTAGCCGCCAAGGAAGGAGTCGACGCCGGCGACCCCGCCGTTGACGGCGAGGACCAGGCCCATCAGGGCGCCGTAGCGGCGCGGGTTGGGCACTGCGGAACGCAGCATCAGCAGGGCCAGCGGCACCGTGGGGCCGGAGATGCCCTGGATGATGCGTCCGGCGAAGAGCCAGCCGATACTCGGGGCCAGGGCCGCGACGACGGAGCCGACGGCGGTCAGCAGCATCATGATGACCAGGATGCGCTTGCGGCCCACGACGTCGGAAAGACGGGGCAGGAACAGCGAGAACAGGGCGGCGGTGGTGAAGAACCAGGTCTGCGACAGGCCGATCGCGGCCTGGTCGGTGCCCAGCTCCTCGCCCATGGTGACCAGCGCGGGGCTGAGCATCGAGGCGTTGAGCTGGAAAGCCACGCAGGCGGTGAGCAGGGCTGCGGTCAGCGCCGCGGTGCCGCCGCGGGAAACGAGGGGGGCCTTCTCGGTCAGGGCGCTCATGCGTTTGCGACCTCTACCTCGCCGATGCGCACCAGGGCGTCGGTCACGAGGTTCCAGAAGCGCTCGTGGTCAAGGTCAACGGCCACCGAGGTGTGGCAGTCGGCCGGGGCCGGGGCGCGGAAGTCGGCAACGGTCATGCCCAGGGTCAAGGTGCCGGCCAGTTCGATGTTCACCGGCACCTTGCGGGTGGTGACAATGGTTGGGTCAATCACGTAGGCCACGGCGCAGGGGTCGTGGACCGGCGGGAAATCGAAGCCCTGGGCGTCCTTGTAGGTGGCCTTGAAGAAGTCCATGAGTTCGCGCACGAACCTGGCCGGGCCGGTGCCCACTGCCTCGATCTGCGCGACGACCTCGTCGGTGGCCAGCGCCTGGTGGGTCAAGTCGAGCCCGACCATGACCACGGGCCACTTCTCGTTGAAGACGATGTGTGCGGCCTCGGGGTCGATGATGATGTTGAACTCGGCCACGGCGCTCCAGTTGCCCACGTGGTAGCCGCCGCCCATCAGGACGACTTCCTTCACGCGCTCGACGATGCGCGGTTCCTTGCGCGCGGCCATGGCGATGTTGGTCAGACCGCCGGTGGGGACCAGGGTCACGGTGCCCGGCTCGTGGGCCATGATGGTGTCGATGATCAGGTCCACCGCGTGGCGGGGATCCAGTTCGATGGTGGATTCGGGCTGCTTGGGTCCGTCCATGCCGGATTCGCCGTGGATGTCGGGCGCGTTTTCGATGGTGCGCACCAGCGGGCGGGCGCAGCCCGCGGCGAAGGGAACACCGGTGATGCCCGCGATGGTTCCGGTTGCCAGGGCGTTCTTGGTGACCTTGGCCAGGGTCTGGTTGCCGACCACGGTGGTGACGGCAAGCAGCTCGATGGCGGGGCTGCCATGCGCCAGCAGGATGGCAACGGCGTCGTCATGTCCCGGATCGCAGTCCAGGATGATCTTTCGCGGCTCGGTTGTAGCGATGGGTGCACCCATTGTCGTTCTCCACATCTTCGGGGATACCCCTGCCCGCGGTTTTGCGGCCGTGGACAGGAAATGCTGTTTCACCGGAATTCTGGCACCTTCCACACCCGCACGTCAAACGCTTAACTAATCGTCCGGAAACACCCTAGTCAAACGCTTGACGCCAATCAGGTCGCGAAGCCCGGTCCTCGACTAAGATAAAAGCCATGCATTCGACCCAAAAGCCACGGCCCAACCCACCGAGTCGGCGACGGGTCACGGCAGCCATGGTGGCCGAACGGGCAGGGGTTTCCACCGCGACAGTGTCCCTGGTTGCCAACGGCAAGGCCAGCGGCCGGGTCTCGACCACCAACGAGACCAAGGTCCGTGAGGCCATCCGCGCCCTGGGCTACGTGGTGGACGGAATCGGAAGCTCGCTGGCCAGGGGCGTGAGCAACACCGTGATCATGGTGGCACCGGACATCTCCAACCCCTTCTTTGCCACGGTCATTGCCGGGGTGCGCTCCGCGCTGGGTTCCAAGTACCAGTTGCTGCTCTCGGTCACCGATGCCGGCCAGCTGCCCAGCGCCGATGACACCCGCCGGCTGCTGGGCCTGCGCCCGGCAGGCCTGCTGGTCGACGCTCCCGAGTTTTCGTTCCTTGAGGAGCTTTCGGCCCCCGGCCCGCTGGTGCTGCTCGATGCCCCCGGTTTCGGCCCGGAGATCCCGGCGGTGAACCTCGATGTCGCCCACGGCGCGCGACTGGTGGCCGGGCACCTGGCTGCGGCCGGCCACAAGAAAGTCGCGTACCTCGACGGCACCACCGGCACCGCCACCTTCGAGCTGCGCCGCACCGCGTTCCTTGAAACCGCTGCCGAACTCGGCATGGAAATCCCCGCCGGCGCATTGGCCGCCACCACCATCAACGTGGGACTGGCCGCCGATGCGTTTGCCGAGGCCTGGCCCCGATGGAAGAAGGCAGGGGTCACCGCGGTGGTCTGTGCCACCGACACCCACGCCTACGGCGTCCTGCAGGAAGCGCGCGCCGCGGGGATCTCGATCCCCGGCGAACTCGCTGTGACCGGCTTCGACGACCTGCCCTACTCGAGAACCAGCTCCCCGTCCCTGACCAGCGTGAACCTGCCCGGCGAGCTGTTGGGCCGGCGGGCTGCCGAGCAGCTGCTGCGGCTGATAGACGGCGAGGAACTTCAAACGCAGCAGGTCACCCTCGAGAGCACGCTCATGGTGCGCGGTTCCACGCGCGAGGCCTGACCCCGGCCTTCAGGAGGCCCGAACCGCACGCAAGCGGACCCTGGTGCCCGCGGCCAGGTCGTGCGGACCACGCCCGGTGGCAATCACCATCGCGATGTAGACGATGGCAGCTGCCGTCGCCGTATGCATCCCCACAAAGATCCACGCCCGGGGGTGGCCTCCTTGCCCTCGCGATGGATGACACCCATCAACTGCCAGATGAAGAAGTGGGCGTTCTCCCACGGCAAGGGCTTCACGACGGTGCGCAGCAGGATCTTCGTCCGCTTCGGAACCGAGCCCTCAATGCCGATGAGCCCCAGGCCCATCCGGCGCTTGCCCCAGGTGCTGCGGTGCGCGCCGGACCCGGTCTTGTGGAGGTAGAAGCCGACCACGAACGTCAGCAGCAGGAAATACAGCAACTCGCTGCCGATCGGACCGAACAGGCCAAGGACGATCATCCAAGCCAGGATGACCAGGTAGTCCCGTCACAAGGCGGCCAGGCGCCGCGTCCGCTCGCTCATTCGCCCACCCTGCAAGGGCGCGGAACCCCATGCCAACGGTAAGCCGGAAAAACTGATATATCCTCGGTGACCATGAAGCCATCGACGATGTTCACCGGGCTCAGCTCCTTTCCGCTGACCCCGCTCACCGACACCGGCATCGACGAGCCCGCCTTCGAACGTCTCGTTGCACGGGTCGCGGCCGCCGGCGTCGATTCCATCTGTGTCCTCGGTTCGACCGGCAGCTACGCCTACCTGGACCGGGCCGAACGCGCCCGCGCCGTCGAGCTGGCCGTGGCCGGCTCCGGAAACGTCCCGGTGCTCGCCGGTGTGGGCGCCCTGCGCACGCGGGATGTCCTGCGCCATGTCGAGGACGCCCAGGATCGCGGTGCGGCCGCCGTCCTGCTGGCCCCGATGAGCTATCAGGCCCTGACCGATGACGAGGTCTTCGGGCTCTACGAGGATGTCACGGCGATTCTCTCGGTTCCGCTGGTCGTCTACGACAACCCGACGACCACGCGCGTGGTCGTCAGCGACGAGTTGCACGCGCGGATTGCGCAGCTGCCCGGCATTGCCTCCATCAAGATTCCCCCGGTCCCGGCCGATTCCGAGCAGGCAATGACCCGGGTTTCCCGTCTCCGGGCCATGGTGCCCGGGCACGTGACCATCGGCGTCAGCGGCGACGGGGCGGCCGCGGATGGCCTTCTTGCCGGTTGCGATGCCTGGTACAGCGTCATTGCGGGAATCCTGCCCGAGCGGTGCTTGGCGATCACCCGCGCCGCGACGGCCGGCAATACCGCACTGGCACGTTCCCTGTCCCTGGAGCTGGATCCATTGTGGAAGCTCATGGCCCGGTTCGGAAGCTACCGGGTGGCTTCCGCCGTGGCCGAGGACCTTGGCCTGGTCTCCGCGGGGAACCTTCCCGCCCCCGTCCGGGGACTGGATGGCACCGGGCGGGCGGCCGTGGCAAGGGCACTGACAGAGGCGGATCTCCTCCGCTAGGCCACCGGGCAAACCGTTTCCTGGCCCGGCCTGGCTCCGGGCCCCTGCCACAGTGACGGATGCCCCAAAGTTGATCCGGCAACCGTTCCGAGATGCGCCGGGAAAGACGGAACATGATGACCGGGGAATCCGGAACGACACCAACCACCGGAGTGCTGGCCGGCAAGAAGGTGCTCCGGCTTCTGGTGGCAGCACCGGCGTGGACCCTCGCCGCGGTCACCGCCATCCACCTGCTTCTGTTGGGTTCGACGCCGCAGCACATGGCCAGACATACGGGTCCCGACGGCACCGGGTACAGCTCGACCACTCTCGTCCTGGCGATCATCGTCGCCGCTTCCGCCAGTGCGTTCGCGATCGGCGGCGCCACGGCCCTCGGTTTCTTGAGGGCCGGCCACCGGTACCAGACCGAAAAATGATTGCCGTCGGCCTCGTGTCCCTTGGATCCGGGGTCGCCGGCATCGGACTGGCAACGATGCTGGCGACCGTTTGCCTCGCCGCCGAGGCAATCGCCGGGGATGCGATCGGCGTTTCCAAGGTGGCGTTCCTGGTTGCCTTCGTCGCCGCCGCCTGGACCTACACGCGCGTGCTTCCCCCGGGCAAGCTGGAACACCTCGACGGGAACTGACCGGCGGGCGGCGCGTTCTTCCGAGGCGTTGACTGGAGATGTGAACCGATTCGGTACCGGCTCGGCCGGGCCTACCCTGACGCCGCCGACGCGTGGCCTCTCTAGGTGAAGTATTAGGCTCAAAAAGGTAACTGGTCAGGGGGTGGCGGGTAGCCAAGGATCCCCGGCGAACAATTCACCCAAGGCATCGAACACGTTTTTGCCTTGCTTCAGAGCGGTGCCCACATAGGAACGCACGGCCAGGAATGCCTCGG